>JAQSCW010000018.1 GCA_029945625.1 bacterium
AAAAATTAGTATAACAACTCAGGAGCTGCTTTAATTAAGGCAGCTCCTTTTTTTTTGTTCAGTAGGATATGCTCGCAATTAGGCGCAAAAAAACCCGATCATTTTTGACCGGGTTTTTATAAACTCTTTTATTGGTTAACGAGGAGTTTGAACCCCTTGCCGTGAATGTTGATAATCTCCACTTTAGTATCGTCCTTCAGATATTTTCTGAGTTTCGCTATGTAAACATCCATACTCCTACCATTAAAATAATTATCGTCGTGCCAGATTGTTTTCAAGGCAAATGTTCTGTCTAAAACATCGTTCTTATGGATGCATAGCAGGCGCAGCAATTGACTTTCCTTTGTTGTCAATTTCTGCTCAACGCCGTTGTGCTGAAGAATTTGTTTTTCAGAATGGAACTGGTATTTGCCAACTTTAAAATCAACATCATCCCCTTCCGAAGACCTCATTTTATTGGTGCGTCGAAGCACCGCGGTGATGCGCGCTAACAACTCCTCCATGCTAAAAGGTTTGGTGATATAGTCGTCTGCCCCGGCGTTAAAACCTTCTATGGTGTCTTCCTTCATGCTTTTGGCGGTAAGGAAAATAATTGGAACGTTTTTATCTACTAGCCGTATTTCTTTTGCAAGGGTTAGGCCGTCTTTTACCGGCATCATCACATCCACTAAAAGAAGATCAAACGTACCCTTAAAGAAAATGTCTCCACCTTTTTTTCCGTCGTCGGCCAACTTGGTTTCAAATCCTTTAGCCTCAAGATATTCCTGAAGCAAGGGACCTAAACTGGGGTCATCCTCCACTAACAATATTTTGGTTTTAACAGTTTCCATTTGAATTTCTAAATGTTAAATTATAAATAAAGGTAGTCACTTATGACCCCATTTTAACATTTTTAACATATATTATCAAATCTTCAAATGCACATTAAAAGTGGATCCTTTCCCCACTTCGCTGTTTACTGAGATGGTACCATTGTGTTTTAGCACTACGGCTAAAACGTACGACAAGCCGAGGCCAAAGCCTTTTACATTGTGCACGTTTCCGGTTGGCACTCTGTAAAATTTATCAAATATTTTGCGCTGATTCTCCTTTGAAATACCTATTCCGTTATCCTTCACTTGAATCATGATTCCTTCTGCGGTGTTATAAGTGGAAATTGTTATTTCGGGATTTTCTTTCGAGTATTTGATCGCATTATCAATCAAATTAAAAATAATGTTGGTCAAATGTACCTTATCGGCCTGCAAGTTGAATTTTTGTGCCTTCAAAAAAGTTTGGATGCTGCCGTGCCTTTGACTGATTAGAAGATGTGTGTTGTTTATTGCCGAATTAATTATCTCGTGAATATCCACTTCGCTCAATTTTAACTTGAATTCACCTTTATCAAGAATGGAGGTTTGCAAAATACTTTCAACCAGAACGCTCAGTCGTTTATTTTCATCGCGGATCATTTTCAAATAGCGATTCCTCTTGTCGGATGTTTGCGAAATGCTTTCATCGCCAAGCATCTCGCTTGCCAGTGATATGGTACTGATGGGTGTTTTAAATTCGTGAGTCATATTGCTTATAAAATCATTTTTAATAACAGATAATTTCTTTTGTTTTACGTTATTAAGCATGATAAAATAAAATGAAAAGGTGAGAATAATAATGACAACAATGGACGTAATAAGCAAGGGCCACATTTGTCTAAAAACATCTCGTTCTTGCGTTGGAAAATAAACGATCAAATACTCGGGATCCACAAATGCGTTACTGGGCGAAAGATTTATCTTATAATGATCTACCCCCAGAGAATCTGACATATTTTCTGCCTGTTTTAGATCGCTATGGTGCGGACTACCGGGATAAAGTGAGGTAATATAATAATTGTATCTGGTATTTACTTTTTGTTTTCTTAATTCAAGTTTTAATAGTGAGTCGAGTAAAACCGTATCCACTTTTTGTTTTCGCTTATTATAATAATTTTCGGAAGAAGTAACATCAAAAAAGCTATTTCCGGAGAAATGAGCGGGGAAATCATTTTCTTGTGCCTTCAAGGAGGATTGATGATCGCGTAGGTTCTTTAGAAAAACGGAGGCTTGTCCAAGTTCAAAAGCAGAATCGGTCAGGAGATCTTTTTTGGTATACTTACTGCTCTGATGCCCATTGCTGTCGGTGCTGAATTCGATACTCAGCATACCGATTGGGTTTGAACTTTGCCCTTTGATATTGGGATTATTATATACGATTCCTTGGGTGCGTTTTCTTCGTATAATGTAATCATTACGGGGGTCGAGGCGCTCTAATTTAGCGGAGGTGTTGTTAAGAGCCTCATCCACTCGGTCTCTGAAAAACTCCTCGCGCACCTTGAAATCATCCCTAATCCAAGAGGCCTGAAAATAAATCAGGACCAAAAGTGCCAGGGAAAATGAAACTGAAATAAAAGTCAGGATCCTTTTGTTCATAGCTGCAAAGTTAGTTTTAAATTGGGGGTGAATAAATCAAAAAAATACAAAATTTTGCCGGCCTAGTTCAAATAAGATTATCAATAGGAGTGCGAACGCCGTTCTCGGGTAGGTAACATTTAAGTTTATCTTTAAAAAGGCCGGGTTTGTAAATCGATTTGTGCAGTAGAATAAGTAAACATTCCTGCACGCCTTCAATAATGCTCGGTTGCAAGGCACTATACCCCCTAATTCTTCTTTTTTCGATCAGCAGCATTTTTTTCAAAATTAAGTGCCCGCATGGCTCCCGCGTAGCCCCTGGGCCCCCCCTCCACTAACAATTAGGTCAACGTGTTCCATACTAACAATTGGTGAATTTAGGACAATTGTTGGAAAAAGTAGATAAATAGGCTGTTGCACGCGCAAAAGCTGGCGGCAATATGGCTGCGGTGGATTTAGGAGTGGAGCACTTGCCCCGCCCTTGATGACAAAAATCAGGAAAGTTCTTCTCGCGCCACAGATGGAGTCAGATACGTTAATTATTTCCTAATTACGGGAAATTTCTTAATTTTGCAGCCCTATAAAAATGAAAATTATGAATGAAAGTGTAATCTATTTGGTGCCTCTTTTGGGTATTGTTGGACTGGTAGTAATGGCCATTAAATCTGCCTGGGTAGGCAAACAGGATGCGGGTGATCAGAAAATGAAGGAGTTGGCGGGTTATATTGCCGACGGCGCGATGGCCTTTCTAAAGGCAGAGTGGAGAGTACTAAGCATTTTTGTGATATTTGCCGCTGCATTACTGGCCTATTCCGGTACAGTTCATGAAATTAATGGCCAACAGATCCATTCGAGTTGGATCATTTCTGTGGCCTTTGTTATTGGCGCTGTTTTTTCAGCTACCGCCGGATATATTGGCATGAAGGTAGCTACCAAAGCGAATGTTCGCACTACTCAAGCGGCTCGTACCAGTCTTAAGCAGGCGTTAAAAGTGTCATTCACGGGTGGCACGGTAATGGGCCTGGGTGTTGCGGGACTTGCCGTGTTGGGATTAGGCGGACTTTTTATTGTTTTTCTAAGAGTTTTTGATGTGATTGGCGTAGATGGTGTTGATGTTGTTCACATGAAAACTGCCATTGAGGTGCTCACGGGATTTTCGTTAGGGGCTGAGTCGATAGCTTTATTTGCCCGCGTTGGAGGCGGAATTTACACGAAAGCAGCCGATGTAGGGGCTGACTTGGTTGGAAAAGTGGAAGCAGGAATACCAGAGGATGATGTGCGTAATCCTGCAACGATTGCTGATAATGTTGGCGACAACGTTGGTGATGTGGCCGGAATGGGTGCCGATTTATTTGGCTCTTATGTTGCTACAATATTAGCCACCATGGTTCTTGGTCAGGAAATTGACGTGAAGGACAATTTCAGCGGAATGTCTCCCATTTTATTACCAATGGTTATTTGCGGATTGGGAATTTTGTTCTCAATTGTTGGAACCTGGTTTGTGCGGATCAAGGACGAAAAATCAAATGTTCAGAACGCCCTCAATATGGGCAATTGGTCCTCAATCATTCTTACGGTTATTTCCTCTTATTTTGTTGTCATGTGGATGTTACCCGAGAAATTAAGTTTACGCGGGTATGAGTTCACTAATCTCAATGTATTTCTGGCAATTCTGGTTGGATCGGTTGTTGGTGCTATTATGAGTTTGGTTACTGAGTATTATACAGCAATGGGTAAAAAACCTGTTTTATCAATTATTCAGCAATCTGCAACCGGTCATGCCACCAATATCATTGGCGGACTTTCTGTTGGAATGAAATCGACGGTGATTCCCATTCTTACACTTGCGAGTGGAATCATGGCCTCTTATTATTTTGCCGGCCTGTATGGTGTTGCCATAGCAGCGGCAGGAATGATGGCCACAACAGCGATGCAATTGGCCATCGACGCCTTCGGACCTATTGCAGATAACGCAGGGGGTATTGCCGAAATGAGCCAATTGCCTCCTGAAGTTCGTGAGCGGACCGATAATTTAGATGCCGTTGGAAACACAACAGCAGCCACAGGAAAAGGGTTTGCGATTGCCTCGGCAGCATTAACCTCTTTGGCTTTATTTGCAGCCTTTGTAGGCATAGCCGGAATTGATGCTATTGATATTTACAAAGCACCGGTGCTAGCCGGCTTGTTTGTAGGAGGCATGATCCCCTTCATCTTTTCGGCATTGTGTATTCAAGCAGTAGGTCGGGCGGCAATGGATATGGTGCAGGAAGTGCGTCGCCAATTCCGTGAAATTCCAGGTATCATGGAATACACCGCCAAGCCTGAATATGAAAAATGCGTGGCAATTTCAACAAAAGCTTCTTTACGTGAAATGATGTTACCCGGCGCAATTGCCTTACTAACACCTATTATCATTGGCTTTACATTCGGCCCGGAGGTATTGGGTGGCTTGTTGGCCGGCGTAACGGTAAGTGGTGTGTTGATGGGAATTTTTCAAAGCAATGCCGGCGGTGCTTGGGACAATGCAAAAAAATCGTTTGAAAAAGGGGTGGAAATAAACGGCGAAATGTTCTATAAGAAATCAGAACCTCATAAAGCTTCGGTAACAGGCGACACGGTGGGCGATCCTTTTAAAGATACCTCAGGGCCATCGATGAACATCCTCATCAAATTAATGAGTATCGTTTCTTTGGTAATAGCACCTTACATCGCAGAGCCTGCAAAAGCTGATTTGCCTTGTTGCGCCATGGAAATGGCCGCGCCAACAGCATACCATTGCACGATTGGCGGCAAGGACATGACCTGCAACTCTCAGGCCGATTGTGACAGCACTGCGGCAGCTTGGAGGTTGGACAGCACCTCAAAGGAATTAGCGCCGGTACCCGAGGAAAAAAAATAGAATCGGCGGTATATCTTACAGATTAGAAGTGCCTTGCAAGAATTTGAAGAGGGACAAATATCAATAAATAATAAAAATTTTATATGTACTATCCCCGGCGAGCAACCGGGGATTTTTTTGTTTCAAAAAACGTTTATTGTCTTTTAACAAATTTATATACTATATTTATATGCATAAACCCTCGTTGTTATGAAAAAATCTTTACACCAAATTATTTTGTTACTCGCATTTTCCGTGAGTGTTCATGCACAATGCGTTCAAAGTTGTTCCATTTATGCCTTGTCATCTATCACCTACTCTCAGTTTCCAACAGGCGGCACAGATTGTGTACCATTGTTTTCCCCCAATGCAGATGATGGTTATACACAACCTATTCCGATCGGTTTTAACTTCAATTTCTATTGTTCCACCACCAACTCGGTGATCATTTGCTCTAACGGCTTTTTAACGTTTGATATAGCTCAGGCATTGAATCCTTCAACTTCTCAGACGTCACAGTATTTACCAAATCCGGCTACACCAAATGCGATCGCCTGTTTCGATTTTAATGATCTTGATGCCTCTCTTTCAGGGGGAGGAACGATAACTTATACAACAATTGGTGTTACGCCTAACCAAAAATTCATCCTAACATATAGTAATGTGCCAATATGGGCCAGCTTAAGTGTACTCAACAGTGGCCAGATTGTTCTCTATGAAACCAGTAACATTATAGAGGTTCATACCGCCACGGTAATGAGCGGTAGTCCCTATACGGGCACTCAGGGTATTGAAGACGCCTTAGGAGCTGCAGCAGTCCCTGTATCGGGACGTAACAGCTCAAATTGGAGTTCTACAAACTCAGCCTATAGTTGGGCACCGGCCTTTGTACCTACACCCCCCACTGTGGTTACAGGCACTCAGTCTTCTTGCGAGGGCATTGCCAACAGTTATACCGTTTCTGCAGCACCGGGTGCCACCGCCTATGCGTGGGGACTTCCTGCATTTTGGACCGGTAACAGTACCACCACAGCAATTACCGCAACAGCAGGAATTTCGGGGCAGGTGTCCGTGTCAGCCACCTATTCGTGTGGAACTTCAGCAGCCATCACCATTTCTGTAAATGTGATCCCCTCACCGCTGGTTTCCATAAGCTCGGTTACACCTACTATTTTCTGTTCGGGCCCATCTGTCACTATTAGCACTTCCGGGGCAGCTACTTATACCGTGTTACCGGGTCCGCTTGTAGGCACACCACCCTTTACGGCTACCCCTCTATCATCTACTACTTACACTGTCATGGGAACTAATTTGCAAGGTTGTGATTCCAAGAACTTGGCAACCTACCAAATTACTGTAAAAGAAACACCAACGGTGGCTATAAACAGCGGCTCGATTTGCCTTGGCGAATCATATACCCTTTCTCCTACCGGTGCCAGTACTTACGTGTATTCCAGTATTTTTTCAGTAGTCACTCCCAATACAGCGGGCAGCTATACCTATGGCGTAACCGGCACCGGAACGAATGGCTGCGTAGGCGCACCGGCAACTTCTTCAGTTACTGTTTGGGCGCTTCCTGTAGTAACCGCAACGGCCTCAAGAGCTTCCATTTGCGCAAAGGAATCAAGCACTTTAACGGCTAACGGAGCTCTCAATTATTCGTGGACAGCGGGCTCCACAGGCTCAACATTAGTGGTGAAACCTGTTGTAACCACTGCATACACGGTGATAGGCATTGACAACCATGGCTGTTCCAAAACCAGTTCAGTGACCATAATTATAAATGCGTGTACCGGTCTTCAAAGTAATGGAGATAACGACCTTTCCATTTCGGCATTTCCGAACCCATCCTCAGGACACTATACCTTGATCAGCGATATTGCGCTGAGTGTTCGGGTGTTTGACGTATTAGGACAACTAGTATATTCCGCTGAATTTGAGAAGGGGCCTCATGAAGTAGATCTCACGAAACTTGCTTCAGGAAAATACTTTTTGGTAGCAGGGTCAAGCGAAGGAAGCAAGCACTTGGTATTAATTAAGGAGTAGATACAGCAAACGGAATTATTTTATTGAGGTTTCTCTTTGTTTTAAGGTTTTTTTGAACAAGGGAAAGAACTACTTACATCGCTTTGTTAAGGATAGATTAAGTTAAAGCATAGTCTCAGAAAAATCAGTTCCCGCAAGTTGATAGCTTGCTTCAGTGCATAAACATAGGTTTTTTTCAGAGGGAGAATAGTAGGACCGCTATAAACAAAAAATGACCCAAAACAACCTATTCTCAATATGTTCTAAAAAACGAGTATACTTTATTTGGAGACCATGCAAATTATCACTTATAATGTAAATGGAATACGTTCAGCTATGAGCAAGGGTCTGTTTGAATGGATCAGAACGGTAGACCCGGATGTGATTTGTTTGCAGGAAATAAAAGCTAGCCCTGAACAGGTGGGTGTGTTTGAACTGGAAGAAATGGGTTACCACCATTATTGGTACCCTGCCCAAAAGAAGGGGTACAGCGGAGTGGCTATTTTTTCAAAAAAAAAGCCATTAACTGTCTCCTATGGTTGTGGTGTAAAAGAGTATGATGAGGAAGGCCGGATTTTGCGTATTGATTTTGAAGATGTTTCCATCATGAGTGTGTACCATCCAAGTGGAAGCAGTGGGGATCTTCGGCAGTCGTTTAAAATGAAATGGCTTTCATTTTTTGATAAATACATTTCCGAACTCAAGAAAAAGCACCCTCACTTAATATTGTCGGGCGATTTTAATATTTGTCACAAAGCAATTGACATTCATAATCCTGTTTCCAATGCAAAATCAAGTGGTTTTCTACCCGAAGAACGGGAATGGATGGAAAACTTTATTGACTCAGGTTTTGTGGATACCTTCCGACACTTCCACAAGGAACCCCATCACTATAGTTGGTGGAGCTACAGAGCGGGGGCCCGTGATAAGAACCTTGGGTGGCGAATCGATTATCACCTTGCATCAGAGAACATGAAACAGAGGTTAAAGTACTCCGAAATATTGCCTAAAGTGAAGCACAGTGATCATTGTCCCGTGCTGCTGGAGATTAGTTAGGTCTAAGCAAATTAAGGCTTTGTCTAATTTGTTTGTTTATTTACTAATGAAGCGTCATATTTGTTGTAGTTAATTTTGGGAGTATTTTTTGAAAGAGTTCTGAGTCCGCTGCCTACACCTGATCTTCGATACTGAATCTGTCGTTGTTAATTTTGTACTATCAAATACTTGTCTTATGAAAAAAGCATATTCGATAATGGCTCTTATTGTGCTGGTAGTGACAAATTGCAGCAGTGACAAAAACCGGGAAAAGGACAATCCCCTGGTGGGCAATGGAGGAATTGCCATGGGAGGAGTTTTGCGTGTGAATGAGGTAGAGTGCTTCAGAACGCTACAGCCCATTGCGATTAACGAAATGAACAGTTACCACATTTCTACGCAGGTATATGAAGGACTGGTGCGCTACAATCAAGCCGATTTATCGATCATTCCAGCCATTGCGAGAAGCTGGGAAACGAGCCCCGACTTAACGGAATATACATTTCATATCAGGAGTGGTGTTAGGTACCATGATGACGCATGCTTCAAAGATAATTTTGGCAGAGAAGTAAACGCTTCCGACGTTTTATACTGTTTCGAAAATCTATGTTCAAAGAACAAAAACAATACGCAATTCGATGTTACATTTAAAGACAGAGTAGTAGGGGCCAATGAGTTTTATGAAGAGTCGAAATCGGGTAAGGTGAGAACATTTGGTGGTATTACAGTGCTTGATGATTCCACAATCAAGATTAGGTTAATTCAACCCGATGCTAATTTTTTAAACATCTTGGCAATGCCCGGATGTTATATTTATCCAAAGGAAGCAGACCAGAAATATGGAAGCCAGATGCGTGCGAAATGTGTAGGAACCGGACCATTTTATATATTTCATCTGAAAGAAGGGGAGGACATCATGATGAAAAGGAATAGAAACTACTGGGGGGTTGACAAACAAGGAAATAAATTACCTTATTTGGACGGCGTTAAATGGTCCTTTATTCAAGACAAAAAAGAGGAGGTAATGGAATTTAGACGAGGAAAAATAGATATGATCTATAACATTCCTGTTGAAATGTTTCATGAAATTTTTGGAGACATGAATAAAAGGAAACAAGAATTACAGTTCGATATTTATTCTTCACCGGCTCTGAGCACTCAATATTATGGTTTTAATCTTCAAACAAATCCCTTCTTTTCTATTAAGGAAATACGGCAGGCATTTAACCTGGCTATTGACCGGCAAAAGATTTCTGATTATACGCTAAAGGGTGAAGGACGGCCTGCCGAGTATGGAATCATTCCTTTTACGGAAGTGTTCGAAAAAAACGGGTACGATTACAAATCACTCAACGGATTTAAATACAATCCCGATTCGGCCAAAAAATTATTGGCCGCCGTAGGATATCCTATGGGAAAGGGTCTGCCGGACTTTACTCTTGAAATCAACAGTGGAGGTGGTGAACGCAACATCATGGTAGCATTGGCAATTCAAAAAATGCTTAAAGAGAACATTGGTGTTAATCTAAATATGAGTGTGGTTTCTTGGTCCGAACATGTTGAAAATGTGCAGGCCGGAAAAAGTGACTTTTATAGATACGCCTGGGTGAGCGATTATGCAGATCCCGAGTAGTTTTTAACTTTAATTTATGGCAAATTAGTGCCTCAAAATTATCAGGAACGATCTAATATTAATTTGGGGAGATTCAAGAATAGAACTTTCGATTCTCTTTTCACCGCCGCAAAGGCCGAGCCCGATAAAAGGAAAAGGTATAAATTGTTTTCGCAAGCCGAACGCATGATCCTCAACGAAGCAGCATTTATGCCACTTTTTTACGATGAGAATTTTAGACTGGTGCAGAAATATGCTCATAATCTGGAAGAGAATCCACTGAACTATGTCGACATGCGAACAACCTACATAACACCGGCAAAAGCAAAGGCAGGTAAATAATTTTCATTTCTTATTTCAAATTCACTATAATTGCGGTGTCCTCATTTTTCATTTCAAATACTAATTTGTGCATCAAGAATTTGTAATCATAGTCGCCGGCGGTATCGGGAGCCGCATGAAGAGCGATAGACCGAAACAGTTCCTCGACCTCAATGGAGAGCCCATTATCATTCGAACCATTAAGTGCTTCTTGAAGTACAATCCCCAAATTCAAATAGTAATTTGTGTTCATAAGAATTACAAAGCGCACCTCGAAGGAATCATTGAAAAATCAGGTATTGAGGCGCAAAACATTCAGATAACGTTTGGCGGAGAAACACGATTTGCCTCAGTTAAAAATGGATTGCAGCTCATTTCTGATCCCGATGCCGTGGTGGGAATACATGACGCCGCAAGACCATTTGTTTCGCAGCAAACTATTGCACTTTGCTATGAAACTGCTGCCTTAAAAGGTTCCGCTGTTCCCTGTATTGCCGTGCATGAAAGTATGCGTAAGATCAGTAACAACATCAACAACTCGGTAAACAGGCATGAATATAAGATCATACAAACACCGCAGTGTTTTCTGACTTCAAAAATCAAAAATGCTTTTGACCGGGAATATAGCTCAGTTTTCACCGACGATGCCACGGTTCTTGAATCAAGTGGTGAAACTATCGTTTTGGTGGAAGGAAATGAGGAAAACATAAAAATAACTTCCCCACACGATTTCTTGCTTGCTTCCGCTATGGTGAGTCATCCCAATCTTACTTAAAAGACAAATCCTGCCCCCGATCTATACTTGATGGAAAACGATGCAATCATAGAAGCCCTTGAACTTACCGGCAAACTAATGGAATTGCACAATGAAAATCCATTTAAAATAAAAGCCTATTCAACTGCTGCCTTTAAATTATCAAAATTGCGTTATGATTTTGCGGGAAAATCAAAGGAGGACATCGAAGCAATTGAAGGAATAGGAAAAGGCATATCTTCTAAAATCTTCGAACTTATCACAAAAGAAAGCACCGAGGAATTGGAGGGACTCCTTAAGAAGACTCCCGATGGCGTGATCGAAATAATGGGGGTGAAAGGATTAGGCCCAAAGAAGGTGAGACAATTATGGCTGGAGTTACAAATAGAGAGTATTGGTGAATTGTTGTATGCCTGCAACGAGAATCGTTTGGTGACGCTGAAAGGTTTTGGTGAAAAAACCCAACTTCAAGTAAAAAACAACATTGAATTTAAACTTCTAAACACCAACAAATTTCATTACGCCGCCCTTGAAGGCCCCCTCATTGCGCTGGTGGAAGCAATAACTACCTTACAGCCAAAATTGCCTATTGCCATCGTAGGCGAAATGGCCCGAAAATGCGAGGTGATTGAACGCATCGACATTTTGATTGGGGGAGACTTAACGAGTGATGTTACCGCAATGGAAATGCGACTCCCCTTGAACGTAAATTACCTGTTTTGCAGTTCCAGTGAATTTATGTATAAACAATTGGAACTTAGCTCCACTTCCGATCATCTCCATAAAATAGGATTTGCTACCGTGAAAGGCAAAGAGTTCAACTCTGTGCAAAAGATATATGAAGCGCTTTCATTGCCCTTTATCGAACCTGAATTGCGGGAGGGATTAAGTGAAGTGGAAGTGGCGAAGAGAAATGCGCTTCCAAAATTAATAGAACTGAACGATCTTAAAGGGGTCTTGCATAATCACACTACATACAGCGACGGTGTTCATAGCGTGAAGGAGATGGCCGATTATTGCAAGGAACTGGGCTATACTTACTTTGGAATTTGTGACCATTCTAAATCGGCATTTTATGCCAATGGACTTACTTCGGAAAGAGTAGTCCAACAACAGGCAGAAATAGATCTGCTCAATTCAACGGATCTTGATTTCAAAATACTCAAAGGAATTGAAAGCGATGTGTTGAATGACGGCTCACTTGACTACCCTGATGAAATTCTTCAGACTTTTGATTTTGTGGTGGCTTCGATCCACTCCAATCTAAAGATGAGCGAAGAAAAGGCAACCGCACGATTGATAAAAGCTATTGAAAATCCTTATACTTCTATCTTGGGGCACCCCACGGGCCGACTTTTGCTGGCCAGAAAAGGCTATCCGATTGATCACAAAAAAGTTATTGATGCCTGTGCCGCCAATGGGGTAGCTATGGAACTAAACGCGCATCCCTACCGCTTGGATATTGACTGGCGTTGGATTCCTTATTGTCTCGAAAAAGGAGTAAAGGTTTCGATTAATCCTGATGCGCATCACAAGGAAGGATTTAAGGATATGTATTTCGGTGTGTGTGTGGCCAGAAAAGGAATGTTAGACAAAGATAATTGTTTAAACGCCTTATCTTTGCCTGAACTCATGCACGCATTTAAAAAATAATGCCCCTAATTAATTCCATAGCAAGTTGGCTGATGACGAAGCGCATGCATCAGATCGAACTGTTCATCAAATACCCCATTGACGTTCAATTGGAGTGGATGCGCAGCCTGGTGGATGATGCGGCAAACACCGAATTTGGGCTCAGGTACAATTTTGATGAGATCATTGGCTACGAGGAATTCAAGAAGAACATCCCTTTAAATGATTACGAATCAATGAAGCCATGGATCGACCGTACTCGTAGAGGTGAGCAAAATCTGATCTGGCATTCCGAAATCAAATGGTTTGCTAAAAGCAGTGGTACTACCGATAAAAGTAAGTTTCTTCCGGTGAGTGAAGAAAGTTTGGATGGCTGCCATTTTAATGCGGGACGGGATATGGTGACTTTATGGTGTCATAATCATCCCAATACCCAGTTATTTACAGGAAAAAGTTTGGCTTTGGGGGGTAGTTTTAAAGAAGACACGTTTGGTGATTATAATTCCTTTCATGGCGATGTGAGTGCTATTATTATTCAAAATCTGCCCATGTGGGCCGACTACTTTAGAGCTCCCGAGGCAAGTATAGCATTAATGGATGAATGGGAAAGTAAGCTGGAACAGTTGGCGGTGAGTATGATGAATGAAAATGTGACTAGCCTAGCTGGGGTGCCCAGTTGGATGTTGGTTTTACTCAAGCGGATCTTAAAAAAGAAGAAGGCAAACAACATTCACGAAGTGTGGCCGAATCTGGAAGTATATTTCCATGGGGGAGTAAGTTTCACGCCGTATAGAGAACAGTTCATTGAAATTTTTGGGAACAAGAACGTGGAGTTTCTGCAATTATACAATGCCTCGGAAGGATTTTTTGGTATTCAGGATCAGGTGAACAGCGACGAAATGCTGCTAATGCTCGACTACGGCATTTTTTACGAGTTTCTAAATTTAAAAGATCTTGACACTCCCGAGGCTTCAAAGAAAACTGTTCACCTCGATGATGTAAAAATCGGACTAGATTATGCACTTATTATCAGCACAAATGCAGGGTTGTGGCGCTATCAGGTGGGCGACGTGATACGATTCACCAGTACTAACCCGTACCGGTTTAAAATTTCGGGGAGAACCAAACAACACATTAATGTTTTTGGAGAGGAGCTCATGGTGCATAATTCTGATGCCGCTATTGCCATGGCTTGCGATAAAACACGTGCCCGCGTGAACGAGTATACCGTGGCCCCTATCTTTATGGAAAATAAATCGGGAGCTCACGAATGGCTGATTGAGTTTGAAAAGGAACCAAATAATTTCGACTATTTTGTGTCTGTTCTCGACGAAGCACTAAAAAAGCAAAACAGTGATTATGAAGCCAAACGCTACAATAATTTTGTACTGCAATTTCCGGTAGTGCATCAAGTTGCGAAAAACAGTTTTTACAAATGGCTGAAAGAACACAGTAGATTGGGCGGGCAGTTCAAAGTGCCGCGCTTGAGCAATGACAGAAAGATTCTTGAAGAGATCCTAAAATCAAGCAAGCGCTAACAAAAAGAAACCCGAATGAGACCGAAAGCCATGCTAAAAGGAAAACGCTATATAGTTCTGTTTGTAATTGCTTTTGGCATTTCTTTTGTGCAACAAAACGACCCAAAGCCTGTAGTAATAAAATCGAAATATGATTTTTTCACCGTCGATAATCTCGGAAATATTTTTACTATTCGCGAAGATGAACTTGTTAAGTATCTACCAAGCGGAAAATTTTTTGCTCGTTACAGCAACCTGAAACTGGGTAATATCACCACAGTTGATGCCACCAATCCCCTAAAATTAGTGGTCTATTACCGGGATTATCAAACCATTGTGTTTTTGGATAATCAACTGTCGCTCAACAGTGACGTAGTGTCACTTCAAGAGATGAATTATGAACAAACCGATTTGGTTTGTGCCGGAGCAAACAACAGTTTTTGGATCTACGATAAACAAAATAATGAATTGATTAGGTTTAATGAAAACTCTAAAAAAATTGCCGCTACCGGCAATCTGAAACAAATACTTAGAACTGAATTAAATCCAAATTACATGCTGGAACACAATAATTATTTATATCTCAATTGTCCTCAAACAGGCATCTATGTGTTTGATATTTTTGGGGCCTTTAGTAAAATAATCTCAATAAAGGATCTAAAACAATTTCAGGTAAATGATAATCTTATTTATTATCAAAAAGACAGTGTGTTTTGCAGCTACGACCACAAAATCTTTGAGGAAGTCTGCACGTTTGTAAGCGGAAATAAAGTGGTGAAGGGGATGAAATACAACAACAAAAAGCTATATAAAGGCTATATGGATTCGGTAACAGTGAGTCTGAATTAGATGCTCCGCACTTCTTCTTCCTGTTTATACACAACTACTTTCTTGACATACGATCAACTGGCGCAGCGTCTGTCTTTAGCATGCCTGTCTGACTCCGATGGGAATAACCATTATTACAAACTTTAACAAATACCGACCGCAGATAAAAGCGGTGATTTCGTTATATTTGTGTTTAGTCGATGCAGCGAGCAGTACAGATTTGGTTTTGCTTTGAATGATAGATCGTAAGGAACTTTTAGTGGAAGACAGCGGAAACATACTCATACAAAAGCTTGATGAATTTATCAGGCGCTATTATAAGAACCGATTAATAAGGGGCATCATCTACTCCATCGGAATTCTGTTGGCTGCGTTCCTAAGTGTGGTGCTACTGGAGTATTTTGGGGAGTTCAACAGCCTCATTCGGGGAATATTATTCTTCGGATTTGTGGGGGCCAGTGTTCTGATAGTGGTAAGATACATCCTTATTCCTCTTCTTAATCTAAACCGAATTGGGGCCCTCATTTCTTACGATCAGGCCGCCGGCATTATAGGAAATCACTTCTCAACGGTGCAGGATAAACTGTTGAATGTATTGCAGCTTCAAAACGATCGCCTTTTAAGCGGTTCGGATGATCTGTTGCTTGCCGGCATCAATCAAAAAATCAACGAACTGCGGCCCATTCCTTTTACCACAGCGATCGACTTCGGTGAAAACAAAAAGCACCTACGTTTGGTAATCCCTTTGTTTCTATTCTGTTCAACAATCATTTTCATTTGGCCTCAAATCATTTCTAAAAGCACTGAGCGACTGGTAAATTATCAAACCTATTATGAAAAGGAAATGCCATTCAAATTTAACATTCAAAATAGCACATTGGAAGCGTTACAGGCGCAGGATTATAAATTGGAAGTTGAAATTACCGGGCAGGAAATACCAAATGAGGTGTACATTGTGATGAATAATGTTGAATATAAGTTGGAAAAAGACGGTCCAATAAAATTTCATTATACTTTTTCAAATATTCAAACTTCCACTACATTTCAATTTATGGCAGCGGGTTATTTATCGAAGGAATATACGGTAAATGTGTTGCCAAAGCCTTCCTTGCTGCAGTTCAATCTTCAATTGGTATATCCGGCATACCTCAACAAGCCAAATGAAAGCACTACTAACACCGGTGACCTTCAAATTCCTCAAGGAACAAAAGTGAACTGGGTCTTTCACACGCGTAACACCGAGCACCTAAGTTTGCGATTCCTCGATACTACAGCTGTTCCGGAAATAAGCAAAGAGGACGAATTTAAGTTTACCCGTAGGTTTTTGTATAATAACTTCTATACAATTAAAGCCTCAAATAAGTTTGTAAGTAATTCACCTGACTCCGTAAATTTTAGCATCAATGTGATTGCCGATCAATTTCCTTCCATTGAAGTGAGTCAGCAGAAAGATTCTTTGAGTGCAAAGAGCATCTACTTCAGTGGGGAGGTCAAGGATGATTATGGTTTTACAAAACTCATGTTTCACTTTAAGAAGTTTGGAAGCGACTCTACGGGAAGGACCATCGAAACAGAAGGTAGTTTTCCGATTGTATTTACCAAAGGTCAGGTGAATCAGCCGTATTTCTATTTTCTTGATGCTTCACAGTATCAGCTAAATCCGGGTGACAGAATAGAGTACTTTTTTGAGGTTCATGATAACGACGGAATTAACGGACCTAAAGGGTCGAGGACGCACATGATGACCTTTAAGGCCCCCAGCCGCGAGGAGATCAACGAAACTACCGAGAAAAATAGTAGCGAGATCAAGAAGGATCTGGAAGAAAGCATCAAAAAAGCCAAACAGCTTCAGAAGGACGTGAATGAGCTGTCCAAGAAGATTAATGATAAAAAGCAGCTGGGATACGAAGAAAAAAAGAAACTCGAAGACTTACTCAAAAAACAACAGGAACTCCAGAATAAGGTGGAGGAGGTGAAAAAGGAAAATGAGTTAAACAATAAGCAGCAGAATGAGTTCAGTCAAACCGACGAATCAATTCTTGAAAAGCAGCAGCAATTACAACAATTGTTTGAGAACATAATGACACCCGAAATGAAGAAACTGTTTGATGAGTTGAATAAAATGCTGGAAAAGTTGGATAAAAATCAAGTACAGGACAAGTTGGAGGAATTAAAATTAACAAATAAAGACATTGAGAAAGAACTGGATCGAAATTTAGAAGCATTTAAGCAACTGGAAGTGGAGCAGAAGATGCAAGCGGCCATTGACCGACTTGATGAATTGCAAAAGAAAGAAGAAGCCCTAAATAAACAAACTGAAGGCAAAAAGAAAGAAGAAAAAAAAGAGGATAGTAAGAATCCGGAGAACAAGAATCCCGGCGAAAATAAGCAAGAAGAAAAGAATCAGGATAGCAAGAATGTCGAAGAGAAAAAGCCCGACAATAAAAGAACGGACGAAAAAAAGCCCGATAGCAAAGAACTGGAAAAAAAACAAGATGAGATAAAGAATGAATTTGATAAACTGAAGGAGGAGCTAAAAGATCTTGAGAAAAAGAATGCCGACCTCGAAGAACCAAATAAATTGCCGAACACCGAGAAAAAGCAGGAAGAAATCAGCAAGGAGATGCAAAAAAGCTCTCAGCAATTGAACCAGAACAACAAAAAAGATGCCTCTCAATCTCAGAAAAGTGCTGCCGAAAAAATGGAGGAAATGAAAGAGGAAATGAAATCGGCCATGGAAGAACAGGAGGAGAAGAAAGATGAGGAAAATGCGCAGGCTTTGCGGCAGATTCTGGAAAATCTAGTGAACCTGTCATTTGGACAAGAGGAATTGTTAAAGAAACTACCCGATACGAGAGTTGATAATCCTCAGTATTTGGCTATTCCAAAGGAACAAAACAAATTAAAGGAAGACAGCAAGATCATTGAAGATAGTTTGTTTTCCTTAAGCAAAAGAGCTCCTCAGATTAGCGCCATAGTAAACCGGGAGATCAGCTCTATTAATTTGAACATGGATAAAACCGTGAAGTCTTTGGCTGAACGAAATGCCGGAGAAAGTGCCATGAGAATGCAATCCACCATGACCTCCGTTAATAATTTGGCCTTACTTTTAAATGAGTCACTTGAACAGATGCAGGCTCAAATGAAGAGCAAAAATCAGGCAAAGGGCCAAAAAGGAGGCAAATGCAAGAAACCGGGTTCGGGTACTGGTGATAATCCGTCAAAAAAGGGTAATTCTGTGGCCAGTATGAGGAAACTGCAGGAGCAATTGAACAAACAACTTCAGGACATGAAGGACGCCATGGAAAAGGGCCAAAAACCGGGAGAAAAGCCCGGAGACAAAAAAGGCCAAAAACCGGGTGGCGGATTGGGTCAAAATGGCCAAAATGGAATGAATGTTCCAGGCAGCAGTGAACAATTTGCCAAAATGGCCGCTCAACAAGAGGCCTTAAGAAGGCAAATGCAGGCCATGATGGACAAATTGAAAAATAAAGGGAAGAATCCGGGGGGAGACATTGCCAATATGATGGAAGAAACTGAGAAAGAACTGGTAAATAAACAGATAAGCAATGCTACTCTGAAGCGGCAGCAGGACATCTTAAGCAGGCTTTTAGAGAGTGAAAAAGCCGAGCGAGAAAGAGAACAAGATGAGCAGCGGAAAAGTAATGAAGCAAAAAGTCAAAATTTTAGCAACCCTACTGAATTTTTAGAGTATAAAAGAGCTAAGGAAAAGGAAATGGAACTGTTAAATACCGTTCCGCCGAGTTTAACACCGTATTTCAAAGATAAAGTAGATAAGTATTTTAATATTTTGAGCAAAGAATGATACCCACAAAGCATCAGACATTAAAAATAAGCTCCAACACGCAGAGTTTAAGATTGGTTGAGCGATTAATTGAGGACGTATGTCAGGTGTATGGCGTTAATGAAGACTGTTATGGCAATATGTTAATTGCAGTCACTGAAGCAGTGAATAATGCTATTCAGCATGGTAATCAGAACAATCTTGATAAGGCGGTGAGAATAGGTTTTGAATCGGATGATAACAAACTCACCTTTTCGATCACCGATGAAGGTCCCGGATTTGATTTTTCAAATTTGCCTGATCCAACCGATCCGGCAAATTTAGATAAAGTAAGCGGCAGGGGCGTTTTTTTAATGACGCAGTTGTCGGATGGGATTAAATTTGAAGAAAGCGGTAAACGAGTACTCTTAAGTTTTAACGGGTAATTTTTTTGGTTTAGTGTTGTTATAAGTTGGAAGGGTGGTCTTTTTTGACCACCTTTTTTTTCTGAAAAGCATCCCAACCCTAATAAAAGGAACATTAACTAAAATTAGTGCTCCCCAATTGTGAAAAAAATTAAAAATTGAATTGCAGATTTTATAAAGTGGAACTAAGGCGCTATATTTAAGGTTCATCACATGCATCACCTTTCCAGAATATCACTTTTTTTGATCCTCTCTCTGCTTATTCAGGAAACCCTTCTTGGTCAAAAGTTCGTTAAAGACGCCGACAAATTAGCCCTGCAGTATTTTGAGCGCAATGAATTTGAAAAGGCAAATGTTTATTTTGAAGACCTTTTTGAAAGAAATCCGGGAGCATGGTACAATTACTACTATAAGAGTTTGCTGGGAGCAAAAGAATATGGGAAGGCTGAGAAGATTACCAAACGACTTCTGAAACAAAACAAAAGCAACGTGTTCTTATATGTCTATCTGGGAAAGGTATATCGCTTGCAGGGTGATGTGAAGAAGGAAAAGGAGTTTTACACCAAATCCATAAAGGAATTAGAAGCAGTTCAACCTTATCTTGACAATCTTACTTCGGTTTTAAAAGAGGAGCAATTGTATGATTATGCTATTGAAGCATACAACAAAGGCAGGAGGGCCACCCCATTGTACCCTTATTTTTACGAGAGAGCTGAATTATATAAACTTAAAAATGATCTGGTAGGAATGATCAATGAATATCTAGATGCCTTGGAATTCAGAGAATCGGAGATTCAAACTGTACAGGCTCAATTGCAAAACTCCTTGGGTTACGACGATGAAGAAGGTGGGATAAAAAATCCCCTGCTGAAACAAGAACTACAAAAACGAATTCAGAAAAATCCTCAAAAAATAATTTTGGTGGAGTTCCTCATTTTTATACAAAAGCAACAAAAAGATTTTGAGGGCGCATTTATTCAGTCAAAGGCCCTAGATAAGCGTTTGCAGGAAGATGGACAAAGACTGTATGAACTGGCCAGAATATGTAAATCAAATAGTCAATGGGACATTGCCCGGCGTTGTTACGAGTATGTTATTGCAAAAGGCCCTGATCATATTTACTATGATGCCGCGCAGATCGACGTGTTGGAAGTAGAATACTTATATCTCACACAACAACCTCAACCCGAAACAGCCGAACTTCTTTTGCTTGAAAAAAAATTGACGGCCGCCAATCAAAAATACAAACAACCCCCACTTAACCAACAACTACTAAAGGATTTGGCGTCACTAAAAGCCTATTATCTCAATAAAACGGATGAGACGATTGGCCTTTTGGAAGATTATATTTCACAATCGGGTCTCGAACCCGGTGTAAAGGCAGAGTATAAGTTGATGTTAGGGGATATCTATTTGATCAAAGGTGAGATTTGGGAGGCCTCTCTTTTGTATTCGCAAGTCGAAAAATCGTTTAAATACGAAGCCATTGGCAATGATGCTAAATACCGAAACGCTAAACTCAGCTATTATGCCGGCGACTTTGCATGGGCAAAGACGCAAGCTGATGTATTGAAAGGAAGCACTTCAAAATTGATTGCCAATGATGCTCTGGAACTAAGTTTGGTAATTACAGATGCCATTGGGATTGACACCAACGACCTTGCTCTAAAACTTTTTTCAAGTGCAGAACTGATGATTCTTCAACATCGTTATGCGGATGCTATTGCGCGCATGGATAGCATAAATTTACTCTTCAGTAATAACACGTTGGGCGACGATATTTATTATAAAAAGGCTCACGTATACTTTTCCTTGCACAAGTATGCCGAGGCGGCCGAGATGTATAAAAATATTATAGAATATTACCCGAATGATCTTTACGGGGATGACGCACAATTCAAGCTTGCTGAATTATATGAAAATGAATTGAACGATAAAGAAAAAGCAAAACAAACTTATCAAGAGGTACTTACAAAATATCCCGGCAGCATCTATTCTGTTGAAGCAAGAAAACGATTTCGTACGTTGCGCGGCGATAATCTAAATAATTAAACGTGGTCACCTACGATCCAATTATTCAACCCATTTTTTCTGATTCAAATTACCAAGTTAATGTATTAAGGCTCGATCAATTACACGAGAATATTCCCGGCAACAAATGGTTCAAACTTAAATATAACCTCGAACGCGCTAAGAAGGAGGACCTCCGAACCATTCTAACTTTTGGCGGGGCCTATTCCAATCACATTGCAGCAACAGCCGCGGCCGTTAAACTCGCAGGGTTTTCTTCGGTGGGTGTGATCAGGGGAGAAGAAACGAACCCTCTTAATAGCACACTACTTCTGGCAAAAGAAAATGGCATGCAAATTCATTTTATTAGCAGGGAGCTGTATTCAAAAAAAAATGAACCTAATTTTCTAAATCAGCTGCAAGAGAAATTTGGCCCATTTTACCTCATACCCGAAGGAGGATCTAACAAAGAGGGTATTCTTGGCTGCATGGAGATTCTTGATCGGACTTGGGACTACGATTATATTTTTTGTGCGTGCGGCACTGGGAGCACTTATGCGGGCCTGGTGTTATCCGCCCCATCATCTTCTGTTGTAATTGGCATTAATGTTTTAAAAGGTCAAAATTCAACTCACCAAGCAGTGAATGACATGCTCACCTCAATAAACCCTTCATCAACAGTTTCGATTTCAGGAAATGAAGCGCTAGAGAAAACTTACTTGATAGGAAATTGCATTACCGACCAATACGCGTTTAGTGGTTATGCCGGATACCATAGCAGTTTGGTGGAGTTTAAATGGTTATTTGAAAAACAGTACGGCATGGTACTGGACCATCTTTATACAAATAAAGTATTTTATGCCGTATTTGATCTTATGAAATTACAGAAGTTGCCATTGGGTTCCAAGATCCTGGTCATCCATACAGGGGGTCAGCAGGCCAATGAAAGTTTTGAGAAACGTTACCACTTAAAACTGATGCGGTAATTGACACTTCCCCAGCCGTATGATTGTTTTGGGTCAGTAATAGAACCGGGCGGCGCTGTCAAAATTCGTGCAAATCCAAAGCCCAGTGAAAGATGCTGCGCCACTTTGTTTTTCGGTTTTGAGATGTTCCATCCAACCTGGGTTTGAATGCTGTAACCCTCAATTCCTCCCAAATAAATATCGGTGCCGTATCGAATACGGGGGCCAATAAAAAACTTTTTAGAATCGCTCTTACCGAAATAGAAATTTACATCCGCCCCGGTAATAAAACTAATTCCCATGTTGGCGGCTTGAGCTTTTTGGGCAGAGTCGAGGAAAGGTTTGAATAAATTTCGATTTGGATCGTAGGTGAGCGAAAACGGAATCACTAATCCTATTTTCCCGTCTTTAGATAAGCGTTCGTATACTACTGTAGCCCTTCCGAAAAGAACACCAAAAGGTTGAGCTCCAATAAAATTTCGTTTGGCAGGCAGACCAATAGGAGAAGCTGTGTTAGAGTTGACAGTAGCGGAGGAAAACAGGTAGCGTGTGCCATCGTATTTCTCTATGAGGTATAAATTATTTTTGGGAATTTTTTGGACTATGGATGTGTCTGAAAGTTTAAAGAAAACCAGGTCTTGTGAAATTGACACCACAATGCCATGTTTGATTGTGCCGTTTGTAAGAAATAATTTATCCTGAGCTAGCACCGGCATGGTTAGAAAAAAAAATATAAAGGGCAGCAAACGCATCAAAAATTATATCCAACGTTGAAACTAAGATAGGCTTTAAGTAAAAATGAGGAATTTATTTCGGGGGTATTTGCCGCTCTGTTTTGGTTTAAAATATAATTGTACTGTTGTTTATAGGTGCCACGCAGAGTAAACCCACCCAGGCCCACCGAGGTTTTAATAAAAAAGTCTTTGGTGATGTTGGTATGTGTTCCAAAGGTGAACATAGTTGCCATTTGATAACCATTAGCCGGCGTATATACCAAGGTAGAACTTGTACCTGATTTCTCTTCAGTGACGCTGGAAAAGGAAAAATTCATGTATTTCATCAGAACTCCGAACGAGGTAGTTGTTTTGCGCCTAAAATGCGCGGGATAAAAATTACAAAAGGCACCCAAATCATAATTCTTTTTAGGATCATTCAAAATGGCGATGTTGATATTTTGTACACCGGCATATTTATTAAAATTATAGGCGGTCATTACGCCAATACCAATTTTTTTTGTAGGATTCAAACGTTCATAAAATAGAGAAATGTCGGAGTTACACAGAGCTAGAGTATTAAGATAGGTCATGTTATAATAGGTGACCGCTTCGGTGCTTTTTACAATACGTTGTTGATGTTGATCTTGTGGCGTAAAAATGCTGTTTTTAGTAGCAGCATTAAATAATTCAAACTTCCCATTCTTGTATTCGATCAGCAGTATGTCGGATACAGGGAACTTTAGGTTACTTTCCCCTGGTTCGTAAGGATTTATTCGAATGATTACATCTTCAGGACCGATCTCCTCTACGTGCCCTTCCACCCGTTTGCCGTCCAGAAAATAAATCCGATCCTGAGCCTTGTTAAAGCCCACAAGTAGAAAAAATAGGATCAAAAAGTAGTTGGCCATAACTACAAAGGTATGACAAAAACTGACTGGCAGCGGAGTTGTTGATTGTTCAAAAGTGGATTTTGGGGGGCTATTTGCTTGCCTAAAACCAGGAGAAGTATTATCTTTAAACTTAAATCTTGAGATAAAATGGGATGTAGTAGTGGAGGATGTGGTACGGGCAGCAATGGAATTCCTGCGGGCTGCAATAGCAATGGATCCTGCGGCACTGCTGATGGATGTAACAAACTCACGGTATTTGATTGGTTGGGAAATATGAATCTTCCCGAAGGCCAGAAACCTGTTGATATTGTTGAAGTGCGTTTTAAAAATTCCCGAAAAGAATTTTACAGAAATACGAATAACCTCACGTTACATGTTGGGGACGCCATTGCGGTGGAAGCCACATCGGGCCACGACATGGGCATGGTATCTTTAACAGGAGAGTTGGTTCGTTTGCAGTTGAAGAAGCGAAACGTAAGTTTTGATAGCGAAGAGATCAAAAAAGTATACCGCAAAGCCAAACAATCCGATCTTGATAAATGGCGTGATGCCCAAGCCTTAGAGACCAATACGATGTACCGGGCTCGTACCATTGCTTTGAAACTTGGTTTGGAAATGAAGTTGAGTGATGTTGAATTTCAGGGCGACAAATCTAAAGCTGTATTTTATTATACGGCCGATGCGCGTGTTGATTTTAGAGAGTTGATAAAAGTATTGGCCGATGAATTTAAAGTGCGAATTGAAATGCGCCAGATTGGTGCCCGGCAGGAAGCTTCCCGACTTGGCGGTTTGGGCTCGTGTGGCCGCGAACTATGCTGCAGCACATGGCTTACCGATTTCAGAACGGTGAATACTAGCGCTGCACGCTACCAACAATTATCACTCAATCCCTTGAAATTGGCAGGGCAATGTGGCAAGTTAAAATGTTGCCTCAATTATGAACTCGACAGCTATCTCGACGCCTTGAAAGAATTTCCCGACATGGATGGAAAAAAACTCCTCACCAAAAAAGGGGAAGCGTTCTTGCAGAAAACCGACATCTTCACCCGCATGATGTTTTTTAGTTACCGTAGCGACCCGGGAGTTTTTATTCCTCTGCATGTAGAAGCGGTACATAAAATCTTGGAGGCTAATGCACAGGGTGAATTTCCGGATGCCTTGATTCCCACATTACCCAAATTGGCTAAAATTATTACCGAAGAACCCAACTTTGAAAATGTGGTGGGTCAGGATAGTCTCACTCGTTTTGATAGAAAAGGTAATAAATCGCGCAACAATTCAGGCTCAAAGCAACGCAACCGAGGCGCTACTAATGAGGGGCAGGGACAAAAGCCAAAACAGCAGAACTCAAACAAAGGGCAGGGGAACCCCAATCGGCAAAAAGGGCAAAATCAAAATAGACCTGAAGGGCAAAAGCAACCAAAGCCTCAGGGTGAAGCCGGAGCTAAGTCGCAACAAAACAAACCGCAAAACAAACCGCAAAACAGGCCACACAACAAGCCTCACGATAAGTTTAGGGACCATCAACAGAAAAAACCAAATACGCCACCCGATGATAAAAACACTCCAAGTGAGAAATAGCGCGGGAACGCTGTTAATTGCGGTGATTATCTTTTTTACCTCCTGCAACCGCAATATTGTTTACAGTCAATACCATTCATTTCCCGGAAACGAATGGAGACTGAAGGATCGTGCAGTATTTGATCTGGAAATATCTGACGTGCAGAGCCTCAATAATATTTCATTGATGGTTCGTCATGCGGATACCTATCCTTATAATAATTTATTCCTTTTTGTAACAACGGCCTATCCCGATGGGAAGGTGATGACCGATACGATGGAAGTGATTTTGGCGAATCAAAAAGGAGAATGGCAGGGCAGTGGAGCAGGAGATATTTATGATGTGAAGGTGCCCATCAAAAAGAATGTGCGTTTTGTATTGCCTGGTAAATATGAGTTCACCTTTGAACAAGGTATGCGTGTAGATCCATTACCAATGATTATGGATTTTGGTCTGGAGATCGAAAAAAGCAAGTAAGTTTATTTTTTTTGCAGCGGGTTCCACCCTTGAGCCATTAACTCATGTACAGTTCCTGCTTTCGCTACCATTAAACAGCCTTTTGATTCGTTGGTAATATGTCCAATAATAGTAATGTCCATCGAATTTTTAATCTTTTCGTATTCTGTAAGATCCACCGTAAAAAGTAATTCATAATCTTCACCGCCACTTAATACACAAACGGTTGGATCGAGATTAAATTCACGCGCCGTATCAAACGTCAAAGGATCGATTGGGATCTTTTCTTCGTACAATTCAACTCCCACTTTTGACTGGCTGCAAAGGTGAAGAATCTCGGAGGAGAGTCCGTCGCTGATGTCAATCATGGAGGTGGGTTTAATTCCCAGCTCTCTTAATAGTTCCACCACATCTTTTCTTGCCTCCGGTTTTAACTGCCTTTCAAGCAAGTAGTCTTTGCCTTCAAGATCGGGTTGAAGGTTTGGGTTTTCTTTGAAAACCGATTTTTCTCTTTCTAAAATTTGAAGGCCCATATAAGCTGCACCTAAATCGCCACTCACACATAATAAATTGCTTTCAAGTGCTCCATGGCGGTACACGATGTCTTCTTTTTTTGCGGCACCAATGGCTGTAATGCTAATTACGAGACCACTCAAACTGGAAGTCGTATCTCCACCCACTAGATCAATCCCGTATTTTTTGCAAGCAAGCAACATTCCGGCGTAGAGCTCTTCCACAGCTTCTAAACTGAAACGGCTGGAGAGGGCAATAGACACAACAATTTGTCGGGGTTGGGCATTCATGGCATAAACATCGCTGAGGTTTACCACTACGCTCTTATACCCAAGGTGTTTTAGCGGAACATAGGTAAGGTCAAAATGAACTCCTTCCACCAACATATCGGTGGTAATTACTGTTTGGAGATCGCCATTGTTTATTACGGCACCATCGTCGCCAACACCTTTTATGGTGGATTCCTGACTGATTTCAATATATTGCGTGAGATGTTTGATCAGCCCAAATTCTCCTAATTCCGAAAGTTCGGTGCGCTCCGTGTTGTCAAAGTCCATGTTCAGTTAATTTATCAATTTGTTGCGCCAATTTAAAATCTAATTCCGTTAAACCTCCAGCATCGTGCGTGCTCAGTTGAATCCAGACTTTATTATAAACATTTTTCCATTCAGGGTGGTGGTCAAGCTTTTCAGCTTCGAGGCCAACTTTTGTCATAAATCCAAAAGCCTCAATAAAGTTAATGAATTCGAAGTACTTTGAAATGGAGTCGTCGTTTAAAGTCCACTTAACAAGTAGTTTTAAGTTAGATTGCACCTGATCGGGGGTATAGAGTTTTGGTCGCATGAATAATGGGGCCAAAGGTAGGGTAAAATTTCCAAAACCAATTTAGTCTTTTATTTCAACACTTACCTTTTCCACATCCCCATTCATGGGAGGCACCAGCTTTGTAACTTTCACGCACAAATTACGAAGTTCCGGAAATTGCGTGCGGAGCGCGAGATGAATCCGTTTACAAACCTGTTCAATGAGTTTGCTTCTCACCGCCATTTCTTTTTTGCAGATTTCGTAAACAGCACAATAGTCGATTGTTTTGTTAAGATCGTCAGTCTCTGCCGCTTCCGAAAAGTCTGTCGTCATAGTTACATCAATCACATAATTTCCGCCTATTTTTGCTTCTTCTTCGAGGCAACCATGAAAGCCGTATAAATTTATTCCTTCAATAGTAATGGTGTGCATCTTGCAACTGTTTTTTTTGTTAATTCTTATTTTCCAAAATCGAGTCCGTCTTGATTTCCTTGTTGGTTGTCGGTTCCTTTCATCTGTTTGGCACGTTTAAAAATAGAAGCATCCATTTTCCCAAATAAATACGTCACGGTTAAACGCGCGTACCTGCTTTCCCTTCTTCTTGACAGATCTTGAATGTAATAGGGAGTTTCATAATGTGTCCCCATCCGGCGGGTATTAAACACATCGGTGAGTGCGGCTGTTACTACCCACTTTGTACCAAACATTTTGTTGAGTGAAAGATCCATAGAATACACCGGTATCGTTGCTCCCAAAAGTAATATTTTTGGTGATTCGTAACTTCCGTTGGCCTGTAACGTCCAACTTTTCGGAAACCTGTATGAAAGAATTGCTTTTGCGTTAAATGCAAATCCCTCAGATGTTACAACAGGTTCAGTTGGTACTATCAGCCCTTTAATATAGATGTAAAATAAATGCACATTAAGCGTGGCATCGAGGTTTTTAAAGAAAGTGTATTTTACAGTATGTTCAGTTCCGTATTTAACGCTGTTTTCGCCATTTATGGTGGTGTTCACCAAAATGGTAGGATCAACTACTGAAGGATAAGCCACATCCGTAATGGGTTGTTCTTCGTACCTAAAGTAAATAGATCCCAAGTAACTACCTTTCGTAAAAATTTTATTATAATTAAGCTCAGCAATATTTCTGAATTCAGGTTTTAATTGCGGATTGCCTATCCTGTAATTTTGTTTATCACTGAACATCACTACAGGCATTAATTGAAAGAAATTGGGACGTTGGATTTTTCGGCTGAAATTGAGTTGCCATTCTTGACCGCCACTTAACTTTTTTGAAAAGTAGACTGCCGGAAATAATGACTTCATAAGATCGGCGCTTGTTCCGGGGTAGTTGTAAGAGAATGTTTGATGCTTATCAATAATATTTCCGTAATAATATGACTGTTCAAATCGAAGACCGGCCTGATACGTAATGTTCCAAATCGTTTTGTCAGTAAAGTTCACATATGCCGCATTAATCACTTCGTCAATCGCATAATTGTTGCTGCGAATGCTGTCGTGTGTGTAATATTCGGGAGTGCTCGTGGCATTCGATGTGTTGTTGACACTTGTCGATTTTTTCACAAACGATTTCACGCCTGATTCAAATTTCCGGGTTTCAGAAATAGGGTTCACATAATCCATCTGAAACACTCCCTGATTACCTCCGCCTACCCCAGTATTTTTTTGAAAGTCGGCTGTGGATGTACTCGCTGCGGAGGGATACGTATAGGTGCTGAAAAGATAACCATTGTCAGAAACGGTATGGTTATAATTGAGATCCGCAGTTAATTCCTTGCCCGCTTTTGGAAAGGTTTTCTTATATAGCAATTGCGTATTAAAATTGTGAAAGGCAGCAGTTTGTTCATTTGTGCGATTTCCATAACCAACTTCTGTTTTATTACCGTCTAAATAATTGAACGTTTGTGCGTCATTGGTATTGAATTTCCCTGCAACAATCATTTCGTTTAAAGTAATAGTGTTGCGGTTGTTGATGGTATATTCTAGTCCAAGTTTGCCAAAGTTAAAGGCATTCATCGACCGGGTGTTATTGTCCTGATTAAAATAGTAAAAAGGATTTTTGAGGCTGTCAATTTGAGTACGGTGGGTATACCCTTTCGTGTTATTTATCGCTTGATTGTAAGTATACATCCCTGACAAATTCCAGCGACCTTCCTTTACATTCAAATTCACCATTCCCCCATAACGATCACTCGTTCCGGCGTAGATCATGGCCATTCCGTTGTAGCCGGGTTTTGTATTCTTCTTCAAGATGACATTGAGAATGCCTCCCGTAGAATTGGCGTCGTATTTTACAGAGGGATTGGTAATTACCTCCACGCGGTCAATTTGGTCGGCAGGAATTTGAGATAAAGTCAAATTAGTTGGGCGTCCATCCACAAAAATGGTGGGACTCTGATTTCTAAGTTGCGCATTTCCATCCGCATCTACTGTTACGCCCGGCACATTTTTCATCACATCGGCTGCGGTGCCACCCTTCACCGACATGTCTTTGTCAACGTTGTAAGTTCTTTTATCAATTGACAACACCACGGCACTTTTTTCGGCTACTACATCCACCTCGTTCAAGAGTTTCTGGTCAATCTCAAGAGAAATATTACCCAGGTCCTGTTCCAGCTTGTTCGGCATTTGGATATAGATTTTTGTTTCATATGTTTTATAGCCAATTTGGGTTGCTTTAAATCGGAAGCCCCCCATAGCGGGAAGGTTTTCAATATTAAACTCACCGTGTTCTGTGGTTAAGGCACCGCCTAAAAGGCTATCCTTATTGTACCACAATACCACCACCGACGCATACTCTACAGGCTTTTTGGTTCTGGCATCAACGATTTTGCCGTATACCCTGCCCCTAATGTCTTTCATGGCTTTGAGCATGTCCTTGTTGTTGCCAACAGAGCCCGGCATCTGAGCTGTTGCACTCAAACAAATTACTGCCAATAGGAAAAAAAGAAGGTGTTTCATAAGCCTCCAAAAGTAGTGGAAAGTTAGTAATTTCAGCAGTAAATTTCACCAATGGAAAATGCCGCAGGTATATGGTTGGAAACGGTTTTGGAAGGTCATAGAGCAGAATTAATTCTTTTCAATTATATTTGCAGATGCACAGTGGCAAAATGATCATTTTTTCAGCCCCTTCCGGTTCCGGGAAAACAACGCTGGTGCGACACATTTTAAAAACATTTCCTAACGATATTGAGTTTTCCATTAGCGCCACCAGTCGGCCTAAAAGAGGCATCGAAATAAACGGAAAGGATTACCATTATTTAAGTGTAGACGAATTTAAGACCAAAGTAGAGAAAAACGAGTTTTTGGAATGGGAAGAAGTGTATGCCGGGACGCATTATGGTACACTGCGCAGTGCAGTGGAAACCATTTGGTCGAGAGGAAGGGCCGTGATCTTTGATATTGACGTGGAAGGAGGTCTTAATTTAAAGAACCAGTTTAAAGAAGCTGCACTGGGCGTTTTTGTGATGCCTCCAAGTATTAAAATCCTTGAAGAGCGACTTCATTCGAGGAGTACCGACAGTAAAGAAAGTATTGCACGCCGCATCGCAAAAGCTGAAAAGGAGCTAAAAACGGCAGAATTATTTGACGTTTTTATTTTAAATGAAAATTTGGACGAAGCTTGCGCCAAGGCAGAAGAACTCGTAAAGGATTTTTTGAAAATTTAAAAAAAATTAAGCTTCTGTTTTTTGTTTTTCCATCGCCTGCCGTAATTTTGCAAGCTCCTCACCAATGATCTTGCGTTTTGCAGTTAACTCGGCCACTTTCGATTTTTCTGAAGCGATCTTTTCTTCTATTTCCTTCATAAAACTATTGTCTCCTTTAGAACTTTTAAAAAAACCGAGATTATTATCATACGTGCGCATGCGGCTGGTAATCTCATCGGCCACCTTCTTCAAATGATCCGATTCCTTCAATAAGAGGTCAAATCCATTTTCAGACGCAATCATTCTATCGAGTTTTGTTCGGAACTGAATCTTCGCTTTTTCATGCTTGTCAATATGCATTTGTTCGTAGAGTTCATCCAGTTTATTGTAAAACGCGTCATTTAATCGCTTTTTATCTTTCATAGGAACCAAACCGGCATTGTTCCAATCGGCAGCAATAGTTTTGATCAAATCCCTATTTTTGGCAGGATCTTCATCGAGTTTAATGTCATTTAGCCGACTAAGTATTTCTTCCTTTATATGAGCATGTTCTTCATAAGACGCCTCGATGCCGTCGTAATGTAATTTTCTTGCATCAAAAAAAGTATTACAAGCTTTGCGAAAGCGAGCAAACAGTTTGGGCTCTTCTTTGTCGCCATTACTCGGAAATTTCTTCCAGCTTTCCTGCAAACGAATGAGTTCCGAGCCGGTTTTTTGCCAGTCGGTACTATGTTGAAAGGCCTCCGCTTTCGCAATCAGCTCCGCCTTTATTTTTCGGTTAGAAGCAAATTTTTCGTTGAGGCCTGAAAAAAAATGTTTTTTGTTATCAAAAAAGGTATCGCAAACAGTTCTGAATTCGGCCCATATTTTTTCATTATCTTTCTCAGTAGTTCTGCCAACCGCTTTCCATTCACCCTGCAACGCAATGATCTTTTCAGTGGCATCATTCCATTTTGCAGCTTTTGCTTCGGTCATGGAGGCAATAAGATTTCTGGCCTTTTCAATAACGTCGAGTTTGAGCTTCAAATTATTTTCTTTTTGCTCTTCCATGGTATGGTAGAAACCCTTTATCCTTGTGTAGGTTTCATCCAAAACGGCCTTGTAGTCTTGTTTTAGCGCTTCCCATTTGCCATTCGGCACAGGACCAATTTCCTCCCATTCATTTCTATACACCTTAATTAAACGCTCTGCTTCTTTAATATTTTCAACATCGTGAAGGTGTTTAAGTTTTTCGATGAGCCCGGTCTTTGCTTCAAAGTTCTTTTTTAAATCGTGCTCCTGCAGATCACGAAAAATTTTAAGATTATAATAGATGTCTTCAACCGCACGACTATAATCGGACTGAACCTCCTTATATTTGTGTGAAGACACCTGACCCGTTTCTTTCCATTGCGTTTGCAATTCCTGTAATTTTCTCACCGCTGCCCCAACGTTCTCACTTAGGTGACTCAAATCTTTTATTTTAGCGATGATCTCCTGGCGGACCAGCAGATTCCGTGCTTGTTCAGACGCAAGCTTGGCGTCACTTTGTTTCTTGAGCTTTGAAAATTTATCGATAAGACTTTCAAATTTGAGATCATCCGGCTGCTTGGGGAAGTCAAATTCTTTCACTTTTCCGCCCTCTTCAATAAAGGCTTGTTTTGCTTTTTCAAATTCAACTGTCCACAATTTTTGGTACTCTTTCTGCAGAGTACGCACATCAGAAGCAACATCACCTGCGTCTTTCAACAGCAGTTCTTCTAGTTTTGCAATAAGTTCGGTTTTCATCCCCAGGTCTATTTTTAACCAAAAATAAGTCAATTCGCGCACACTGCAATTGTTTAACTTTATTGTTTTTTTATAAAGATTTTTGTAACTTGTAATTTGTACAACCAAATGGTTGAGAGAAAACAACTTGAACTGCTTCAGTTTGAAAAGATCACAACGCTGATCCGACAGAAATGTCACAGTCGTCAGGCAAAATTAATGTGCGACAGCATTCATCCTGTTGCCGCAAAAGACGCCATATTACCGGAACTCACAAGAACTGCCGAATTAAAAAACATCCTAGATGGCAAGGGTTACTTTCCCTCTTTAGAACATGATGACATTCTTAATGAATTATTTTACCTGAGCCGTGAGGGGTCGATGTTGCAGGAGGAACAATTGGTACTTCTGCTAAAAACCATAGAAGTAGCGAATTCATTGGTTAAGTTTGTTAAAGGAAAAAAGCAAATCCTGCCCTCACTGTTTTTGCAAGCTGAAAATCTTCAGGTTTTTGATCATGTGGTGAGTGAGATCAAAACAATTATCGACAACGAAGGTACCGTGAAAGACAGTGCATCGCCCGAAATCCATCGTATTCGAAAACTGATTGTTGAAAAGCGCAGAGAGAGTGATAGGCGTTTTTACAGTTACATCCAACATATACGGAAAGAGGGTTTTTTGAGGGATAACGAAGAAAGTTTCTTTAGTGGCAGAAGAACGCTGGCAGTGCTGGTAGAATACAAAGGGGAGGTGCAGGGATTTGTGCACGGTAAAAGCGAAAGTGGCAAAACGATCTTTATTGAACCCAGTGCTACCATGATCCTCAACAATGAGGTGGCCGAATTAGAACTGGATGAACGGCGCGAAGTAAATCGCATTTTGAGAGAACTTTGCGAAACCATTCGGCCGTATACATATGAAATACGACTCAGTATAGAGTTTCTTATCTATGTTGATTTTCTCACTGCTAAAGCCAAATTTGCTATTGAACTCGGCGCCACTTTGCCAAGTATAAAGGATGGCTTCGACTTGAGTATTAAAGAGGCGGTACATCCTCTTTTGATACTTCAAAATAAAAGAGCAGGAAAGACCACCATACCCCTAAGTGTGGAGTTGAACCACGAGAAACGAATTTTGGTAATTAGCGGACCCAATGCCGGCGGAAAGACAATTGCCCTAAAAACTATCGGACTCCTGCAATTGATGCTTCAAAGCGGCCTTCTAATACCGGTAAAAGAAAACAGCGAGTATTGTTTTTTTGATAAGGTGCTGGTGGATATTGGTGACACACAAAGTATCGAGAATGAACTGAGCACCTATAGTGCCAAATTAAAATCGATGACCACCATCCTCAGCGAAATTAACGAAGGTACTCTTGTGCTCATGGATGAATTTGGCAGTGGCACCGACCCCGAATTGGGCGGAGCAATCGCCGAAGCAGTACTTGAAAGTTTGGTAAGTTCTAAAACAAAGGGAGTTATCACGTCTCATTTTGGCAATGTGAAATTATTGGCCGACAAATTACAGGGGGCAATAAATGGCAGTATGTTATTTGATCTGGAGACACTCGACCCTAAGTATATTTTGAGTATTGGGGCGCCCGGAAGCAGCTATACGTTTGAAGTGGCAGAACGAATCGGATTTCCTATGCACCTCATTGCCCGTGCAAAACAAAAGGTAAACAAAGATAAATTGAAACTCAATCGGCTCCTGGCCGACGTTCAGGATCAAAAAACAAAATTAAATGAGCAGTTGCAACGACTCGAACATGAAGAATTTTTAAAGAAAATTGCGAAGGAAAAGTACCATACTCTTTTTAATAACTGGGAAGAAAAAATAGATAAGGAGCGAGAACGAAAGATTGAATTGGTGCGACTGGCCGACTATGGTCAAAAGTATTTACGTTTGATGGAAGAATGGAACCAGAAGAAGGACAGGAAGGTGGTGGTTAAACGATTTATAGATGGCATTACAGCAGAGAGCAAGAAGGATGAGATTGCCAAAAAAAGGAAAAAGACAAACGTTTACGCAGAAAAGAAGATCGCGAATATTAAACCAAAACTCAGTGTGGGCAGCAGAGTTAAAATTCTAAATAGCCGGGAAGTAGGAATAATTGAAGAGATAAAAGAGGAAAAAGTATTTATTAAGTTTGGACTTATGAAAATGACCGTGGGCATGGAAAATCTGGAATTAGCTGATGATTAAAAAGGTGAGCGGTCAAGTGCCTAAATTACATACACTCTTATAGGGACAAAATTCGTGAATGTCCTCATCGGTGGTTTGCAAAAAAGGAGTGGAGAGATCAACGATGGAACTGATAAATTGTTTTAATTCATTTTCAAAATCACTAAAAAAATCGTCGCTGAGCACCATGGGTTTTTTGTCGTTACCCAAAATGTATTTAGGTTCTTCAACAAAAACCTTAAAGGGAATTATACAAGGAAGCAATTGATTGGCCTCAGCTGTTTTGTTTTTATAAAGAAGATAGGCATAAAGCAATAACTGTAATTGTTTATTGTAATTTTTGTCTCCAAAAAGTTTCTCAAAACCATCGAATGTAAACTTATCGGTGATTTGCACCGAGTTCTTGTAATCGATTACGCGCACCAAACCTCTAAAACTATCAATTCGGTCAATCTTGCCTTTTAAATAATAGACTTTTTCGAGGCCATCACTAGTAATGGTGATTGGCGTCAAATACTCTTGTTCCAAAGCAATTAGATGCAGATGTTGATTTTCATGTTTGAGACGCAGGATAAACCGAAGGTCGTTTTCCATTAGTTTTTTCACGTATACCTTTATCACCTCTTGCTGCAAGAGACTTTTTCCCATCGGCACATTCTTATCAAAGAAAGATATAAAACTTTCATGTACAAGTGCATCTATCTTTGGTAACTGATTGTTTAGCAGATCGTACGTAATAATCTTACCACTAAATGTTTTATAAAGATGTTCCAGCGACAGGTGGAGGATTGAGCCAAATGTATTGGCTTCGGCGCTTTCTTCTACTTCTTTGTTTTCTTTTAGAAGTGCCCCGTAGCGGAAGTAGAATTTGAGGCTGCAATCCTTATAAGTAATAAGCCCCGAAGGTGAAAGGCCACCAAAAAGTTCACTACTGGATGCTTTTTCGAGAATGGAGTAGAGTACTTCTTTGTTCTTTTCAACGCTAATAACATTTTTTAGATCCGGTGGAAAATCCAGGTAAGACGCTACTTCCTCCCTAATTTTGAATTCAGGATACCGTGTGGCAAGTTCAAGTTGCAATTGAGTCACAAATCTGCTTTTTTCTCCTTTACCAAAAGAATCGGTTTCGCTATCATAAGTGATTGTGATATCAGTTGCTTTTTGAAGCAAACGGTAAAAGTGATAGGCATAGATAGCGTCTTTTTCGAGGTAGAGGGGAAGACCAAAAGCACGTTTGAGATCATTCGGAATAAATGAATTAATCGTCTTTCCGGAAGGAAGAACACCCTCGTTGGCATTTACCAAAATTACGTGGTCAAAATCGAGCGTTCGGGTTTCCAACACACCCATTATCTGTAATCCCTTCAGTGGCTCGCCCAGGAAGGGAGCTGCAGAATTTCCGAGCACCTGAGTGAACAATTGTTTGAAGGAGTGGAGATCATTAAAATGAGGGTATGTTGTTAACACGTCGCTCACTCGGCTAAAGTGCCGGTAAAATATATGGAGGTATTCGAGTTCGAGATTGTTTTGACTCCCATTTAGTTGTTGTGCGATGAAGATTTTAAGTGTGTCTAAAATGTTAATGATTGTTTCGCAAAAAACCTGAACACTAAGCACCGGTTCTAGCAGAGGCTTCAACTGTGAAATATTTTCCCCAAAAAGCTCGGTAAGATTGGTGTAAGTTATAAACGAGAGGTTCCGCCGGGTAATCTTCTGAATGATAGCACCGGGATTCAGGTGTAGTCCCTTTCCTTCAGCATAATTCAATAAGAGCGATTGCCGCAGCAAACTAATAAGATCAGAATGATAAATCGTTTTATTTTTTCGGGACTGCTTTTCAAAACTTATCTGGATCTGGATGAGCAGTTCAATAAAACTATAGGTAGACGTGTAACGCAAAGGATACTGCATGGTAATGTTCACGTGCTCAATTGCAGCAGGCAATTGCTGAAGTACCGGCCAAAGAAGTTTTTCATTTGCAAGCACCACCGCCACTTTGTCCATCGGTATTCCCTCATTCAACATGCGCTGCAGCGTTTGTTTCACCACTTGTGCCTGACCAATCTGCCTTGGAACTGATATGATACTGATGTCCTTTGCACTCACGAGACTATCTTCTATGAAGGAAGGCTCTTGTTGCTTAAATAAGTTGAAATTATTTCTAAGAAAGTGGCCTGCTTCTTGAGTTCTGTCATTCAGGTAATATTTGTCGGCATCCCAAAGCAAGTCTGCTTTTTTTTGAAGGTAGAAGGTATTTACAATTTTTAATTCAGCGGCGTTAAGGGCGTTAAAGCCACAAAACAATATCTTATCATAGTCCTCCGCGAAGCGGGTTTCTTTCAAATGGTTTACAGCTTGTTTATATGCTAGTCCCTGATAGGCCCAACCTTTTGCAAGCAAACACGCTGAATAATGTTCGTAAATGGAGCCCAAACTGGCCATAAATTTTAAGTAATTGATCTGATACTCACTGAGCTCCTCTTCTCCCAAACTCCAGTTTTCAATCACTTTGATGTCCTTAAGATTTTCATAAAGTTGCTCCGAGTCGGCCAAATACCGGTCTATTTCATTAAAATCCTGAAGGATCAATTGCCCCCATTTAGCAAAACTATCAAACGATTCTGCCGAAGCACCGTAACATTCTTTGTAACTTTCATAGAGCAAACATATCAGGTCAATTTCTTCGAGGGTTTGTAATCCGCTTAGTTCTGCGATAAGTTCTTCAGCACTGATGATTCGTGGCAACCAAATAGACTTTCCAAATACCTGAGCCAAATGCGTCTTTAAAAAAAGAGCACCACGTTTATTAGGTAATACCACGCAAAGATTTTCTGGTGTATCTTTGTGGTGCCGGTGAATGTACTCCGCAACTGATCGTAAAAACGCTTTAGCCATGAACTTTGAAGATATCGACTTTCCTGTTTACCGAAAATACAAAAACAGTAAGAGTTATTTTAAAATTATAAACCCACTATTGTTTGAGGAAATTCAGATCATAGGAACCCGAAAAGTAATAAAACAAACGCAGGCAAAGTTGTTTCCTGAAAAAATTTTTGTAAGAGATCTTGTTCTCAACTTCGGGCATATGGCTAGTGAGATCACCGAAAAGGAGTACCTCGAAAAATACACGGGTGCTAATAAAGAATAGCGAAAGCCTGTTTTAACCCTGCTTAGTTTTAAAGGGATTATTATCTTTGTGTTCCAAAAATTAAATTATGAGGGCAGGACAGAAAATAAAGGAAATATTGAAAACGAGTCCTACCGGACAACTAGTAACGGTGATGGGTTGGGTACGCACATTTCGCAACAATCAGTTTATTGCACTCAACGATGGATCAACCAATAATAACCTCCAAATAGTTGTTGATTTTGCCGCAACCCCCGAAATTACCTTAAAGAGGATCACCACTGGTGCTGCCCTTCGCGCCACAGGAACACTTATTGCGTCTCTTGGAAAGGGCCAAACTGTTGAACTAAAAGCCGACACAATAGAGATCGTCGGCGATAGCGACCCCGAAAAATATCCGCTACAACCTAAAAAGCACAGTCTTGAGTTTTTAAGAGAAATTGCCCACTTACGTTTTCGCACCAATACTTTCGGCGCAGTGTTTCGTTTACGTAACAGTCTGGCTTTTGCGGTACACACGTTTTTTAACGAAAGAGGATTTGTGTACATGCATACGCCAATTATCACCTCGAGTGACGCCGAAGGGGCGGGTGAGATGTTCAGAGTGACCAATTTGGATATCACGAATCCACCAAAAGACAGCGAAGGACAAATTGATTACAAGCAGGATTTCTTCGGGAAGTCTACCAACCTCACTGTTTCAGGCCAATTAGAAGGAGAGTTGGCAGCCATGGCGTTCAGTGATATTTATACTTTCGGACCCACCTTTAGGGCCGAGAATAGCAACACGGCGCGGCACCTAGCGGAGTTCTGGATGATTGAGCCTGAAATGGCCTTTTGCGATATTCACGACAATATGAATCTGGCCGAAGAGATGCTTCAATACCTTATTGCCCACGTGTTGCAGAATAACAAAGAGGATCTTGAATTTTTAAGTAACCGTTTGGAAGAAGAGGAAAAACAAAAACCACAAAACGAGCGCAGCGAATTGTCATTGCTCCATAAATTGCAATTCTGTCTCGATAATAAATTTGAACGTGTTACGTATTCACAGGCCATCGAGATTTTGAGAGAAAGCAATCATAATAAGAAGAAAAAATTTCAATATCTGGTCGATAAGTGGGGTGTGGACCTTCAGAGTGAACACGAACGGTATTTGGTAGAAAAACACTTTAAGAAACCCGTAATCCTGATTGATTATCCAAAAGAGATCAAATCGTTTTACATGCGACAGAATGAGGATGGAAAAACAGTAGCGGCCATGGATATATTATTCCCGGGTATAGGTGAAATCGTTGGCGGATCGCAGCGTGAAGAACGTTTAGATAAGCTTGAATTGCGGATGAAGGAAATGGGCATTCCGGCTGAGGATCTTTCGTGGTACCTCGATACCCGTCGTTTTGGATCATGTCCACATGCCGGTTTCGGATTAGGATTTGAACGTCTCGTATTATTTGTGACGGGTATGACCAATATACGCGATGTGATTCCATTTCCAAGAACCCCAAAAAACTGCGAGTTCTAATTGTTGTAAATTTGAGTCCAATCTACGCAACACATAATTGTACAAACTTAGACAGAAAATCGTTTTCAATTCCTGGCTTATAAACTTACCTGGCAGAACCGGGAAATGATGAATTATTAGTACCCTGCCAAAACAATGGGGTCATATCAAACAACCACTTAAAACTCCTTTACCAAACTATCTTGAACTATAAAAATGCGGTGCTCAATATTTTTGAGATTAAGTAATTCATTCATGCGATCGGGGTGGGTATCGGTAATAAACACCTGGCCAAACGTGTCGCTGCTTACCATTTCAAGTAATTTAGTGAATCTCTCTTCATCCAATTTGTCGTAAACGTCATCAAGTAAGAGAAGTGGTTTAGTGTTTTTTTGCGCTTTGATAAATTCAAATTGAGCAAGTTTCAACGCCAAAAGAAACGACTTCTGCTGTCCCTGAGAAGCGTATTTTTTTAAACTGAACCCGTTGAGCATAAACTCAAGATCATCTTTATGAGGGCCAACAGTGGTGTAGTGTACAGCCCTATCGCGTGTTAGCGACGACAGCAAAGCCGTTTTGAATCCCTCTGAAACAGGGTGTTTCGCACCCAAACTGCTCTCATAATGCAACGACACATGTTCTTTACTGTTGCTTATAAAGTTGTAATGCGAATTGAATAAAGGAATGAATTGTCTCAGAAAATCTCCTCTCAAATCCAGTATGGTTTTTCCGTAAATAATCAGCTGGTCATCCCAAATTTCGAGCGCTTCAGAGTCAAACGTACGGCTCTCGAAAAAATGTTTCAACAGGGCATTGCGCTGCTTTAGAACCTGATTATAGGATATAAGCTTATCGAGATAAACTTTGTCGTATTGAGCTATGATGCCATCCAAAAACTTTCTCCTTACCTCACTGCTCCCATTTACGAGTTCAGAATCGTTTGGTGAGATCATCACAAGTGGATATTGACCAATATGCTCACTGAGGCGTTCGTATTCCTTTTTATTGCGTTTAAACACCTTTTTGTGATTACGCTTCAGTCCGCAATACACCTCACTCTCTTCGCCACTTTTATTAAAAATTCCCTGTATCACAAAAAACCCCTCATTGTGTTTTATGTTCTGAACATCGGCAGTATTAAAAAAACTTTTACAAAAAGAAAGATAGTGGACCGCATCCAAAAGGTTGGTTTTTCCCGCCCCATTATTACCAACAAAACAATTAATTTTGCGGGAGAATTTAGCCTCCAATTCGCTATGATTTTTGAAGTTTATGAGGGATAATTGCTTTAAAAACATGATTTTGCATAAAAGTACGGTAATTTTTAGCGCTTTGAGGCGGGTATGTACTGTTTTAACAGAAAAAGTGCTATCTTCGCAAACTAATTTTTAAGTACAAATGGCTGATTTAAAAGAGGAAACTTCCGTTGAAAACACCAACCCGGTAGAAGAAACTGTTGAACAAAAAAAGAAACCGATTGACCCCACCTTGGAGGGAATTCAATTGTTTTACGAAAAGAACAAGAAGTTGGTAAATTACGTTGGTGGGGGATTGGTGGTGTTGATCGCTGTTTTAGTTTATTTTAAGCTCTATTATTTGCCTGAGCAAGAGAATGAAGCAGCCAACGAGATGTTTTGGGCCGAGAGTTATTTTGAAAAGGACAGTTTTGCTTTGGCATTAAGAGGTGGTGTAATGGTGATGACAGCCGATGGACAAAAACCAATGTTGGGCTTTGAGCAAGTTGCAGACCAATATGGGATGACTAAAACCGGAAACCTAGCTAATTATTATGCCGGTGTGTGTTATTTACGTATCGGAAAGTTTGAGCAGGCCATTGAATGTTTAGGAAAATACGATGGCAAAGATGAAATGATTGCACCAATTGCAATTGGTGCCATAGGCGATTGCCATATGGAACTAAAAAGAACGGATGAGGCCTTAAAATATTACCTGAAGGCATCTGAAAAAAGTCATAACGGCTTTACAACTCCTTATTTTCTTAAAAAGGCCGCATTTGCCAACGAAGTAAAATCTAATTACACTGAGGCTCTTGAATTGTACGAACGAATAGGAAAAGAATTTCCAAAATCGAGTGAAGCCCGTGAAATTGATAGAGAAATTGCACGTGTTAAGACCTTGAGCGGTCAATAACTAATTTCAGTTTTTAAGAAGGTCTGCTCATGGCAGACTTTTTTATTTCAAACAAATGAGTACACAACACAAAAACTTATCCTCCTTTGAGGGGAGCAAAATTCCTGATGCAAGTTCATACAGGTTTGGAATCATTTGGTCTGAATGGAATTACGAGATCACAAACGCTCTCAAAGAGGGAGCCTTAAAGACCCTCCTGGAAAATGGTGCTAAACTTGAGAACATTCAAGTTAAAGTGGTTCCGGGTAGTTTTGAGCTCACGCTGGGGGCACAATATATGGCTGAATACAGTAAAGTGGATGCTATTATTTGTCTTGGCTGTGTGATTCAAGGAGAAACCAAACACTTTGATTTTATTTGCGATGCTGTAGCCAAGGGCATCACCGATTTAAATATTAAATACAACAAGCCTTTTGTTTTTGGAGTTCTTACTCCTAACAGTCACCAGCAAGCAATTGACCGTGCAGGTGGTAAACTTGGAAACAAAGGCGATGAGGCAGCTGTTACAGCCATTAAAATGCTTGCTTTAAAAAGCAGTTTCTGATTTACTGCGCTTTCCTATACATCATGGTCGCGCTACCTGTTATAAAAAATATTCATACCCAAATCAAAATACCGGCAGTTACTCTACATGTTTCTTTATCTTGATCTCAGGATTTTTAGGAAGATGTTTTGCAATTACCTTTGACAAGGCATCATGTTGGGTTTCAAACTCTTTATTTAGGTCAACAATCGCATCTAACTGCATTTCATTTGGGGCGGCTTCCATATAACAAAAGTTACCGTACAGTTCTGAGACTTTTTCGCGTACCCGCTTTTCATCTGCAAAAATAGAGGTCTTTTTTACACCCATCAATTCCCCCTTCACCTTTTGCAGATCATCATAAAATAAAATGGCGTGTTTTCTTTTTGAGTACGCCACTGAGTCAGACTTTAGTAATAACTGATAATAATTAATGGTATCAATGGCATTGTTCACTTTGTTATAAAGTTGCTGTAGCTCTATCGCTTTATTATACACCAAAATACGCTGCTCGAGGTTTAGGTTCTTATTTGAAGTGTCGTGCACACAATTAACGGTGCTGCTATATTCTTTATCTTTTACCTTCAACTTTAACGTGTACACACCCGGCAGTACCATGGGTGCCGTAAACCCAGCACCATCCATTTTTGTGCTACCACTTGCTACTTTTGGCGGTGTGCCGCGTAAATTCCAATTTACTTTGTTGATGCCCTTGCGTATAGTGCCCGGCATTGACTGAAGCAGAACGCCCTTTGAATCATAAATTTCCAGGGTAACTTTTCCTGAGTTGAGCCGCTGCTTAAAATAATAATCAATGCTGGGGTGCGATGGAGGATTTCCGGCACTCCAGCCACCGGAAGTTTCAGGTCCGCCCCAACCAAGTTTTCCTTCGTTAAGAATAATGTTGGGCGTAGGAAAAAAATAAACTTCTTGTTCCCATATCTCCTTTGTAAGATTTCGCAAGGGGCGTATGTCATCCATTATAAATATGCCTCTTCCGTGAGAAGCAATTATAAGGTCATTTGTTTTGGGATGAATTTGTATGTCGCGTGCTAGGATGTATTCAGGAATATTATTTTTCATCCTTATCCAGTTTGCTCCGCCGTCGAGCGTCGCAAAAAGACCCATTTCAGTGCCTAGGAACAGGAGATCCTTATTCACCAGATCTTCCTTGATTTTGTGTGCGTAGCTGGTAAAGATCGAGTTGTTCATTCGGGCCCACGTTTTTCCCAGATCGGTACTTTTTGCAAGGTAGGTGGCATGATCTCCATACATATGATTTTCGCAAGTTACATACACTGTATTCTTATCAAAACGCGAAGGTTCAATACTGCTCACCCAAGCTTGCTTAGCCACGCCGCAAGCAGAAAGGTTTGAAGAAACATTTGCCCATGTTTTTCCACCATCACTACTCACCTGTAAATTGCCATCATCGGTGCCGGCCCAAATTTGATTTTCGTCTAGTGGCGATTCGGCAATGGTAAAAATGGTACAATGATTTTCAGCGGAAGTATTGTCCTCACTTAATCCTCCACTGTCTTCCTGTTTCTGTTTGTTCTTGTCGTTAGTGCTCAGGTCTTCTGAAATTCGCTGCCAGTTCCTGCCCTGATCGTTTGATTTATAAAGGTATTGAGCGCCTACATATAAATTCTTCGGGTTTTTAGCACCGGTTACTATGGGAGTGTTCCAGTTCCAACGCAACTTTTCTTCCTTCAATGTTTTTTGTGGTTGTATAAAATCCGATTTCATGGTGCTGAGATTGGATCGAAACATATTTCCTCCCTGGTATTCTGAATATACCGTTTTGCCATCAGCATCCGGCACGGTCCAAAATCCGTCACCCCCTCCAACCCGGTCCCAGTTTGCATTTCCGATACCTCCGGGTGAGGCGCTTGGCGCCATCCAACTGCCATTATCTTGCAATCCGCCAAACACATTGTACGGCTCTTTCAAGTCGTACATCACGTGGTAAAATTGGCCAACAGGCAAGCTGTGATTAAATTGCCATGTTACACCGCGATCTACACTCATATAAACACCTCCGTCGGTGCCTACATACATAATATTGGTATGTGCAGGATTAATCCAAAGTGCATGCATATCAGAATGCACCCATCCTCCATCACCGCTTGCTTCGGTAAACGAATAACCCCCATCGCTGCTGTAAGCAAATTGAAAGGCGGGACGATACACGCGTTTGGGATCTTTTGGATCGATAACAATGGTGCTGAAATAAAAAGGACGTGCACAGGTATTCATAGTGGCGCTTTGATTTTTCCACGATTCACCCCCATCGGAAGAGATGTACAATCCTGTTTTGGCACTCTCCACAATAGCCACCATTTGTTTCGGATCACTCGGCGCCAGGGCCATCGCTATTCTTCCAAATGGTTTTTCAGGCAAACCGGTTTTAATTTCTCGCCACGTTTTGCCACCATCACTGCTTTTGTACAAGCCACTTCCTTTTCCTCCTGAATTAAAACTAAAAGGTTGACGCCGAAATTGCCACATAGAAGCAAATAGAACGTCGGGGTTTGTTGGATCCATCAATAGTTCGGCGCAGCCCGTAAGTGCGTTTATGTAAAAATTTTTTTCCCAACTCTCTCCTCCGTTGGTTGATTTATATACTCCACGGTGTTTGCTATCACTCCAAAGGGGACCAGGCACTGCAACATATACAACATTGGTGTTTTCGGGATGAATAAGAATTCTGGCAATATGCTCTGTACTATCAAGACCTATCTTTTTCCAATTATCACCGGCATCGTTGGACTTATACATGCCGTTACCGATCGATACTGTATTGCGCATATTGCTCTCACCGGTGCCCACATACACAGTGGAAGGAGTTTTTTGGTTAATGGCAATGGCCCCAATTGACTGACAATATTTATCAAATACTGATTTGTAAGAGGCCCCGGCGTTTGTTGATTTCCAAACCCCTCCGCCGGCAGTGCCCAAATAAAGAGTCTTCCCCTCATCCTTAATAACCCCTTCTATTGCCGTTGTCCTACCACTCATAGTTCCGGGGCCCAGTTGTCGGGTTTCCATTGTGCCAAACATGGCAGAATTTAAAGTGGTTTGAGACTTTAAAAAACTGAAGCTAATAATCAAAATACCAATTGCAATATTTTTCATAACATAAAAAATTTGATGTGAATATTTGTTCAAATTTATTTTCCGGGTTTAAAGATTGCATCGTCAATTTTCGGATTGATCTCCAATTTTAGAGTTTCCATTTCACTCCACCCCGATGTTGTCATCATCGGTATATTGAGCCCTTCTGCCAGCATTTTGTAGTTTGAATAGAAGGTAGAATTTTCAGTCTCCTGACCATCAGATTTAATTTTTTCTGTTTTCTTAATGGTAAGATAATTACCGGGGTCAATATAGTAGGTGGTTTCCTTTCCGTCTTTGTTGGTCATTTTAATTTTGAAGCATTCCGTCCCGTCAATATCATCCATGTCGAAGTACTCAATCGTTTTCCCCAATTCTTTATACGTAAGAAATTCGTCTTTGATGTTCAGCTCATCTTGCGAATTCTTAACATTATCGGCTGTCATAGCTTCTGATTTCGTTTGACCAGCCCATGGTGCATAGCTCCAGCCTTCTTTCGTGGTCACAATATTAAATCCCTTCATTCCCATAACAGAAATATCTGATCTAAGGGCTATTCGATCTGATTTTACCACTGTAAAATGAATTTCGGCACCTTGAGCCTTCATCACACTTTCGTACCGCATCGTTCTCACTTTTTCCCAACTGTCTTTTCCACCAATAGCCTCAATATGTTTGGAAACAATTTCTTCAAGCGTTTGTGAAAATACCCCATTGCTTAAGATGCAAAACAGGATACCTGCTGTTACTTTCACCGTTGTTTTCATTTTGGTTTATAATTTTATGTTGATTCTTGAAGTACTTTGGTTTGTACAGAACACGATTGTTTCGTCTTTTTATTTTGCTAAATAAAACAAAACATTTTGAGAAGAGAGACCTACTTTGGAACGATTTTATCTTAGCCCGGCTTTTTGTAATTCACACTTCTTAAATATAAATCTAATCATAAAAAATGATGGCAGGAGAATCAATAGGGAAAAAGTCTGCAAATTTTTCAAGAAATTACATGAGCGGCATGTGCGTTCTTTTAACGGACTATCTTTTCGGGGCACCTGTGTTGCAAAGTGGTGCCTCAATACCAAAGTGAGAGAGGGACTGCTTTAGGTTTTACTCCTGTTCCATGAGGGAACCAAACAGGTCTTTAAAACTTACGCCTTCAACGAGCTTATTCTTACTCAACAAAGAGTGTTCTGCTAAACCATGCAATGCAAATTCCATCAGCACCCATTTTTCAACTCCTTTTGCCGAGGGGTGGTATTTATTCACTAATTCCTCAAGTCCCTCAACTATAATCAAAGCAGAGGCATAGACCTTGTCATTTTCCCGATCAAGAAGATCCAAAATATTATTTTGTGAAAACCAGGAGGTGATGGTGCTATACTCAGAAGTTTCCTTTTTTCGTTTCAATAGAGCGGGATCGGGGAACAGTTGAACAAATAAGTTTCGAATTGCTAAACTGATCAGATTCTGAGCTATTACGGCCGGCCCTTCCTGTTCGCCTTCATATACTAATTCGATCTTTCCGTTGATGGCGGGTACTGCGCCGTATAGGTCTCCGATTCGGGCAAACGAATAAGGAATGTTGTTTTTTAAAAACCGCAATTCAGCAGCACTAATTAAGCTCTCATAAGCACTTATCGTTAACCGTGCACTCACTCCGCTTTTGGAATCAACAAATTCACTACTTCTGGCTTCCACGGCAATTTGTTCCACTAAGTTTTTCAACACCTCAGGGATAGTAATTTTTTTCTGCTCCTTATTTAATCTTGCCTGATCTTGAGTGATCTGCTTTGAATGCTCAATCGAGCTGGGATAATGCGTGAGGATCTGCGAACCGATCCTATCTTTGAGCGGTGTAACAATGCTTCCACGGTTGGTATAGTCCTCGGGATTAGCTGTAAAAACAAATTGTAAATCGAGCGGGATCCTTAAATTAAAGCCTCTGATTTGCACATCCCCTTCCTGTAAAATATTGAACAATGCCACCTGCAAGCGTGCCTGAAGATCGGGCAATTCGTTAATCACAAAAATAAACCTATTGCTCCGGGGAATTAAGCCATAATGAATCACATTTTCATCGGCAAAAGATAGTTTTAAATTGGCCGCTTTTATTGGATCCAAATCACCTATCAGATCGGCAACACTTACATCAGGCGTTGCTAACTTTTCGGCAAAGCGTTCGCTTCTGTGAATCCAGCTGATAGGTGTTTTATCACCTTCTTTTGCGATGAGGTTCTTTGCAAAGTTGGAGGTGGCTTGCATTGGATCGTCATTCAAAGGACTGCCACTCACAACCGGAATGTATTCGTCCAGCAGATTTACCAGCTGCCTCGCCATTTTTGTTTTGGCCTGACCGCGTAGTCCCAAAAATAAAATATTATGCCGACTCAAAACTGCCCGCTGAATCTCTGGAATAACGGTATCATCGTAACCAAAGATTCCCTCAAATATAGGCTCACCGGCTTTCAGTTTTCGAATCAGGTTGGCTCTTAATTCATCTTTGATACTGATGTAGGAATAGTTTGAAGCTTTTAATTCCCCTAAGGTTTTAATAGTGGGTTGACTCATATTAAATTCTCTTTTGTTTTTTGTTTGTATAATCTCTGAATACCATCTCTCCCAGACCTTTTAATCCGGTAAAATAAGCTTTGCCCTCATTTGCTTCCGTAAACTCATCAATAAAATCTTTCAAATAATTATCTCTCGCCAACATAAATGTGGTAATGTCTATCCTGCTGCGTTTACAGGATGCGGCGAGTGTGAGACATTTGTTTACGATCCGTCGGTCGAGTCCAAAACTGTTTTTATAATATTCTCCATTTTCTTTTATGCAAGAAGGTTTCCCGTCGGTAATCATGAAAATTTGTTTGTTGGTGGCCTTCTTCTTTCGTAATAATGACATTGCCAGTTCGAGCCCTGCAACTGTATTGGTGTGATAAGGACCAACTTGAAGGTAGGGCAGATCTTTGAGTTGGATGGACCAGGCATCGTCGCCAAAAACAATGATATCGAGACTATCTTTCTTATAACTACGTTGTATCATTTCTGCCATGGCCATGGCCACCATCTTGGCGGGAGTGATGCGATCTTCCCCATAAAGAATCATGCTGTGGCTGATATCAATCATCAGCACTGTTGCAGTTTGGGTTTTAAATTCTTGTTCGCCCACCAGAAGGTCGTTCTCAGTGAGTGTAAAATTCTCGAGACCGTGATTGATCTGAGCTTGTTTAAGAGATTCGATCATGGCGATGCTTTGAGGCGAATCTCCAAACTCGTATGCTCTCAAATCTACACTTATCTCTTCTCCGTTTTTTCCGGTGAATTTTGTTTTATGATTTCCGGACGCACCTTTTTTAAGTTTGCCAAAAATGTGCTCGAGTGCATTGTCGCGAATGGCCTGTTCAGTTTTTGCTGTAATTGCAAGACCCCCTTTGCCGTCCTTTTTTTCTCTTAGATAACCTTTCTTCTTTAGGTCGTCAATAAAATCATTCAGGGTATACTGTTCGTTCGTAAGTTCGTATTCCTTGTCTAATTCCTTAAACCACTCTAAAGCTTCCTTTACATCTCCACTGGTGTGCGTTATCAGTTGCTTGAAGATCTTGAAAAGTTCTTCAAATTTTGTTGTCGTTCCGGCCGTAACATGTTCTCTAAACCTATATCCCTGCACGTATATATAACACTTATTGAATCTTAAAGTTGAGAAAAAAATACTGAAACTAATGTTAATTATTAAGAAGATAAATGGAAAATGTCCTCTTATTTTTCACGAAGATCTGTAAATTCTCCGCTTATTGCTGTGATTGTGCCGCCGGTTAAGGCAGCATTAAAGTTGCCGGTAATCAAACCTGCCGAATTTGACGTAATGTTTACCACACCTGACTTGCCGCTATAAGTGGTACCTGAATATACATATTCAAGCGTAATTCCTTTGGAAGGAGAAATGGTATGTGTTCCCACACTTAGGCTTTCAAGAATAATGTCTACCGATGTGAGGTTCCCTGTTTTGCTAGCTACTATGTTGTTGTAAGCGGTGATATAATAGAAATTATCTGCAACAACCGTGGCTCCACTTGAAGGAGTCCACGTAAATCGGCTAGTTGGGCTCACAACAGGGTCATTGGGCTGCGATGCATCTTTCTGGCAGCCAAAGGTAAAAAGCAGAACGGGGAAGAATAAAACGCTTATTTGTTTAAGAAGTGTTTTCAAAGACTCAAAAATTTTAATTCAAAGTTAAAATATATAAATGCTCTCCGTTGATTTAGTTGTTAATTTTATTTAAAAGCAAAGTTCCATAACGGTATCGTATCTCCGGGTTATAAATGTTGTGGAGGATCGGAAATCGGATTTATTTGCTGATTTTCGAATTGTTCGAGCCCTGCAATTTTCCCTCACCGATCCACTAAAAGGTGCAATTTAATCGCCTCTTCTCAACTTTATTTTTTTCACTATCTTAGTGAAGCTATTATTACTTCTAATTATCTCAAGATCATGATGAACTTTTTTAATTCTTTGAAACTATCTCGTTTGGCCTTGGTTATTTTGATTGCTGGTATGATGGCATGTCAGAAAAAGGAAATACAGGGACCACAGGGAGACCCGGGTACACCCGGTGTCGGAGGAAACTCCAACATCGTATCTACTCCGGTTTTTGTGGTAGGTTCTTCACAATGGAAACCAAATGCCGACACAACACTTTGGCAATATAAATTTGATGCGGCGCAGATTACTTCTGATATCGCCGATAAGGGCGTGGTTAAGCTTTTTATTCAGGTGGGATCCTCGTGGTGGGAATTGCCGTATTTGGCGGGAGAATTTTTGATGCAGTTTGGTTTTAGTGTTGGCTCGGTAAATTTATCTTATCTTGATCCTCATGGTGAAAAGCTTCTGAGGCCGGCTACCGCCAACTTTCGGTTGATCACCATTTCGGAGGTGGCCCGAGCAGCTCACCCCGAACTAGTGGAGAGCAATTTCGAAGAAATTATGAAAACAGGTAACTCTTCTAAATAAGTTAATTAACCATGAAGAATATAACGATAAAGTGGTTTACGGTGAGTTCCATGTTGATGATCTTTGCCTTTTCATTTTGCACGAAAGACGTGGCAGGACCCAAAGGCAATCCCGGCACGCCGGGAAAAAAGGGAAATCTCTTGGAGGTCCACACAAAGATCTTTCTACACCCCTCTTCTGCCTGGTATAAATTGGAGTTTGATTGGGAGTCGGTTATCTACGTTCCCGAGATCACCAAAACTGTTTTGGAAAGCGGGGAAGTTAAAGTGTACATGCAAGTGGGGAAAGAGTGGTATGACCTCCCTTATGGAGAGGGACTTTTTTATACCCGTTGTTGGTTTGAGCAGGGAATTGTGTACCTAAACTATTATAATACTCATACTGCCATTCCTGAGAGACCTGTGTCCCGAAATTTCCGCATTGTGGTACTTTCACCGGTGCAATAATATAGAAAGGGGAGTTGAGGTTAAGAAGAAAATCATATTTCTACAGGATGAAAGTGCACATCGAGGACCTCTGCCCGCGAAATTCCATTGTATTGAATAAAGAAGTGATTTGGGCCTTTTTCGATTCTTTGCTCTCTTACAAATAAGGCATAATTAAAATTAAGTGCCAGAATCACAAAACGAAATTTATGATGGTTTAAGCGGTACTTTTCAATGAGCGAGTTCCTCTCCGATTTTGATACCTCCTGAATAAAACGAACCTGAGGTTTTACCTTGAAGTGAAGGTAATAGTCGATCGCGATCAATTCTTTAAGTACAACATCCTCAATATGATTTTCCTCAGCATATTGAAGCAAAATATCGAACACATCCGTAAGCGTGTACTTATGGTAGTCTCTTAGTTCTCCAAACAAAGTACCCAAACCAAGCAAGAAATCAAAAATGCTGTACTTGGCGGAAACATACCTTAATGTATTTACAGCTTTCTTTCCGTTCCAATAAATCTCTAGCGCATTTTCCAGTTTTACGATCTTCACCAACTCTTCTTTTGAGAGGTACTTGCTTTCGATGATTTGGTAAGGAGGATTTGGGTCATACACATAGCCATGTTGTTCTTTTTGCCGCATGGTGGTTCCTTTTAGGAACTTCAAGAACCCTAATTGCATTTCGGGAGCATACAATTTAAAAACCTCTTCAATGCTGTATTTGATGTCTTTCCAATAGTCGTAAGGAAGACCAACAATGAGATCCAAATGCATCTCAATTTTGTAATCGAGTTCCTTAATAATCTGTCGGGTTTTTTCAAAACTCTGTTTTCGACTGACTTCTAAATTGGCTTTTTGATTGACAGTTTGTATGCCAATTTCGAATCTGAATAATCCCTTTGGCACCTGCTGGTGGATGAATTCAATAATGTCGGGATGAAGGATGTCGGCAGTAATCTCAAATTGAAATACATTTTGGGGACGATGGTGTTCCAGAATGAATTGAAAAATACCAATCGTAAAATCCCGTTTGATGTTGAACGTTCTGTCTAAAAATTTGATGACGCGACCGTGCTCCATCATGTAAAGCAAGGTTGCTCTAATGGTAGAATCGGGCAAATAACGCACTTTGTTATCGAGACTTGCCAAACAAAATTCGCATTTGTACGGACAACCCCTGGAGGTTTCTATATACAGAACCTTATTCGCCAATTGCTCCGGTACATCAAAACGGTAGGGCATGCTGTGTTCAAAGTTCTTTACGTTAAACTGAGGCGCCATTGGATTTACGAGAATCTTTCCATTTAGTTTTCTCACCAAATTGGGAACATGATCCGTGTTGGGATAAGAGGCAAGGAATTGGGAAAAGGGAATTTCACCTTCTCCCAAAATGATAAAATCTACAGCTTCCTGCGCAATTACATCCTCATATTCATAACTCACCTCGGGACCCCCTAAGAGGATCTGTGTAGCTGAATTTAGGGCTTTTATTCTCTTTGCGACATCAAGTGTTTGATGAATGTTCCAGATATAGCAGCTAAATGCGACCACATCAAATTGGGAACAGAATTGAGCTACCTCATCTTTCGATTCTTTGATCGTAAATTCGCGCCACTCCAGTCCTTCCTTCTCATAATTGAGTTCATACAAAATGCGGATCGCCAAATTGGTATGAATGTATTTTGCATTAAGAGTGGTGAGTAAACTACGCATTTGACGTAAAGATAGGGATTTACGACATAAGCGCTTACTTGAACATTAATACTAAAAGGGCGGGGTCGCAAATTTAGTTCTTGCTGCGCCAGTCCTTCACCCCTTTACGAATCATCCACCTCCCAATCACTGTTAACAGCAAGGGAAAGAGTATGCTGCCAAATGCGTATCCCATTCCTTCAGCGGTAGAAGGCATTAGCGAAAACACATCAAACGCTTTTACAAGGGCAAAAATAGAGATAATTACAATCGCTACACCAATTGCGATCAGAAGAAAAGCACTAATTTTTTTAGGCATATGAATTTGTTGGATTTTTTAGTGATAGAATTCCCCTGAATAAAAGATCTCGGGCATGAAGGATAAAGAAAAGATAAAGGCAAGGGTGTTGGTTAGGCGGCACCAAATAGCAAGTTAAGATCTGATGTTGTTTTTTCTTCATCCAGCTCTTCAAAACCGTTTTGAAACAAAAAGTGGTTCAATGATATTTTATTCGTGGTTTTTATATAAAAGAATATTTTATCATCGTATAAATGAACCGAGGCCAGACTTTTCCCATCTCTCAATACCGATCTCACGGCATCCTGCAAATGTCCAATTGTTTCGGATGTTACTTTATGTTTCTCGCTTTTGTACCACCAATCCATCACAACCAAGGTACAAATTGTTTTGGGGCTTTTGGGCCATGATATGTTAAATAAAAAGCCCCTCAAGTTCTTGAGAGGCTTTTGGTGATGAATGAATTTGATTCTTACGATCCGCAGGCTTCGCAATCCTCAGGATTGTCGAGGCTGCAGCTCAACTGTGCCTGTTGTTCTTCAAAAGTGAGGATATGCGCCTGACCCCTGTCAACCAGCAACTGATCTTCGTTTCCTAAAACAAATGCCGGTTGTTGCAAAGCACCTTGATCAACGGTAAACTTGATGGCGTCGGCTGCTGCTTTGGTGCGCAAATAATACATGCCTGTTTTTAGTCCCTTTTTCCAGGAGTAAAAGTGAGCACTACTCATTTTCGCAAAGTTGGCATCTTGTATAAACAGATTGAGTGACTGACTCTGATCTATAAAAGCCCCACGATCTGCTGCCATATCAATGATGGTGCGCTGTTTGATTTCCCAAACGGTTTTGTATAATTCTTTGATATTAGCCGGAATTTCAGGAATGCCCTGTACTGAACCATTTGCCGCAATGATTTTATTTTTCAAACCTTCGTTCCAGATGCCCAGTTTTACCAAGTCCCGTAACAAATGTTTGTTCACCACCACAAATTCACCGCTTAGTACACGGCGTGTGTAGATGTTGGATGTGTATGGTTCAAAACACTCGTTGTTGCCCAAAATCTGAGAGGTACTGGCGGTAGGCATTGGCGCTAACAATAAGCTGTTGCGAATACCATACTTCATAACTTCTTCACGTAAAACATCCCATTCCCAACGAGGACTTGCTTTTACACCCCACATATCGTGTTGGAAAATTCCTTTTGAGGCAGGAGAGCCGGCGTAAGATTCGTAAGCACCGTCAACTTTAGCGAGGTCTTTACTCGCCGTTAAGGCAGCGAAATAAATGGTTTCAAAAACCTCAGAGTTTAGTCGTTTTGCTTCGTTACTTTCAAATGGGAAACGCATCAGAATAAACGCGTCGGCCAAACCCTGCACGCCTAGTCCAATGGGACGGTGGCGCATGTTGCTATTGCGGGCTTCCGGAATGGGGTAATAATTGCGATCAATGATCTTGTTCAGGTTAAGTGTAGCGGCGTAGGTTACTTCAAACAATTTATCATGGTCGAAGGTTCCATTTTTTTCGTCTACAAAACGGGGCAACGCAATAGATGCCAAATTGCATACCGCTACTTCGTCTTTGCTGGTGAATTCAATGATCTCGGTACACAGATTAGAAGATTTGATGGTGCCCAGATTTTGTTGATTGGATTTAGAGTTGGCAGCATCCTTAAATAACATATACGGATTTCCGGTTTCGATCTGAGCTTCAATAATAGCAGCCCACAATTCACGCGCTTTAATTTTTTTACGGAAACGACCCTCACTTTCGTATTGCGTGTATAATTTCTCAAACGCTTCACTATGGCAATCACTTAATCCCGGGCATTCGTTCGGGCACATAAGGCTCCATTCACCTTCGGCTTCAACACGTTTCATGAACAGATCAGGGATCCATAACGCAGTGAACAGGTCACGTGCACGCATCTCCTCCTTACCATGGTTTTTACGAATATCTAAAAACTCAAAGATATCGGCATGCCATGGTTCCAAGTATACAGCTATGGAACCTTTGCGTTTTCCACCACCCTGATCCACATAGCGTGCCGTTTCATTGTAAACTTTCAGCATCGGAATAATTCCATTGCTGGTACCATTGGTACCCTTAATATAAGAACCTGTGGCCCGTACATTATGAATGTTGATTCCAATGCCTCCGGCACTCTGAGAGATTTTGGCGCACTGTTTTAGGGTGTCGTAGATGCCATCTATGCTATCGTCTTTTACTTGCAGCAAAAAACAAGAACTCATTTGAGGTTTCGGGGTACCTGCGTTAAAAAGAGTGGGTGTGGCGTGCGTGAACCAGCGCTCACTCATTAAATGATACGTGCGGATGGCAGCATCAATGTCATTTTTATGAATTCCTACAGCAACGCGCATGATCATGTGTTGTGGGCGTTCAGCAACACGGCTGTTCATTCTAAGCAGGTAGGACCTTTCCAGGGTTTTAAAGCCAAAATAATCGTAACCAAAATCGCGATCATAAATAATGCAGGAGTCAAGTGTGTGTGCATTTTCCATGACGATCTGGTATACGTCGTCGGCAATCAACGACGCATTGAGCCCGTTCTTAGGATCAATATAATCGTGAAGGGCTTCGATGGTTTTTGAAAAAGATTTGATGGTGTTCTTGTGCAAATTACTCACCGCGATGCGGGATGCCAACTGCGCATAGTCCGGATGACGGGAGGTTAGACCCGCGGCCGTTTCTGCCGCCAAATTATCTAACTCGCTGGTGGTAACACCATCGTACACCCCATCAATTACTTTCTTGGCTACAAGAATAGGATCCACGTGGGAGGGCTCTAAGCCATAGCTGAGTTTTTGAATACGAGCGGTAATCTTATCGAATTTTACCGACTCTCTGGTGCCATCTCTTTTTAATACGAACATACGCCTAGGGTTTTTAGTGTTTTTGAGACCCGATAACTACCGGGTTTTGTTTTTACAAGGTACTTTCAATTTTTCCGTTTTTAATTCAGGTTTCCTGAATGTATCAACAATCTTATTTTAATTAAATTTTACCTCTTTTTACGGTTTTGGGGCTGGGATTCCCTTGCCAGACGAGGTCGAGCTCCTATAAAGTTACATAATTGATCGGGGACTTTTAGCCTACGAATGTTAAAATCTAGAAATCTTCGTCGAGGTTAAAAATGTTGTTTTCTTCTTTATTATTCATCACACCGGCCTTTTGGTACTCGGCCACACGCTTCTCAAAGAAGTTGGTTTTACCCTGCAACGAGATCATCTCCATAAAATCAAATGGATTTGAGGCGTTGTAGTACTTATCGCAGCTGAGTGCCACCAGCAAACGATCGGCGCAAAATTCAATGTACTGGCACATCAGGTCAGAGTTCATCCCTATAAGTTTTACGGGAATTGCATCTACCACAAATTTCTTTTCAATGATCACCGCATCCGTGATAATCTTGGTAACTTGCTCTTTGGGCAGTTTGTTCTTCACGTGGTCGGAATAGAGTAAACACGCGAAATCGCAATGCAAGCCTTCATCTCGGCTAATGAGTTCGTTGCTAAAGGTCAAACCCGGCATAAGCCCCCGTTTCTTGAGCCAAAAGATAGAACAAAAAGAGCCTGAAAAAAAGATCCCTTCCACCGCCGCAAATGCGATCAAACGCTCGGCAAATGAGCCATTATTAATCCAACGAAGTGCCCAATCTGCCTTTTCGCCCACACAAGGAACGGTATCCACAGCATGCAACAAATGATCCTTCTCGGCGGGGTCCTTAATATAAGTATCTATTAATAATGAATAAGTTTCGGAATGAATGTTCTCCATCATGATCTGGAACCCATAAAAGCAGCGGGCCTCAGGGTACTGAACCTCATTGAGAAAATTAATGGCCAAATTTTCATTCACAATGCCATCGCTGGCAGCAAAAAAGGCCAAAACATGTTTAATGAAGTGTTTTTCGTTGTCGTTAAGCTTGTTGTTCCAATCAGAAATGTCAGATGCCAGATCAATTTCCTCAGCCGTCCAAAAACTCGCCTCCGCTTTTTTATAAAATTCCCAAATATCCTTATACTTAATAGGGAAAAGTACAAATCTGTCTTTATTTTCGACGAGTATTGGTTCTGTCATAATGAAATGGAATGGCTTTATTAATTAGTTTAAGTTGAAACGATCTCTGGTGCAAATAAAAATAAAAATCGTCCCAATAGATAGACAAATGAATTAACACCTTGCCTAAGTTTTAAACAAAAAAAATTTTTCCGGAAATCGAGATTTCCTCAATTGGCTTGATTTACAGCCCTGTAATAAATTTCAAAAAAAAAGTAAACCAACAGTTGTATTAATGAGAAATGTTTTTAAGTAGAAATAAAGAAACCGGTGTTGTTCCCTCATTTTCCTCTTTTTTCGAACTTCGGCGCACTTTCCGGCCTACATCCGAATCCAGATCCTCCCGTGGGTTGATTACACCAGTGGTTCAGTTCGGGAAAAGGCTCTAAAAATCTGAAATGGGCAAATTCAAGCGCATTTTAGCTCATTTCAAAGGGTAGAAAGAAAATTTCCTTAAACACTATTTTTTTGAAAATAAGCGAATATTGAATAACTTTGAGTTCCTGCACCAATAACGAAACTTTATTGAATTAAATCCGTTAAAGTAAACCGAACAAACACCCGCTTTATGTCATCAGCTGAGTTATTCACTTTGATACAAGGTACCGAAAATTCTCCTATAAGGGAGGTGTTTGAGAATTACTACGGCCGTTTAATCCCAATTGCCAATCGGTACGCTAAAAATCAACAGCAAGCAGAAGAACTTTTTCATCAGAGTTTTAATGCATGTGTCACCAAGATGATGCATCCGGGCTCAATCACCTTAAAGAATTCAACTTCAGATCTCGACCAGTTTTTCTACAAAGAGTTTATTCTTGAAGCTATCAGGTTCATTAAAAACATCCGAAGTGAATATTATGTGGCGAGCACTGTATATGCGCCGGGAGAGAACTCCACCAAAAATTATAATCTTTTTGAGAACAATGACCTGATCGATTTTGCAGAGGTTGAAAACGACGTCCTTATTAAGTGCCTGCAACTTCTTGTGCCTTCTCAACGTTTGGTTTTTAATTTGCATGTAGTGGATGGCTTTACCCTAGAAGAAACGGCAAACATGCTTGAATCTAGCGAAGGAACTGTAAAAAGTAATCTTGAAAAAGCCCGATTCAACCTGCAAAAGAACATCGAAAAAACCCTTAAAAGCGTGAAAGTATGAGCAAGACATTCACCTACGAAATAGATGAGCGACGACTCAGACTTCAGCTCAGGGATGTGAATGTGCCCCTTAAGGAAGACGCTTGGGACAAATTTGAAGTATACGCTCAGGCGCATCCTTTAGAGCAGCCAAAGCATCGTTTTACGAAGTTTGAACTCAAACTAAGTCGCAACGTGTTACTCCCACTTGTATTCGGGGGAATAATTTGTGTTTTTTCCTTTCTCCTATTCAATTTTATAAGCATAAAAAAACCTATCGGGCAAACGGAGCCCAATGAGAATCCGGTACCCTCGAAGGCCATTCAGCACCTGCCTGCACAGGAATTTGCGCCAACTTCGGTCAAAGTGGCGACTGCGGCCGAGAAACCTGCCACCATGCCTGAAAGCAGTCAAACCACCGATCAACCGCAACTTGTTGAAACACAGGCCACGTCCCACATGGCTGAACAAACAAAACAAGAAGCCTCTGCCCCCGATTCAGCGAAGATGAAAGTAGCCTCAACAGTGAATCAGGACAAGATTAGCGAGCCCTCAGCTAGGCCTAAGCGTAAAAAAGACCCCGACCAGTCATTGTCTGAGATTAAACCAAACGCCGTTTCTGACGAAGAAGAAGTGGAAGTGGTTCCCAATTAGCAATTAAGTTTTGATCGCCTCGGTTTAGAAGAGCTTTGCTCGGCACTTTTGCAGCAAGCACTCCCCGATTCTTTAGCAATTTATAGAAAAAGTGAAGATGAATGATATCACAACCAGAGCCGACATTGAAGTATTGATACGGAAGTTTTACGCCAACTTGTTTGAAATTGAAGAAATGAAAGTAATATTCAAAGACATTGTGTTTGAAGCGCATGTGCCTCATATTATACATTTCTGGGGCTTTGTATTGTTAGATGAAGAAGGCTATCGGACAAATGTTTTCGACAAACACCTGCACTTACCCATTAAATCGCATCAATTTGATATATGGTTGGCGGTATTTTCAGCAACTGTAAATGAACTCTTTGTGGGCGAAAAAGCTGACTTGGCAATTCAACGCGCCACTACCTTGGCGTATACGTTTAAATCGAAATGGCAAAGCATCAAAGAAAAGTGACCTACTGTACAACCATTTTTTTCACGCCCAGGGCAATCCCATTGTCCATTTTCAAGTAGTATGTTCCCGGGTTCAGCTTCAAGTCTAATTGCAATTGGTCATCGGTGCTTCTCGTTGAGTAAACAATGTGGCCCAAAACATCAATGACATCAAGTGTGAATAATTCGTGGCCGGAGTTTCGACTCACCGTAAAATTGCCGCTGTTGAGTGAAGGATAAATCTGAAAATCAAGAAGAGCGTTAGCCCCGGCCTCATGAATTCCTAATCCGGGCTGCATTGCTGTGATCAGATTCAGGCTGGTTTCCCAGATCCCTCTACCAAATGTTGAAATGTATACCTTATTAAGCACCGGGTTAAATTCAATATCACTTACAATCACATTTGGCAAACCTGTACTATAGCCTGCCCAGCTATTGGCACCAACATTTAGTATGTAAACCCCTACGTCGGTAGCCACCATTAGTTGTCCGGTGCCAACCACGTACTTGACGCAATTCACCGGAATATTGGGCAAGTTATACGTGATATTAACCCAACTAGCACCGCCATTGGTGGTTTTGAATACTTTGCATCCTGCGGCAAAACCGGCCAGAGATACAACCGCCTCATTCGGGTTTGTTAAATTCACTTCAATTCCTGTATAATATAAGCTGTCGGGTAAGTTATTTGTGATATTGGAAAAACTAGTACCGCCATTAGTGGAGCGAATGACTATCCCTTTCATAAAATACTCGTGTCGCACCCTGCGCGCAGCATAAATCACATTAGAATTAGTGGGTGATACTGCAAGAGCGCAAATCTCTGTGTTTTGCTGCGTCACCGTATTGCTGTAAATTGTTCCCAGGGCATTCCAATTCTGGCCGCCATCGGTCGATTTAACCACGTTCTCGTTTCCAATATACAGCACGCCGGGATGATTGTAATCGGCAACTAATGGAGTCACCCATTCCGAGTTTTCGAAATTGGGATTAGTCCCCACGTTTAATCCGCTTGTGCCATCGTCATTACTGTAATAGAAATTGCCATATTGACTCGAACCCAGGATGATCTGACTATTCAAAGGATCCAAATAATTATCCATACCATCACCTCCAAATAGAGTGCTCCAGCCTGCGCTGTTTTTGTAACTCGACGCATTATCCTGAGCCCCGGCAATAATTCTGCCCAAGCTGTTTTTTGAGCTGGATACCCGGTAAAAAGAAGAGATTTGCATGCCATTGCTGAGTGTAGTCCAGGTTGTTGGCCAGCTTGTTCCCCAGGTAGCCGTTTGCATATTATTTGTTTTGTACAGTCCTCCATCGCAGGACACAAAAATATTTCCCGAGCCCGGTTGTTTTTGAATAGCATGCACATCGGCATGCACGGTGCTGTAACCATAATTGTAGGTCCAGTGACTAATCGGCGCAAAACTTGTTCCCCCGTTGAGCGAGCCCCACAGATTTATTCCTCCTGTATAAAGAACATTTCGATTGGTATCGCTCACGCAAAATCCCAGGTCGTAGGTGCCTTGTCCCCCTGATCCATTTCCCTGACCATACTCCAGCACATTGAGCACCGGAGGCTTATAGGTCCAACTTACACCCGCATTTGTGCTTTGGTATATGCCATAAAGACCTTCAACATCATCCACACAGAGTGCATATACGTAATTTGAATCGCCGGGAGCCATGGCGAGCTTAATTCGCTGAACACTGCCTTGTAGCGGAATCCCGGTGTTCAACAGCGTCCAGTTGATTCCAAAATCGGTTGACTTGTAAATGGCAGCAGATCCCATATTAGAATTTTTGACCCAGCCGGTAGCAGCATAAAGGATGTTGGGATTTTGTGGTGATTGGATCATGTCCCAAAACAGAGAGTCTACTTGTTTTGTCCACCACGCGCCACCGTTCGTTGAGCGGTACATGCCACTTACTCCGCAAGCCAGCAACTCATTGGTGTTAGCGGGATTGATCACAATTTTTCGGATCAAAGAAGCATCCCCGTCTGTTAATTGAAAACTCAGCCCCGTTGGGCTCCAGGTAGTGCCACCGTCGGTAGTCTTGTAAACACCCAATCCAAAATGAGTGTGTCTCTTCTTGCCGTCGAGATACAAACCTCTGCCAATGTACTCAAAATCACACACCGAAATGTAGATCACGTTTGGATTTCCCGGCTGCAACACAATGTCGCTAATGCGGGTAATAGGAAGGTTATCTGTTAATGGTGTATAGGAGGCGCCACCGTTTGTTGTTCTCCATAATCCTCCCTGAGCAACCCCAACATAATACGTATTGGTATCTGTTGGGTGAAAGGCTACACAATTGATGCGGCCAATTCCATTTTCCATATATCCGGTTAAATTGTTAGGTACGGTATTTGGTCCGGCCGGATACCAAGGGGAAGGCGTTGGTTTACCTTGTTCCTTTTCATCAGCAACAGCAATGGCCACATTCACGTATTCTCTAAACCCCACCGGTTCTCCTTGTCCGCTCGTGTGCAGCAGCATTTCCATTTCGTAGCGTTTGTAAGCTTTCCAATGTTTTGCTTTGTTCAAGTCATTCTCTTTTTTGAAAGCATCAAATTGGAGTTGTATTTCTTTAAATGTAAGTGCGCGGCCGACGGCGTTTTTCACAAAAGACTGTGCCTTAATTGTGAGAAGAGAAAAAAAAGTAAGAAAAAGAAGGAGTGGTCTCATGCGTGATGGTTCAGTTTGGAATTGATGTCTTACAAAATTAGGACAATTTATCTTTGTTTTGCAGCCAAGGGCATTATACTTACATTTACGCCTCAAAATTCATGCCGCAAGGCTCAGAACAAAAAGAGATGTTTAAGAACGATTTGGAGTTTGCAAGATCACTGGATGAAACGGATCCGTTGAAAATATACCGTAAACGTTTTTTAATTCCTCAGCATCATCAGCGAGACGCTATTTATTTTACGGGAAATTCTTTGGGACTTCAACCAACAACTACGCAAAGCTATCTTCAAACCGAATTGAATGATTGGGCTAAATATGGAGTTGAGGGCCATTTTCTGGCCACTCACCCCTGGTTGTCCTACCACGAGTTGCTTACCACTAAAATGGCGAAAATAGTAGGGGCATTGCCCGAAGAAACGGTGATGATGAATCAGCTCACCGTGAATCTCCACTTACTCATGGTGTCGTTTTACCGACCTACTTCTTCACGTTATAAAATTCTTTGCGAAGCAAAAGCGTTTCCAAGCGATCAATATGCGTTGCAATCCCAAGTCAAATTTCACGGCTATGAGCCAAAGGACGCCCTCATTGAAGTGGGGCCGAGGGAAGGGGAATACCATATCCGGCAAGAAGATGTTCTTGCGGCGATTGAAAAACATAAAGATTCACTGTGCCTGATTATGATTGGTGGTGTGAATTATTTTACGGGCCAGGTGTTTGACATGAAAACCATTACCGAAGCAGGACACAAGGCGGGGGCTTTGGTAGGATTCGATTTGGCGCATGCTGCCGGCAACATCAAACTTGAATTACACGTGTGGAATGTCGATTTTGCCGCCTGGTGCAGTTATAAATACCTGAACAGCGGCCCTGGAAGCGTAGCAGGTGCCTTTGTGCATCAACAACACCTATTAAACACCCAATTACCACTATTTGCCGGCTGGTGGGGACATGATAAAAAGACACGATTTCTGATGGACAGCACATTTGTTCCGATGCAAACCGCCGAACGCTGGCAAATGAGTAATGCCCCGGTGTTAAGCATGGCTGCGTGCCGAGCAAGTCTTGATATATTTGAAGAAGTGGGGATGGACGCACTCATCGCAAAAAGCAAATTACTCACATCTTACCTTGAATTTGTAGTTGGCGAAATAAATAACGAAAAAAACAATTGTCTCCAAATTATTACTCCAAAAGAGAACCGTGGTTGCCAGATATCTATTGTGGCGCATGGTTACGGCAAAGCTCTGTATAACAAATTAATTGAAAACGGCGTAGTTCCCGATTGGAGAGAGCCCAATGTGATACGCTGTGCAACCGTACCGCTGTATAATTCGTTTGAAGACATTTATTTGTTTGGCCAAATCCTGACTAGCCTTCTTTGAAGGAAGCGACTAAATCATCCTGATCTTTGCTTTCAGATGGATCAGTTTACTTTGGAAGTTGCATTCGCTAAATTGTGCGTATCGGTGATGTCCATTTTAATACTCCCCACCAAAACATTGGCTTGAGCGCGCATAGGAATGTGGTTTTGGTCATCACTAATCCAAACAGTAAGGTCTTCCTCTTCCTTAAACACTCTTCCTTTTTGCACGATGGGATTAAATTTTAAACAGCGAAACTTACCCAGGTCTGTTTCAATAATTTCCTTACCCACATACCGGATCTTCAAATTCCACACCTCTTTATCGACAAAGCATGGCATTGAAATAATTTCCCCTACTTTAGCAGTACTAAACTTTAGATTTCTTCCTGCATAAAAAGCGCTCACCATATCCTGCACGCCGCTGGGCACATCGTATTTTTGATTATTGCCAATATCCACCTTTTTAGTATAGTGATTAAAAACATAATCTTGTTTGAATTTGTAACCGCCTTCATCTACTCTTCTTACAAATAACCAGGGTAGAAGCGCGTCTTTATCTAAATAAGTTTCATAACGGTCGCGGACTTTAAAAAACCAATCAGTTGTTCCTGTCGAATAGCCCGATCCCACAATATGATAAACGTTTCTACCATTTACATGAATGAGATCGGGTTTCACTTCCAGCACTGCCATTCCGGCATTTAACAAGCCATAGTGCAAGCGGTACGTTAAAACCTCTCCTTCTTTAAACGCTGTATTGGCTTGAATAGGTAGTTTGTCTCCTATTTCAAATGCACTACTCGTTTCTAATTTCTGCCTTGAGGAATCCATGGTGCTCATGGATAACAATACAAACACAGCTGCAAAAGCCAATAGCTGATAGGTAAAATGCCTTGCTCTTCTCATACCTGTTATACCCAATTTACGTGCCAAGGTTAGCGCTTGGAAGCACTATAATTTGTTAATTAACGCCAACAACATATTTCTTTGTGAGGAAAGTTGCGCTACCAATACCTTGTTATTTTGGATCACGAACATACCCCTTGTTTTCTTAAAGAAAGGCACATAATAAAGGCTGAACCAAGCACTGAGTCCAAATGCAAACAACGAAAGAAAAGTAAGGAGCCCCGACGCAAAGACAACATTGAGCGTGATGAAGCAGAGGACATAATAAATCAGGAATACAATCATGGCGATGCCTATGTAGAAGGAAGAGAAAAACTCGATGTTCTTAACGATTTTCTTGGTAATATAATTTGTAAGAAGGAAGGGAAGATAGTTTCCAATCATCGCCAAAGCCCAAATTGGTGCTCCGGCAAGGAGGGCGAAACAGCGACTAACCAGATGGATTGGGTTTGACTGAGCGTTTTGGCTGGGATCAAACAACCAATCGCGCAGGTTGTGGGCACGCAACGCATCAAAATAGGCTTTCGCCTGTGTTTTAAATTCGCCGAGAACTTCTCGGTTCTGAAGGGAAGCCGCGTTGACCTTTTCGGTGAGCTGCTGTAACACCCTAAAATCATGTTCCAAATTAGTGGGATTGAGCTGTTGCTTAAGCAATTCTGCCCTTTTGCACAGCGTTTCCACTTGAAGCACCGCTTCGTCATCATCCGGGTTCTGGATGTGGGTAACGAGGGCTTTCATTCTTGGCTCTAACACATCCATAAAAGCCCTGTTTGCACGGGCGGGGTTGTTTCGGTAGGCTTCAATGAACTCTCTTACGCGGATAGGTTCTCCAATGTTATAGAAGGCGTTGCTTCTGAGTTTTGATGGGTTGCTGTAATTTACACCTATGGGAACCACCACCAGGTGCTCATTATTTATAGCCTCAAAAGCCCCAAAAACCATCCTGGCCACGCCTTTTTTGAGTGGACGTAGTCTTCTCTCTTGAATACACAATCCTTCGGCAAATACTATTATTTTGGAGTTTTTAGAAAGCAGATAGTTTACCCGGCGATACGCGTCTTCATTTTTCTTCAAACCTTCTTTTCCTCCGTCCTGGATACGGAAAATGGGTACAATGCCGATGGATTCGAGCAAAGAGGTAATTAGTCCGGGTTTAAAAACATCTCCCCGGGCCATAAACTTCAATTTCATGGGATGCGTTAAGGAAGTGATCAGGATGGGATCGGTAAATGCATTGGGGTGATTCATGGCAATAATAACTGGTCCTTTTACCTTAATATTCTCCAAGTGATTCGCTTGAAGTCGTTTATAGAAGACGGGTATAAAAAATGAAATCCAATATCTTAAAATGTGCCAGACCATAAGAAAGTTTGCGACAAAAATAGCTTTATTTTTTACAATCAACTTTTAACATTTTGTTAGTAACATTTGCATCATTTCCTCCCTTCTAATTCGCAATTTTTCGGTATATTTAAAAGATAATTATAAAAACAGTCAGAGCGCATTTATGTCAGAAGTTTCAACGGAAAAAAAGAATTACGGAGCTGAAAGTATTCAGGTTTTAGAAGGGTTAGAAGCAGTTAGAAAACGTCCCTCGATGTACATTGGTGACACGGGTTTCAAAGGCCTTCACCATTTGGTGTATGAAGTGATAGATAATTCAATCGACGAAGCCTTGGCGGGTTATTGCAAAAACATCACGGTTACAATTTTAGAAGGCAATTCCATCCGCGTAAAGGATGACGGCCGTGGCATCCCCACGTCCATTTATCCCAAACTCGGTGTGAGTACTCTGGAAGTGGTCTTAACCGTATTGCATGCCGGCGGAAAGTTTGATAAAGATTCGTACAAAGTCTCCGGCGGTTTGCACGGCGTTGGGGTGAGTTGCGTGAACGCACTTTCATCTCATCTCAAAGCAGAAATTCATTGTGACGGCAAAATAACCACTCAGGAGTTTAGTATAGGAAAGCCATTATATCCGGCCAAAGAAACAGGTGTAAGCGACGAACGGGGAACTATCATCACGTTTACGCCCGATGCCAGCATTTTTACCGTTCAGGAGTATAATCATACCACCCTGGCCAACAGGATGCGTGAATTGGCTTATTTGAACAAAGGCATCCACATTACCCTGGAAGATGATCGTCAAAAAGACGAGAACGGAAAACCGCTCTCTGAAGATTTTTACAGCGAAGGGGGTTTGCGTGAATTTGTTCTTTATCTGGATGACGCCAAAGAAAAATTGATCGAAGAACCAATCTACATGGAAAACGACAAGGGATCAATTCCTGTGGAAGTGGCCATGATGTATAATAATTCGTACAGTGAGAATATTCAGAGTTATGTGAATAACATCAATACCCATGAGGGAGGAACTCATCTGGCAGGGTTCAGGAGGGGTTTAACCCGCACCCTGAAGAGTTATGCCGATAAGAACGGATTATTATCCAAAGTAAAGTTTGAGATAAGCGGAGACGATTTTCGCGAGGGACTCACCGCGGTAATTTCGGTAAAAGTTCAGGAGCCGCAGTTTGAGGGCCAAACAAAAACGAAGTTGGGAAACAGTGAAGCCATTGGGGCGGTAGATCAGGCCATCAGCGAAGCGCTTTCAAACTATTTGGAAGAACATCCGCGCCAAGCCAGAACCATTGTGGATAAAGTAATTCTCGCCGCCACGGCGCGCCATGCTGCGCGAAAAGCACGTGAAATGGTTCAGCGTAAAAGCGTGATGAACGGATCTGGTTTACCCGGTAAATTAGCCGATTGCGCAAGTGGCGATCCCTTTGCCTGTGAATTATTTCTGGTGGAGGGCGACTCCGCCGGAGGAACTGCCAAACAAGGTCGAAATCGTGATTTTCAGGCTATCTTACCTTTGCGTGGAAAGATCCTGAATGTTGAAAAAGCCCTGGAATACAAGATCTACGAAAACGAAGAAATTAAAAATATTTTTACGGCACTGGGCGTGTTTAGAGGGACAAAAGAAGATGACCGCGCGCTTAATCTCGATAAGTTGCGCTACCATAAGATTGTGATCATGTGTGATGCCGATGTTGATGGCTCCCATATTACCACCCTCATCCTTACGTTCTTCTTCCGCCATATGAGAGAACTTGTTGAAAAAGGCCATGTATATATTGCCTCCCCACCCTTGTATCTCCTCAAAAAAGGAAAAGACCAGGTGTATTGTTGGAACGACGCAGAGCGCGACACGCAAATTAAATTATTGGGCGGAGACAAAACCGATAGCGTGCACATTCAACGCTATAAAGGCTTGGGAGAGATGAACGCTATCCAATTATGGGAAACCACTTTAAATCCCGAAACCCGCACCTTACGTCAGGTTTCAATCGATAGTGCTGCCGAGGCAGACAGGGTGTTCAGTATGTTGATGGGCGATGAGGTTCCTCCCAGAAGGGAATTCATTGAGAAAAATGCTAAATACGCCAAAATTGACGCGTAACAGGGATGAGATCCGAGGCAACGACTCTGCTGCAGTATTTTAGTTGCCTTTCGGAAGAAAAAAAGAGCGGCCTCTCAGCTGAGGAGTGTTTTCGTGACTATTTTCCGGTTGATTATTTCGGAGGTGAAGAGTTGCGGCACACAGGGATGCGTTGTGCGCCAATCCTCCTACCCGAAAGACGATCATTCCGAGCTCAAATTGCCATTAGCATTCATCACTATTGCATAGCAGAAAAATTTTATAGCAAAATACCACATGGGATTGCATCAGGATAATAAATTGGAAATTTGCTTTAAAAACGGAACGTAAAAACGTTGTAAAAGACAACCTGTTAGGAGCAATTTCAACTAACGGTGCAATTGCCGCTAACAGTTCATCAGTGCCGTGGGGAGAAAGTGTCGAAAAGGGCTTGGATGAGAATGAAGAGGGCAAAGAGTGTGCTTAAAGCATAAATCTTTTAGCAATAGTTACTTTCCGTGAACATTTCTGTGTATTCAAAAAGAACCATATTTATTTCCCCCCTCGATTGGGGCATGGGACATGCTACTCGCATCGTACCTCTAATAAAAAAATTGCAACAGGAAAACGAAATTATTCTGGGGATAAGCCCCTCACATGAATTTTTTTTTGAAGCGATTTTCCCTCACTTAAAAAAGATTGAGCTGCCATCCTATCAAATTTCCTACTCCCGATTTTTACCCGTTTGGCTTAAACTTATTCTTCAGGCACCGCGCATTTTTTCGGTGATACGAAAAGAAAACGCACTTCTTAAAAAGATCATCTCTACGCATTCGGTAAATTTGGTCATAAGCGACAACCGTTATGGTTTGTACAATAATAAGGTCGAAAGTATTTTTATTACTCACCAGTTAATTATTTTGAGTCCTGTTTTTTCATCTTGGGCAAATTGGATGAATATTAAACTTTTGCGGCGGTTTCAGGAAGTATGGGTGCCTGACTACGAACCTAGGAGTGAGCGCTTATCCGGCAATTTGAGTGAGAACAAAAAGGTGCCTATTCCCGTTCGTTTTATTGGCCCTCAAAGCAGGTTTGTGAGTGGGGAAGTTATGAGAAGTAAGTCGATTGATCTGTTAATTTTATTATCCGGAATCGAACCGCAACGAAGTTTACTGGAAAATATGTTATTGGAAAAATTCAAGGAAAGTAAACTAAATATTGTTTTAGTGAGAGGAAAGGAGAAAGTCGCCGCGACTCATAAAAACATCCGAATTATTGATTTTGCCGACACGAATTTACTCGGAGATCTGATAGTCAATGCGCGAACCGTTATATGTAGAAGTGGCTATAGTACACTGATGGACCTGCATATATTGGGATTCAGAAATCTCATTCTTGTTCCCACTCCGGGGCAAACTGAACAAGAGTACCTCGCAAGGTATTGGCAACAGAACTATAAGGCCAAAGTAATCCATCAACGTGATTTAACAGCTGCCGACCTTCAACTTGGTGGGTAAATGGCAATTACTAGTTGAATTTAATAAATAGAAACTCGTAAGGATCGAGATGATTGAAATGAGGATTCCCCAAAAATCGGATTGGTATAAACACGGTGCAAATGAGGAGAGAGATGTGAAAATTATACTGAATAAAAGGGGTGTGATACTAACCGGCAGGGTGTGAAATTTGCGCCAGTTTGGTGACCAAATCACTTGAGCGTGAAATTCTCGCAACCGATAAAATCCCACAGCACGTTGCAATTATTCCACTTATGAGGAAAAAGTAGGCCACTTATAAAAAAATGAGGTAAAATGGCTTTGGGCCGCTCGAATTTTAGTGTTAAAACCAAAGATTTTAAATAACTTTAGATAATTATAAGTATTTTTATCGAATTAAATTAATTAAGAACAATGAAAAGACAATTACTTTCAATTATTGCGGCTTTAACAGTAGGTACTGCTATGGCCCAAGTGCCTAGTACGAGTTGGGCCACAAATCAGAACGCTGTGTTTGCGGCTTCAAGTTCTGTAGCAACGAACCCAGGTGTGAAATTTATGGATGCTGTTGACGCAAACGTAGTGTGGGTTATTGGCACAGATTGGGGTGCCCCAAGCCGGAATTATAACTGGTATTCACGTACGATTAATGGCGGGACTAGTTTTGCCGGAGGAAATGTATTTAGCGATACCAATACTTATAACATTGCCAATATGGAAGGCATTGATGCCAATACTGCTTGGGTGTGTTCCTACATGAAGGCGACTTCAAATCAAGGGGCCATTCACAGAACAACTAATGGTGGAGCTTCTTGGAACAACATGACCGCTACCGGTATGTATACCAGCACCACTGCGTTTGCTAACTGGGTTACTTTTCTTACACCTTCAGTAGGAATCGCGAATGGCGATCCGGTTAACGGAGAATATGAACTTTGGAGAACTACAGATGGCGGTTTGTCATGGGCGCAAGTTCCAGGTACAAATATTCCTAATCCAAATTCGGGAGAATTTGCCATTGTGAATTTATATGCTAAAGTGGGAACTTCTAATGTGTGGTTTGGAACCAACGGCAACAGAATGTTCCGTACCACCGACGCCGGTGTTACCTGGAGTGTTTCAACAGTAGGAATTCCAAGTAATACCATTACCGAGATTGCTTTTTCAAGTCCTTTAAACGGTGTGTGTTATACTGGAAACGGTACTGCTTTAGAATTATGGAATTCAAGTAACGGAGGAGCAACATGGACTCAGATTACACCTTTGCCTGCGAATCTTGGATTGTGGGATGTTACAGGAATCCCGGGAACAGGTAACCTTGCCTCCTACGGAGCGGGTACCGGAAATACTATTATTTCTTATTCCAGCGATAATGGATTAACTTGGACAGATTGGGGAAGCACTGGTATACCTTATATTACCGGAGATTTTGTGAATGGGTCGACAGCGTGGGCCGGTTCATTGAGCTTTAGCACCTTTACCAATATTTGGAAATACACCGGAGCTACCATTACAGGAACTGTAGCACCTACCGCTGCGTTCTCGTTACCTGCGAATTTGTGTTTAACCGGACCTACTGCAACAGTTGTGCCAGCGAATACCTCAACAGGAAGTCCTGTGCCAACTTATAGCTGGTCTTCTACTCCTGCCGGAGCGGTCTTTTCAAATCCTACAGCAGCTACACCTACAATAACTTTCTCTTCAGGAAACACCTATACAATTACTCTTGTTGCTACAAATGCAGGTGGTTCAAACTCCTCTTCGCAAGTGATCACCGTAGCAGCTTGTGTGGCTCCAATTGCCACCTTTACATTGCCAGCCAGCGGATGTGCTAACTACTCATTCACAGCAGTTAACACAAGTACAGGTGCTCCAACTCCTGCATACTTCTGGTCAGTAGCTCCTGCTACCGGTGTAACAGTTTCCCCATCCTCTATTGCAACAAGTCCTGTTATTAAGGTAACAAGTGTTGGCGTCTATACCATAACCTTGGTAGCCTCTAACGCCTCAGGAACTGCAGCAGCAACTCAAACTATTAATGTTGCGCCTTGTCCTCCTACTGCTACTTTCAGCATTCCGGCAAACATTCGTTTTTGCGATGTTAAGACCTTCTCTACCACAAATAGTACCAGCAATCCTGCGGGCATGAGCGGAAGCATTACTTACACCTGGAGTGTGACGCCAAACACCGGCGTGTCTGTTTTCCCTAATTATTTCCAACAAAATTTGTCGGTAACAATTTCAAACAGCACCATTCCGCAGTACACTGTTACTTTGAGAGCGAAAAATGCCTCAGGTACTTCTACTGTTGCTCAAACCATTAGTGTGAACGACTGCAATGATGTTGGTGTAAATGAACTAAGTCTTAATAACCTTCTTGGTGTGTATCCAAACCCGGTAAAAGATCAATTGAACCTTAGTTTGCCAAATACCGGACAGGAGTATGGCATTAAGATTACCAATGTTTTAGGTTCAGTGATTTATCAGGAAGCAAGTAGTAAAGAAAACATAACGATTAGTATTGGAAACAATCCAAGAGGTATTTACTTCTTAACGGTTGAGTCGAAGACTGAAAAAGTGACAAGAAAAATTGTACTCGAATAGTAAATAACGTTTATTAAAGAGCCGCTCCAGCAATGGAGCGGCTTTTTTGTTCAATCAGGTATGCGAATCATTTTTATGGGAACCCCCGAGTTCGCTGTTGCCAGTCTCGATGTGTTGGTAAAACAGGGATGCGAGGTGGTGGCAGTTATTACAGCCCCCGATAAACCGGCGGGCAGGGGACAACTCCTTCGGGAGTCTGCCGTAAAAAAATATGCGCTGGATAACCATCTCAAGATCTTGCAGCCTGTTAATTTAAAGGACGAGCTGTTTGTATCGGAGTTAAGGTCGCTGGGAGCTCATTTGCAGATCGTAGTTGCCTTTAGAATGCTTCCTGCCATTATATGGGAGATGCCACTACTGGGCACCTACAATCTTCACGCATCGCACTTACCCAAATACAGAGGGGCAGCTCCCATAAACTGGGCGATTATTAGGGGCGAAAGCAGGACAGGAGTAACCAGTTTTAAGCTCGAACACGAGATCGACACCGGAAGTATTTTGTTTCAAAACGCAGTGGAAATTGATGACACTATTACCGCAGGAGAATTGCACGACACACTGATGATGCGGGGCGCGGACCTCATATTAAAGACAGTTCTTGCTCTTCAAGCATATTTTGAATCGGGAAAACCTTTGATGTTTATGCCCCAAAATGATTCAGAAGCAACGCATGCCCCGAAACTTAACCGCGAGACCTGCAGAATTAACTGGGCGTTACCGGGCAAAGAGATCCATAACCTCATCAGGGGTTTAAGTCCGCACCCTTGCGCATTCACGGTAGTGACCAGAGCGGGTCGGAATCCACTGGTACTAAAGGTATACCGGGCTTCATTTCAGAGAGCGGAGCATCATCTTACTAACGGTTCTCTTATTACCGACAGCACAAAACACTTGAGGGTATGCTGTCCCGGAGGATTTATTCAAATAGATGAAATGCAGTTGGAGGGAAAAAAACGCATGAAGACAGATGAATTCTTAAAAGGATTCAAGGTCGATTCTCAGACTTTGCTGAGTTGAGAAAGTCCCAGTGTATATATGATGCCGCGCTGGTGTAACGCTCAAGCCCTACTATTAAGCTATTTCGCGACATCAAGCCTCCCAAACCCTTATTATTAGACTGTTTCAGCCAATACTTATCAACAAAACGCCTATTTATCAACAAAAAAAGCATAATTATTGCTGAAACACTTGACAAATGCGGTTTTAGCTAGTATGTTTGTGTCATAATTTATTAATTGTTTAACCCTTAACACAAAAAAAAATGAACAAAGCAGAATTAATTGATGCTATTGCATCGAGTTCAAAATTAACAAAAGCTGACGCTGGTCGCGCTTTAGATTCAACAATCGACGCGATCCACAAAGCCTTGAAAAAAGGAGACCGTATTGGTTTAGTAGGTTTCGGTTCTTTCTCAGTAGCTAAGCGTGCTGCCCGCACAGGTCGCAATCCGCAAACAGGAAAAGAAATTAAAATTGCTGCTAAAAAAGTAGTAAAATTTAAAGCTGGATCTGATTTAGCAGGAACAGTTAACAAATCTAAGTAAGCATTTGCTGAAATTAGGAAAGGCTGCCATAATTGGCGGCCTTTTTTTTGTACCTAGATTCGGGGATTGTGAATTTGCGCTTCCAATTAGTGGGGTATTTTGCGTACCTGTATTAGCAAACATACTTTTTTAGGGAAATTCTTGAAAGAGGACAACAAAAACATAAATATTTTTGTTAAAAAGGAAATAAATTGAGCGATGGTTTAACATTATAACTATCTTAGCCTTCTAGACTAAAAATCACAAGATTAACAAATCACAAGATTAACTTAAACCAAATAACAACATGAAAAAACGATTACTAATTGGAACGGCACTGTTAGCAGCAGTCAGTGTATTTCCGCAAAATGCCAGAATTAATGTGAAACCTAGTGGGAAGGCTGATTATTCACTGGTGAAAGCTAATTTATACAGTATTGGAGTAAATGAGCCTACCGCGGCGTCTCCTCTTTTTGGATCAGGACAAAGCGGTTCAACCAATCAAGGAAAGCCTGCTTCTCCTTCTATAAGCTGGTCTTTATTGTGTGGATCGATGAACACTTACGGTATGCTTGTAAGTTCTTCACGCCCTTTGCAATATAACCCTGCTTTAAATACCGTTTCGTTTATTCACCGAAAAAGCACAAGTTATCAGCCTATTCCTGCTCTTCCTTCAACGGCAGAATCGGGAGTTATTGTTGCCGAAATTAGCTCAAACTGGGGAACCAGTTGGGACAGTACCTGCATTTGGTCAAATGCTACCAACTGGGGTCGTTATCCGGAAGGGGCGATCTACAATCCAACCGGAAATACAAGTATTAGCAACGCTTATGTTGTTGGTAGCGGTCCTGTAGTTTCAGGAAGCAATTTTGTTGGAAACTGGTACGCAAGTAAGAAATTAGGAACTTATGACAAAACAGCTAGTTCTGCAACAGGTGCACAACAATTCTTGTCATTTACCCTGGGAACTTATCCTCCAAATCAAAATCCACATGGATGGATGCGCAATGGATTTAGCTCCACCGATGATGGAATTGTAAGAACTGTTGGTGTAGTTGCTGATGACCTTGCCGGTTTAGCTACCACCAGAGGTTTTGCAGTTGCAACAGGTACATTTAATGGAACCGCTTTCGACTGGAGAATTGATACCCTTATTCCTCCGGTAATGCTTAAGCCGGACGGTAGTAAATATTTGTCTCCTGACCCGCAAATGGCATGGAATCAAGCAGGAACTGTTGGTTACGTTGTAGGAACAGGAGTTAGAACGGGTGCTATTCGTTCAAACAGAAGTTCACAACCAATCATTTATAAAATGGACAGAAGCACTAACCCTGCTGCCACTTGGACATTACTAACAAATCAAATTGACTTTAATGCGCCTACAGCTACCATTGTACCTTATTATTGTGCCGGACAGCCGGTGACTCAACCGGTAGTTAATGGTGATACCATTGGACTTCCTTTCACAACAGAACTTGACATTGCGGTGGACAAAGATAATAAGCTGCACGTTGGAGCAGTATTTATGTCAGGAGCAACCGATCACCCTGATTCATTGAACTATTATTCACAATACGTGACTTCTATCAATCCAAGCGAACAATACAAGTGGCCGCACGTAAGAAACGGTCATCCGTATATCTGGGATATTATTGGAGACGGAACAGCTGCATGGAAAGTGGTAAGAGTTGACTCAATTTCTTCAGAAGGTCCTGATGCAGGTTCAGGTCGTCCTGGTTATACTGAGAATCCTTGGGATCCTACCGGAACAAATAGTGCAAAAATTAACATGGATGCCCGTTTGCAATTAGGCCGCACTCCTGATGGCAAATATATTACTTTCTCATGGGTTGAATCGGATAGCAGTTATACTTTTAATGCATTTAAGTGGAACAATTTGCCCGATATCAAAACCCGCGTAATGGCGATTAATTCCGGTACTTCTACTTATGTGATGGATGTGTCTTCATTTTCAACTCCAACTTTGCAAGTTAGTCCTAAACAAAACTTAACAACCGGAGATAATAACGTAATGACCCGTGCTACACTTCACTACATGTCGCCCATCACAAGTGCCGCAACTGTGTATACAAGTACCACTGCTTTTTACACGGTAGAAATTAATACGCCACTTACGGTTACAAATAGCAATCCCTACTCGCAGTTAACCAACAATGCTACTTGGTATGGCGCTACTAAAATTGCGTATAAATTCAAGCAAGCTTCTACTGTTGGCATAAGCAAAAACTCTGCAGATGCATTTGAAGGCAGTTATATTTATCCGAACCCGGCTCAAAGCAGTGCAGTTTTAGCTTTAGATCTTACATCTAGTTCAGCAGTTGATGTAACAGTGTTCAATACTGTTGGTCAAGCTGTGAAATCAATCAGAACACAAGGTCAGGTTGGCGAAAATCACATTAACATTGACTTGAGCGGCTTATCTACAGGAATTTATTTGGTTAACGTGAAGGCAGGAAATGCAAGCACCACCAAAAAATTAATTGTTGAATAAATAATCCCTACCTTTTTGTTAGAGGAGGCTGTCTTTTGAGACAGCCTCTTTTTTTTTGCGGGAATTCACCTTTTTCCGCGATCCCTTTGCTCAGATTCTTTTGCGTTTGAGCAGCAAAGGCTGCCAGTTGTAAAGGGAAAGTCGCCTGCCGTATAAGATAAGGCATGACGGCGTGCATATAGTTTAACTTTATATTAAACTAAATCCAATAGCATGAAAAAACTACTACTCATGGGATTCGCGCTGTTCTTGGCAATATGCGCTTTTCCGCAGCAGCAAAAGGTTCGTTCAAACACTGAGCAACTACTTGATATGAAAAAACTCAAAGCACAGCAATTTCGCATAGGAGCCAACGAAACCGTTCCTGCTTCAAACATTGCAGGCTCAGGACAGTTCTTTTTTCCAACTGCCCTAAAACCCGCATCCACTTCTACCATCAATTGGCAATTACTTTGTGGCTCTATGAATGTTTATGGTATGCTGGTGTCAAACAGCCGCCCCCTGCAATACAATCCCACATTGAATGCACTTACATTTATTCATAGAAAAAGTGCAAGCTATCAGCCCTTACCTTCAGTGCCCTTTACGGCTGAATCGGGGGTAATTGTGGCCGAGGTGAGCACCAATTGGGGAAATAGCTGGGATAGCACCGCATTGTGGTCAAACGCCTCCCAATGGGGAAGATATCCGCAGGGGGCCATTTACAATCCTTTGGGAAATACAAGCATGAGTGCTGCTTATGTTGTTGGAAGTGGTCCCACTGTTTCAGGAAACTCGTTTACCGGCAATTGGTACGCCAGCAAGAAATTAGGCACCTACGATAATACTGCGAGCAATGCTGCCGGAGCACAGCAATTCTTATCATTTACTTTGTCCACGTATCCCCCCAATCAGGCACAGCATGGCTGGTCGAGAACAGGTTTTAGTTCAACCAACGATGGCATGGTGCGGTCTTTAGCTATTATTGAAGACGATTTGCAGGCGCTTTCAACTGTTCGCGGATTTGCAGTAGTGACCGGAACATTCAATGGCACTGCCTTTGACTGGTCGGTTGATTCGTTGATTCCCAATTGCATTCCTGATGGAGGCGGACAAAAACATTTGAATCCCGATCCGCAAATGGCCTGGAATGAAGCGGGCACCGTTGGATATATTGTTGGTATTGGTGCTCTGAGCTCTTCCTCTTTGTGTAATAAAGGGTATCAGCCTATAGTTTACAAATTAGATAAAACAACAAATCCTGCCGCAACATGGATGCTGATGAAAGGTATTGATTTTAATTCGCCTTGTTTAAAGCCACTTACTTACCATTGCGCACAGCATCCGGTAACACAACCTGCTGTTAATGGAGACACCATTGGCATTCCATTTGTAAATGATTACGACATTGCTGTTGATGCAAATAATAACTTACATATTGGTATGACCTTTATGTCGACCGCAACCGATAATTCTGATTCTCTAAATTTTATTTCTCAATTTACAACTTCAATCAATCCCACCGAATTGTATAAGTGGGCACATGTTGCCGGTAATCACCCCTACCTATATGATTTTGTTGGAAATGGCAGTGACCCCTGGGTGGCCTATCTTATTGATTCTATTTCCTCAGAAGGACCCGGCATCACACCCGGTTCACCGGGATTTAATGAAAATCCCTGGGACAATACGGGCGATGGGGGAATAAAAGTAAGCATGGATTCACGGATTCAACTTGGCAGAACCCCGGATGGTAAATTTATCACCTATTGCTGGGCCGAATCGGATAGCAGCTATACATTTAATGCGTTTAAATGGAATAATTTGCCCGACCTATACACGCGCTTGATGGCCATTGGTTCCAGTGCAGGAACAGCCAGTATAAATGCGAATTCGAAAATTGCCATAAGTCAGAATAGTAATGACGTAAGAACACGTGCCACCTTGCATTTTATGTCGCCAATTACCGGATCAGCTACCATTGTAACTGCTACCATTTCTCCCGCCCTCAGCAAAACGGTAAACATAAACACGCCTTTTACAGTAACTAACAGTAATCCATATTCCCAACTTACCAATAATTCTACCTGGTATGGACGCGCCACTCTCAGCTACTTTTTTAGTACTAATAAACAGATGAAACCATGTGACATTACAGGTATACATGAGATCAGTGGAATTATTACAGAAGCTTCCATCTTTCCAAATCCGACAAAAAACAGCGCAACACTTACCCTCACGCTTCGAGAAAATTCTCCACTCTCAATTACCTTTTTAAATGCTCTGGGCCAAACCCTTAAAGTTGTTGAAGCGATGGGAAATAATGGCGAAAATAAAATCACTTTAAATGTGAATGAACTCAGTGCCGGAATTTATTTTGTAAACATAAAAGCCACTAATTCATCCGGAACCCGAAAGATGATCATTGAGTAAAGTACCCTGTTAACAAAAAAAGCCGTCCCAAGAGGGCGGCTTTTTTTAGTTCAAAAAAACTATGATAGTTTTTTGAGAGCCTCTCTTAAATTGTGAACGATATGCTGCACATCATCCGGTTTGCACGTGCCCACCGAAAGGCGGTACCAGCTTGACGATTCGGCGGCGCCAAACGCATAAAATGGAACAATGGCCAGTTTGGCTTCGTCCAACAAATATTTGGTCACCTCCTTCGTGCTTTCAAGAATTTTTCCTTCTGCTGTTTTTTTCCCTTGCAAAGCAAACTGCACTGTTAAATAAATTGCAGCCTGCGGACTCACAGCATCTACCATAAAACCTTCTTTTTTAAGTTGGAGGAATCCCTTGTAGAAACCGAGCAAACGCAGATGGAGTTTTTCCTTTTGTTTTACTAGAAAAGCATCGTACAAATCCAATTGCGATAGATAGTTAGCGGTGGCCAATTGCTCGGCTTTAGGTGCCCAGGCTCCCACATGAGTGAGGATGGCTTTCATCTTATCGATGATGAATTTTGGGCCCATGCTCCAGCCAACACGAACGCCGGTGGCGGACAATGATTTGGAGATGCCATCCACAAAAATTGTAAAAGCGCGCATTTCGGGGCGTAAAGATACAGGGTCATAGTGAACAATTTCCCCATAGGTTAGTGCCCAGTAGATCTGGTCATACATGAGGTAAACAGGTTTTACTCCGGCGGGTCTTTTTTTATTTTCTTCAAGAATAAGATCACAAATATCTTCCAGTCCTTTTTTTGTAAATACGGTGCCGGTTGGGTTTTGGGGAGAACAAAGGGTGATCAGTGAAAGTTTGGAAATATGCGGCTTGAGGTCTTCGGCGCTTGGCATAAAATTCTGAGACGAGGTTGTTTCCACCACCACTGCCTTTGCATTGTTCAAATAGGTATAGTGATTGTTGTTCCAGGAGGGCGTGGCAAAGAAAACAAAATCACCTTCATCCACAAGGGCTCTAAAAATGCTATATATAATTGGCCTTGCTCCACCGGCAATAAGAATTTCCTCGGGCTTGTAATCGAGGCCGGCTCTTTGTTTCAAAAGGTTGCTCACCGCCTGGCGTAATTCAGGCATCCCGTCAGCGGCCGGATAATTGGTTTGATTATTGGTGTATTCGTTGATGATATAACTTTTCAATTCGTCGGGAATTGGAAATTCCTTCGGGTCAAAATCGCCGATGGTGAGGTTAAATATTTTTTCACCCTGCTTTATTTTTTCGTTCACTTCGGCAGCGAGTTTAATGATCTCGGAGCCAATTATGTGTTCTGCTAACTTGGATACCTGCATTTGTTTATTTTTTTGCAAGATAAAGTTTATTGCCAAAATGCGACATGACTTATGAAAGTTTGTTCATTTATAGTTCAAAATGGTTGGCCCTTCGCATTCTTAAATTTCATCACAATCCGCTGAAGTGCCATCTAAATCCTTTTAAATGGACGAAATTAATAATATATTTAATCGTTGGTTCTAACTCTAAACGTGCAAATAGAGCTAATTACATAAATAACCCGGGAGTTTATGAAGAAACTGCAGCTAGCGGATTTATCGAAAAAATTAGGGTTTTCAAAAACACTTATCTCGATGGTATTGAACGGGAAGGGAAATCACTATGGGATTAGTAAAAAGAGTCAGGCTAAGGTAAGGGATGCCATTGCTGAACTGAATTACTCACCCAATAAATTCGCAAAGTCGCTACGCACCGGTAAAAGTTTTTTTATAGGATTAATTGTAACCGATATTGCGAATCCTTTTTATTCTACAATTGCAAAAAGTATTGAGAATGTGCTGTTTGACAATGACTATAATCTTATGGTGTGCAGCACAGAAGAAAGTGAAGCAAGAGAGAAATTACTGGTTGAAATGATGGTGAATCAACAGGGCGTTGATGGACTGATCATTGCAAGTACCTTCAAGGATGCCTCTTTTTATGGTCAGGCCATTTTCACTAAAGTGCCAATGGTGTTTATTGACCGCGTTGTTCCACAGTTAAACGCCAACTATGTAATGGTCGATAATTACGGGGCTTCTTATGAAGTTGTAAGCCACCTTATTTCTCAAGGTTGTAAATCAATAGCCTGCTTCGCCATTACACCACTCTATTTGAGCACCATAAATGACCGGATAGAGGGATACCGCAAAGCGCTTGCAAAAAAGGGAATAAAGAATAATGCCGGACTGATAAAGGCCATTGGGTTTGAAAGCATAAAGGATGATGTGGAGAGGTGTTTAAAGGAACTCATAACGTGTGAAATGCCGGTAGATGGTATATTTGCCCTAAATAATCACATTGCCGTGGCCATCCTTTCAGCGCTCAGGAAGAGAGCATTTGGGAAGTTGGCACACATTAAGATTGCCTGTTTTGATGATGTGGATACGTTTGATATTGTAGATAAAAAGATCATTTCGGTGCGGCAACCCATAGAGGAAATCGGACAGAATTCATCTACCTTACTTTTAGATGTTATTTTGGGAAAACAAAAGGAAAAATCAAAACGTGTGCTTGACACTAAACTGGTCGTTCGTTAGCGGGTTCAAAGACCTCCACTTCCACCAGTGGATTAAAGAGATACACGGCGCCACTGCTTATTTCGCGACACTTAAATCTTTTTCTAATCAATTCACCTTTTTGAAAAATCCGCGATCCATTATACAAGAACAGGGTATTGAGTGGGAGATATTCCAGAAAAACGGTATCGGTTCGTTCGTCGTGAAGCTTCAACGTTCGGAGCAGGTGAACGTCCGAACAACTTGAGGCGGCGGGATTATGAATATAGCGGCGTAGCGCCGAAAACACTTCCACCGGAAAAATATCTGTACTTAGAAAAGGTTGCATCAATTGTTGAAAATTCTTTTTCCATTCGATGCCGTGCGGATTTACTTTGTTTTTGTATTCAATATAAGTGACCAGATGAGCAACTTCGTGCACCAACGTGATTAAAAAAGCAAATTTATTTAAATTGTGATTTACTGTGATGAGGTGATTTGATCCGTTGCGGGGTGAGGTATAATCGCCTAATCGGGTGCTTCTCTCTTTCTTTATTTTGAGCTTAAAATCATATGTAACGATCCACTCGGCAATTAGAGCCACACTTTGTCCAGGGAGATATTTTTTTAAAATCTCGGAGTTCTTTTGGTATTGAATAGCCCTTAAATTCACTTTTTAAATTTAATTATCTTTGGTAAAAAATACCTGTTCAAAAGACTAACTTTACAAACAAATCTTAGTTAATGTCTCAACAAAAAATAATTGATCATATTGTTAATTGGCTGAAGAATTATTCTGCAATTTCCGGCACCGGGGGTTTTGTGGTTGGGATTTCGGGAGGCATAGATAGCGCAGTAACCTCTACGTTATGTGCTATGACCGGCAAGAGGGTAATCGCGCTGAATTTACCCATACGTCAATTTAAAACAGAATTCGATCGCAGTACTGAGCACATTACTTGGCTTTGCAAGAAGTTCAGCAATGTGGAAACCCATACGGTGGATCTTGGTTTGGTTTTGAGTCAATTTGAAACAGTTCTCCCCAATGACCTGCATGAGTTTATGGTGATGGCCAATACCCGTGCCCGTTTAAGAATGACAACTCTGTATGCCTTTGCCACGCGTTACGGCCTTTTGGTGGCCGGCACCGGAAACAAAGTGGAAGATTTTGGGGTTGGGTTTTATACTAAATACGGCGATGGTGGGGTGGACATCAGTCCCATCGCTGACTTATATAAAACGGAGGTATACGGTTTGGGTGATGAGCTTGGAATTATACCAAGTATTCTGCAGGCACCACCTACCGACGGTTTGTTTGCCGACGGGAGAACAGATGAAGACCAAATAGGTGCTACTTATCCTGAATTGGAGTGGGCAATGACATATCTGGAAAATGAAGATACGTATGCGCTTAGTACACGTCAAAAATTAGTGATGGAATTATATGAAAAAAGGAATACAGCTAACCGGCATAAAATGATCCCAATTCCTGTGTGCCACATCCCAAAATTAGTGAGATCATGAGGACCTTTTTTGTCATCTTATTACAGAGTGTGTTATTGTTTTCTTGTGCGAAAAAGAAGAGCAACGGCTCAGATCCTGCCGCTCAAATACCACAGCAAACAGCTCCCGAAATTTTTGTGAAAGTGGATGGGAATACCTTTAGCTGTAACATCTGCTCATCTACATACCTGAGTGGAGGATTGAGAGGTGTAACTTTCGCAACATCTTCCTCAAGCGATCAAATCCTGCTCCGCTTTTCAACCCTGCCAGTTACCGGAACTTATTCTCTGGTGAAACAAGGCAATCCGGCTGTCACGTATGTAAAAAATTTTACATATTACCATGCGGTAATGGGAAGTCTCACTATCACAGCTATTGACACCTCTGCAAATGGTTCTATTAACCAACTAAGTGCCACATTCCAATGCAAAACGGATACGTCATTCATTCCTTCTTATGCACTCAGCGAAGGCAGCATTCATTTAAATTATAAGTAGTATGTTTGGAAAATTGGGCGATATGATGGGTAAGCTTCAAGAAATGAAGCAAAGAGCCGAAGAAACAAAAAAGAGACTTGCTGAGAAAGTAATTCTGATAAGTGGTGCCGGTGGTGATGTTCAGGTTGAAATAACAGGAGATCGGAAAGTTACGAAGCTTATCATCTCAGCTGCACTTCAGCATGGCGATACTAAAGAACTGGAGCTGAACTTACTTGTAACGTTAAACAAAGCCTTGACTGAAGTTGAAAAGATCAACGAAGAAGAGCTAAAAAAGGCAGCAAGCGGCTTGTTGCCCGGTTTATAAAAACGAAATTATGCCAGTAATTCTTCCCGTTAAAGGTGTTTCTCCTCAGCTTGGAAAAAATTGTTTTCTAGCTCCCAATGCTACCCTCATTGGTGATGTGATCATGGGTGATGATTGTAGTGTATGGTTTAATGCTGTGATTCGCGGCGACGTGAACAGCATTCGAATTGGTAACAAGGTAAATATTCAGGATGGGGCCGTGCTGCATTGTACGTATCAAAAAACCAAGGTGTACCTGGGAAATAATGTTTCTGTTGGTCACAATGCCATTGTACACGGATGTAAAGTGAATGACAACGTGTTAATTGGAATGGGTGCCATTGTGATGGATAATTGTGAAATAGGAAGCAATACCATTATTGCAGCAGGGGCTGTGGTTACTGAAGGCACCATTGTTCCATCGGGGTGCATCTTTGCGGGTGTTCCTGCGAAAAAAGTGAAAGATATTTCAGAAGAATTGATTCATGGTGAGATTGATCGCATCGCAACTAATTACCTAATGTACAGTGATTGGTTTAAATAGAATCACCAGGTAAATCCCAATGGGCTTATGGGTACTTTGTTACGCTATGACGCGCTGGTAATTATTCCCCTTTAAATTCAGGTTTTCTCTTTTCAAGAAAGGCCTTCACGCCCTCGTTATAATCATGAGTGGAAGCAGCTTGAACCTGAATATCACGTTCCAGATCGAGCTGCTGGACAAGCGTGTTGTTATACGTTTGATTCAAAAGTCTTTTGGTTAATCCAATCGCTTTTGTTGGCAGCGTGGCCACATGCGCCGCGTTCACAAGAGCTTGCTCAAGTAGTACCTCGTCGTTAAACACCTTGTATACCATGCCGTACTGCATGGCTTCTTCGGCGGTGGCTTTATCGCCGGTGATCATAAGTGCACTGGCCATATTGAAACCAATGAGTCGAGGTAATGTAAAAGTTCCGCCGCTATCGGGTATCAAGCCAATTTTACTAAAAGCCTGAATAAAACTGGCCGACCGCGCAGCAAATACGATGTCGCAAGCCAAAGCAATATTTGCCCCCGCGCCTGCGGCAACACCATTTACTGCGGCAATGATTGGTTTTTCAATATTCCTAATCCGCAAAATAATGGGATTATAATGTTCATCCACAATTGTTTTTATACCCGGACCCGAGGAGTCTACCGCTTCAGATAGATCCTGGCCGGCACAAAAGGCCTTTCCTTCGCCGGTAATCACAATGGCTCTCACCTCTTTGTCTGCTGCCGCCTTGTCGAGCTCGGAAATGAGTAGCAGCGCCATTTCGCGGTTAAAGCTATTGAACTTGTCGGGCCGATTAAGTTTGAGAATCAGAACGTTTTTCTTTTTTTCGGAAATGATTGATGCCATGGTGATGTGTTTAGCGGTGTTTACGATGTGCAATTACCTGAGGTTAAAAATGCAAAGAAAAATCAGAAAGCTAACTGTTTTTTTACAAGCTTATCTTTATTCTCATACAAGAAAGTAGAATTGCTGCTTTTCACTCCCTAGCAAACTGAAGGCTTTTGTAGGCGGTTGGATAAAATTTTGTAATAGTTCCTGTTAAAAAAGAAATGGTAAATTTGAAAAACACCCTGCCGATGTATAAATGGTATTTTTCCTGTTTTCTGATGTTGGTTGGTGCCACAAAAGCACAGACTACCTATTTCCCGCCTCTTACCGGCAGCAATTGGGACACACTTTCGCCTAGTAGCCTTTTTTGGTGTAATTCGCGAATTGACTCATTGTATTTCTATTTGGAGGCGAAGAACACGAAGTCGTTTATTATTTTAAAAAACGGTAAAATAGTTCTTGAAAAATATTTTGGTAGTTATACAAAGGATTCGGTTTTTTATTGGGCCTCTGCCAGTAAGAGTCTGGCTTCATTCATCACCGGAATAGCGCAGCAGAAGGGACTAATCACCATCAACTCCAAGGTATCGCAGTATTTAGGAACCGGTTGGACAAGTGAAAATTTGGCCAAGGAGAATTTGATAAACGTAAAACATCTTTTGCAAATGACCTCAGGAATGGAAGACGCCCCGCCCTTACCTTGCGACAATGAAGATACCGCCCGGTCGTGTCTTACTTATAAAGTGGATGCGGGAAGCAGATGGGCTTATCATACCGGAGCATACCGAAAGGTGCAGGATGTGGTAAGCGCGGCGGCAGGTCAAAACTATAACCTGGTCACCACCAATTGGGTGAAAACTAAGACAGGTATGGGAGGGATTTGGCTTGATCAGGTATATTACAGCAAAGCCCGCGATATGGCTCGTTTCGGATTATTGGCACAAAACAAGGGAATCTGGAATACGGATACGCTGATGAAGGATTCAATTTATTTTAAACAAATGATTTCCCCTTCGCAAACCATAAACCCTGCATACGGCCTGCTCTGGTGGCTCAACGGAAAATCCACTTATATGGTTCCGGGCGCTCAATTGGTGTTTAATGGTGCCATCATTCCTAGTGCGCCCGGCGATATGTTTGCTGCGTTGGGGAAGAATGATCAAAAGATCTATGTGGTGCCCAGTCAGAAATTGGTTGTAATCCGACAGGGCAATTCGGCAGAAGGAATGAGTTTTGCTTTGTCGAACTTTGACACTAGGTTATGGGAGTATATCACTAAGCTCAACTGTTTGTCGGTTTCCATGTCAAAAGAGGCGATGGAAGAGGGAGTCTTACTTTATCCGAATCCCGCAACTGATGTGCTTTGCCTAAAAACATCCTATACCATTCAATCAGTAAATATCACTGATTGTTTGGGACAAAAAGTACAAGCAGAAATCAAGAATGGAAAAATTGATGTTTCTACCTTAACACAGGGAGTTTACTTTTTGAAAATTACCATCGAAGGAAAGGGAGAATACAGCAGAAAATTTATGATACACTAAAAATCATTGCTTAGTTGGTTGGTTGCTTTTTGAAGAATTTCGAAGGCATTTTCCGCCATCAGATTTTCGCGGTCGAGAGTGGGGTTGATCTCTACCATTTCAAAACAGACGATTTTTTTACTCCGCATGATGTAATAGATGAGATTACCCGCTTCTTTTTCAGTGATCCCATTGGGAACCGGGGTTCCTGTTCCACTTGAAATACGAGAATCCATACTGTCCACATCAAAACTTACATAGATAATATCACACTGATCAAGGTAGTTAAGGGAGTCGATGGCCACGCGCTCGACCGCCTTTTTTCGGATTTCCTGAAGGTTAAAGACCCGAACTTTATTCTTCTTAATAAGATGATCTTCGGGGGCCTCAAGATCGCGCAATGCAATGAAAACCAGATCAGAATAGGTTATTTTTGGACAGACACCACCCAGATTCTTTAACTTCTCCCAATATTCAATCGTTTCATCGTCGGGTTTATTTTGTTGTCTTTCCTTATTATCTTCTCCCAACACGCAGCATAACGGCATGCCATGCATGTTTCCGCTGGGTGTAGTATATGGACTATGAAGATCAGCGTGGGCATCGATCCAAATTACTCCGAGCCTAAGTTCGGGGTAGGCCATTTTGATACCGCTTATGGTTCCAAGGGCCGAACTATGGTCGCCGGCGAGCACAATTGGGATCTCGTCGGCATGCAGCGTTTTCTTGATTTCTTTGCTAATTCTCTCATTCAAATTGAAGATTCCCTTGATCCGCTTGGCATAATCATGCACAACGGGCTCAAGCAGTAAATTATTTTCGTTTTGAATTTCGACGGATTTATAGCGTTTAAAAAAGGGGCTCCCAAAGTCGAGTGCGGCGATCTTAATGGCGTCAACCCCCATACTTGAACCCCTGGTTCCTGCGCCAATCTCACTCTTAACTTCAATAATTTTAATAGGTTTTATCATAGATTTTACCATAGACATACACAAATACTTATAATTTAGTCTTATTTTTGCTTAAGTAAATCACTTACTTTATAAAAATAAGTTCAAACTAACTAACTTAGATCTCCAAAAAAAAATGGATAATTTGTATTCGACTTTAATCAATCAAACCTTCAATTTCCCGCAAGAGGGGTTTGAAGTGAAGGACGATGAGTTGTATTTTAACGACATTCCTTTGATGGACATCATCAAACAATACGGCACACCATTGAGAATCAGTTATTTACCAAAAATTGGATCTCAAATTCACAAGGCGAAGCGTTTATTTAACGTGGCCATGGCCAAAGTAGATTATAAAGGAAAGTATGTATATTGCTACTGTACCAAAAGTTCCCATTTTAGTTTTGTGCTGGATGAGGTACTGAAGAACGATGTTCATATTGAAACTTCATCAGCATTCGATCTACAAATTATCAAAGAACAATTTCAAAAAAAAGCACTTGACAAAGATACATATATTATTTGTAACGGGTATAAGCGTCAGGTATATAAACAGTACATCTGCGAACTGATCAACGAGGGGTTTAACGTAATTCCCGTACTTGATCATTTGGAGGAAGTGGATTATTATAAAAAGCACACCAAGACAGATACAGTGAATTTGGGTATTCGTATCAGCACAGAAGAAGAGCCTTCATTCACGTTTTACACGTCACGTTTGGGGATTCGGAGCAGTGAGATTATGCAACTTTATACCGAAAAGATCAAACCGGTGTCCAAGTTCAAGTTAAAACTACTTCACTTCTTTATTAATACCGGCATTAAAGACACGATTTATTATTGGACAGAACTAAATAAGTGTTTGCATATTTACAAGGACCTCCGGGAGATTTGTCCCGAGCTTGATTCGCTCAACATTGGAGGTGGAATGCCAATACGAAACTCTCTTGGCTTTGAGTATGAATATGAATACATTATTGAAGAAATTGTAGCACAAATAAAGAGTTTTTGCGATCAGCATGATATTCCTGAACCAAATATTTTCACCGAGTTTGGATCATTTACTGTGGGGGAAAGCGGGGCTACACTTTATTCCATCATTGATCAGAAACAACAAAACGACCGGGAGACGTGGTACATGATAGACAGTTCCTTTATCACCACCTTGCCTGATACTTGGGGAATCAACCAGCGTTTTATTTTACTCGCCATTAATAACTGGGATAAGCCCTACCTGCGCGTGAACCTGGGCGGTCTCACCTGTGACAGTATGGATTACTATAATACCGAAGCCCATACCAATCAGGTATTTTTGCCAAGGGTTGATAAAAATCAAAAACAACCGCAATACATTGGGTTCTTTCATACCGGAGCGTATCAGGAAGCATTGAGTGGGTATGGGGGGACGCAGCATTGTTTGATTCCTGCACCAAAACACGTGCTCATTGATCGCAATGAAGACGGTGAAATTAGCACCCGCTTGTTTGCCAAGGAGCAAAGTTACAAAAGCATGCTGAAGATATTGGGATACTAAGTAAGTAAAAAAGAAATTGGTGGTTTACAAACTCGGGCGGAGTGAGAAAATAGGTGTTAACTACTTCTTAAAATCTTTCACTGAATAGGCTGTCGAACCCTTACAAATGGGCAGCATTTTTTTAACTTTACACTTTTACACACTGATTTATGGCGTTATTCGATTTTTTAACACAAGATATTGCAATTGACCTTGGTACTGCCAACACTATAATTATCAGCAATGATAAAGTGGTTGTGGATGAACCAAGTATAGTGGCGATGGATAGGACCACGGGAAGAATTATAGCGGTGGGGCGCTCTGCGCAAATGATGCATGGCAAAACGCATGAAAACATAAAAACCATCAGGCCCTTAAAAGACGGAGTGATTGCTGATTTTCAAGCTGCGGAGGAGATGATCAAGGGAATGATAAAAATGATCAATCAAGGCAATCGGTTTTTTAAACCATCTTTACGAATGGTGATCTGTATTCCGAGTGGCATTACTGAAGTTGAGAAGCGTGCTGTGCGCGACAGTGCTGAGCATGCCGGGGCAAAAGAGGTATATATGATTCATGAACCAATGGCTGCGGCCATAGGGATGGGAATTGACGTAGAAGAGCCCATGGGAAACATGATTATTGATATTGGTGGTGGCACATCAGAAATCGCGGTTATTGCCTTGGGTGGAATTGTATGTGATAAATCCACCCGTATTGCAGGTGATGATTTTAATGCCAACATCGAAGAGTACATGCGTCGTCAGCATAATATATTAATTGGTGAGCGCAGTGCTGAGCGGGTAAAAATAGAAGTAGGAGCTGCCATGACGGAGATCGAAAATCCACCACAAGATTATGCCGTACAGGGACGTGACCTCATGAGTGGGATTCCGAAAGAAGTCTACATTAGTTACGTAGAGATAGCACATTGTCTTGATAAATCCATTTCGAAGATCGAAGAGGCGATATTAAATGCCCTGGAGATGACCCCTCCCGAACTTGCTGCAGATATTTATAGGAAAGGCATTTATATGGCCGGCGGTGGTTCGTTACTGAGGGGTCTTGACAAACGAATTTCTTTGAAAACAAAATTGCCGGTTCATGTGTGTGAAGACCCATTACGCGCTGTGGCGCGCGGAACAGGTATAGCACTAAAAAATGTGAACAAGTTCCCGTTCCTGATCAAATAAGAGCAGAGCATCCTAAATTAATTTTTAATGGTTTTGGTTTTGCTTTCGTTTTTAAGGTTAGCAAACGAAAAGCAAAATAAAATGTAAAAAAGCGCGTGAAAAATTTATTTGCTTTTGTTTTAAAGCACAATTTTATTTTTGTGTTTTTGTTTTTGCAGGTTATTTGTGCGTGGCTAATGGTGCATAATAATGGATTTCAAGGTTCCCATGTGTTAAATTCCTCAAATCGGGTAGTTTCAAATGTGTATGAAACGGCAGCAAATACGCGCGAATACTTTTCGTTGAAACAAGAGAATAGCCGATTGGCCACTGAGAATACTGTGCTAAGAAATTTTCTCAGGTCGAATTATGTTAGTGTGCCTGTTACGGAATTTAGGCGCAGCGATACGGTTTACAAACAACAGTACACCTACATTAGTGCCAAAGTGGTGAATTCGTCGGTGAACAAGCGCCGCAATTTTCTTACCATCAACGCGGGTTCAACTGAAGGAATAACCAGGGATATGGCGGTAATGACCAGTGAAGGTGTGGTAGGAATTGTGACCAACGTAAGTTCCAACTTTTGCAGCGCCATGAGTTTACTTCATAAAGATGTGCGGGTGAATTGTCAATTAAAAAAAGATGGCAGCTATGGCCCACTTATATGGAACGGAGAAGATTATCGCTATTGTCAGCTTACCGATATTCCCACGCATTCAAAGATAACGAAAGGCGATACTGTTATCACAAGCGAACTTTCAGGCATTTTCCCTGAGGGCATCATGGTTGGTACCATAGAAAGCTACGAACGCAAACGTAATGAATCGTTTTACACTGCCACCGTAAAGCTCAGTGCAGATCTGAAGAAAGTAAATTACGTTTACATTATCAAGAACAAATTTAAAGGTGAGCGTGACTCGCTTGAACAATCAACACAGAAACAAATTGACGACTGAGATCTTAAAAAATACGATACGTTTCATTTTGCTGATCATGCTTCAGGTGCTGATCATTCAGAATATCAATCTGACCAGTTATATCATTTTACTTCCCTATATCATGGTTATCATCATGATGCCTTTTGAAGCCGACAAACTTCTGGTTTTATTTTCGGCATTTTTGCTTGGTGTATGTATTGATTTTTTTTACGACTCCTCAGGATTACACGCGGCGGCTTGCACGTTAATGGGATTTTCGAGGCACTATGTATTGAAATATATTTCTCCACGAGATGGATACGATATTGGCGTTGAGCCTACAGTAAGTGATATGGGACTGGCTTGGTTCCTAAGGTATGCAGGCACCTTGGTGTTGGTGCATCATTTCTCACTTTTTTATCTTGAGATCTTTCGTTTTTCGGAGTTTTTTCATACCCTGTTACGAGTGTTGTTAAGCAGCATTGGCACATTTGGCCTTATTTATCTCATTCAATTCCTTTTTTATTCGAAAGCGAGACGCGCATGAGCAGCAATGCACAACTGAGTAACAGAAAATTGATCATAGGCGGATTCTTTTGTCTGATTGTTCTCATTTATGTTGTTCGTTTATTTTATATTCAAATTATAGATGAACAATATAAACTGGATGCGCAAAACAATGCACTAAGAAGAAATACGGAGTATCCGGTGAGAGGTTATATCTTTGATCGAAACGGAAAATTGCTCGTGTATAACGACCCTTCGTATGATCTGATGATCATTCCACGTGAAACGAAGGGCTGTGACACGGCTTCACTCTGTGAGGTGTTACAAATTGATAAAAAGGAATACCTACGACGGTTGAAAAAGGCGTGTCAGGCGCCTAATTCACCCCGCAAAGAAAGTATTTTTGAAAAACAGATGTCGGCAAAAACTTACGCCGCTCTCCAAGAAAAGCTGTACCGTTTCAAAGGGTTTTTTGTGCAAAAACGTACCGTTCGAAAATACCCGAGGCCTATTGCTGCCCATTTGTTAGGGTACGTAGGGGAGGTGAGCAAAGAGAAAGCAGAGAAAGATCCTTATTACAAAGAGGGTGATTATATTGGAATTACGGGCATAGAAAAGAGTTATGAAGCGGAATTGCGGGGACGAAAAGGAATTCAACTGGCAGTTACTAACGTTCATAATAAAATTATTGGCCGATACATGGATGGGAAATACGACACCGCTGCTATTTCGGGGAAGCCGCTTTATTCTACTATTGATATGGATCTTCAGGAATATGGTGAACTTCTGATGAAAGGAAAGAGGGGAGCAATTGTGGCAATAGAACCCTCAACAGGAGAGATCTTGTGTCTGATCTCTAGTCCCGGTTACGATCCTAATTTATTAGTGGGAGGGAAGGAACGCTCAAAGAATTTTACAAAGTTGTATTACGACAGCATTAATATGCCTTTATTTAACCGCGCCTTGTCAGCGATGTATCCTCCCGGTTCCATTTTTAAATTGATCGATTGTTTGATTGCGCAGGACGACGGCCTCATCAATCGCTCCACCAGCTACCCTTGCCAAAGGGGATACCCGCCAATGGGCGGAAAACCAAAATGTCATCCACATGGCGCTGTGGATTTGGTGGGATCGGTAGCGCAATCGTGCAATTCTTACTACAGCTATGTATTTAGAGCCATTGTTGATCAAAGGAACTACCCGCGCTTTGTAGATGGATTTATTCACTGGCGACAAAAGGTAATGACCTTTGGGCCCGGCACACGGTTGGGTACCGATTTGCCTTTTGATAAGCCGGGTAACGTGCCTTCACCCGAATATTACGATAAGATATTTGGGAAAAATTCGTGGCGAAGCAATACCATTTTATCCCTCGGAATTGGTCAGGCCGAATTGACGCTGGTACCTCTTCAAATGGCAAACGTAGTAGCAGCCATTGCAAACCGCGGGTATTATATTACACCACACTGTATCAAGGGCATTGGGATTCAAAAACAGATCAACAGCAGATTTAAACTGAAACATTATGTGGGCGTGCAAAATCCCGATTATTACAAGAATGTGATCGATGGGATGCAAATGTGTCTCGATGGCGGCACAGGGTATCATTCGCGGGTAAAGGATCTGGTGATTTGCGGAAAAACCGGAACTGCTCAAAATCCACATGGCAAAGATCACTCCGTGTTTTTGGCCTTCTCACCGCGTGAAGAACCCAAAATTGCAATTGCCTGCATCGTTGAAAATGCCGGATTTGGAGGAACCTGGAGTGCGCCAATTGTGACACTGATGATTGAAAAGTATCTGAAAGGAAAAACCGACAGACCGGAAATAGAAAAGAGAATGCTCGAAACGAATCTTCTGGATTCAGATAAAATTCTGGCCGAAAAACAATAGAACTTAAATGGCACGTAACACAAAAAATATATTTTTTGGAGTTGACCGTATCACCGTTATTACCTATGTGGTATTGGTGATTATAGGTTGGCTGAATATTTACGCGGCAGTGTTTAATGAAGACCACCAGAATATTTTTGATACCACACAGAAATACGGAAAACAACTCATTTGGATTGCCGGTGCTGCCATCATCGCGTTTAGCATACTTTTGATCGACGCGAATTTTTATACTGCTTTTGCTTATTTCTTTTATGGTTTTTTCATTATTGCCAATATTTTAGTAGTTTATTTGGGAAGGGAAGTAAAGGGAAGTCGTTCCTGGTTCCGCTTTGGCGATTTTGGCATTCAGCCTGCAGAGTTTATGAAGTTTGCCACTAATCTCGCCCTCGCCAAATTTTTGAGTAATCAAAATATTGTGGTAAATCAATTGTATCGCTTGCGCTTAAAAGACCTTGTGAAGAATTACAAAAACACGTTTATTGCGTTACTAATTATTATTGCGCCTCTCATCATCATAAAAATTATGCAGGACGAGACCGGTTTAGCTATTGTATTTGTTGCGTTCATTATTGTTTTATACCGAGAAGGGCTCAGTGTGAATTTTCTGATTTTTGGAATTCTTGCTGCCATTTTATTTGTACTGGCCCTAATTACGCCACTTCCCAGTTTGCTGATTACCCTGTTAATCATCACTTCCAGTGCTTTCTTGTTTTTGAAACGAAACAAACAAAATATCATTTTTGCCATTTTTGTTTTTCTCACTGCGGCAGCTGTAGTGTTGGGTACGAACTACGTGTACAATCACCTCGAACCGCACCAAAAAGTAAGAATTGACGTGTTGTTGGGAAGAGGAAATGTGGATTTGAAAAAGGAGGGGTATAATGTGAATCAGGCGAAGATTGCGATTGGGAGCGGTGGTTTTGTGGGAAAAGGGTATTTGCAGGGAACCCAAACAAAATATGACTTTGTTCCGGAGCAGGATACCGATTTTATTTTTTGCACTGTGGGCGAAGAATGGGGGTTTGTAGGCAGCACAACGGTACTTTTTCTCGAACTCTTCCTTATCTTAAGAGTAATGATTTTGGCTGAACGCCAGCGATCGGATTATAGCCGAATATACGGTTACGGTGTGGCCGCAGTCTTGTTTTTTCACCTGGCTGTAAATATTGGTATGACTATTGGTTTAATGCCGGTAATTGGAATCCCCTTGCCTTTTTTCAGTTATGGAGGCTCATCACTATGGTCATTTACAATTCTACTATTTATCTTTATTAAACTCGACGCGAACCGTCTCCTCATTCTCAGGTAGAAGAACTTTTTTTCTTTTTCTTGATTTGAAAATTGCCGAATGACTCAGGTTGAAAAAACAAAATTTTGAATCGCCGAACCCAATACCTGCATGTTGGTGGTTTGGAGCTGATGTTTGGCTTCCGGAATCAAGAGATAATCTGAATTTGGGAGTTTTTGCCAAACCGCCTCCGTTTCCTCTCGCGTCACCATCTTATCATTTTCGCCTAAACACAACAATACCGGGATGGAAATTTGTTCCAATGCCTGTGGATTCAAAAAATTTTCTCGGAGAAAGCAGCCGATCATATCGGAGGTTTTCTCCACAAGTTGCTCCCAGTCTCCATGGGCAAGTCGCAAAGATTCGGCAAAGGCCGGTTGTTTCAAAAGTAATGTCGGTGAATGGCAGGCACTTTTTTCCCGTTCAATGTTGTCGGCGGTCCAATTAAATTTAGTCCCCAAGGTGATAATCTTACCCAATAGCCCCCGATTTTTAGCGGCGAGAACCAAGGCCACATATCCTCCCATGCTGTAGCCAAAAGCGCTGCAATTCCTTAACTTGTGAGAAAGAACATAGTCTTCAAGTTCATTAACAAACTGATTAATGCCGAACTCTTTTTGAAATGGCACTGAACCATGACCCGAAAAAGTGAGCTGGTGCACTTCAAAATTCAAGCCGTTTAGCACCAATTCAAGGTTTTCGAGGTCAGATGCTGAACCCAAAGCTCCGTGAAGCAGTATGATGTTGCGCATCAACAAGGATACTCATTTTTTTAACGCGTTCAGGCTGTAAATTCTAACTATTTCCCTTCTCCACTAAAGCCTTTTTGCTATTTTTACCGATAGTTAAATTCGCATGGAAAAAGTACAGAAATATAGTATGTGGCTCTGGATCCTATTAATGGGGCCGGTTTTACTTTTTTTTCTGCTGCTGACTCTGGTGAACATTGGCGCATTTGGTGATTTGCCGAAAGTGGATGAACTCCTAAATCCAAAAAATAATCTTGCCACCATTGTGTACAGTGGTGATATGAAGATCATAGGAAAATATTACAGTGAGAACCGAGTAAATGTAAATTTCAGGGATGTTGATCCCGATGTGATTCACGCGTTGATTGCTACAGAAGATGCGCGATTTTACGAGCACAGTGGAGTTGACGCGAAGGCCATTCTTCGTTCAGCTTCGGGTATTTTTACGGGTGGAAGTAAGGGTGGAGGAAGTACCATTAGCCAACAACTGGCCAAGATGATGTTTCCGCGTGAGAATCTGAGCAAGATCGAATTGGTGGTAAGAAAAGTGAAAGAGTGGATCATTGCCGCTAAGTTGGAAAAGCTTTATACCAAGGAAGAAATACTCTCTCTTTATCTTAACAAATTTGACTTCTTAAATCTCGCGGTGGGAATAAAGTCAGCAGCGCAAATTTATTTTAACCGTTCGCAGGATAGTTTGAAGATCGAACAAGCCGCTATGCTGGTGGGAATGGCCAAGAATCCGGCTTATTTTAATCCTTTACGTCACGCAGAGAGAACACAACAACGGCGAAATGTGGTATTGAATCAAATGGTGAAATATGGTTATTTGGCCGAAGAAAAATACGATAGTTTAAAAGTTCTTCCATTAGATCTCTCCTTTCATCCTGAGGACCATAATGAGGGCTTAGCCACCTACTTTCGTGAATACCTGCGTGATAATTTTTTGAATGCCTGGTGTAAAAAAAACATCAATCCCGAAACCGGAAAACCTTATAATATTTATAAGGACGGTTTGAAAGTATTCACCACTATTGACTCCAGAATGCAACAATATGCGGAAGAAGCAGTTCATGAACACATGACCGAATTACAAAAATTATTCAGCAAAGAATGTTTGAATAAACGAAATGCTCCCTTTGCCTGGAATGTGAATAAAAAGGAGATCGACGACATCATGATGGCATCCATGAAACGCAGTGATCGTTACCGTGACTTAAAGGAAAGTGGTCTGTCGCAGGAAGAGATCTTAAAAACATTTTTTAAACCTTCGGCCATGCGTGTATACAGCATCCGCGGCGAGATTGATACGGTGCTCACGCCCTACGATAGTATCCGTTATTACAAATCTTTTCTTCAAACCGGTTTTATGGCCATGGAGCCTCAAACCGGATATGTGAAGGCCTGGGTAGGCGGTATCAATTACAAGCACTTCAAATACGATCATGTGAAGGTGAGCAAACGACAAGTGGGCTCCACCTTTAAACCATTTGTATACGCCTTAGCCATTCAGGAGGGACTATCACCCTGCCATCAGGTGCCTAATGTGCGCACCTGCATTACAACAGAAACCGGTGAAGATTGGTGTCCCGATAATTCCGACGGTCCTGATGATAAGAATCTGGGTAAAATGATCACCCTAAAAAAGGCGCTGGCGTTATCGATTAATTATGTTACAGCCTGGGTAATGAAACAATATGGACCAAGAGCCGTTGTGAATCTTGTGCACCGTTTAGGAATCACTTCTGATATTCCGGAGGTGCCTTCCATTTGTTTAGGTACAGCCGACATCAGCGTATACGAAATGGTGGGGGCAAACTCCACCTTTGTGAACAAGGGGACCTATATTCAACCAACTTTTATCACACGAATAGAAGATAAAAACGGCCGAGTACTTGAAGAATTTATTCCCAAGATAGATGAAGTTTTTAGTGAGGAAAAGGCCTATGTGATGATTCAGTTAATGCGTGGTGTAGTGGACGGCGGAACAGGAAGTCGCTTGCGTTTTCGGCACAAACTCATGAATCAAATCGCCGGAAAAACGGGAACCACCCAACAAAATGCCGACGGCTGGTTTATGGGTCTCACCCCCGAATTAGCAGCAGGCGTGTGGGTTGGCGGAGAGGACAGGAGCATCCATTTTAATTCCATGGCCGAGGGGCAGGGAGCATCGATGGCACTTCCAATTTGGGGTAAGTTCTTCACCAAGGTGTATGCCGACAAACATTTAAATGTTAGCAAGGCTGATTTTCCGCGACCCAAACATCTTGATCCAAATTTGGAAATAGATTGCAGCAAATATGACAATGCTATTTCCGAAGACGCGGAGAAAGAAAATCAATTTGATAATTTGTAGTAGACCATTAAAAGAAATGAGGTCGTTATTGATCAAATACAACTATCTCCTCTTCTTAGTCATTCTGTTTTTTATCGCCGAACTTCTTGTCAGACCTTTCGGCAATTTCCCCCTCAACGATGATTGGTCGTATGCCAAATCAGTTTTAATACTGGTGAATGATGCACGACTCGATATTGGTTATTGGCCTGCCATGACTCTGGCGACTCACATTGTATGGGGAGCTCTGTTTGTAAAAGTATTTGGGTTCTCTTTTTTGGTTTTACGGATTTCTACTCTGGTATCTGCGATTATATGTTTATTTGCACTCTACAGTCTTATTCTGAAAATAAGTAGGGATAAGATCATCGCTTTTATTTCCAGTCTTACCTTACTTTTTAATCCTATTTTTTTCAACATGAGCAATACATTCATGACCGATGTGAATTTTCTCACGTTGTTTTTGCTTTGCGCATATCTTGCGTATGATTTTTTTGTTGAGGATAAACTGTCCTCCTTTTTTCTTGTTTTTGTTCTATCGACTCTGCTTGTCCTGCTGCGACAATACGGCATCGTGGTACCCGCTGCAATGGTCATCAGTTGTTTATTTCTGAAGAAGAAAAAGCTGTTTTATTTTGGTGTGGCGCTTGTTTTTACACTCCTTATTTTCGCGATTTTTATGTGGTATGAGCGTTATCTTAGAACTATTCTTCCTGTGGGATCCTCCTATAAATTCTCGGGTAATTTTAATCCCGGTACCCGAGTTTTTTGGGATAGCCTTTATTATGGAATAACTACCCGTTATAAGATTGTGGGAATTCACGCTTTATTTTACACATTCCCGCTCGTTGCAGTTTGGTTAATGGATAGTGTACGAACACAAGCGAAAATGGCTGTTATTTTTATTTCAGTTCCCGTGTTTTGCCTCGTTTACTATTTATTCAAAGATTACCCGCTTCAGGTTGGTAATGTGTTTGAAGACGCAGGAGTGGGAGCCGACACCTTTTACGAAACTCAAAAGGGTACTTTTATCGAACATAAGCACAATTATTCTGCTTCCTTTTTTTCTATTGTTACGCCATTAAAGTATGTTTTGATTTCGCTTTCACTTATCTTAATTATATTTTTCCTAAAAAAAATTAGGAACATCAAACGGGGACCTGTCACTAAACACCCGGAAATTATTTTTCTCACCACACTTTTTATAGCTTATCTTGTAATGATCCTGATCACCGAAAGTTTTTTCGATCGGTATCAATTGCCGGTGATAGCGCTATCCCTTATCCTATTTGCATACTTTCAAAAGGTGTTTAAACCTGCTTATTGGCTTTCTTTAGTCCCTTTGCTCGGTTTATTTTATATTTCAGTTTTCGGTACCCGCGATTATTTTACGGTGAATAACAAGAAGTGGGAGGCCTACCATTACTTATGTGAGGAGAAGAAAGTGGATGGAGGTAAAATAAATGGTGGGTTTGAGATTATTTGGTGGGATGATGGAAAAGATAGCCGTTGGCATAATTCGGTAGAATTGCGAGGATATGAGTATCTGATTCAGTTTAAATCGGAGGATGATTTTGAATTATTTAAAGAATATCCATTTCAAAAGTATTTTCCCTTCAAAAAAGATACTTTGAGGATCTTCAAACGAAAACCACACCCTACCGAAATTCACCATGCGTATTGAAAAATTGCTTGTAAAGGATTGGGTGCGAACGCCAATAAATGTGCTGAGTATTGTTTTGCTCGTAGTGGCAGTATTCTCTCATTTATGGCCAAAGGAAGCCTACCTCACTATGTTCTTTTCTTCCGACGCTCTTTATTTACCATCCTTGTACAAAGATCTGATAAGTGATGGAAGCAGCATCAAGACATGGCATCTGAACCCATCCCCGAATTTCTTTCCTGATATGATATTCTACTTTTTGTTGATGGCGCTAACCAATAGTTTTATTTGGGCCACTTTTATTTTTGCATTAGTGCAATATTTGGCCATGGCTCTGCTGATCTCATGGATCTTTCGAATCATTTTTCCGGGACGTTCGGCTTCTTATCAAACTTTCATATTTGTTTTCATGTCGATGGTTGCCCTGGAGTTTTTATACCGCAGTCATGATTTGGGATATACTTTTTTGGTTCTTATTAATTCGTATCACAATGGCGCGTTCGTTTCGGCACTATTTTGTTTTGCGCTAACACTTAAATACCTAACAAAACAAAAGAACATAATTCTGGTGTACCTGTTTGTTATTGTTTTTTTGAGCGTGTTTTCCGATCGACTATTTGTAGTCTTATTTCCAATTCCCCTCGTGCTCAGTTTGATGCTTATTTTGCGAAGAAAGACGGTTAAGCCGGTAGGCCTCCTAATTACCGTTGTAGTGAGTGCCGTGTTTTTTGGGCTTTTTTACTTTAACAAAATTGATAATAATACCTATGTGGTATTTAAGCCGAATAAATTTTTAGACGCAGCGTCAATCACTGAGTCCTACCATGTTTTTATGAAACAAATGGGATTAACACTAAGTTCGTTGGGATTTAAAGCCCTCATGTTCTATTTGTTTTTTATTTCCCTTCCTTTTACTTGTTATATAGTTTATCGTTCTTATCGCAAGGAACAGCAAATGATCTTTTTTTCTAGCGGATTTAGTTTGATTTTTAGCTTTTGTGTGATCTTTTCACCCATCATAAATGGTAAGTATTCCGATTATTCCTGCCTGCGCTATAGTATTTTTCCGGTTTTCTTGGCGGGCCTCAATATTTCAATGTTTGTTGCCTTCACCCCAGAAAACAGAAAGTTTAAGTTTGCCGGAAAGGTGTTTGTAAATCTATTGGTTCTGCTGGTAGTAGCTGCCGCTACTGTTAAAATAGACATGAGGGGTTTGCAGGGCTATTTTTCGTACTATCCCAACCTCGTACGACAAATAGATAATTTGGCGGAAAAGGAAAACCTTCAGTATGGTGCGGGAAATTATTGGGTGGCTAAATACGTGACGCTATTTTCGAGAAAGGGGGTCAAAATCCGTTCGGTGTTTGATGATATTTCTATTTATGATCATGTTTCAAATGATGCATGGTTTTTTAATAATATTTTTACTTTTGTAGTACTTAATAGATTTAACGATACCACTTTATACCGGCAAAAGTTGAAGGGAATTAAGATAGTGAATTACGACAAAAGTTTAAAACTTGTACGAGTGAGCCCGTTTACTTACAGGAGGGAAACGGGCTACCGGGCACAAAATATTGGATTTATAGAAGAGTAAATTATGATAAACAGAGTAGTAAAAAATGTGACAGATGCGCTGAAAGATGTGCAAGACGGAATGACCATTATGGTGGGCGGCTTTGGCTTATGCGGCATCCCCGAAAATTGCATTGCTGAATTAGTGCGAAAGGGAACCAAGAATCTCACGTGCATCAGTAATAATGCCGGAGTGGATAATTTTGGTTTGGGTTTGTTATTACAAACAAGACAGGTTAAGAAAATGATCAGCAGCTATGTGGGCGAAAACGAAGAGTTTGAACGTCAGATGTTAAGCGGTGAATTAGAAGTGGAATTAGTGCCTCAGGGAACGCTGGCCACGCGCTGCATGGCTGCCGGATATGGGATGCCGGTAATTTATACGCCTGCCGGAGTGGGAACTGAAGTGGCTATTGGCAAAGAAGTGCGACGCTTCACGTTCAATGGAGAGGAAAAAGATTATTTAATGGAGAAAGCGTTTGAAGCTGATTTCGCGCTGGTAAAAGCATGGAAGGGGGATGTTGCGGGAAATCTTATTTTTAGGAGTACTGCACGCAATTTCAACCCCCTTATGGCGATGGCCGGAAAAATAACCGTGGCAGAAGTAGAGGAATTGGTTCCTGCAGGAGAATTGGATCCAAATTTTGTACATGTTCCGGGAATCTATGTTCACCGAATATTTCAAGGTGAGAAATACGAGAAGCGGATCGAACAAAGAACCGTAAGAAAAAAAGCGTAGGACGGTATTCACCCTGGGCATTATGACTGTAAATTGTAAATGAAGAGCCTAAATGTTTTCAATGGTAGATCTTTGGTTCCGGCAATTTTTCTTCTGCTGGCTTTGTTGCATCTGGGAATTGTAATCCTTAATCACTATTACTTTCGCACCTTCGCCTACTATTACGGCGTTTATAATTTTGCATTTTTTGATTTTGCTCATTTTCGCATCAGTCCCATTCCCATCCTTTTTGATGGGAGCAATTCCACTTTTTTACAAGATCATTTTTCTCTTTTACTTCCTGTAATTTCACCTTTCTATTGGTTGCTCCACGCCATCACGGGTACATACACCTTATTAATCGTGCAGTGGTTGGCTATTGTTTATGGCGGCTGGGCTACTTATAAACTCATTGCATACAAAAGTCACAATCCAAAAATGGCGGCACTGGCCATGGTGACTTATTTTTTGATGTATTGTAGGTTTTCGTCTTATCAGGCCGACTGTAATCTGGCCATCATTGGTTCAGCGCTCATTCCGGGATTCTTATATTATTTTGAAAAAAAAAATCTACTTCCCCTCATTATCGTTTTTGTGATCCTGTTAATTACCCGAGAGGATTTTTCGTTATGGCTCAGCTTTATTTGTTTGTCGTTGGTAATCGTGAAGCGTGGAAGCAAGAAATCTAGAAACCTGGCGGCACTGTTTCTCGTTATTTCAGTTCTGTTCTTTATTCTTATTTTTAAATGGATCATCCCTTCGCTTGAGTCGGAAACGGTAAAATTCGCTTTGTTCAATTACGCAGCTTTGGGTACGACTCCTTTTGAGTCGTTGCAAACCCTGCTTCATCATCCCTTTGATTCTATTAGGATTCTATTTGTGAACCATCTTGGCGATCCTCAACACGATTGGATAAAGATTAAATTCTATCTTGTTTTTGCCTGCTCCGGAGGAATCTTACTTCTCCTTCGTCCTGCGTATATTATTTGTCTGATTCCGTTGATCGCCAAAAAAATGTTTAACGATGACCCCATCAGGTGGAGCTACGAAACATATTACGGAATTGAAGTGGCGTCTATTCTTCCTGCATTGGTATTTTTGACCATTTCAGATTTGAAAGCCGAAAAAATCAGAATCAAGCTTTCTATTTTGGCGCTCGTTATCACGGTTTCAACTTCTGTGTATTGTTTTTGGACTGTCAATTACCCGATGCTCTATACAAAGTTTGAGTTTTACCGGCCCTGGTTCTTTGAACGTAATTATGCGTTGGCCGATCTGCATCACGCACTTAACAAGGTCCCTGAAAATGCTGTGGTGAGCGCATCTGGAAGGATTCTACCACATCTGGCCTTTCGCCAAAAAATATACTATTTTCCGAAGGTGGATGACGCTGATTACATTTGTTTGACGATTTACGGCGATTCATGGCCCCTTTCTAATGAAGACTATGATGCGGAAGTTAAAAAGCTCAAAGAAAATAGGCTCTGGAAAATTGAATATGAAGGGGAAAATGCGATCATCTTCAAGAAAACAAAATAGACGTATTGCGTCGTTCATTTATCAAAACAGATAAAATTAATTTATAAAACTAACCATTCGTTATTTCAATAGAACCAATACGTGTGAAAGGTAGTAGAGTAGAAAAAATAAAAAAGCACTTTGAAAAGAAAACTGCAATGTTTTTGCTCTTCTTTATTTTTCTGATCTGCGAGTGGATGGTAAATCCTCTTGGCGAATTTCCACTTAACGATGACTGGTCCTATTCCAAGTCAATTTTGAACTGGATGAAAGACGGGGTGTTTAGTATCGGCGATTGGCCGGCCATGACCTTGTATACTCATTTGCTGTGGGGAATGTTATTTACAAAAGTTGCCGGTTTTTCCTTTTTCGTGTTGCGTTTTTCAACAATCATTATGTCGATGATTGGAATATGGGTTCTTTTTCACCTGGTGCATGGTATTACAAAGGAGGTTGGCATTTCTTTTTTAGCGGCTTTGGTGATGATGGTCAACCCCATTTATTTTAACCTGAGCAACACCTACATGACGGATATTACGTTCAATACGCTCTTGTTAGTTTGCTGCTATTTTGCGCATTCCTTTTTTAGGAAGAACAATGTGGTTTCTTTTAGTTTGGTATTTGTATTCTCAATTTTGCTGGTCCTTACACGGCAACTCGGCGTAATTTTACCTATTTCCTTCCTCTTTGCCTGTCTGGGACTTAGAAAAGGAAGAACGTTTTATTTGGTGCTTGGCATTTTATTCACCGCCCTCAATTTTTTGGTTCTTCGCACTTATGAAAATTACCTTCATCATTTATTGCCTGTATCGTCGGCGTATAAATTTTCGGGGGAAATAAATCCCTTTGATCGCGGATTTTGGGATACTCTGTTAGTAAACCTCAGATGGAGGCATTCCACCATTTTGCTTCATTTTCTTGCCTTTACGCTGCCTTTTTCAGTTGTTTATTTATTTTCCGTGGGTAGGGGGGCTTCGTTAAACGTGAAGCTCTTGGTGACGGCCTTGGTGCTGGGGTTTACATTGCTGGTGTTTTATAAGGAGCCCTTTCCTCAGGGAAATGTGTTTGTGAATATTGGAGTAGGTACCCGTACTTTTTACGAGTATTTGTGTTCCACCACTTCCAATGTAATTGAACATGCTTCATCACAAGTGTTTGAAGACCGTATGCATTGGGTGAAGCTAGCTCTCGTCTTCATTAATTCATTTATCATCGTGTTGGGAATTATCAAGTGGCGGCAACTTAAGTTGCGACTGTTTGAAGGAGATCCTTCAAAGTTGTTTTTTTTACTCTTTATGATGAGTTATTCTGTTATGATACTCATTCCGGGCAGTTATTTCGACCGTTATCATCTACCCCTCATAACGGTGGGCATTATTTTGTTAAGTTACCTGAGTAAAATTACTTCCTTCAAGTTGAGAGCAACACTTCCTCTTGTGTTAATCATGATGTACGTTTCGGTGGCCGGTACCAAAGATTACTTCACAATCAACAAGATCCGGTGGCAAGCGTATTATTATTTAAAAAATGACCGAAAGATCGATCCCGAGAAAATAAACGGAGGCTTCGAAGTGAACTGCTGGAATGAAGGGAAGTATGCTTTTTGGTATCTTTTCCTGGAGTTGGACCGCTACGACTACCTCATTCAATTTTCACCGGAACCCAAATTTAAACCTCTGAAGGAATATGAGTTTCAAAGGTATTTTCCCTACAAAAAGGATAAAATTTTTATATTTGCTCGTAGGCCTGATCCCTCGTAACTAGGAAGAAGAAGGAGGAAAGATCCTGTAGCAACTATGAAACATTCAATCAACAAAGTTTTTTCAACTAATAGTCATTCGGGGAGGAATGTCGTTCCTAATTGAATCAAGGTTTTTTAAAATACACACAAAGTTCCGGGCCCATTATTTGGCTTTGTTTTGTTTTTTTTGCGGCACTGAATTTGATGATTGTCATCTTAAATCACTATTTTTTTAGAACGTATACCTGGGATTATGGTGCTTATAATTTTGCTTTTTACGATTTTGCTCATTTGAGGCTCAGTCCGAATCTCATCTCAAGAGTCATTGTGCCTTGGGATGTTCATTTTCTACAGGATCACATTTCGTTTACTCTCCCGCTATTGTCACCTTTGTTTTGGGTAATGAATGGGATGACGCATTCCTATTCTCTGCTTATTATTCAGTGGGGGTTTATCGTTTTCGGGGCTTGGGCAACATTTAAATTAGTTGAGCTGAAGTCAAACAGCCAATACCTTGCTTTGCTATCTGTTGTTTATTATTATGTGCTTTATGGCAGGTATTCTTCTTATCAAGGAGATTGCAATTTGGCAATCCTTGGGGCAAGTGTTCTTCCGGGATTTTTTTATTTTTTTGAGGCGGGAAAATTGAAGGCCAGTATGCTGTGTTTTGCTTTCTTGTGCCTCAACCGCGAAGACATGCCTCTTTGCCTGATTTTTATAAGTTTGTTTCTGATGATCGTTTACCGAAAAGATAGAGAAAGATTTAGATGGGCTGGTATTTTTGCCCTGTTGTCTATTCTCTATTTTGTGGTTGTGTTTACCGTTCTGATTCCATTTTTTGAAGATCAGAATAAAAAATTTAACCTCTTTGATTATGGCATTCTTGGAGAAAATCCGCTTAAGGCACTTACCTTTGTGCTCACACATCCTCTCAAGGCCACGCAATACCTGTTCGTGAATCACCTTAATGATGCTGCTTTTGATTGGGTGAAAACGTCTTTTTATGTTTTGTACGGGGTTTGTGGTGGTTTTCTCCTGTTTAAACGTCCACTCTATTTTTTGTGTTTAATTCCATTCGTGGCTAAAAAGATGTTTAATGATAGTCCCCAGCGATGGGGCTACGAAAACTATTATAGCATTGAATTTGTGTGTTTGTTGCCGCTATTTATTTTTTCAATTCTTGCCGAGTTTAAGAACGAACGGCTGCGGTATGGTACTGCTATAACGATTTGTGTAATTTCTCTTTTACTTACGGCGGTTTGCCTGAAGGAGTCCCTAAATGGCGGCTTGGGAAACCGTAAGATAAATTTCTTTTCTTCAAATTTCTATAAGTCGGAGCAAAATGTTTCCTCTATCCATAAACTTTTGAAACTTATTCCGGCACAAACCCCCTTGTGTGCCAGCAGCGACCTAATTCCCCACCTGTCGGAAAGAAAAAAGATATTTTATTATCCATACACAAAGGAATGTGAGTATGTGTGTGTGAATAAAATGGCGCATACATATCCCGCCACGCAACAACAATTTAACAGCGAGTTCAACAACCTATTAAAGAGCAAGTCATGGCGGTTGCTGGCTGTAACCGGCGATGTTTATTTATTTAGAAGAGCAAATTAATTTGAAGGTTTAGGTCTCGAAAATGAGAATAATTAGGTAAGTTTAGGATAAATTATGCAACCCGGATTTAATATACTCACAGTTTTCAGAAATGCCCGCTTTTACTTGTTCCTGTATGTGATCGCATTATTTTTACTGAATTATTACAGTAAAACACTTTTTTACCGCCCTAGCAGTATGCACCAATGGCGGCAAACGGATTGCCTTTCGATCACTAAAAATTACTACGAAGAAGGAATGCACTTTTTTCAACCTAAAATCCACTACCAGGGACCCGTTGATGGTAAAGCTGTAAGTGAATTTCCCATTTTAAATTATACCGTTGCGGCATTGTGGAAGGTGTTTGGTGAACATGAATTCATTTACCGCTTGCTTGAGTATCTGATCTATCTCACCGCTATTTTCATTTTATTTGGCACGATGTTGAGATTCTACAAGTCGAGATTCATAGCTTTTTTTACGGTGAGTATCTTACTCACCTCACCGCTTCTTACTTTTTACAGCTTTAATTTTATTGCAGATGTTCCCGCCTTGTCGTTTGGGATTATGAGTTTTTGTTTTTTTCTCACCTTTTATTTTAATAAAAAGATCTCATTTTTTTACTGGGCTATTTTTTGCGGCACGCTCGCAGTGCTCATGAAAGCCAGTGCTTTAATGGGGCTTTCGCTGTTATTCTTTTTTAGCGTCATCGACCTGCTAAATTTGAACCGGATCTTTAAAACAGAGCGTTTATTTACTAAAAAGATGTGGCCTGCTTTTACAATTGTTCTTTCGGTAACAGTCATTGTGTCTTGGTACCGCTTCGCATTGGCATATAATCTTAACAATTCCAATAATATTTTCCTTCTTACGGTGTTGCCAATTTGGGAAATGGATGAGGCACAGATTATTTATAATCTCAAAAACCTGTTCAATAATCTCTTTCCGGTCTTTCTGAATAAACCTATGTTGTTTTTGTTTTTGTGTGTTGTGATGTACGTCGCCGGTCGGTTTAGGCAACTGAATGTGTTTTATAGATACGCATTTGTATTTACAGCTATCTATTTTGTTTTTTATATTTTGTTCTTTTTTCAGGTTTTTGGGGTTCACGACTATTACCTGAATAACCTCATGATTTTTCCGGTAATCACTTTTATGTCATTTGCCTCTATTATTACCAAAACCAATTTCCTGATTTCTCATCGTTCTTTTGTGTGGCTTTTTTTGATATCGCTTATATTGTTTAATTCTTTTCATGCCGCTGCCATGTATCGTTTGCGAATGATTAAAGATGATAAAATGGTGTATTGGTTTCCTTTCAATACGGAGGAGGAACGTAATCTCTCTCAGTATTTATTTTGGGATTATGGAAATGCAATCAAAAAGGTAGAGGGTCTTACGCCCGCACTGAGAGAACATGGTATTCAGCGCGAAGATTTTGTACTGAGTGTTCCCGATCAAAGTTTCGATATTTCATTGTACTTTATGGATCAAAAGGGGCGAACCATTCCACGCGATTATTTTTCAATGGATACAACAATTATTTTTAGTTATAGACATAAAAAAATAAAGTACTTTGTGTTAAGCGATACTACTTTAAAGGCACAGATTTCCTTCAAAAAATTCTCTCCCTATCTCGAAACATTTTTTACCAGTAATGGAGTGGAAGTGTTTAAAGTCAAACCGAGTTTTTATTAAATGCTGTTTAATTCACTCCATTTCCTTATTTTTTTGCCACTCGTGATTGGGCTCTATTACCTCTTGCCACAGAGGTTCCGATGGATTTTTATTTTTTTGGCGAGTTGTTATTTTTATATGGCCTTTGTGCCTAAGTACATCCTTATATTATTTCTTATCATTGCCATCGATTATGTGTCGGGCTTGGCCATTGAAAAGGCAAGTGGTACAAGGCGAAAACTATTTCTTTGGCTAAGTTTGTCTTCAAACATCTTATTGCTTGCTTTCTTTAAATATTTTAATTTTTTGAACGTAAATGTAGCCGACTTGCTTTCTCTTTTTGGGACTGAGTTTCACCCGGTGAATTTGAGCATTATTTTGCCCATCGGACTATCCTTTCACACCTTCCAGTCGATGAGTTATACGATTGAGGTGTACCGGGGGAAACAACAGGCAGAGAAACATTTGGGATATTTTGCCAACTATGTGCTGTTCTTTCCTCAAATGGTAGCAGGCCCTATTGAACGTTATGAGAATTTGGGTACTGAATTGAAGGTGGAACATCATCCGGTGTACAAAAACTTTTCCGACGGTTTTCGTTTAGTTTTATTTGGTTTATTTGTAAAGATGACCATTGCTGATAACATTGCACCTTATGTGAATGAGGTGTATAAACAGCCTTGGACATATAGTGCTTTGGAGGTATGGGTGGCGGTATTTTTGTTTTCATTTCAGATCTACGCCGATTTTTATGGTTATTCTACTATTGCATTGGGCTGTGCGCGTCTCCTTGGCATAAAGATTATGGACAACTTTAAAACACCTTATTTGTCCAGAAGCATTTCCGAATTTTGGTCGCGCTGGCACATCTCACTTAGCACCTGGTTCAGAGATTATTTATACATTACCCTTGGGGGAAACAGAGTAAAACTTCCGAGATGGAGTCTTAATATTATGATTGTGTTTATGGTAAGCGGCTTATGGCATGGGGCCAATTGGACCTTTGTAGTGTGGGGCGCTTTGCACGGATTGGTTTCGTTGGCTGAGCGTTATTTCAATATGATAGTTAAAATTGAAAAAACGGAATCGTTGAGCTTTTGGAATGTTTTGCTTACGGTAAAAACGTTTGTGATCACCTCGCTGATTTGGATCTTTTTCAGGGCCGAAAATTTTGCCAACGCCAAGGATATGATTAAGGCTCTACTCTTCAACTATCATTTGGCTGGTAAGGGCGTGAATTATATACCGGCGCTGGTGTTTTCTTTAGCGTTGATCGTCACCGACGTGTACGTTTACAATTCGCGCATCGACGTGCGTCTCGGTTTTCTTAAAACACCCTACAGATGGGCCGTGTATGCCGTTCTGATCTTTGGTTTATTTGTTCTTTCGGGCACTCAAAAATTCGCTTTTATTTATTTTCAGTTCTAATGTTAAAAAAGGTATTGATACGATTTTTGTGGGTGGGCTTAATCATCTTGAGCCTCGATGTTGTGTATACGCATACGTTGTACCCTAAAGATCTTGAAGAAAAGAGCAAGGAGGTGGTTGAGATCTGGAATTCTCAGGACAGTGCCGATATTTATTATTTTGGCGAATCTTCAAACACCACTTATCGCGAGACGGATTCTCTTAAGAACCGGATCTCAGAATTCACCAATTGGTTTTACCCTTCTTTAAGGATCACTAACATTAATAAATTCGCTACGCATGGTGGAGTTTACCGCCAATGGTTAAAAGTTATTGATACAAAAAAGAAATTGCCGCATGCTATTATTATTACTCTGAATTTACGTTCATTTAATGCCGGATGGATCCATTCCAATCTTGAAACACAATTACAAGAAGCCATGGTGTTTACGCAACCTTTTCCAAATATTGTGAACCGTTTCTTTTTATCACTGCAGGCCTTTGATAATAAAACTGATAAACAACGTGAAGAAGATATGCTCCGCGATTATCGCACGGTTCCTCTGGTATTTCCTTATCCTTTTCCCTTTAAAACGGTGTCGGAGTGGGATAGCCATATGGCAGCAGGGGGCTACCTTAAACCCGATGGTTCGTGGGATATGGATAAGATCGTATTAGCTTGCCATTTCATTAAGGGGTATGGGTTTAACATTCGCCAAAATAACCCCAGAATAGCCGATTTTGATGCAATTTATGATTGGTGTTCCAAATTTCAAGTGAATTTATACTTAAATTTATTGGCTGAAAACGTACAGTATGCTGATAGCCTTGTAGGCAAGGATTTAGTATTTTTAATGAAACAAAACAGAGATTTTTTGGTGAAAAGATACCAAAAGGGAAATTGCAAAGTGATCGATAACCTGGAGGTGGTGCCCGGACGAGAATTTATAGATCTGGAGTGGACCACAGAACATTACGCCTGCAAAGGCAGAATGACAATAGCAAAAAATATTTCAGACACGCTAAAAAAACAATTTAATAACAAATACAAGAAGGCCTATTAACATGTTAGATAAAAATGGAATTGCAAAACGCATTGCACGCGAAGTAAGAGACGGAATGTTTGTGAACCTGGGCATTGGAATCCCAACATTGGTTGCTAATTTTATTCCTGATGGATATAATGTGGAACTTCAGTCAGAAAATGGCATCCTTGGCATGGGTCCATTTCCTCTCGAAGGCGAGGAAGATCCGGATCTTATTAATGCGGGGAAACAGACAGTTACTTTGTTAAAGGGATCAAGCATCTTCGACAGCGCCATGAGTTTTGGTATGATTCGTTCACAAAAGGTAGATCTCACTATTTTAGGGGCGATGGAAGTGAGCGAGAACGGTGACATAGCCAATTGGAAAATTCCGGGCAAGATGGTGAAAGGGATGGGTGGCGCTATGGACCTGGTGGCCAGTGCAAAAAACATCATTGTGGCCATGCAACAAGTGAATAAAGCAGGCCAGTCGAAATTATTAGCTAAGTGCGAATTACCGCTTACGGGAGTAGGCTGCGTAAAAAAAGTGGTTACTGAATTAGGGGTGTACGATATTATTCCCGGTGGGGGATTCAAATTGCTAGAGCGTGCTCCGGGCGTCAGCGTGGAGCAAATAAAAAATGCTACGGTCGGCAAACTCATTATTGAGAGCGAGATCCCTGAGATGATTATTTGATATAGTTCGTTCTGAAAACAAACCTGAGGAATATCTTTAAATAGGCGTGCCGGTTTCTGTCGACATAGTCTTACCATGCTATAATCCTAATGAGCGCTGGCACCTTGAGCTCATGAAGTTTCATGCGGTTGCAAAGGCAAACTATCAAATTAACTATATTATTGTAAATGATGGCACGGCGATAGAGCGAATTTCACCTCAGGTAGATGTTCTGAAGAGAGAAAATATTCCCCATCAGCTTGTTTCTTATGAAGAAAACAGAGGCAAAGGTTTTGCTCTTCGACGTGGTGTGGCCGAATCCAGAAGTGACTACGCAATTTATACCGATATCGATTTTCCGTTTACCGATGAGAGCAGCCTCGCACTAATACATAAACTTGTGCACGAGCACTCCGATGTGGTTGCCGGATTTCGTGAACAGGAATATTATGACAATAAAATGTCGGGGTTCAGAAAACTGCTTTCAAAGGCTTTTCGATTTTTTATTAAGTCTGTTCTCAAAATGCCGATCACTGATACGCAATGCGGATTAAAAGGGTTTAACGAAAAGGGAAAGGCACACTTTCTGGCCACAAAAACTGATCGCTATCTGTTTGATTTCGAATTTATTTATTCGGTTTGTAGAAATAAAACCTTAAAAATTCAAGCCATCCCGGTTCAGCTGAAAGACAATGTGGTATTCAGCAAAATGAAGCTAAAGATTCTCATTCAGGAAACCATGAACCTTTTGTCTATACTCTTGCTTAAAAAATAGGCCCGAAATAGAACAAGAAATGCATGCAAAAAAATCTACGAAAATTGTTTGTGTTTCCTACTTTGAAAAGTTGTTAATGATCGTATCATTGCCGTTTACACCCATCACAGCAATGTCAGCGGGTCGAAGCATAAAATCAGAAATGTGATAGGGCATATCCGAATCTGCTTTTAAGACAAACTCATAGCGACAATCGCCTTCAAGATCGATGGGGTACTCAAATACATCATAGTGAGAATAAAAACCACTTAACAATCGGGTCGACTGGTAGTATTGCCATTTATAATCTTTGCCTTTCCCCCGGGTGATAATGAGCGTGGGAAATTCTTTTCTTCTTCCAAAATTTGCGTAATAATTATGAAAGCTTACAATGTAAGACCCCGATCTAACTTTGTTGGAATCGAGTATATAAATGGTCTCGTAATCTCTTGAAATTGTATTTGTAAATGGTTTTTTGTTGTCTGTTGGGATAAAAATTACTCCACTTGTGTCTAGTGAATGAATGAGTGCAGCGTTCAGAGTCAGGTCATATTTTCCCGATTTTCTCAACAATAGTTGGGCTTTAGAAATATAACCCATTTGCAGCGAATCATTTCGCCATAAATATTTAAATTTTGAAAGTAGACGATCTTCATCGGGAAGAAGTGCGTCCTCGGTTTTGATCACAAAAAAGGGAAGATCTTTTAGGAGGGCAGCGGCCGATTTTATGCGCTTATAGGAGTTCAGTAATTGAATTTCGTTTTCAGTTTCAGTAATGGAGGTGCGCGACATCGAAACGCCCATGATGGGCACATTGGCATGATATGAATAGATCATGGCGGGAATCATGGAGTTGTCGCCACCAAGTCGGGCATATGTTTCACTGCCAATATGAAACAAGGGAAGGGGCAGTATCGCCTGAGGCACATCTGTTTTAAGTTGACGAATGATCTTCTTTTCTTCAGAATTAAGACAGGCTTCGTTAAACACATTTCTGAACTTCCAGAAGTTGTTTTGGTCCTTGGTGTAATAATAATTGGCTTCAACAAAATTTAGAAGAAAAAATAGTAGGGAAAGTAATTTGAAAGTTCGCAGAAGTGATCTGTTTTCAAAATACGGTTCTAACGAATGATAGATCACACTAAAAAGAAAAATAGGCAGAACATAGTAAAATGTCCAGGCAAAACGACATACAGCCCGAAATTGGTCAAGCGCTGAAATTTTCAGGTGCAGTACGTCAAATAAACGGTAATGTAACCCAAATGAAATGAAGAGTAATATCATTGAAGCGCTCAGCAAAGCAAGAAGTTCTTTTCGAAAAAAGTATTTTTTGAACAGAAAAGGCAGGGTGCCAAAGAAACCGAGAGCAAGAAAAATTACAAATACACCCAAGTACGAATGACCCTCCAGATGTTGGATCTTTTTTTGGAAGATCGTTTCTAAAAAATTCTGAAAAGGCCCAAAGTCAGGTGCCAGTATGCTGTCAATATTTTCAACCAGCACATTCAATCCCTGGGGTTCCCCGGTTCGGTTTAGGTGTTGGTCGGTAACTACCATAAATAATTTAAACAGAATAATTGGTAGAACTCCGCTTATCAGAATGCTGCCACCATTCATTAGGATTTTTTCTCTCCTAAAATCAAATAGAAAAAAGAAAGAAAGCGATAGAAAAGTAAACACCGAACTACTAAAACCCAAATAGGGATGAATAAAAAAAAGGAGAAAGTTATACAGGCAGATCTTAATAAGAATCGCAGGTTGTTTCTTTTGCTGGTATTCTAAAATGAAGAGAATGGAAAGTGGAATAAAACAGCCATAAGCTAATCCGTGATGCCCCCCAAAGATCTTTCCGAATTGTGGCGAAAGCAGGGTGATACCAAGTGAAATGAAAAACGACGAGAGCTTATCGATGTTTAACCTTTGAAAGATCCGGTAAAAGATAAGTGGTGTAACGATGAATGAGGCAAAAAGAAGCCAGTGCAAAATGCCGATGAGGTGCTGATGTGTAAACGGAAATAATCGGAGTAGGAATGTGAGCAAGGGCTGGCAGTCGGTGTATACCACATGCTCGCCATACGGAAAATTCATTCCCGAAAAGTGAAGAAGTTCTGAATCGTTGGTAATGTGAAAGGCATATGTATAATAATTCTTCAGCGCATCGCCCGTAATTCCCGATAAGACGCTATTGGCATTTAGAAGAACGGAGTGGTAATATCCAAAATAGATGGCTAAGCCGGAGAAAATTAGAAATAGGTAAACTTTCCAATCTTTGTCCGCAAATTTATCAAACCACCTCATCATTATTTAGGGTTGAAAATTATTAAGAGTTGTGTCATTTTTGGATGAGACGGCTAGTACCGTAAGATCTTTAGGCCGCAACATAAAATGTGAAATATGGTAGTCCGGTCCCTCGCTGCCATTTAACACAAATTCGTAGCGCTTGCCGGAGCCGATATAGACGGAATGTTCAAACATACCATAGCCTGCATAAAAACCGCTCAAATTGCGAACCGAAATTAGGTCACGCCATTTATACTCTAACTTGTCTCCTTCAGTCACGATTAATCCCGTGGAAAGTGACTGGTACTTTCGTTCGGAATAGTAGAAGCGAAAACTAAGAACGTAATTTCCAGGTGTAATCATATTGGAGTCCAGTACAAAGATCTTTTCAAAATCATGCACATTGGCCGATAGAAATGGTTTTCGGTTCTCGAACGGGAGATAGATGAGATTGAGCGAATCAGAAATTAATACACGTTCTTCCGCAATGCGACACATCTTATCGCCCAGCTTTTTCCTGAAAAGATCTGCTCTGCTCAGATATCCCATGGCAAGTGTGTCGTTTTGTTTGAAGAATTTTACGTATGGAAGTAGTCGCTCTTCGTCGGGGAGTAGGGCATCTTTGGTTTTCAGGATCAAAAGGTCATTCTCTGTAAATTTTCCCTCCATAGGTTTATTTCGTTTATACGAATTCAGGATCTGGATGAGGTCTTCGGTTTCTGTCATGGAAGTACGTGAAGACATCATGCTGAGAATAGGAAGGCCCGCATGATAAGAATACAGCATGGTGGGGATCATGGAATTGCTGGAACCATTACGCTCATAGAGTTCACTGCCTCCATGAAAAATTGGAAGTGGAATAATGGCCTGAGGTTTCTTCTGTTCAATGGATTGAAGTACCAGTTGTTCTTCCTCATTCAAATTCGTTTCATTAAAAAAATTTCTGAATTTCCAGTAAGCGCTTTCATTTAATTTAAACATAAAATGCGCCTCCAGCAACTGCGTTGAAAAAAACAACAGAGCAATTGACGCGCTGATGATTCTAAAAGAAGAAGTGTTGAGAGATGTTTTGGCACTATGGTAAATGCTTACGATTACAAATAGAGGCAAACAGTAATAAAAGATCCATGCAAACCGGCACACCGCTCTGAACTGATTTACGGTGGACAGTTGCACATGAAACGCATTCATTAGTTTGATGTGAATCCCAAATGAAATAAACAAAATCACCAGTGATGAAAGAAAAACAGCAGTAATTTCTTTTTGAAAAGTTTTTCTTTTAACAAGGAGTGGCAACAGCAGAAGAAATGCGAGGCTTAACAAAATGGTGAAAAACCCCAAATAAGTATGTCCTTCAAAATGTTGTGAAGGATGAGGAAATAAACCGCTCATGAAATTTTTAAACGGACCAAAAACGGGGGCCAGCACACTATCAAGGTTCTCAATCATTGCCTCCTTGCCATAAGGTTCTTGGGTGCGGTTGAGATGGTGATCTGTAACCGCCATAAATAGTTTAAATAAGACAATAGGAAGTATGCCAATTGTAAGGGACTGCACATGACTCTTCACGCTCGAGCGTGACACCGGGCGAGAAAGATCGTAAAAGAAGAGGGCCAAAAATGTAAACAAAGAGAGACTGAAACCCATATAGGGATGAATAAGAAAAACTAGGGTGTTGAATACAAAAACATGAAGCAACGATAACTTATCTCTTTTGTCGAGAACTTTCAACAAAATGAGGATAGAGTATGGGATAAGGCAACCATATGCCAAAGCAAGATGTCCGGCATTTATTTTAAGGAACTGAGGTGAAAGCAAGGCAATTCCGAGTGAGAAAAAGAAAGCTGAAAACCGATCCACCTGAAGTTGGACCAAAATTTTATTGAGAATGAGTGGACTAATGATAAAAGACATGAAAATCAGGCCGTGGAGGATCCCGATAAGATAATTGTGCGCGAAGGGGATCAATTTGAGTACACAGGCAATCAGCGGTTGCGCATCGGTGTATACGATATGCTCACCTTCTGGGTAATTCATGCCCGAAAAATGGAACAGTTGCGGATCGTTTTTAATGTGATAGATAAAGGTGTAGTAGTTCTTAATGCTATCGAGAGTAATACTTGAAAGCAACAAATTTATATTCAAAAAAACAGAATGAAAATGCCAAAAGTAGATGGCAAAACTGCATAAAAACAATGTTACGTTAATTTTCCATTTCTTATTGAAGACCGTTCTCAGCACATCCATATTGTAATTCATAAAAATAGGAATTAATAGCAAATGTTGTTAATAATTACCCTAAACTAAAGGGGTACTGAATTTCTTATTTCGGGTGCATTAAGTAATTTTCTCTTTTTATACAGAGAGGTTAACCTGCAACGGAAATGAAAGCCATGAATTACTTTATTAATGTTGATGTGTTAAAGAAGCCGAGTTTGTTTGTAATCTTGTTCGCTTTTCTCTTTGCATTTTGGTTTGCTGATTTTTGGAGACCATACAATGCAAAAAAGCAGGAATCTAATTTTGTGTGGGACATGTTTGGATATTACAGTTACCTGCCTGCCACCTTTTGTAATGAACGCTCATTTTTATGGAACGGAACCAGTGGGTATTTTCTGTCTAAAAGTCCAAAAGGTGAATTCTTTCCAAAGTACACCTACGGCTTGTCGATACTTCATGCTCCGTTTTTTGCCATCGGGTATAAGTTGGCTATTAATCAGAAGGATGCCTTGGATGGTTTCTCAGAACCTTTTTCAACAGCAGTGAGATGGGGCACCATCTTTTATGTGATGCTTGGCCTATTATTTTTGAGAAAATTTCTACTTTTTTATTTCAGTGAGCGAGTTACGGCCTTTACGTTAACTTCAATTCTCTTCGGCACCATGCTTTTCATGTACACCTTTGTTCAGAGCGAAATGCCGCATGCCTATCTATTTACGTTATTTGCCATATTTCTCTATTACACTAAATTATGGCACGACGCGCAAAAATATAGATATACGCTGGTGATTGCTTTCACCGGGGCTCTCATTACTCTTATTCGGCCAACAGAACTATTTATTTTATTATTTTTCCTTTTCTGGGGTGTAAAAAATTGGTCTGATTTCAGTTCCAAAGCGGGGTTTTTGTTAAGTCACTATAAACATCTTTTGATGATGTTAAGTTTTGGTATTGCAATTTGGATTCCACAATTATTTTTCTGGAAAGCTTACACAGGTTCGTATTTTTATTTTTCTTATCAGGATGAAAAGTTCTTCTGGACCGATCCGCAGATCCTAAACATTTTGGTGAGCTACCGGAAAGGCTGGATCACCTATACTCCTTTAATAATACTGGCTTTTTTTGGTTTTTTCTTTGTAAAACGCGAGTTTCCAATTTCAAAATGGGTCATGTTTGGTATTACCTTTCTGATGGTGTATGTATACAGCTGCTGGTGGGACTGGAATTATGGGGGGTGTTTCGGGGCGCGGGCATTCTGTCAGCACATCGCTTTTTTGAGTGTGCCAATTGCCTATTTTTTTGAGTTTGCTTTGTATTCCAAAATGAGGATGAGACTAAAAAATTTCGTGAGTGGAGTTACTCTGCTCTTTGTGTTTTCATGTATTTTTCTAAACATAGGGCAAACCTACCAATATCAAGAGTTACGAAAGATTCATGGCTGGGCCATGACCAAACAGGCATATTGGGATGTGTTTAGAAAATACCAGTTTACGGTTGAAGAGGGGTATAAATTTTGGGCCGATCTCAAATTTCCCGAACATGATAATTGGAAAAAGGGACAAAACCGCGATGATAGGTAATGTAAACAGGTGAACCCTTTTTTTAAATTCTTTTTCAGGTCAAAACGCGAAGGAATAAAACATATACTCGGTAATTAATCTGGTCAGCGTACTTCCCATTTTTTGCAAGGCATCAAAAGTTTTATATTTAATACATTAACCCGAAAAGATGTTATGAGACAGTGCCTGATTTGATGAATAGCGACCCAGCCATGTCGACAAAAGAAAATTGAGTGAAAAGAAATTTTCCTAGCGTACTAACGTAATGCTACCGGTTTTGTAATACACTCTGCTTTCCAGATCCCTGAAGCTTAGTTTGTACACATAACTTTCTTCTTTCAGGTCTGTATCGCCTTTGTTTTGATATGTGCCGTCCCATCCTTTGGTGCAATCCGTGCTTCCGTACACAATATGTCCCCAACGGTCATATATTTCCAATTGGTAACTTTTTGGGTCGAGTCCAAAGGGTGAGAATACCGGTAAAAAAATATCATTTAAGCCGTCGTGATTGGGTGAAAAGGAATTAGGAATAAACACATTAAAATCGTTCTTCACTTCAAGATACTTACTGAGTTCATTTTTACAACCTTTGTAATTAGTGGCAGTAAGAGTTACTTTGTAAGTTCCAATTTGTGGAAAGCTAACTTTTGGATGTACTTCATACCTGGGCTTCATGCCGGTAATGGTCCATTGGTAGGTGTTATCACCTATTATTTTTGTGAGATTGGTGAGTGTTGCACTGGGGTCGGAGATAGTTATTTCCTCCGGGTCCACTACGAAATCAGCTTTGGGTGAAGGCCACACCTCAATAAGTTGTGGCAGCACCACCTGAGTGGAGCAACCATAGGCTTGGCCATCGGTGTAATTGTAGACTACTTGATAGGTGCCAGGCGTTGTGAAAACGTGACTAACATAAAACCCAGATTCAGGAGCAGAGCCATCGTCAATATTCCAAGTGCCCACGCCGTTATCATAACTTGGGCTATTTAAAAGCACCATAAGTGGACTACAGCCGGAAGTCACATTACTACTGGCAGTAACTTTCGGAAAATCTTTTACACGAATTCGTACGGCGCTCGAATCAGGACAGAGCAAGGCCGTTGGGCTGGAATGAGTTTGGTACACAATTACATTATTATCTCCGATATTGGCTTTTGCCGGATTAAACATACTGCCAGTAACACCGGGGCCGCTCCAAAAGCCACCCGGATTTTTTACTAAACTGTTAAGGTCAAATGCTACATGGTTTTTGCAATAAGCAGGATCAACTTGTTTTTCGAAATCGGCTGAAACAAATTTTTCAATGGCGATCATTGATTGCGCGTAGGCGATACAGGGTCCTGATGAAATACTGTAACTCACCAAATTATTGCCAGTAATGCCCAACGCAGGTTGAAATAAACCCGAAGGACTCACCGCACCATTATTGGTTCCCCCAAAAAGACCGCCTACGGGACTCACTTGCAATTCAAAGGGAGCAGTAGTGTTACAGAATGGTCCCACCTGACTTATAATTGGAACTGCCAATGAAAACACTCTGATAGCTAATGTGTCCGCATCGGGACATAGCCCACTTGGAGAAGAAGCTGTTTTGTAAAACACATGAAACACACCGGCATTGGTAACTGCAGGATTAAAACTGCTGCCTGTAAGACCTGGCCCGCTCCACGTACCCATATTATTTGCCGTAAGCGGCCCAAGATTCACAGCGGGACTGTTATTACAAAGATCGCCCACCTGGCTAACAATTGTTGCAGGCACAAAAGCCTCTACACTTACATAAATGGTTTGTTTAGCATTGCAAGTACTCGTACCTATGATGTACTGAATGACATTGTTTCCAATGGCGCTAAGTGATGGCGTAAAAATTCCGTTACTGTTAAGGTAAGGAGTGGGTACCCAGCTACCCGTAGATGGACTCACTGTCATTTGCACAGCAGGTTTGTTGCTGCAGTAGGGACCTGCAAGTGAAACACTGGCTGTAGGAGGGTTTAAAACGTATGCGCCCACCGTTCTTGTATCAGGGCAAAGTGTTGCTACGGGACTTGAAAGCGTATTGTAAGAAAGAACATACGTATTAGTGGGCAAACCACCCGGATTAAACACGTTTGTGCTATTTACTCCCAGTCCGCTCCATGAACCGTTGGTATTTTGAACAATGCTCATAAGGTTCACCGGGCTGCTGCTCACACACAAGTGGGGCACAGTGGCTGTTAAAGCGGCCGTGTTGAAACGAGAAACATGAAATGTTTGTGAGGAAGATGCCACGCAGGTTCCTTGACCGGCAGTGTAGGTTAACGTGTTGGTGCCAATCAAATTGAGCGCGGGAGTCTGAATTCCTGAAGGAGAAATGCCCGCGTTGCCGATCCAAACACCTCCAATTGGGTTTGCAGTAAGGGCAACGGTTGCCGCATTGTTGCATACGGGAGCAATAGAAGTGATCAACGGAATAGGAGGATTGAATACCGACACGGCAAGTATAGTAGAGGAAGGACAAGTATTAGGATTTGGCTGAGAAATAGTGCTGTACGAAAGATTAGACGAAACGGTACTGTACGTAAGATTATAAATACCGGTGGCTAACCCTGCGGGTGTAAATAAATTAGCAGAAACATTGGGACCAAACCAAGAACCGGTCAGGGTATCCTGAGGCAAATTCATTAATCTGATAGGGGCATCCTGAACACAAATTTGACCAAGCACCGACCCAAGATTTGCACTGTGAAACTGCGAAACTAAAAGCGTGGCTGTATTATTTGCAATACATGTACCAATACTAACGGCATAACTCACCGTGTTGGTGCCAATGGCAGCCAGGTTTGGACTAAAAAACCCACTGGTTGTAACGGCCGGATTAGCACTCCAGGTCCCTCCTCCCGGAACCGCGCTTAGTTGCAAACCGTTAGTGATATTACAAAGAGGCGACGGCATCATCAACTGTGGGGTGACAGGGTTGTTGATCGTTACTGTAATAAAGGTGCTGCTTGGACAGGAATGGACAGTGGGGGTAACAACGACACTGTAGTTGACGGCACCAAATTGCACGTTGGCAGCTTGCAATGGCGGTTGAATAAGTGTGGATTGAGCTCCCGGGTTCCAAATAGTTCCGGGCCCAGTCCATAAATAGGAATATTGTGTGGGATTCGTTATCATACTCGCAATAGCTGTAAGACTACCACCCTGACAAATGGTATAGGATGCCGGAGTAATTGAGAACACAGGATAAGACACCACCAATACGGAAACGGTTCTAACAATGGGACAAATACTATTGGAGACAAGTACTGAATACGTACCGATGTTGGAAAGACTTGAAGTAATTATAGTGGGATTTTGTAAAGTACTGCTAAAACTACCGGGTCCGGTCCACGAATAACTTAAGGGGGTAGAATAGGTGGTTGCTAGTGAGAAGTTTAAAGCCTGACCAACGCATACGGGACTATTTACAAGTGCCGTCCCGGTTGGCACGCCCGAACTAGGGGGTATTGGACCAACAAAAAGTGTATAGTCTTCTGTTTCACCGTATCCAAAAGTACCGCATGGGGTAATATTTGTGCCCGGTGTTGCAAAGGCACATCGCACTCTCATTCTGTATGTACCGGGAGCTTGAAGAGGAGGAATCACAAAAGTAAGTACAGTCCAGGTAGCCGCGCCTGGCACATTTGACGTTGCGGCAACCTGTTCGCCCGGCTGATTAAACGTATTGTCTTGATTCCAGTCCACAAAAATGGCAAAGCCCTGTGAATAAATGATTCCGGATCGGATATTGCAGGTGATAGTTTGACCGGGACTTACGGCAAGGTAATGCTGACAATAATTGATGTAGTTATTTGGACCGGCATTACATCCTGAGTTATTATTGGTAATATTTGTGTTTCCACCCGTTGTATTAAAAAAATCAATAAAATCATTTACACTATTTCCCGGGGTATTTGTGGGGCCACCCTGAAGACAATTTCCGCTGGTATAACCACCGTTACAATAAGGTGCGGGGCTACTGGATTGCCCAAATGAGGACCCGTATTGGAGAACCGTGAAACAAATGAGAAAACAAATATGTCCTATTTTATTCAAAACAAACTTAAGGCTTATAAATCAATTTATTTAAAGGCAAAAGCACCAGTGCATCTCTAAACCCGGGTAATATTACCAGCGCTTCTTCGCTCTCCTTTCGCGACGATTCAAAACGGGATATGTCTATAATGGATTCATCGAGCACAACTCCTTCAAGTAGATAGTTGCGCTTCACGTAAAAAGACTTGGAATAATACCAAAGTTCCTTCAGGTACTGATGTGAATTGTTTTTCTTAAAATCAGCAAGACCTTCCGCTCCCCCATGCCTTGCCCACATGTAGGGCGTGTATAATTTTTCATTTTCCTTATTGAGTTCCAATGAATTCACCTGCGAAAAACCGCAGAATGAGAATATTAAAAAAATAATTGCAGCGAATATATGGTGCTTTTTCTTCATTTTTACCTTACCGGGTATCTTAACAAAGATAACTTAAAATGAGCAGTTCGGGAACTATTTGAATCAGTCAGAAGGGTAGTTCACTCAAAGGGGGGCCCTCAAACGCAAAAAAAACAAAAAAATCAGGCAATAGTTGGGGGTGGTTCCATCACCGAACCACATTTCTCGCAGGTCCTTAGATCCTTGCTCTCGTAAAAACGTTTGAATTCTCCCTGAAACTGAGTGGTAATGTCCGTTAAACCAAAATACACCTCATGTAATTTATGATTGCATGTTTCACAAAACCATAGCAATCCGTCCTTTTCATTGTTCTTTTTTGTGTGTTCTACTACCAAGCCAATGGTATTCGGGCCGCGTTTCGGATTATGCGGTACTTTGGCAGGTAACAAAAAAATATCACCCTCTTTGATGGGCACCGTCACTGCTCTTCCGTCTTCCTGAATTTGCACCTCAATATCGCCTTCCAATTGATAAAAGAACTCTTCCCCTTCATTGTAATGGTAGTCTTTTCGGGAGTTTGGTCCGCCCACAACCATTACTATAAAATCGGTGTCTTTGTAAACTACCTTGTTGTTTACCGGCGGCTTAAGCAAATGTCGATTTTCATCGATCCATTTTTTGAAATTAAAGGGACGTGTTACCATAGAATCAAATTTAGAACTAAAAATTTAGAATTGAAAATTTAAACTTTACCGGGTAACATGGTCGGAGTAGATGTTTTTAAATTATAGGTTTATATTTGATCAAAATATTAAGCCATGAAAAAGACGAAAACAGTGTTGGTGCTGGCCATAATCCTCATTGCAAGCCTGTGCTTTGGTCAAAAATGGACAACAGGAAAAGACCTTTCATACCTGAGGGGACAAAGAACCCTTCTTGTAAAATTTACATACGATGACATGAAAGCCGGGCCGAAGGAAGAATGGGAATATGTGAAAGAAAAAAAGGAAGAATATAACCAAAAAGAACCCGGAAAGGGCGATGAATGGGCAAAGATCTGGGAGGAAAACAAAGTGCGAGTTTACGAGCCCAAGTTTGAAGAATTATTTAAGCAGTTTTGCGGAGAACATCTTGCTGCCAATAGGCAGAAAATTGAGAGCAAATACACGCTAATAGTGCACGCGGTGCGCATGGAGCCGGGCTGGAATGTTGGCTTTTCAAAAAGAGCGGCTTCTTGTGATTTTGAAATCAAAATTGTGAAAACGGAAGACCCTTCAGAGGTTAAGTCAGCATGCATGATGTACAATGTGCCGGGTGCTCTGGGGGGCGGAAATGACTATGATACAGCGTATCACATAAAAGAATGTTTTGCCGAAAGCGGTAAGATCCTGGGAAAGAAATTAGGAAAAGCCTGCAGTCGATAGGTTGGTATCGTGACCGGTTGCACTCTCTAAAGCATACTCCCCTCTTCTAATTCAATTTATCAAATCATTCTTTACCAGATATTCCGCAATCTGCACGGCATTTGTAGCAGCGCCTTTTCGCAGATTATCCGAAACAATCCACATATTAAGTGTTCTGGTCTGTGTTTCGTCTCTTCTTATTCTCCCTACAAACACATCGTCTTTGTTATGCGCTGTCATTGGCATGGGATAGATCTGATTTTTGATATCGTCCTGGACGGTGATACCCGGTGAATTTTTGAGCAGTTCAAAAACATCTTTGAGCTCATACTCATTTTCAAATTCAATGTTTACACTTTCGCTGTGCCCGCCCATTACCGGGATACGCACCGTGGTTGCCGTAACTTTGATGGAATCGTCGCCCATAATTTTTTTGGTTTCGTTTACCATTTTCATTTCTTCTTTGGTATAGCCGTTATCCAAAAAAACATCAATTTGGGGGATGGCATTCATGTCGATCTTATATGCATAGGCCATTTCCTCGCTGCTTCCATTTTGTCGTTCGTTCATGAGTTGATTCACCGCCTTTACACCGGTGCCTGTAACGCTTTGGTACGTAGAAACCACCACACGTTTAATTTTATATTTTTGATGCAGTGGCATCAAGGCCACCACCATTTGAATGGTTGAACAATTTGGATTGGCGATAATTTTATCGCTGCTTTTAAGCACATCCGCATTCACCTCCGGAACCACTAATTTCTTGGTAGGATCCATTCTCCAAGCAGATGAATTATCAATTACCGTAATACCGGCTTGTGCAAATTTTGGAGCCCATTCGGTGGAGGTGCTGCCACCCGCCGAAAATAATGCTATATCGGGTCTGGCAGCAATGGCTTGTTCCATGGAAGCCACTACATAGATCTTCCCTTTAAATTCTATTTTTTTACCTACCGATTTCTCTGAGGCCACGGGTATCAATTCGGTAACAGGGAAATTCCTTTCCGCCAAAATTTCCAACATTTTTGTGCCCACCAATCCCGTGGCGCCAACTACTGCAATTTTCATGTGTAATTAATAAGGAGACAAAATTAGGGAAAAATTTGAGGTTTTTAAGACACAGATTTCACAGATTGCGCAGAGATAGGATGAGATGCAAAAAAATCACGGGCTACATAAGCAAACGAGTAGACTGTAAAAATGGAAAGTCAAATCAGCGCCTTTCCTAAATTCCAGCATCATCATCCTACCGCCATCTGTGTAATCAGCGTAATCTGCGTCTCCTTCTGTTGCATAGCGCCCCTGAATCCTAATCAGCGTTCTCAGCGTTCTATTTACTCCGGATCTTTGGGAGCTTCTTCCGCGGCCTCCGGTTCCACTTTCGGTGCTGCATACACGCCATCAGGTTTAATGATCACCCTGCGCTGACGGTACAAAATCCCAATCGATTTCTTAAACGTGGCTTTACTCATACTGAAAATTTCTGCTATTTCTTCGGGCGAACTTTTATCATGCAAATTCAAATAACCGTTATGGGTTTCAATATATTCCATTACGGTTTCAGTTGCCGATAAAACGTTTTTAAATCCGCTTTTTTGCAGACTTATGTCCACCAATTTATCTTCACGAATCGTTTTTACATAGGCGATTAATTCGTCGCCAATAAATACGTCTTGATAAATATCGTTGTGATAAATGAGCCCTTTGTATTGGCCATTGATGATGCAGCTGTAACCCAGAGGAGACTCTTCATAAAGCATCACCTCTACTTCTTGGCCTCCCTCAAGTTTGAGGTCATCGTTTGGAATGAACTGGTCAATTCTTCCCGATCCCACAATTCGTTTGGAAACTTCGTCGAGGTGAACATGCACAACGTAGTATTTATCGGGTTCCATTTTGTATTTCTGCTCCGCAAAAGGAACAAAAAGATCTTTCTCCAAGCCCCAATCCATAAAGGCGCCAAATTCGGTTACCGCACTTACGCGCAGACAAGCAAAACCATTTAATTGCACAGCAGGCTTTCGTGTGGTGGCAATCAATCGGTTCTCAGAATCGTTGTAGATAAAGACCTCTAGTTTTTCATTTACCTTAATTTCGCCTTTTATGTACGAGGCAGGTAACAGCACTTCGTTATTGTCACTATCTCCCAAATGTAAACCAACAGCGGTTTCCCGCAAGACCTTCAATTTATTTATTTTTCCAATTTCAATCATGTGGCAGCAAAGGTAAGGGTAATAATCAGGAGAATCGGATTCCTTAATGAATTTTGGGAAGCATTTAAATTTTACGAGTACATTTGCCACCCTCTTATGACGTCAAAAATGCTATCCTGGATCATTCTCATTGTGCTGTCACTTGTATGGGGAAGCTCGTTCATACTCATGAAACGTGGCCTCGACGCTTATAGCAGCGATGAGGTGGCCGCCCTCCGAATTTCCATTGCATTCTTGTTCCTGAGCCCGCTCTACCTCCGTCATTACAAGATAGATCTGAAAAAATACTTCAAAGGATTGTTTTTGATGGGTGTCTTCGGGAACCTCATTCCGGCTTTTTTATTCACCAGAGCCGAAACTGAGATTAGTAGCAGTTTAGCGGGCATGTTAAACGCTTTGACTCCTATTTTTGCGGTATTGGTGGCACTGGTATGGTTAAAGATCAAACCATCAGGGACAAAAATAAGCGGGGTAATTGTGGGCTTTTTGGCGGCGGTGAGTTTGATGCTGTTCGACAGAAGCACCAATACTTTTCAGAATTTTAAATACGGGAATCTCATCCTGATCGCCACTATTTGTTATGCAATAAGCATGAATAGTATCAAGAAGTACCTCGGGGGACTCAATTCGGTAGCAGCCACCCTTTGGGCCTTTACCATTACGGGTCCTATGGCAATCATTTATCTGCTTGGGGCCACCGATTTTGTGCAACATTTTCACGAAAGTCCTAAAGCCTTGCCCTCACTGGGCTACGTCTTCATTTTGGCGGTGGCAGGAACGGCCTTATCGGTGATCCTTTTTAACATCTTGATCAAAAAAGCGGGGGTCTTGTTTGCCAGCAGCTGTACCTATTTAATTCCGGTGGTAGCCATCCTGTGGGGCCTGTTTGACGGTGAAAATGTTAATTTTCCTCAGATTTTGAGTATGGGGGCCATTATTTTGAGTGTTTATTTGATCAACCGTGACTAAAAATTTGTACTTTACTAAGAATTGAGTATATTTGCATCCCTTTTTAAAGGAAATTATAAACAATTTAAAATCAATTAAATGTACGCAATTGTAGAAATAGCCGGGCAACAATTTAAAGTGGAACGTGGAAACAAAGTTTACGTTCACCGCCTAGAGGCTAATGAGGGCGACAAAGTTGAGTTTACGCAGGTGTTGTTAACCGACGACGCCGGTAAAATCTCAGTTGGAAACCCTACCGTAGATGGCGCCAGAGTAGCAGCCACCGTTATTGGTCACCTAAAGGGTGATAAAGTAATCGTTTTCAAGAAGAAACGCCGCAAGGGGTATCAGAAATGGAACAACCACCGTCAGTCTTTAACGCAGATCCTCATTCAGGGTGTGTTAGGCAAAGGTGAAACCGTGAAGGACGAATTGGCGCACCAGCCGCGTTTAGTGCGCGTACAAGGTCTTAAATCCAGGCCGGTTGCCGCAGTGGCTGAAGTAGTTGAAGCTCCGGTAGCAGAAGCCCCGGTAAAGAAAGCTGCTCCTAAAAAGGCTGCAAAAAAAGTAACTAAGAAAAAAGAAGATTAATAACCAAATTGAAAATGATAAATTAAGAATGTTAAATTTTTAATTTTAATTTTTTAAATTTTTAATTCAAATAAGAAAATGGCACACAAAAAAGGCGCGGGTTCATCAGATAATGGTCGCGATTCACACAGTAAGCGTTTAGGCGTGAAAATATTTGGAGGTCAAACTTGTATCGCGGGAAACATCATTGTTCGCCAGCGTGGTACCAAGCACAACGCTTCAGTAGGAGTTGGCATGGGCAAAGACCATACATTATATGCATTAGTTGACGGGAAAGTAGTTTTCAAAAAGAAAAGAGACGACCGTTCGTATGTTTCAGTAGTTCCTGTTGAGGGATAAGAAACGTTTTCAAAGGATTAAAAAGCCCTCCGTGAAAGCGGCGGGCTTTTTCCGTTTTTAATAGTCACGAAATAATTTATTATTTAGACGATACTTAAAAACAAGCATTAAATTTGTTCCACCTTTAATCATCATATTATTATGTTACAGCTTAACTACATTCGCGATCACAAAGAAGATGTTCTCAAACGACTGGCCATCAAAAACTTCAAAGATGCTGATTCGATCATTACTACTGTTATTGATCTTGATAACAACAGGAAGACTGCCCAAAAACAAGGCGACGACATTAAGGCGGAAGCAAATGTGTTGGCCCGTCAAATCGGTGAGCTGATGAAAACAGGAAAAAAGCAGGAAGCGGAAGAAATGAAATTAAAAACAGCTGAATTAAAGAATACTGAAAAAGTACTGGATGAGAAATTAAAAAAGATAGAGGACGATATTCATAAATTACTGGTTACAGTTCCTAATTTGCCACATGTGTCGGTGCCCCTTGGTAAAACCCCCGAAGACAATGAAGTGTTGCGCGAAGAAGGAACAAAACCCACTCTTTACAATGGCGCGAAACCCCACTGGGAATTAACTACCCAATACAACATCATCGATTTTGAATTGGGTGTGAAATTAACCAGCGCAGGTTTTCCCGTGTATAAAGGAAAAGGAGCGCGTTTGCAAAGAGCACTCATTAATTTTTTTCTCGACCGCGCAACCGCTCAGGGATACATGGAAGTACAGCCTCCCATTTTGGTGAATGAAGACAGTGGTTACGGCACCGGCCAGTTGCCCGACAAAGAAGGCCAAATGTACCATGTTGGTATCGACAATTTGTATTTGATTCCTACTGCAGAAGTACCAATCACCAATATTTACCGTGATGTGATTTTGAAAGAAAGTGATCTGCCAGTTAAAAATTGCGGCTACACTCCCTGCTTCAGAAGAGAGGCCGGCAGTTATGGAAAAGACGTTCGGGGTTTGAACCGCTTGCATCAGTTTGATAAAGTGGAAATCGTGCAAATTGCACATCCCACAAAAAGTTACGAAACCCTCGAGGTGATGCGTGATTACGTGGCCGGACTCTTAAAGGAACTAGAATTACCTTATCGGATCTTAAAATTATGCGGGGGCGATATGAGTTTTGGAAGCGCACTCACCTACGATCTGGAAGTGTGGAGTGCGGCACAAGAACGCTGGCTGGAAGTAAGCAGCGTGAGTAACTTTGAAACATTTCAAACCAACCGTCTCAAATGCCGGTACAAAGACGAAAAAGGGAAGACTCAGCTAGCACATAGTTTGAACGGCAGTGCCCTAGCTCTTCCACGAATTGTTGCAGCCTTGCTCGAAAATAATCAGGTAGAAGGCGGAGTTATGATCCCAAAAGTTCTTGTTCCATATTGTGGTTTTGATAGGATCAATTAATGCGTAATGCGACGTATATTTTTTGTATTCTGATAGCCGGACTTTTATTGTCCTGCACACGAAGTGATCTGTATGCCCGTAAATCTAAAAGTCTCGACAGCCTCAATGGCTCCGTTACGGCGATGACAAGAGAACTCGAAAAGATAGATACCTCTTTGTTAAAAAGATCAATCACCCGCTACACGTATTATAAACAGTTTGTTCAACAAAACGTGAGTGACACGCTTAGCAGAACAGAAGCAGATTATTTGCAACATTTCCTTTCAGCAGGCGAAAATTTGGAGCATGTTCAATCCAACATCCAGCAGGTACTTTTAAGAGCTCAACTCATTAATTCGCAATTGCAGAATTTGGCAACCGACATTAGAGACAAATCCATCGAAGAGACGAGCGTAGGGATATACAGCAGTCGCGAAAGGATTGAAGCGGGCAAGATTACAGAACTTGGGTATGCGCAACAACGTCTTTTTATGAACGCGATGGACGAATACAAAAACTCACTAAAGGGGGTGGAACTACTTATTCAAAGCAGAAACCATGGCGATCTTCCTGTAATCATTAAAGACACGATTTCACTCTAATGGCCATAACATTTCAGAAACAAGACATTGATTTCAAAATTCGAGCGATCTCAAAAAAAAGTTTGTGGGTAAAAAAAATAATTGAACTGGAAGGAAAAACGACCGGACAGATCAATTTTGTTTTTATGGACGATGCCTCACTTCTTAAAAAAAATATTCAATTCATGGAGCACACTACCTTTACCGACATCATTACGTTTGATTATTGTGAAAAGTTGAAAGTGAGTGGGGACATTCTGATCAGTATTGAACGGGTGGAAGAAAATGCGGAGAAATTCGGAGTGGAGTTTGAAACGGAATTGCTAAGGGTGATGATCCACGGTATTCTGCACCTCTGCGGATATGGCGATAAATCTAAAGCCGCACGCGACCTCATGCGCAAGAAGGAAGACCTGGCTTTGAAGAGGTACTAAGTTTATTGTCCCAATGTTTGCGAGGAATAGCCCACATTACGATTCACGTTTCTAAGACTGAAGGTGATGGGATAGCTGGTTTTATAACGCACCAACTCTCCATTCAACTCCGCCGGTTGCCATTTGGTTTTCTTAATCAGGCGCATGGCTTCTTCGGTACAGCCACCGCTTACGTTGCGCACAGCGCGGAGCCCTGTTACAAACCCGTTGGTTTCTACAACAAATTCAATTACAACCGTGCCTTCCAGTGATTTTTCGATGGCCAGCTTTGGATATTCCAGTTCAGTGAGCAAAAACCCGTTAAGGCCTTCTTCTCCGTTTTTAAAGTATTCAGGTGAACGATCGGCATGTGAATGGATACTAAACGAGCTATCGGCGGGTAGTTCTGATTTTACCAGAAACTTACTTTTTTGTTTGTAATAGTGTTTGTATTTCTCAACCGATAATGACAGGCTCAATTCATAAGGAATCAAAGGATCAGGCAGACTCTTTTTGAATTTCATGAATTTGAGGAGACGTTTCACTTCTTTTTGAACAAGCAAATTATTGATCGTTGATTTGATAATACTCTTCGAGGCATTACCCGCCGAGTCGATGATAATGAACACCTCGATATTATCGTGATAGTCGGAATAAAGAATTGTTTTGGGCAATGTAAGTTGTGTTTGCAGCACTTGCTCAAGCTGTTCGTTGCCGCCCACAGGTTCCGTCTTCATGGCATTATAATGTTCAAGGTCCTGTGCTGTAACTCCTAAAGTACAAAGCAAAATAAAACGATAAAGACACCCCTTGAGCATAAACAAAAATAACTAAAAAGAGCCACAATTCAGACGGTCATATCTCTGTGCAACCGGAATTGACTTTTTGGAAAGTGAAATGTAAGTTCTTTGTAATGGAAAGGCAGATTAGAATGAATTTACAATTCCAATGGTAAACCCCTGTTTAAGCTTGCTGTCGGGCGCATAGCCCAACACATAGTCGATTCTTATTATTTTGAAAACCCGTTCAAGGCCAAAATTCAATTCATAATAGTAACGAAGTTGGTTACTCGTTAACGCATGAAAACCAATCACTTCCTGAACTTTTAATTTTTTTACCAGCGGAATCTGCCCTATGATGGAACCCTGAAAATGATGCTCGGCATGTAATTCTGTAAACCACTTGTCGGCACTAAATGAATAGTAAGGCAACAACCTGAAACTGCTGAGGTAATCATTGGTATTAAAAATAGTTTGGTTGCCCAAAAAATGGGTATAATCCATAAAGTAGAGTTTTTTTGCAGAAAGAAATCCACCACCCCTCAGGCGGTAATTGAACCGGCCAAATAAACCGAGTTTAACGGCGTCACTCACGGTTGCGGTGGCCAGATCGTAATTGGCAGAAGTGTTCATTACGGGAAAAGCCTTTTTGTATGACACACTGAGGCGGGGATATTTACTTCCGGTAATGATTTTCTGTCCGGGTAAAGTATGGTATTTTTGTTTAAAACGGAATGAAAACTGGAATTCCGCGGTAAGGGCTCTGTTGGACGTGAATGCAGAGTCATCGGTGCTTGTGTGCTGGGGATCGTTGCTGCTGAACCATTTGTTTTTATCATCCACCAAAAGCAGGTCGCTTGTATTTCGCAAGGGGTCGCGTTGCATGTAGCGAATAGTTGTATTTGAATAAATACCATTGGTGAGTTCTGAATAATAAAAACCTTCCACTCCACTTTCCTTGTATATTTTCATATAGTTGTTATTGAGAAAGAGGGTGTAAAGTGAATTCACGAGGGGGGTAATAGGTTCCATACGATTAAACTGCTCTGCGATGGATTTCACCTTAACCCCAAAAGTGCTGCGTTTTATGGGGTCAAATAAATAATTATAGGTAAGCTCTCCTCCCCAAAGCATGTTTGAAAAGCCGTACCTCACTTTTGCGCCGAGATTGTATTCCTTATAATTCTCATATTTTTTGGTCATGTTAAAATAATAACTCAAGTTCAATCCTTCAACCGTGTTGTATTGAACACCATTGGTAATAAGGCCCGGTAAGGAGAGATTAAAATTTGTTTTGGTGACCTTGTAATTATATCCAAAAAAGATATTTGCCACCTTCAGGCGGTTGCTCACTTTGTCAACCGAATCTTTATACCGGTCTGTGTCACGCACTTTCACAAGGCTGTCCTTTTGCCGATAATCTACGGATTCTTCTGCGGTTAAAGGGACAGCCCTGTGTTCGTTCCAATAAGTAGAATCCTTTTTGTTGGAGCCTTCCATCACCAGCAATACTTCATTCTTAAAAAAGTTTCTTTCAAACACCGGGTTGAGATCATACCCACTGATGTGGGCATTAAAATAACCGCTGCCTTTAAAACCAAATGCCTTAAAATCAAATCCAAAATTTAACGTCACGGGCATCCACACACTATCGCCTAATATTGGGGCGTACAGTTGTTTGATATACAATGTATCTACAAATTCAATCTTCACCTCTTTCGTAAGAAGCAGGTCCACACTTGTGATACGCCAGGTGCTATCTTGTATATAAATCATCCCTGCAAAGCAGGCATCTGTTTTTCGTTTTGGCACCACCATTATTTTGTGAATGGGTTTGCCTTCGCCGGTGATGGTACCTTGTAAATAATAACGGTAGAAAAGAAATGCATTTTCATTTAGCGGAGAAACAAAGGGTCTTCCGCTCAGATTACCCATCTCAACCAGATTGTTGTAGAAATTGAGTTTCATGTCGCTAAGTTTATTAAAGCTGAAGGAACGGTTGTCACCACTCACTTTACTGCTGTACATGATCTCTTTTTGCTCGTTGGGTTTTTCATAATGGTATTTACTTTCGCTCTCCGACAGATAGATCACTCCCTTGATATCATTGGTGTCGCTCAATTCGCCACCAAATAGTTTGATCAAACCTTTAATGTTTTTTGGCAATTCTTTGACCTTTTGCAGCCCTTTAATATAGGCATTGCAGGTGTAAGCGGGTAACTGATCCTGAAAGTACTTTCTTTTGCCAATTGCCTTTCGTATGATGGGATAGGCAGGATCTTCACCTGCACTCACATCAATTTCTTTTAACGAAATGCCATCGGGTTTCAAATTTACGTTCAGTACTTTGTTCGAATTCAGTTCTACGTGCTCTGTACGTTTCGAATAGCCAATGTATTCGTAAATGATCTTATAAGTCCCGGGCGGCAGTTTTAAAGTATACTGACCATTCATATTACTGTTTACCCCCACTGAAGTGCCTTCTACCAAAATAGTGGCAAAGGGCAGCGGCTCTTTGTTGTTACTTATAAGGCCCGATAACACATATGTTTGAGAGATTCCCCATTCGGTGAAGAGTGTGAAAAATAAAATGAAATATAATTTCTTCATGAAGCGTTCGCGATTTAGGCGATTTCCAATCGAGTTTTCATTTGGCAACTTTATTTTTGTCAAAACCTGTAAAGGCGTATGAAATTAAGTTGGCGCCCATTTTCAACGCTTTAGTTCTTGTTTCCTCGCTATCGTTGTGAATTTCTGAGCTTTCCCATCCGTCACCCAAATCACACTCAAAATCGTAAAAGCACACTACGCGTCCGTTGTAGATTAGCCCAAATCCTTTTGGGGCACCTTTGTCGTGCTCGTGTATTTTTGGCAGTCCATTTGGAAAATCGAATTTCTGGTGGTAGATGGGGTGATCAAAAGGAAGTTCTACCAGATCCAATTCAGGAAAGATCTTTTTAAGCTGCGAACGAATAAATTTATCCATGCCATAATTATCGCTTATGTGAAGAAAGCCCCCGCCCATGAGGTAGTTCCTGAGATTTTCGGCCTCCTCACTTGAAAAAACCACATTGCCATGTCCCGTCATATGAATGAACGGGTAATTTATAAGCTCGGCACTCCCCGCATCCACAATAGCTTGCTCAGGATTTATAGTGGTTTTTAGGTTGTCATTACTAAACTTGATTAAGTTTGGAAGCGACGTTTCTAAATTGGCATACCAATCGCCGCCACCATTGTATTTTAGCAGACCCAGCTGGCAGGAGTAGGGAGGAGCCGGTGCCGCTGAGAGTAAAATAAAACTGCTGAGCACGAGCATAGTTCGTTTAAGAAAGGGAAGTTTTTTCATGATATCTGTTTAAGCATTTTCGTAAAACTGAACTAATTGAATGGCTTGTCTGGCTTCCTTTACATCATGCACTCGCAAGAGCGAAGCCCCGTTAAGTAAAGCAATGGTGTGAAGTACCGTAGTGCCGGTGAGTGCCGTTACGGGGCTGGTGCCGATTACTTGGTTGATCATGCCCTTCCTCGAGATGCCCGCTAAAACAGGGAACCCTAATGAGGTGAACTCCTTTAGCCCTTTTAGAAGTGTAAAGTTGTTTTCGAGAGTTTTACCAAAACCAAAACCGGGATCCAGGATGATCTTATGAAAGTTCATGTCCAAGAGCGTTTTCACTTTTGCGCGAAACATATTCCTAATTTCATCCAGCAGGTGAATGTACTTAGGGTCTTGCTGCATGGTTTGCGGTGTTCCCTGAATGTGCATGAGTATATAAGGCAGGTTCAATTCTGCAATGGTATCAAACATTTGGTCGTCGAGACTCCCGCCCCCAATATCGTTGATCATGTCGGCCCCCTCTAATGCGGCTTGTTTTGCAATAGCGGCTCTGTAGGTATCGATGCTGATTACAACTTTTGGAAATCGCTTTCTGAGCCCTTTTAAAATAGGTTCAAGTCTTTGCCACTCCTCTTCTTTGCTGATTATTTTGGAATTGGGTCGAGAAGATGCTGCACCTATATCGATGATATCGGCTCCCTGACCGATTTTCTCTTCCACGTCAAATAGCACATCCTCGATCGAACTGTATTTTCCACCATCATAAAAACTATCGGGAGTGAGGTTTACAATAGCCATGATGAGGGGCTTAGTAAATTGTATTATTTTATCGCCGGCCCAATATTCAATTGGTTTTATTTCGTTATTTTTAGTGCTCATAAAACTATGCAAACCACATCGCAACAATACGACGTCGCCATTTCGCAATGTAAAGATATCTTTTTAAAGAAAATGAAAGATTACGGTACGGCCTGGCGCAACTTGAGACCAAAATCCATTACCGATCAAATTTTTATTAAGGCCCAACGCATTAAAAGCATTGAGGAAAAAGGTACTCAAAAAATTCAGGACGATATTAAGGGAGAATACATTGGCATTATTAATTACTGCGCGATCGCCCTGATGCAGCTCGATCTAACAAATGATGCCCGGCTGGAACTTCCATTTGAGGAAGTGGAGAACTTATATACCAAACACCTTTTGGTTACAAAAAAGTTGATGGAAGACAAGAATCATGACTATGGCGAAGCCTGGCGTGATATGCGCATCAGCTCCCTCACCGATCTTATTCTCATGAAGATTTTCAGGGTAAAACAAATTGAAGACAACAATGGCAAAACCATTATTAGTGAAGGCGTTGATGCGAATTATATGGACATGATCAATTATTCGGTGTTTGCGCTGATAAGACTGGGTGCCTGAATCGTTAAAAAAAATTAATTAGTTTCAGTTCTTTCTTCTGCTCTCTACCTTTAAGATCTTACAATCAAGCTATGAAAAACTTTCTATCCTCTAAATTGTTTCGTTTCATCTGGTCTGCCGCGCTTGCCGCTTTGCTTTTTGTAACGTGCCCCCCCTGTTTCAGCAGCACCACCTTGGCCATTGTGTTGGGCATTTTGTTGGTACTTGTAAATGGAGCTGACCTCATTGCTAAAGCGCCAATCTTAACGCATGTTTCCCGCATTCTGGTTGGTTGTTTGTTTATTTTTTCAGGCTTTATAAAAGCGAACGACCCCTTGGGATTCAGTTATAAGCTGAAAGAGTACTTTGAAGTATTTCAAAACGATACGGGCATGGCGTTTTTCGAATACTTTGCTCATATGGCATTGCCCTTGGCCATACTCGTTTGTGCGAGCGAGATAGTTTTAGGAGTTATGCTGCTGATTGGCTTTCGACGAGACCTCACCTTGTGGCTTCTATTTGCACAGATCGCCTTTTTTACTTTCCTCACGTTTTATTCGGCCTGCTATAATAAAGTAACGCATTGCGGCTGTTTTGGCGATTTCTTGCAACTAAAGCCATGGGAAAGTTTCTGGAAAGACATTGCCCTAATGATCCTGATCACGCTCCTGTTCTCCGGCAGAAAACACATCAACCCTTTGTTCTCGCCTTTTGTAGTGAGCAGCCTTTTTACCTTAGGCTTGATCTTTTCACTGGCATTTCCCATGTATGCTTACCGAAATTTGCCGCCACTCGATTTTAGAGCGTATGCTCCGGGCATGAATATCAAAGAGAACATGAAATTTCCTTCCACCTATTCTCCCGCAGTGATTGAAACCGGTTTCATTTACGAAAACATAAAGTCCGGTGAAAAGAAACATTTTGATTTGAAGAACTATCCATGGCAGGACACGCTGAATTGGAGGTGGTTCGCAACGGATAATGTGGTGGTAAAAGAAGCGGTGGATGCGCCTAAGATTACCGATTTCGCTGTTAACAGCAGCGAGGGAGTGAGTATTACCGACTCCATTCTAAATGAAAAAAATTACAGTTTTTGGTTAGTCGTGCATGCTCTTCCCGAAACCGACGATGATGCCAAACTCATGGCGCAAATCAATGATTTTTATAAATTGGCTGCACAAGATACGGTCCATTTCTTTGCACTCACCTCAAGCGGCGCCTCTGAAATTGACGCGTTTAAACACAAATACAATGCTTTGTACGATTTTGCAACAGCAGACGATATTGTATTAAAAACCATGATTCGAAGTAATCCGGGTTTGATGCTCATGAAAAATGGAACGGTTATTGCCAATTGGCATCACACAAATTTCCCAATATATAGCGTGGTAAAGCAAACGCTCATGAAATAGAACTCAGCATTTTTTGAAGACGAGAAAGCCCGGAAACACCGGGCTTTTTTAATTATGGGAAAATAAAATTTTACCGCCGGCCTGTTCCCAATTGAAAAATCGCTGAGCAAATCGGATATTATCTAGAAAGAGTTGTGTCCACATGGGCGCCTAGTGCGAAAAGAAGTTTTATATCTTATCTTTTAAAGAGTCTCCGGGCTTTTGACATGCGACTATTAAAAGCGGTTCTTGAGGGCGACAAAATCACCCCGGGGAAGGGCAAAAAAAACCCCGAATGAACGGGGTCTTTAATTTAAATGGGCGTAATTAGGCTCTCCCTAAACGCCACAGCATAAGTTGGTGCGACCAAAGGGCGCCCACAAATGTTTTGCGGCTCTTATAGGGTACATCAAATTCTTTAGCTGTAGCCTCCACAATCTTAGAGATTTTTGGGTAGTGCACATGAGAAATCGTTGGAAAAAGGTGATGCTCCACTTGATAATTGAGTCCGCCAACGAGCCATGAAAAAATAGGGTCGCCATTGGCAAAATTCATAGTGGTTTGCATTTGGTGTATAGCCCAATGGTTTTCTATACTTCCTGCATCTGTTGGCAAAGGAAACTCAGTTTCTTCCACCACGTGAGCAGGCTGAAAGATCATGGCAAGAACCAAACCGGCGATATAATGCAATACCACAAATCCGGCCAACCATTCAATAAATCTCATTTCGGGAACCAGGAAGTAAGGCAGAAGCATATACGCATAGTAAATAACTTTAGACACAATTACAATTCCCAATTCTTTTGCCAGGGTGGTATTTGCAGTTTTCAGCATCCCCTTCTTTTCGTAACGCAGTAACTGTCTGAAATCTTTGGTAGTGCTCCACATGAGGGTCATCATTCCGTAAAAGAACCAGGCATATAGAAATTGCAATTTATGAACCCATTTTCTTTTGGCGTGTGGTTCAAAACGTAAAAACCCAGGAGGAGCAATATCTTCATCGTGTTCGTGAACATTGGTGTACGTATGGTGAATCACGTTATGCTGAATCCTCCAATTGATGGAATGGCCACCTAACATATTGAGCGATAAGTAGCCAAGAATTCCATTCAGCTTCACATTTTTACTATAACTGCCGTGATTGGCATCGTGCATCACACATAAACCAAGACCCGCCATGGCAAAACCCATTACCGCAGATAATAATAACCAAATGAGTTTACTGTCAAAAACATTAAAAATGATAAGGAAATAAGGAACCAAGTAAGCGGCAAACATGAATGCCGTTTTTAGATACAGGTTCAGATTTCCGTTTTTACTTAGTTTATTGTCCCTAAAGTAAGTATCTACCCGCTTTTTTAGCTCGGTATAAAACTCACGGTTAGAATTGTTGAAACGAATGCTTGTTGTTTTACTCATTATTTTTTTGCTTTGTTAATTTCTATTTTTTTACGCAGGTAAAGATAATATTATAAGTTCAATTAATCAAGGCGTCAAAATTTCGTAATTTTTATTATAAAGGCCTTATTATCAAGTGTATCGGTGTATTTTCGTTTTATAAAAACAAGGGTTGTTTGCCCCACAGCCAAGGCCCTCAGGTTAAAGTAGATGCCTTTTTCATTGCCGTGCCAAACTTCGTTAACACGTTGAACAACAGAGGCGTTATAATCTCCCTGCAGTTGCCAATTTGCCCCGGTGCGATGATCCTCCTGCAAATTGATCATAAAATTGCTGTTTTTAGGTATTTCATTGATGGCCGGTGCTTCCTTTTTTACTTCATGAGGTTTGCATTGCCCGCAAAATAGACCAAAGAAGATGATTAGTGACAGACTTTTTAGTGATGTGGAAACCAAGAATGACATAGTTAAATGGATAAATACCGCTTTCTGAAGAACCATTCAATGGCCAATGTCAGCAAAATGATCCAAAACAGCCACTTTATTTCAATGATCGCCAAGGTGGAACTTTGTGAATAAGTGATAGGTTTGATGCGCTCATTTTTGAGCAACTCGGCACTGAGGGATTCTATCTGCGTGGGATAATATAATTTTGCTCCGCTTCGGCGGGCGATTTGGTATAAAATTTGATGATTCGCTACCGTATTTATCTTTTCAGCGATAACTTCTTTCACGGCGAGCACTCCTTTCTTCACATAGCGCTCTCCATTTGCATTTGCAAGGGCCTCGTAGGTATAATCCCCGGGATTTAACAAGCCAATGTTAAGGTGGTAGGAACCGCTGCTTTTGCTAAAGGTATAATTGAATTTTTTAGTATCAGAATTTGACAGTACCAATGTTATCTCCGGATCCATTATGCGTTCGTAACTCTTGTTATAAACTTCGGCAGCAATTTCAAAATTCTGATTTTCCCGGATGATTTTAGGGGCCGTTAACCTAAAGAAACTTTTATCGCTTTTTACCGAGAGATACTGTATGGTTTTACCAATAAGTTCAGAAAAAAGGGCGTGATTTTTATGCTCGGCAAAATCTTTGAATTTCCATTTCCATAATCCATCAGCCACAAAAGTGGAAAACTTTAGTCCGTTTGTTTCGCCAAAAAAGAAGATGGGATTTTCGGTTTCAATTACACCAATTCGCTGTTTTAGTATACTATTAGTCCCGTTCGACACCGGGTAGGAGCCCATTGGGACACTCAAAGCAGGCAAATCATGGAGCAACTTTTTAAGATCATCGCTTAAGGTAAAAAGGTTGAAGGTGGTGTTGAGGTAGGGCTCTGCGTCGTCGAATTGGTGCGCGGAGGCGCCATTTACATTAATACCCGGCACAAGGGTATTAAATTTTGGCTGGATGATCCAAAAAGGAATTCCTTTGTTTTTACATTCCTGCAAAACAAGTGATTGCGCCGATGAATAACCGTGTAAAATAACCAAACTGTAGGGAGTGAGAGGTGTATTAAATTCTGAAAAATAAGCTTCCCGTATTTCGTAATTTGGATAAGCAGAGAGCACTTCTCTCAATGCCGAGAGATCGGGATGTGGTGCATTTGCCAGAAGCAGGATCTTTTCTTTATTGTTTATGGATTCAATCAGAAATGATTGTGAGTTATTTGAAATGTTCTTTTCTCCCTCGAGCTCGGTAACAGTTACAAGGTATTTCGCTATACCGGCCTTTTCCATACTTAAGGTAAAAGAGCAGGTGGCAATAAACGCCTCTGAATTTACCTTAAGCACTTGATTTCCTTTTTCAACACCATTCTGCCACAGTTTCACCCGTACTTCCTTGTCCCTAAATTTTTTGACCTGAACAACTACCTCAACCGGAAAATTATTACCTGCATAAACGATTTCATTGTGGTTTATTTTTTGAATCTGCACGTCACGAATCTCATTGGTGTCGCCCGTGGCAATGGTATATATTGGGAACCCGAGCTTCTCGGCCGAATATAAGGGATTGGCCCCTTTATTATAAATACCATCGCTGGTAAGAATGAGGGCCCCAATATTTTGATTTGAATAATTATTGTCAATCAGGTTCAACAGGGCGTCCATATCCGTTTCTTTCTCATCAAAACTGGGATTGGAGCCGGGGATAGCAGTATTACCAAAAAGAAGGTCTTTTACGCTGTATTTTTCCTGCAAAGCCACTCGCAGGGCAGAGAGAGATGTTAACAATTCCGATTTCGCATAGCCACTATCATGAGCAGCTACCATTGAACTTGAATTGTCGAGGGCCATCAAAATGATAGGATTTTCCGTTTCCTTGCTAACACTTTTTAATACTATATTTAAGAGAAGCAGAACCGAAAGGGTAGTACTTACCAGGCGGAGAACAAACATGCCTCGTATAGCTGCCAAAGGGACTTCGCCGGTTTTTTTAGTTTTGAAATAGAGCCAAAAAGACAGGGCCAAAGCAAATGCAAGGCTAAGAACAAAAAAATACCAGGGACTGTTGACTATGATTTTTGAAAGCACAAGACGAAATGTTATAGTCGGAAAAACCTGACTTAAGTGAGCATGCCGCCACACACATTAATGCACTGGCCTGTGATGTAGGTGCTGAGGTCGCTTGCCAGGAATAGGGTGAGGTTAGCTACATCTTCGGGTGAGCCGCCACGTTTGAGAGGAATAGCATCGCGCCATTGTTGAATCACCTTTTCATCGAGGGCACCTGTCATTTCAGTTTCAATGAAGCCCGGGGCGATGGCATTGCTCCGAATGTTTCGTGAACCAAGTTCCAGGGCAATGGATTTTGTGAAACCAATAATTCCTGCTTTTGACGCAGCGTAATTACTTTGTCCGGCATTTCCTTTCACTCCCACTACTGAACTCATATTTATAATTGATCCTTTTTTGGCTTTGAGCATGGGGCGCTGAACCGCTTTTACCAAATTAAATACCGATTTGAGATTGGCGTTGATCACTTCATCCCATTGCTGCTCACTCATGCGCATCAGCAGGGTGTCGCGCGTGATGCCGGCATTGTTCACAAGCACATCAACGGTGCCAAAGTCCTGTACAACAGCATTTACCAGTTCTTCGGCGGCTTTGAAATTGGCGGCATCACTTTTGTAAGCCTTCGCCTTTACTCCGAGCGCCTGTAGTTCCAGCTCAATTGCCCTCGCTTTTTCGTCGGAACTCACGTACGTGAAGGCAATTTGTGCCCCGTTTTTTGCAAAGGTAGTGGCGATGCCTTTGCCGATTCCGCGGGTTGCTCCCGTAATTAAGGCCACTTTGTTTTGTAATAGCTGCATAATTTTGAATGTGAATTTTCAAAGATAGGGTTTAATTTGAAAGCTCGGAAAAAAGCAGGGAGCGAAGGGATTTGATTTTGGCACAGCATTTGCAACAGCTGGAATAGACCGAAACTCGCATTTACACAAGATCGGATTTGGCCTCAAAAAGCCCAAGAAAAGAAAGGAGAGCAGGCGTTCTGTTTTTTTCTCAAAAATAGTGAGGAGAAGCGCAAAATAAGGAGGTCAAATATTTCCGGGATTTGTATTATATTAGGAAATTCTAGCAAGGTATTTGTATATTTGTAAATTGTTAAATAAAAAATTATGAGAAAATTACTAGCGTTCCTTTTTATCTGTGCGAGTTTTTATTCTAAGTCACAAGCCATTTGCGCCGGATCGAGTGCTACTCTAAGTGCCCCCAACCCAAGCAACCTTGGTCAGCCCTCGTATACCTTGCTCCCTGGCGGATCTAGCAATAATACAGGTATTTTTGTTGTTTCTCCTCTCACTACCACAACATATACGTTTTTGACCAGAGGAACCAGCGGCAGTTCAGTAATAACAACCTCTTCGGTAACAATCCTTACGGTAAATCCTCAACCTAAGGTGGTTCCCACCGTCACTTCGGCTAATTGTACCAGTACTGTGAGTGGTTTTAACCTCAATTTAACATTTACGCCATTATCTCCCGTTCCGGGCTATACGGTGCTTTGGGGTCCGCCGCTACCTCCTCCAAACATTCCTATCGGAATTCTGTCACCCCAACAAACCAGCGTGGCCACCGGCGTTTCTCCGGGGTCCTACGAGGCTACAATCACAGCTGTTGGAGGTTGCCAGGTTCTTGTTAATTTCACCATTAATCCCGCTCCAGCTCCCGCTACCTTTTCGTTAATGCCGTATGGCAGTGTTTACACGCTTACCTGTGTCCAACCCACTATTGATGTAACGGCGTCAAATATCGCCAATACCTATACGTGGTCAAATACATCCTCTCTTCCTATTATTTCACAAAGTGTGAATTTGAATGTTGGTAATTTAGGGACTTGGTCCGTAACAGGTCAAAATACCACCTCGGGATGTGTTAAAACACTCACATTCCAGCTGGTGCAGAATGTCAATACACCTACATCAACCATCAGCCAGTCTTTGATCGCCATCACATGCGGAAGCGCCATTCCAACAATTTCTATGACCGCTACTCCCAGTGTTAACATCACACATTACATTTTCGATCCTTTGGGTGGAATCTTCATTGCCAACTCTTACACCGCTATTTATACTCCGGGAGGGCCGGGCACTTACACCTATGACTTAATGGATAACGTGAGTGGTTGTAAATCCACAAAACATTTTACAATCACTTCCACATCTGGTTTCCCTACATATAATGTTACGAGCCCCGATAGCTTTACGTTGGGTTGCACTACCAAAAGCGTAGCCACGATTAATATAAATGGAGCCGCAACATTTCCTACCCCGGGTGGTGCAATATCATATACTCTCATCGGGCCTCCAACAAGCACAACAATTCCAACAGGAACAAATGTACTTAGTCCATTTAGTACTTACACGATTAATATACCTGGTACCTGGACGGTTATTGTGAAAGACAATAGCAACTTATGTGAAACGCGAACCCCTATTTCTATTCTGCAAAACACTTTTGCGCCGGCCATAGCGGCTTCTGCATCTTTAGATTTATATGTATTGGATTGTACTAATACAGTGACAATTCTTCAGGGGTTCAGCGAAACACCCAATATCTCCTATAATTGGTCTTTTCAAGGTACTCCAAGCAATTTCCCCGGCAGTACAGTGACTGTTATCGTTAACAAGATCGCCCCTACAACTACAATTATTAATACGTATACTTTAACCATCACCGATCTTAGTAGCACGTGCAAGAGTACGACCGTGATCACCATGCGTCAAAATCTATTTGTTCCTAAGGTGGGCTTCGCACTTGGAGTGCCAGGCATCACGTGTCAAACCCCTACCGTGGTGCTCACCAATACAAGTACTTCCGGCATTCCGGCAAATACATATCCGGTGATTTATCCCGTTATTGGGTATATTTGGTCAGGACCCAGTCCGCAGCCAACCGTGCAGGTGAGTACGACTTATGTGGCTTCAATTGTGGGTACCTATACGTTGGTCGGAAAAGATCTGAACAACGGGTGCTTTGGGGTTGCCACCGGTTCTGTTGATGACCTTAGGGATTACCCTGTCGTGAATAATCCAACGGCGCCGGTAGCATCTGTACTGGATTGTGGGGCTACATCGACTAAAGTATACCCTGCTATTACCTCTCCTACAAACTCACTTGCCTACCTATGGAAGGCCCCTAATATTGCATCTGTTAGCTGTAATACGTGCTTCTCTTTAACTACAAATTTTCCCGGAACTTATACTATTACCGTAACAAATACCTTAAATTTCTGTGCCACCAGTTCTACCATGTCGGTAAAAAATGGCTCACTCACAGGGGCATTTGAGGTTGATCATGATAAAGGGTACGCCCCTTTAAGTGTGAGTTTTATCAATAATTCGTTCTCCAGCAATTCAAAAGACAATATCAATTCGAATTGGGGATTTGGAAATGGCACTACCTCTGTGTCGGTTCAGGCCAGTGTGAGCCCTGTGGTTGTTTATTCTCAGCCAGGTACCTATAGTGTGGTACTGTATGTGAATAAAGGCGCTTGTTTTGATACGGCCACTAAATTTATTACCGTGGAAGTGCCTTCAAAACTGGAGATTCCTAATATGTTTACACCAAACGGGGATGGAATTAACGATTTATATTTCTTAAAAACTTCGAATCTAACCGAAATCAATTTCAGGATCATTGACCGTTGGGGTCATTTGGTATATGAACTTACAAGTTCTACCGGAAACGTGTTATGGGATGGTAAAAACCAAACCGGGGCTGAGGTGGCTGAGGGCGTTTATTATTTTACGTTGAGCGCTACGGGCAAAGATGGCGTTTCTTATAACGAAAAAGGTCAGATTACACTACTGAGGTAGCAGGTTTTTGCGCACTATTTTGAAGACCCGGCGAAATGCCGGGTTTTTTTATGATGCGTTTTTCAATTGCAAATAAAAGCTTACTTTTGAGGCACACAATATAATCTATGAACATTCACGAGTATCAGGGTAAAAGCATTTTGAAGAGTTTTGGAGTGGCTATTCAAGAAGGAATTGTTGCGGAAACCACCGAGCAGGCAATTGCAGCTGCAAAAGAACTCAAACAAAAATATAACAGCGATTGGGTAGTTGTGAAAGCTCAGATCCATGCCGGCGGCAGGGGAAAAGGGGGCGGTGTAAAACTAGCCAAGAACTTGGATGAAGTGAAAGAAAAAGCCGGCCAAATTCTTGGCATGCATTTGATTACGCCGCAAACCAGCGCCAAGGGAAAATTAGTAAGTAAGGTATTGATCACGCAAGATGTTTATTATCCGGGACCTACACCCACTAAGGAGTTTTACATGAGTGTATTGCTTGACCGTGCAAAAGGCCGAAACACCATCGTATATAGCACGGAGGGAGGGATGGATATAGAACATGTGGCTGAGCATACCCCTGATAAGATATGGAAAGAAGAAGTAGATCCACGGGTGGGTCTGCAGGCATTTCAGGCCCGAAAAATCGCCTTTAATCTGGGCTTAAGTGGAAACGCCTTTAAAGAAATGGTAAAATTTGTAACCAGTCTTTATAAAGCCTATGACAGCATCGATGCCTCTTTGTTTGAAATAAACCCTGTATTGAAAACCAGTGATGATAAAATCATAGCGGTAGACAGTAAGGTGTCGTTCGACGATAATGGTTTGTTTCGTCACCCCGAGTACGAAGCCATGCGTGATATAACGGAAGAAGACCCTACCGATTTGGAAGCCCGGAACGCGGAATTGAACTATGTGAAATTGGATGGCAACGTGGGGTGTATGGTAAACGGTGCAGGTTTGGCAATGGCCACCATGGACATCATCAAGCTGAGCGGGGGAGAACCGGCCAATTTCCTTGATGTGGGTGGCACCGCCAATGCCGAGCGCGTTGAAAAAGCATTTCGAATTATTTTGAAAGATAAGAACGTAAAAGCCATTTTAGTGAATATTTTTGGCGGAATCGTCCGTTGCGACAGGGTGGCTCAAGGCATTGTAGATGCATACAAAAACATGGGTACTATCAATGTACCTATCATTGTGCGACTTCAGGGCACCAATGCCGACCTTGCAAAGAAATTAATTGACGAATCGGGCCTAAAAGTGTATTCTGCAATTGAGTTTAGTGAAGCGGCGCATCTTGTAAATAAATTATTAAAAGCTAATTAAAAAAACCTATATTTAAGTCGTGAAATAAGCCTCAGTGCGTGGTTTCACCTCGAAGTAAATAGCAAATTCAATAATATTCTAATCAACATACAAACAAATGAACAAATCAACGTTATTATTTTTGTCTGCAATTACTGCCCTCTCACTCAGCAGCTGTGGTGGTGGAGAAAAAGCAGATGAAACAGAAGCTGTAGATTCCACGAAAACAGAAGAGCCGGCATCACCGGTTACAGAAACTTTTTTCCAGGTGCCTTCACCCGGAGAAATGCTCACATTTATAAAGATGGTTGGTGGAAAGAACAACAAGAATATTACGTTCTTAAATCCTCCTGCCAACGAAAAAAATTACAGTGACGCAAAAGCGAAATCTCTCAATTTTGGAATTTATACCTGCGATCTTAGTTACTGCAGTATTTTTGAGATTGGTTCAGAGTCTCTCAAATATTTCAAAACCGTTAAAATAATGGGAGATGAGATAGGGGTATCTACTGCCATTAAACCTGAGGTCCTTAAACGTCTGGAAACAAACATTGGTTCACCTGATTCTCTGGCGGTGATCACCGATGACGTGTATTTCTCTTCTTTTGAAGCTCTTGAAGACAGTAAACAAGGTCCAACCCTTGCTCTAGTGGTTGCCGGCGGTTGGCTGGAAAGCATGTACATTGCCACCAACCTTGCCAAATATGAAAAGAACAGCCCCATCATTGAACGTTTGGCCGATCAAAAATACACACTTGAAAATCTTATCGAATTTTTGAAAAAACATGAAGCAGATCCAAACGTTGCCGCTGTGAAAGGTGATTTTGAAGGCTTGCTGGCAGAATTCAACAAAATTGGAGAACAAGACGCAAAACCATTAAAATCGAACGAGTCAAAAGCTGCTACTCTGGGCGGAGGAAAACAGCTTGTGATCACTCAGGAAGTGTACGACGCGATCGCGAAAAAAGTAAAGGAGATTCGTAACTCATATACCTTAACCAAATAATATTAGAAAAATGAAATACTTTTTATCATTACTAGTTGCGACTGCCTTTAGTACCTCCGTTTTCTCACAAACGAGTGTGTGTGGTCAATTTCATAAGAAATATTGTGTGTTTGAATCAGACAAGGAAACCGGCAAATGGCAATACAATGCCCAAAGCAAAAGCGGTTTGTTCAATCAGGGTATGGTATCAAAATTACGTTGTGTAATTTACAAAGGCATGGATTATCGCATCTCCGTGTGTTGCGAGACTATCTTGGGTGAAAAGGTAGCTTATAAGATCTACGATGCCCGTACCAATGAATTATTGTTCGATAATAAAACTGCGGAAGACACGCAGCAATTTGAGTTTCAAAGCGTGAGTACGCGTCAGTTGATTATTGAGGTGGTGGTTCCTAAAGGCGCTACCGAAAAAGACAAACACAAAGCTGCTGATGCTGCTTGTGTTGGTTTACTTATTGAACACAAACTCACCGATAAACAAGGATTTTCGCAATACTAGTCCCTATTCTTATTTGAGAAACCCAACCCCAATAGGTTGGGTTTTTTTATTTAATTTTGATCCAAATCCATCATTATGTCGGTTCATAAGGAAATAAAAAAAGTAACTACCAACGTATTACACGAAATGAAGTTGCGCGGTGAAAAAATCGCCATGCTTACTGCTTATGATTATACGATGGCAAAGATTCTCGATAGTGCCGGCATTGATGTGATATTGGTGGGCGACAGTGCCAGCAATGTAATGGCGGGACACGAAACAACATTGCCCATTACGTTAGATCAAATGATTTACCATGCGGGAAGCGTGGTGCGTGGGTCGAAACGGGCTTTGGTGGTGATCGATCTGCCTTTTGGTTCGTATCAGGGAAATTCGAAAGAAGCGCTCACCTCAGCTATTCGCATCATGAAAGAAAGCGGAGCACATGCCGTAAAGATGGAAGGTGGCCGGGAGATCAAAGACAGTGTTGAACGGATTCTTACTGCCGGAATCCCGGTAATGGGGCACCTTGGACTCACCCCACAGAGCATTTATAAATTTGGAACTTACGAAGTACGTGCCAAAAAAGGAGACGAAGCAGAACGTTTGTTGGAAGACGCGAGTCTTTTAGAACAATACGGTTGTTTTGCCCTGGTGCTCGAAAAAATACCCGCTACCCTGGCAAAAGAAGTGGCAAAAAGTATTTCCATTCCGGTAATTGGAATCGGAGCCGGAGTGGGTGTTGACGGACAGGTTTTGGTAACGCACGACATGTTAGGGATGACCCATGAGTTTAGTCCGCGCTTTTTAAGGAGGTACTTGAATTTATACGAGAGTATGGGTACCGCCTTCGAGCAATATATTAAAGATGTAAAGAGCTGCGATTTTCCGAGCGATAAAGAACAGTACTAGGCCAAACTGAAAATTACCTGATCTTAATTTTTTCTGCCTGTAGCACCTCTTTGGTGGCGCTATTAAATGCAATCACTACCAAATACACTTCTTTGTCATTAACGGGGCGCCCCTTCTTCATCGTCATCACAGGGAAATTTGAAAATGAAAGTGTGGTATCAGTTTGCGCTGTGATGGGAGCGGTTTTTAAGCGTTTTCCCCATATTTCGGCGTCAGGGATAGTTCCAAGTGCAACATGATCGAAAACGTAATCAGGAACATCTATCCCGTGGTAATCTTGCATGCCGATAATACCATCTTCCACAAGTAACGAAATAAGTTCAATATTTGCACTAAAGGCGGTTTTGAAACTTGCTTTGATAGTGGCGTTTAGTGATCTCACCACAGTATCATAGCGGGTGTTAACGTCAAGTTTTACCACAAAAGGTTCGGTGGTTGATTGGGCCACTGCGCCTGACCATTTTGTTCTCAGTAATAAAACGCTGCTGCTGCCGGGATAGACTTTACGATTTACCATGCCACTTGGGAATGCAATAATATTAAAGTTGTTCTTCCAGGCATCACCGGCAGTTGTGCGGAAATCATTGGTGAACGTTGGAAGCGCTAAATCTGCAAAACTACCTGCATGTACCGCAATAACCACTAAATTTTTAGGATATTGTTCTGCAAGGGCCGTGGCAGTTTGAGCTGCGTCGGGACAGTTTGGGCACGTTTGACCGGTATAATCCTCCAGCAAACTTTTTTTGAAGTTACTAACGTCAGAATTGTTTTTCTCAACGAATTGAGTTCCTATCACTACATCTCGTTTCACAATTGGGTTAGTAATTTTGTCACAAGCAATAAAACACGTGGCAGTGAATGGAATTAGTATAAATAACAACTTTTTCATGCGATCAAATTAAGACTAAAGGTACTAAAAAGTACTGGTAATGGAAATAGCAACCCCATTGGATGCAGGCACTGTTCGGCATACACCGCCCACACAAAAGATCCCCTGACGTTGTTTTCCGTAACTCATTGAGATGCGGTGCGGACCGTTGGTATAGCCGGCAGTGAGCAGAAAATAATGCAGTTTCTTTGATTCCACAGGGTTCCCGTAATTGTATTGGTCAAGTACAGCAATAAAAACATGTGTGTTGGGTGTCCATTCGATCATGCCAACCGCCCAACTTCCCAAATTGAGCGTGTCGTTATTGTCTCTAAACATACCCTGCCCTTCAAAACGAATGGCCGAATTAGACTTGTATTTATAGGTGATATCGGCGACAACGATGTTGGATTTTGCATTCTTGTATTTTCCTTTTGGCGTGTTATGCTGCACAATATTTAAGTTATTGAACTGATTGCATAACATAAACGTTCCCTTTACTTTTTTGGTGAATTTTTTGCTCACTTCCAAAAAGAGGTCATGGTAAAGATCTACCCCTGCTTCGTTCCATTTGGTATAATAGAGATTGGAAGTGGTAGTGCTATCGTCAACGTTATGCTGTTTGAGTGCATTGGCGTGTGAATAATTAAGAGTGATCTCCATGCCGTATTTTCCACCTAAAGGACTTCCTTTTTGCAGTTTGTACTGCAATTCACCCATTCCACCCACTTCGCCGGTAGGTTGTGTAGCATAAGGACTGAAGGCCGGCATGAGGTAGGTGTGTTGTCTGGTAGTTGCCGGAAGGTAATTGATCATAAGGTTTTGAAGTGTGGCGTCACGTTCGCTACGGTAACTCATGTTATCAATTCGTTTTAACTGGAGCAAGAATGAAAATCCTCTGGTGGCGTAGGATCCCGAAACAAATGCACCGTCTCCATATTTATAGCTATAGTAAGTCTTTCCGGCCACTACCGAACTATTGGCAAGACTTGGATCATTTTCTTTGTACACATACTCCGCAAACAAATTAAATCCGCCGTTCATGATGTTGATTCTTCCACCGTATGCCCCTACGTTTTGAGGCAACACAAAATCAGGATCGTCATCTACCTGATATTTACTCACAAAACTTCCTCCTACGATTACTTTTGTTTTTGCTTTGGCGCCGGAAGAATCGAAGAGTTCGTTGATGTTAATTTCACCATCTACCCCCCGCACGATGCCTTCGCCGGTGGTGAAGAAAGAACGTTGCTTGCCCACAAGAGCCTTTAAAGTGATTCCTTTGTAGGGATTTGAAATCACCCGAATACCATCGAGCGAATTATCGTAAAGCAAGCCCGGCTCGTAATACGTCCTAAATAATAAACCGCTCCCAAACTGTTCGTAGATATTGCCCACCGTGATGTCGAGCAAATCGTCGCGGTAACGCACAAATCGGTTCACAATGCCTTGTCCTTTATATCGCTGATCAAACCCTTGCATTACATTGTTATAGGCTTCGTAGCGGATGCCGGCCGAAAATTTTCCTTTGATATAGTTGACATTTCCAAAGGCATTTGATAACATCTTTTCGGGTACTTTAGGAGCACCAATTAAGCTGTCGGGATTATAATATTGAGCATCTATCTGGAAATTTCCATGAACGGAATTGATCTCATCGGAAACTGTTTGTGCATGGGAGTTGACTTGTAGTAGGACTATCAATAAAAAAGTAGCGGCGAGGCTACTTTTGTTAAAAAAGTTAAACATGGCGCAAAAATACGTCAATTTTTTGATTCAAAACCAAAAAATATAGGCCCGTCTTAGTGCGAAAGTGCTTGCCCGGCAACTAGTTTCTTCACGTTCTCGTACAGTGCATCTTCGTCGCCTTCGGTATAGGAATTGTGACTCCAAACAATTTTGCCGCTTCCATCTACCAGAAAGGTATGAGGAACATTGTTTACGTTCATAGCACGTTTAAAATCTTGGTTCTCGTCGAGGTAAATCTCAAAATCCCATCCCTTTGATTTCACATCGGTTACCACTTTTCCTGAGCTGCGCACATCGTCGATGCTGATCGCAATTAATTTCACCCCTGTTTCCTTGCTCCAATCGGCATAATTTTCCTGAATGGCATCCAGTTCTTTTTTACAAGGTTTGCACCAGGTGGCCCAAAAACTGATGATGATGGGTTTGCCGTTATTGGAAAACGTGCTCGAATTCACTTTTGTACCATCCAGTCTTTTTACCGTGGTGGCCGGAATTTTATCGCCATCGCCGGCAAAAGCCAAAACGGTAAACAATGAGATGAGGGCAGAAGTAAGGAGGATTTTTTTCATGTGCTTATAATTGGTGAATAATGCTTCAAATAATGTGCCGCAAATATGGGGAAATTTTTTGGGAAGCGGGTTTAACGTTTTTTAATCAATGTTAAAAATCAGTTCGTGAGGAATTAATAAATGCTAATTTTGCGCTGATTTCTATGAATAATACCACTTCCGCCTCCTTGTTTGAAAAGGCAAAAAACTACTTTCCAGGGGGTGTCAACTCGCCTGTACGCGCTTTTAGAAGCGTAGGAGGGACCCCACTTTTTATTGAACGTGGAAAAGGGTCGAGGATCTGGGATGCCGATGGTAATGAATTTATTGATTATTGCTGCAGTTGGGGACCGCTTATTCACGGTCATGCCAACGAAGGTGTATTGGATGCGGTTGACAAAACGATGCGAAAAGGCACCTCTTTTGGAGCTCCCACGCGTTTAGAGAATGAACTAGCGGAATTAATATTGTCTAATAATCCTTATATCCAAAAGCTGCGATTTTTGAGTAGCGGTACAGAGGCCGTAATGAGTGCCATTCGTTTGGCAAGGGGATTTACTAAACGCAATAAGATCTTAAAATTTGAAGGCTGTTATCATGGCCATGTTGATTCGTTGCTGGTGAAAGCCGGAAGTGGTTTGGTGACTTTTGGCAATTCGAGCAGTGCCGGTGTGCCGGAGGCCTTTGTAAACGAAACAATCACCGTGCCATTGAATAATAAATCGGCAGTAGAAGAAGCGTTTATGAACTACAGAGATCAAATTGCCTGTATCATCATTGAACCTGTGCCTGCCAATAACGGTTTGTTACTACAGGGAAAGGAATTTTTGAGTTTCTTAAGAGAGATCTGTTCAAAGAATAAATCGCTTTTAATCTTTGACGAAGTGATTAGTGGATTTAGATTAGGATTTTGCGGAGCGGCGGGTTTGTATGACATCCATCCCGATATTATCACGTATGGAAAAATTATTGGCGGAGGATTTCCTGTTGGGGCCTATGGCGCAAGCAAGGAGATTATGAGTTGTGTTTCGCCGGAAGGACCGGTTTACCAGGCCGGAACGCTGAGTGGAAATCCAGTGGCCATGTCGGCCGGAATTGCGCAGTTGAAGCCCTGTTTAGAAAAAGGGTTTTACGAAGAGCTGGCGAAAAAAACTAACTATTTGGTGGATGGGATCATGAACGTGAATCCTTTTCCTCTTTTCAATCTATTCAGATTGGGTTCTATATTTTGGATTGCATTTAGTACGAAGCAGGCCATTGTAAATGCCGATCAAATTGATCCGGCGAGTATGAGTTTTTTCAAAATTCTTCATCATCACTTGCTCGAACACGGCGTATATCTGGGTCCCAGTGGCTACGAAGTTGGTTTTGTGAGCAGTGCGCACAGTTATGAAGATTTGGATAAAACCATTAAGGCCTTTGAAATTTGTCTCAAAAAATTAGTTTAAATTTATAACGAATGAAAACCGTTGACACCATCAATTTTGCAGCAAAGCGGGCACTGATCCGCGTTGATTTTAATGTGCCATTAAATGAACATTTCGAAGTAACGGATAACACACGCATTCGTGCTGCCATTCCAACACTAAAGAAAATTTTGAAGGACGGAGGGAGTATAGTGCTGATGAGTCATTTGGGAAGACCAAAAGAAGGCCCCACTCCTAAGTACTCCTTATCACATATAGTAAACGAGGTGAGCAAACAATTGGGAGTACCCGTACAATTTGCCGACGACTGTATTAGCGACGATGCTTTTAAAAAATCGGCAGCATTAAAAGCCGGGGAAGTATTGTTACTTGAGAACTTGCGATTTTACAAGGAAGAGGAAAAAGGAAATGAGGTATTCGCTCAAAAATTAAGTGCACACGGCACGGTGTATGTGAATGATGCCTTTGGCACCGCTCACCGTGCTCATGCTTCCACTGCCGTTATAGCACGTTTTTTTGAACCTGCGGCGCGTTGTTTTGGTTACGTGATGGCCAACGAAGTGGCCAGTATCGACAAAGTGTTAAATAAAACACAGAAGCCATTTACGGCTATTGTAGGAGGAGCGAAAGTGAGTGATAAGATCCTTATCATTGAACAACTCATGAACAAGGCCGATAATATTATTATTGGCGGGGGAATGGCCTTTACGTTTATTAAAGCTCTGGGTGGAAAAATCGGTAAATCCTTATGCGAGGACGATCGGTTGGAGGTAGCAAAGGATCTCATTTCTAAAGCGAAAGTCCGCGGAGTTAATTTATGTATTCCGGTAGATGCCGTGATTGCCGATAATTTTTCAAACGACGCCAACATTCAAGAGGTAGCAATTGATCAAATTCCTGACGGTTGGATGGGGTTGGACCTTGGCAGCAAATCGATACACTTGTTTGGTGACGTGATTAAACAATCAAAAACCATTTTATGGAATGGACCGATGGGTGTTTTTGAAATGGAGAAATTTGAAAAAGGAACCAAACAAGCCGCATTCGATATTGTAGAGGCTACCAAAAAAGGTGCATTTTCATTGATAGGAGGAGGCGACAGCGTGGCTGCTATTAATAAATATCATCTGTCAGATCAGGTAAGTTATGTAAGTACAGGCGGAGGGGCATTATTGGAATACATCGAGCAAGGCACACTTCCGGGAGTACAAGCTATTGAAGGACAATGAAACTTAGTTTAGCTCTGATTGTTTGCGCCATGTTCTTGTACGCTTGTGAAAAGGAAAGGGTTTGTGAATGTAAAAATGCATACAGTACTTATGATGCTGGGCAATTGAAAACAACAAAGTCGCAGGCAAAAAAGAGTTGTAAAGAACTGTCGACCGCCGACACAGATTGTTACTTAAAAAAATGATCGGCTGACAAAAGGCAAAAAATTAGACACCTTATATGATAAACATTCGCGTAGGTTTTGGTTACGATGTGCATCCCCTGGGAGAGGGGCGTGAGCTTTGGCTGGGCGGAGTGAAACTTGAATTCGACAAAGGCTGCGTCGGTCACAGCGATGCGGATGTGTTACTGCACGCCATTTGTGATGCCCTTTTGGGAGCCGCTAATTTGAGGGACATTGGATTTCATTTCCCGAACGACAATCCACGATACAAAGGAGCCGACAGTAAATTATTACTGAAAGAAGTGGTGGCACTCCTGAAAGAAAAAAATTATGCCGTAGGTAATATTGATGCTACTTTGAGTCTAGAAGCACCCAAGATCAACCCACACATTAAGGCAATGCAACAGGTATTGGCTCCAATTTTGGAAGTGAGTGTGGAAGAGGTTTCTATAAAGGCAACAACGAACGAGAAATTGGGGTATGTAGGCAAAGGTGAAGGAGTGAATGCCTATGCCGTGGCATTGATCTATAAAAAGTAAATCGGTTCTGAAAGGACGAGCTAATTTTAAATTATTTCCTTATCTTTAAATGATGAGAACCCCAATACTCAACCTACTTATTTTCTGCATTTATCAAATTTCATATTCTCAGCCTCTCAATTATTATTTTGGAAACTTGCATGCCCATACGGCCTTTAGTGATGGCAATAAGGATTCGCTGAGTTCGGGGGTTTCCAAACCGGACGCGAGTTATACCTATGCCAAGTTTTCTTCAAATTTCGATTTTTTAGGAATTTCCGAGCACAATCATTATTCTGCATTAAGGAATCCGGGTTTTAAATTGCCTCGTTATCAAATGGGATTGAACATGGCAGCGGCTGTTAACCAAAACAATTCTTTCCTTGCTTTATTTGGGATGGAGTATGGGACCTCTTCTAACAATAACGGCCATGTGATCATTTATGGATTCAATCAACTGATAGGTTGGGAAACGGCAGTGCCCGGAATGACGGGAAATAATTATAACATCTACAATGCAAAATCCGATTATGCTTCTTTATTCAAAAAGGTAAGAAACAATCCCGGATCCTTTGCTTATCTGGCACATCCTTACTGGACAGATTTTACCCTGGATGGCACCGATTCAAGCGCTTTGGCATTTATGCCTTACAATCAAATGTTCGACAGTGCCATTGTGGGCATGCCTCTGAGGAGTGGTAATGCCTTTAGCACTTTTGCCGATTACAATGATTATGCACCGGGTAATTATTTCGCCTATTATAAAAAACTACTCTATTTGGGATATCATTTGGGGATAGGCTACGATCACGACAATCACTATACTAATTTTGGGCGAAGTAACGGAGGTCGACTCGTAATAATTGCTCCCTCACTAAATCAACCTAGCTTAGTTTCGGCGATGCAGCAGATGCATTTCTACGGAAGCGATGATGCCAATGCAAAAATTGAATTTAACTTGAATGGGAATATCATGGGATCCATGCTAAGTGGTAGTTTTTTTCCCACTCTTCAGGTCACACATAATGACCCTGATCTTGAGCAGGCCGATACTATCAAGATTTGGAAAGGATTCAAAAACAATGGAGGTTCGTGGGCGTGGATCTTACAAACCACGGTGCATAGCAACCTGGCCTCTTATACAGATTATTCAATCAGCGCCGGTACAGAATATTATTATTTCGCAGAAATCCGCCAGGCCGACGGGCAGTGGATGGTGACCTCTCCAATTTGGTATACCCCCACCATACTGCTGAGTAATGCGGAAAATGATTCTGATTTAAAATTGAAAGTGTTTCCGAATCCGGCACGCGATAAATTAACCATAAGTTTTGGCGACTGCGGCACTTATCATATTTCATTGACCGATCTCATGGGAAGAATCTTGCTGTCAACACAACGTGAAGAGAAAGATCTAACCATTGATCTGTCGGAATTTAAAAGAGGCGTTTACATACTCCAGGTTAAAACAACCAACTCTCAAGCTTTCAAAAAGATCAATGTGGATTAGCATCGCTTGTGGCTGCTCGTTTTAAGCGGTCGTTGATGGCTCTTCCCAGACCTTCGTCCGGGAGACGCTCGCAAAGTACTATTTCGGAACCATCTTCATCGGCCAAACGCAATATTCTAAAAAGATGAAGTGCTGCTTCCCTGAGGTCTTTTTTCGTTGACAAAGAATAGTGAATGTGGTGATGGCCACTCTGTTTTTTAGAACCAAAACTAATGAGGCTCATCGTTTTACCTGAGTGTTGTTTTAGGAGCTCCTGAAGATCGCCCAAATACAAAGGTTTTTTTGGGGCATAATGATTTTTGAGTTGACCCGGAGCTTTGGGATTGCTGGAGTTGTTGAGGCGAAGTTCGAGTGGGCCGGTTTTTTTTTCAATATCCTCGAGTGATAAGCCTCCCAATCGGTACACACAAACCATGTTATCTTCAATTCCTATAATTGTGGATTCCAGACCCACTTGCGAGGGCCCCCCATCTAAAATATAATCGATCTTTTTGCCTAATTGTTTTTCCACGTGCAAGGCTTCGGTAGGACTCACATAGCCAAAGGGGTTGGCGCTTGGCGCTGCGAGAGGCACATTGATGGTTTTAAGGAGTTCGAGCGTTAAGTGATGATCAGGCACTCGCACGGCCACTTGTTGTAGCCCTGAAGTGACAAGTGCGGGAATCACGTCTTTTTTTGGCAGCAACAAGGTCAATGGTCCCGGCCAAAACTGTTTTGCAAGGCCAAGCAAACGTTCGTCGTGGAAAGTAGCATATTTTTTTGCTTCAAGAAGAGAAGGAACATGAATGATAAGGGGATCAAAGAATGGGCGCTGTTTGGCTTCAAAAACTGAAAGAACTGCTTCTTCATCGAGTGCATTGGCAGCCAAGCCATATACAGTTTCAGTAGGAATGGCCACTAATTTACCGGCGAGCAAGAGCTTCGCTGCTGCCTTAATATCCCTGCCGATTTCTGCCATGAGGTAAAGGTAGACAACGTTTAGTTTTATAAAAAGTATAGTTTTTACTCATTCTGCGCGCACCACTGAAAGTGTAGCAAGAATACCGGTTTCAAATTCGCGGCAGAACCGGTACACCGACACCCCATCAGACGCATCCATCGTACAGCCATTTCTCGCATCGCAGGCGCTAAATTTGCTGTTAAATGGAGGAGATGAAGCCACATGGATTATGGTGAAACATGATGCTTAGGCCAAACGGAGGTCTGCCCATCTAATTCTCTCATAAAAGAAGCAGACTTTGAAGTTATTTTGGAAAAAAGCTCATTTTCTCGGTTTTTAGGTTGGGTTCGCACCAAGGTATGAATGAGGTAGATCATTTCGTGTTTCTTCCTTGAGGGCCGCAGACGCCGAAATAAAAAGCTATATTTGTAGCCCGCAAAATTAGATGATCCAGCTGATTCGTATACAGGATAAACAATTTAAACCTTTTATTACAGAGCAGAAGATCGCCGACGCTGTGAAGGGCTTAGCGTGTGCTATCAATGAAGAACTAAAAGATGAATTTCCTGTTTTTTTGGCGGTGTTAAATGGCTCGTTCATGTTTGCTTCAGATCTTTTAAAAGAGATCGACATTCCATGTGAGATTTCGTTCGTAAAAATGGCAAGTTATGAAGGCACCACAAATACAGGACGGATTAGCGAACTGATTGGTTTAACGGAGGACCTAACAAATAGAACGGTGGTGATTGTGGAAGACATTGTAGATAGCGGAAATACCTTAGAGCGGCTCACCTACGCACTCAAAGAAAGAAACGTAAAACAAATTAAAGTTGCCACGGTTCTCTTTAAACCGGATGCCTATAAAAAAGAGCTTCAGGTCGATTATGTAGGATTTAGTATCGGCAATGATTTTGTGGTGGGATATGGGTTAGATTATAATGGACAAGGAAGAAATTTAAAAGGAATTCACGTAATAGCATAATAAATTAATATGGAAAGAATGTTGAATATTGTTTTGTTTGGCCCTCCGGGAGCAGGAAAAGGAACACAATCAGAAAATTTGATCAATAAATATGGATTGGTGCACTTAAGTACCGGAGATATCCTTCGTTCAGAAATTGCCAGGGGTACCGATTTGGGAAAGAAAGCCAAAGAAATTATGGACCGGGGAGAATTGGTGGGTGATGATATCGTGATTGGCATGATAGAGTCGAAACTCGACGACAATACCCACGCAAAAGGATTTATTTTTGATGGATTTCCAAGAACAGCGGCTCAGGCTGTGGCTCTGGATGATCTTCTTCAGAAAAAAGGAACCGGCATAAGCGGTATGCTTGCCCTAGAAGTTGAAAATGAGGAATTGGTAAAACGATTGTTGCTTCGCGGTCAGGACAGTGGACGACCTGATGACAAAAATGAAACGGTGATCCGCCGTCGAATTGAAGAATACAATAACAAGACGCTCCCCTTAAAAAATTATTACAGTGAGCAAGGAAAATTTCATTCCATTCAGGGAAGGGGAAGTATAGATGAGATTTTTAAATCGTTGGTTGATCGCATCGTTTTTTTAAATGCAGAAATGGATCTCACTGCTTTGGAAACCGATCTCGAACATTTGGATTTAACCATCCAGGATTTTGAAGTGGCCAACGATATTGCACCGGAATTACTGTTAGAAATTGATGCTATAAAACGCGCTGAATCCGAAGAGGCGGAAGAAAGAAAAGAGCTTAATAAAAGGAGTTCAAAGGTTCAACGCTTCGACAAACTCAGCGTGACAAGTTCAAAGTCTGAGAAAGCAATTGTGGTGAAGAAGAAGACTGTAAAAAAACAGACTAAGAAGGTGAATGCAAAAAAGGCTGTGAAGAAAGTGCTAAAGAAAACCGCGAAGAAGAGTGTGGTGAAAGCAAAAGGAAAACCGGCAAAAAAAGTAAATACAAAAAAGGTGGTCAAAAAAAGTAGTACCAAAAAACCGCTGAAAAAGATCGTTGCAAAAAAGGCCGTGAAGAAAGTAGTCGCAAAGAATAAGAAAAAGGCTAGCCCTAATAAACGTCGATAATATTAATCTATCAATAAGTCAGGTGCCAACGAGTACCGGGCCTTTTTATTACCAAGAACATGGAAACCAGTTTTGTTGATTATGTAAAGATCTGTTGTCGCACGGGCAAGGGAGGGGCGGGAAGTGTTCATTTTCACCGTGATAAATTTACCGCTAAAGGTGGACCGGATGGCGGAAATGGAGGCAGAGCCGGACATATAATTTTGAAGGGGAACAAACAATTATGGACCCTTATTCATTTAAAATTCAGAAAACATGTAATTGCCGAGCCCGGAAATCCAGGGTCGAGTGGAAACAGTTCGGGTAAACAGGGCAAAGATGAATATCTGGAAGTGCCATTGGGGACAATCGCCAGAGATGCGGAAACCGGCGAACAGTGCGGTGAGATCACAGAAGATGGGCAGGAAGTGATAATAGTGCACGGCGGAAGGGGAGGACTAGGAAATGCAAATTTTAAAAATAGCACCTTGCAGAGTCCGCAATTTGCACAACCCGGAGAACCGGGAAAAACAGAATGGAAAATTCTGGAATTAAAAGTACTGGCGGATGTTGGTTTGGTTGGATTTCCGAATGCCGGAAAGTCGACCTTATTATCGGTACTGAGCGCTGCAAAACCCGAGATTGCCAATTATCCCTTTACCACTTTGGTGCCAAATCTCGGAATAGTGAATTACCGTGATTATAAAAGTTTTGTGATGGCTGATATTCCCGGTATTATTGAGGGAGCGCATGAGGGTAAGGGCTTGGGCTTGCGGTTTTTGAGACATATTGAACGAAATTCTTCCTTGCTATTTCTTGTAAGTTGTGATTGTAAGGATATTGTTGATGAATACAAGATTCTTTTAAACGAGTTGGAAAAATATAGTCCTGAGTTATTGGATAAAAAGCGAATTCTGGGGATCAGTAAATCAGATTTGATGGATGCTGAATTGGAAAAGGAGATGAAAAAAGATCTCGACAAACGCTTAAAAGGCAAGGACAAGGTGCCAACTATTTTCTTTTCATCGGCCAGTCAGAAAAACCTTACCGAATTAAAGGATCTGCTCTGGGAGCAGTTGAATTCTTAAGGTAGTTCAGAGGTCACAATTAAAAGCTGGGGAGAAGGTTTTTGAGCCTGCCCCCATGAAGAGAAAAACTTACCAAGAAAACTTCCCGGTTTTTCTGATTTGGGCCTGCCCCCGCCTTTCTTTTTTTATTCCGTTTGGCGGGGTCGCGCTTTCCGTTGCAAGTCCTCGCCACGCAAAGAGACAGGCGTGGCTGTGGGCTTTCCACTACAATCGCTCACGCAGCAAATTAGTTGTTTCCATTAATAAAATAAAATACAAGGAATAAATAATATTCATTTATCCAACAATTCGGCTTGATCCGAAATAGATTAGTCATGAATTACACTGGATGCACACCTATTGTACACAAGATAAACGCTAGAAAAAATCACTATGGAAAGAAGAAACGTTATTGGGAAATAGCAGATTCGAAGATACGCATTGGATGAGATAACATATCCAAACGGACCCAGCCGATTCTTTCTTTGCTTTTGGAAAGTAGTTTAAATCCTATGTAGTTTTTTTCAGCTGAAAAGGGAAACCCACAATCATCTTGATAGGTAATTTTAGCGTAGTTGATTGTATCTGGCCATTGTCCCTGACCTGGCATTACCAAAAAATCAGTTCCCTCAAAAAGTAAACGATCACCACTTTCGAAAGAATCTTCAGGTTTTGAGTTTTCTCCCCGACTGGCATAAAAAATCTTAAACTGATTGGGTTTAATACTGGAAATGCTATCGAGTGCAGAAATCCTATGACAAGTAAATATGGTCTCCTTTGTTTTATAATGTAGGGTAATAGTATCGTTTACCTGCGAATCACTAAAAAGCATGTTTCTGTGCATGAATAGGGTGTCTGTTTTATGATCGCAGCGAAATCTTAAATTAGAATTTAAATTCTGAAGTGTGTAACGGTAGCGGTAGTTGGGGCCCATAATTTTGACCGATTCAATTTTTAACATAAGATCGGGACTACCGTCCTTATCCAGATCAATATTTCCCGAACCATTAACTGATATAATGCTCATTTGATCGGCACTACCATATTCAATTTGCGGTAAATCCGATGGAACAGATACTTTTTTTGTACAGGAGTAGGGGAAAATAAGTGCAGAAAAAATAAAAAAGACTCTTATATTTTTCATGACCCAAAAGATTAGGTGTAGGAGTTGTTAAACGAATTTATAAAAAAAAAGAACGTGCGGAATGTATTTAACATTTTAGCCGCAATCATTTAAAGGTTGACCACTTGTTTTAGGCATAAAAAGTAAATGCCCCGCGTAGTGCGAGGCATTTTACAACAAAACTTATTCTTATTTAAAAGTGAGTATTTTTTAAGATGTCGTTTACTAAAGTGTGCCCCTCAACGCTTGCTCTCTTTCGATCGATTCAAAAAGCGCCTTAAAATTACCGGCCCCAAATCCTTTGGCACCCATGCGTTGAATGATTTCGTAAAAAAGAGTGGGACGGTCTTCCACCGGTTTGGTAAAGATCTGCAACAAATACCCTTCTTCATCGGCATCTACTAGAATGGAGAGTCGTTGAAGTTCCTTAATGTCTTCTTTCATCATATCACGGTGAACACCTAAACGCGTTGGAATTTCATCGTAATAGGCCTGCGGTGGCGGTGGTAAAAACTCTACCCCACGGGCTTTTAATTCTGCTACCGTTTTAATAATGTCGTCAGTAGCTAACGCTAAATGCTGAACCCCTGAACCTTCGTAAAAATCAATATATTCCTCGATTTGTGATTTCTTTTTTCCAACGGCAGGTTCGTTGATTGGAAACTTAATACGTCCGTTACCATTGCTCATCACCTTACTCATTAATGCGGAGTACTCGGTGGTAATTTGTTTATCGTCGAAACTCAAAAAGTTTACAAAGCCCATTACGTCCTCATACCATTTTACAGTAGCATTCATTTGGTTCCAGCCCACGTTACCTACCATATGATCGATGAATTTTAATCCCACTGGGGTTGGATTGTATTCCGTTTTCCAGGGCTTATATCCGGGCAGAAATGTGCCTTTGTAATTTTTACGTTCTACAAAAATATGCACTGTTTCACCGTAAGTATAAATCCCCGAACGTACCACTTCTCCTTGTTCGTCTTTTTCAACGGTAGGCTCCATAAATGGTTTGGCCCCACGTTTGGTAGTTTCTTCAAATGCTTTGGTGGCATCTTCCACCCACAAGGCAATCACTTTTACGCCATCACCGTGTTTTTTAACATGCTCACCAATGAGTGAATCGCTCACCAAGGAGGTGGTAAGTACCAGACGAATTTTGTCTTGTTTGAGCACATAGGAAGTGCGGTCCTTTACGCCTGTTTCCAATCCAGCATACGCCAGACTTTGAAAACCAAAGGCTGTTTTATAAAAGTGGGCCGACTGTTTGGCATTACCCACATAAAATTCAACGTAGTCTGTTCCCAAAAGGGGTAGAAAATCCTGAGCGCCTTCGAATATTTTTTCTAATCCGTATTCAACGTTTTTTACTTCTTTAGTTGCCATGATATTTGAATTTAGTTTCTACATTTTTTGGTAAGGTACAAAAGCAACCGAAAAAATAAATTTGCCTTGCGGACGATGATTTTAGCAGTCGCAGCAACAAATGTAGCTATTTTAAAAAGAGCAGACAAATGCTAAATATCTCCCAAATATACTGGCCGGAATCAAGCATTAATCAGAAATGGGTGGATAGGGACACCCGAAAAATGTGCAGAAAAAAAGTTTATTTCAAAGGAATTCTTATATTTACGGGATAGATTTGTTCTGAATAGCCCATATTAACTCATGATAAAAAGTATTTTTTTAGGCTTCTGCGTATTCGCAGTAACGTCACTCACTGCACAGATTAATCTCAGCTCGAGTTTAACGGCCTGCTATGCATTAAACGGAAACGCCAATGATGCCATCAATTCACTTAATGGCGTATTGAGCAGCGTGACACCCACCGTTGATCGTTTTAACACAGTTAATTCGGCTTACCACTTTAATGGCACCATTAGCAGCATGATCCATTTGCCCAATAACCCTTTACTAAAACCCAATGTAGTTTCAGTGTCGGCCTGGGTAAGAATTACTGCTATTACCGGTTTTATGGATATTATTTTTACAAAGAATATCTGGAGTTCTTTTTTTACCGCCTATACCCTCACGCTTCAGGACAACGGTGCGGGGTATAAATTCAGAGTATACCGCCAAAATGGAGGAGGTAGTGACTTTGTTGAAACCTCTACTACTATCACTGCAGGCACATGGTACCATGTGGTGTTTACGATCGACAATACAGACATGCGGATTTATTTGAATGGGGTTCTGGAAAACATATCACTGTGTTCTATAACAAGTTTCAGTTATGATTCCGCTAAGGACGTGATACTTGGGGGCACTGATGAAATTGCCGTAAATAATCCATTTTATGGGTCACTTGATAATCTTCGTTTTTATAACCGCGTGATCAATGGGGCCGAGGCCGCCACACTGTACACTCTTGATCCCGTTTGCGTAGCTCCGATCGGCGTGCCTCCGGTGGCATCCTTTTCGTCCTCAATTATACAAGTGTGTGAGGGAAAATCAGTCACCTTTTTTGATCAATCGTCAAACACCCCAACAGCTTGGAACTGGCAGGTACCGGGTGGAGCAACAGGAAACACAACATTAAGTGTTATTACTGTTACATATAATACTCCGGGCGTTTACACTGCCTCATTAACATCGTTTAATAATTTTGGCGCGAGTGCAAATACTGCCACGCAAACAATTATAGTTAATCCTAACCCTATTGTAATAGCGGCCTCAAGTGCCTCGGCCATTTGTATCCCGGGAGGAACTGCCACCTTAAGTGCGAGTGGTGCAACATCTTTTACCTGGAGCAGCGGACAAATCCTTGGTTCGTTCACAGTTACGCCCTCTAATTCCAGTACGTATACTGTGGTAGGAAAAGATATTAATGGCTGTGTAAATAGTGCCACGGTTTCGATTGCCGTTTATCCAAATCCAACCGTAACAGCCATTGCCAGTAAAACCGCTGTGTGTGCCCCCGGCGGACCTGTCACTCTCACCGCAAATGGCGCCACTACCTATCTTTGGAGCGGCGGACAAACTGCATCTTCAATTACAGTGAGTCCTACTACAGGAACAACCTATACGGTTAAGGGCATCGACAGTAAAGGTTGCGCAAGTTCCGCCATTGTTACGGTCAATGTATTAAGCTGTACGGAAGTAACTGAACATCTTGCTTCGGACTTTAATATAACCGTTTTTCCAAATCCCAGTGAAGGTGTATTTGTTATCTCTTCAAGGGAAAAAACCCAGGCACATGTTCTAATTACAGATGTAACAGGAAAAGTTTTGTTAACTAAATTAATTGAACTTGGTTCAGACACTAAGATTGATCTTATTAATCAGCCTTCTGGTTTCTATTTTTTAAGAATTATCACTTCGGATACAGTTACTAGACTTAAGATAGTGAAGGAGTAATAGAATAGAAATCTCGGCTCAGTTGTTGAGCCCTAATGTCGTCATTTTGCGATAATTAATGGGTGTCTTTTTTCGGGTTCATGTTTTTTGGGGTTTCTTCAGGGTGACCAAGATCATGTAAAACATGGCGCAATAGGACCTACATTAGTACTAAGGTTCTTCTAACATCATCCCATGCCACGAATGAAAACCATACTAATTGCTTCATTCATTTTGTTTTGTTATTTTAATAAGGCGCAAGTGAATCTGGATTCCAATTTAACCGCGTGTTACGCCCTGAATGGCAATTGTTATGAGCCTATTTCCGGATTTACCGGTACCATGGGTGCGGTGAGCGGCACTGCAAACAGGAATAATATTTTGAATACTGCTTTGGCATTTAATGGCTCTACTTTAAGCATAGTGAGTCTGCCGGGAGACACCTCTCTCAAATCAAAGTCCATGTCTGTTTCTCTTTGGGTAAAAGCGCTACCGGGATTTAATTACAACCCCTATTTACTTTTTACAAAAAATTCTGCGTCGGCCCTTCGTGCGGCCTACTCCCTCGGTGTTGTAAACACATCGGGAGGAATGCGATTCCGAATAAGAAAATGTAATGGCTATTTAATGGATAGTCTTGACGCTACATATAGTACCTATGTAAATACGTGGTATCATGTGTGTTTTACCATGGACAATTCATCCATCAAACTTTACATCAATGGTCTACTAAATAGTGCCAAAACAACAACGGTGCAGTTTGACTACGCTCCGGGCAAGAAGATTTGTCTTGGCGGCACTGATGAACCCGGCCCTAACCAGTCATTTGCAGGAGTCTTGGACAATGTGAGATTCTATAATCGGATTTTAAGTGCGGCGGAAGTGAATCAACTTTACCAAATTGATCCTTCCTGCGTTTCGACTTCCATGAGTCCGGTGGCAGCATTTTCTGTTCCGGTGCTGGGACTTTGCGCGGGGCAAAAGGTGGTAATGGTGGATCAATCTTTAAACAATCCCGAAATCTGGATGTGGCAGTCACCCGGGGCGGTAATTTCTAATTCAAACGATGTGTTGCCTGCAATCACCTTTTCCGCTGCGGGAATTTATTCGGTAAGTCTGCACGTTTCTAATAGTGTAGGCACAAATTCAGTTTCAAAATTAATCACTATTGGTAACGTTTCTACAGTCAGCGTAACAACACCCGGTACGTTAATGTGCAGAGGTACCAGTGTATATTTGAGGGCCAATGGGGCAAGCACATGCACCTGGAGCACCGGACAAACAGGTACAGTTATTTTGGTGGCCCCATTAACGACTACCACGTATTCTATTAATGGCACCGATACGATTGGCTGTTTGTTTCAGAGCAAACTGATTCAAAAAGTGGCTATTGATTGTTGGTCAGTGCATGAAGAAGAAGGACTTGGTAGTCTCATAATATTTCCAAATCCCTTTAAGGAGAAATTTGAAATCGCCTCTAAGAATCAAAGCGAACTCTCTTTTCAAGTGTTTGATGTTTTAGGAAATCTCCTGATGGAACTAGATAACAAAGAAGAACAAAAAAATAGGAGTTGTGATTTGAGTTCTTTTTCGGATGGGATTTATTTTTTGAAAGTCACGGAGGGCACAAAAACCCGGACTTTTAAAATGGTAAAAAATTAGCAGGAATACGATTCGGGAAAATTCTCTCTGCTTTATACAAGAGTGGCATACAAATCGAAATCGTTTGCTTCATAGATGTTCACATTGGCAAAATCACCAATGCGCAGATAGGTGTCTTTATCGGCTTTCACCAATACTTCATTGTCAACATCAGGACTATCGAACTCCGTACGGCCAATATAAAAATCGTTTTCCTTTCTGTCCACCAAAATTTTGTACGTCTTTCCAATCTTCTCCTGATTGAGTTTAAATGAAATCTCTTGCTGAATGGCCATTACGGCGTCGGCACGTTTCTTTTTTATTTTTTCAGAAACATCATCTTTCAATAAATGAGCATGTGTGTTTTCTTCGTGCGAGTAGGTAAAGATGCCAAGTCTTTCAAATTTTGTTTCTTCCACCCAACGCAGCATTTCTTCGTGGTCTTTTTCAGTTTCACCCGGATAACCTGCAATCAGTGTTGTTCGCAGTGCGATGCCCGGAACTTTTTCACGAATCTGATTAACAACATCTATCGTTTTTTGTTTAGTAATACCTCGCCGCATACTCTCCAGCATTTTATCGCTAATGTGTTGAAGCGGCATATCCAGATACTTGGCGACGTTCTTTTTAGCATTCATCACATCCATTACTTCCATCGGGAAGCCACTTGGAAACGCATAATGCAGGCGGATCCAATCGATCCCTTCCACATCACTCAATTGATCGACGAGGGATGCCAATTCACGTTTTTTGTAAATATCGAGTCCGTAATAGGTAAGATCCTGAGCAATTAAAAGAAGTTCTTTAGTGCCTTTTGCCGCAAGCGTTTTTGCCCTTGTAAGTAATTCTTCGATAGGTACGCTGATGTGTTTTCCGCGCATTAGAGGGATAGCGCAAAAACTGCAGGGGCGATCGCACCCTTCGCTGATTTTAAAATAGGCATAATGTTGAGGAGTGGTTAATAAACGTTCTCCCACCAATTCATGTTTATAATTTGCCTTAAGTGTCTTTAAGAGTTTTGGCAGATCACGGGTTCCAAAATAAGCATCTACTTCGGGAATTTCTTTTTCGAGATCCGCTTTATAACGTTCGCTGAGGCAACCCGTCACATAAAGCTTTTCCACAGCACCTACTTTTTTTGCTTCTACGTACCGTAAAATGGTATCAATACTTTCTTGTTTGGCATTATCCACAAAACCGCAGGTATTAATGATCACGATTTGGTGGTCGTCGCCGCTGCCTTCATGCTCCACGTCAAATTTATTGGCTTTGAGCTGCCCCATGAGCACTTCACTGTCTACAAGATTCTTGCTACAGCCCAGCGTGACCACATTTACTTTGTTTTTTTTAAGCGTTTTGGTTTTCATTATCGAAGGGCAAAGATACGGTTTTATTTACACCTGCCGGGGTTCCAGTTACCGGGAAGTGGAACTTAAACTTGCCGACACATGAAAAATGTCATATCCCCCAAGGGGTATTAAAACCACAAAATGTGTATTTTTGATGGTATGTGGCACATGATCATGGGACATCGTTTATTTGTTCATTTGAGAACATTCCTTTCCGATTATTTTCGATTTCTAATCCCGCTCCTCATCGTTACCGGCCTTATGATTATTGGCACGGTGGGCTATATGCGCATCGACAATTACAGTTTGTTCGATGCTTTTTACATGACGGTGATCACCATTGGCACGGTGGGGTACGGCGAGGTACATCCCCTCTCGGAAGCGGGCAGAATCTTTACTTCATTTTTAATTATAACCAGTTTTGCTACCTTTGCCTTTGCCATTACCAGTATCTCAAAATTTGTGGTGGATGGGGAGTTAAATCAACTTTTTAAAAAACGACAATTGAACGCCACCCTCGATAAACTCAAAAATCATGTCATTATTTGTGGCTTCGGTCGCAATGGAAGACAAGCAGCGCAGGTACTGAAGGCCTATAACAAGAGTTATGTGGTGATCGAGCGTGAAGGGGAAAGTTCAGAAAGTATCGGCGAACAAGCATTAAGTTTGATAATAAAGGGCGATGCCACGCAGGATGAGATGCTGATTAAAGCGGGAATTCATAGAGCAAAGGCACTCATCACCACACTTCCTTCCGATTCGGCTAATTTATTTATTGTGTTAACTGCAAGAAATTTGAATGCGGGCCTCTTAATCATTTCGCGGGCAAGCGACGATAGTAGTGATAAGAAATTAAAAATTGCCGGCGCAAATAATGTGATCATGCCCGATAAAGTAGGAGGCGCTCATATGGCGAGTTTGGTAACACGGCCTGACGTGATGGAGTTTCTTGATTTTATTACTATGCACAATAAAAGTGCCGTGAATCTGGAGGAGATCTCCTTCAAAAAGATTGCGGAAAATTGGAAAGACAAAACTCTGGGAGATATAGCAAAACTGAACGTAAGCGGCGCCAATATTGTGGGTTATAAGTCGGCTGAAGGAGACTTTGCTTTGAATCCAAACCCCGAAATAGTGCTACGACAGAACTCGAAATTGTTTGTACTTGGCAATCAGGAACAAGTAAAACAACTCAAACTAATTTTGCAGTTGTAACTTCCGATTCCATTGGCCGCTGATTACACAGATTGCGCAGATTTTTCAGATTATTGAGGCATCTACATTTGATCACGGCATGGTTATCATTTTATTATTAATTAGCCGTCCTTTAATGGTTCCACAACTGTATGAGTAATATCAGTTTAAGGCCAGTATATTTTTCGTTACATTTGATAAAGAAGATAAAAATCATGGTAGCCTTTCTCCGCTTTATTTTTTTCTTCACCCTTGTACAGGTTGTTAGGGGTCAGACGTTCAACTATGCCGGGCATGATGCTGTGGAAAAGACCTTTAATCTGACCGGGATTAATTCAAGATCATATTATATGATTAAAACGACTGGGATACCCAGTTGTTGTTCAGATGGAATTGCTCTTGTGGGCAGAATGGAGGATGGGTCGGAGTTTTTTCGAACTTATATTACGGGAGATCCCTACACGAATTATGCGGGTGTTTGTATAACATCGCAAAAGAATCTTCTGGCTTATGGAGGTACGATTATGAGTGGCTGCGATTATGGTCGTGCACATTTCAGGGTATGCACAATTGATACTTTGGGAATTACCAAGTGGTCGTTCACAACATTTAAAAAGGTTGACCAGATCTTACCTCGTACAAACAGTACTTTTTTTATGCTTGCTACGGATTCGCTTTATCGCTTTAATCACCTCGGGACGTTATTGAGCAAACTACCTACGGGTTTGGGTGGGACAATTTCCGGAGCCGCCCTTCTAAACAATGGTAATATTTTGATTAGTTTTATGGCATCCGGCATTCCCAGGTTCAGGATCATTGACAGTACATGTGCGATCCTCCTTGACAATCCAGTTACCGCTAATGTGAACAACTTGTTGCAGACTCCGGGTGGGTCTATCTATGGACTATCGGGCGGATGTTTACAAAAATATTCGCCTTCCTTAAATCTACTATGTACTACCGCTACGGTCTTACCTGTTTCCTACGCAGTTTCAGCCTTTTTTTTCAGAAACGATTCCTTATTTGCGGCAGGGCAGGATGTGCTTCTTAAGCCTTCTTATTTGTTGTTCAATAATTCTCTCAATCTCCTCAACCAGTCTCTATCAAATCTGGAGAGTTTTAATTGTACCGGAATTTATGTGAGTAAAAAGAATGTTGTGAAAATAGTGGCATGGGGCTCAAACACGAGTTTCAGACACATTTATTCGGGTTATTTTCATACAACGATCGCAGGGACTTTAAATGGAAGAAAGGATGTGGGTGTGATCAGGGTGGTTGTCACCGGGGATTCTTTGTACAGCTCCACTGTATGGGGAAACAAAGTTTTTGGCGGAATTGCTACGGCTAATGTTACTGTAAAAAATTTCGGGAGCGATACTATAAATAATTTTAGATTGAATTATGTTTCATTTACCGGTGGCACCTCATTTTGTCTTCTTGGACTTTGCAAGCGCTACGAGCGTAAAATAGCTCCCGGTGATAGTGTTACTGTGGCAACCGGAACTTTTAACATTCAACAATTCAATTCAAGCGCCTTAAATCCGGATGGGACCGTTAACCTGTCTTTCTGCCTAAGTACCACCGTGCCTGATGCAGAAAATGACATAGACATAACTAATGATGCAGCTTGTGGGGGAGTTATTAATGAGGCATTGGGACTGAAGGAAGAGAGTAATTCTTTTTCCGATCTCAAGGTTTTTCCGAACCCCTCAAGCGGTACTCTCACAATCACAAATGACAAAATAATTAACGCTATTCAAATTTTTGATGTTTGCGGCAGATTACAAAAGAACTTTGTTCCTAATGATCAGAGGATTGAGATTAATAACTGCGAACTTCAAAATGGACTTTATTTCATCAAGATCATTACCGAAAAGGGCACCGCGTCTCGAAAAGTCGTCTTTACAGCTGAATAGCCGGTTTTGCAGAAATTTCATTCCAATCGAAATTCACAAGATCCAGATTCTTTGACGTCCTCTTTCTCCTTTCTGTGTAATCCGCGAAATCTGCGGCAATTCTTATCAATTGTTGTCTTCGCGCAGACTCAGCTCAATAGCACAAACTCCGTACAATACTCTATCGGTTTTCTGAATTATCTGCGAAATCCGTGAAATCTGCGTCAATTCGTGTCTCTTAATATCTTATACCGGATCCACATCAATTGAAATACGATACCTCCAATTCTTAAAATTATTCTGAAGATCATTCAAAGACGTAAAGATGATCTGTCGTAACTCTTGACTGGATTGCTGTTTGGGTGTTTTAATTAGAATGCGTTTGTAGAACTGATTTTTTATTTTCGAAATCAGCGGAAATTCAGGACCCAGTAAATTATCGTGAAAGGCCGGTTTTAGTAAGGTAAATAGTTCATGCGAGAGGTGATTTACTTCGTTTATATCTTTTGAGATCACATTGATTTCAAACAGACGTGAAAATGGCGGGTAATTAAATTGTTTACGTTCTGCCAGAGTATCTTCAAAAAAGCCGAGATAATTGTTTGCTTTTAGAAACCCAATTACTTTGTGATCGGTTTGTGTGGTTTGAATAAAGACCTTCCCGATTTCGCTGCTGCGACCTGCACGCCCCCGAACCTGCGTGAGCATTTGAAAGGCTTTTTCAAAAGAACGGAAATCGGGAAAATTGAGTAAGGAGTCTGCATTCAACACTCCCACCACACTCACATTATTAAAATCCAGACCTTTGGTTACCATTTGGGTGCCTATCAATATATCAATCTGACCGGTCTCAAAATCATCGATCAATTGTTTGTAGGCGTATTTGCTTCGGGTGCTGTCGAGGTCCATGCGTGCAATTTTTGCTTTTGGAAACAAGATCTCAATGTCCTCTTCAATTTTTTCGGTGCCCATTCCCTTGTAATGAAGTTGGTTGCTGCCACACGCAGAACACACCTTGGGGGGTGTCACCGAGTAGCCGCAGTAGTGACATACTAATTTTTGCTGATGTTTATGGTAGATCAAGGATACGTCGCACTGCACACAGTGAGGCACATGGCCACATTGTTTACATTCGGTATAAGGGGCAAAACCTCTTCGGTTCTGAAATAATATAATTTGTTCTTTTTTGTAAAGAGCCTTTTCTATCGCATTAAAAAGCGGGGGTGTTAAGGAGGCCTTCATTTGGTTGGAGGTCTCGTAATGATTCACATCACAAATTTCAAGAGCGGTTCCTCCACCCACAACAAATTGATTTTCGAGATTTACCAGTGCATATTTTCCTTGCTTTGCATTATAATAACTTTCAACTGAAGGGGTGGCACTGCCCAGCAATACCTGCGCTTTGTGCAGAGAGGCCAGGTATAGCGCGGCATCTCGGGCATGATACCGCGGTGAGGGATCGTATTGTTTAAAGGAATTATCGTGTTCTTCGTCAACAATTACCAGACCTAAATTTGAGAATGGAAGAAAGAGACAAGAGCGCGCACCTAAAATGATCTTATAGGTATGTTGTTCAGTATGCCCATTCACCGTCGAGTTTTTGGAGCCCAGAACGTTATTCCAGATCTCCACGCGTTCGTTTTCACTAAATCGAGAATGATACACCCCTACTATTTCACCGAACACCGCTCGCAACCGTGTGATCAGCTGAGTAGTGAGGGCTATTTCGGGAATGAGGAACAAAATCTGCTTGCCCTCCAGCAAAGTATCTTTAATGAGTTGAATGTATACTTCCGTTTTCCCGCTGCCGGTGACCCCATGTAACAGAACAGTTTTGTTTTGCGCAAAACTTTCACGCACCTTAGCATACACGGATTCCTGTTGTATGCTTAACTTCTTAATGAGGTCCTTGCTTTTTTCATATAAGAGCCGACCTATCTCAAAGTGTTCTTCCAAAAGGATCTGTTTCTTCACCAGTGCTGCAATGGCGGCGGTATCACACTTTTTGAGTAGTTCACTTTTCCTGATCCAGCCGCTCGAATCAGTTTTCGACTTCGTTAAATGCAAAAAATAAAGGAGAGCTTCGGCCTGTTTAAATGATTTTTTTTCAAGGACACTAAGTGTTTCTTTTAATTTTGATTCCGTTTCAAGATCAGGACTGAGTTTGTAGAAGGCCTGTAATTTTGGTTTGTATTTGTCTTTTACATCTTCATACACCACAATGGCTCCTTTTTTGAGCAGGGTGTTTACCGGCTTTTGAACGGCTTTAATTTTAAGCAGCGCGGCCAAATCTACAAACGTGAGTGCCGAACTTATCTGCAGCGCATCCAAAATAGTATGTTCTTTTGCAGAAAAATCAGTGTGATCACTTTGCTCCAGATCGAAGTCGGGATTTAGCTGAATGTGAGAGGTGCTGCTCAGTTTCAGTCCCGATGGCAAGGCCGAATTCATCACATCGCCGGGATTGGCGCAATAATAAAAACTGATCCAATCCCAAAATTTTAATTGCAAGTCATTTACTATGGGTTTGTCATCGAGAATGGCTTCCAGGTACTTTGCCTCGTAGTTTTTTGGAGCGAGTTCGTGGATGTGGTAAATGATGCCGGTATAGATTTTTGATTTACCAAATTCTACCAGTACACGTTTGCCACGCACCACTTCTTCGTTCAAATCAAGCGGCACCCGGTACGTGTATTTATTGGGTACACCTAAAGGAACGATGACATCGACAAATAAAGTTGAGCGGGACATTAACTGACAAAATACGCTAAAATAATACCACAAGCCATCACCAGCACTTTACTAACATTGTATTTATGTTGTTCGCTGGTTTCAAACAAAATGGCAGTGGAAATATGAAGAAAGATCCCAATTACCAAGGCGAAGGCAGCCTGACTGTAGATCTCATAATTATGGAGTCCAAAGGCCTGCAACACAAAACTGCTGAGATAACCCACGGGAGTCATCACGCTGAATAAAAAAAGCAGGAACCAGTTCTTTGTTTTGTTCGAACTGTGCTCTTTTAACAGCGAAACAAAGGCGATGGTGATGGGGAGGTTATGAATTCCCAAACCTAAAATGAGTTGATAGTTTACGTGAGAATCGTGAAGGGCATTTGGATCATAAATAGGTAAACCCTCCAGGAAAGAATGAAGCAGTAAGCCTATGATGATGCCGTTGGGAAGCTGTGTGTGACAATCGTTGCTATGCAGATGCACGTGGCCGTGTTCAATTCCTGCACTAAATGTATCGATCACCAATTGCATACAAAACCCCAGCACAATAAACAAACCTACTAATTTGATATGTTCACTTTGAAAGGCTTCGGGCAACATGTGAATGATTGAAATGGCAAACAGATATCCGGCACTAAAGGCCAGAATCAAACGAAGACGCGCTTGTGCGATTTTAAGACTAAACGCAAGAAGTCCGGTGAGGAGAATGGGGGCTGCAAGCGAAAATATGGCGAGAATAGAATTCACAACTATTTTTTAAAGATAAGGATCAATCGCTCAGAGGTTTTTTCGTCAAATGCTTCTAATTTGTAATTGCCAAAGGTGTGATGAAGTGTCAGTCCCGCACGTTCTGCAAATTGAAGGAAATGTTCTTTTCTTAAAAGGGAAACTGATTCTTCAAAGTAGTAATTTTTTTCTCCGCTGTTAAATTCAATGTGTTTTATGATGGCGTTGTTGGCGATCACCTTTCTGATTTCAAAAGTAATGTTTCCACGTTGTTCAACATAATCTGATTTAAAGGAGCTTAACACGCGTTCGGCGTTAAAAAAATCTACCACAAATTCTCCTTCTTTTTTCAAGGAACGGGCCACGTTTTCAAACACCAAAAAATTATCTTGAAAATCTTTAAAGTACCCCAAACTGGTAAAAACATTAAATACCGCATCAAAGAAATTTTCTTTGAATGGATCACGCATATCATGTACCAAAAACTCAAGTGTTGGATTACTGAACCCGGAGGCTTCGCGAATGCTGTTTTCCGCCAGATCTGTGCCAATCACATCAAACCCATTCTTGTTGAGTGCAATGGCATGCCGCCCTTTTCCGCAAGCCAGATCCCAAATCTTATAATGTGGTTTTAAGTCAAGTTTTGAACACAAATGATCAATGAAAGAGATGGCCTCACGGTCGTTCCGATGATTATATAGTAAATGGTAGTAGGGCGAATTAAACCAATCAACATACCATTCTGCGTTCTCCATGCCGCGAATTTAAAAAAAATAAAATCAGCAGGGATTCAAAATCAACTGTTTGATGCCGGTGGAGCCTTTATTTTTTAATTACCGCCTTCACGTATTGAAACTTTTCATACGTTTTCCGATTCAACAGATAATCGCCCCGGTATTCGGGACCTCCAACCACTGAACTGAGGGAGAGTTTGATTTTGGCCGGATCAAGACCTTTGGCCTGCAGTGTTTTGAGCAGAAACTGCTTAAAGTTGTCAGCCCTGTCGGCAGCCAGCTTCGGATTGCCTCCTGCCGCGCGCATTGGCACTTTTGAGGCGCTACCGCTGATGAAAAGGGTGGCACCGGGTTTTTCAGCCAGAAGTTTTAAAGTGTATTCAATAAAATTTTGCCAATTCTGCTCTTTCTCGTTAATGGTAGTAACACCATAGGTATAATAAAATTCAAACCGTTGGCCAATTACCTCGCCCGAGCCACTGCTATCAACAGGTGTGCCCACCAATGAGCCGGGTGCATTGTAATCGAGGAAGATGGATTTAGAAAAACGTTTGGGTTTATCGGCCGGACCGGTAGTGAATATTATTTTTTCGGAGGCGGCATTATCTTTATAGGCCATTACTTCGTACTTCATTTCAGGAATGAGTGCTACGTTTTTAAGATTGCCATTGGCATCCGAAACCAGCTCCGTTTTTTGACCGTTTGCATCCGTAAGCACAATGTTGACCCCGGCAACAGGCTTTTTCGTTTTTGGATGTTTGATGGCGAGATCCAATTGGAGATTTTGAGACGGTTCCACTTTAGGACTACCTTCCATGTAAATAACTTCACTCATAACCCTTGCCGTGCTTGTGCTGAAGGTGCTAATTACCGCGGTTTCAGATTTCTTATCATTTAGTTCCATGGTGATCGCGTATTTCCGGTCGGGAAGCAAAATAATGCTGTCAGTTCTGCCTTTTTCGTTGGAGGCAAAGATCTGTTTTCCACCGCCCAGTTCTTCCAGAATCACTTTGGCTCCTGAAACAGGCTTTTTATTCTTCACATTATCAAGCACCAGCGTATTTAACAAAATAGTGTTTTGGATCACCTTTATCTTTCCTACCATTCGAACCGGCTCCAGCGCCACTTCGCGCTTAATCTCCTGATACGCAAATTCATTACTCACAAAAATATCTTCATTGTAAAACTCCTCATGATTATTCACCTGATACGAGAAATTGTATTGTTTACCGGGTGGCAGAATGGTGGTAAACGTGCCATTAATAAATTTAGGGCGGTAAACACCAATTACCTCATTGCTTTCTTTATCTGTAACAACAATGGTGATGTTCTCGGGAAGGGTTTCGCCCTGCGCCGGTAGAATCTGCCCTTTGAACAAGGCAAGGTATGTTTCGCGGACTTCTTCGAGGGTGATTCTGTAAATATCTTTATTCCCGTATCCGCCGCCTTTGGAAGAAGAAAAATAAGCGCGTTTTGCATCAGGAGAGGTCACGTAAAAAAGATCATCATCAGTCGTATTAATGGGGTAGCCGATGTTCGTCACATTACTAAACTTATTCTCTTCATTTAATGTGGCGTACAAAATGTCAAATCCGCCAATGGATTTTAAACCGTTGGAAGCAAAATAAAAAGTTTGACCGTCAGGGTGAATAAAACCACCATCTTCATCGTATTCGGTATTGATATCTGGACCCATATTTAGAGCCTTGCTCCACTTGCCATTAGGTAATTTTACGCAACGGTAAATATCTTTTCCTCCAAAACCACCCGGACGTTCGGAAGAAAAAAACAAGACATTGCCATCGGTACTTAGGCAGGCGTGCGATTCCAGATAAGGGGTATTTACATCGTCGCCAAATTCTAACAAGGTGGCCCAGTCCTTCCCATTGTATTCTGTATAATAAATGTTTCCGTTACCTGCAGGCGTTTTACCGCCAAGCTCGTTCTTATACACAATGAGCGTTTGTCCGTCAGGAGAAAGATTGATGGAAGCCTCATGGCCAAACGTGTTTATCCCAAGTGGAGTAGGTGGGCTCCACTCGCCCTTATTGTCCTTGTAAGAAACCACAATGTCTTCAAAGTCACTGCCATCCGAATCTTTCATGCCACCGGTATTTTCGGGGCGCCGTGTGGTATAGATGAGCGTGCGTTCATCGCCGCTGAGCACCGCACTGTAGTCGGGGTACGGGCTGTTAATCTTATCTCCCAAATTTGTGATCTTTACATTGAGTGGAAAATTGATCATTTGTTTTGCCAGATTATTGGTCACCACTTCGCGATCAAGCATTTTTACATACTCTTTATCCTTTGGATTCACATAAGGTTTAAAAGCATTAAATTCGACAAGAGCTTCTTCAAACTTATAATTAAAATGCAGGGCTTTTCCATAGTAAAAATGCGCCAATGGGGCCGCCGCCTTTTCGCCGGCATTATCTGACTTGTATTTGTTGGAAATGTTCTTCACCGCTTTGCTGAGGTAATATTCTGCCTTTTCTTTCTGCGAGTCGGATTGCATATAGGAAATACCCAGCATATAATTGATGTTGGCCGACGTGGAATCAAATTCATAAGCTTTCTTAAAATTCTCAAGAGCTTTGTCGGGTTCGTTCTCTAACAAAAGGTAAGAACCCTCCATAAAGTAATCTTTGTAGCCCGGTGCTTTGTTCTGAGACCTTACGCCAAGCGAAAAGACACTCAGAAGAATAGTGAGCGCATAATTGGAAAAGAATTGTTTGGTGTTGCTGTAAAAGGACCTCATCACACTGGTTTGAATCTAAATTTTAAATGCAAAGCGCCCATATCGTCACAGTGGACGATGAACCGAAACAAATATAAAATTTTTAATCAGAAAAGAAAATGACGCTATAGAAAGTACCACCCAATGTTATTAACCGTTCGATTCTCTGGTTACAACTAATAACCGCTGCTTGCCCCAATTGGCAACGCCCGAATGTCGCGTGCGGTGAGTTAGTGGCCAGAAAACTGATTGAACTACCTCATGAACAGCCAAAATGCCTATCTTTGCGCGCACAAAATAAAAATGACCTTACAAGAAGAAATAAAAAGACGCCGCACCTTTGCTATCATTGCCCACCCCGATGCAGGAAAAACGACCTTAACTGAAAAACTGCTGCTCTTCGGTGGCGCTATTCAATCGGCAGGGGCGGTGAAGTCTAATAAAATAAAGAAGTCCACTACCTCCGATTTTATGGAGATTGAAAAGCAAAGAGGAATCTCCGTTTCTACCTCGGTGATGGCGTTTGACTATAAAAATTACAAAGTAAATATTTTAGATACACCCGGACACGAAGATTTTGCGGAAGACACTTATAGAACTTTAAGCGCGGTTGACAGTGTGATTATGGTAATTGACTGTGTTAAAGGTGTGGAACCTCAAACTCGAAAATTACTGGAAGTGTGTCGCATGCGCCATACGCCGGTGATTGTGTTCATTAATAAACTGGACCGTGAAGGACAAAATCCATTTGATCTGCTTGACGAAATTGAAAAAGAATTAAAAATAAAGGTCCGCCCCATGACCTGGCCCATAGGCATTGGAAAGTCATTTAAAGGTGTTTACGATCTAAGTGGCAGTTCGTTGAACTTGTTTCAGGGTGATAGCAAAACCACTGTTGAAGAAACACTAAGGATCACCGATATCAACGATCCCATTATAGATAAACGCGTGGGGGCCGATTTTGCCAAACAATTGCGGGCCGATGTGCATCTCATCGATGGCGTATACGATCCTTTAGATCCGCAAAAGTACCTGGAGGGCCACATCAGTCCGGTCTTTTTTGGAAGTGCCGTGAATAATTTCGGGATCAACGAATTGCTCGATTGTTTTGTGGAGATTGCGCCCTATCCCAAAGATCGCGAAACAGAAGAAGGTATGGTACATCCCGACGATACCAAATTCAGCGGCTTTATTTTTAAGATCCATGCCAACCTCGATCCTAAACATCGCGACAGGATTGCGTTTTTAAGAATTTGTTCCGGAAAATTCGAGCGTAATAAATATTATTTTAATGTGCGTGAAAAAAAGCAATTACGTTTTAGTAATCCCACCGCATTTATGGCTCAGCAAAAATCGGTAATTGATGAAGCTTTTCCCGGCGACGTGATTGGTTTATACGATGCCGGTAATTTTAAGATTGGTGATTCTCTCACCGAAGGAGCCTCCTTGCATTTTAAAGGCATTCCAAGTTTTTCGCCCGAATTGTTTCGCTATGTTACCAATATGGATCCCATGAAAACCAAACAACTTCAAAAGGGATTGGAACAATTAACAGATGAAGGTGTGGCGCAATTGTTCACCAAAAAAGCCGACGGCCGCAAGGTAATTGGTACTGTGGGAGCCCTACAATTTGAAGTGATCCAGCACCGTTTAAAATCCGAGTACAATGCAAGTGCCAGTTTTGATCAATTAAATTTATACAAAGCACTTTGGATTAGTTGTGAGGACAAAAAGAAGATGGATGCGTTTATGCTCGATCGCAGTGCCCACATTGCGTATGATAAAGAGCACCGTCCTGTATTTTTGGCGGAGAGTCCCTGGTTATTGCAAATGGCTCAGGAAAAATTTCCGGATATTCAATTTCATTTGAAAAGCGAGTTTTAGATTTTCCATTTTAGGGAATAAAATGGGTCAAGCGGAAAAGCCGGGGAGAAAGTTTTTGGGCGTGCCCCCGCCTTTCTTTTTTTATTCCGTTTGGCGGGGTCGCGCTTTCCGTTCCAAGTCCTCGCCACGCAAAGAGACAGGCGTGGCTGTGGGCTTTCCACTGCAATCGCTCACGCAGCAAACCACTTGTTTCCATTTATAAAAAAAATCCAAGGAATAAATTAGATGCATTTCCCCAACAATTCCGATTGATCCAAAAAAATCAACACAGAGGAAACAGAGTTACTGAGTAACACAGAGAAAATTTATGCTGTTTGAAAGTGCATTCAGATTGATTGAAGCGAAAAAAAATTACTCTTTCACGAGCTTAAACACCTCAGATTTCTTCTGAGATTGTATTTTCAAATAGTAAATGCCCGCCACCAAAGAAGATATATCAATACTCGCGGAGCCATCTTTAAATTCCCTTCTTAGTATTTCCCTTCCGTTCAGATCACATAAAATTATTCGGCAGTTTTCAATACCCGCATTTTTTAGTGTGAATATCCCACTAGTTGGATTTGGAAATATGTTTACGATTTCATGGGATACTGTTTTATTCAAATTTGTGCAGGGATCAACCACCAAACTCAATGTCGTTTCTCCAACGCAGCCATAACTGTTTGTGCCACGAAGTGTAAAGGTGGTACTTGAAAGAGGGTTTAACAAGAGCGAGGGGTCGTTTGAACTAGTTCCGTCATACGACCAGGTGTAGGTGAGAGCACCGCCCCCGTCTAAGGCTATTTCCTGGGTGGCGCAAATGGTAGAATTGACCGGACTCAAATTAATGCTCATAACAGGAAGCGGAAAAACGTAAACAGTTGTAAATTTTTTCGACACACATCCGTTGGGGTTGAGACTTGTAACAGTATAGGAAGAATTGGAAGTCGGGTTCACGGAAATGGTCGGTGATACGGGTCCGTTTACCCATGTATAACTGCTTACGCCCGACGCCGACAGGGTAATAGATGCTCCCTTACAAACACCCGGAATAGCCGGGCTTACCACAATGGGAAGAGTTGGCAAGATGGTGAGGGTAACATTTTTGTAGGTTGAGCAACCGAAAGCATTCGTCCCAATTACGGTATAGGAACTTGTTGAAGAAGGGGTAACAGTAACACTGTTTCCAATACTACCGTTACTCCAGGTATACGAATTTGCTCCAGAGGCCGACAGTACCGCTGGTTCGCCAGCGCAAACAACCGAAGGGTTGGCGAGCACCTGCACCTGAGGTGTGGGATTGACAACAAAATTATAATAACAGGTGTATTGGCAACTGCTACTCAGATAACCCATAACGCAATAAACAGAGGGAGTGAAAGAAGCACTAAGTGTCATTGTGGTACTGGGTAAAAAGGAGCCGTTGCTCCAGGAATAAGTATTGGCAGGTGAACAGGCGGTTAAATTAACATTCTGACCTTCACAAATTGTGAAGTTATTCGGTGACGGGGGTATGCCGCTGGGGCCACACACCTGCGTAATTGAAAAGTCATCAAAGTTGAGATATTGAGACGTGCCCGTGTTGCTGCCTATACCCCTGATTGCTGCATAATAGGTGCCTGTTCCGGGAACAACAAATGTGCCGGACAAAAGTGAATATGCTGAGCTGATTACCGGACTGCTGGCTGAGGCAACCGCTACCATGCCTGAAGCGGACTGATTTTGTCCGATCATGATTGACAGGTTTGACCAATTTTGACCGCCGGTATTGTCGGTCATGTAAAATAAAGCAGCAGAATAGGTGGTCCCGGCATTTAGCAGAATTGCTTTTGAAAAAAAATAGTTCGTTCCGCCCGGGTTGTAATAAAATGCCGCGTATTTAGGTGCCGTGGTAAAAGTTAAGCAGGATATACTCGGACTTGATGCCGTCCAGCAAGCGGGCATTTGATTGTTCTGCGAAATTCCCTGAAAACCTTCATAATAGGGAACTGATGCTGCAGTACATTGGGCCCGCAAATCGAAATGAGTGCCAAGTAGCACAAAGAGAAATATAAAAGTGTAAATTGTTTTCATGGGTTTTATTTTAGTTTCCATAGCCCGGGTTTAAAATTACGGATGCTGTGCTCACTCCATTAAAGGTAGTTAAAATATGGCATGAATGCAGGATATTCAATTTCATTTGAAGAGCGAGTTTTAATGGGATTTCATTAGGCATTGCCAATACTGGGAGCCAAGAGCCAAGACTTGTTCTGAGAAGAACAATGGATCATGAAATTCTGTCTTGGTTCCCTTTTCTCTTGATTCCTGCATCCCTTTTATAGTTAGTCAAGAGCCAATACCAAAGAGAGTCAAGACGGCACCGTGGGGTAAATCCAATTCTCCAAATTCATTCTTGCTTCTCTTCGGTCTTGATTCCTGCATCCCTGCAATAAATTCAGCAAGAATCCCCAAGCCCTAAATTAACCTAAAAAGCCCCTAAAATATTTGATTATGAGTAGGATTTATGGTATTTTTGTGCTTAATTAGAATCAATCTAATTTATAATTCATTTAAAAACAAATAGTTATGATCACTGTAACGGAAAATGCCAAAAGTCACGCCATCAATTTAATTAAAGAAGAAAATAGGCCGGCAGATACCTTTATTCGCGTAGGAGTAGATGGAGGAGGTTGCTCGGGATTATCATACCGCCTGGAGTTTGACAACCTCATTAAAGAAGGAGATCAGATGTTTGAAGATAAAGGCATCAAGATTGTGGTTGACCGCAAAAGTTTTTTATACCTAGTTGGCACCGAATTGGAATATACCGGCGGACTGAACGGCAAAGGATTTATTTTTAAAAATCCCAATGCCAGTCGTACCTGTGGTTGTGGAGAAAGTTTCTCGGTATAGTAAAATGCATTTATGCAGAAAAGCCTAAACAAAAATATCATTGGATTCAGGATCCTAATTCTTGATTAACACGATGGCAAGAATAATCATTCATAAAAATGTAAGTCCTGATGAGTTGCATGAGCAAAGACTCCGCGACGATTTTAAACTCAGTCACGAGGAGCGCATGAAGAAAGCATTTAAGCTTATGAGACTGGGGCTTTTGTTTTCGCAAAGAAGTAAGGCAGGATTTGGAAAGAAGATTATAATAAACGGGACTGATGGACGTGTTTGAGGAAGACATTGTATTTTTCTTAAGCAACTGAGGCATTTGACAAAGTAAATAAATTCAAGTCTTTACTTTAAAATGAGTGAAGCCATAAAAAAATTAGCGAAAAAAGATGGACAACGAGGTATTGAACGAGCATATAAACAAAGATTATGAGTGGGGCTTCGTAACGGATATTGAAAGCGATACCTTTGCAAAAGGATTAAATGAAAATGTGGTGCGGGCCCTCAGCAAAAAGAAAAATGAACCCGAATGGATGCTCGAATTCAGGTTAAAAGCATTTCGCCATTGGCTCACCATGAAAGAGCCTGAGAACTGGGCTCATCTCCATTATCCAAAAATTGATTTTCAAAACATCAGTTATTATTCGGCACCTAAAAAAGCACCGGAATTGAAAAGTCTGGATGAGGTAGATCCCGAATTATTAAAAACCTTCGAAAAATTAGGCATCTCTCTCGAAGAACAAAAACGCTTGAGTGGTGTGCAATCCAATATTGCGGTGGATGCTGTGTTCGACAGCATTTCCGTAAAAACTACTTTCCGCGAAACACTTTCCGAAAAAGGGATCATCTTTTGTTCATTCAGCGATGCGGTGCAAGAGTATCCTGATCTTATTAAAAAATACATGGGCATGGTGGTGCCCTATACCGATAATTATTATGCGGCCCTCAATAGCGCGGTGTTTAGCGACGGTTCGTTTTGTTTTATTCCCAAAGGCGTGCGTTGCCCCATGGAACTGTCTACGTATTTCCGTATTAATTCCATTGGGACCGGGCAGTTTGAAAGAACCCTCATTGTTGCCGACGAAGCAAGTTATGTTTCTTACCTCGAAGGTTGCACCGCCCCCAAGCGGGATGAAAATCAATTACACGCGGCCATTGTTGAAATTATTGCTCATAAAGATGCCGAAGTAAAATACAGTACCGTACAAAACTGGTATCCCGGCGATAAAGATGGTAAAGGCGGTATTTATAATTTTGTAACCAAGCGTGGTATTTGTTTAGAAGATAATGCAAAAATTAGTTGGACACAAGTGGAAACCGGCTCTGCCATTACCTGGAAATATCCATCGGTGATCTTAAAAGGCAATAACAGTGTGGGTGAATTTTATTCGGTGGCAGTCACCGCGAATTTTCAGGAAGCAGATACCGGAACAAAAATGATTCACATCGGAAAAAATACCCGCAGTACCATCATTTCAAAAGGAATAAGTGCGGGTCACAGCAATAACAGTTACCGCGGGCTGGTACAAATAAGAAAAGGAGCCACTAGCTCCCGCAATTTTTCGCAATGCGATAGTTTGTTGATGGGCGATCAATGCGGTGCGCACACGTTCCCTTATATTGAAATTAAAGATAAAAGCGGCATTGTGGAGCATGAAGCTACTACCAGTAAAATTGGAGAGGATCAGTTGTTTTATTGTAAACAACGTGGCATCGACATGGAAAAAGCAATTGCATTGATTGTGAATGGCTACTGTAAGGAAGTGCTGAATAAATTGCCCATGGAATTTGCTGTGGAAGCACAAAAATTACTTGCCATCAGTTTAGAAGGAAGCGTGGGATAAGCTTACATGGAGGCCGCGGATACAACATATAAATTTTCAAATTACGCCATTGTTCTCGCGGTGTTGCTTTCCATTGTTATCAGTATGGCGTTCAAATGGTCGTATACCCAAAACCCAATTAATTTTATGGGAGGGGATGCAAAAGATTATTATTCCACTTTGGTATCCACGTTCATTACACACGATCTTCACAAACAGACGGCCGATGAATGGTATTTACTCAAAACAAACACCGGCACCATTAATGTTCACCCCATCGGTGTATCCATCTTGCTTCTGCCCTTTTTTCTGATCGCCTGGTTCATCGCATTTATTTTTGGTGCAGCGTTGGACGGTTATAGTTTTCCTTTTCAGGCTTCTGTGGCACTGGCCGCATTAACGTATGCTACTGTAGGACTGGTATATCTCAAAAAATTATTTGCTGCGCATGCCATCAGCGACAAAACAGGCGCGCTCCTTATTATTCTTATTTATTTTGGCACGAACCTGTTTCACTATACTCTTTCAGAAGCAGGCATGTCGCACGTATATTCATTTAGCCTGATCTCCGTTTTTCTATTTCATTCCTATTCGTTTGTGAAGGGCCGGTACAACCGAGACCTCTTGCTAAGCGCTCTTGTATTGGGATTGATTTTGCTGGTGCGGCCAAACAACATTTTGATACTTCTGTCCATCTTTATGTGGTTCAGAAGTTGGAACGAGTGCAACTCCTTTTTTAAGTCACTTCTGAGCAACAAGTATTTTTATTTTGCGATGCTAATTGCTGCTTCTATTGTGTTTTTGCAAGGCATTGTTTGGTTCGTTCAAACCGATAGCTTTTTTCAAAATACCTATAAACGCGATGGGTTCTATTGGTTTCACCCGCAACTGCTCAACATGCTGTTTGGTTTTAATGCCGGATTTTTTATTTATACGCCTCTTTGTTTTTTACTACTCTTTGGAATGAGCGCCGTATTTAAAGAAAATCGTTTTGCATTTTATTCAACTGCTGCATTTCTTCTTGTGTTATTTTATTTCTTCTCCAGCTATTGGGGCTATACTTATTTTGACGGACTAGGAATACGTGTTCTTATTGATTATTACGCGGTGTTTGCATTGTTGGGCGCCAAATTATTCGATTCGCTTTTAAACAGAGAACTGATTTACAATTCTGTATTGGCAGGATCATTTCTTTTGTTGGCAGTTAATCTTGTGTATACTTATCAGGCGAACAGAGATATTTTATTAAGGGCAGGAATGAATTTTAATAAATGGAAATATGTGTTCCTGCGCACAGATCCCAAATATCAGAATTGTTTGGGTGGGGCAAATGAACTGGTTCCTTACGCAAAACAATTGCCGCGCATGGCCTTACAGGCAGATCTTAAATTGGATCAGGCGTTTAACTTTAGCAATTCTGAATTTGGTCCGGGACTTTCTTTCGATAGCCTGGGTTTTGACACCAATCGCATCTCACTTAAATTAAATTTCGGCAGACGAGAGTTGTACGCGAATTCGAGCAATAAAGCGCTTATTTGTGTGAGTGTGGTAGATCTGGCATCAAAAAAAAACAAGGCCTACGAACAATTCAAATTGAACGAAACGCCCTCGCATACCTGTTGTGAGATTGCAGAGTACAGTTATACAACAAATTTGGTGGGACAGTTTACGAAAGGAGATCGCCTGTCGGTATACGTTTGGAACATCGACAAACAATCATTTTTTCTCGAGAATTTAGAAGTAGAAGTTTATAATTATAATTATCAATTAAATTAAAAAAGAGCACATGATCACAATAAAAAATCTTCGCGCATCGGTTGAAGGAAAAGAAATTCTGAAAGGCATCAATTTAGAGGTGAAGGCCGGAGAAGTTCATGCCATAATGGGCCCGAACGGCAGTGGTAAGTCTACCTTATCAAGCGTATTGGCCGGCAAAGAAGAGTACGAAGTAACAGAAGGCACTGTACAATTTAATGGAAAGAACCTGCTCGATATGCCCGCAGAAGATCGCGCGCGTGAAGGCGTTTTTCTTGCCTTTCAATATCCGGTGGAGATTCCAGGAGTTAGCAATATTAATTTTCTAAAAACAGCCATCAATGAGATTCGCGCTTATAAAGGTCTGGATCCTATTGCCCCAAAAGATTTTTTAGACAGGGTAAAGGAAAAACAAAAATTGGTGGAACTCGATGGTAAATTGACCGGCCGCAGTGTTAACGAAGGGTTTAGTGGAGGAGAAAAGAAACGTAACGAGATTTTTCAAATGGCGATGTTGGAACCTAAACTTGCGATCCTTGATGAGACCGACAGCGGATTAGATATCGATGCGTTAAAAATTGTGGCCAGTGGGGTGAATGCATTAAAGAGTAAGGAAAATGCGTTTATAGTGATCACGCACTATCAGCGACTTTTGGACTATATCATCCCTGATTTTGTTCATATTTTATACAATGGGAAGATTGTACGTTCGGGCGGAAAGGAATTGGCTCTTGAACTGGAAGCAAAGGGCTACGATGAAATTAAAAAACAATTTGAAACGGAATCGGTATAAATAAGAACAACCAAGCCATGAATTATCTGATGCAAAAAATGAACACAAAGCAAAGGATAAAAATGTTGGCTATTAAAGTAAGTAAACAAGGACTTTTGTTTTGGTGTAATTAGTGTCCTAAAAATTAAACATGATCGCAGAAAAATCACATACCGCACAGTTCTTAATTGAGAAGATCTCGGCATCGGCCTCCAAAGTTGGATTTGTAAATGATGCGGTGCTTACCAAAGCACTGCTGTACCTCGAGAACAAAGGCATTCCCTCCAACAAGAACGAAGATTATAAATACTGCAATGTGGAGGCCGTATTTAAAAAAGAATTTAAGAACCCCGAGCAAAGGTTCATTGGCATAGAGTCTATATCCCCCTACCGACTTCCGGGCACAATGTGTTTGGTAGTTGTAAACGGAACTTTTTTGGAACGATTGAGTGATGTAAATAAACTGGAAGGTGTAAAGATTACTCCATTCAATGAGTTGGATCAGGCAACAAAAAAGAAGATCGGCTCCATTGCCAATGTGGAGAGCGATGGGTTAATTGCCCTTAATACTGCCTTTGCAGGAAACGGATTCCATTTAAAGATTGAAAAAGGAACACAGCTCCAAACTCCCATTCAAGTTATTTATGTTTCGGGCAGTGATGGAGAGAGTATTGTGAATCCCCGGAATTTGATTGAGGTGGAAGAACAGGGAAGCGCCACCATCATTGAACAACAAGTACATATTGGCGAAGGAAAAGTATTCAGTAATTTATTAAGTGAAAAATTTGTAGCGAAGCAGGCGACGTTGATCTCCTATATATTTCAGAACGAAGGTCCATTGGGTTATTCGGTAAATACCAATCAGGTGGTGGTTGCAAAAGAAGGACATTACGATAATACCACCATTACCCTGGGTGGACAATTGGTAAGGAACAACCATCAGGTGGTGTTGGCAGGTGAATATTCGCAGGCGCATTTAAACGGATTGTTCTCTGCAAAGCAACAACAAGTGGTAGATAATCACACCCTCATGGATCATCAGGTACCAAATTGCGAAAGCAATGAACTGTACAAAGGAATTGTGAACGACAAAAGTACCGGTGTTTTTAATGGGAAAATTTATGTGCGCAAGGACGCTCAAAAAACCAATGCCTACCAGAGTAGTAAAAATATTTTATTGAGCGACGATGCTACCATTAACACAAAACCGCAATTGGAAATTTACGCCAATGATGTAAAATGTTCGCACGGTACCTCCACCGGTAAGATTGATGAGAACGCCCTTTTTTACTTGAATGCCCGCGGTATAGGAAAAGAAAGTGGGAGAAAATTGCTCTTAGCTTCTTTCGCTCAGGAAGTGATTGATAAAATTGAGGTGGAGAGTTTAAGAGAACATATTACACACTTATTTGAAAGTGAGATCTAGGTTGACAGAAGCAGAGAAAATAATTGACATTGGCTTGCAGTTTCCCATTTTGAAACAAAACATAAATGGGAATCCCTTGGTGTACTTCGATAACGGAGCTACCACGCAGAAACCATTACGTGTGATTGAAGCTATTTCTGATTATTATAAGACATCTAACTCAAATATTCACAGAGGGGTTCATACGTTAAGCAGAAGGGCAACCGAAGAATTTGAACAGGCGAGAAAAACCATCGCTAATTATTTTCAGATAAAAAACGATCAGCAACTTATTTTTACTGCCGGCACCACCGATTCTATTAATATGGTGGCAGAAGGATTGGCGAAGAACTATCTGCAAGAAGGAGATGAAATCATTTTATCCACCTACGAACATCACTCCAATATTTTGCCTTGGCAGATATGGGCACAGGAGAACAAAGGGAAACTCAAGGTGATTCCCCTCCTGAAAGATCAAACGCTTGATTATGGAGCTATTGAAGGATTGATCTCTTCAAAAACAAAATTAATTGCAATCACACAGGTTTCAAATACATTGGGATTGATCACCGACCTTGCGAAAATAAAGGCGCTTGCAAAAAAACATCACCTGCCAATATTAGTGGATGCTGCACAATCGGCACCACACATGGCAATAGATGTGGATAAACTTGAGGTCGACTTTTTTGTATGCAGTGCACATAAAATGTACGGGCCCACCGGAGTCGGCATTTTATACCTTTCACCAAAATGGTTGAATGAATTACCCCTAGCGAGAACAGGAGGAGGTACCATTAAAACGGTGACGTTCGAAAAAACCGATTATGTGGAGGGAGCCTTACGCTTTGAACCCGGCACACCTAACATTGCGGGCGCCCTTGGATTTGCCGAGGCCATTTGCTTCATCAAAGAATTCGGAATGGAGGAGATTGCCAAACATGAGCATGAACTGGTGCAATATGCGCAGAAATTATTGAAAGAAATTCCGGAAGTAATCATGTACGGAGAAAACGACAACAAAGCGGCAGTTATTTCATTCAATGTAAGGGGACAACATCCTTTTGATGTAGGAACTCTTCTGGATAAATACGGAATAGCCGTAAGAACAGGTCATCATTGCACCCAACCATTAATGCAGTGTTTAAATATTCAGGGTACAGTGCGAATTTCTTTTGCCGTATATAATACGTTGGCGGAGATCGATTTTTTTAGTGAGAAGCTAAAAAAGGTCATTAGGATGTTAGGATGAGATATTTATTTGTTTAAGAGAAGTACTATGTCGATTGAAGAAGTAGAAAATGAAATTATTGAAGAGTTTGAGTTCTTTGGTGAAGACTGGGAAGCAAAGTATGAACACTTGATTGATCTGGGAAAAAATCTGCCTTTGATTGATGCGGCGCTGAAAACCGAGGAGCGGATCATTCAAGGTTGCCAGAGCAGGGTATGGTTAAATGCTGAACAAAAAGAAGGAAGGATTGTTTTTACTGCCGACAGTGATGCAATTATTACCAAAGGTATGGTTGCTTTAATGGTGCGGGTGCTTTCTAATCAGACACCCGAGGACATAATAAAGGCCAATATGAGTTTTGTAGATAAAATCGGATTAAAAGAACATTTGAGTCCAACACGAGCAAATGGTTTGGTAAGCATGATTAATCAAATGAAAAAGGAAGCACTTGCAAAACTAGCCAAATCATAACCAACCATAAGAATTTAGACCTCAAGGGTAATAAATATAGAAAGCATGAAAGCACTCTCAAAATAGTAACAACCTTGAACAAATTAAACCAAATTGAACCAAATTGAACTCTTGAACAAATAAAAATGGGAGCAATAATCGTCGCAAAAAACACAGAATTGATGCAGCGCGTCATCGATGAACTCAAAACCTGTTTTGATCCTGAAATTCCAGTTGATATATGGGAGCTGGGATTGATTTATGAATTAACCCTCGACGATGCCGATAATTTAGCCGTGGTCATGACCTTAACTTCACCCAATTGTCCGGTGGCCGAGAGTTTGCCGGCTGAAGTGGAAAATAAACTCAAATTGGTTCAGGGCATCACCTCTGCTGCCCTTAAGCTTACTTTTGAACCCCCTTGGCAAAAGGACATGATGAGCGAGGTGGCTCAGTTAGAGTTGGGTTTTATGTAAATCGGACTGTTAAGTGCGCTAAGTTGTTCGCCACCCCCGGCATTGTTTTAATTTATTTTGGAAGGAATTCTGAGGCGGCACAGTCCTTCCGGGGCCATCTGCAGGCCGGAGGAAACTACCAGACTATGGAATCAGGGCGAGGCCCCAATCGTTGCGATGGCCCAAATTAATAACGCAATTATTCTTCGCATATATTAAACATCGGGCTTCTCTCAGAACCCAATTGAAAAATCATAAAAAAATTATTTTGCCCAAAAATTTCATAATGAGAAATAAACTTCCCATTTTAGCACCAACTATTAAAAACTGTTAAACTATGAATAAGAAAATCAAGGTCGCCATTTTACTGCTTGGCGTTATTAGTTTCGTTTCATGCAGTCACTACATGGTGCCGCCATTTACAGATGTGTCGAAAATCGCGCAAATTAAATCGGGCATGAAAGTTAAACAAGTGGCCGATATTTTAGGAATTGAACCCTACGACGTCTTCTACCAGCAAGAAACGGGCGCTCAGGTGCTAAGTTTTAACTACCGTCTCAAAAACCGTATCATGTACGTTTACAATACTGTAAATATCATGGAAGTGAAACGCCAAACCAGTGATGAGAACTCGCAAAAGGCAGGTGAGATTTATTATGACAAGCATTACCGTACTCTTTATACCATGTTTGATAATAAAGGTGACATGACGTCCTATATTACAACCTCTGGCCAGGAAGATCAGGGTAAACTGGTGGTACTTGGCAATACGTTGAAATGGTACGACGATAAAAACACCACCTTGTTGGATAGTCTGTACAACAGAGCCTTTAATCCTTTCTACTACAGTAAGCCTGTAATGATCAGCATTGATAAAGACGGCAAATTCATTGAAGAAAGTACCGGCAAAAAACACAAAAAATGATCATTAAGGGGGAAAACTAAAAATTAGAAACCTAAAAAAAATATTAATCATGAAAAAACATATTTTTACGTTTATAGCGATGCTCGCAACTACAGTTGCTCTGGCGCAATTTACCTACGGACCGAAAATTGGTTTTAACGCCTCGCGTTTCGCCAATGATAAATTTATGCCGGGCATTCAGGCCGGGGCATTTTTGAATTCGGAGATCTACGACAGAATGGGGATTCAAATTGATTTCCTGTATGCCATCAAAGGAAACAAACACGAGGTGGGTCCCGATACCCTACTCACCACCACCACTACCTATTATCGTTTTGTTGAGATTCCAATTTGCGCGTATTTTCCGGTGTCGAAACACATCAGAGGATTTTTTGGTCCGCAATTGAACATCTATAGAAAAGGTAATCAAACCGTGGAATACAGAGGTAAATCGACCGAAACTAAAGTGAGCGGAACAGGCGTGAGATCCTGGATTGTTGGCTTCGATTTCAACTTCGATTCTCCCCTCACTCTGGGTTTGAGATTCGTGTCGAATAAATTTACCAGTACAAACTTTGCCGGTGATAGCCAAGATAATGCCTTAAACAGCGTATTGGTGTCAATTGGCTACACAATGGACTGGTAGAAAGGGGGGCTTTTGCCCATCCCTTTTCTATCTCAAAATTTGTTTATCTTTGTAGTATGCGACGAAGGATCGGTTATTTTGTTTTAATAAGCGTTCTGCTTTTTGTTCAACAGCTGACTGCTCAGGGTAACGCAGCATTGAGCAGACTGAATAACTACCAATATCTGGTTGTGAAAGAGGAAAACTCTGTTCAGGATTACAAAGATCATATTTATACTAAGGTGCTGGAGGTACTCAAGGCCTGCAATCTTCCATCGCCCAGCGACCGCAGTATTCTGTATTCTCCTTCCTTTGATCAAAGTAAGGTGATCACCCTTGTGTATACGATTACAAATCCCTCCAATACATCGGGGCAAGTATCGTGTCTCTTTAAATTTGTGAACTATGATTACGAGACCATTGCCTCGAACACGACTACAGATCGCTACCAACTTCTGAATGAAAAAAATTACCTCAAAAGCGTGGCCAAATGCCTAACCTTTCTTGATGGCTACCAGTACAAATTTGAAGGTCAGGTTCAAAGCAAAGAGCCGGTAGCAAAAAACGAAGCGGCGCCGCCGAAAAGATCGGTTGCGGCAGAAGACGAAGATGCAGAGTTGCATGCCGTAAACATTGACATGAGTGAGATAGGTAAATACTACGCACTCATTATAGGAGTAAGTAATTACATTGATCCCGCCATTCCCGACCTAGATAGTTTGCCCGTAAAGGATGCGATCCGCGTGGGAAAAACACTTAATACGTTTTATACATTTGAAAAGGAAAATATGACGGTGTTGAAGGATCCCACACGCAGAGATATTGTTATTGCCTTGGACAATCTAAGTAAAAACGTAACGCCGAATGACAATGTTCTTATCTTCTACGCCGGGCATGGCCACTACGAAGATGATAACGGAATTGGCTATTGGTTTCCCAGAGATGCAGAGGCAGCGAACTCCTCTAATTGGTTGTACAACGACCAGTTGGTGGCGTCGCTCAAAAAAATAAAATCACTGCATACTTTGTTGATTTCCGATGCCTGTTTTAGTGGCAGCATTTTTAAGACCCGAAGTGTGAATCTGACCGCTGCAAGTGAGTTCATCAAAAAAAAGTACCAGTTACCAAGCAGAAAAGCCATCACGAGCGGAACCTTGAAAACGGTGCCAAACAAAAGTATTTTTATTAAGTACCTCATCGAGAACCTGACGAATAATCACGAAAAATATATGACCGGCAGCGAATTGTTTCATAGTCTTGAAACCCCCGTGGGAAATAACGCTCCCAGCGTGCCTCAGTTTGGGGTGATTCAAAATGTGGGAGATGAAGGCGGTGACTTTGTCTTCATTCGGAGGAATTAATTTTTAATCCGAGTATTATTTTCATAGTGCTGACTTCCATTTGTAAAACGGTACCATTTTCAAAAGCGAGAAAATCCTGATTCAGGGATCCGCTAATTTTGCTTTCTTAAAACCTCATGCGAGGGAAAATTAGGCGGAAATTAAAAATCCCGGCTTTTACCGGTTATTATTCTATGCCTTAATTTCTAGCCTTATCCGTCACTAAATGACAATAATTGAGTTTAAACCGCCTCTAATTGGCCCAAAAAGGGGGCATCGAAGCTCTTAGACCAATAAAATCGCCGTTATTTTTAGTATATTTGAGATCGAAATTTCCATGCCAAAAGATACTACCATTCGCTGCTCATTGTGCGGCAGAGACAAAAAAGAATCCAAAATCCTGATAGCAGGTATAAACGGTCACGTATGTGATAATTGCGTGACGCAAGCTTATACCATCATTAAGGAAGAAACCGCAGGAGAGCAAAAACAACAGGTGCAGCACGCCCTTAATTTGCTCAAACCGCACACCATCAAAGAAAAACTCGATGAATACGTGATTGGTCAGGAAGCTGCTAAAAAAGTGTTGAGTGTGGCTGTTTATAACCATTTTAAGCGCATTGCCCATGTGGCAAAAAATAATAAAGAAGAAGTAGAGATCGACAAGTCCAATTTGATTTTGGTGGGTGAGACCGGAACGGGCAAAACCTTATTGGCCCGTACCATTGCTACTATGCTCAATGTGCCCTTTTGTATTGCCGATGCTACAGTACTTACCGAAGCAGGATATGTGGGTGAAGACGTAGAAAGTATTTTAACTCGTTTGTTACAAGCTGCAGATTACGATGTGGCGGCGGCAGAAAAAGGAATTGTATTTATAGATGAATTGGATAAGATCGCCCGCAAAAGCGACAACCCGTCCATTACCCGCGATGTGAGTGGGGAAGGAGTTCAGCAAGGTTTGTTAAAATTACTTGAAGGCACCGTGGTAAATGTTCCACCGCAAGGAGGACGGAAACATCCCGATGCAAAAATGATTGCGGTGAACACCAAAAACATTTTGTTTATTTGTGGAGGTGCTTTTGACGGCATTGAGAAGAAGATTGCGCGGAGATTAAATACCCAGGCTGTGGGCTATGCATCAGCTACCGATGCTGCAGAATTAGACAAAGCAAATTTATTGCAATATGTGTCGCCGCAAGATTTAAAAGCATTTGGACTTATTCCTGAATTGATTGGACGTTTGCCGGTGCTTACTTATTTAAAACCATTGGATAGAAGCGCTCTGCGTCAAATTCTCACCGAACCAAAAAACGCATTGATCAAACAATACAAGGCCTTATTTAAAATGGAAGGCACTAAACTTGAATTTGATGAAGAAGTGTTGAATCTCATTGTTGACAAAGCCATGGAATTTAAGCTCGGGGCCCGCGGTTTGCGTGGTATTTGCGAAGCCATTATGACCGACATCATGTACACCTTGCCAAGCGAAGAAAAACCGGTGAAACAATTCACCCTGACTCTCGACTACGCACTTGATAAACTCAAGAATGCACGTTTGAGTCAGTTGAAGGTGGCTTGATTTTATTGTCGAAAACCCTCTTTTTTGCTAAGAATTACCCTCTTTTACCTAACCGCGTTAAGTGCAACTAGGAAAAGTTATATTTGCATTAAGTGTATTAAGTGCAAATATAAATATCTATATTTGCACTTATGCAATCAAAAGATATTAAAGATTTTAGATCGGGGAACTGGGTTCAACGTTACGAGTACAAAAGTTTTGCACCTACTAAAATTCACCTCCAATGGTTCCTTTCGGATCCGGTTATTCAATATCTATTAAGTGAAGCGGATAGACATTTAGGCAGATTAGATGCCTTTTCTGAATTAATTCCTGATATAGATTTTTTTATTAAAATGCACGTTACCAAAGAGGCCACCCTTTCAAGTAAAATTGAAGGCACTAAAACTTCTTTTGAAGAAGCATTACTAAAGGAAGAAGATATTGGTCCTCAAAAAAAAGATGACTGGAAAGAAGTTCACAGTTATATTGAAGCAGTTAATCAAGCAACACTTGAAATGGAGCGCCTCCCCATTTCAACGCGACTTATAAAAAACACGCATAAAACACTCATGCAAGGCGTAAGAGGTAAGGAAAAATTACCGGGTGAATTTAGAAGAAGTCAAAACTGGATTGGGAATAGTTTAAAAAATGCAGTTTTTGTTCCACCAACACACGAAGAAATCCCTGATTTAATGAAAGATCTGGAGGACTTTATTAATGCCGAATCATTGAAAAAAGCAATTAATGTGCCTCACCTCATAAAAATTGCAATAATTCATTATCAGTTTGAAACGATTCACCCATTTTTAGATGGTAATGGACGGATTGGACGTTTGCTAATTACTCTTTATTTAAAAGAAAAGGGCTTACTTCAAAAGCCCACCTTATACTTGTCTGATTTTTTCGAACGAAACCGGAAAGATTATTACGACAATCTTACAACAGTGCGAACTAAGAATGATATGGAGCAATGGATTCAATTTTTTTTAACCGGAGTAATAGAAACCGCAAAGAAAAGTGTCGCAACATTTCAACACATTATTAAATTAAGAAATGAAATTGAACTTAATAAATTAATCAGTCTCGGTCGTAAACAGGCAGACGCTAAACGATTAATAAATGAATTGTACAGACAACCCATTTTAGACAGTTCACAGGTTATTAATTTGTTAAACATTCATGCCTCAACTGCAAATAGACTATTAGCCGATTTTGAAAGACTTGGCATATTAAAAGAGCTTACAGGTTACAAACGTAATAGAATATATGTCTTCGAACAGTACATTAAGCTCTTTTAATTGAAAATAGCAGAATAGAACACATTTTTGACAAGGAAATAATCCAGAGAGCCTGCAGATTTGACGAGTTTTTGAAATTGATCAAATATTTTGGCGGCTAAGTTTGATATATTCAGAAGAATAATCCGGCTTAAAATGTAAATTTGCATTTTAAAATTAATGGTTATGAACTTCGACGATTATTCTTTTACCGTTTCCGAACGATTTCTTCGTTACGTACAAATCGATACACAATCAGATGGCGATTCGCCCACTTGCCCCAGTACCGAAAAACAAAAAGATCTTTCGAGAATGTTAGTGGAAGAGCTCAAACAAATGGGCATTAAGGATGCGGAACTGGATGAACATGGTTATGTATATGCCAGCATTGAAAGTAATACTCAAAAAAAAGTACCCGTGATCTGCTTTTGCGCGCATGTGGATACAGCGCCCGATTGCAGTGGCACCAATGTGAAACCGATAGTACATAAAAAATACGATGGCAAAGACATTCCACTTCCCGGCGATCGTTCGCAGATCATTAAAGTGGCTGAACACCCCGAACTAAAAGATATGGTAGGCCATGATATTATCACCACCGATGGTACCACCTTATTGGGTTCTGATGATAAAGCCGGCGTTGCTGAAATTATGGATGCGGCGCATTACCTGATGTCTCATCCCGAAGTAAAACACGGCAAAATTCGTTTGTTGTTTACACCCGACGAAGAAATTGGGCGTGGTGCCAATAAAGCCGACATGAAGAAGTTGGGCGCTAGTTATGGCTATACACTTGATGGTGGCGCCGCCGGTTCACTCGAAAATGAAACCTTCAGTGCCGATGGCGTAAGTATCAAAATAAAAGGTTTTTCCACGCATCCGGGTTATGCCAAAAATAAAATGGAACATGCCATGAAAATTGCGGCCGAAATTATTCAACAGTTACCCAAAGAGAGAAGTCCGGAGACTACCGAGAAGAAACAACCTTTCATACACCCAACGGAAATAAAAGGGGGATTGGAAGAAGTGGAACTTAAGTTTTTGATTCGTGCATTTGACACGCCCACCTTAATGGCTCTTGAAGAAGAACTGCGCATGATCACCGTAAAGGTGTTGACGAATTATAAAAAAAGCACGTATAATTTCGCCGTTACCGAACAGTACCGAAATATGCGCGAAGTACTTGACACCGTGCCTCAAGTGACTAATCATGCTGTGGAAGCCATCAAACGCACGGGACTTACTCCCAAATTAGACAGTATTCGGGGGGGCACCGACGGTTCGCGTTTTTCGTTCATGGGTTTGCCTTGTCCTAATTTATTTGCCGGTGAACACGGTATTCACAGCGTACAAGAGTGGATCAGTGTGCAGGACATGCAAAAGGCAGTGGAAACAGTGGTGAACCTGGCGGCTATTTGGGAAGAGAAGAGTTAAAATCTTCATTGCAGAAATTAGTATATTTGTAATAAGTGGACAAAAAAGGAATCATAGATACAATCAAAACTGAGAAGGCATTCTTAAAAGAGCGTTTTGGTGTGGATGAAATAGCTCTTTTTGGATCATTTGCCCGGGATGAAGGTAAGGCCGACAGCGACGTGGACATTTTGGTAACTACAAGAATCAAAAATCTGGTAAATTATTTCTCACTTTTAGATTATCTTGAATCCAAATTTCACAAGAAAATCGATCTTGTAACAAAACATTCCGGATTATCGGAAAGATTTTTGAGGATGATCAGCAAAGACATTATTTATGTATGATGAGATCATTTTATCTAAGCTCTTTACTTGTTTGGAACACATTGAGGCCATTGAAAAATATTTTGAAAAGGCAAAGGGTCCCGAACAATTCTTTAAGTTAGGCGATGGTCTTAATTACGACGCAACTCTGATGCGCCTTCAGGCCTTGGGAGAAAATCTCAAACGAATCTCACAAAAGCACTCCGCTGTTATTTCTGATTTAAATTATGCTGAAATTGACACCGTAATTCGTTTTAGGGACTATGTTTCACATCATTACGAGCAATTAGAGCATGAGCTTATCTTCGAAATCTGCTATAAGAAAATACCCCAATTGAAATATTGCCTTCTGAATCTGACAAAAAAGGATAATAGCAAGGACTCGTCTTCTTGAGTGCTGCAATCTGCTGAATTTCCTTAAACCTGACAAAAATCATATCTCAAACTCCCATAATTGTTTTACTACGACAAGCGCCTGATGGTATTTGCATAACTTTGATTTCGCAAACGTTTAATCCCCCGAAATCATGAAAAAGATCATTTCACTTTTTATTATAGTGGCCACACTCAGCAGTTTCAGCTATTTGGTGAACGATTGTGGCGGACTTATTTTCTTTAAAGAAGGCACCAGCACGGTGATGACAAGTTATAACGAAGACGGAAAAGTGACGGGCTCTGCGAAAACCATCTACACCGGTGTGACAAAGTCCCCGGCCGGTGCAATGGTAAAAGCACAGCAAGAGAATTTTGATAAGAAAGGGAAGTCAACATCTAAGTCCGAATTCACCATTACCTGTGATCATGGTAATTTGATCTTCGATATGAAGATGATGATGCCGCAGGAGCAGGCAGATTCATACAAAGACATGGAAATGACCATGGAGGGAAACAACAAAGAATTGCCCTCGGACTTTGTGGTGGGAAGTTCGTTAAAAGATGCCACCATCAAATTTAAGTTCAAAACCAAAGAGGGTGTGGAGATGTCGATGATGAACATGAGTTTTAAGATCAGCAATCGCAAGGTCGAAGCCAAAGAAACGATCACCACTCCGGCGGGCACCTTTGAATGTTATAAATTAACGGAGGATATTGAGATGAAAACCATGTTTGCCATGAAAATGAAATCGGCCACCTGGTTCAATGCGCAGTCGGGCACCATACGAACTGAGACCTACAGAGAGAACGGGAAATTCGCCGGGAAATCGGAACTGACAGAGATTAAAGGTTAAAAACCGCTCAAGCGAAGAAAATTGGTGACAGGAATTACAAGCTTTTCTTGCCAAAAAATCCCTTTTCTGGATTTTTGATTAATTATTGTAACTCGGGAAATAAACCGTAATTTGGTATTAGATTCTGACCCCAAACACCGCAAGTGATTACAAATGAATACGAACGAGTGCAAATGAAGATTTTGGCGCCTAGCTGGGAGTTAGTGCTCATTGTAGGGCAAGACAAAGAACCAAACTGACATTAAAATTTAAAAATGAAAAATATAATTATTCGACACTTAAACGGAAAGAAAATTTTATTTCTGTTCATTTTAACGAACATCGTGTATGCAACTATGCTCACAATCACGATTCCGAAAGTAATGAATTATGCAGACGGAATGAAGTTGTTAGATATGATGCCGACTGGCTACAACGCAGACTACGTTAATTCGCTGTTAGACGCTTTGGGGAAAGAGGGGAGAAACGCTTATTTGTTTCAGCAAATTCCGATAGACTTCATTTATCCTTGTTTGTTTGGAATTACCTATTGCTTACTCTTTGCGTATATCATATACAAACTTGGCAAACAGAACAGTTTTCTGTTTTATATTTGTCTCGTTCCTGTTTTTTCAGGTCTGTTTGACTATTTGGAAAACATCGGAATAGTCACAATGCTGAAAAGCTACCCCGATAACTCTGCGTCAATGTCCCAACTGACAAACGTCTTTTCGATTTTAAAAAGCACACTGACAACAATCTATTTTATAGCGCTACTAATTGCACTCTTGACACTCTTAACAAAAAATATTATATCAAGAAGCAAAAAAACAACGAATCGCTAACATTAAGTACTAGCCAAAGCGGACCTGGTAGTTATCAAACTGTAAATAGCCATGAGTTCTGCCCTTGTGCAGATCAAAATATTAAATTATTTACTGTCGACACCACGCTAATAATTACAAAGGACATTAAAGACACTCATAACGGGATTAAAACGACTAAGAGAGGAAACTTCAGGAATGGTGTATTTACTTGCAAGTTTATATTAACAGACGCAGACATAAAATAGATCCGGCCTACACCGGCCAAAAAGGCCCGGCGCTTAATACTGCTAACACCGGTGGCTATTTCACAAGCTCCATTATAGTTCAAAAGGTAGTCCCATTTGCTCCCTTAGTGATTTCCCGGGTGTTCTTGTGTCTCAGGGCAGCTGCGCATTTAAAGCAGTAAGCAAGGCCTTTGCTTTTAAAAGACATTCTTTATATTCTTCCTCAGAATCACTGAGGTAGGTAATGGCGCTGCCAACGTTAATGGAAAGGGTCTTCGCAGCTTCATCGTAGAAAATACTTCTGATGATCACCGAAAGCTCAAAGTCTTCATTTTCATCAATCAATCCCATCGCTCCTGAATAGGGTCCTCTCGCAATATCTTCAAATTCATCAATCAATTGCATGGCCCTATTTTTTGGTGCGCCGGTCATACTGGCCATCGGAAAAGTAGCATCTAAAATGTTTTCAAATGACGTATTTTCTTTGAGCAGACAACTTACGCTGCTCACCATTTGATGCACCGTTTCAAAACTTTCGATGTTATAGAGTTTGTTTACATGAACGCTGCCCTTCGCAGCAATTATCGAAAGATCATTTCTTGCCACATCTACCGCCATTACATTTTCTGTTCGTTCTTTGATGCTGTAAAAAAGTTCATCTTTTAACCTCTCGTCCTCATCTTTCGTCACTCCCCTGCGAATAGTACCTTTAATGGGTTTAGTTGAAAGGAGATTTCCGACTTTTTTCAAAAATAATTCGGGACTGGAAGAAATGATGTACTGCGAGCCTAATTTCAAGAGTGCTGAATAGGGCGCTTTGGAAAGGGCATGGAGTCTTAAAAAAACGGAAAGCGGATCGATCGCGATGTTTTCAGCAAAAAACTGAACACAGAAATTAATCTCATAAATATTCCCCTCTTGAATGTGCTGTTTTAATTGTTTTACTTTTTTGAGATAATCTTGGCGGGATGTTTTGGCTCTCAAGTGGAATTTGGGATTTAATTCTGCGGTAGAGGATTGAGGGGGAATTTTAGCAACACGACTAATTTTCAGATAGCGGGGTTTGGTGCTTTTTTTTTGTGGATTGGTATAGGGGATGAGCACCAAGGAATTCTTCTCAAAACCGCTAGCTTCTTCCAATTCATAGAGCTTCCCCTCTTGCTGATTATCTGAGCCCGGAACGAAAAGATAGTTGGTAAAAGTGGCAAAGCCCATCGGTTCAAAATTATACATTATTTCAGAAAATAACCTGTAATTTTAAGACATGCATATTGGCTTATTTTTCGGTTCCTTTAATCCCGTTCATATCGGACACATGGCTCTTGCCAATTATATGCTGAGTTATACTAATATGCAGCAGGTATGGTTGGTAGTAAGTCCGCAAAACCCTTTAAAAGACAAGAGCCAATTGCTGGATCAGCAACAAAGACTAAATTTGGTGCGCACTGCTCTTGATGATCATCCGAATTTACGCGCAAGCACTATAGAATTTGGATTGTCACAGCCTTCTTATACTATAAATACCTTGGCGCATCTTAAAGAAAAATACCCTGAACACGAATTTTCGCTCATCATGGGGCAGGATAATTTGCGTTCTTTTCATAAATGGAAAAATTACGAGGAGATCCTGAAACAGTATCAGATCTATGTGTATCCACGGCCGGGGGCCGACTCCGGTCAATTTGCAAATCACCCTCATGTTCATTTAACCGATGCGCCCGTCATCGACATTTCTTCTACTTTTATCAGGAACGCCATCAGAGACAAAAAGGATGTACGTTTTTTCTTACCCGCAAAAGTGTGGGAGGAAATTGATGGGATGAATTATTACCGCAAGTAACTGTTATTTCGATTTTCTGAAAAATTTTCCCGGCCTCCTGCCGGTATTTCACAACAGGAGGCCTGAAAATTTCACAGATCATTTCTAAAAATCATTCCTTCATCAGTCGGTAAGAACTGGAGTTATTGCCCGAAGTGATCTGCACCACATAAATGCCAGGGGCCTGACCCAGACTCAATTCATTTACTCCCGGTTCAAGTGTTCCTTTATAAATAATCTCTCCGAGAACATTTGCAATACTGACCTCTGATTTAGAAGGGGAATTCACAAAAAACTTTCCTTTACTTGGGTTCGGATAAACCTTGTAATCCGAAACCGACGGCTCAAATCCACCAATTCCTGTGCAGGCATTTACAGTGATGCTCACCGTCGCCGAATTGGCACAGGCCTTAGCATCGGTACCGATTACGGTATACGTTGTAGGCGTGCTGGGTGTCACAGCTATGGAAGCGCCGCTTCCGGTGCCCGACCAGGAATAAGTGAGCGCACCGCCCGCGCTTAAAGTGGCCGTTTCACCCCGGCAGATAGTCGTTTTATTTGAGGAAGCCGTAACTGTCGGTAGTGTGAAAACCGTTAGTGATACCGCTGTTCGACTGGCACTGGTGGCGCAATCCATTGCTTCTGCATAATACGTATAACTTCCGGGATTAAGCGCTGGCGTCACCAAGGCGGTACCTGTTCCCGCCACACTGCCTCCGGTAGCGGCAGAATACCAGGTGATGGTGCCTGATCCACTTACCGTAAGTGTGGTACTGACGCTGCCGCAAAGGGCCGAATTTCCGGCCGGGGTTGTATTAACAGGTGCCGAAGGAGCACTGCAAGAGGAGAACTTGATCAGGAAACCATCGGAGCTTCCTCCTCCGTAATTTGGCTGAAAGGCCGATGAGTTTGCAATTATTGTGCCAGTGCTGGTCTCCGTGTAGCCTGCCAGATATACATCGCCATTGAGATCGGCGGCGCAGTATCCAAATTCGGATCCGCTCCCGCCCACATAGGTTCCCCACTGTCTTACACCTGAAGGGTCGAACTTTGCGAGGTAGGCATCGGCGTTAGCTCCGCCTGAGAATGTGCTCTGATAATTTCCTGCTGTTGCAATATCGGTTCCTCCGTTTGTATCAGAATTCCCAGCAATGTAAAGATTTCCATTCAGGTCAAGCGCGCAACTGTAGTTGTCTTCATAGCCATTGCCTCCATAGTACGTACCCCATTGGCGAACCCCTGCACCACTTAATTTTGCCACAAAGCCATCTCCTGTTCCGCCATTGTAATTGCTTTGATGACTACCGCTGGTAGAAATTCCGGAATTTGAATCCGTACTTCCCGAAACATAAACATCGCCGGCTGTGTTCACGGCCAGACTATAAATTTCATCATAGTTGGAGCCGCCATAATATGTACCCCATTGTCGTACGCCACTTGAATTAAATTTCACCACAAAGCCCTCATCCACACCTCCAAAAGTGCTTTGATGACTTCCCAAAGTGGCGATCACAGTGCCAAAATTTGAATCGGTGAAGCCTCCCATAAACACATCACCTCCCGCATTTGTGGCGCAGGCATTACCCCAATCGTCGGCGGTACCCCCATAATACGTGGCCCATTGTCTTACTCCCGACCCATTAAACTTAACCAGAAAGGCATCGGTAACTCCGCCAAATGTACTTTGATGTGAGCCTGCGGTGGCAATAACAGTTCCGGTACCACCATCGGTGTAACCACATAAATATACATTGCCACTCAGGTCGGTAGCACATGAATAGCTTTCATCATCGCCGCTACCACCATAATAAGTTCCCCATACGCGAGTGCCGGCCGCGCTGAATTTAGCAAGAAAGGCATCGGCTACACCGCCGCCAAATGCCACCTGATGACTTCCCAAAGTGGATAGTACCGTCGTTGAAAGTCCATCAGTTGTACCGGCAATAAATACTTCTCCCGACGTGTTCACAGCACAGCCACCACCATATTCATCACCGCTACCTCCGTAATATGTAGCCCACAAGCGACCTCCGTTTGTATTAAACTTAGCCACGAATGCATCAACATTACCGCCGCCGAAAGAGTTCTGGTAACTTCCCGAAGTGGCAATAATAGTTCCGCCTGCTGATGCGGAGCCGCCCGTAATAAATACGTTTCCACTTGCATCGGTCACGCAAAATTCGGCGAGATCGTCTGATGAGCCGCCATAATAAGTTCCCCATAAACGGGTAGTGGGATCAATGATCAGTGTCTGAGAAGGATCCACATTCGAAATCTCGAAAGATAATTCATTGTTTTTTAGGATCCATTTTGCTGGCAAGCTCTTTCCGTTTTGAAAAACCAGGGGCATTCCTTCTTCAATGCTTCCCAGAGGAGTTTTAAGTAGAAGGGAACCGTCTTTCTGAACACTTATTTTTGTAGCCCCATCTACCTTTAAGGTAATATCCTTATAATTTCCACCGGGAGAAACAATAAAATCATACTTTAAGCCACCTGCTTTTTCATAATAATGAAGATCTACATTATTATAAATATTGCCATACGTTACACCCTTGTAACTTTTTACTTCTGAAATGCCATTGGGACAAGAAGCAAGGTAATAATTAGAATATCCCGGCAAAGTTTCATCGGTACGAATACTCACTTTTTCATTCATGTTTAGCCAGGTGATATCTATCCGATAAATACTTACAGCACCCATTTGAAATGAAGGACGTAAATGACCTTTCTTCTTTGAAGATCCCATTAACTTTTTTGACTCGGGTGAGCAGGCATGCAGTTGGTAACTGATTCCGTAAGTCTTGAGGTGAAAGGCCATGCCTTTGCTTGTTCCTCCAAATAAAACGTCAGGCCGTGGCAAATAATTCTGGTCGCTCACCTGACCTTTATTTTCCGTAAAAGTTATTGTTTGGCCCTTCATGAGGGCGGCAGCGGGGGGATTGTTTTTGCCTGTTAGTTGCGATGTGATGATCAACAGCAGGATGCAGATTGGTTTGAAGATTGTTTTCATGTGAATTTCATTTTTGATTACAGGTCTGTTAAGATAAACTTTTTTTAAATGCCATAAAACAGAATAAGAACGAAAAATTGTCGGGGATTAGTATACCTGAAAACAAAAATTGGTGAGGGTGCAGGATTACTTTCAGATGAATGACAGTGTAAGTATTATCTTATAAGCCACCAGAGTGTTAGATGAGACTTCTTACCGGTATTAACCAAGCAGGTCATCTTGTGAGTAATTTAGGCCTGAAAAACTATAGGGTCCAAAAAATAACTGAAAAGTGAAAGAATGCCGGCGAGGTGAATTAACGGGATTGAAAATAGTTTGTTGAATAGGTCCTTTTTGGGATCAATCGGAATTGTTGGGGAAATGTAAATAATCTATTCCTTGGATTTTTTTTGATAATTGAAAACAGATTGTTTACTGCGTGAGCGATTGTAGTGGAAAGCCCACAGCCACGCCTGTCTCTTTGCGTGGCGAGGACTTGGAACGGAAAGCGCGACCCCGCCCAACAGAATAAAACAAGAAAGGCGGGGGCACGCCCAAAAACTTTCTCCCCGGCTTTTCCGCTTGACCCCCTTTTTGCAAATGCTCTTAAAAAAAAACCCTGACAAATTAGCCAGGGGTTTTTGCTTAAATACACTACAACTGAAAACGCTAACTCGTACGGATTAGATAATTTTCTTAAGAACCGAAAGTAAAACAGGTAATTTATCCACTTGAGATTCTGTCCAAAACTCAATAAATGCTTCTCCGTTATCTCTCCCTGTTACACCATAATCTCTCGCATACATGGTTACTCTCTCTCTACCAGCTTGTGAAGTATAAGAGAAAATCACTTCCTTGAATTTAATGGTAGTTTCATCCATTTTTGGATCTTTTTTATCTGCTTTTCCAACTTTGGAAGCCACGTTTTTTTCAAGAAAGGCTATAAATGCTTTAACATCGGAAGCATCCAGTAAAATGGATCTAAATAAAAAATTTTGTGCTGTTTTTCCATCAGGCAACTTAATTGGCACATCAATTTTCATCATTACCTTAAGGCCCTTTGTCACAGCATTTGTGTTTAAATTTTTTAACTCCGCAGGATAAAAATTAACGTATTCACCTGCACCCGATTTAAATTCGGCTACCGTTGAAAAGTCAACAGATAAAAAGTAGGCATCAGAACTGTTAATGAGTCCCCTAAATTCGGATGCGCCGGCAGCGTCTGCCTGAAATTTGTTTTGTGCGTTAAGCCCTACGGACAAAAGCAGTAGTAAAATTATTTTTTTCATGGTTTTTTTGTTTAGATTAATAATGGCGCAAATATACGCAAGTAAATGAATTACCATGCTTACTCGGGGATAATGGTGCAAGGAAATCGCTTTTAAAATTTTCCATTGGCATTATCAAAAACTAGAAAAATTGAATAAGGAAGTTTTGTCTTTCAAAAAACCTGAGAATAAAGAAAATCTATGGGAAAGCGCATCCACGGCGGTTTAATGGCAAACAGGAGGGATTCCACTCAACAAACGAAACGTTTTCGTGAATAATTAATTAATAGTATATCAAATGTTCTTATAAAAGACTTGGACCAAAGCACTAATTCAGCAACATTTTAGAGCAAAAAACAAGAAATACCTGACAAACTAAGGATAATCGTTTTATTTATCGAATATGATTTTTATCATATTTCCTCAAATTTGCATCTAGCAAGGAGCGATAGTTGTTTTTTCAATAGACCTAACTACTGAAGCCTGCACACGAAGGCGGTGATTAATTGAAAGAGCGGCATGTATTTCGTCAAGGGCAAAGTCTTCTCCACATCATACACGTCATGATAAGCCTTTATACCACCCATGGTATAAATGAAAAAGCAGGGCACTCCCGCTTCGCTGAACCAATAGTGATCACTGTTCGCCGCTTTGCCTCTTTTTTTAATGGAGGGCAAAAGATGAGCTTTGGAATTTATGTCTCCTAGTAATGCAAATTCCTTTTCATATACCACCCCGTTCACCACCATGATGCCTTCATCGCCGGTGCCTAGCAGATCGAGATTTACAAGAAATTTAATTTTTTTGAGATTAAAAGGAGGATTTTCTACAAAAAATTTGGATCCCAAAAGCCCGGCTTCTTCTCCCGCAAATAAAACAAATACCGTGTTGTACTTTGGCGGGTGTTCTATGTAATAGCGAATGAGATTCAACACCATACTTACCCCGCTGGCATTATCGTTGGCCCCCGGGAAAAACGTTTTTTTTCCAATTCCTCCCAAATGATCGTAATGCGCCGTAAATACAATCATGGAATCTGAGGGAGAGCTTCCCTTTATCTTACACCCAATGTTTCTGCTTTCAAATTCATTTACAAATTTGTTTTGGATATTTATTTCAATCGTTAGGGGGATCGCGGTGAACCGGTGTCGGTCGATTTCCAGTTCACAAACTTCAGTAACTTTTTTAGCCACTGTAAAGGTGAGTTTTTCCTTTAAGAGCAGATGTATGGGGGGATTTGCCTCATTGTTCACAAATGTAAGACTGTCTATTCGTTGGACTTTGAATTTTCCCTTGCATGAGGGGTTTCCTGCATTTGGAATGAAATCGACACCCGGACTTAATTTCTTACCATTAATGGTTACCTCAAAACTCTTTGGAAACGTATTAACCGGGTGAAAAAACGATTGCGTGTAGCTGCCATCGAAAAGCGGAGAGATCTGTTGTTTCTTCAACTCCTTTACTAAAATCGTTTCGGCGGTATGCAGACCGTCTTTCACATAACCTCTTCCATAACAATCTTGAGAACACAAATAGCGAAGTACCGATCTTGTGTAGAGTGAATCCTGACTTCTAAGCGAGAAGGAAAGAAGAAAAAAAGAGGACAACAAAACTGCGTTGCGCATTTAATCGAAGCGTTTTTTCATATGGGCGTAGAAGTACTTTACCACTTCGTTGCTTTCCTTCCAGCCATATACATCTTTTAAACTATTCAGATAGATATCCGTTTCATGCCAATTCGGCAAATTGCTCAATTGCTCGAGAACAATGTTATATTCAGATCCGTTTTGTGCGAAAAGTTCGTTAATGAAACGAAATTTATCGTTGATACCTACAAGTAAGGGTTTTGTTTTTGGTTCAATGTCTTCTTCAACAGGAAGGTTGTGCGAAGTTCTACTAGTTCCCTCTGAGGTTCCAGTCATCAATTCGGGATGCACCTTTTTTAATTCCCCATGACCATCGGCGCCCGGATCTTTTTCACTTATCTTCGCATGAATATTAAAACTAGGTGAGATCTCTTTGTTGTTTTTTTGATATTTGTAAACGGCGATACTTTCCTGAAGGGCATATAACTGTTTGTTGAGATTTTCGCAATCGGAAACAGAAGGATGAATGGTCTCGTCCTCAAAGGAGGTCAGAACTTGTTTTAGATCGTTGATCTGTGTCTGAATTTTGTGGATAAGTTTTTCAATCGACATGGTTGCAAAAAAGTGATTTAGAGGTTTTGAAATAATTAGTTTTTATCACAAAAAGCCTACATTTAAATATTCATTTAGTGCTCTGTTTTTGGTCAATCTAAATGTAGTGAAAGTTCAAATATAATATTCTTATTAATTAAAAAAAGGGAAGGTTTGTAAAATATGTACACACTTCAACAAATCGCTGAAATTACAGGAGTAAAATATTCGGGAACGCATAACTCTACCGTTTTGCATTTTTTGAACGACAGCCGCAATTTGCAATCACCGGAAGATACCCTGTTTATTGCCCTCAAAACTGCCCGAAACAACGGACACCGTTATGTTGCAGAGTTAGTCAAAAAAGGGGTTCGTTCTTTTCTAGTCAAAAAGAACGAAGTAGAAACCCACCTCTATCCTGAAGCGTCTTTTCTTATTTCAGAAGATCCTCTTAAAACAATTCAAGATCTGGCTGCTTTTCATCGCAAACAATTTTCACTACCGGTAATCGGAATCACAGGAAGCAACGGAAAAACAGTAGTGAAAGAGTGGCTCTACCAGTGTCTGAAAGACCAATACAGCATCTGCCGCAGCCCAAAAAGTTATAATTCTCAGATAGGGGTGGCACTGAGCGTGCTGAACTTAAATGAAGAGCATACACTTGCCATTTTTGAAGCAGGGATATCGCTACCGGGTGAGATGGAAAAGCTCCGCTGCATGATTCTGCCCGACTTGGGTGTACTCACCACCATTGGCTCAGCGCACGACGAAGGCTTCAGCGGTAAAGAAACAAAAATTGAGGAGAAATTTAAATTATTTTCAGCAAGTAAAAACATCGTCGTGAACGGGTTACCCCGCGTTGAGGTGCCTGTTCAGCATTGGGAAAAATGTGTATTTGTAGGTGAGACTAAAAAATTTATATTCAAGATCCCATTTACAGATGAAGCTTCTCTCGCCAATGCCCAAACCTGCGCTGCTGTGTTGTTGCAATTGGGACTAAGCGAAAAAATAATCGCCGAGAAATTAATGCAACTGCAGCCTTTGGCGCTTCGTTTGGAAATTAAAAACGGGATTAATAATTCGTTAATAATTAATGATTTTTATAACTCTGATCTGGATTCCCTGCAGATTGCTCTTAATTTTTTGCAACAACAGAATCGGCGAGTAAATAAAATCATCATCGTTTCCGATATCGAACAATCGGGCATGCCGCCCGTTAAATTATACCGTCATCTGAGCGAGTTATTCGTTCTCAATAAAATTGACCTGGCAATTGGGATTGGAAAAGAGATAAGTCAGCACGCTTCTTTCTTTCCGGGTGGGTCTCATTTTTTTGACGATACGCAGAGTTTTCTCGACAATCTAAAAACGCTCAGTTCTAAGTTACACAATGCGACTATCCTGTTAAAAGGTGCGCGGAGTTTTGGCTTTGAGAACATTGCCCGCCTACTTCAGCAAAAAAGTCATGATACCGTTTTTGAAATCAATCTCAACCGCCTCACCGACAATATTAATTATTTCAGATCTCTTTTGGATTCCAAAGTTCAAGTCATGTGCATGGTAAAAGCAATGGGGTACGGCAGCGGTGGAGTTGAGATTGCAAGAACGCTGGAACACATGGGAGTTCATTATTTGGCGGTAGCCTACGCCGATGAAGGGGTGGAGCTGCGCGAATCGCAGATAACGTTACCTATTATGGTGATGAATCCCGAAGAGGATTCGCTTGACGACATCATTACCTATCACTTGGAGCCGGAGATCTATAATTTCAGAGTATTAAATTCCTTTATTGCCAAACTTGATAATCAGGGCATCACTGAAAGTTTTCCCATCCATCTTAAAATTGACACAGGGATGCACCGTTTGGGTTTTGAAGAAAAGGACCTTCAACAGTTGTGTGCGCAATTAGATCAACTTCCTCAGATCAAAGTAAAATCCGTGTTCTCGCATTTGGTTGGCACCGACAACAACTCACTCGATGATTTTACCAATGAACAAATCAAGATGTTCGAAGAGGCAGTAAGTATGATCGAAGGACGATTGGGATATCCGGTAATCAAACACCTTTGTAACTCTGCGGGCATTACCCGGTTCAAGAATGCTCATTTTAACATGGTGCGTTTAGGTATTGGCATGTATGGCATGGGGGTGAATGCTGCCGAACAAAAACTACTTTATAACGTGGGTACCCTGAAAACAAAAATTAGTCAGATTAAAGAAGTGTCTGCAGGAGAAACAGTGGGGTATAACCGAAATGCGCTGCTCACAAAAGGCAGCCGCATTGCCACGGTGCCCATTGGTTATGCCGATGGTTTCAGCAGAATGCTTGGGAATGGCAATCACGGGATGTATGTGCGTGGGCATTTTTGTAAAACCGTGGGTAATGTGTGTATGGACATGTGTATGCTCGACGTGAGCGCCATCAACTGTGCAGAAGGTGACGAAGTGATTGTGTTTGAGAATGCAGAACAAATCAAACTCATGGCAAACGCCTTAAATTCCATTTCGTACGAAGTGCTTACCAATCTCTCGGCAAGGGTAAAGAGAGTATATGTTCAAGAGTGAATTTATTTTTCGTATCTTGTACTGAGAAATGAGCCACTCCAATCTGTGGCAAGGTCTTTGATTAAAAACAAACTACCAATACGCCTGTTATGAAAAAATTAGTTACTGTGACACTTGTACTTCTCACCTCCTGGTTAAGTGCGCAAACATCTTGTCAAAACGCCAAACCCTTTTGTGCGGGAGGGGTCTCCGGGATTACTTTTCCGGCTTCCACCAATATTACTTCAGCTCAGCTGGGACCAAGTTATGGGTGCCTAGGAAGTACACCCAATCCTTCTTGGTATTTTCTCCAGATCAGTAATTCAGGAAATCTCGATATTTTAATCCAGGGCCAAATACCGGGACCTCCTCCGGGTCCCGGACAAGATGTGGATTTTATTTGTTGGGGTCCCTTCAACAGTTTAAATGGTATTTGCGATAGTTTAAATGCAGGAAAAATTGTGGATTGCAGTTATTCAGGAAGCTTTACCGAAACCTTAAATATTCCCAACGGTATTACCGGTCAGTATTACATGGTACTCATCACTAATTTCGCTAACATCACTCAGAATATTATTTTCAGTCAGTATGCCGGTACTGGAAGCACCAACTGCGGCTTGGTTTCGAGTAATACGGTTATTTGTGGAGGATCTTCCGCCACATTGGTTACCAAAAATACCGGTAGTCTTACCGGCGCTACCTATTCAATTAATCCGGGCGGCACCACAAATTCAACAGGTTCGTTCGTCGTCGCGCCCTTAGTTACGAGTGTCTACACATTATACATCACCGGTGTCAATAATCTAAGTGTGGTTACCACACAAACTGCATCTTCCACTGTAACTGTAAATTCTCAACCCAACGCCGTACCAACCATAACCAATTCTACCTGCACCAGTTCGGTGAATGCGTTTAATCTTGGTTTAACATTTACCCCGGTCAGTCCGGTGCCGGGCTATACGGTCACCTGGGCTTCCATTCCGCCGGGTATTTTAAGCGCTACGCAAACCACACTCACCGGCGGTATTCCGGGAGGGCCATATTCTGCTACCATCACGGCGGCAGGAGGATGTTCGGTGCTTGCAAATTTTTCAGTCGCGCCCGAACCCGAACCCGCTACCATTACGCTCAATCCTTTGGGCAATGCGCATATCTTAACTTGTCTACTTCCGGTACTTACACTCACCTCTATGGTGGCTACCAATAATTATACCTGGAGCAATGGTTTAAATGCTCCATTTACAGGGCAGTTTGGAGTATTCACCTTTACTTCCACCGGCACCTGGACGATTAATTCATCCAATCCCAATTCCGGTTGTATTTCTTCACGCATCGTTAGTATTGGTCAAAACACTGTAACACCCACTGCCACCGTGGCCCCTGTTTTTCAAAATATTACCTGTACACAAACAGCCATAGCTACCATTACCGCCGTAAGTACAACCACGGTGAATGTAAGTCATACCATCCTATCTCCCTTAGGGGTGCCTTTTTCCTCGAACACTAGCACAGTGATTTATACACCGGGAGTTCCGGGTACCTATACTCACTGCGTTGTAAATGATGCTAACGGTTGCAGCAGTTGCAGAACCTTTTCAGTATTTTCCAATCAGGGGTTTCCTACTTTTTTGGTGTCGAGTCCTCAAAACTTCACACTGGGATGTAACACCACCAGTGTAGCCACTATCAATATATATAGTGCAAGCGCCACCAATACGAACCAGGTGCCAACAGGAGGACCGGTGTCCTATACCCTCCTGAGTCCCGGTGCATCCACCAGTTTACCATCAGGAATCCTTAGTTCCATCAGTACTTACACGGTGAATACACCAGGCACGTGGACTGTAGTTACAAAAGACAATACCAGTTTTTGTGCAACGCGTATACCCATCTCTATACTGCAAAACACATTTGCTCCTGATATCAGCGCCATAGTGGAACGACAGATTCTGAATTGCAATTACCCCAAAGTAACACTCAAAGGACAAAGCACCACCAATAATATTGCCTACATATGGGGATTCCCGGGCACTCCCGGCACACAACCCGGTGATAGCATAGTGGTGTCGGCAAATACCTTAACGCCCACCAATACCTTGGTGGCTAATTATACCCTAACGATTACCGACAATAGCAGTACTTGCAAAAGCACCACGGTAATTCCCATCTTACAAAATTTATTTCCTCCTAAAGCTATTATTTCTAATGGAGGAACTTCTTCGCTCACGTGTGTTACCGGCACGGTGATGCTTACAAACCAAAGTACAACCGGCATTCCTCCCGGTACACCCTTTTCTTCAAGTGATTATGTGATTGGTTATTTGTGGGATGGCCCATCGCCTCAAACCCAAGGACAAGTGAGCTCAACTTATTTGGCAGCAACGGTAGGGATCTATACCTTAACGGTGAAAGACCTCAATAATGGCTGCATGAATACCGCCACAACAAATATTTCCGATAACAGAATCTATCCCGTATTGAACAATCCCATTACCCCAGCGCCATTTGTTTTGGATTGTGGTGCAAAAAGCAGAACGATCACACCTAATTTCGGTAGCCCAACCACCGGCTTTGTTTATGCGTGGACAACAGTACCCGGTGCAACAGTTTCTGGCGCAAATACCGGAACACTTACCACAAATATGATGGGGACTTATAAAGTATTGGTAACAAACGCTATTAACGGCTGTGCTTCCAGCGGAGAAGTATCCGTTATCAATGGAACCCTGAATGCGGCCGTAGAGACTGATCATGATAAGGGCTATGCACCTTTCAGTGTATTGTTTAGCAATATTTCTTCTTCGAGTATCGATAATGCGGGCATCACTACATTTTGGAGTTTTGGAAATGGCACCAGTAGTGTAACGGCATCTGCTAACCTCATGACTTCCGCGCTGTACAATCATTCCGGTACATACAAGGTTACACTTTTTGTTACCAAGGGTTCGTGTATGGATACGGTCATCAAAACCATTTATGTGGAGATTCCGTCCGACTTGGAGGTGCCAAATGTGTTCACTCCTAATGGAGACAATGTGAATGATATTTTCTTTTTGAAAGCAAGTAATCTTACTGAGATTCATATGTTTATTTTTGATCGCTGGGGACAAAAAGTATATGAGATCAACAGCACAAGCGGAAATATTTCATGGGATGGAAAAAATCAAAACGGCAAAGAGGTTGCCGACGGAACGTATTATTATACCTTGAAAGCGAGCGGAAAAGACGGATTGAGCTATGATAAGAACGGGACTATTTCCCTGATTCGATAAGACTGGTTAAAAAACTGTGGTCGGCCTAGCGCTACCCTTTCGCCATAACCTGTTAGCGGTGATGGCCGGTCTTCTTCGAATAGTAGATTAGAGACGTATGTCTCAAAGGAATAAGAGATTTTTGTAGGCGAACCTAAAGAAACACTGTTTAGAAGATACCTGCGAAGGTGAAAACCGGCAGCATTTTATTTCATGGGCGGAGGAGTGGTTTTTGAAATTTCAGCCAACCCTTTCGTCAAAAAATCTAGATCTTGTATATTAGTATACACATTGGGCGTTACTCGAATGCCATTTACTTCTTTATGCACAATCGAAACCGTGTGAATCTTGTAGCGTTCAAATAATTTTGCTTCAACCTGTTGTGCCTGCCAGCCTTCAAATCCAATATTGGCAATAGCGCATGAATATTGAGGTTTTAGTGAAGAAGCAAATTTTGCACCGGGAAGTTTTACTGCTTTTTCAGTCCAGTAATCTTTTAGGTACCGCAAGCGTGCTTCCTTACGTTTCGCGCCAATAATGTTGTGAAAATCAATAGCAGTACCAATGGCCATTTCTGACGCAAAGGATCGGGTACCCAGACTCTCGAATTTTTTAATATCATCACCATCAGGTTCCACGCTTGAAAGTAATGCCCATACATTTTTTATTTTTTCTTTTTTGATGTACATAATGCCGCTTCCAAAAGGAGCACATAACCATTTGTGAAGCGATGTGGCGAAATAATCGGCACCGGTGTCCGGAATTTTGAAATCGACATGGGAAAATGAATGCGCGCCATCCACAATTACTTCACAGCCTTTTTTATGGGCCATGTCGGCAATGGCCTTACTTGGCACCAAGTTACCGGTCCAGTTGATGAGGTGCGTGATGTGTACAATCTTTGTTTTAGGAGTAATAGCTTCTTCGTACAGTTTCACATAGGCGGCATCATCTTCCAGAGGTTGCGGAATGGTGATCCAAACCAATTTTATCTTATCGCGTTTTTCCCGTTGTTTCCAGGCATTGGTCATGTTGGGATAATCGAAGGTGCTCAGCACCACTTCATCGCCTTCTTTTAAGTTCAACCCAAAAATAATGGTATTTAATCCCTCAGTTGCATTTCGGTTAATGGCAATCTCTTCGGGAAGTGTTCCACAGAGGTCGGCCAGTTTATTGCGCAGGCCTTCGCGGCCTTGATCTAAAATGCGCCACATATAATACGAAGGCGCTTCGTTTGCTAATTGGTAATTTCGAATATGCGCGTCTTGTACAACTTTTGGCTGCGGACTAACGCCGCCATTATTAAGATTGATGATGTTGGCGGAGATGGTATAACTTTCGCGCACCCAGCCCCAAAAATCTTCGTTTTCGGAGACACCGTTTAAGCTCAGGTTCTCAATTTTTGATAATTGTTTTTCGAATTGCTGTGCAAAGGGTTTATTCACACCGGCAAGGAGATCCAATGCACTGATTGAACCTGCAGAGGCGAGTAGGAAATTTCTTCTGTTCATGATAAACGATTTAAAAATGAATTTAGAGGATTGGAACCTAATTTATACTAAAGGTATTAAAGGAAATTAGAAAATCAAATAAAATGCCGGTGGTTTCTTTTTTTATGTCGCAGATGCTGTGTTGATGAGAACATTACGTTCTCAACAGGGAGGTAAAAGAGAAACAGAGGCGCACTGAGCTTTAAAATACAACGGAGAGGAATAGTTACTTTACCTCTGGGCAAAGAAAGTCACTAGAGGCAGAAACCACAGAGCACACGGAAGAGAACAAAAGCACAGAGGTCACAGCGTAGCGGTAAAAAAACATAGGAGTTGATCTTTTTATGCCCTCTGTGAATTTCTCTGTGAACCCTGTGTTAAAAAAAAAGAGTCAGAAACCACTGAGGTCAGAGAGGTTTATGCAAAGAGGTAAATTTCTCAAAACTTCGTTCCCAAAAACAAAGTCACCATGGTGCCATTGATAAACATGGAGGCAGCAGAATAATTGGTTTGGAAATAATATTGTGAGAAACCGTATTGAAAATTAAGCTCTATAAAAAAACTACCTTTTTTATCGCTCAGGTTATTTCTTTGCCAGCCCAAACTCGCGCTCACTGAGGCATTGATTTTATCGGAGACGAGGTAATTTCTGAATTTCATTTCAGGAAGATCATTTTTTACCACCAGCCCATCTTGCGACACTTTTAAAATACCGGGGAGCATATAACGCAGGTGATAGCCCACTAAAAAGTAGGGACTAAATGGACTGTTATCGGCGCGACGCAAGAGGTACTTAAATTGAAAAGGAATCTGAATTTCATTTAAAGAAAGCGCATAGGTGTAATCAAACTTCTTATTGTAAAAATGAATGGAGTCGGGTTGAAAATAGTAGGATTGATAGGTGAGTCCGTGGAGCGCATAATCCATTCCAAATAAAATATAGGCCTTGTAATCTCGCGACACCAATACTTCACGCCGGAAACCAAAAGTAAAACTCGGTTTTTGTTTGGGATTGCTGCCGTGATTTTCGTTGATGGAATAAAAATTTAAGCCTGTGCCAAAATTAAGGCGCGTACCATTACCAGTTCTTTTGTACCGCGATTTGGGCGGCGGTTCGGCCCGGAAGTCCTGAATTGACAAAAATAAAACAAGGAGCAGGGCAGTATGTTTTATTTTGATCATTCCCTATTTTCGGATTACATTGGTTGCACTGGCCTGCACCGTAGGCATTATGATAATGTCGTTAATGTTCACATGAGCGGGGCGGGTGCATACCCAATAAATGGTTTCAGCAATGTCTTCAGGCAAAAGTGGTTGAATGCCTGCGTACACTTTTTTAGCGCGTTCTTCATCGCCATCAAACCGCACCACACTGAATTCTGTTTCCACCATGCCGGGGTTAATCGCTGTAACCTTAATGTTATGAGCTAAGAGATCGATGCGCATGCCTTTGCTTAAAGCGTCAACCGCATGTTTGGTGGCGCAATACACATTGCCATTCGCGTACACTTCTTTGCCGGCAATTGAACCAATGTTAACGATATGTCCCTTTCCGTTTTTGATCATTAAAGGAGCAATGAGTTTGGTGGCATACAATAAACCTTTAATATTGGTATCGATCATACGCTCCCAATGCGACAGATCCCCCTCTTGTATGGAAGAGAGGCCGGCAGCCAGACCCGCATTATTAACGAGAATATCAATGTGTTGAAGTTCTGCCGACAAGGAAGTGATAGCTTTTTCCACTTCCGAAAAATTGCGAATGTCAAAATTGAGAACTTTCACGTTCACGTGGTAGTTCGTTTCCAGTTTTGTTTTAAGTGCAGTTAAACGTTCTTGTCTTCTTCCGGTGATGATGAGATCATATCCGTTCTTTGCGAAGATTTCAGAGGTACTTCTTCCTATTCCGGAACTGGCTCCGGTAATGACTACTAACATATTATTTCTTTAAAGGTGCTAATTTACTGTGCTTGCGGCCGTAAACAAAATATATAATTAAACCCAGCACTAACCATACTCCAAAATAAAGCCAATTTTTATATCCAAGTTGAGAGAGCATGTAAAAACAGCTGAGCAAACCAAGCGAAGGAATCAGTGAAAAATTATAGAGAAATGCCAGAATCGAAAAAAGGGCGAAACATATTAAAAAACTATATGCAGGAATAAGCGCATACACCTGTTGCAGCGAATGAATGCTGGTATAGTGCATTAGCAGGTCTTTTTGCAAATAGATGTATACGACGGTGGCAATAAACAACAGGGGAACAATAAATTTAGAATTAACATAAGGTGTTTTGAATTTTGAGACCGGAGCCGTTGGATCCATACGTAATTTAAGAACGCCCCCGCACACCAAACAGAAGGCAAACAAAGTACCCGCCGAACAAATGTCGGTAACCATGTTTATGTCGACAAAAAAGATGGGTAAAGCAACCAGCAACCCTGTGATGATGGTGGAGAAGGAAGGGGTTTTATATTTAGGGTGGATCTTTGAAAAAGCGGGCGGCAACAATCCGTCTCTGCTCATGCTCATCCAAATGCGAGGTTGGCCTAGTTGAAATACCAGCATCACACTGGCCATGGCCACCACGGCACTCACGGCGATAACACTACTCAGCCAATGCAAACTTTTTACTTTCTCAAAAACATAGGCGAGCGGATCGCCCACATTGAGTTCCGAATAATTGACCATGCCCGTAATCACCAAAGCAATGGCTACATATAAAATGGTGCAAATGATAATGGAATACAAAATGCCTCGGGGCAAATCGCGTTGCGGATTTTTACACTCTTCGGCCGTGGTGGAGATAGCATCAAATCCAATGTAAGCAAAGAACACGGCACTGATGCCTTTTAATAAGCCGGGAATTCCATTCGGCATAAAGGGATGCCAGTTTTTTGTATCCACATAAAATGCTCCCACAGAGATTACCACCAATACCACCGCAATCTTAATTAGTACCATCAGGTTGCTGGCATTTCTGCTTTCCTGAATGCCACGATATACCAACATGGTGATGAGCAGATTAATGACCAATGCGGGAAGATCAAAAATAAAGCGCAAACTGCCGATATGAGGGGCGTTTTCAAAGGCGAGATAACCTTCAAGGAGTCCCGATGTTTTACCATCTGCTTTTATCTCGTCGAGATAGGCACCATGAACCAGCAGCTCTTTCACCGCCAACCAATTATGTTTTGCGGTAAAATAATCGAGACAAAGCCAATCCATCACTTTATAATTGGATGTGTTTTGCACGAGGGTGGTAAAATAATCGCTCCATGAAATGGCTACTGTTACGTTACCGATGGCATATTCCATGATGAGTGCCCAACCGATGATCCAGGCAAAGAGTTCGCCAAAGGCCACATAACTGTATGTATAGGCACTCCCACTCACCGGAATTAAAGAGGCAAATTCGGCATAAGCAAATGCTGCAAAACTGCAGGCGAGGGCCGTAAATAAAAATAGGAAAATAACTCCCGGACCTCCGTCGGCACTGGCTTTACCAATGGTGGAAAAGATTCCCGCTCCAACGATGGCTGCAATTCCAAATGCAGTAAGGTCTCTCACCCCAAGATGTTTGGCCAGTGAGTGCCCTTCCTGTAGGGAGGCATTGTGTAAGATAGAGGCAACTGATTTTTTTCGGAATAGACTCATAGGGGGACCAGAAAAAAACTAAATATACAACTAATAATAGAACGTAATTTCATACCACATGTTATGTAAAGTTGCTTGTAAAATGAGGGATGGGCATCATTTTGTGGGATTATCAACCACCATCAGGTATTTATTTTTTGGATCGAAGCCAAAACGCGTGATCTTTTTTATTCCAAATCCCGAAAGGTCAAAAAGAAGTTCCCATTTTTTCTGGGCCACTTTGTATTGTAATAATTTAGTTCCTTCCGACTTTACGAGTCCGTATTCTGAATGCCAAATAAAATCTTCGTCCATGCCGGGGTAGGTGGCATACACTTCGGCTTTGCGAAGAAAAAAATCGTACGTATAGAAAGTTACTTGCGTGGAGTCTTTTAATCCGAACAAAATGGTATGCCGGTTCACTTTCTTAAACGCACGAACCGGAGAGGCGCCTAGAAACTTATCTTCTTTGCTGCTGTTTACATAAAATCGCAAGGAATGAGGTTGGGTGAGTTTGTAATACAGAAGTGTATCGGCATTCAGAAATTCGCAATACCCTATAGAATCCACGTCGATCACTTTTTCGTGCAGGCCAAGAATCACGCTGATATAATGAATCCGTTGCGCGCTGTCTTTTTCAACTACCACCGAGCTGAGGAAATTTCCATCTTCGGTTTGCACCGGCGAAAATTCACTTTCGGGGGTGATGGTGAGGCGAGTGATTTTTTTGGCACTGATCTGGTATTTGTAGATATCGGCTTGTTTATCGTCGCGCACGCTCACGTAAAAAATTGTTTTGCCATCTTTTGAAAAGGATGGTTGGTTATCATAACCCGCGCGATTGGTGATATTGAGGGGTTCAGACAAGACCACTTTAGAGGTTTTGTCTTTCGCGAGTTTAATTAACCACACATCAGTCTCAGGCAACTGCGCCGAGCAGAGTTGAATGAGGAAAATAAGGAGTATACTACTAAGTTGAAGCCGCATCAGGTTTTAGAAAAAATTTAGTCATCACCACAAATATAAAAGTTGCAAAAGCCAATCCATCCAACATTCCGCCAACAATGTCGGCCGGATAATGCACGCCGAGGTAAATTCTGCTGTAACCAATCAAGAAAGGATAGATAAAAAAAAGAAGGCGAAACTTATAGGGAACCCATTTAAAACACAAAAATAGAAATGCGGTAATACCAAAGGCGTTAGCAGCATGGCCCGAAAAAAAGGAATATTGCCCACCTTTGTAATCGTTGACGGTATGAACTTGCTGCTGAATTTCTACATTGTGTGTGGGTCGGTATCGTTTTGACGCATGCTTCACGGCGTTGGACGAGAGGTCGGTGCAAGCAAATACGAGCGCACATCCCAATAACAATTCAAGAGCTTTGAGAAGAGAGAATTTTTTGTAAAAAAAGAAGGCCGCCACCAGCACCAACAAATAGGTATGCCAACTGTCGCTTAGGTGCCACATGATGGTGTCGAAAAATGGCGAATGAAAGGAGTTTAAGAATAGGAAGATTTTTCTGTCCAGCACCTCAAGCGAATCAATCATGCCTAAAAATACAAAAAAATATCAGCAAGCTTCTAGGAGCCCTTGCAAGCGGTGGTGAGGATTTCACTCTGCGCGTTTTCTAATTTGCTGATAGCGCCATACCCGCCCGCCACATCGGTGATGGCTTTAAATCCATTTGCCAACAAAATAGAGGCCGCGATTGTGCTGCGGTATCCGCCGGCGCAATGAATCATGTAGGGGTGCGATTTGTCAACAGACTGCATCCAGTCATAGATAAAATCAAGAGGTTTGTTTTCCGCGTTTTTCAAATGAGCCGATTCGTATTCTCCGGGTTTTCTCACGTCCAGGGTGCTGGCGCCTTCCCTATAACTCTTTAGAAAAGATTCGGCAGAAATACTCGCCAAAGTTTCTGTTTTTTTACCCGCCTTTTGCCAGGAAGCCATGCCGCCTTTTAAATATCCCATACAATTGTCATAACCTACTCGCGACAAACGGATAACGGTTTCTTCTTCGCGTCCTTCGGGGGCGATAATAAGTAAAGGGGTTTTAAGATCAACAATAAGGGTGCCTACCCAGGGGGCAAACTGTCCGTCGAGCCCAATAAACATGGCATTTGGAATATGGGCAGTGGCAAACTCATCCGGTTTTCTCACGTCGAGCACCAGTGTTTTGTTTGAACTTTGAATAGAGTCGAATTCTTCCACACTCAAGGCCTTTGCTCCATGCAACATGACTTCATCTATATTTTGATAACCCGACTTGTTTAGCGCTGCATTTTTAGCAAAATACTGTGGAGCAGGAAGGATGCCTTCGGTGAGTTGTATTATGAATTGTTCTTTTGAAATGGGCTGAAGAGCATAATTATTTTGTTTCTGACTTCCCAGCGTATCAAAGGTTTCTTTGCTCATGCTTTTTCCGCAAGCCGATCCGGCGCCGTGGGCGGGATATACTATAACGTCATCGGGCAGGGGCATGATTTTATTTCTCAAACTGTCAAATAACATCCCCGCCAGATCTTCCTGCGTGAGGTCTGATTTTATGGCCAGGTCGGGGCGTCCCACATCACCAATAAACAGAGTGTCGCCGCTAAAAATGCAAAGCGGTTTTTTTTCTTCATCAAGAAGCAGGTAGGTAGTTGACTCAAGCGTGTGCCCCGGCGTATGAAGCACTCGGATGGTGAGTCCGCCCAATTTTAATTCTTCCCCGTCTTTTGACACATAGCTGGCGTAATCGGTTTTGGCATTCGGGCCAAACACAATGGTGGCCCCGGTTTCTTTGGCAAGGTCCACATGGCCGCTCACAAAATCGGCGTGAAAATGAGTTTCAAAAATATATTTCAGGCGATCTTTATTTTGGCTCAAAAGATCAAGATAAGGTTTGGTTTCGCGCAGCGGATCAATGATAGCTGCCTCTCCCTTATGTGAAATATAATAGGCTCCCTGAGCCAGACAGTTGGTGTAAAGTTGTTTGATTTTCATAGTTTGAAAGAAATCAAAATTACGATTATAAAGTGATTTGAAACAGCATTTTATGTCTAGAATATCGTTAATTTAGCCTTTTTAATTATGTCAGATTCATCCAAAATCGAATCCTCAAAAGCACCTGAACCCGTTGGATTATACCCACACGCGCGTAAGGTTGGAAATCTTTTGTTTTTAAGCGGAGTGGGACCACGGGAGCGTGGCTCAAAAAAAATTCCGGGCGTTGAATTGGATGAAGAAGGGCAGATTATTAGTTACGATATTGAAGTGCAATGTCACAGTGTATTTAAGAACATAAAGTACATTTTGGAAGACGCGGGAAGCAGCTGGGATAAAATTGTGGATGTAACTGTTTTTCTTACCAATATGAAAGATGATTTTCCAATTTATAACCGAATTTGGGCGGAGTATTTTAAAGAGAACCCCCCTTGTCGTACTACACTGGAAATTAACAAGTTACCAACGCCAATAGCTATTGAATTAAAAGTGTTAGCTACTCTTTAGTAATGGTTTTGGGTGTTTGTGAAAGTAAAGGTTCAAAAAATAAAGAAAAAAGGAAACCTTGCTGCTTTTCAGGCGTATAACATACCTGAAAAATCAATAAACGGGTAAAATTTTAACATTTTCAGTTTTTTTTAATATCTTAGTCGAAATCTACAAAGTATGATAATAAAGGAAGGCCAATCTATCCTAATCCCCATTGATTTTTCTAAGCTTTCTTACATGGCTGTAAAGCAGTCGTATAGTATTGCGAAGAACACGCGGTCGAAGCTCATTCTTGCTCATATTTCTGCCACCAACGAAAATGATCGCAGAGAGGATCTTGAAAGTCTGGCGGAAGCTACGCGTGTGGAGAGTGGACTGAATGTAGAAGTTCTTGGTGTAAAAGGGGAGTATTTTAAAACGATTCAAAAAACGGCTGAGGAGTTGGATTGTGGCATAATAATGCTGGCTCTTGATGAGAATACCAAATTTAAAGCCGGTATGTTTAGCAGCACTATGACCGTTTGCAAATTTCTGCCCGATGCCCCTTGTCCCGTAATTACCGTGCGTTCTACCGAGCAGCGAGAAGCGTTTAAGAATATTGTATTGCCATTTGACCTTGCTCCCGAAAGCAGAGAAAAAGTATCCTTTGCCGTTCAATTGGCGCATTATTATAAAGCAGATATCAGGATTGTTTCGGTATTTAAACCCAACGACGATGAGTATGAGAACAAACTATTGCCTTACCTGCAACAAGTAAAGAAATTTATTAAACAGGAAGGCGTGCACTGTACAAATAGAACTTTACCAAGTGTTAAACCGGCCGAAGCGATTATTGAATACGCCGTAAAAAACGATTGTGATCTTATCATTCAGATTACTCAGGTGGATGTGTCCATCTCCGAACGTCTCAATGGTACTGCCGCTCACAAGGTGCTCGAGTTAAGTCCTATTCCAGTGCTGAATGTGAACCCGATGAAACGTGAGAGCATGAGCCACTTTAGCAGTGGTATGTAATTACTTCAATTGTTTAGGAGCATAAAAGGGTTTGAAAAAATAACTCAGTCTGAATCCTATAAAATTACCTCTATTTGTGAATTGATGCGAATAACTTTCGCCATCCACTTCATAGCTCACCGTTGAGGTTGCCATGGTTTTGGTACCAAAATTAAATAGCATACTCGCATTGAGAATACTTCCGCTTTTAAAAACTTTTTCTCTTCCCACCGAAAAACGCCACATGGTGTAAAAATCATTTCGCGAATCCGATGCACTCGCAATGTAATTGGCATTGGCATTGGCTTCCGGACTGTCCACATAGCTCGCGCTTATTTTTGCATCGTCGGTAAATAATTGTGCGAAACCCGCCCCTATGACCCATTTACTATTTTTACAGTTTGGATTAAATTTATAATAGACCATAACAGGCAGCGTTACCATCGAAAAGCTGCTTCTGATCTTACAATAGCGGTTTTCTTCATTTCCGGTGAGTAAGGAGTAGTTTTTTGTGAGCGCATAGTCAAAGCCAAAAGAGCTAAAACCAATGCCTCCGGTGAGCATCCAATGGTTGTTATAATCGAATCGGGCCAAAAAATCAAGGGCGCCGCTGCCATAGGAGTTATGCTGAAAGCGTGCATTGGCGGTTTCCATACCCCCCGAAAATTCCGATGTATTGCCCTGAAAGCCCCATTGAAGGCCAAAACTCCAGGCGCCATCCTGCTGCGAATACCCTTTTAGGACTAAGCAGATGAGTGCGATCAATATTGATTTTTTCATAGCTTGTAATTTTAAACTAAAGGTAAAACATAAAACCCCAATTTGAGAGTTTTTTAACGTATTACTTTTACCTGTGATTTGCACTTTTTTTAGTAAATTCGCTCTCCTTTTTACAAAATTAATCCGCTCCATTTGCTAGACTCCTTAGCCGCTGCAAAAGGAAACATTATGAAGAAGTATCCTGAATATAAAAAATTAGACCTCTCGCAACTGTCGAAGGATGTATTGAATTTTTGGAAGGTGAATAATACCTTCGAGCGATCGGTGAGTACGCGCGATGCGAAAAAACACTGGGTGTTTTATGAAGGTCCGCCCAGCGCCAATGGCCTGCCCGGCATTCATCACGTGATGTCGCGGAGCATCAAAGATATTTTTTGCCGTTTTAAAACTTTGCAAGGCTTTCAGGTGAAACGCAAAGCAGGTTGGGATACGCATGGATTGCCGATTGAGTTAGGAGTAGAAAAAACATTGGGGATTACAAAAGATGATATTGGAAATCCTGCAAGCCCCAAATACATTTCGGTAGAAGATTATAACAAAGCCTGCCGCAAGGAGGTGATGAAGTACACCGATAAATGGGAAGAACTGACGAATATCATGGGGTATTGGGTAGACCTGAGCGATCCCTATATTACCTACGATACTAAATACATAGAAAGTGTGTGGTGGTTGCTTCAAAACATGGCAAAGAAGGACCTTTTGTACAAAGGATACACCATACAGCCATATTCACCCGCTGCCGGTACAGGTCTCTCGTCGCACGAATTAAATCAGCCGGGATGTTACCGAAATGTAAAAGACCGAACCGCAGTGGTGATGTTTAAAGCAAATGCAACAAGCATATTTTCATTTGAAAATTGTGAGGCAGTTTATTTTTTAGCCTGGACCACCACGCCCTGGACCTTGCCTTCAAATACTGCTTTGGCAGTTGGTAAAGATATTACTTACGTGGCGGTTAAAACATTTCACCCGCATGCGCTGGCGGGGAAAGAGAACGAACGCGTGGTGATTATTCTCGCAAAAGATCTGCTTGGTAATTATTTTAATGCAAAACATGCAGACTTAAAATTTGAAGATTATAAGCCCGGAGATAAAGCTATTCCTTTTGAGGTGTTGAGCGAATTTAAAGGCAGCCAACTTGCCGGACTCACCTATCAGCAACTCCTCACGTTCGCAAAACCCGAAGGAGGCGATGCCTTTAAAGTGCTACTTGGAGATTTTGTAACTACTACCGATGGAACCGGCATAGTGCATATAGCACCAAGTTTTGGTACCGACGACTTTCGCGTGGCCAAACAAAACGGCATTGGTTTTTTAACGTTGGTGGATAAACGCGGCAAGTTTTTGCCCGAAGTGCAAGACGGTGTGTTTTTGTACGGAGAAGAATTTGTGAAGGAAGCCTATTTGAATGAAGAAGAGAAAAAAACAGAATTCGAAAAACAGAAAAATATTTTAGAAGGAGCAGGTAAGATTAAGGAACTGAAATCTTATTTAAGTGTAGATGAACGGTTGGTGTTAAAATTGCAGGAAGAAGGCAAACTGTTTAAAAAAGAAAATTACGAACACAGTTACCCGCACTGCTGGCGCACCGACAAACCTGTGTTGTACTATCCCCTCGATTCGTGGTTTATAAAATCAACGGCCATGAAGGACCGAATGATTGAACTGAACAAAACCATTAATTGGAAGCCGGAAGCTACCGGTACCGGGCGTTTTGGCAATTGGCTCGAAAATTTGAACGACTGGAATTTATCACGTTCGCGTTTTTGGGGAATTCCAATTCCGATTTGGACCAGCGAAGATGGCACCGAACAAATAGTGATTGGAAGCGCGGAAGAACTAAAAAAAGAAATAGAAAATTCGGTGCAGAAGGGTTTTATGAATGAAAATCCTTTAGGCAAATTTGTACCCGGGAATTTCACAGCCGAAAATTATGGCAGTTTTGATCTTCATAAACCCTATGCCGATACCATTATTTTAGAGAAGGGTGGTAAAAAATTATACCGCGAACCCGATTTGATTGATGTGTGGTTTGATAGTGGTGCCATGCCTTATGCGCAGGTGCATTATCCTTTTGAGAACAAAGAACTGATAGATCAAAAAACGTATTTCCCTGCCGATTTTATTGCCGAGGGAGTGGATCAAACTCGTGGCTGGTTTTTCACGTTGCACGCCATTGCTACAATGAATTTTGATTCGGTGGCCTATAAAAATGTGGTGTCTAACGGATTGGTGCTCGACAAAAACGGCAATAAGATGAGTAAACGGTTGGGCAATGCCGTTGATCCGTTTAGCACTATTGAGAAATTTGGGGCCGACGCCACACGCTGGTACTTGATTGCGAATGCGGCACCGTGGGATAATTTGAAATTTGATGCTGATGGCATTGCAGAGGTGCAGCGTAAATTATTCGGCACCTTATACAATACTTACGGGTTTTATGCTTTGTACGCCAACGTAGATAAGTTTGTAATGGATGAGCAAGCCCGCATTCCGGTAAGTGAACGCATTGAGCTGGACCGCTGGATAATTTCAGAACTACAATCGTTGATTGAGAAAGTGACTGCTTTTTACGAAGAATTTGAGCCGCACCGCGCTGCAAGGGCCATTGAAGAATTTGTGGATGAGCATTTAAGCAATTGGTATGTGCGCTTATCGCGTCGTCGTTTTTGGAAAGGAGAGTTGAGTACCGACAAAATAGCGGCTTATGAAACCTTACACGAATGTTTGTTTGTGGTGGCTCAGTTAATGAGTCCCATTGCGCCGTTTTTTAGTGAGTGGCTGTTTCAAAACTTGCGCGGGCCTTTATCGGCTGAAGCACAGAAGAAGAATGGCGCCCTGCACTGGGAATCGATCCATTTAACAAGTCTGACAACACTTACAAAAGAGAATCAGGATAAAGAGTTGGAAGACCGCATGGAATTGGCACAGAAGATTTCTTCAATGGTTTTATCGATAAGAAAGAAAGAAAATCTCAAAGTTCGTCAACCTCTTCAACGGATTCAGATTCCTATTTTGGATCAGGACTTCCGAAAAAAGATTGAGGCGGTAAAGGATTTAATTTTAAGTGAAGTGAACATCAAGGAAATTGAGCTGGTAGATGAAAGTCAGACCCAAATGGTAAAGAACCTGAAGCTGAATTTTAAAACACTGGGTAAAAAGTGCGGGGTTCACATGAAGGCAGTTCAAGCGTATGCACTTGCGCATGGGGCGAAAGTGATTGCAGACATGGAGAAACAAGGTCGCTCGGTAATTTCGCTGGAGGGCGCCGAAATTGTGCTGGAGGGCGAAGATGTGGAGATCATTCCGGTAGATATTCCGGGTTGGAAGGTGGCCAATAGCGGTTCTTTGACTGTGGCGCTGGACGTTCATATTTCGGAGGAGCTTAGAAACGAAGGACTGGCGCGGGAAGTAGTGAATCGGATTCAAAATTTACGCAAAGAGATGGGATTTGAAGTAAGCGATAAGATTTTGGTTAAAATTCAGCAAAATTCAGCGCTTGATAATGCTATTAAAAACAATTTAGGTTATATTTGCTCTGAAACTTTAACGAGTGATTTGCAGTTGGTGAAAGCCATTGATTCTGAAAACGCAACAACTATTGAAGTAGACGAGTTGATTACTACCATAATATCAATTGAAAAAATAAAAATTTATGGCTAAAAAGAAAGACAGCAAAAAAGTGGTGAAAAAAGCCAAGCCAGCTGCAAAACCAGTAAAGAAAACAAGCAAGCCTGCTCCAAAAAAAGCAGCGAAGCCTGCTAAGAAAATAATTAAACCTGCCCCAAAAGCCCTTAAGTCCAAGGTTAAAAAAGCAGCCAAACCAGCAAAAGCCGTAAAACCGGCAGTAAAAAAAGTAGAGAAACACGTGAAGAAAAAGACAACAGTACCGGTTGCTAAAAGTACAGCAAAGAAAATCGACGTTAAGAAAGTTAACAAGCCCCTCGCCAAAGCCGCTCATAAGCCGGTTGGCAAACCAATTGATGCAGTTTCAAAAAAAGGCAAAGTGAAACCTGCCGCCAAAGTAATAAAAGGCAAAAAAGGAAAAAAGGGTGAAGAGGAAGAAGAAGATGTGGAAGTGAAGGACGATTATGAAAAACACGACGAAGAAGACACTGCTATTGATGGTGGGCTTGACGATGCGGGATTGATTGATCTGGAGGGGGCAAGTGCCCCTGAAGTGGATGAAGATGAAGATGAGATTCCTGAAAAACGCGGGCGCGGACGCAGAAAAAAGAACGAAGGAAAATCATCGGGAGGAAGTATGGAAGCCTATATCCGTAATCGTCCCTTGCAGATAGACATCAACAAACCTTTGATTAAAAAAGGAAACACGCCTGCACCAAAACCATTTCTTAATACAGCTGATAATCGTACGCGTTATTCCGATAAAGAATTAGCGGAATTTAAAGAGCTCATTCTTGAGAAACTAAAGGAAGCGCAAACCGATTACGACCTGCTTAAACAAACGTTGAGCAATGAAGATAATCACGGTACCGACGACACTTCGCCTTCTTTTAAACTGCTGGAAGACGGCAGCGATGTGATGAGCAAAGAAGAGACAGCGCAATTGGCTTCGCGTCAGGAGAAATACATTGTGAATTTAAAGAATGCCTTGGTGCGTATTGAAAATAAGGCCTATGGTATTTGCCGTGTAACCGGTAAATTGATTCCAAAGGAACGTCTGCGTTCGGTTCCTCACGCTACGTTGGGAATTGATGCTAAATTGAGTCAGTCTTAATTTTTGATATATTATTATTTTAAATTGCCTTTTCATAAATGGAAAGGCAATTTTTTTTGGATTGGTTTTAATTTTTCTTCGTTCTTTTGCTTCGACACCCTTCGACACCCTTCGACAAGTTCAGGGTGACACCCTTCGACGCCCTTCGACGCCCTTCGACACCCTTCGACAAGCTCAGGGCAAGTGCTCAGGGCAGGTGCTCAGGGCGAGTGCTCAGCACAAGTCGCTTCGACACCCTTCGACAAGCTCAGGGCAGGTGCTCAG
>JAQSCW010000019.1 GCA_029945625.1 bacterium
GGAAGTTTTCTTGGTAAGTTTTTCTCTTCATGGGGGCAGGCTCAAAAACTTTCTCCCCGGATTTTCCGCTTGACCCCAAATTTTTTTTATGCGAAAATTAGGAATTAGATCCCATGAGCAGATGGATCGTCATTAGCTTGGCTAAAATGTCCCGTCTATAATTTTTTGAAATTGGGATTGCTCATCATGCTGGTATCTGTTAAGGTCTTCAAAAACTTCAGCAAATTGCTTTTTTGAATGGGGGATAAACTTAAACCGTATTTCTTAAAGGCTTTGGTCATAATGGGGTCAATGTTTGGCGACTCCCAATGCACTCCCGAATCGTAAAAGTCAATCACCTCTTCCAATGTCTGAAACCGTCCATCGTGCATGTAGGGGCCGGTTAATTCTACGTTGCGCAGTGTGGGCGGACTGAATTTCCCCTTGTCGCTTTCGTTTGCCGTAACAAGGAAATAACCTAAATTGGGTCCTGTTGGTGCGGCGTCCAAACCATTATTATTAAACGTGTTGCTGGTCATCAAGGGATAACCATGGCAGTGAAAACAATCTCCTTTTTCGGTAAAAAAAATCTCATAGCCAGCGAGTTCATCGGCTGTCAGTTGACCTTCGTGCCGGATCCATTTATCAAATTTTGAATCAGACGAGATGAGTGTGCGCATGAATTGTGAGATGGCATAAACAATTTTAAGCTGGAGTTCATCGGTACTTAAGGTGCCCACATCATCTATATTAAATGCTTTTTTAAAAAGTGAAGGATATTCGGAATGCGCTTTTAATTTACTCACCAAATCGCTCATATTGGTGTTAAAAAAATCGGGACCAAAATCACCCAAACAAAGCAGGTCTAATTTTGGCTGGGAGCCATTCCAATTGTATTCGGTGTTCCAGGCCAGATTGATATGGGGTGGTACACTGATGTGTTCGCCTGTTTTGGAGACAAACAGCGGACTTGAAAAAGATTTGTTAGAAATATGGCATGAAGAGCAAGAGAGCCCGTTGCTTGATAAAATAGCATCGTAGTATAATTTATGTCCTAACAATACGCCTTCTTCGGTGAGGGGATTTTCGAGGGGGATTAAGGGAGCAGGGAATCGGGGAGGCACTTTGAGTGTATAAGGAGTGGCAACCGCATCGGCAGTAGTCCCTACATGCTTTGTGCACTGTGTCATAATAAATGAACTGCAGAGTATAAAAGCAAATTTCTTCATGTTAGAGACTAAAAACATTTTTTCCATTAGCAGTGATCTTCAACATGGCAGTATCATTTCCCATGATGTAGTTGCCGTCTTTATTAAAATCAAATTTATAGGGACTTCGAAACCAACTGTTGATGTTCATGAGCGGCTTTAGTATTACTTCTGATCCTGTACTGATGGAGAATTTTTTGTAGAGGAGGGTGGGAATTAAACATTTATTGGTGCCCAGGTGCATGGCATATCCTTGTGGTACACCGGCATCTTTATAATATCCTTCCATTTTCAAAAAATGATATCCTCCGCCCATTGGGTCGGGCCACTGCATGTTAATATTGTCGTTCACTTCCGGCAGGGCACCTGTGGTGTTTTGAGAAGGAATGAGTCCGATGTTAAAAGAGATTCCGATGTAGTTGCCGGTTGGTGGATTACTGTAACTGAGAGTGTTGGTTTGGGGCTGTGTAGCATCCACGTACTGGTAATTTTGCATAAGCAATTTTGAACTGTCGCTTCTCAATAAGCAGATCTGTGAGAGGTAATACTCTAGTTTGGTAACGCTGTAGGGGTAACCAGCCGGAGTGGTGTACGTGAAGGCATTGGTTTGGAAAGAACCATTATCCGTTATATAATCCAGTTGAAGAGCCATGGTGGTGCTCACCGGATCAGCATCGGGTAATGGTTCAGTTTTTTTCTTGCAGGAAGTACAACAAATCACAAATAGCAAAAAACAATAAACTCCAAACCGCATCATTCTATTTAATTTTACCCCCTTTATGAAAGAGGTGTGTCATCAACTAACGGTGCATACATCGTTGCTGCAGAATTTTTCTCCAATTGAGTCTTCTGCAAGCACCATAAAGTCGATTTGTTTTACGTGTTTTACTAACTCTTCGTAACGGGCTTTGGTAATGGCTTCGTAGGGCATTTGAGCATAAGCACCAATGTCTAATTTTGGCAAAAAGCTAATGGCTTTCAGATCGTACTTATAATAATCGAGTACTGTTTTTATCTGACTTGCTTCTTCGGGTCTGAAAGTAACAGTGCATGAAACCTGGTTATCGCTCCAATATTTTTGAAGGAACACAGCCAACGCCACTTGTTCCCAAATGGTCACGTCTTTCAAACTTTTTCCTTCATTATGTACCGGAAATTCAACAACCAGTGAGGAGTGATCCACCACATCTTCTTCTATGTGCAATCCCGATTCTTTAATGGCAGGAATCAGTCCCGATGTTTTGGCGATCCTTACTCGGCGAATGTAGTAATCAAATTCAGGGAAGTGGCATCCCGGATTTACGCCGGCAAGTAAGCTTACCGTACCACTTGGTTTTACACTGGTGGTTTTAATACTTTTAGGAACACATAACCACGAGGAATAAATATCATCCCACGACTGAATGTGTTTGTAACCATCGTCGAGCCAAGTTTTTAAGGTCTCGAGTGAGTATTTGTCAATAAAGTTGGTGATGCCCGACACCGACGTGCCGATTCGTCTGTTCCTTTTTTGAACGCGGTTAGTTTCATGCCAAGTAGTATTTACCAAGGTGGCAGTTTTTCCCAGCAAGTAGGCAAATTTCAGAGTTCTGAGGTAATCTTCTTTTGATTCGGCGCGTGATGGAAATGTTTCTACCAGGCAGCAGAGTTCATACGACTCAAGAGTTTGTTCGCCGCAAGGATTGGTGCCCATGGCTTTTTCATCTTTGTGATCAGCAGGATCGCACATGCGTGAAAATGCGCGGATATTGTCCATAAACACAAATCCGGGTTCGCCGTTCACGGCTGTTTGTTTCGACACTTCCGCAAAATTGGTATTCATATCAACTGTCACGCTGTTGTTAGAAGCCCATCCCCAAGCAGCTCTGTGAGCCATTTTCCCTTCATATTTGTTTTCTTTTGAATTCCAGCTGTAATCTTTGAGTTTGCGATATTCTTTATTTTCAACCGAACCCAACGCAATTTGCGCAGTTCTTCTCACATTGCCGGCCACCACACATTGTCCAATCATGTTCATGATATCGGCAATGGCGGTAATGGAAATGTGTTTGCCATTATTTTTGTTGAGTACCTGCCGAATTTGCTGATGCAATTTTTCAAGAGGAGCCGGACCCGAAGAAACGCCTCCAAAACCTTCAATGGGAACGCCTGCCGGTCTGATCTCATCGTAGTTGAAATGCACCCCACAGGCTTTATTGAACCCAAAATGTTTGGCAAAATAACTGAATAACAATTTTTCCACGCTCATTACCCAACCTTCTCTTGAATCGGGTATTGTATACAACTCATGAGTATCGTCGTCTTGTTTGTTCACTTCAATCTTGTCGGCTCCCTCCACATCAAAGCCAACGCCCACACCTACCATACTCATGTCCATCATGAAAGTGAACGGCTTTACCGCTTCTTCAATATTTTTTCCAATGCTGGCGGTCGACACAAAGGCGCAATTAAATAAAGCTTGTCCCACCTTACGTTTGTGAATGATGGGCGAACCTAAAGCCCAAAGCATTCGGCCCGGTGGCAGAAATTTCATCTTAAAAATCCGGTCATACATTTCCTGCGCCGAGCGTTGCCCTTTGCGGTTATTCCAACCCAATTCATTACTCAGAATATGTTCCTTCTGCAACGAATAAGCGCCTTCTACGACCCGCCTTACCGTTTCGTGCCATTGTTCGTTTGTTCCGTCGGCCTTTAACCGCGAATAAGTACGGTAAAAGGTGAGGAGTCCTAAACCGTTGTACCCAAAATCGGGAGTGATGTCTTTGTATTGCGCAACAAAGTCGTCGTCTAATTTAAAATTTAGCATATAGTTGAGTTTTTAAGAGTTTTTTATTAAACAGGTTATTTAGTTTGAAGTATAGTTTTAGTTAGTTGATCGGCCACGCGTGAAAGCGCTTCGGGAAAGAGCACATTATTTTCTAAGTGAATATGCAACTGTAAATCCGCTTCAAATTCTTTCAGCAGGTAATATGCTACTTTATAAGTGTTGCAGGCTTCAGCAGGTGGCGTATAATTATCGCTGAGTTCCGCAATTTTAATAAACCGTTCACCTTCCACCTCATGTTCTTGTTTCATCATTAAAATGGGATTGTCAACCTCGCTGTAATGTTTAGATTCTATGACCTGTTCCTGCTCAGCCAATTGTCGGATAAAAGGGAATAAGATCTCTTCTTCTCGTTTCATATGCACGGCCAGTAATCGGGAAGAATCGTAAAAATGATTTTCAATTTCCATCACCTCAGGGTGCGCACGACCATGCACCTGACTTACTTTAGCGAGGTACTGCAGAATGAGAGGAGTTTTTTCCCTCACGTAGCGGTGATGTTTTTTTTCAAGATAGTCAACAAGCAAATCGATGGGCCATGCTCTGAAATCAGCGTAGGAGGTATCTGTTCTTTCAGTGGCGGTGGTAAGGTCTAAAATAAGTGCTTCAGGGTTGATCCCCTTCTTTTTAGCCGCTGCTTCAATACTCAATCCTCCTTTGCAGCAAAAATCAATCCCGTAAGTTGAAAAGACTTCCGCCGTGCGGTAATCTTCGGCTACCAGCTCTCCTATAACTTGTTTATGATGAATATTCATGGCTGTGGCTCCGTATTATAGTTTTAAACAAGTCAACCCTTCTTTTAACCCCGTAGACATTTCAAACAAAGTAGTATCCTGCAACATGGTCTTGAGATCAGCTTTAATATGTTTGAATTTATGATGTACCGGACAAGGATTTTTTTGTGAACACTCCCGTAAACCCAAAACGCAGGTTTTGTAGGTAAATCCCTCGTCGATAGCCAAAATAATCTCTTCCAAACGAATGCGGTTCATTTGTTTTAGTCCAATTTCAAAACCACCCATGGCTCCCTTTACCGAAGTTATAATGTTATTTCTCACCAATTGCTGAAGGATCTTGGCAGTAAAGGCTTCAGGCGAACCTATTTCTGCAGATATATCCTTTAAGCTCGCACGGTTGTCGTTGAGCGACTGCAGGGAGATGTAGATGGATGCCCTGATGCCGTATTCGCAAGCTTTCGAAAAAATCATGTTGTTTTTTTACAAAGATAATTAGAAATGATTATATCGGATAAAATTGTCCGATATAATATGCACAATTACTTGTAAATAACGCTACAGGTTCTATGTGAGGATTTTATGCATAGAATGTTAAAAAATGACTTTTCTCATAACCTAAATCAAAATAGAGGGCTAACATTGAGGGTTATTTTCATTCTTTAGTGTATAGTAAAATGGCCAGAGCAAAAACACCCAAGTTTTCAGAAACAACGATGACCGAAGTGGTTCTGCCGAACGATACCAATCCCATGGGAATGTTGCAGGGAGGAAGGTTGGTACAATGGATGGACCTGGCATCGGCCATTTGCGCTCAAACCCATGCCGATCAAATTTGTGTTACCTACAGTATTGATAGTCTAAAATTTATGGCCGCCGCAAGGGTGGGCGATATTATTACCATCAAGGCAAAGGTAACCAGAGCTTTCAGAACATCGATGGAGATCTTTGTACAAGCTCATAGCAAAGAAGTACTCACACGAAAAAAAAGACTAATTAATCAAGCATTTTTTACCTTTGTGGCCATAAACGACAAAGCTACCTCCATACCGGTTCCCGGAATAAAGCCGGTAACTGCCGAGGAAATAAAGGAATATGAAAATGCCGAAAAAAGAAGAAATTATAGAATGAAAGATCTACTATGAAGGAAATTCAAGAGAATATTAAAAAGTTCTTAAACGCCAACCGAGTGGCCAGTGTTTGTTTCAACAACGATAAAGATGAACCTTATTGTATTAGCTGTTTTTTTGTATACAACGAGGAACAAGACACACTTATATTTAAATCGTCATTTGGATCAAGTCACGATAAAGTAGTGCAAACTACCGCTTTGGTGGCGGGCACCGTTTTACCTGAAAAATTTGATATATTGAAAATTCGAGGAATTCAGTTTACCGGGCAAATCTTGCAAGCAAACCACCCCCATGTACTCGCACATACCTCCATGTATTATAAAAAATACCCGGCCGGACTGGTTATGCCCGGGTACATTTGGACCGTAAAGCTGCAGTACATAAAATTTACCGACAATACTCTGGGTTTTGGCAACAAAACAATCTGGCAAGCTAATTCGCAGCCGGCTAAATAAATTCCTCAAATAGAGCGCTCCTTCAGGGATGAAGGATCGCGAACAGCAAAAAAGATATTCCGGCCAAGAAACTGATAAAGAGCGCTCCAAAACCGATTCTGTATTGTGTTCTGCCACTGAACCATCTTCCGGCTAAAAATATACCGATTAGGATACAAACGGCCACCCAGAGGGCCCCAACTAAAATATATGTATTCATGTTTTTTAAAACTGTGTGTTATACATTACTGTTTTCGGGAGTTTTTCGGCGTGAAAGTTCGTTTTCTAAACGCGTCACTTCTTCACTCATTTGACCGCTAATAGAGGAATTTTCTTCTGCCCTGCGAATGAGGTAAGGAATGGCCTTTTTAACTTCACCATAGGGCAGGTACTTGGAGGCATTAAATCCTCCGGCGGCCAGATTAAATGTGAGGTTATCGCTCATTCCTAAAAGTTGAGAAAATTTCACTTTTTTATAATGATCACTTATTTTATATTTTTCAATTAAGTTGAGGGCTAGGCGTGTGCTTTTTTCATTATGTGTAGCAATGCACGTGTACACATGGGGATTCGAGAGGCAAATATCAATCGCCTTGTCAAAGGCATCGTCTGTTTCCTGTTTGGTGGAATAAACAGGGCTCGGAATTCCGGCCAATTTTGCGTCGAGTCGCTCTCTTTCGGCATAGGCCCCTCTCACCAATTTGATACCTGCGAAATGTTGGTTCTTTTCGGCCGCTTTGATGGCATTTTGAAGGTACTCCAAGCGATCAGTAAGATACATTTGCAGGGTATTAAACACGATGGCTTCTTTTTTATTATGTCGTTCCATCATAGTTTCCACCACACGGTCAAATACATCTTGTGTACAACGTTCTTCAGCGTCAATATACACCAACACGTGCTGTTTTTCAGCTTCTGCGCAAATGGCTTCAATGCGATTCAGGAAAAGATGGTAACGTTTGAGTTCAATTGTGCCTTCCTGTGGACTCTCTTTGTTGATCTTCTTAAAAAATTCCTGATCTTCCAGCCCGGTCAGTTTTACACTGATCGAGTTGTCTTTCGATTCTCTGCTCAATCGCATAATATTTTCAAGAATAATTTCGCCGTTTTTATTAAAGACACTTTCTAGTTTTTCGGCTTCTGACACGTAATCAAGTACCGATTTCACTTTGAATTCATCCAGTCGTTTAACCGTTGCCAATGCCTCTGAAATGTCTTCTCCCGAACAAAACACCTTGAAGACCGTGGATTTAATGAGGGCCTTAAAAGGCAAATGATATTTGAGAATGTTATTGGCAACCGCCATCATCACTTTAACCATTTTTGGGTATTGAAGCATTTTAAAAATGTAATAGGTAAAACGCAGCTCGTTGTTCTTTTTATATTTATAAGCTGTTTTGTTGTTGTTGAGGTTTACAGAAGTTTCCATTATAATTTAATTGTTGATGACGTGATAGAGTTGGGGAGGGGTGCGTTTATTTCGTTGACGGAACGCAGTTCACAGCGTACATAAGACCTTAGTAAAACAAAGACCAGAATAGTGATGGAGATCAGAAGAAAAAAGCCCGCAATTGCAAACACAACGAAGTAAGGATGCAAGCTCTGCATCATTTTGCCATAAGGAATTTGAACGCTCGCCATTTGCCAGATGCCCTTTTTTATGCCGGCGGCATTGAGGGCGATCCAGAATGCAAACAAACTTACCTGCGCCCCCCAAAAGGCGATGCTGAGCCCCACATTTGCTTTATTAAAGGAACTACATTTGCCGCTAAAAAATTCGAAGCAGGCGGCTAATAATATCATGCTGTTGATGCCGATGGTGGTACCCATGGCGTGCGCAACTGTTACGTGTGTGCCATGCGTATAAATATTAATGGCCGGAATAGACATGAGCAAGGCCTGACCCAAATTAAAAAATACCCAGGCATCGGCTGCGAACAAGAACCGAAATGGAAAATAGTGATAGTGTTTTTGAACATCCGATACACTTACCCTCCAGGTATAAAAGATGCGTGCAAAAATAATCCATTCGGTCATGCTCACGCCATAACCCATGTACCGCACGTAAGGCAATGTGGGCAGGGTGTAGATATGATGTCCCCAGTTAAACATGAGATTGAACAATCCTAAAAAATACATACCAAATGCCAGTTTGCTGAAGCCGGCTTTTTTATTGCCGCTGATACGGTCCATCAAAAAGAAAGCAGTTCCATAAATGATTTGATTCCATGATCCCACCAGTGAGCCGTTTACTTTCCACTGAATGGTCATGTCGGTAATAAAATGAGTTCTGAAATAGGGAAACACCCACAAATAATTTTCGATAAAGGTGAACAAAAAGAATATCATGCCCGTCATCCACATCCACATGTAAACCGGCCATTTCTTCAAAACGCGCGTACACCGGAAGAAATTAAACAGAAACACAACCCAGGCGCCTATAATAGGTAAGGCCCAAATGGGATTAAATTCCCAGTATTCACGCCCACCGAATTGTTTTGTGAAATAAGAATAAAAAATTCCTACAATAGCTACCAGCCACAAAGCCCACTGAATTGTAGCAAGGGTTTTTGAAGGTTTTTGTTCCGATACATATTCCAGTCCACTGTAAATACAACCGCTGGCGCCCAAGATGATCCAGAACAAAACCGACGACACATGCATGGGCCGTAATGAAACAAAACCGATTGTGTCTTTAAGATAATTGGGCAATACATAGCTGAGGCTGGCCAACGAACCCATGATGAGCCCAAAAAACAACATCACCAAAGAACTCGCCAAAAAAAGTTTACCACTATTAAGTTGTTTAAAGCTCATTTTTTTTCAATCATCCCGAGGGCATTAATAGTAAAGTTGCGAGGATCTGCGGAGCCGCTTTCATCAGTACTTCGCAGGAAATGAAGGAGATTTGTTTCTTCTTCCTCGGTTAAGTGAAAAGGGGGCATCAGTCCGGTCCCCGATTTCACCAAGGCTTTGATGTAAATGGGACCTTTGCCTTTGCAGGAATATATATTGGTTAAATCAGGTCCCATATATCCCCCCAAACCATATAACTGATGGCAACTTTCGCAATTGTAGTCTTGCCATACCAATCGTCCTTTCGATGCCAAAGTGGCGTTAGGTGCACTGTTTAGGTGTTTACGAATAGGCACCAGATAAATACTCAGGGAGTAGATGACAAAGGCAACACATAAGAGAGCAAATATAAGTTTCACCTTTATTTTCATAACCGCCTATTCTATCGGGTTGAAGTCATCTAACTTTGAACCAAGTTCTCTTGTGTTACGTTTATTTGAATGAGTTGAAGCCTGCCTTTTAAATCACTGAGTTGCTCGCTCATCTGATCGGCAAAGTCGTTTAATACTGTTAAAGAAGGGAGTATGGAATGGTAATAGTCGATTCCGTTTAACAAATTTGTTCTAAATGAATTAAAGTAATTCACCTGCTTCTGCGTGGCAGATTTAATTGAGTTTTCCACTTCAGTTTTTAAATAGTCTACGTATAATTTTAATTCATTCACAAATACGTGGGGACGATTGACTGAGTTTAGAATAGTTTTACGACCGTATATGTGATCGATCATTTCCCGCAACGAGAAGGTACCTGAAAAGTATGCCAGATTTGGACCGGGGCAAATGGCCACAGCTTCTAAACCGTGTGATAAACGCGTGTGATTTTTGATTAGCGATCCCGCACCCAGGCCTTCACACAAACAATCCTTTTCCATGATCTTATTAATGATGGCATCTTTTTCTTTTTTCGGAATCTCCAGTTTTTCGGTTTGTTTGATCTTTAGGTTCTGATATTCGCGCGAAGCAGTACAAATAGGATGTTCTGTAAACTCTGTGTCGGTGGACAGGAATTTTTTGTAACACGGACTTCCCGGATGGTGTTTTTCAATGCGCCGCTTACGTTGTTCTTCTGAACTACTCAGTTTGAAATTATTAAACGGTACACCCAATGGGGAAGCATGACTTAGGTAATAATCGCTTTGCTTGGCGGTAGCCAATTTTCTAAGAGTGTCATCATCCACGCTGGTAGCTTCCGGCACTAGCAGAAACGGACTTCCCCAGCCGGTAGCATCCAACTTATAGTGTCCTAATAAAAAATTATTTTCTGCAGCCGTGCCTATTCCTCCTTGTGCGGTTATTTTCAGACCGGGTGCTACGGTAAATTGTTTTCCTTTGAGAGCAAGAGTTTCAGACCATATCTTGAACAGCTCTTCAAATAACTCATCGCGCCTTAATTTAAATTCTTCCAAAATAGGTCCCATAAGAAGTCCTTCTGTTGCAAAAGCATGGCCCCCACAATTGAGGCCCGACTCAATTCTGAATTCTGAAACCCAAAGGCCCTTTTTTGCAAGAAATTTTCCCTGAATGAGGGCTGAGCGGTAGTCGCTTACTTTTAAAATTATCTTTTTTCTAAGTTCACCTTCCCGGTTTGGGAAAAAATCATCGAAGGTTTCGCAGTAACTGTATAAGCGCGGATTGAGGCCGGCCGAAAACACTACAGATGACGTTAACGAACTGTTTGCGAAGCCCCGAAGTGCCGAAAGTGCATCCGAATATTCGACAGGTAATTTTTCGCCCTGAGCATCATAATTGATCTTGTCAACCTTAGTCATGATATTTACATCAATGGAACCCGGTACTAATTGGGAACGAAGAAATTGTTCTGTTTCAGTTCTTTCTGAAGCACTCATGCCCGGCAGTTTTTTATACAGAGCTTTGTTTGCAGAGGTATCCGGGAGCAACTCAAAGTATTTGGCTAAATCATTCTCTGCCTCAAACGGCAAAGCCGACAAACGCTCGAAATTTTGGTCAACTACTTGTTTTAACAGGTTCAGATAGGCCGTGATCCTTCTTGAACGACTATCGGGTTCTCCCACCACTATGGGTACAAATTCGAGCTGCCTGTCCCGGCAAATCACTTCCCGCATTTGTTCAACTAGGTGATCTTCAATGATGGAGAGAACTGAGGAGATGCCAAAATGAGCAACTTTGATGGGGGTGTCGATGGTAAATCCTAATCCCATTACAGGAATATGAAAGGTGTGTTCAGACGTAACAGGCATGTGTTTGTTTTATAGAAGCAAAGGTACTCTAGTATAGTAATCGGACAAGTTTGTCCGAGATAATATTTGTCATTATAAAACATGATAAATGTCATGTTTTGCTAAATATCCCTTGGTAGGACTTGACCAGAGAGGTGAATTGCTACCTACCGGTGCTTAGGCATGTTAACAACATTTAGGAGAGAAAATAGCGGAAGGCTCTACTTCACTTCCTCGAGGCTAAACATATATTCGAGGATGTTTCTGGCTTCGACATCCGATAGGTTCTGATTTGGCATCCGCACTAGACATAATTCGAGCATGGCTTGGGCTTCCTGATCTTTATCAATCATGGGATCAGGATTAGTGATGAAATTCATGATCCAAACCGGACTTCTCCTTTTTGTAACTCCATGCCAACCCGGCCCCACCAGTTTTTCGGTACTTGTTTTATGACAAGCAGAGCATTTAACTTCAGCAATCATTCTCCCAGATTCAGACCATTCTTTGTTCAAGGGGATGTTAAAGATCACGTTTTGCTCGTTCCATTTTCCTTCTCCGCGGTGAGGATCATAATTCTCTGTTTCTTTCACCATACTTTCTGCACTCATTGGCTTGGCGTTCTCTGCATCGTCCGCGTCTCCACAGGCTGTTAGCAGAATCAGAATCGTAATTGCAGAAAAGATAAAAACATGTTTCATAGATAAGAAATTTGATTTCGACTAAAATAGGAATTACTTTTTAAAAATGAAATTCATAGGGTAATTGTATTGGATTTTGTTTTGTTTTTGGAGTGCGATCTCAACTCGTGGAGATTTTCAGCCGAAATCCCGGCCTGTTTTCCCGATTCCAAGTCCGTATTATAAAATACACCCCTGTTTTTTTTGAGTCGTTTGGCATCTTTTAAGATGAGTAAACCGGTATCTATCATATTGTTGAGTTCCAACGTGCGAGCGTGTATCGCTTCGCCTTGTCTTCTTGGTGTTTTTGTTTGGAGGTCTTTTAATAGGAGGATCGCTTTGTTAAGTTGTTTGTATGATGTGGTGATGCCGCTATTTGCGCTCATTGTTTCTTTCAAACTTACAACTGCGCGGTGAATGGCTTTAGTTTGAGGTTGCCGGTCTTTACTCAGCAACAAGTTGGGTATGTTTTTTTTATAGGGTTGTGTTTTTATTTTTTTGACCGAATTCTTAAAAGCCCTGTGAGAAAAAACCAAAGCTTCCAGAAGTGAATTTGAAGCCAGACGATTGGCTCCGTGAAGACCGGTATATGAGTTTTCGCCGCATGCGTATAAATTTGTGACCGATGTTTCCCCGTTGGGATCGGTGGAAATTCCACCACAGCAGTAGTGTGCACTCGGAACCACGGGGATCATGGTGGCCCTGGGATTAATTCCTATTCTTTTACATTTTTTATAAATGGTTGGAAAATGTTTGATGAAGTCAGCTTTGGGGATCTGTCGGCAATCCAAAAAAACATGGTCGTCTCCCGATTTTCCTAATTCGGAGGTTATAGCTCTTGCCACAATATCACGTGTTGCCAGATCCTTACGGGAATCATAATTACCCATAAAGGCAATCCCTCTCGAATTTCTTAATATGCCGCCGTATCCGCGCACAGCTTCGGAGATCAGAAAATTAGCATCTTTGTTTTTTTCATACAAGGCTGTGGGATGAAACTGAACATAGGCCATGTTTTTAATTTTTGCCCCTGCACGATGTGCCATCGCAATGCCGTCGCCGGTAGCAATAGCTGAGTTGGTGGTGTGTTTATACACTTGTCCCACTCCGCCACTGGCCAGCATCGTGATTTTGGCAGCAATTTTAACGATCTTGTTTGTTTTTTGATCCAATACATAGGCACCGAAACACTTGTTTTTCTTACCTGAGTGTTTTGTTGTATGCAGATCTTTTTCGGTGATCAAATCAATGGCAATGGTTTCGGTAAGAACTAGAATATTTGGCGTATTGGTGACCTGAGCCAACAAGGTTTGCTGAATTTCCAAACCGGTGAAATCTCCCGCATGCACCACGCGGTGCAAACTGTGTCCGCCTTCTTTCGCCAGATCAAGCATCTTGTCAGCAGTTCGGTCGAACTGAGCACCGTATCGAACCAGTTCTTCTAAACGAGCCGGTCCTTCTCTGGTGACAAACTCTACCACTTTTGTGTTACAAAGGCCGTCTCCTGCAGAAAGGGTATCATAAATATGTTTTTCAAAAGAATCGTTTACTGTATCTACCACTACCGCAATCCCGCCTTGCGCCAAACGGGTATTGGTTTCGGCTTCTTTCCCTTTGCAGATTACCGTAACTGTTGCTTTTGGTAAGGCCCGAGCAGTTTTTAATGCAAAACTCAGTCCTGCAATACCGGACCCAATAACTAGCACATCTGTTTTCATGCTGCTTAGCTAAGTGCCGTTTCTCTTGGCATGACCGAGAGATCCAACATTCTTTGAATGGGTGAAAGAGCCTTTACGCGCAGGGGCTCTGTGATTAGGATCTCAGGACTTTCGTTTTTTAAACACAAATATAATTTTTGCAGGGTGTTTAATTTCATATAACGGCATTCGCTGCAGGCACAGGCGTTGGCTTCAAATGACGGTGCCGGAATAACCAGTTTGCCGGGTGCATCAGTTCTTAATTGGTGTAAGATGCCCGCCTCGGTGGCTACAATAAACTCGCGTGCAGAATTGTTTTTGATGTACTGGATCATGGCGGTTGTTGAGCCAATAAAATGAGCCCGTGCCAACAGTCTGGCATCCGATTCGGGGTGTGCCACCAATTTTGCATGCGGGTGTGAATGTTGAAGTTGTTCTATTTTTTCAAGTGAAAACGCTTCGTGTACTTCACAGGCGCCATCCCAAAGCAAAAGATCTCTGCCGGTGGTCTTCATAAGGTATTTCCCCAAATTGCGATCGGGAGCGAAAATAATAGACTTATCTGCAGGAATACTGTTGATGATCTGAACAGCGTTGGAAGAGGTACACACAATATCACTCAGGGCTTTAATTTCGGCGCTGCAATTGATGTAAGTGACCACCACATGCCCGGGGTGTTTGTCGATAAAGGCCTTAAACTCTTCCCTCGAACAACTGTCGGCCAACGAACAACCTGCATTTAAGTCGGGTAAAAGTACAATCTTATCGGGGTTTAAAATCTTGGCTGTTTCGGCCATAAAATGAACCCCTGCAAATACAATGATGTCGGCGCTGGTGCTGGCAGCCTGCTGTGAGAGTCCCAAACTATCTCCTACAAAATCGGCTACGTCCTGAATTTCGGGTTCCTGATAGTAATGGGCCAGTATCACCGCATTTTTCTCCTTTTTGAGTTGTGAGATAATACGCCCTAACTCCTCATTTTTTTCAGGAAGGTTGTTCATGTGTCTTAATAAACTACAAAATTAATTTTTGCCTTAGCCATCTTTCCTGATTTAAGTCATAAACACCCGTGACTTTACTCAGAGGCTTTGCTTCAATTATTTCTTATCTTCGCAAAAGCTTAGTGAATAGCTTCTGTCCTCATGGTTTGGGATGTGCTGTGCGACCCATCGGGAATTAAGGATGTGCGGGGGGTTAACTGGTAAGCGGATTAAAACTTTTTTAAACATGATGAATACCGTAAAATTTAAGGGAACTGATATCCGCGAAAAAAATTTCGCAATGGCCCTTAAGAAAAATGTAAATGCGTATTTTAAAACCAATAATATTTCAACGAAAGCGAATGCTGCCATGGTGGTTAAAACCATTGTGCTAATTGCCCTGTACATTGCCCCTTTCGTATTGATTTTAAGTATCCCTATGAGCGGCCTCCTAGCGCTTCTATGCACGGTGGTAATGGGTATTGGTGTAGCCGGCGTAGGAATGGGTGTGATGCACGACGCCACTCATGGGGCGTATTCAAACTCTCCCTGGGTCAACAAACTTTTTGCCGGTACAATTTATCTACTGGGCAGTAATTCATTGAATTGGAAAATACAACATAATGTGCTGCATCATACCTACACCAACATTACAGGTTTGGATGAAGACATCGACAACAAAGGACCTATCCGGTTATCGGAAAGAATGCCCTATAAAAAGATCTATCGTTTTCAATACCTGTACGCGGTGTTTTTTTACGGCTTAATGACCCTTACCATGTTAACCAACGACTTTATAAGATTAACAAAATATTCTAAGATGGGATTGGTGGGTGCTCAAAACAAAAAATTAGGTTCTGAATTCACCAAAATGTTGTTGCGAAAAACGTTGTATTTGATTGTAATTATCGGTCTTCCCTTGTGGTTGACGCCCTTCTCAATCTGGCAGATCCTTTTGGGGTTTTTCGTGATGCATTGGGTGGCCAGTATTATTTTAAGTTTGGTATTTCAAATGGCTCATGTGGTGGAAGGTACCGATCAAGAAGGCACCGGACACGACATCACGTCCGACTGGCATGTGCACCAGTTAAAGACCACCAGCGATTTTGCAAAAAGTAATAAATTGTTGAGCTGGTATGTGGGCGGCCTCAACTTTCAGGTCGAGCACCATTTGTTCCCAACCATTTGTCATGTGCATTACAAACACCTGGCACCCATTGTGGCAGAAACCGCACGCGAATATAATGTGCCCTATCATAGCCATCCAAGCTTTAGAGCGGCATTGCGCTCTCACTTTACAAAATTAAAGGAACTTGGCTTAAAATGAACAGCCAAAACGAGCTTACTCATACAAAGAGAATAAGGGTCACTAAAAAATTCACGTTCGATATGGCGCATGCCTTGTATGGGCATGACGGCTTGTGTAAAAATATTCATGGTCATACATATAAATTGGCAGTCACACTCATGGGCTTGGTTGTTGAAAAGCCGGGTGAAGCCAAGGATGGCATGGTGATTGATTTTTCTGATTTCAAAAGTCTGGTACAACGCGAAGTGATCTCAATTTACGATCATGCGCTGGTATTGAATGGCCATTCACCGCATGCCAAAATTCAACACCTCGATCTTAATTTTGAGAAAGTGGTGTATTTTAACGGACAACCTACTTGTGAGAATTTGGTGTTCGATATAGTTTCAAAAATAAGACCTCATCTGCCTGCTCAGGTACATTTACATAATTTGCGACTCGATGAAACCCCCACTTCTTATGCGGAGTGGTTTATTGCCGATAATAATTAAGTAGGAGCGAGGTCCGGGTGAACTGGCTGTAATTCAAAATGATAAAGCAAGTGAGATTTTGTTGAGCGAATGAATGAGCGATTGAAAGAAGAATAAAATTTCATTTTGCAATTTTTCAACTCTTCTCATGTAATTCGGGTGGTATCGATAAAACAGGTATTTCCGATTCATCGACCAACTGATGGTCGTAGTTGCCAAACCAAAATCCGTTAGAACCCGCACGTTGATCGGTCATGGTAATAATGATATCGGCTTTTACTCGCTTTGCTTGCGATAAGGTTTTGCCCACCGGATTGTCGGTTTTGATAACCTCACTGCTGCATGTCAAATTTTCTTCTTTGGCCTGATGTTCTATTTTTTCAAGAATATTTCTAATCTTTTGTTCAAATTCAGTTTCTTTTTTACCCAATATACCTATAACGTGAATAGTGGAAGCACAGAGTTTTGCCATTTGCATGGCGGAGTTTATTTTTTGAGGTGAGTGCTCGGAAGAATCGATAGGCAATAGGATCTTAGAAAATCCAAGATGCGGGGCTTCGGCGCGAAAAGTCATAACAGGTATGGTGGATTTTTTTATAACCCGATACGAATTGCTGCCGCTAAAAAATGTGCTTGTGGAATCAGAACCCTGCGTACCCATAACAATGAGGCCTACCTTATTTTTTTCGGCGGTGTTCACAATTTCAACCGGACGGCTTCCTACCGCCACAAGTGCAGTTACTGTTATGTCAAATTCCTTTTTGATGTTTCGCCCCAAATCTTCTAAATGTTCCAAAATTGATTTTGTTTCTTCGGCCATACCTCTGAGTTCAGTAGTGGGAAAAACGATGTTCTCAATTTCTTTTTTTCTTTTAACATGCAGTAAAAATAATTCGCCTTTCGATTTTTTCACCAACAGGGCACCGTGTTTAATGGCATGCATGGAAGTAAGTGAGAAATCTACCGGGATCAAAATTTTGGAGGGGTTGAGGGTGATCATGATTTCTTATTTAAGTGAAATTTCAGAGATAGAATTTTCTCAGGCGAAGATAAATCAAAACAAGAAATTTAACACTGACGGCAGTCACACAGGTGGGTGAGAAATGTCAGCTTTTCCATTTAGCGTGTCCAAATCTACCCACTGCCCGCAGTGAGAAGTAACTGTCCTCGGGGGCCAGCGTGATTTATTTAAATTTCAGATCCTCCTCCGGTACGTGAGTGGAAACGCTTAATTAGAAATTAATTCGGCTTTGTAGCCCGCATTTTTTAGAACCTCAATAATCTCCTCTGAATTTAAATTTGCAGTATCAATACTCAGAATCTTATCGGGACTCGCCAGATCTACATCCCATTTAGAGATGCCTTCTTTCGCGTTTAAGAAGGGAGTCACCGTGGCAATGCAACCGCCACATTTGATGTTTGATTTGAATTTTAGTGTTTTCATAATAAGATGTTTTTATAATTTTTTAGATTTAAGTCTTAAGCTATTGCTCACCACCGATACAGAGCTCAATGCCATGGCAGCTCCCGCAATCATGGGATTGAGTAAAAAGCCGTTGATCGGGTAGAGGATCCCCGCTGCAATGGGTATTCCAATAAGATTATAGATAAAGGCCCAGAATAAATTCTGATGAATTCCGTTCACAATGTGCTTTGAGAGTGTAAATGCTTTTGGAATGGCTTGCAGATCGGAGGTCATGAGAGTTATGCTGGCCACATCCATCGCAATGTCGGATCCTTTCCCCATGGCAATGCTAATATTAGCTTGAGCGAGCGCTTCGCTGTCGTTAATGCCATCTCCCACCATGGCAACTGTTTTTCCTTCGGTTTGAAGTTGTCTTACCAAAGCAGATTTGTCTGAAGGCATTGCATGTGCCTGGTAATTTTTGATTCCCACTTCATCTGCCACTGCTTTCGCGCTTTGTGCATTATCGCCCGTAAGCATGTATACGGCAATGCCACGCTCCATCAATTGCGCGATGGCCGCCTTGGAAGTGGGTTTAATTTTGTCAGTTATGGCAATCATGGCCAGCACTTCGCTGGCATCGCTAAAAAACACAAGCGTATAAGCGTTGTTTTTCCAGTTGGTCAGTGTTGCCGCGAGCACAGGACCCACTTCAATCTTAAACTTTTGAAGAAGATTTTCGTTTCCTACATAATACGTGTTCTCCTTCAAGTTGGCTTGAACGCCCATACCGGTTAGACTTTCAAAATTGGTAAGGGACAATGTGGAGAGAGTATCTGCACTTAGTTTTTTAACGATTGCAGCGGCCAAGGGATGTTCTGACCGTGCTTCCATACTCATGAGGATCTGTTTTAATTCGGGCGTTTCTTTACCGGGTAACCATTGGATGTCCTGCACATCCGGTTTGCCTTCTGTAATGGTTCCTGTTTTGTCTAAGATGAGAGCATTTACTTTATGAGCAATTTCTAAACTTTCTGAATCTTTAATCAGAATATTATTTTCGGCACCTTTACCAACACCCACCATGATGGCAGTGGGCGTAGCCAATCCCAAGGCACAGGGGCAAGCGATTACTAGGACTGTGATGGAATTTAAAAGAGCATAGGTAAACCCGTTTTCGCCACCAAAAAAATACCAGATAATAAAGGTGAGTAGGGCCAAACCAATTACTGTTGGTACAAAAATGCCGGCAATCTTATCTACTAATTTTTGTACAGGGGCTTTGCTGCCCTGGGCTTTTTGCACCATGCTAATGATGCGGGCAAGCAGGGTTTCACTCCCAATTTTTTCGGCTGTAAATTTAAAACTACCTTTTTGATTGATAGTCCCCGCGAACACGGCATCCCCCGATTTTTTTTCTACCGGTATGGGCTCCCCGCTGATCATACTTTCGTTGACAAAAGACGAGCCTTCTGTGATTTTGCCATCAACCGCAATTTTTTCACCCGGCTTCACTAAAATGAGGTCATTCAATTTTACGTCGGCAATAGGGATCTCCTTCTCTTGATTATTTTCGAAGATCATCACCGTGTTTGCCTGCAAACCCATCAGTTTTTTTATGGCAGAGGAGGTATTTGACTTGGCATTTTCCTCCAGCAATTTGCCAATGGAAATAAAAACAATGATAACAGCTGCTGCTTCAAAATAAACATGGGCCTGCAATCCCTTGTTGGTCCAGAACTGGGGATAAAATGTATTAAACACGCTGAAAATATAGGCAATACTTGTACTTAAGGCCACGAGTGTGTCCATGGTGGCGGTGCCATGTTGTAATTTCTTCCAGGCGCTGACATAAAAATGTCTTCCAAAATAAAATACAACTATTGTGGCAAGGGCCATGGAGATGTAATTGGAGGAGGGGAGGTGCATAAAAAACATACCCAGAATCACAATTGGCGTGGAAAGGATGGCCGACCAAAGAGTTTGTTTTTTTAATTTTTGAAAAGTTCTTTCTTTTGCTTCTTCTTGAAGGGTCTGCGCATTTTCTTCGGTAATCAACAGATCGTAACCTATCGATTGCACCGTGCTTTTCAAACCCTGCTCATTAATGGCTGAAGCATCCCATTCCACCAAGGCACTTTGATTGGCGTAATTCACACTCGCATTTTTTACCCCGGAAGTATGTTTGAGAATACTCTCCACACTCACCGCGCAGGCAGCGCAACTCATTTCGAGCACAGGAAACGAGCGCTGTTTGAGGGAAGAAGTCATCATCTGTTTTGGGAGTAAAAGTACAATTTATTAAGGGCTTGTTTGCTGATATTGCTCAGACCAATGTGAAAGAACAATAAAAAAAGAATGAACGTCGAAGATCCTTGGGATGTACGTGTATAGGAATCAGAGTGGAGGTAAATATTGTCCGGACCAGATCCCGCAAGTGTACACCGCTTTTTACTCTGTGTTAAAATTAGCGTGAAATCCGAGCGGGCTTACAACAATTATATATAAAAAGAGTGCTATATAAAGAATCCTGTGGTTTTTCAGATTGCTATTATGAAATAGGGTGCGAACACCCTAAATTTGAAGAGGAAAGACAAATTCTAGTTTACTGGGTTTCTGCCAAGATCTTGAATCTAAAAATTTAAGAGATGTTGTTGCGACTTTTCCGAAAACAGCAGCGTTTTTGCTTAATTTTCTTTACCTAATGCCTTAAATGAAGGTGATTTAGCAAATTCGTCGTGTTGACCTCAACTGGGTCAAACTTTTCACTCATTATGGATATCTGCACGCACAAGTTTCGCCCCCTAAAAAATCCGAAATGTTAAAAACGGAATGTCTTTCTAGTGCGCGCATTGCGTCAAGTCTGTCAAACGCTGATGGTTGGCCCGGGAAAGAAGAAAGCTAGGTAGCAGATCACTGTTTGCGGCTTGATGAAAATCACATAAGAAACTGACATTTGTCAGTCTAGTGAGTGAGATTCCCGACCTACCTTTACCCCTGAAAAGAAACAACAAAATAAATTAATAATGAACCAAACAAAAATAATTATGAAAACAAGATCAGCAACAAAACTCGTAACAGCCATCGTCGGCTTAACCGTTACGGCAATTGTCTTTATAAGCAGTTGCAAAAAAGACAACACTACTGAATTATTGGCGGCAACATCTACAACAGGCTCTGATGTGATTGATGCTAAAATCGGGGGCTTTCCTCCAACTACATACACTGTACCAGGAGCATGGAAAGTGGATAAAGTTCACAGTAACATCATGTGGGAAACTCAATACTATGGTAGCGGCGCAGCACTTACCGGAAGATTCAACAACTTCGAAATGAAAGTGTATTTCGATCAAGCTAATCCTGCAAATACTACCGTAAAAGCATGGGTACAACTTTCAACGTATAATACCGGCGAAACAGGAAGGGACGCTTATGGAAAATGTGGTCCTGGATATATGGGCGTGAAATGGGATACGCTCGCTAAAACTTCTCCAACTGCCTATACACTCGCTCCAAAAGCAACTTCCGACACAGCCTGGTTTAACAGTACCGGTTGTGTAAAATATGGAAGTGGGTACATGCTCACAGGTACCTTCAAATTCCGTGGTGTTACCGAAACAATTTCTATGCCAATGTCTTATACCGGAAAAGGTACTGTGGTGAATGCTACCACCGGCAAGAAGACGGATAGGGTGGGATTATATGTGTCGTTTTCCATCAATGCGAACTCAGTTTATGGGGTTAACTCTACATCCATTAATGATAAAGTGCTGATCCGGGCCGACTGCAACATTGTTAACAATGCGCATGACTAACAGGAAAATTAATCAGAACTAATATTTTAAAATAATTAAAACTATAATCATATGAAAACAATAAAAAATATAGCCCTATTAGCAGTCGTGTTTCTCCTTGCATTTACGTCATGCAAAAAAACAAACGACTTCGGAGGTGCAGCAAAAATAAAAGGGATGGTAACGCTTAACGGTACGGCAGTTCCCAATGCATTTGTACATATTGCCTTTGGTACAACAGAAGCTACTACTTCGTACGATGCTAACGGATCAACTGACGCTAGCGGAAATTATGTATTCGGTGGCTTATTAAGAGGCGATTACTTTGTAACAGCTGATTACACAAACAGTACCGGCCAAAAATTTGTAAGCGGTGGTGCAAAAATCACCATTGGAGACAAAAAGGGTGAAGTGACTGCTGATTTGAAGTTAGAATAATTGTCAGTAGGTATGTAACCTAGGGTACAAATAGTACTTTGACATCTTAACATCATTCAAAAAAAACAGAGTGATCTCTGAGGAGATCACTCTTTATTTTAAGTACTGGTAGAAATTTTGTTAATAATTGAAGAAGGATTAAGAGAAAACACCGGAATGGATTCAATAATTTAGCGGTTTTTGGAATTTTTACAGAGAATAATAATAGTCAACTAGTCAACATAGTAAAATGAGAATTATGAAACTTAATAGTAAAACGCTTTTTCTGGCGGGAGCTTTTTCACTGCTGCTTGCGGGATGTGAAAAGGGCTATTTCCCTAAACCCCCCGCACCACCGGCAGCAAAAGTGCCTTTGGAAACTACTACCCTAGAAGCATCGTACGCCGCAAATGTGCCGGTGTCGTTAACAGATGCTTTCTGGAAGAATGCCGATTTTTTGCGAGTTGCAGTGAGTGACTTGAATAAAGGATCTTTGTATTCTGACGGTTTTCTGAACATGACCGGTACTTACGGAGGACTGGCAACATTTAACAAGGGGGCCGACCCCAAGGTAGTGATGAAAGCCGCCTACACCGATACAAAATTATATGTGTACATGGAATGGCTGGATAGTGATATTAACCCGGCTTTTGCAACCGCCTCTCTGATTGCTGCTGCTGATCCCTTGAAGACGGACACAACCGGAGGCTGGACCTCCCAAGGAAATTGTGACCGCGTTGCACTTGCCTTCGATATTTCAAATGCCAGCAGCGCTGCAGGAACTTTTGTGGACAAAGGATGTGCAGCGTCGTGTCACCTTAACAAAATGCAACCGGCTAGTGGATCTGTGGACATCTGGAGTTGGGATCTTGCAAATTCAGATGCCTTGGGGTATGCCTCCGATCTTGTGACCAACAGCACGGCAGGCCTCATCAATGATGCCGGCCAAGGGATGTCCGCTTCCAATAAAAAAGTGAGTGGAAATTCACGTTCCGAACCTGCGTATGAATGGGACGGCGCCGAACAAAGTTATGTGCGTGCCGTAGATGGAAAAACAGTAACACTGGACGCGGGCTATTTTTTACTTAATAAAATTGCCTTTGTGGGAGATTTCAAAAAAGGGCAAGCGATCTTCAATAATCCAACTCTCGGTTCAGGATGTGCACACTGTCACGGTGAAAATGGCGTGAACGGGGAAGCCACCTCTTTTGCCAATGTTTCTTTTGCCAGAAAATATTCGAGAGAATCTATGACGAGTACTGCTTTGCAGGATGGCCATGATGGAAAAAATTATTTTGCTCAGATATCTTTGGCTGACCGCGATCATTTGTTTGCATTTATCAGGGGAATTGGCGGCGTACCCGGCACCTATCTTACTGTTCCAAGTGGAAGCGCAGCCGATGTTTGGACCGTTTCTAATATGGCGCGTACCAAAATAGATGTGTCAAAAGCTCATACCTTGTATCAGGTACTAATGGTGCGCAATTTAACCAATGGTAATACCGATGATGTTCAATTTACCTCTCCTTCGGGAAAGGCTGTTCCTTTTGGAATTGCCCTCATGAATGGCGATGGCAAAAATCACATTGGTTCATTAAAACAAATTCTCACTTTCAAATCTAAAACACCATGAGAATAATTTCATTTCTTGTAATTGCACTCATTATTGCAATTCCATTTTCTTCTTGCGAGAAAGAATATTTTAAACCGGTTCAAGTAGATCCCAATGTTCCTGTAAGCTACAAAACTGATGTAGAACCCCTCTGGGCTGCAAAGTGCATGGGTAGTGGCTGCCATGGGGGCTCTGTGCCGCCAAACTTAAGTGTTGGAAAATCCTATGCATCTCTTATTGAGGGCTTGTATGTTGACACCCTTAATCCGGCAGCTTCTCTGCTGATGATTAAGTTAAATAAGGATATGCCCCCGGGAGGCTTGCTACCGCAGCCAGACCGTGATAAGGTACAAAACTGGATAAAACAAGGCGCTAAGGATAATTAAAGGTAAATATTAAAATTTTATACACCATGAAGAATCTCTTTATTACTATGAAACCACACATCATTAAAACAGCAGCATTAACACTCACTTTGTTTTGTTTACAAGCAACAATGCTAAATGGGCAGAATGATTCCGCAGCCGTTTCTGAGAAACCTGCAAAAGACAAACGACCGGTAAAGGACATGTTTGAAAGTGGCTATCTGATCAACAACCAAACAGCCATTATTCCCACCAAGCATACTTTTGAGTTTGTAATTCAGCATCGCTTTGGATTGCTAAATGCCGAAGGTTTTGATCTTGCGGGTTTATATGCGCCTTCAAATATCCGAATCGGATTTAATTACGTATTTACCAAAAATCTGGAAATTGGTTTTGGGACTACCAAAAACAACAAACTACAAGATCTAAATTGGAAATACGCGCTCCTAAAACAATCTCGATCCGGTAGCATGCCATTGAGTATTACCTACTACGGAAATGCTGTAATTGATGTGAGAGAGGATATTTTTCCAAAAACGGTTGACCGCCTTTCCTATTTTCATCAGCTTATTTTTGCAAGGAAATTTAATAAGAGCATTTCCCTCCAAATTGCCCCTAGCTTATCACATTTTAACATGGTTGAAACAGGAATTATTCACGATAACATCGGAGTTTCCTTTAATGGTCGTGTGAAAATAAGTGATGCAGTTGCCATTACCTTTGAATATGATTATAACATAACGGCGCAAGACAAGGACCTTATCACGGTAATGCCAAATCTTGGTATTGGTATTGAAGCGGCTACCAGTAACCACGTGTTTCAGATTTTTGTGTGTAGTGGGCAGTCAATCATCAACCAATACAATGTATTGTATAATCAAAACGATTTCTTCAAAACAGAATTTTGCATCGGCTTTAATATGACCCGATTGTGGAATTTCTGATCGTAGCTTATAAGTAAGCACTTCCTACGATCCAGATCAACAAGTTCGTAAAGAAAGACAGGCAATAAAATTTGCCTGTTTTTTTTTGTGGAATCGCGAGGTTTAAGGAAAGTACTAAAAAAAAGAAAGAAGTGAGGAGAACCGATTTAGAATAGTAGAAAATAAATCCGCTACCAGTAAATCTTCTACCGCCGGTTTTCATCGAGAAATTTATTTAGAATCATTATTTATTAGGTATGATTTTGATCAGAATTAACATCGTTTGCAAACGCCGAACTGCTATTATTTAGCAACGATTCCTAGCTATTTTATTTTTTTCTGAAAAAGGTTGCCCTTTTAAACCTATACAGCATTGGCACGCAGAAGGTATAGGTAAATCATTGATAAATAAACACAGTTTGCCGCAAAGACCCCATTTTATTTATTCACCGACCAACAAAATTACACTTCATGATAGTATGACTTGTATCAGTACTGTAGGTGCCTGGCTGCTGTAATTTTGTTCCGTTAAAAACAATTTGAATCACTAAAAAACTAAATAAAATTATGAAAACTAGATCGGTAAAAACAGTTGTAACAGCCTTAACTGTAATGGGAGTTACAACCTTAATGTTTGTGGTCAGCTGTACCAAAACAAATCAAACACTCGACACGCCACCCGCTCAGGGACTTCCACCGGTAGTTACAAATCCGGCAGACCTGATTTGCGCCAAAGCGACATCTGCACCAATCATCGATGGAGTGGCAGATGCTGTTTGGGACAATGCAACTAAATTAAACGCAACCACTCAGGTGCCCGATCCGGGCAATGGCATGTTTTACGGATACATTGGTACACAATACCCAATCACCCTTCGCTCTATGTATGATGCAACTAATATTTATTTTTTGGCTGAATATCCCGATGCAGATAAAAGTGTTCAAGTATCCCCTTGGTATTTTAATCCTTCTACAAAACGTTGGGCACAGGAACCAAGTGCCAAAACATTTGATGTGAACGGAAATATTACCCGCGATGGATGGGGCGAAGACAAACTTTCCTTCTTATGGAACATCGATAATTCGGTGGTAAAATTTGCCTCACAATCGTGTTATGCAACGTGTCATATATTTACGTCTTACCTTGATCCCACAACAACACCCGCTACCATGAAAGCGAATCAAAGTGCTAATCACTATACCAATGGTTCTAATGAAAAAATTGATATGTGGTGGCTAAAAATTGGAAGAGATCCTATTCATGGTCAATTCTCAGATGAGTATCAAGACTGGGCTGGTGGACCTTCTATTACCAGTTTAGTGGGAGGAAGCGGCAATGGCCGTCACCAGGATGATCAGGTTGTGACAGGTTCTTCTACTTCCTATCCCTATGGTCCCGCTTATTCTTCAAATGTAACCGGCGAAGGAACCAGAAATAACTCTCAAACCTTTACGTTAACAGTTTCAGGAAAAACTACCACCGCAACTGCTCCAAAATACATTATTCCCGGAAAATCCGACTACTATTATATACTTGAAACCGACATTACTAGCGGCGTAGCCCTAACTGTTACCGGCTTGGATACACTTGGTAAATTAACTTTAAGTAACGCATCAGTAATCGATCCTAACATAGGTACCGATTATCAGCGAGTGGGCGATGCAGTATATGGAGGCGGTGGTCCTAAAATCATTCCAAGTTACATTTCTGCACCACTCAAAAACAACCGTGCCGACATAAGCTGCCAAGTAAGTTATACCGGCACAAGTTGGATCATTGAATGGAAACGTGCCTTAAAAACTGCTGATACAAAAAGACAGGACGTTGACTTTTCAAGTCTTCAGGATCAACCCTTTGGTGTGGCGATATTTAATAAGTCGAACTACCAGCATGGTATCAAACCAAACCTGACCTTGAAATTCCAAAAGTAACACAAACAGGAACTATTCATTGATTTAATATTTTGAAATCATGACACTAAAAAAAATTGTAATACTTATGGCCGCACTAACGGTGCCCATAATTGGCTTACAAAGTTGTTATAAGGTTGCCACGGTGCCAAAAAGCGCAGAGGTAGAAGTTATAACAGCACCTGTGAGTTATGCCACTGACCTCCAGCCCTTATTTACTGCAAATTGCAGCATGAGCGGATGTCATAGTACGGGGGGAAAAGTTCCTGATCTGACTGTTGGTAAATCCTATAACGCGCTCATAAACGGGAATTATATTAATACCGCAGATCCTGAGAACAGTAACCTTTATCTCTGGCTAATCGGTAAAAAAGGTACACCCATGCCACCCGGCGCGGTGAATCCCGGAAACATCAATAACCTTACCCTGGCATGGATCCAGCAAGGAGCACTAAACAATTAAAAAAAAATAGTATGAAAAATAATATAAAACAACAACTAACTCATCGGTTTCCGCCGCTTGCCCTGTTGGTACTTTTTCTGGCCTTAGGGAATCTGTTGAATGCGCAAGACAGCACTGCTACTGAAGGAAAGAAGGAGTATGCAAAGAAAACCTTTATTGGCAATTTGATCATCGATAACCAAACGTGTATGGTGCCGGTAAAAGGCGTATTTGAATTTGTAATCCAACATCGTTTTGGGACCATGGAAAATGGGTATGAAGACTTTGCCGGCTTGTACGCATCTTCAAACATTCGCCTCGGGTTTAATTACACGCCAATCGAAAATCTGCAAGTGGGCTTTGGTTTTACCAAAGAACAAATGATGTGGGATGCAAACATCAAGTACGCCCTTGTTAAACAGGGTAAATCGGGGGGCTCTCCTGTGAGCGTGACCTATTTCGGGTTGATGGGCATTGATACCCGACCGAAAGAAGGCAACTTTGTGGAAGATGTGGATCGTTTGTCGTACTTCCACCAATTGATACTGGCCCGTAAGGTGACCAAAGATCTGTCCATTCAGGTGGCGCCAAGTTTTTCGTGGTATAACAATGTAGAAGGATACGTAAGCACAGATGGAAGCATTAAGCCGACAATGAACAATGGGCATTTGGCCATCGCTTTCATGGGGTGTTATGCGTTAAGTGATAAGTTTTCGATCATCGTAAATTACGATCAGCCGCTCACCGAACATACCACTAACAATCCTGATCCTAATATCAGCTTTGGATTTCAGGTAGGCACCAGCTCACACACCTTTCAGTTATTTGTAGGAAATTACCACAGTATTGTTCCTCAAATGAATAATTTTTACAATCACAACAATTACAAAGATGGCGCAAGTGCATTTTTGATTGGATTTAATATTACCAAACGATAAGGCGGTAATGCTCTGGATTGTTATAAAGCTTCACCTCTTGAAAATAGAGGTGAAGTTTTTTTTGAACGCTAATTTTCGATTACCAATACACCATCAATCATTACTAAATGAATTGCCGACACCGAGCCTCTTTGAATAGCAATTTTTTGGGCATTTTTTGTTTTTTTTTTGATTATGACCAAAGTCATAAATTAAATTGATGCGTGTCATTCAAGGCAGTGCACTTAAACACGTACTTTGAGAACGGAATAACACTTTAAACCTATAGATTATGTCACAAAAATCAGAAGAAAAGGACAAGAAGGAAACGCCTAAATCCGGAAGGAGAGGCTTTCTTAAATTAGGATTACTTGCTGCGGGATTAACCGCGGTGGGAGGTGGCCTACAAGAAGCATTATCAGAGGAGAAGATCACTGCAAAAAGCGATGGAGGAGAGAAGATGAAAATGCTCACCCCTGATGGTAAATTGGTGGAAATTGACAAGTCTCTCTTCGATAAACTCTCTACCAAGAAGAAAGCAAGCAATTCGGAAATTTATCAGTGGATGAATAATCCTTCTAAAGACAATAATATTTAAGTTATGAAGCCAGAAGAAAAATTAAAAGACAACAGCAGGCTGGAATTTTTAAAAACCGCTGCCATTGCTACAGTAGGCACTTTAGCCTGTGGAAGTTTGGTGTGTTCCTGTTCAAAAAAGGAAGCTCCAAAAAGCCAAAAAGTGAAGCTGCTTTCCCCCGAAGGGGAAATTGTGGAAGTGGATTCAGACTACCTTAATCATCAAGAGCACATGGCTATTATTTCCAAATTGGAAGCCCGTGAGGGTATTGCCGGTAAGAAATTCGTGATGGTGGTGGATTTGTCGCGCTGCAAAAATGCACGTAAATGTGTAAACGCATGTCAGAAGTGGCACTATCGCGGCGAAGACACCGAATGGTTGACGGTAAAATTAATGAAAGACAGTGAGAAAGGCGCGCCGTATTGGTTCCCTAAACAGTGTTTTCATTGCGATAATCCTCCATGCGTGAAGGTTTGCCCGGTTGATGCCACCTACAAAAGAGATGATGGGTTGGTGTTAATTGACAACGAAAGATGTATTGGTTGCAAATTCTGTATGGCAGCTTGTCCTTATTCCACAAGGGTGTTTAATTGGGATGAGCCTGAAATTCCTGATTACATCCAGGGCCAACCATACTCTGCAGAAACCGGTATTCCGGCAAAAATAGGAACTGTTGAAAAATGCGATTTCTGTCCCGACAGAAGCAGAGAAGGCCTACTACCTCCGTGTGTAGAAGCTTGCCCAAATGGCGTATTTTATTTTGGTGATGAAAATGAAGACACCGTGACCAATGGTGATGAAACAGTTAGTTTCACACAATTGATCAAAGATGGTGGCGCTTACCGTTTTCAGGAAGAATTGGGTACCAAGCCACGCGTTTACTACTTGCCGCCAAAAAACCGTCAATTCCCTGTGGAAAGAGGATACGAAGCATTGCCTGATAAATTGAAGGACAGATTCAGAGATGTAATGGAAGGTAGTGGTGAAATTTAAAAGTCTAAGGTGTAATTATCAACTATTAAAACATAAAATTTATGGAACTAAATAAATATCAACAGGAGCTCTTTGACAAGCAACGCCCGACCGTTGAAAAATTTGGGGCAAAGACATGGATGTGGTCATTGTTTTTCTTGGCATGGATCGGACTTGGTGGCTACGCTCTGTATTTGCAGATAGCCGTAGGTCACACGGTGACAGGGATGCGAGATAATGTGGTATGGGGGCTATACATCGCCAATTTTATTTTCTTTATTGGGATTAGTTATGCCGGAGCCGTAATATCGGGAATCCTTCATATTTTGAAAGTAGAATGGCGAAAACCAATTATACGAATCGCAGAAATGATCACCGTAATTTCTACTATCATCGGTCCAATTTTTATTCTGCTTTGTATAGGCCGACTCGACCGATTGCATCATTTATTTTTATATCCCCGTTTGCAGTCTCCCATTACTTGGGACGTGTTTGCTATTGGAACGTATTTTGCGGGAAGTGTGATTTTTCTTTACCTCGCACTCATTAAGGACTTTGCTATTTTACGCGATGCCAAGTTAAATGTTCCAAAATGGAAACAACATTTATATAAATTTTTAGCGATAGGTTACCGTGGTACAAAAGGACAAAATCGTCATATTAATATTTCCACCAACCTCATGGCCATCATGATTGTGCCCCTTGCCATTATTGTACACTCCGTATTGTCGTGGATTTTCGGTATGACCTTAAGACCGGGCTGGCACAGCACCATTTTTGGACCTTACTTTGTTCTTGCGGCAATTTATTCAGGAACTGGGGTTTTGATTATGGCCATGTGGGTGTACCGTAAAATGTACAAACTCTATGACTATATCACTGATCAACATTTTGTGTATTTAGGCTACATCATGATGGTTCTGGGAGCAGGCTATGGCTATTTTACTTTTTCGGAATACCTAACCGATTGGTTTGCTTCCGAAAAATGGGTGAGTGAAGTACTTGAAAAAATGTTTAATCCCGCAAAATACGGATGGTATTTCTTATACTCTAACGTCTTTGGAATTCTAATTCCGGTGTTGGTTGTCGCCATTCCTTTTACCAGAAAGCCGGGTATTATTGCCCTTGCCTCAACCTTTATGGTGCTGGCATTATGGATCAAAAGGTACCTCATCATTGTACCTACTCTTGAATCTCCATTATTGCCAATGCAAGATACCCGCATGGAATACGTTAAATATTCTGCAACTTGGGTTGAATGGGCACTTACTCTGGCAGGCGTGGCCACTTTCTTTTTGTTCTTCACCATCATGTCTAAAATTGTTCCCATTGTTCCCATATCTGAATTTGGTGATAAGGAAAAAAACCCGGAAGCGCCAACTGATGCAACTAAAGAAAATAATTCAAATCCTGTTTAAAATAAGAAATATGAAACGAATTTTGACCGTAGCTATAGATAGGAAATCCATTTCAAAATTAATGGTTTCTGCTGCAATCCTTATTGCCGCCATGAGTCCCGGCAGTTTTTTTGCTCAGGGAGACTCAACCAAAACTAAAAGTGACGCCAAAGAAGAACCAACAACAGTTTCTCCGTCACTTGAATTTTATACTGTACAAAAAGGCAATAATACCATCGATTTAAGAGCTCGCCTCCAAGGGAAAGTAAATGGCGCCAATAAAAAGTTACCGCATTTGAAAGTAAATTTTATGTCGGTGAACGGGGATGAGGAAAAACTTTTGGGTTTTGGGATCACCGATGTAAACGGAAAAGCAGTTTGTAATCTAAAAAGCGAACTCGTACCTACAGATGAAAAAGGCAATGTGAACTTAAAGGCAATTTATGCCGGTACTAAACTTGTTGAAGGAGCTGAGGAAGAATTGACCATCCGTAAGGCGCGACTTGAAATAACTCCTGTAACGGGCGACACGGTGTATTCGGTGAAAGTAAAATTAGTCGACGTGTCAACCGGAACTGTGACTCCTGTGCCTGAAACCGCACTGGGTATTTTTGTTCACCGGTATTTTAATCCTTTAAAAGTGGCTGAAGCAACCACTGACGAAAGTGGTGAAGGCACAGCCGTTGTACCATTTGAATTACCGGGAGACAAGGAAGGAAACATCGAGATCTTAGTGAAATTAGATGAGCACGAATTGTACGGCTTTATGGAATCTTCTGTAACTCAAAAATGGGGTATTCCGCTTGAAGATCAATTAAGAAGAACTTCCAGAGCACTTTGGACGGCTCACCCTCCTTTATGGATGCTGATAACATTTATTATTCTGATAACGTTGGTATGGGGTCACTATATCGTGATCATTTGGGAATTGTTCAGATTACGAAAAGAAGAACCGCACATTAACTAAATAGGATCCAAAAATCTCTTTCGTATAGTCTCACTTCAAATTAGTAGATTTGAACTAGATCGAGTTATGCCATTAATTTTTACATATTTGCCAAGTAGAAAGTCTTTCTTCTTTTGGGTCGCGTTTGGAATTTTTTTCACCGGCCACTCCCAAACTCATGGAAGTGCTGTTGCCGGTACTAATAAGATTACTCCCACCCTTACCGTAAATTATAGGATCACCAATGGTGAAAAAGGGATCACCGTGGGGGTTACAAGAATGGAAGGGGAGAAGGTGGTTCCCGTTACCAACCTAATAGTGAACCTGTACCTTACCCAGCACAAAAAATATGATCCCGCTACAGGCGAAGGGTGGATAGGCAATCACGTGACCGATCAAAGTGGTCACGTCTATTTTTCACTTCCCGTAAAAGTGCTGAAGTTGAAAGAAAATAGTCATACCTTTTTTTTCATAGCCAGCATCGGTTCTGATCCCATATTTAAAGACACGCACGACAGCATTACGATGGCCGATGCCTCAATAGAATTGTTCTCCGGTGAAACAGCGGCTAATACAAGAGTGGTAGCTAAATTTTCAAAGAGTGAGGAAAATGGCGTGGTGGCAATCCCTCAAAAGGAAATAAAGTTCTTTGTAAAAAGGGGAGCTGAAGAAATTCCGTTTGGCAGGGAAAATCGACTTACCGACATGGAAGGGGTGGTGAGTGAGATTCTGCCGGAGGATATCTTTGGAAATGAGAATAATACAATTACCGTTTTAGCCCGATTTGAAGATAAGGAGAACCACGGCATTATTGAAGTTAGCCGCGATATTCCTTGGAAGGCTCCTAAAGGAGGATCTAACGCCGTTAATCAGAAACTTTGGTCCGGCATTCGAAATGCACCGGTGGCTTTGGTAATCGCTTTGGCAATGGTGTTAATTATGCTAATATTTTTCGTTCGGGCAAAAAAGAAACAGTAAATTATTTATCTTTACACAATAATTTAAATTCACAAAATAAAAACCAAATAAATGAAGCTTATGAAAACCTTATCAAACAGAAAATTTCTAGTAGTGGGATCCATGATGTTTATTTTTGCATTGATCACCATGTCATTCAGCGTCAAATTTCAAGATGCGAAGAAAAAACCATGGAACGCACCGGATGCGGCAAAAAAAGCAAAGAATCCTGTTGCAAAAAATGATGAAAGTGTTGCTGCGGGTAAAGCCTTGTACATGAAACACTGCAAATCTTGTCATGGCTCCAAAGGCCTAGGTGATGGACCAAAATCTAAAGAATTAGACACAGCTTGTGGCGACTTTAGCGCAAAAGAAACCACCGACCAAACCGATGGAGAATTGTTTTATAAAACAAAAGAAGGAAGAGATGATATGCCGTCTTTCAAGAAAAAAATCACCGATGACGAGGAAATCTGGAGTATCATTAATTTTATGCGCACACTCGCTAAATAGTATTTTAAAACAGTCTTTTTAATAGTAGATCTCTGAAGTAATTTAATTTACTTCAGAGATTTTTTTTACCGAAAATTTTTGTTAATGTCTGTTACCGGCGCCTGGTACCAATAGTTTCGGATCAATCGGAATTGTTGGGGAAATGGTTATTATTTATTCCTTGGATTTTTTTTTATAAATGGAAACAACTAGTTTGCTGCGTGAGCGATTGTAGTGGAAAGCCCACAGCCACGCCTGTCTCTTTGCGTGGCGAGGACTTGCAACGGAAAGCGCGACCCCTGAAGCAGAAAAACCGGGAATTGTTTTGGAAAGTTTT
>JAQSCW010000020.1 GCA_029945625.1 bacterium
AGTGAGGGGTCAGTTTAGAGTGAAATGTAGGGGTCTGTTTGAGTGAAATTTCCAGATTGCAAATAATGACTCGCTTATTATAAGGATAAAAGCAAAGCTAAAATATGTTCAAATCAATCTTTTTTTACTACCCTTCAGCAGACTCGGGTAATAAATACAGAGGAAGAGTTTTTCCCAGGCGGAAAGCAAGAGAGGTTATCGAAAGGGCAGGACTACAAATCCTGCCCAACGGGGGTATGTACTGCTTGTTGCGGTAGTTCAGGTACCACCTACTGTAAAGACGGCTGGACGAAATCGGAATGTGACGATTGGAGTTCACAAAAAGATGACCTCAGCAATTTAAGCCGGCGGTTTCGTAATTGTTTACTTTTTTATAGCAATTGGAAATATTACTGTCATATTAACGGGCTTTCCGTTTAGCACAGCAGGTTTCCAGTTTGGCATTTTCTCAATCATTTTAATTACTTCGATGCTGCATTCTGTACAGTCAGGTATTCCCTTTAGTATTTCTATGTCCTCAACCGCACCTAATTTGGAAACGATGAACCTCGAATATATTTTGCCACTTGAAGCCTTTGCATAAAAGGAATACGGGACAATTAAATTCTTAGCAACAAACCGGGAAGCTTCCGCATTACCCCCTCTAAAAACAGGCATTGTATCTGCTGTAACTGCTATTTCATTGGTATCCGAAAACAAAACACCACTAACAAATGGACGGAAATTCCGAGCGTACTTAAAATCTATGTCATAATTGTATTTGGCATCGTGATACCTTAGAATAACACTCCTTGCTTTATCTTTCGAAGTCAACGTCTCGTGCCCGTCGTGATAAATTGTGTCTATTGTTCCACAATTACTTTTAAATAAATACTTTGAATCTTCATTGTACCTTTCTGCCGCATTCGCGAGATCGTTACAATATCCTTTCCTATTTCCCAATTTGGATCTAACGAGCGCCCTCATGTAGTAAGTATATCCAATCCCACCTGAATCAATTGCAAGTGTAAAAAGAGAATCCGCCGTTTTATAGTGATCTGCGTCAAAGGCCACAATACCCGCTTTTTGATAAATTCCCGAATAGGTTCCCAGATTTTGCGCAAAAGCCTGCGTGCTACTAATCAAAAACATTCCGAAAATGAAACTGTTCTGCCATTGCCGGGAAATACTTGCAGTAAAACAACATTTTATCTTCATATATTAAAGATATTAAAAAATTATAAGGTTCCCCAACTTGACGTCCTACGAAAAACACCCTCGGGGTTTTCTGTCTGTTCCAAAAACTTTTTTCTTAAAATTAAGAAGCAGTTTAATAGCTGCACTGAGGTTAGAACTAGTGGTGATGAATAATAAAATAGTTTGGCGGAAGACCCGTTTCCCAACGCTAATGCTGTTTTTTTTACTCTGTTTTAAGAACATCAGCCGTAAATACAGTGGGTATATTACATTGATAAGGACTGAGAGGTAATGAATCCAACGGAAGAATTTTTCCAGGGCGGGAGGCAAGAGAGGGTATCGAAAGGGCAGGATTACACATCCTGCCCAACAGGGTAATTTGGTCTCAGCATTCTGAGCCTTGGCAATGCAAACAATTACATTCAAAAAAACATGTTGATCTATGCGCCTCAGGGGTAATGGCCATAGGACGCACCACGTTCAATTTGGACAACAGAGGAAAAAGACGTATATTTAAGTGTGAAAAAGGACAAAATCCATCATAATGACTTCGTTATTGACCGGCTGACAAATTCAATCGTTAATACAATTTCGGGGGACAGCTTTGCAACTGAGGTTTCGTTATTTGTGAAATCAGATCTTAAGGATATTAAAAAGAAAAGAGGTTGGTTATTCGACTGGTCATATGAATTAAAATCAACTGGCAGAGAAGTTTATAAACTTACCATCACGAGTAATTTAAATGTCATTCAGGGACTAGCGAGCTTAACTGTAAAACCCGACCATGTTCTAATTCATTTAATTGAAAACGCACCATTCAATCGAGGTAAGGACAAACTCTATGAAGGCGTTCCCGGTAATTTAGTTGCATACGCCTGCAGACTTTCATTTCAGAGGGGAAGCGAAGGTTTTGTTTCTTTTCATGCTAAAACTAATCTTGTTGACCACTACATCAAGACATTGGGGGCACTTCATTATGGTAATCAATTAATGGTAGTCGAGACAGACGGCGCAACAAATCTTGTAAACAAATACTTTAAATCATGAAAAAACTACATTCAAAAAATGAACTTGACGTAGACTTTATTCAGAGTAAACCTTTGACAAAAGAAGAAGAGAAAGCATTAAGTGAGTTCATTAAAAAACTTAAGTCTAAAAAGCGGACGACTAAAAAAGCTGCATAAGGCCATATACCCCTAACTGCGCATTAGCGCCAGCCCGGACAATAGTGCATGCAAAAGCAATTTTTTTCAAAGGCCCCTCCACAGCCTCGGGGTAAGTCGGGACATTTTTCTGTTTTTCTTTTGCCCTATTTTTTGTAAATCGGTCAGCCGTTGGAGTCATTATAAACCGGCGGTTACTAACGAGGGGGCCGGCGCCAATGCGCAAAACATTGACAATTGTAACTCTTACCAGAAAACAGGGCTAGACGAAATCAGAATGCGGCGATAGGAGCGCATAGTGAGTAAATGCCCTCAGTTGGCTATTTTACCAAGAGTAATCCAGTGCTAACAGAAGCACCCTGCCATGCCGTAATTTCGCTACACTTCTTAAAATTCAACAAAGAATGAGAAAGGTAAATTTAGTCTGATCCGGAAGATATTAAAAAATTATAAGGTTCCCCAACTTGACGTCCTACGAAAAACACCCTCGGGGTTTTCTGTCTGTTCCAAAAACTTTTTTCTTAAAATTAAGAAGCAGTTTAATAGCTGCACTGAGGTTAGAACTAGTGGTGATGAATAATAAAATAGTTTGGCGGAAGACCCGTTTCCCAACGCTAATGCTGTTTTTTTTACTCTGTTTTAAGAACATCAGCCGTAAATACAGTGGGTATATTACATTGATAAGGACTGAGAGGTAATGAATCCAACGGAAGAATTTTTCCAGGGCGCGAGGCAAGAGAGGGTATCGAAAGGGCAGGATTACAAATCCTGCCCAAAGGGAGTTACAACGTGAAACAGTTGAAGTTCTAAACACATTTGGCTAGTAGGGTATACAACTTCCTACCAGTTCTAACATGGGTATTTCAGATGTACCCAATGCCAATTTTGTCATTCAAATTTATGCCTATAATATAAAAATTTACAGTACAAAATTTATTAAATACATGCTCTTGCTAAACACCTGAACCGCATTGGAAATTAAAAAGTAAATGCATACATTTAATTGTTAATATCTGATTAAACAATTATTAATCATAAAAGAAATAAAATGAAAATACTCATCACAATTCTGCTTGCCCTGGTGGGCATCGTTGCACTGCTTTTAGTCATTGCGCTTTTTATGAAGAAAGAATACACGATTAATCGCGAAATTATCATCAACGCAGCCCAACAAAAAGTTTTTGATTACATAAAACTCCTCAAAAACCAAGACAAATTTAACAAGTGGGTGATGGTTGACCCGAGTATGAAAAGAGACTTTCGGGGAACCGACGGCACAGTGGGCTTTGTGTATGCATGGGACGGCAATAAGCAGGCCGGTGCTGGAGAGCAAGAAATTAAAAGTCTAAATGAAGGAAACAAAATTGAAACTGAAATTCGTTTTGTGCGCCCCATGAAATCCATCGCCTATGCAAACATGACGCTAAGTTCCCTATCTGAAAATCAAACAAAACTAATCTGGACGAATGGGGGAAAAATGCCGTATCCCATGAACATTATTGTGAGCATGGTAGAAAATATGCTGGCAAAAGACATGGATATCAGTTTGACGAATTTGAAGAATATTCTTGAACATTGAATCAAAGAGATAAGTGATTTATTACTTAAACTAATTCGGCTTTTTCACCAATACAATAGCCTAGCTTGTGCTGTAAGAATATAGATCTGCTTTGAGTGTGGGCCTAAGAAAGTTGAGGAATTTCTACCGGCTTGGGAAATAAACGACGCCTTATCCTCTAATTTTTGTGATAGCCGAGGCGCCCAACCACTTCTTTGAAATGTTTTGAAAATCTATCAAGAAAGGGAAACAAGCATCATACTATTATAACTCATGAAAACACATCACTATTCACTCAGTACCCAATGGACCGGAAATAAGGGCGCTGGTACAAAAAATGTAAAAACCTACGACCGAAGTCATACTGTCAGTATTTCCGGTAAACCCGAATTACACCTAACCACCGATAATGCGGCGGTGGGCGATAAAACAAAATTAAATCCGGAGGATCTATTGGTTAGCGCCATTTCTTCCTGCCACATGTTATCGTATTTATATCTCTGTGCCCTCGAGGGCATAGTGGTAATTTCTTATTCAGATGAAACCACCGGCACCATGATTGAGGATGAAAAAGGCGGGGGTAAGTTTAAGGAAGTTATTTTACATCCGCATGTTACTGTTGCTGAACAATCGATGATCGCTAAAAGCATTGGCTTACACCATAAGGCACATAAGATCTGTTACATTGCCAATTCGGTAAATTTTGAGGTGAGGTGTGTGCCGGTATCAACGCTTGCGTAACACACGTCGGGTAAGATGATACAATTGATGAGGATGCACCTGAATGAAGCGTGTCTGCCATTGGAGATTGGTGATGTTCAACGTTTTTTAATTAAATCTAAAACCCCGTTAATAAAAGTAAGCGGGTGAATTGGATTTCCCGGTACATAGAGGTCTATTTTGTAGTTGTTCAGAAAACTCCTATCCAGCGCTTTGCTTCCCAAAAAAATTCCGCCACTAATTGCATCGGTACCGGCCAGAATAATGAGCTTTGGATGGGGTATGGCATCGTAACAAATTTGCAGGGGTTCGGCCATGTTTTCACTTATTGGTCCGGTAATTACAACACCATCGGCATGGCGCGGTGAAGCCACAAACTCAATACCAAATCTTCCCATATCGAAATTCACATTGCCGCAAGCATTAAGTTCAAGCTCACAACTATTGTCGCCCGCCGCCGACACTTGACGTAATTTCAAAGAACCGCCGAAGTATTTATAAATTTCTTCGCGAATCAGAGTCGGATCTAATTTGAATTCTTCATCTATACCTTCTTTTACAATCAGTCCTTCTCGTAAATTATGTGCCAGTTTATAGTCTTTCGTAAATCGAATTTTATTGGGAAATGCAAAGGCACATTCCCCACAAAACGTGCATTTACCAAGATCAATACTTATTTTTCCGCTTGGATCGGTGGCAATAGCATCGGTCGGACAAATCTCCATCAAGCTCTCGGCATCCACCTTGTTTGCACTAATCACCGGTCGGCCGCGGAACACGCCGGGTACTTCCACCGTTCTCACATCGCGAATAAATTGTTTGCCCTGATGAAGAAGTATGTTGATGTTTTTTAGCATCTGTTTTAATTTTTAAAGATCATACCCGCAATAAGAAAGATCAAAACTTTTATTGCAGATAGGGAAGTCTGAGATTTCATTGTTTCGCACTGCCAGTGCTAATGCCAACCAATTGTGCATGGAGGGGTCCTTGATTTTATAATGCACTAACTCTCCGTCTTTTCCCGTAATGGCACAGTGACAAATTTCACCCCGCCATCCTTCGGTGAGCGACAAACAGAAACGATCGGCTTGTGCTTGTAAGAGCACGCGTTCAGAATCCGGTTGCGCCGCGACTTTTTCAAGTAATTTCCTAATATAAACCAGCGACTGTTTTATCTCCTCATGTCGCAACTGCGTGCGCGAATACACATCGCCGTGAATTTTCAAAATAGGTTCGTGACGGAGTTCCGTGTACAAATCATGCGGATGGCTCGCGCGAATATCTCTTTCAATGCCGCTTGTTTTTGCCGCCATGCCTACGCAACCAATAGAAAGGGCATCGTGCCAACTTACCATTCCCGTTTTTTCGAGACGACTCAACACACTTGGCAAGGTGTGAAAACGATCCCATACCTCATCAAAATCGCGTTCATACGCCTCCAGAACTATTTCAAGCCGTTGCGCCAATTCGGGTGTAAACTTAAAATTAGAATACCCCGGTCTTATCAGTCCTTTTGCCAAACGGTTGCCACACCATTCCTGCATAAAATTGATAAGAGGTGTGCGCAAACGTCCGAACACAGAGGCTCCCAGCTGATAGGCAATGTCGGTACAAATGGCGCTGAGGTCTCCGGTATGAATGGCAATGCGTTCCAATTCAAGCGCGAGGGTGCGCGCCAACTGCAAATCGGCTCTCGGCACACATCCCGAGAGACTCTCCCACACATTGGTAAATGCGGTGGCATGTCCAGCCACAGTATCTCCGGCGATAGATTCAGCGAGTGTCACCCGCTGCAGTAATTTTTTTTTAGTGATCAATAAATTTTCGATTCCTCGGTGCTGATACCCGCAATGAATTTCCAAATGTAAGATCTGTTCCCCATTGCAGGCAAATCGAAAATGGCCGGGTTCAATAACACCGGCATGAATGGGGCCCACGCCCACTTCGTGAAGTTCTTCGCTCTCGATATGGTAAAACGGATACTCCGCTATGCCGCTTTCTTTGTTGAAGCGGTCATGCGCAAACCGCACAGGCTTTAGCCAGGGGTGATCGTGGTAGCGAATTCCGAAATTCTCATGAATTTCGCGCTCAAAAATATGAAATGACAAATGACGTGCCGTGAAGGAACTGTATTCAGGAAATCCTATTTCATCTAAATGGGGCAAAGGAAGCACGCAGGACGAAACATAAATGCTGTGTTCGTGATCGTTGGCGATGCAGCAAATTAATTTTAATTTTTCCTTTTGAGCCAATCCATAATAGTTCACACAGTGAAGGTGCTCTTTGGATAAAAATCCCGTGTTCATCAGCAAAAAACTTTCGTAGTCCAATACGGGGATCTCTTGAAAAAAGATGCTTTGATTATTTTTAACGGTGATATAACTCATTACCTCTACGTTCTAATGTGCAATATTGATTAGTGCTCCCTGTAATAGATCAACGAAAACTTGAGGAGGTGCAATTCCTAAATAGATTACAAGGGCTAATAAAATAAACTGGCTCACCGATTCGAGTGGATTGATCCGAACAATATTTATTTCCTTAAAATGAACCGGCTTTAAGAACAGCATTTTAAATATATTTTTACCCAGTGCCCAGATGATGAGGGTTAACAAAAACAAAACTAGAATCAGTGTTCCATAGTTGCCATCTTCAAACAAGGCTCGAAAAATCAGGAATTCGCTGGTGAACATACCCGAGGGCGGCATTCCGGTAACTGTAAAAAAAGCAAACAGCAGCACCATGGCCCCTGATACGTTATATTTAAAATAATTTCCAATATCGTAAATGCTTTTACTTTGGTACACGCGGTGCACTTGCCCAATTTGAAAGAAAAGAGCGGGTTTTACGAAGGAATGTAATACAATGTGCAGAACTGCAGCATAAGGACCTATCCCACCCGAGGCAAGACCAATTACTACCAAAGACATGTGCTCCACGCCCGAATAGGCTAACATGCGTTTGATGTTTTTTACATGAAGCATATACACGGTAGCGAAAAATAAAGAGAGAATTCCTGAAATAAGCATAATCTTATTAGCCCAATATACTACAGCGGTATGACTTACAATTTCGTAGATGTGAAAGATGCCGACAAACCCCACATTTACCAGTACACTGCTAATGAGTGCTCCGGCCGGGGAAGGCGCGTTATCTTTGGCATCGATCCCCGCAGCATACATTGGCACAAGGCCTAACTTTGAAGTGAAACCGGTAAAAATAAATATGAAGGCCAGCTTTAACCAAAACACATCCAAAAAGGGTGCTTGCGTTATGAGGGTATCATAAGAAAGATCGGTAACACCCTTGGCATGCATGGCCATTGAAAGAAACAAAATACCTATAAATACCAGCGTGACACTGATTGAGCAAACGAAAATATATTTCCAAGTAGCTTCGAGCGCTTTGGCATGACGCTTGTGAAATACCAGCGCCGAAACGCTCAGCGTGGTCAATTCCACAAAGATCCAGGTAATAACGATGTGGCTCGAGAGGTAAGCCGCGGTGAGGGACGTCATTAAAACAACCATAGCGGCAAAATAGATATTGCTTTCTTCTGCGCTGTTGTTTCTCCCCTCTAAGAAAATAATACTATGTATAAATGCCGGAACACACAAAACACTTAAAATGAGCAAAAGAAGAATACTTAAACTGTCCGCTACAAAATATCCCGACTCGCTAATGCCCATATGTGAACACTCAACAGTTGTAATGGTGAATTGCAGTACTACGAAAGCACACAGCAGAACATACGTCACCATTTTGTTCCTGTTAAAAAACAAAGAAGCACTGATCAGGCCCGCGAGTATTAAATATGGAAGGATCACAAGTTTATCGTCTCTGTTTTTTAGTCTTTTAACTTCCTTAATTGATCAATATCGTGGCCCTGCAAAATCTCACCAATTTTATTGGCGAAAACGCCAAGCAAAACAACGCTCACAAAAATATCGAGTAGAATTCCGGTGTTTAAGAGCATAGGCATTTCACTTCCCACTGCCAGTGAGAGAATAAAAACACCGTTTTCAATGACCAAGTAACCCATCACATGCGTGATGATGTTTTTGCGTGTAATTATAATGTATAAGCCGGTAAATAATGCCGACACGGCCACAATAAAAAATAGTTTGTTGATATGATCATCGTGAATAGCTTGTGAAAGAGTAAATGAAATCAATATGATCACGGTAACAATTACAATAGAAAGGAAATTGGGAACAAACGGTTCTGTTTCACGCGTGATGTTGTTCTTTTTTACCACGTAGGTCAAAAAAGCAGGAAGTATGATTGTTTTGAAGATAATGGTTTCGAGCAAAATAAAAAGGAGGTTGGTGAAATCGAGTTTAATTAATTCGATAAATGCCACTCCAAACAAAATGATTCCCTGGAACGCGAGAATGTTAATAAAACTGTTGAGCCTATTGGTGATGGCAATGTACAGCAAACTGATCAGAAATAATATAAGTAAAATTGCGGTCATCGTGTATCAGGTTATTTTTCCCAGTAATAATAATGCGCCTAAAAATATCAACAATGAAATGGAGGTGAGTACAAAAATAAATTGAGGATTGTGGCTCATTCTGAAACGTGCCATAAACGATTCGATGGTACCGGCACTAATCGCAAACACCACTTGAATAAATAGCATGAAAGGAATTGCCAGATAAATGGGTATAGAGGGGCTCAAAAAAAGATCGGCTATAAGTGCGCCATACATGGCAAATTTGAGATTGGTGGTGTAGAGGATCATTCCCAGATCGAAGCCGCTATTGTCGAGGATGATTACTTCGTGCATCATGGTAAGTTCCAAATGTGTTTTGGGATCATCAATAGGCATTCTGCTGTTCTCAATCATGGCAATGGCCACCAACACAAGTGCGGCAAGTGCCACTACGGCCTGCTCAACATGCGACCCCATTCCCATATACAGAGTGCTAAAGATCTGATGAAAAGAGGTGTGACCGGTGAGCAACGAAAGGGACCCAATAAGAATAAAAAAGGCGGGTTCAGCCAACATCGAAAAAAGGCCTTCCCTACTGGCACCCATGCCTTCAAAACTGCTGCCGGTATCAAGTGCTGAAATAATAGTAAAAAATTTACCCAGAGCAAGGAGGTAAGCAAAAAAAACGAAATCTCCACTAAAGGAGATTAACCCGGGTTGATCGCCAAAGGGCACCAAAAGAGCCGACAAAAATACCGTGGCGAAATAAATACTTGGAGCAATTTGAAAAATAAAACTGGTAGTTTCGCTGGTCACCGCCCCCTTCTTCAGCAAACGCCAAATGTCCTTTAAGGGTTGAAACACCCCCGGCCCTTTTCTACCCGAAAAGAAACTCTTAGTACGGATGAGAATGCCCGTGAAGAACAGACTCGTAAAAATAATAAGAATAATACTTATTCCCTGCATGCTAAATGTGTTGAAATAGTTTAACCATATAATGCACCAGATCCATGGTAAGTGGAATCATGATGGCAATGAAAATAAACACCACCCCATATAAAATATACAATTGCATATTCCCGTTTTGAAGAAATCTGAATTTGGACATAAAACCTTTGAGGAGTTTTAAGGGAAGATCGATAAACAAAGCCTCCACTTTATCATAAGGATGTGTGTGCGAGTGAACAGCATTTGGGAAAACTCCTTTGAGTTCATTTTCTTTTTTATTCATGATCAGCATGGGGTGCACCAATTTACGGTACGAACGCACAAATGAATTTGCCGTGTATTGTAGTTTGGGTGTGGGTGCAATATACCCGCAACCCCAGGTGGGTCCGAAATCTTTTATGCTCTTGCGGGTAATCAGCTTCCTGATTCCCAACACAAGTAAAACCAGGGCCACAAGCGCCCAGGCGGCAAAACTCACTTGCTGCATTACTCCCGTAAAATCGTCGAGACCCGAAAAGGGATCAGCCGTGTTTACAAAAAGTTGAAGCGGACGAGTCAGCAGCCGCATAAACAGTTGCGGAACTAACCCAATAAGCAGAATCACAAGCACTACCATGTATTTTGGAAATAACTTCGAAAGTTCAGCTTCTTTGATCGGGTGTTCGTAAGGGTGCCGTTCGCTTCCCAAAAAAATGATTCCAAACGCTTTGGTGAAACACAGCATGGCAAGACCACCAATGAGCACTAAACCAAAAATGGAAAGAATAAAAATGATGGCAGAACTCAATTGGCCTGATTGAATGCCGCTAAATAAACCTGAGTAAAGTAGAAACTCTGAAATAAATCCGTTAAAAGGCGGTAAGCCGCAAATGGCCAAGGCCGCAATTAAAAATAAAATGGCTGTTTGTGGCATTTTCTTAATGAGTCCGCCCAAACGTTCAATCTCCATGGTGTGGGTAGCCTGATACACAGTGCCTGCACAATAAAAAAGCAGAGATTTAAAAAGTGAATGATTTAAGGTGTGCAACAAAGCTCCGGCAAAGCCTGCCAAAGCCAGATACGAATTGTCGGTTGCTTTACCAATGCACCCAAGGCCGATGCCCATCCCAATGATACCAATGTTTTCGATGCTGTGATAGGCAAGGAGTTTTTTGACGTTATGCTGTATGATGGCCAGCATCACGCCGTAAACTCCCGTAACCGCCGAAAGAATCAGAATCAAATAGCCCAACACTAAATAATTGCCATCTATGAGTATCAGCATTCGCAGAATTCCAAAGATTCCAAGCTTAATGATAACGCCCGACATGATGCCGGAAACGTGAGAAGGAGAAGCAGGATGCGCATAAGGTAACCAAGTGTGAAAAGGCACAAACCCCGCTTTGATCGCAAAGGTGATAAAAAAACAAGCAAAGAGTAAAAGTGCAGCAGGTGCGCTTGCTGATTTGCTATATGAACCAATTGCATTAAAATCAAAGGAGCCGGTATGGCTGTACACAATGATGAATCCCAACATTAAAAACACAATACCAATGTGTGATTGGATCAAATAATTAATACCGGCCTTAACGATCTCAATATTCCGATGTTCGAAGATGATTAGCAGGAAAGAGGCAATGGCCATAAGTTCCCACACACATAAAAAGGCTAATCCGTTTTGAACAACATAAATACCAAGCATGGCAACATGTATAACAATGAAACTTGAGAAATGTAAAGAGAGATTTGCCTTTTGTTCCTGATAGGCCTTCATGTATCGAATCCCATATAAAATTCCTGTGATCATGGTGAAATTCATTAACAGAATGAACCAGGCCGAGAGCGCATCCATACGAATCGGAATTTCACCAAACACACGTCCGCCATAATAAAGCTTCTCAACTACTTCGCCCTGCAGCACCGCAATGGCCACCACCGAACTAATGCCGGCGTTGATCAACACGGCCAAGAGGGCAACATAACCTTTGAGTTTGCCTGGCACCGTCGCGCAGAGTGCAACAAATAAAAGTGTGGTAACTATGAGACCAATACTTAAGTTCAAGAAAGTGAATTTAAACGTGAAAAATCAGGACACAGAATGTTGAAACAATCAACACGGCACTTTCATAGTTTTTGGTGCTATAAATATAGTATAAAAAAATACCCCCCACCAAAAGTTTTTTTGATCGGGGGTCATTTTAAATGATTAATTGAATTAAGTGCCGAAGCAAGGGGCAAAAGGCGCCTTTATCTTTGAATATAATCTTGTAAATTGTCGATAATGTATTTTTGTTCTTCGATGATAAACTTCACCAGATCCCCGATGGACACAACGCCGATTAATTCTTTTTTATCAAGCACGGGCAAATACCTTACACCACCGGTCATTTTGGCCAAACAATCGTTAATACTGTCTTCTGAAGTAATGGTAATAGGTTTTGATTCCATGATCTCACCCACTGTAATTTCTTTGGAGGACCTTCCCTTCACAATAACTTTCCGCGTATAATCCCGTTCGGTAAACATGCCTTCAAATTTACCGTCTTTAAGCACGAGCAGTGCTCCCAGATTTTTATCCACCATCATTTTAATGGCATCGTACACCAACATGTCGGGACTCACGGTAAAGAGCGTTTTGCTCTTTTGCTGGAGAAGATGTTTCACTTGCTTGGTAATCATTTTATCCTCCTTTATTTTATTTAATTGTTTAATCTAAGTTAATGAATAATTTAAGCTTTAACAAGAATTGCCAAAATTTAGTGTTCTTTGTTGCCGTGAGGGTCTTTTTCCGTTTCAGGATTTAGGAGCTTTAACTACCAATTCGGTAATTCAATCGACCAAATTCGGATTTTCTTCGTCGAAAATGGCGTTTTTTGACTTCTGCGAACCCCGCCAATGTCAGTTATCATGGTCATTTGGGTAAAGAAACAGGTCTGCTTTGGCAGAAAGAACACGTATTCTTGAAAAGTTCAAGTTCATCCGGGGCAAAGCTTTCACATTTAAAAAGAGCACAACGAAGGTCGATTTTAAAGCAACAAATGTTACACAAGGTGCGGATTTAGTGTGATTCATATCAAGAGTAAACCTGACTCCCATCATCCGAAGTGCCGTGTACCCCCCGTAGATTTGTTCCGTAAAATCGTAACAGTTAAAAACAAAAAATCATGAAACAATTGCTAATACTAGGCGCAGGGACAGCGGGAACCATGATGGCCAATCACCTGAACCACGAACTTGACAAAAAAGACTGGAAAATCACCATTGTTGACGAACGCACGAAACATTATTATCAACCCGGCTATTTATTTCTGCCCTTTGATATTTACGAACCAAGTGACATTGTAAAAGAGATAGAGGAATTTATTCCAAAAGGAGTAAACCTATTAAAAAGTAAGATCGATCGGATCCTTCCAAAAGAAAACTCGGTGCGTTTAGAAGACGGTAAAGAACTTCATTATGACCTGTTGATCATCGCCACGGGTGCCCGTATTGCTCCCGAAGAAACGCCGGGCATGCAGGATGAAGAGTGGCACAAGAGTATTTTCGATTTTTATACCTACGAAGGCGCCTTGGCCTTGAGAAACAAATTACGCAACTGGGAAGGTGGCAAACTAGTGGTGCACATCACCGAAATGCCGATAAAATGTCCGGTTGCGCCTCTGGAATTTGCATTTTTGGCAGACTCCTATTTTAAACATAAAAAAATGCGCGATAAAGTGGAGATCGTGTATGTTACCCCCTTGAGTGGTGCATTTACCAAGCCTAAAGCCACTGCCGCACTGGATCATTTGCTACATGATAAGAACATACACATTGAAACCGACTTTGCGATTGAGAGTATTGACTATGCAAAAAATGCGCTGGTAGATTATTCGGGAAGGGAAGTTTCATACGACCTTTTGGTGACCGTACCAACTAATAAAGGAGACGACCTAATTGCGCGTTCGGAAATGGGAGACGAACTTAATTATGTGCCTACCAACAAAGCCACACTGCAGTCGCAAGCACATCAAAATATTTTTGTGCTTGGCGACGCATCCAATATTCCCGCTTCCAAAGCCGGCTCAGTAGCTCACTTTGAAGCCGAAATTCTTACTGAGAACATTCTGCGGTTTATAAAAGGAGAGCCTCTTAAGGCCGATTTCGACGGACACGCCAATTGTTTTATTGAAACAGGAAATGGTAAAGCCCTTTTGATTGATTTCAATTATACACACGAACCCGTAGAAGGCACCTTTCCATTCCCCGGAATTGGTCCTCTGAGATTATTAAAAGAAAGTCGCATTAATCACATGGGTAAACTGGCCTTCCGCTGGATTTACTGGAACATGTTATTAAAAGGCACCCACATTCCTTTTGTATCAACAAGCATGCAGGAGTCGGGGAAACATTATGAAGAAGTAGAAAATTAATTGTTTAACTAAATATATAACATCATGACACAAACAAAAATGATCGGCAACAAAGCGATCACCGTAAACGAAGAAGGTTACCTAGTAGATTTTTCTCATTGGGACAAACAAGTGGCAGAAACCATTGCCAAAGAAGTGAATATCGACCTTAGCCAAAGACATTGGGAGGTGCTTAATTTTCTGCAAGACCAGCACAAAAAAGAAGTAGCCCTTAATATCCGCAAAGTAGGAAGTAGCGGGGTGGTGAGTATCAAAGAATTTTATACACTCTTTCCGCAGGGACCTTTAAAAACAGCAACAAAAATAGCCGGCATTCCAAAACCTGCCAGTTGTATTTAATGTATCACGTAAAAACAATGTTATGAACGAAGTAGATGGTGATGTAAAAAAAATGATGATTATTCTGTCCAAAGCCACCTTGGACAATGTATACGCAGCCTTTATACTTGCTAATGGAGCAAGATCAGAAGGCATTGAAGCCGAAATGTTTTTTACTTTCTTTGGATTGGAAGCAGTGCACAAGAAAAAACTGGAACATTTGCACGTAGCAACGGTTGGGAATCCGGCCATGCACATACCTACCATGTTGGGAGGATTTCCCGGAATGGAAGCTATGGCTACTACCATGATGAAAAAGGAAATGGAAAAGATAGATATTCCACCGGTACATGAATTCCTGGATATTCTTTCGGCATCAGGTGTAAAACTCTGGGCCTGCCGATTGGCGATGGATATGTTTCACTATAAAAAGGAAGATCTCTACGAAGGACTTGATGATGTACTTACCGTAGGCGGATTTTACGAACGTGCAAAAGGCGTAGGTACGCATATGCTGTTTATTTAAGGGAAGGCGCTGCTTAAACTTGAATTAACAATTCGATTATTCCTTCAGAAGTTTCAGCACATGGCTCCCTTTGTCATCTGAGAACTTCAAATAATAGATACCGCTTGGCAGGTCACTTATATCGAGTGCGGTGCGAGTGGGTGAAGAACTAGTTTTGTACACCTTCTTTCCAAGTGCATCGCTTACTTCAATTGTGGAGTTTGCTTTGGTGCCACCCAGTTCTACTTTTCCTATACTTGGGTTAGGTACTAAGGTCAATTTTTCGTCAGAACCCAAGATCTGAATTTGATCGCAGGTAGAAACAGATACCTGCACATTCGCCATGGCAATAGCGGTGCAACCCGCCGCTGATCCGGTTATAATATAATTTACGTCAATCTGGCGCTAACGACATAGATTGGAAACTTTATAACGTAGCCCGCTCGTAATGGCAACACTTGGGAAGTTTGTTATAAGCCTCGTCTTTTGCCTTAATTTCATCGGTGTCATACCCTGCATTAGCAATCTTTTGTTTTATTTGTGTAGAAGAAATTAATGCAGGATCATATGTAACCGTTAAATTCTTCGTTTTTGAATCCCAGTCTTTTTTAGAAATCCCATCTTTCTTTTTGAGCACTCCTTCAATTTTCTCTTCACACATTTCGCAGTTACCATACACTTTGAACGTTTCTGTCTTTTTTTCGGCACTCTGCGACTTAAGCGCCCAGCTTCCCAAAAATAAGGATGCAGCTAAAATAAATTTGAAAATAGTCGGTGATTTCATGGAATTAATTCTTAATGATTTTTGTATGGTAACCTTTCGCATCCGTTTGTATGTGAATCTGGTAAATTCCTTTTTCAAGCCTACTGATGTCCAACTGCTCCATTGCAGCTGCTTCCATGAGTAATTTACCACTTACATCGTAGAGTTTGATTGTCTGGATTTTTTCATTCGCACTTCTAATAGTTAGAATTTCTGAAACCGGATTTGGAAAAAGTGTCAGGTCCTTATTTTCGATAGTTGCGGCAGCCAGGCCAACGCCATTAACGCTTCGTGTATCTGCCGTGAACGTAAAATTAGTGAGAGCGGTAGGGAAACCGATTTGAAACATTTTAAAGTAAGAGGTCGCGTAGCCGGGATTTACAGAATCGGTTTTAAATTGAACACTTACATACTCGCTGGTAAATGGTTGTATGTAGGCCGTGATCGTGTCTTGTTTGCCCTCGTGACATTGAATGTAGCAGAAACACGAATTCCAAAATGGAGGAATTACCTTTTGGTAACGATTGATAAACACGTAAACCGGTGTTGAACTAGGATTCGTTAAGGTAAACGTAATGTTAAAGATATCTCCCGGAACTCCTTTTACATTCGTCTCGGGGAATAAACTAGTATATACCTGTGCGCGTGCTGAACTGACGAACATCACCAAAGCAAAAAGCAGTATCCTTTTCATAGATTAAAAATATGAAAAATTGATGCCAATAAAACGCCTAAAAAATGAGATTCGTCATGTTTTAAACGTCGCAGACCCCTCCGCAAGCGGCAAAAGAGCTGAATTGAGGCGCTTGAGAAGATGCTTAGGGTTTACACATCTTATTTATTGCCTTTCCACAATTCGGGTTTAACGTGAAACAAAATGTGAAATCCGGCTTTTGTACAGCAGAATAGAATACGAAGAGCATCGGCATCAAACCCTCTCCAGTTGCAATTCGGGGGAATAAACTGATCGGGAACTCTTGCCAATTTCTCTGTCGTGGTACTCTTTCACCTGAAACATAAAGGCTTGGAGTCTAGTCTCAATCGATGCATCTTCTTGCCCATCGTACGTATAATCTACCCAAGGAATATTGTTATGATCTTTGCGAAACACATCCGAAACGGAACAGATTAAGGTGCCCGGCATGCAGGTAAATGGCAGCACATTGCAGACTCCTGCTACTCCCTTTTTACCTAAGGCTGAGGCAGAGCCAATCGCCATCACCGGATCCCCATCATAATCGCGGTGAACATAGGGGGAAGATAAATCGAGCATGGTTTCCAAAGAAATCTCCTTGTCGGCGTCCACCAATTCTTCTACCGACCGAAACAGTTTTTTGTAGGAAGCGTGCTGAGCATATTCCTGTATTTTTGATTTTATTACCCCAAGGTAATCTTTTTTCCATTTACTGTCACGATTATACCTGTATGTCGAATACACAAACCACTCCGAAAATGGCGCCATCAACGTTTCAGCCCCCAATGCTTCGAGTCGTTTCACAATGTTGCCACTGCAAAACTTATTATCTCGCATAAAAATCTCTCCAACTACCGCTACAACAGGCTTACGTGGAATGTTTAAGATTTGGATGGACTTGAATTGTTTTCCGCAATCTTCCAAAATGCTGCCCAGGTTCTTTGTGTTGTTTTCAACACTTTGCACTAAGCGGTTTAGAGATTCGAGATACACCTTTTCGGTATCTCCTTTTATTTTTTCATAAGGTGTGTATTGTTGTTGGAGTTTTCGGATAAGATCAAACGCCACAAATCCTTTCCATACATTCATTCTGAATTTAGAACCGTTACCGGGAGTAATATCAGAATACGAACCATCGTTAGAAGGCGTTACGATCTTTACTTCTTTCAAATTCAAGCGATCAAAAATGATTTTCTGTAATTGATTGTACATACCGAATCTGCATGGCCCATTGTGATCGGGCATAAAAAAGCTGACCTTCTTTGGATCTACTCCGGGTTCCTGTAACTTCTTGATAAAAGAACCCGTGGTGCAAATCATGGGAAAACATTCTTTAGCGGAGGTGTACTTTCTGCCGAGTTCCAAGTCTTCGTTAGTTTGCAGGGGTAAGGCATATGATTCTATTCCACAACTACGCGCTGCGGCAGCGGCAATGTACGAACCGTCATGCATATACGGCCAATACAATACTCTGTCCTTGGTAGGTGTTGCCTGTTTGTAGTTCTTTGAAATATGTCGTTTCACCGCACTCTGCTTTCTTCCTTTTTTACGAACACTATCGAGAAATGCTTCCAGACGTGTAATCAAACCGGCATCGGCCGAATGTTCATCAATCTCAATTTGGATGGAAGGTTTTCCTTTTAACACTTCCGTCACAAAGTGCGAAATAAAAGAATCGGGTCCGCAGCGGAAATTGCCGGTATACACGCCATACATGTTTTCGGTTCGTGCAATGATCTTTGCGCCGGCCAGTATTTTTCTTCCTCCTGGCCAATACATATTTGGAAAGTCTTCAAAAATATTTTCTTCGGCCAACGGGAGAAAATCTAATGGAAATGGGAGCACATTCAGGTGAATGAGTTTTTCAACTAATCTTAGATTCAGTTCGGGATCTCCGGTATTATAAGTGCGCCCCAAAATCACAGCCACTTCTCGGCCTTCCGGCAATGAGGTAAGAATCTCGTTGCCTCTTACTACGAGCGATTTTTCAAAATTGAGCTGTTTTTCTTGTGCCAGATAAAGTGCTTTTTTTACTGCTTTTCCGGGCGTACCAAATGTCTGTTTCATAAAATCAGCCATTTCCTTTATGAATACATCATCAAAATAGCGAGGATGTAAGGAAGGACTCAAGAGTTTTTCCTTTCCCGGATGAGAGTCCAATGCTGCTTTTACCATAAACGGATACAACTGAATCCAGGGACAATTGCAATTGGAAGTAGGATTGTCGACCGCTTTTTTGGCATTTACAATAAAGGGTGTAAATACATAATCTACATTTTTAGTGAGGAGATCCACAATGTGCCCATGCACACATTCAATGGGCAAACAGGTTTCGGAATTTAAGATGGAAAGCGATTTAGAAATGAGTGCCCTGTCGGTATGTTTAGAAAGCACGACCTGAAATCCGAGTTCGGTAAAAAAAGTTCTCCAAAATGGAAATTCCTGATAATACAACAGCAATTCTCTTGGAATGCCAATGCTGATGCTGCCTTTATTGGTTTCTTCCAAATAGTCGCCCAACAGCAGTCGCTCTCTTTCTTCAAATAAATTAGGAATGTCATCCACGGTATTTTTGCGATCCGACATTTCGTATTTTTCACATCGGCCTCCGTAGCAAAATGGTTTTTTTTCCCCTTTCACTTTCACCATTCTGATCTCACATAAGTCATGACAATCTTTATCCTTGCAGGTGAATTTTTCCAAACTAAACGAGGCGTTCCGCACATCGAATCCTTTGAATTTTGTTTTGCCCGTTTCCTCAAATTTTTCTCGTGCTAAAATAGCCATGCCAATTGCTCCGGTAACGTCAAAATTGGGTGGAATGATAATTGGTTTTCCTGTAATTTGTTCAAATGCGGCCACAACGCCTTTATTATTGGCCACACCGCCCTGAAAGAAAATTTTATTCCCCACTTTTCTACTGCCCACTACGCGCTGGATATAATTATTCACGATCGAATACGCTAGTCCGCCCACGAGGTTCGAATTTTTTTCACCTCGTTGTTGGTTGGCGTTAAGATCTGATTCAATAAACACGGTGCAGCGACAACCAAGCGGCGTGGGCTTTTCAGAACCTAAGGCCAATGTGCCAAACTCTTCCACAATATTGATATCGAGTTTCTCGGCTTGCTCTTCCAAAAATGAACCGGTTCCGGCAGCGCACACTTTGTTCATATCAAAATCAACCACCACCCCATTTTCGATGCTGATAAATTTGGAATCCTGACCCCCAATTTCAAAAATGGTATCCACAGTAGGATCGTGCGCAATGGCCGCGGTGGCCTGTGCCGTGATTTCATTCTGAATCACATCAGCCCCTATAAAATCGCCTGTAAGGTAACGTCCCGAACCCGTTGTTCCTGCAGCTTTGATGTCTACTTTCGCACCCACCTCATCGTATATTTCCTGCAATCCCCTTTTAATGGCATCAAGGGGCCGACTTGCTGTGGGTAAATATTTTCTTGCGATGACATTATTAAATTCATCAATCAACACCACGTTGGTACTCAACGAACCTACATCAATTCCAAGATAAACCGGATACTGTTCGTGACCATTCAAATTAAATCTCACTTTGGTATCAATTACTGCGGCCGATTCTTTCAACATCGGAAGTCCTTCACTGTTGCCATTGGCCTGCAACAAATAACTTTCGAGCTCACTTGTGCCTTTAAAAGGAACGGAGATCTCGGGATTTTCGCGCACATAATAAATCGCCCCCAAAGCCCCCATCGATGCGTGGTATTGAGGGATGATGAGTTCCCCCTCTTTCAAATTCAATATTTCCATAAAGGCATGCACCACTCCTGCATTAGCCGCTACCCCACCCTGAAACACAATGGGCTTAATTAATTCTTTGCCCCTGGCGAGGTTGCTTTTAAAATTTCGCGCCACCGCAAAACACAATCCTGCCACAATATCGTGAACGGGTGTGGCAATTTGTTGGAGATGGATCATATCACTTTTCGCAAATACACTGCAGCGCCCTGCAATATGTGGCGGTTTTGCCGATTGCATAGCCAAGGCACCAAATTCGTTTTCAATAGATACACCAATTCGTTTGGCCTGCTGATCGAGAAAGGAACCCGTTCCGGCGGCGCAAATGCTGTTCATGTTGAAGTCTGACAAACTCGAGCTGTCGGCGCCTTCCGTTTTATTCATAAAAATGAGTTTCGAATCTTCTCCACCCATTTCAATAATTGTTTTTGCTTGGGGATATAATTTTGAAACGGATTTTGATTGCGCAATGATCTCGTTGATGAATTGTCCGCCAATTAATTCAGTCGCCAATTTTCCACCTGTACCGGTGATGGCCACCAATTTAAATTGTTCGGGCTCATAACGTGTGAGTAAATCACTCAGCCGCTTTCGCAACATCAGAAAGGGCTGTCCATGGCAGTGATCGTAAAAGTTTTCTAGGATATTTTCGTTATTGTCGAGAATAACGGTGTTTAGTGAAATAGAACCTAAATCCAGACCAAGATAGATGCTATCTTTTGGAGTGGTATGATTTTCGTTTGCTGTTTTCATACCACAAAATGAAGTATATTTTTTTTGGGGAGATATGACCTATGTCATAAGCGGAACACGTTATGTGAAATCAAAGATACCGATTCAGCGTTAGTGTTAATATGGAGCTGCAACATACCCTAAAGAGGGTACTTATATTTATTTAAATTGACAGTTTTGACTCTAAGCTTGAAAGAATAGTAAATCAATAATAATCGGATCATACTATTAAGATGTCCTAGAAAGAAAGGGCGTACAAAGCCCCGGGGAAATCAATTTTTATCCCTGTTCTTCTTTTCTCGGCGAATAATTTTTTTTCGCACGTCACCCATTAAAATAATCGCGGCTTTTCGATAAGCCTGTGCTATTCTGCTACTTTGACGAAAGGTGAAATCAGACCAAATATGACTCAAAGCATACTTCACCACGTACTTTACTATTTCCCCTCCCTCATAATCAGTAAATGTACATTCAGCTTCTACGACCGCCACCTTTTGGAAAAAAATATTACTATTCCCGGGATAAAGCCACAAGGTTTTAACCAAAAGGTTGACCTCGGCGCCGCTCCCATCATTAACTCCAACCATGCCAATTGAATTTGCTGTGCTGTTAAAGTACTTTTCGAAGGCAGGCTCATAAAATTTTTTACGTGCATCAAACCACTTGCTTCTAATCTTATCTCCCTTTTTCGAATTGTTGGCATACTTTCCCAATTTCCTTTGAAGATATTCCTCTTCGGTCTCATTTTCTTCAACAATCATTCCCGAATAATCGTATGTAATGCTAAAATGTTTCTTACCCTGTAAGGCAAGAGGATCACCCGAAATAATCTCGGCATGAGGCCATACGTATTCCTTCTTTTGACCTATTGAAAAGTTGGAAAACAACAAAAATAGAAAGCCCAGAAGAATGGAATTTAATTGCAGTACTTTCATTTAGAGAAAAGTTAAGGGTTAATGAATCAAATATAGGCAAAATTTTAGGGTGTAAACGAGAGTAGTCTTGCCGGTACTATTCATTTACATCTCCGTAAATTGTTATTGTACTTCAACTTTCGACAAACTAATTTTCCTTCAAATGCCGACTCAATGAACACTTACACGTTTACTATAAAATTCGGGTAGCGTGAATTTTATTAACTAATTAGTAATTGAATGCACTCTTTTGGATACCTGCAAAGTCTGCTATTCCCAAATCTTTACAGGTCCTCTTACGGTTGCATGATTCAGACTTTTATCGTTTTACCCGCAACAATGCCACCTTGCTGCGAGACTTTCTAAAACCAATTTTCTTAACTATCCTTTCAAATTTTCCTATGCTCCTACTCCCCCATAATTCATAAAACAATCTCACATTAATAGTTACAAGCCGATGATTCTCGCAACAGAATTGATCTGAAGTTCCAATTCCGGATTGTTTTCCGCAAAGAAAATAGTGGGCAACTCAATACATGCAGAAAGATTTGAAAACCACTATGAATCATCTGAAAATTTATCTTGTACCCCTTACAGTTAAAGATGATATGGAAGGAACGAGAAAATTCTGATACAATGTTGTAAAACTAAGCGTATGGCTATTTGCAAATTTACCCTCAAATACCTCTTTTTGAATCGTTACCGAACAACCAATTGGGAATGATCCTTGGGAGGCAGGATTTGTAAGAGGTACATGACTGAGATTGCCTGAATTATCAATGTAGCATTCAATATAGTTATTAAGGCCCCCACGCATACATATCCAGACCGGTAAACTTAATTCCAATTTCCTTTACGTAGCTCGTACTTGGAGATGTATATGGAATAACCACATTCCCTTTGTAAACTACAGTGGTGTCATTGCAGGAGGTAATCTTACAATTGGAATCAAGGGAACAGAAATGTCAGCTGGTGGTAAATTCCCATTCGCCACAGTAGCTATCTCGGAAATCATGGGATCCACGTTTACAGCAGATCCCGAATAAACAAAAAAATAAAATTATTGCTATTTTTTCGATTTTAATACGCATTACTCTTTCTTTAAATGCAGTGACAGATTTGTTAATGTAAAAATACCTCAAAAAGAAACAAATTGGTTCAGCGTTTTTATGTGATTTATCAATTTTACGCTTTTCGAAATGGCCAATCTCCTGTTTTATAGGACTTCAGTAGATACACCGCAATTCCCGCTACAATTACACCAATGCCCATCAGCACCATTTTTTGTCCTGTTGAAATAATAATCCCCATCCATAAAACGATGGCCAATAAAGCAGGAAAAGGATACAGCGGCATTTTATAAGGGAAGGTCGCGGGGTTACGTTTTCGTCTTAAAATAAGTAAACCTATTGCTTGCCCAATAAATTGAATTAAGATGCGCATGGCCAAAATGGCGCTAATGACATCGCCCAGCCGAAACAATAAACTGAAAACAAAAGCAATACCGCCGAGAAATAATAACGAAACGTAGGGAAATTGTTTTTCGGGATGCAATTTTGCAAATACTTTAAAGAAAGCACCATCGGCAGCTGCGGCATAAGGAATGCGGCTATATCCCAATGTTGCAGAAAAAACGGAAGCAAAGGCCACCCATAAAATTAAACAAGTAACAATGGTGGCGGCAGTATCGCCGGCCAGTTTTTGCATAAACACACTAATTACAAATTCACTGTCTTTGGCCTCTTGCCAAGGAATCACGCTGGTAACACTGATGTTCATGGCCAGATACAGAATCGCGATGCCGGCGATGGACAAAAACATACTGCGCGGAATATTTTTCGCCGGATTTTTGATTTCTCCCCCTAAATGGCATACGTTATAATACCCCAAATAACTGTACATGGTTTTTACACTTCCAAATCCCAGTGCGGCTACAAACCCATAATTCAAGGTAAGTCCGTCATTCATATGCAGTATGGGTTCGAAGAAATGACCGTGTTGAATTCCCCCGGCAATGATCCATACCAACGTAAATATAACACCCATCCAAAGTAAGACACTGATCTTTCCTATTGTTTCAATTTTTCGATATAATAATATTACAATAAGCAGTACTAAACCTCCCGATACCGCTTTAGATCCCAGCCAGCTTAGTGGCAAGAGGTAGGACAAGTAGGTTGAAAACCCAATGGCCGCCGAAGCAATCACCAGCGGCGCTTGAATCATGGTTTGCCATACAAACAAAAAACTCATGAGTTTGCCGGCTCCTTTATGTCCAAATGCTTCTTTCAAAAAATTATATGAGCCTCCTGCTTGTGGAAAGGCCGCTCCAAGCTCGCTCCACACCATGGCATCCATAAACGATAAGAGGGCTCCCACTAACCAGGCATATAAAAAATACGGCCCATTCATCATGCCAATCACCATGGGCAAAGTGATAAAGGGGCCAATGCCAACCATGTCGATCATATTAATGGCGGTCGCTTGGCCTAATCCGAGACTTCTCTTGAGCATAGTGTGTGTTAGAAGACAATTGGGTAAAAGTAGTAAGATTTTAGTTTTTAGGGTTTTTTCGCTCTTAAAATTTAACGTTTAGAGGGGGCAAAAATTGAATACGAAAGTTCCGTCGTTTTTTGACATAGTGCCGGTGAAGAGCATGTATTGCCCAAGCTCCTCCCTATGCAGGTTCCAAAGACACCAAACTTGGGTTTGTTAACTGAATATACATCATACTTCATAATTACTATTTTTCTTTCATTATAATCTTCAACCATGCAAAATCATGTTCTAAAATCTTTTCTTTGCTTTTTTTGATAAAGGAAATATAGGCTTCAGCCACAGGCGATAACTTTTTATTCTTTAACCAAATTAAATACCAATTTGATTTAAGAGGAAGACCGACAGTAGGGATAATTTTTAGATCACCATTGAGCAGTTCATTCTTTAAACCAATTATTGGCATTATTGAATTTCCTATTCCTGCAATAATTGCTTGCTTTACAGCCTCATTGGAAGTTAGCTCCAATTTTTTACGAAATTTAATTTTATATTTATTAAAATAATTCTCCATGCTTGAGCGAGTCCCCGATCCCACTTCACGAAAGATGAAGGACATTTTTTCCAATTCCTTTCTATCAAGGGGCTTCTTAGTATTTCTTTCCCTGCCCATTCCAATCACGTGAAGTGAATTTTCTAACAAGATTTCTTTGTTTACTTGCAGGTTTTCAGGCAATACTGAAACCAAAGCGAAGTCAATCTCATTCTTCTCTAGATTTTCAATCACCTTAGCTTTGTTTGTCACATCAAGTATGAGATCAATGCCATCGTGCTGTTTTAAAAAGTCACTTAGAAAAAAAGGAATGATGTATTTACCTGTTGACACAGATGAAATTAAAAGCCTGCCGGTGAGATAACCTTTATAAGAAAGCGTTTTATAATTAATGGCATACACTTCATTCAAAATGCGCTCCGCCATCACGTATATTTCATTTCCAAAATCGGTCACATACAATTGTCTGCCTATTACTTCCGTGAGCGGAATCTCAAATTGATTTTGCAGGTTTTTGAGTTGAATGGAGGCCGCAGGTTGACTCATATGCAGCTCTATTGCCGCTTTTGTGATGCTCTTAGTTTGTACCACTTTGGCAAAAACCTGTAACTGATGTAAAGTATAATTCATATCATTTGTTTATGTATAGCATTGTAAATATATATAAAAATATATGAATAAGACTCTATAATTTTGTCCCAAGAAAAGTCAAATACAATGAAAAATAATCCGCAAAACTTCATTTTACCGCTAATAATTATTGTGCTGATAGTCCTCTTCTCAGCAAGAATTCAAGATTAATCTTTGAATTTCATGCTAATGACATTGCTTTGCTCCTTGCCGCTCGCTTTTTGTGAAGGCTACTATGCAGCCATGGTACTTGTAGACCTAAACAAAAAATGGGTGTCTACTCCTCAAAACACGTTATATCACTGCGGTTGGTCCCCCACCACGAATTATGAATTTAAATGTAAAGTACACAGCACATTTGTAAATGGAACTAAGGTTTATGATAATGGGGTATTTAATGAAACGAACAAAGGATCACCACTAAGATTTGAAAAACAACGTTAAACATTTTTAAAATATGAATTTAGATTTACTTATATCCAACATCACCAATCCCGCCTTCCTGTTTTTTGTATTGGGAGTTGTCGCCGTTAAATTAAAAAGTGATCTTGAAATACCTGCGAATTCCTCCAAATTTATCTCTTTGTACCTACTGTTTTCTATTGGATTTAAAGGGGGCCAAGAACTGTCGCACGAATCATTTAGTTTGGAAATTGTGTGGTCAATGTTGTTTGGAATTTTCGTTTCCCTGCTTATTCCCTTTTACACTTTTTTTATATTGAAGCGCAAATTGTCTTTAGCCGACGCCGGAGCAATTGCCGCAGCTTATGGTTCGGTGAGCGCTGTCACCTTTGTGACAGCAGTTTCTTATTTAGAGGTTCAAAAATTACAGTTGCACGGGCACATGGTCGCCATTATGGCTTTGATGGAATCACCGGCAATCATAGCAGGATTGATCTTGATGTCGGTTTATAATAAGAAGGAAAATGTTGTGTCTAATAAACTAACAGTTGTAAAACATTCACTTACAAATGGAAGTGTATTACTCATACTTGGCAGCTTAGTTATTGGGCTTTTGGCGAATGCCAAACAGGCAGAAGGCATTAAGCCCTTTACAAATGATATTTTTAAAGGCTTTTTGGCCATCTTTTTACTTGACATGGGCATTGTAAGTGGACGAAAGTTAAGTTCATTTATCTCCAACGGTTGGTTTCCTCTCATTTTTGCCATTTTGATACCACTGGTGAATGGTTGCCTTGTGGCGCTTCTGAGTTCAATAGTTACATCCGATATTTCGAACCGGTTTATGTTTGCAGTATTGGCGGCAAGCGCTTCGTATATAGCCGTACCGGCGGCAATGAAAATAGCAATTCCGAAAGCGAATCCCGGATTGTATTTACCAATGGCCCTAGCAGTTACCTTTCCTCTCAACATTACGTTTGGAATGCCACTCTATTATTATATCAGTCAAATAATTATTACATGAACATGATGTATAATATTGATCAAAGTGCCTTTGCACAAAAACACTCGACGGGAGCTTAATTAATTTTTAGAGTTCAAAATAAACTCTGAAAAACATCTAACAAAGACTTCCCAAAAAAAAAGTCGTCTCTTTCGAAACGACTTCATTAAAAAATGAAAATTTAATTATGGCTTAACCACAGTACTTATTTGTAACACTGCAGCTGTTTGAGCAAGAAGTCTGCCGTTTACAGAAGAACCTGTTAAAAGATTGATTCCGGTTTTACCAAGAATGGTTCCTTCTAAGTGACTGTATGTTCCAAGTGTTACAGCGCCTGCAACTTGCCAGAAAATGTTCTTTGCTTGTGCTCCACCTGCAAGTGTAATATTTACATTAGTGCTCAAGTTAAACGTTCCATCAATTTGGAAAATCCAAACATCATTTATTCCACCATTAAGAACAATAGAGGAAGAAATTAATAACGGACTAGTCCATTTGTATAAACCCGGACTTAACGTTACACCACCAATATTACCTGAACCCAGATTTAGGAAATTAGGGTTTGTGCGGCCTGCTGCGTTATTATAAGCTGCTTGCATATCCCCAACTGCAATGGATAATCCTGTTGCATTTGTAATTACGCAAGGAGCCGGACCTGCTGCATCTACCGAAAATACCGAACCTGTAACTTCTGCACAGGTAAGAAGAATTGCAGCACCTGTAATAGGGCTAGAACCAACATTACCGGTTACTGAAGAAGGGAAAACATCTGTTATGCCTGATTGGGAAAGAATAGCATAATCAGCAGCGGTTCCAAGATTTACCGAACCAATTGACGTTCCGCTCCCTCCATTGCCGTTACCATTACCATGTCCATTTCCGTTACCATGGCCTTTTTCATTGTCGTGGTCTTTTTCGTTACCCTTGTTGTCTTTATCGCCTTTACACGTATCCTTATCATCACCTTTACCTTTTCTAAAGTTGGAACTATTGACATCCGATGTTAAGTCGGTGGACGCCGCCACTGCCGGATTTTGCAAGGGGCCCTTCTCTTGTTTTGCACAGCCTGTGATGAGGGCTCCTGTAAAAAGGACACCCATTGCGATCATTCTAATTGATGGTGTTTTCATTGACTTGATAAAAATTAAGTATAACAGAATTGTTAGTACGATGCAAAGGAAGGTTTCTTTTACCTCATATGTTTTATGCAGAAATGCCTATTAGTTACATACATCACTGTTCAAACTACTGCATTAACAAATTATAAGAAGAACGGTTCGGTATGAAAAAATGACGATTAAATTCGAAAAAGCCCCTGAATCATGGGCTTAGAGGCTCTTTATGTTGAATGGTGGTTAGAGATTGAACCAGCCGGCATCTAATAGATAAAACGCAGGAAGCTAAATTTCAATGACTTGAAATAACTCTTTGCATTTCGGTGAATTGTCAGGTGAAATACCTATCAAAACACATCGTGTTATGCCAATTACTCTTTCAACAAAATTTAAATGTACTACACAAAATTATTTTGAAGCGCCGTCAATCATTTTGTTTTGGCCGGAGTATTAAGGCTTGGGGCGATCCATGTGAGTTTGGCGGAAGCAATAGAAACTGCCCACTCTTTAGCAATGATACGCACTTGATGCTCGCTACATCAAGAGCCGCTTTAAAAGTGGATTGCAATTCATTTATGAAATGGTGGGAGTTACATTACATTGGTAAATAAAAAAGGAGCGATGATTAGTCGGACTGCAATTTTTAATCAGCAACTTTTATTAATTGTTTATTTTTTAGCAAGAATCTTGGTCTGCCTTCATAAGCTTCTTCGCTCTATTGAGCAATTGATCGGTTGGAAAAAAACTCTTTTTTTACTTGGTAACCACTAATTTGTATTGAATGGAGGAACCATTGTGAAAGCCTTTTAAAAAATAAATTCCGCTGCTCAGTCCTTCTATATTTTGCTGAAACTGGTTTTCTTCCGCAAAGTTCAATTCTTTTATCACCTGGCCAAGTTCATTGATGAGCACTAGCTGCAAGTTACTTTTCACTTGAACCGTAAAGTTTCCATTATTTGGATTTGGAAATACGGCAATGAGATCCTTGTCTTTTTCCATACCGTTAATATCCGTACAAGCATTTACGTTTACGCCAATTGTTGCCATACCCTGGCACCCATTAACATCAGTGCCGGTTACGGTATAGATAGTAGTTATATTCACTGTGATTGGGTTTACCTGCACCGAGGCTGTTGTTGGTGTTAGGTTTGTCCAAACAAAGGCAGTTCCTCCACTTGCCGTTAAAACGGTCTTCTCTCCTTTACAAATTAGCGTTCTAGTTGACACAATGCTAACAGTAGGATTAGGATTTACAGTAACCAACAAAGAACCGGTACTTGTGCAATTCACACCATTGATTGTACTTGTGCTAGCAACAACAGAGTAGGAAGAAGAAGCAGTAGCCGTAATAGTAATACCGGCAAAAGGAGAACCATTGCTCCACACATAAGTAGAGCCGGGACCAGCGCTTGCCGTAAGGGTAATAGATGCACCATTGCAGACACTTGTATTAGAGCTTACGGAAAGTATGGGAGAAAAAACAGTGACAACAATGGTGTTGGTAGAAAAACATTGGGTCAGGGAATACGTTCCTGTAACAGTATAAACCTGAGTGGATAAAGGGTTAACGAGATTAGTTGAAGTTAAAGCAGCGGTATTCCAGCTATAAGTATCTGCTCCGCCACTTGTTAATGTGGCCGAACCACCCGAGCACACAATTGTTTTATTTGATACCGCTCCTATGCTTACTGTTGGATTTGGATTTACGATCAAGACCTGAGAAGCGCTAGCAGGGCAACCTGCACTACTTATTCCATTTACATTATATAAAGCGGAAACAGATGGTGTTAGCACAACAATAGCCCCCGGGGCAGTGGCTCCACTCCAGCTATAAGTGGCAGCACCGCTAACCGTTAGAGTTGCCGTACGCCCTGCACAAACAATCGTTGGGCTTGCACTGGTTATTAACGTGGGCGTTGGATTAACGGTTACCGTTATCATTGCAGACCCGATCCCGCAGGCATTGGTTCCAAAAAGTGTATACTGCTGCGTGGCGAGAGGAACGAATGCAGTATTATTGGTAACGCTGTTTACGCCGCCGGCCCAGGTATAGGTTGGTGCTCCGCCTCCATTCAAAGTGACTGTGTTGCCCGAACAGATAGCGTTGCTGCTGCTTGCTACTGTGAGGGTGGGAAGGCCGGTAGTGACACTTACCGTCACCACACTTATACTTGAGGTACAAGTTGAAAGTATTGAGCCCTGGACTGAGTACGTTGTGGTAGTGGAAGGATTGACAACATAGGTAGAGGTTTGCGGCCCTCCGGTCCATGTAAATGTATTGGCCCCGGCCGCACTTAATGTGTAAGCCGAGTTGGCGCAAACAAGTGGTGGTGGAGATACAGTAACCGTCGGTGTGGGAACTATACTCACCGATACCGGGGTCAATGTGGAGTTACATGAGAGTTTCACGTACATCTCCACTATACCAATAGTGTTTACGGTTTCTGTCCATATATTAGTTGGTGTTTGGGTTGCGAGGTTGTATAACATCCCCATACGGTACAAATTCACGGTTGGACCTGAGACACCGAGCATCGACAAAAAGACGCCGGTTCCCAAATTGGGACCGTAAGCACTAGTGTCATTTCTTTCTCCCAATATGCCAATAATATCGCCTGTATAAACAGGAATATTGACCGTTACGATATTTGTGCCGGTAATGGCCTGATTCAGGTAAAGTGTGTTGAAGGTGTTTGTGACGTTGGTGTATACCGGAGGAACGGCGGGAAGTTGTATAACAGCAAGGCCTGAAACTGTTCCGCCAATAGCCACAGGTACTCGTAAACCGGTGATAATAAAGTCAACCGGTGCGGTAAAATAATATCCCCGGGTCTCCGCCGAAGGAACGTTTCTAGAATATGAAGGCATCGCTAGCGCGCTGACACTGGTCTGGGTGATTGATTGCCCTACATAATAGGTCGTTCCGGTGGTTAATGTAGGAGTCGTGAAAATAGAGTTGGTCGACAACGCATTTCCACCAAAAGAGTTAGCATACCAGCCTAATGCATTTGTACCGGTAGCCCCAGCCGTTAATGTAAAAGCAGCACTGCTAACACAACCGGCAATTGTTCCACCTGAAACAGTTGGGGGTAATGGAGTTGTGCATTGAGCTTTCAAAACATGTTGAGAAGTACAAAACAGGTACACCACAACTAGGATTTTAAAATAATTCTTTTTCATGTTATACTATTTTTAATGGTCGTCAGGGGAATTGTTATTATAAAAATATCTAATTATTAATTAAGTCTAGCTTTTTTTCTGTTAAAACTTTTAGAAATCACGAATATTCAGCAGAAATATTTGTAGTACTCCCCTTTTTCTGAACTGATCCAATTTTGCTTTAAATTTCCGGCATGAAGTAGGAATGATTCGAATTTGCCCCCTAGTAACAAACTAGATGAAGCGGCAGAGGTCCCAATAATTTGAAAAGGAGAGCAAAGGAGTGAAAGACTGAACTGTTTCCCATGTGTTTCCCACAGCACTGTTTTAAAACAAAAAACCCCCGATTGACGGGGGTTTTAAGGCACTATCAGTGATCCCGCGGGATTAAGTATCGTTGATCTCAGGGTGAAGTGGAGTTGCCAGATCTAATAGAAGTAGAGGAACTCGGTTTTGTTATAAAAAATTAGCGCGAAAGAGCTAGATAAAGCAATGGAAGTGTTTAGGAATTAAAAATATAATCGTATTTCTTCAAAATACATCAATTATAATCCTTTTTCACACAATGTACGTATTTTTCATATATTTGATAAATAATCGTTTTTCACCTAATCAAATGAAAAGTAAACAGTATTCAAAAATTGTAAGCGTTTTTCATGGACGTTCTACTCCCGAACAGGGTAGCATAGCAGGCTATGCTGCTATTATAGAATTTCATAACCTTAAAATTCCTATACCTGCTCAGCTTGCATTAATTAGCGATAAACATAAAGCATATGATACAGATGAATGGCGTGTGCTTACACCAAGACATAAACCCGAAGAGTCACTTGCGGCACAGCTTACTTTTGCATTAAAGTATGAAGGTGTTGATTTAGCGGTATTAAAAGCTTTGTTTACTTCAGTCAATCAAAAGGAAATTCTTTCACTCATCGAAAAAGAACCTACTGGTAGCTATAGCAGAAAAATATGGTTTCTCTATGAATGGTTAACTGATAAAAAGTTAAAACTCGCTGATGTTCATGTGGGAAACTACATTGATCTGCTTGATGATTCTCTTCAATACAAAGGCACAGCAATTGCTTCAAAACGTCATAGGGTTAGAAATAATTTACCTGGTGTAAAAGATTTCTGTCCACTTATTCGTAAAACTGAAAAAATAGAAGCGTTCATAAAACTTAATTTACCTCAAAAAATAAAGAAAACGCTTGGCGATATTCATCCAGACATGTTGTCGCGTACTGCTGCATTTTTATTATTGAAAGATTCTAAAGCGTCGTATGCAATAGAAGGCGAACGTCCTCCTCAAAATCGCGCACAGCGTTGGGGCCGTGCCATTGGCCAGGCGGGACAAAAACCTTTGAATAAAGATGAATTATTAAGATTGCAACAGTTGGTTATTACAAACACACGCTTTGTGCAGATGGGTTGGCGCAAGCAAGGTGGTTTTGTTGGTGAGCATGATCGCCAAAACGGCACGCCAATACCCGATCATATCTCGGCAAAATGGCAGGATTTAGATGTCTTGATTAATGGATTGATAGCTGCTACCGAAAAAATAGAAAAAGATGAAAACATTGATGCCGTTTTTGCAGCCGCATTAATTGCTTTCGGTTTTGTTTTTATTCATCCCTTTGAAGATGGTAACGGAAGAATTCACCGTTATTTAATTCATCATTTATTAGCAAGAAAAAAATATGTCCCTAGTGGCATTATTTTTCCTGTTTCTGCTATCATACTCGAAAGGCTTGATGAATACCGAATAGTTTTAGAATCATTCTCAATGCCACGGCTTGATTTAATTGAATGGAAACCTACTTCAAAAAACAATGTAGAAGTTGTGAACGCAACAATTGACCTCTACCGTTACTTCGATGCTACAAAACACGTTGAATTTTTATATAGCTGTGTGCAACAAACCACCGAGAAAACAATTCCAACAGAAGTGAATTACCTGAAAAAATACGATGAGTTTAAAGTTTATTTGGAAGATTATTTTGAAATGCCTGATAAAATAATTGCACTTTTGGTTCGTTTTCTTGAGCAAGGAAAAGGCAAATTATCTCAAAGGGCTAAAGAAAAGGAGTTAAAAGCACTAAAGGCTTTGGAAATAAAAAACATCGAACTCAAGTATAAAGAAGTGTTCAAAGATTAATCTTCACCCCTTTAAAATCAAGGCACTAATTTTTCAACAAAACAATTTGTAGTTTTTTTGACTATTTTTTAAAACAAGCTATGATATTATAGGTGCAAAATAGTATTTTAAATATTTAAATAAATGCTGTTGGTCACATGTTGGAAATTTCACTCAAACAGACCCCTACATTTCACTCTAAACTGACCCCTCAC
>JAQSCW010000021.1 GCA_029945625.1 bacterium
TCAAGCCACTGGCTTGCTGCCCTGCTTCAGGGGGCAGGCCCAAATCAGAAAAACCAGAAATTGTTTTTGGTAGGTTTTTCGCTTCAGGGGACAGGCTCAAAAACTTTCTCTCCGGCTATTCTGCTCGAGCCGGTACTTGCAAAAAAAAAAGACCGCTCATTTAGAACGGTCTTCCACACCTATTTCAGTTAATGGATTAGGCGATACTGGTTGGATTGATGACCGGGGGAACCTCTAGAGCCAATGGTTTCAGCAGTTCTTCAGGGGTATCGTACGGACGTTTTCCAAAAATATCTTCCAAATCTTCTTTAAAAATAACTTCTTTCTCTAATAATTTTTCAGCAAGCAATTTTAGTTTGTCCTTATTGCTCAATAAAATCTGCTTGGTTTTTGCGTAAGCAATGTCCGTCATTTTCTTCACCTCTTCATCAATGGTACGCGACGTGCTTTCACTGTATGGCTTACTGAAACTGTATTCGCTTTGTCCGGAACTGTCGTAATAACTGATGTTTCCAATCTTATCGTTGAGTCCGTAATACACAATACATGCATAGGCCTGTTTGGTAATCTTCTCCAAATCACTCAAGGCTCCTGTACTTACTTTTCCAAAAATAATCTCTTCGGCAGCTCTTCCGCCCAAAGCGGCACACATCTCATCCATAATCTGGTCGAGCGTAGTGATCTGTCTTTCTTCGGGTAAATACCAAGCTGCACCCAGCGATTTTCCGCGTGGTACAATAGTTACTTTTACAAGCGGACTGGCGTGTTCCAGCATCCAACTCACGGTAGCATGCCCTGCTTCGTGAAAAGCGATCACGCGTTTCTCCTGAGGGGTGATGATTTTATTTTTCTTCTCTAAACCGGCAATAATTCGGTCAACGGCATCTAGGAAATCTTGTTTCTGAACCACCTTTTTATTTGAACGTGCCGCAATAAGTGCTGCTTCGTTGCAAATATTGGCAATATCAGCGCCGCTGAATCCGGGGGTTTGTTTGGCAAGAAAATCAATCTCAACACTTTCGTCAATCTTGATCTTCTTCAAATGTACTTTGAAGATATCTTTCCGTTCATTTAAATCCGGCATGTCCACATAAATTTGGCGGTCAAAACGACCTGCACGCATTAGAGCGCGGTCGAGAATATCGGCACGATTGGTGGCGGCAAGAATGATCACACCACTGTTGGTGCCAAATCCGTCCATTTCGGTGAGCAATTGGTTGAGCGTATTTTCGCGTTCATCATTGGCGCCGGCAGAGGCACTTTTTCCGCGGGCGCGACCAATGGCATCAATTTCATCAATAAAAATAATGCAGGGTGCTTTTTCTTTGGCCTGACGAAATAAGTCACGCACACGTGAAGCCCCAACACCGACAAACATCTCTACAAAATCAGATCCACTCAACGAAAAGAAGGGAACTTTGGCTTCACCGGCCACCGCTTTGGCCAATAAGGTTTTTCCGGTACCCGGAGGGCCCACCAATAAGGCTCCTTTAGGAATTTTTGCGCCCAAGTCGGTGTACTTTTTCGGATTTTTCAAAAAGTCAACGATCTCCATCACTTCCATTTTAGCGCCATCTAAGCCGGCCACATCGTTGAAGGTAATATTTACATGCGTGTCTTTATCAAACAAGGTAGCTTTCGATTTACCAATATTAAATATCTGTCCGGGACCCCCACTGCCGCCCCCGCCCATACGGCGCATCATCACGATCCAGATCACCACCATGATGAGAATAGGCAATAACCAAGGCAATTGATCACTCATCCAATTTGTTTCTTCAATACTTCTGGCCGAGATCTGACGCTGCTTAGGAATACCGGCTTCGTTCTGAACTTTTTCCATACTCGATAAAAAATAATCGATGGATGGAATGGTGACGAAAAACTGTGGCCCTTTAAATTTCCGGTCGGGGAAATAAGAGATTCCTGTTTTTGGATCCTTATAACGATCGAGTGTAGCTGCACTATCCACATTAACTGTGATCCGCGCAATGGTCTTGTTCACTATGACTACATCGGTCACATCGCCACGCACCAGCATTTCCTGATAGAATTTGTTCAGGCTAACTTCTTTTAAGCGGGAATTAAAATCATTTCCATAAAACACGATAAAAAGTAGCACTACTACTACCACGCCATAGATCCAATAAAAATTATTGCCGCTGCCGCCGCCTTTATTTCCCCCAAAGGGAGAGTTTTGTTTGCCGAATTTTTCTTTCATCCGTTCGAACTGTTTTCGGCGCTCCTCTTCCTGTGGTGAAGAGGGTTGTTGGTCAGGAGGATGTTGATCCGGTTCTTGTTTCTGTTCTTCGCTCATTTTTATCGTAAAATCGTGTATCGTTATTAATCAGTAATCTGGGTTATTTCGGCATCGCCCCAAAGGCCTTCAATGTTATAGTGCTCGCGTGTCTCACGCAGAAACACGTGGGCCACAATATTAATATAATCGATCAGAATCCATTCTCCGTTCTGTCGGCCTTCGCTGTGATAAGCTCTTTCCCCGGTTAACTTTTCTGCAGTTTCTTCAACGCTTTCAGCAATGGAGTTGACGTGGGTATTGCTATCGGCATCGCAAATCACAAAATAATCGGTCACCCTGTTCTCTATTCCTCTGAGATCTAAAATCGAAATATTCTTTCCCTTTCGTTCCTGCATTCCTTCCACAATGGCATCCAGCAAACTTCCGGTTTCTTTTGCGGAAGCAATCTTCTTGGGCCTGCGTGTAGCGGGTTTTTTCTTTTTCTCGGTATTCTCTATCAGGTTAGCCTGACGGAATGCAAGCTCTTTATCGGTAAGTGGTTTTTTAACTGTTTTTTTGGTACCGGGCTTACCGGCCTTTTTCGCCGGCGATGATTTTCGAGTTACAGATTTTTTCCCAACAGATTTGATAACTTTTTTTGTTGCTGCTTTTTTTACCGGTTTCTTGGCCATGGAAGATTGATTGCGTTGCTTTTAATTTATTTTACTAGGTTTACACCAAACAGCAAATTTAAAGTATTTGGCCTAATGGAAACATTATTTGTTGGTAAAAACATTATTTATTTGCCTGTGGTAGAAAGCACCAATTCTTATGCCATAGACCTGTTAAAGAACGTTAACCCGCTCGAGGGCACCGTTGTTCATGCGGCCCATCAAACGCAGGGCAAGGGGCAGCGCGGAAGTGTATGGAACAGTGAGCCATCAAGCAATCTAACCGTATCCATCATTTTAAAACCTTCGTTTTTAGCACTAAAAAATCAATTTTATTTATACATGATCGCCGCTTTGGCGTGTTATGACACAACGGCTGAATTATTAAGTACTGGCCAATTTGACATTAAAATCAAATGGCCGAATGACATACTGGTAAATCGAAAAAAAGTGGCAGGCATTCTTATTGAAAACAAACTTTCTAATTCTAGCATAAGTCACTCCGTATTGGGCATCGGCATCAATCTCAATCAACTGATATTCCCCGATGCAAAAGCTGGATCCATCAAGAACTTTGCTAAAAGAGAAATAAACATCGAACAGGTTTTGAAAAGACTTTGTTACCATACCGAGCATTATTACTTGTTATTGAAGAAGTCTAAACTGGAGGAGTTGAAATCCTTATATCTTACGCACCTGTTAGGCCTCGGTAAAACTTTGAACTTTGTTTATCGTGATTCTAGTGTTCCGTTCAAGGTGCTGGGTATTGGTGATACAGGTTTGCTGCTGTTGCAGGATAGTGGCGGCTTGATAAAGGAAATGGATGTGAAGGAAGTTACCTGGCAACTCTGATACGCGTCTCAGTTTTGTGCAAGATCTGCCAAACAGGTAGGCAGATTGTCAAATTTAAAGTGATACCCGGAACTGATTAGTTTCCCATTGTTTATTTTTAGTCCATGCGTCAGACTGATGGCCCTTTCACCAAGAACCAACCGCAAAACCCATGCGGGTATGCGTGGCAGAAGGACCTTCCGTTTAAAACTTGTTGCGAGTTGATGGGTGAATTCTCTATTACTCTGGCATTCTGAACTCACGGCATTGTAGGTGCCGCTCAACGTCTCATCAAAAAGGAGCTTCACAAAAATGGCTGCCGCATCTTCTAAGTGCACCCAGGGCAAATACTGAGTGCCTTTGCCCAAAACGGTTCCCAATCCCAACTTGGCCATTCTTGCCAGTTTAGGGTAAGCTCCGCCATCCTTACCTAATACAATTCCTAACCGCACAATGGCAGTTTGAATACCGCTTTGAGCAAAAACTTTATAACTGCTTTCCCACTCTTTACAAACTGAAGCCAAAAAGTCAGTTCCGGCCTCATCATCTTCCGAGTAACTATGTTCGCTTTCTGCCGATCCGTAATACCCCACGGCACTTGCTCCTACCAGCTTTTTAATAGAAATGCCTTGTTTTGTGATCGCTTCATAAAGTGTTTGCGAGCTGCGTACCCGTGAATTAACAATCTCTTGTCGGTAGCCCGGCGACCAAGCTTTGTCAACAATGCCGGCACCGGCCAAATGAATCACATATTCTACACCTTGTAGGGCGGCAGGATCTATAAAATTTGTTTCAGGGTCCCAGCGAAATTTTAGAATCGCGCCACTTTGTCCTGCTTCTCTGCTCAGCCACATGGGTTGGTGGCCCAATTCAAGTAATGTCCTAGAAATTGCTCTTCCCAGTAAACCAGATCCGCCTGTAATTAATATCTTTGCCATACCTTATAACTAACACACCAAATTAAATAAAGTTTATGATTTACGATCTTCATATTTTTGTTTGTACGAATCAACGCACCGGAGGCGAAAAATTAAGCTGTGGCGAAACCCACGGGCTGGAATTAGTAGCAGAATTTAAGAAATTGATCAAAGACTTGAAAGTAGATCTTAAGGTCAGAGCAAACAGATCGGGTTGTATGGGTATTTGTGATTTTGGACCCACTGTAGCTATATATCCCGAAGGAGTTTTTTATGTGGGTGTGCAAAAGAAAGATGTGGAGGAAATTGTGAATTCCCATCTTCTCAACCACAAGCCGGTTGAACGCTTACTCTTAAAGCAAAAATGAAAGAACTCTCCATTAACGATCAATTAGTAAAAGAGGACCTGTTTGTTCCTTTTGCAGATCAGTTAAAAAAAGATTTTGAAACTTGTGCGTTGAGTACGGAGTTTGTTCACACTCTCCCCAGAGAATTTTATCAGCTCAAAGATGTTCTTATCCGTGAATTGGCACCTCTCTTTAAGAGTAGTTCTTCGTCACTGTCTTCCTTATTATACAGAATAGATATCAGTGAAGGAACCTTACACAGCTATCAGAAAAAAAACGAGGAATTAAGTTTTGAAGAAGTCGTGGCCGAATTGATTATCAAACGCATTCTTCAAAAGGTAATTCTCAAAAAAACATTTTCAAAATAGATTAATTACTACTAAGCATGTCTGTCAACATTAGAATTGGAAAAAAGGAAGATCTGGCCGCTACATTAGCACTGGTGCGGGAACTTGCAGTCTTTGAACGCGCTCCCCGGGAAGTGGAAGTAAGTATAGAAGAGATGATGGACTGGGGTTTTGGTGAGAACAAGCTGTTTGATTTTTTTGTGCTGGAGAAAGACAATGCAATTGTGGCTATGGCCCTCTACTATTACAAGTATTCAACTTGGAAAGGTAAATGTTTGTTTTTAGAGGATATTATTGTGACCGAGAAAGAACGGGGGAAAGGTTTTGGGAAATTGCTTTTTAATGAAGTGGTGAGCGTAGCTAAAAAGGAAAAGGTGCGACGCATGGAATGGCAGGTATTGGAATGGAATGCCAGTGCCCTCCAATTTTATAAAAGATACAAGGCTCTGGAGGACGACGAGTGGATCAATTGCAAATTAACCTTTGAGCAACTTCAGAATTCAGCTTTATAGTTGGAATAAACCAGACACTTCGGAATATTCCACGTCTTGTTGTATTTAGTGAGGTCAATTACTTCTCCTTCACAGCTGAGGTACTTACCGTTTCTATTTCGTTTCAGGATAAAAGCGTTGCCGGCTTTAATTTGTTCGATCACGGCTCTCCTTAATTCTAACAGCGATAAGTTTTTATATAAGCGCCCAATTTCAAATCCTACTTCATTGTTTTGCAGATCCATCACACTGCCAATACTGTCGGGTCTTTCGCCATATTCATCGGCATCTTTCAAGAATTGGTGATAATTATGTTTCTCATGAGCTTGTCCCAATTTTCGCAATTTACGTTCACCTATTTTTTGCCGGTAGGCTGCCATGTAGAACACGTGCCGGAAAGCATCGGCTGCTCCGCCATTTGAAAAACTATCCAGCTCAAGTTGGATCCATTTAGGAAGGGCATCTTGATCACAGGCTTTTGTGATTTTGTTTACCACCAGAGCGGCAAAGGGATGGAGCAAGGCCCAGCGATACTCGTAAGCGGAAGGCTTGGGCGCTTGTGCTGCCGCCAACGCGCTGTAGGCTAAAAAAACACATGAAAAGAAGTACTTCATAAGGCCTGAGTTGACTGCAAAGTTATTACAATTAACATCAGCCTGTTAGTATTAAAAGGTCAAAAATTCTTTGATTACTGTGCTCAAAACTTATATTTACATAATGGAAGGCAAAACTGATTTCTTATCGAAATTGCTAAATAAGAAAACCTCTAATCTCGTCGTGAGCATCAATGATCTGCGCGACAAGGAATTTAGCGGCATAAAGTTGAACGCGGAGGAGCGTGCTGCTTTGGCTAATTTTGATAAGTACCGGCTCAAAGTCTTAAATTCACAAATTGACGACGAACAATTTCATCTTAAATACCGTCAGATTCAGGTTATAGCTAATCTTAGCGACTGGAAGGAGTTTTTGAAAGAGAATTTCACCAACTGATTTCTTTACAGTTTTTTCCCTGTTTTCCATTTTTAATTCTTACTTTCGCGTTACAAAAAACCGATCCATGAACGTTACAACTTTAGGTCAATTTATAATTGAAAAACAGGCTGATTTCCCTTATGCAAAAGGCGAATTGTCGAGGCTATTACGCGATATCGCCATAGCTGCAAAGATTGTTAACCGCGAGGTGACCAAGGCAGGATTAGTTGACATATTAGGAGAAACAGGTGAAACCAATATTCAGGGTGAACTGGTGAAAAAACTAGACGTTTTTGCCAACGAACAATTTATTGCCGCCCTAAAAGCAGGTGGTGAAGTGTGTGGAATTGCCAGCGAAGAGAATGACGACTTTATACCAATCGAATCCGAAATGTCGAAAGGTGCTAAATATGTGGTTGCGATGGACCCCCTTGACGGCTCGTCTAACATTGATGTAAATGTTTCGGTGGGAACCATTTTTTCCATTTACCGTCGCTTGAGCTTAAAAGGTCCGGCTACTATAGAAGATTTCTTACAAAAAGGTACCGAACAGGTAGCCGCCGGTTACGTGATCTACGGCTCAAGTTGTATGTTGGTGTATACAACGGGCAAAGGCGCTAATGGTTTTACCCTTGATCCAAGCATTGGTGAGTTTTGTTTGTCACACCCAAACATTCAAACTCCAAAAAACGGAAAAACATATTCGATCAATGAAGGAAATTACCTTCATTTTCCGGATGGCGTGAAAAAATATTTAAAGTATTGTCAGGAAGAGGATGCCGCCACCTCAAGACCCTATTCTTCCCGTTACATTGGTTCAGGAGTGGCGGATATTCACCGCAATTTGATCACCGGGGGTGTGTACATCTATCCCACCACCACAAAAAATCCCAGCGGTAAATTAAGATTATTGTACGAATGTAATCCCCTCGCCTTTGTCATTGAACAAGCCGGAGGCAAAGCCACTACAGGTGGTAAACGGATCATGGAACTTCCTATCACCCAGTTGCATCAACGCACTCCTTTATTTATTGGGAGTTCTGAAATGGTTGACAAAACGATGGAATTCATGAAAAAGTATTCTCTTGAAAAGATCTGATTAACTTTACACGTTCTTAAAAACGATCCCCGTGATCGTTTTTTTTTGCTTAAAAAGGCGATTCATTTCATTTGTTCGTCCATATCGTTTCACGATGTTCGAGGACGTTTTTTTGTCCGGTGCCAAAGGTACTTTTTGGTAATTAGTTCAAGTTGGCAACCAATTCACAACAAAATTGGCTGAGCTATTTACCAAATTTGATAAAATTAACAAACTTGCTTTAGTAAGTTTAGTAAGTAAATACCTTCGCCACCCTAACTTTCCTTAGCTTTAAATAAAATTAAAATGTCTGAACTTCCACTTATACTCGTAACCAACGACGATGGAATCTTTTCACCCGGAATTTCATATCTGGCAAAGATTGCTTCAACATTCGGAAGGGTAGTTGTTGTGGCTCCCGATAAGCCGCAGAGTGGCATGGGACATGCAATCACCATTAATTCAACACTCAGAATTCAGAAAACAAGTCACCACAATGCCGAAAAAGAATTCGCTTGCAGTGGCACGCCGGTTGATTGCGTGAAAATGGCAGTGAACCACATTCTCAAAAAACGTCCCGATTTGGTATTGAGTGGCATTAATCACGGAAGCAACAGTTCCATTAACGTCATTTACAGTGGCACCATGAGCGCGGCTATTGAAGGTGCTCTTGAAGGAACACCAAGTATTGGATTCAGCCTGTGCGACTATTCAATAGAGGCCGATTTTGCACAAGCAGGAAAGTTCATTGCCGGCATCATAGCGGAGAGTTTAAAAAATAAATTACCAAAAGGAGTTTGTCTTAATGTGAATATTCCGAAATTGAAAGAAGAAGACATCAAGGGAATTAAAGTGGTGCGGCAAGCCAGAGCCAATTGGGTGGAACGTTTTGAAGAACGAAAAGATCCCTATGGTCGAGAATATTATTGGCTTACCGGTGAATTTGTGAATTTTGAACCCGAGTCGAATGATACCGACGAATGGGCCCTGGCAAATGGTTATATTTCTGTTGTTCCCACTCAGTCTGACCTTACAGCTCATCAAGTTCTAACAACTTTAAAACATTTTGAAACACTATGAATTGGATCAAACGCTTTGATAAGGCCTGGATCGGACTGCTGATAGGATTGCTATTTCCGGGCATCATGTTTACGTTATACTGGTTGTTCTTCCAGCATCAAATCAGTTTTCCGTACCGATTTGTGCGGTATCTGATGATGGGGAATCTCTTGAGCAACGTTATCAAACTCTGCGCTCTTGGTAATCTGTTATTATTTTACGCCGGTTTATCGTATAAGATCGATAAATTCAGCAAAGGCATTGTGTTTAGTGTTTTATTCTACGTGGCCCTGGTGGCTTACATCACGTATTACTACGAACCTGAATACATCTAATCGATGAAGTACTATCTAATAGCAGGAGAAGCCAGTGGCGACCTACATGCCAGCAATGCCATGCGAGAGATTGTTAAGTTAGACCCACAGGCCGAGTTCGCATTTACCGGTGGCGATCTTATGGAGCAAGTGGCTGGCGTAAAAGCAGGAATTCATATCAAGAACATGGCCTTTATGGGTTTTGTAGATGTGCTGAAGAACATACGAACCATCAACAAAAATTTTAAGATCGTAAAAGAAGAGATCCTAAAATTTAAACCCGATTTGCTTATTCTTGTTGATTACCCCGGTTTTAATCTGCGTATGGCCAAGTGGGCAAGTGAACTTGGGATAAAAGTTGATTTTTACATTTCACCCACGGTTTGGGCATGGAAAGAGAGTAGGGTAGAGCAGATCAAACAGTACACCACTAAATTATTCGTCATCTTGCCTTTTGAAGAAGCGTTCTATCAAAAACACGATCACAAAGTTTATTTTGTTGGCCATCCCCTTATAGACGCTATTGAACAACAAAGACCGGACTTCAAAACATACGAGAATTTTATCGCCTCTAATAAATTAACGGGGAAACCCATCATTGCTGTGCTGCCGGGCAGTAGAGTGCAGGAAATAGAGCGTATGCTGCACATCATGATGGAAGTAACGAACGATTTTAAAGAATATGAATTTGTGGTGGCCGGTTCTTCCAATTTGCCATCCTCACATTATACGTCACTGCAAAAAAATAATATCAAAGTACTATTTAATCAAACTTACGAACTCATGACATACGCCAAAGCGGGGATCATTAAATCAGGAACCTCCACGCTCGAAAGTGCTTTGTTTAAATTACCGCAGGTGGTGTGCTATAAGGGAGGCGGCCTTTCGTTTGCCATCGGGAAACGTTTGGTAAATGTAAAATACATCAGTTTGGTGAATTTGATCATGAACAAACCCATTGTGAAAGAACTGATCCAAAGTGATTTTACAGCCCGAAATATTTCAGAGGAATTAATGAAATTACTGAATGATGCTGCTTACCGGTCTGAAATGATCGCCGAATACGCCGAATTGCAGAAACAATTGGGAGGAGTAGGCGCCTCATTGCGAATTGCCAAACACCTGGTAGAAGATGCCGGTCCAAAAAATATGCATGCGTCGGTTTAAGAACGTCATAGTGTATATAGCGCTTCTGCTTTCATTTTTGGGATTCAGTTCTTTTTTCCTGCCCATGGAAACCATTCAGATCCGCATCTTTTCTCATTTAAAAGTAAGCGCGGTAAACGTGAGTATCTATACCGGTAGTTATAAATTAATGGCAGATGATTTCTTCAGTAGTTTGTATAAGCAGGGAATCGATTGCAGAATTGAAATGAAAGGTGATAGCATTGAAGTAAAACAAAATGAAAGGGTACTCGGTACATTTAAATACATTAAGTTTTATGGGAATGAGGGCAGTGAACTTAAAGTGAAACTGATTAATCCCGATCGAAAACTAAGAAATTACCAGGAGAATTTAAGTTTCGCCATTGTAGAAGGGTCCATTCGTATCATCAATGAAATTGAACTTGATAATTACATTGCCGGAGTTACCGAAGCAGAAGCTGGTTCGCGCTCGGCGCTCGAGTTTTACAAAGTGCAGGCCATCTTAGCACGCACCTTTGCCCTTGCCCATATTAACAAACACGTGTCCGAAGGATTTAGTTTATGTGATCAGGTGCACTGTCAGGCTTATTTTGGGCGACCACGAGATCTCAGCATTTACAAAGCTATTGCCGAAACAAAAGGACTGGTGGTGGTGGATGAAAATTTAAATCTCATAGTGGCCGCATTTCACAGCAACAGCGGAGGCGAAACATGCAATAGCGAAGATGTTTGGGGTTCCAAGACATCGTACCTTCGTAGTGTACCCGATAGTTTTAGTTTAAAAATGCCCAATGCCAGATGGGAACGGCGCATGCTGGCCGATGACTGGCTCAGTTATTTAAAATTAAAACACAATTATCCCAGTGATGAAAAGGAAGCGAAGGAAGCTGCCATGAACTTTACTCAGGATTCACGCAAAGTGTACCTCGAATGCAACACATCGAAAGTGCCTTTAAAGAACGTACGACTCGATCTGCAGTTAAAATCCACTTTTTTTAATATCAGTCCCATCGGCTCCGACAGCATCATTTTTAGAGGAAAGGGATATGGCCATGGTTTGGGTATGTGCCAGGAAGGAGCCATGCGTATGGTAAAGCTGGGATATAAGTACCCCGAAATTTTAAATTTCTATTATAAGGATATTCAATTGATCGATCTGCACAAACTTAATTTTTTTAAAGACGAGTAGAATGGTAGATCTTAGACTAGTGAGAAATCTGTTCTGTTACCTTTTTTTTGTAGGTACACTTGCTCCTTTACAATTGCTCCGTGCGCAGGAAACCGAAACCATTAAGATTAGGAAAGAATCTAATTTGTCGAAAGTTGTATTAGATAATACGCGAGACTTGCTTTTGGTAATAGATCGATTTGGCAATCCAAAGGATAACAAGATTGTTTCGTATAAACTTTTCGTCAAAACAAAAAAGGAAACCCGAGAGTTTCAGGGGTATAGTAACCGCCTCACGGGTGAGATGGTCACTTACCTGAATAAACAAACAAAAGCAACTAAAATATTTTTTACTGAAATTACTGCAAAAGACGATGATGAACACCTGGTGAAACTACCTGATCTTATTGATACCTGGTTTCCCGACTGCAAGAATTGTGATCCGCTTAAGAAAAAGTAGCTCAGCGAGGATGGCGCATCTGATTTGTGCTAAAGTAGCAGAGAAAGTGAGATTTGTCACTGTTTCGCCGAAGATTAATTTTACTTTTGTACTCTATAGATTTAGATGATATGAACTATATTCGAAAAAGTTTACTGACATTAATTTTCTCTAGTCTCATTTTTATCGCTTCGGGGCAAAAAAATGCCGATTCTCTTTTCAAACCTCATGCATATTTGTATTTCAGCGGCTATGTTCCGGAAATAACTACCAGTATAAGGTTTGATTCTAAAACAGCGCACATCGGCACAGTGGTTTCTCTCGAAAACAGTCTGAATTTTGATGAAAATCCTAAATTGTGGCGGGCAGATGGTTATATAAGAGCCGGCAAACGATCTGCTTTCGCACTCACCTTTCTTTCCATAAACCGAAACCGTTCGTGGACATTGGAAAGGGACCTTAAATTTAGGGATACCACCTTTACAACCGGGGCGAACGCAAAAATGTATTTTAACACCAATTATTGGGGACTCTCGTACCGTTATTCTATCTTTTCAAAACCAACCTGGAGTGCAGGCCTATCTTTCGGGTTACGCATACTTACCGTTAAAACCGGTATTACAGCTGAAAGCAAACTTTTTGGGTCGTACTCTTCAAATTCTCAATTAGTAGTGCCCGCTGCTCTCGTTGGGTTTCACGGTGCCGCCTATCTCTGGAAGAGACTGCAGTTTAGATATACCTGGGAATTCCTGAGACTCAACGTAGAAGGGATAAAAATTTATGTATTTGATAATAACTTTGCTTTAGAATATTTTATTCTCAAAAATGTGGGCTTGGGTGCCAGTTATTCAGAAGTGTCGTACAGAATAAATGAAATCCCTTTTAGTGAAGAATTTTCGGGACAAATAGAATATACCGTGTCCGGCTTCTCTCTGTTTCTTGCAGCGCGATTCTAAATCTTTTTTAGAAAGAGATAAATTCGGATTTTTATTTAGCTCAAAGTATAGAGGCTTACCGTCACCGAAAAAATTGGATTGACGCTGTTTACATCTGCTAATCGATCGTCAACGTTAGAGAACACAAATGAACCCTTTTTACACGCATAGTGAGTGGATGGCTTGCGGTAGGATAACGCGTTGTAATTGGTAAGGTAGAATGCTGTTTGCAGGACTTGTTTCATAGAGGTTCCGTTAAGCTGTATTTGAAAAAGAATTTGAGCAATAAACCTTTCGAAAAAAGAAGCCTTGATACAGGGAAATAGAAAAAGACAGACGATCCCATCATCTGCCTTTTCTCTTAGTCAATAGGTGCCTATCAATTATAAGCCGGTAAAAGGCCGTAAGCCTTTCCATATTCAAGCATTTGCTGGGTAAAATCTTTCGGATACTCAATTTTCACATCCATCACATTTTCACCCTCCATCACGGGTACCAATTTTGGTTGAATAAATCCTGCGTAAGGGGCAATGTTCAACTTGCCGTAACGATCCAGCACTTCTTTATGCAAAACAGGGTCAATTTTTACTCCGTAATTTTCAATGAGAGCCATGCCCGCTTCATAATCGCCTTGCGATTTCACGCGCTGCAGTTCCTTAAGTAATTCACCAAAAAGTGTTCTCAATTTGGTATAATCGTTTACCAGAAAATAGGTCTTCCCATTTTCAACTTTTTTCTCAATCACATTTTCTTTTTGTCCTTTTTCATAACACCAAGCGGCAATCATTTTGCGGTTGCGCATATGTGCTTCTTCAATTTCTTTGCCGGGTTTAACACGTGCCAATTGAATGATCAGTCCTCTTGTGATATACTCATCGTAAGCAGCTTTTCCGTAATCTAAACTTGGCATCACACCCAGTTCAATTAATTTTGGATCCATTAAATAGTACAATGCCACCAAATCAGCACGGCCTTCTTCAAGGGCACTGGCATAATTTTTAAGAGTTTCGTGGGGCTGACCCACACCTGATTCAATTTGTCCACTGGCGTGTCCTATCACTTCGTGCATGTCGGTATGCAACTTATCGGCCAATGGCGCAAAATTGATAATGCGGTGACGGATCTCATCGTTGTAATAAAATTCATTAGAAACTGTTCCACCGGCAGCCTGATCGTATGCTTCCACAATATTTCCAAGGTTCACCGACTTGCTGCCGTGTGTTTCGCGAATCCATTCGTTGTTTGGTAAATTAATTCCAATTGGCGTACTTGGTGCAGCATCCCCGCTTTCCATCACCGCATTGATCACCTTCGCTGAAATCCCTTTTACGTTTTTCTTTTTGTGTTGCGGCAAAATGGGAGAGTTGTCTTCAAACCACTGGGCATGTGAACCAATGGTGGCGATGCGTTTGCTGGCTTCCATGTCCTTAATGGAAACAACCGATTCAAACGAACCTTTTTTTCCCAATGGATCTTCATATACTTCAATAAATCCGTTTACCACATCTACCGCGCTGGCTGTGTCTTTCACCCAGGCAATGTTGTAAAGGTCAAAATCCACCAGACTTCCGGATCTATAAAATTTAATTAAAGCATCCAGTGCTGCTTTTTGATTTTGGTTTTCAGCAAATCCGGCGGCTTTTTCTAACCAGTACACAATTTTTTCAATGGATTGTGTGTACATTCCGCCAACCATCCATACCTTTTCTACTAGTTTCCCATTTTCTTTCAGCAGTTTTGTGTTTAAACCATACATGGGTTGTTCCTTACTTTTTTTGTCAACCTGTGCAGAATAGAATGCAGAAGCTTCCTTCTGCGTTACCCCTTCATAGAAATTGACGGCAGATGATTTCACCAAATCTGTCTTAGAATCCAAACTCACTTTTTTGGCCGCAATAGTTGGATCAAAAATGATGGGGAGAATGAATTTGATGAAATCTGCTTTACTCTGACCGGCTTGCAAGGGCAAGGTTTTTTCATCTGTTTTTGCCAACAAGGACAAGAAATAATCCTGAGAGCAGTCAGGAATAATTTTATCGTTATTATAATGGTGGTGAATTCCGTTGCTAAACCAAACGCGTTTGGCATACACCAAAAATTTAGCATAGTCTTCGTTTTGTTCAACCGTATTTCCGCCCACTATGGCCTCCAGCGTTTTACGAACGGCTAGATTGTATTTGTAATTTTGATCGTAATTAATGTCGCGGCCACATAGGGCAGCTTGTGAAAGATAATACAAGAGTGTCTTCGTTCTTAGGTCCAGTTTGTCAAAATCTGCAACCTGATAACGAAGCACCCGTAGATCGGCAAACTGCTCTGCAACATAAGTAAATGGTTCCATTTTTGAAGTGTCTTTAATGGTTACGGGTGTTTCCTTTTTTGCCAATTCATTGTCGCCCGATTTGCAGGACACTAAGATGGCGGTAAAGGCTAGGATCTTAAAATAGTTGGTCATAGTTTCTGTTTATTGGTGGTGCAAGTTTATCACTTATTTCAGGCCTATGCAAGCACAAAAATCAGCCTTTTAATTCCTTGGGGTAACATATAAAATGTTTGGTAACAGTAGTGCTTAAACTCTGGAGGTTGAGTTGGTCGCTGGCCTCGGCCACATCCTGCACCCTGCCATTGTTCATGAGCATGTTGATGTTGAATTGACTGGCATTATAAGCGCTGTTATTTACCTGGTCGGTAAAAACAAAATAGTGGGCGTCTTTCGGGTCGATGGGGTAAAGCGCACACACTTTTGCAATAAGCGTCTGTTTGTAGTTTTCATCAATTTCTTCGTTCTGCATTTCAATTCTAAAGAGTTTTCGTTCGAGCAGGTTCCGCGATAGCGTAGAAAGGATCAGATCCTTATGATCGGTCCATACTTTTATGGAAGCACTCACGTCATGATCGTCCAATTTAGAGAAGAGCGCGAGCAATGAGGGATCTTTTTCAAAATCTTTCTTACTGAAATCATTTTTTAAAAAAACCTGCAGAGTAGGAGTGGCAAATAATTCAACACCCCTTGCTGCCAGTTCTTTGGCGCGGGTGAGAATGTTCATCAGCATGGTTTCGGCACTCAATACTGTTTTATGAAGATACACTTGCCAGTACATGAGGCGCCGCGCGATCAGGAATTTTTCAATACTATAAATGGCTTTTTGCTCCACCACCAACTCATTGTTCACCACCTGTAACATCTTAATGATGCGTTCGCTGCTAATTACACCTTCAATAACGCCCGTAAAAAAACTATCTCGTTTTAAATAGTCAAGTCGGTCCATGTCGAGTTGCGAGCTCACCAATTGATGCAAAAAAAGTTTTGGATAATTGTTGTTGAAGATCTTAATGGCTAAACTCAGTTTTCCATCAAACTCAGTATTCAAACTATCCATAATGAGGCTGCTGATGTTTTCGTGGCTAATTCCTCTCACAATACTGTGTTCGAGGGCGTGCGAAAAGGGGCCGTGCCCTATATCGTGCAGCAAAATGGCAATGAGAACCGCCTGCTCTTCTTCGTCGGTGATGGCCACATCCTTTTGTTTGAGTGTTAAAACTGCCTCCTGCATAAGGTGCATGGCGCCAACAGCATGGTGAAAACGGGTGTGTAAGGCGCCGGGATACACCAAATTGGTGAGTCCCAATTGTTTGATGCGGCGCAAACGCTGAAAAATAGGATGTTCGATGAGGTCGAACACCAGTTCGCTGGGAATGGTCACAAATCCGTAAATAGGATCGTTTATTATTTTTCGTTTGTTAGTTGACATTAGTGGAGTTAAAATAATGGAGAGGCTCTTAGGCTGCAAATATAGGGGAGAAAAATTTAATTTGTGATTTAATTGGATTCTGATTTGGTCTCCTTGGGCAAAAGACTAAAATACGTTAATATGTTCAGGCCTTCGCATAATAGAAATACTTTTAGGTCGTTGTACAGAGACAAGCTAATAATCTGAAAACGCATTTAGGGAGAAACAAAAAAAGACTCCTCCGAATTTTCAAAACAGGTAAATTCGTGGAGATTTGCCCGAAGGCCAATAGAAGTTAGGGACATTAAAACGATCAAAATGGATAAAATAAAGATATTATGGGCCGACGATGAGATCGCCTTGCTCAAGCCGCACATTTTGTTTCTCGAAGGCAAAGGTTACGAGGTGGTGACCGCATTGAGCGGTGACGAAGCCATTGATTTTGTGCGGGAAGACCGGACCATTAATGTAGTACTGCTCGATGAAAATATGCCGGGTTTATCGGGACTTGAAACCTTATTGAAGATCAAACAGTCCAATTCCGAATTGCCGGTAATCATGATCACTAAAAGCGAGGAAGAGCATATCATGGACGATGCCATTGGGGGGAAGATTGCCGATTACCTCATTAAGCCCGTAAATCCGAATCAGATCCTGCTCTCTTTAAAAAAAGCACTCGACAACAAACGATTGGTAAGCGAAAAAACAAATACCGATTACCGCAAAGAGTTTGGCCGTATTGGCATGACCATTAATGACAATTTAACGTGGGAAGAATGGGCCGAGGTTTACAAACAGATCATTTATTGGGAATTGGAAATGGATAAATTGCAGGACAAAAGCATGCTCGAGGTGCTTAAAATGCAAAAAGCAGATGCCAATCACCAGTTCTTCAAATTCATTGAAAAAAATTATGTGAAATGGCTGAGTGGCAAAGACCCCAATCCTCCCGTAATGAGTCATACACTGGTGAAGAACAAATTTATGAAGGAAATGGAGGGGAGCGAATCGGTGTTCTTTATCCTCATCGATAATCTGCGATTTGACCAATGGAAGATCATTCAGCCCCTCCTACAAGAGTATTACAAAGTGGATTCGGAAGAGTCGTATTTTAGTATTTTACCCACTGCCACACAGTACGCCCGAAATGCCATTTTCAGTGGTTTCATGCCAAGTGAGATCGAAAAACGTTTTCCCGATAAATGGCTGAACGATGAAGAGGAGGGAGGCAAGAATTTACATGAAGAGGCCTTTATGCAGGCTCAGATAAAGCGGCTCGGAAAAGATGTGAAGATGAGCTACAACAAGATTACCAATTTTGCCGCCGGAAAAAAACTGGCCGACAATGTGAACAACCTCCTTCAAAATAAACTCAATGTGATTGTGTATAATTTTGTAGATATGCTTAGTCATGCCCGTACCGAAATGGAAGTGATTCGCGAACTGGCCGAAAATGAGTCGGCATACCGCAGCATCACCTATAGCTGGTTTGAACATTCACCCTTGTTCGACATCATTAAACAGCTGAGTGCAAAAAAAGTAAAGATCATCATCACCACCGATCACGGAACCGTTCACGTTAAGGAACCCACCAAGATCCTTGGCGATAAGAATGTAAATTCCAACCTTCGGTATAAACAAGGTAAGGCCTTGGATTATAATTCCAAAGAAGTGTTTGAGATTAAGAATCCCGCAGAAGCATTCCTGCCTATTCAACATCCAAGCACCCGCTTTGTGTTTGCCCGCGAAGACCGTTTTTTCGCCTATCCCAACAATTTTAATTATTATGTCAATTATTATAAAAACACCTTTCAACACGGGGGCGTGAGCCTCGAAGAAATAATTATTCCTTATATCGTTTTAAGCCCTAAATAATTTTAATAATGGTGGTGCTTTGGGTTAAATTTTCGACCTTCGTACCGTATGAATTCTGACTTACAGCTTGTCCTTCAATCGCCTGAAGAATTGCCCGAGGCCGCCGCATCTCTTCTCAATTTTGCGGGTTCAACACGTACTCTGTTGTTTGAGGCACCCATGGGTGCGGGCAAGACTACTTTAATTAAAGCACTTTGTGTCGCATTGGGCAGCAACGATAACTTTAGTAGTCCAACCTATTCCATTATCAACGAATACAAGTTTGCCAATGAAAAGATCTACCATATTGATCTATATCGCCTGAACTTGACGGAAGAACTGTTGGACCTCGGCGTAGAAGAGTACCTGAATTCGGGAAATTACTGTTTCGTTGAATGGCCATCTTTGATGCGAGAAGTTGTGGAAGGACCTTTTGTGGAAGTAAGCATTCGTGTGGAAGAAAATATTCGCTACATTCGTGCCACGAAAAAACGAAATTAGGCATGCGGCATCTTATTTTACTACTGGCATTTTCAGGTTGGATCATGTACGGTCACTCTCAGAATTTAGACAGTCTTAAATTCAAAAAGCACTTTTATGTAACCTGGGGGTATACGCACGCCGTGTACAGCAAAAGTTCAATCCATTTCGAAAATCACTCCAATAAATATAACCCCGCTACGGGAAGATACGATAATTATGATTTCACAATTTACGATGTAACGGCCCGCGACCGCCCTGATTTTAATAAAATTAGAGATGTGGTGAATGTGACCATTCCGCAATTTGTTTTCAGAATCGGGTATTCCTTCAACAGCAAATGGGGATTTGAATTAAATTACGATCACACCAAATACGTGGTAGATGATTACCAAAAAGTGCGGGTGCAAGGCCAGTTCAACGACAATTGGGTAAACAACGATACTATTTTAGATCCGTTAACTTTCCTTCATTTTGAACATACCGATGGTGCCAATTTTTGGATGTTCAACATGGTACGCCGTTGGTCACTTCTGCATCCCAATAAAAACCTCAATGTATCGTGGGTGCTTAAACCCGGAGCAGGTTTTGTGGTGCCGCGTACCGATTGTACCTTGTTTGGACAACGCTTAAATAATAATTGGAAATTGGCAGGATGGATTGTGGGTGTTGAAACCGGGATGCGTGTGGAATTTCTACGCAACGGATTTTTTGAATTTGTAGGCAAGGCCTCCTACGCGGATTACGTAAACTGTTTTGTACTGGGCAGAGGGAACGGGGTTGCAAATCATCATTTTTCAACAGCGCAACTAACCGGGACTATTGGTTTGAAATTTAGTTCTAAGCGCTAAGTGCAGAGTTGAATCTGGTTGAAATTTGCATTGACCCTTAAGGTAGGCGAGTCTGAAGCTTGCTACCTTAGTGTAATAGAAAAATATCTCCACATACAAATACACAAAACACCACGCTGGCTACTCCATTGGTGGTGCCAAATGCAAGGGTCACCTTACTTAGGTCGTTGGGTTTCACCAAACGGTGCTGGTAAATTAAGAGAGCAGTAAAAAATACCGCACCCATGAGGTACATCCAACCAAAAGTTCCTGAAACATAAGCAAGGACGACCATACAGACAACTAAAACGTGAAAAACTTCCGACAGACGAAGCGCGTTCGTTCTTCCTAAATAAACAGGAATCGACTTTAATTCTTGACTTTTGTCAAACTCATCATCTTGTAAGGCATAAATAATATCAAATCCACTCACCCAAAAAAACACGAGAACGCTGAAGAGAATAGGAAGAAGAGCGAATTCTTCAGTAACCGCTATATATGCCCCAATGGGGGCTAGTGCTAAACCAAGACCCAACACCAAATGACACAAAGCAGTGAAACGTTTTGTGAAACTGTACCCCAAAATAACTAGTAAGGCCACGGGCGACAAATAAAAACAAAGCGCGTTGAGGAAATATGCGCATAACACAAATGCCAGCGACGACAGAATCACCAAGGTAAGAGCCGCATGGGCAGAAATAACACCCGCCGGAATTTCGCGTTGTTGGGTTCTTGGATTTTTGGCATCAAAACGGCGATCGATGAGGCGGTTAAATGCCATGGCAGCACTGCGGGCAAAAACCATACACAAGGTCACAAAAATCAATTTTTCCCAGCTAAATCCTCCTTTCCCTGATTGCAAACCCAGCGAAAAACCTATTAAGGCAAAAGGCAGGGCAAACACGGTATGACTGAATTTGATGAGCGATAAAAAATTACGAATTGATCGAATCATAGAATATAAATATAAGATTTTGCGATTAATTTGGCTTTTTTGTAAGGTGAATTTTAACCCAAATTCTTACTTTTTAATTCTTAATTTAAAATTCATAATTTATAATTTCAGAGGATCACTCTATTGGCACCCGGTTTCTATTTCCCTCTTCCCTGCAGTACAATGAGGATGGTGTGTACCAATATTTTAAAATCCAGCAGCAAACTCATATTCTCCACATAAAGAATATCAAATTTTAAGCGGTCAATCATCTCTTCCACATTTTCGGCATAGCCGTATTTTACTTGCCCCCAACTGGTAATTCCGGGACGGATCTTATGAAGGTGTTTGTAGTGAGGTGCTTTTAAAACAATGCGGTCGATGTAGAATTTGCGTTCCGGTCGCGGTCCCACCAAACTCATATCGCCTTTAATTACATTGTAAAATTGTGGCATTTCATCCAGACGAACTTTTCTTAAAATTCTGCCAAATGGCGTCACCCGCGGATCAGATACACTTGAAAGCGAAGGCCCGTCTTTCTCGGCATCCACCGTCATGGTTCGGTATTTGTATATATTAAAAGGTTTACCGTGCACCCCAATCCGCTCCTGCTTGAAAAACATGGGTCCCCTCGAACCCAGTCGTACAATAAATCCAAGCAGCAGATACAGCCAGCTGAAGCAGATCAACACTACAATGGAAACACTCACATCAATAAAACGCTTCATCGATATTTGCCATTCGGGTATGATTTGATCTTTGATCTCAATAAGAGGTGTTCCCAATATACTGGTCATTTTAACATGACCGCTTAAAATGTCATAGATATCGGGAATAATCTTGATGATGACACCTAGATCTCCCAGGTCATTTACAATATTTTTTATGTATTCATGTTCCCAACTTTCAAGCGCAATAATCACTTCTTCAATCTCGTACTTTTCGATGATGGTTTTAATTTCGTGGTATTCACCCAGGTGTGGCAGCTCTTTTTTAAGTTCTTCCGAATACCCATTTTTCCCTTCAATGTGCACAAATCCCACAAAGTCATTTCCAATTCCGTATTTAAGCGCTTTTATTTCTCGAAACATTTTTAAGGCCCGCTCGTTACTGCCAATGATAATTGTTTTAAAACCAAATTCCCTTCGGTGAATTTTACGGTTAGTGGTAGTAGAAAGAAGCAGTCGAAAAGTTGCGGTAAGTAAAAAATGCGAAGCAAACAATACAAAATACAGTTTGTAATACAGTCGGTAAGATACCACCGAATCATCAAGCAATAAAACAAAGAACAAAACTGTTACACCAATAACGGAGGTGGCGAGTACCTGAACAAATTCATTGATCCGCGATTTACGTAATACGTTGTTGTATGAACCCGACAAATAATACACCAGCACCCATACAACTGGCAATACGATGATGCTCACAAAATATTGGTTGTCGAAAATAACACCCGGCACTTCACCTGTTCTTAACGCATCTACCTGCGTTTTCCGATAATAGTTGAATATCGTCCAAGCCAAGCCTGCAGAAAGAAAGTCTGCGAGAATATAATATAGGGTTCTTAAATTTCTACTCACGGCAGATACACTAATTTAATATTATCTAAAAACATGCGGGGTTCTGCAACATCTTTATTCAGCAACTTAAAAAAGATCTTGTATTTGTTGGATAGGGGCGGGGAATTTAACACCGTGGCAAGTTGTACATAGATTTTATTCCACTCACTTTTAGGACCAATAAGAAGCGCAGTATTATCCCGCAAGTCATCGCCAATCACACCCACTTGAATTTCCGCGCTGCATTTATAGTTGAGCTCTAAATACACGTCGGACGTACCATGAGGTAGTGCATAAGCAATTGACGACTCTATTTTGCCAACCAAGCTCCTGCCCGAGAGTCCCATTTCAATACAATTGCCCTCGTAAGAATCTTCCGGCGAAGCCACATGAAAAATAGTATCGGAGTTAGCGGCCACAAAATTAAATCCGTTGGCACCTCCCTCAAATCCTTCAATTAGGGGGAAGATGGTGCTGGTTTTATATTGAAACGTGAAGGCGCGCTCTAAGGTAGTGCCACTTGCCACTGTTGTATCGAATTCCAGTTTGGTGTACATGGGGTAAAAGATCCGTGTATCGGAAATACCGTTGTTTTTGATGCCCGGAAGAATGTCGATGGTCACTTTTTCATTTTTGCTCACAATGGGCATCAGATTTCCAACCGGGTAACACCCCTGAAACTGCCCGTTAACATATAACCACAAGTCGGTGATTTTATGACTTCCTGAGCCTTGTTTGTCGGTAGGAGTTATGCTGATCTTATTTGCCCTCATGAAAAATGCAGGATCGGCCGGCTGATATTTTTTGCACGAACCGAGCAGAAACAGGCTAAACCCAACACCAAAAAGTAGAAATAATCTCATACGATCACCATAAATCTGTTTTGCGCGGGGCCAAAAATACTCAAATAAAACCGATTGATTCAACTTGCAGGAACCTAATTCCTGAGTTTTTCTTCAATCTCAAAAGCGATTTCCAGTGTCCGGATGGCATCTTCAATGCCCACTCTGATGGCCTTATTCGAGTTTACGCTACTGTGGAACGTATTCAATTCATCGTTTATTGCATTTGTTGGTAAAATTATTGGGTGCTCGAAAATAATCTCTTTTTTTGCTTGTCCGTTGCCCGGATCTACCAGCATGTTTTTGCTGTTTAGGTCGGCAGTTTTTATGCGCACCACTTCGGTAGTTCGATCCAACAGGTTAATACTCACCAGATTGTTTTTTGTAAATACCCTGAATTTGCGACTATTTTTTAGGGCCATCCTGTTGGTGGTAATATTAGCTACACAGCCGTTCTCAAACTCAACCCGCGCGTTTACCAAGTCGGAAGTGGAGCTGATTAAGCAGGCTCCTGAAGCGTGGATTTTTTTCACATTCGATTTTACAATACTCAAAATCAGGTCAATGTCATGCATCATCAGGTCCAGCACCACCGATACATCAGTACCCCTCACATTGTATTGGGCCAAACGGTGTACTTCTATAAATACCGGATTTGCCAAATAAGGTAGCGAGGCAATGAACGCGGGGTTGAACCGTTCCACATGCCCTACCTGGCAAACCACGCCGGCTTCCTTTATCAAATTTTCAAGTTGTTTGGCCTCCTTCAAATCAGAGGTTACCGGTTTTTCAATAAACACGTGTTTTCCTTTTATGATGCATTCCCGTGCAATTCCATAATGGGTGCTGCTGGGAGTAGCTATGTCTACCGCTTCTGAACCATCAATGGCCTCTTGCAAACTGTTAAAGGCTTTCACTGAATACTGCTCGGCCAAAGTATGAGTAAGTTCTTTATTTATATCGTACAAACCCACCAGTTTCCAGTTTGGGTTCTCCTTCAGAAGTTTAAGGTGTATCTTTCCGATGTAGCCCAAACCTACCAGTGAAATCTCAGTAATCATAATTTCGGCAAAACTACGTGTTTTAAACCGCATTTAAACAGTGCGTATACATTTTTTGTCGAAGTTTTTAAGGTACCAATCAAGTCAATAGGGCGTAAATCGTAATTCTCATTAGCGTGCCTGATGGCAATGCCTGCATACTGAAATCTCAAACTTTCCGTTTTCTTTTGCCCGCTTCGGCCTTATTTCCTATCCTTTTTTACGCGATTAAAAGAAGAGTGTTCGTAATTATATTTTATTTTAAAGCTTCCTCTTTCATATCTAAATATCTTTATCCTTCAATACTTTTTTCCCGTGCTTCATAACGTTTCAAAAGAAGATGAATACCTGTTTCATGGCAAACGCAAACGTTTGGTGGAACAACTAAAATTAAAAGGGATAAAAAGCGACAAAGTGCTGGCTGCCATTGAAAAAATACCCCGCCATCTTTTTTTTGACGCCAGTACCGGTCGACCGGCATTGCTTGATCATGCGTATAGTGACAAGGCTTTACCCATTGGAGCCGGACAAACTATTTCCCAACCTTATACGGTGGCGTTTCAAACCGAGCAATTGAGCATAATTCCCGGTGAAAAGGTACTTGAAATAGGTACAGGTTGTGGTTACCAAACAGCGGTGCTCCTCGAAATGGGCGCCAAAGTATACAGCATCGAGCGTCAAAGAGAATTGTTTGACCTCACCAAATTATTCCTTCCTTCTATTGGGTACCGATCGGCCAAATTGATTTATGGCGACGGCTATAAGGGTCTTCCTCAGTTCGCACCTTTCGACAAGATCATTGTCACCGCTGCCGCTCCTTATATCCCAAACGATCTGTTGGTCCAACTCAAGGTGGGCGGAAATATCATAATTCCCCTCGGTGAAGGAGAAGTGCAGGAAATGGTGTGGTTAAAAAAAAGTTCCGCCAGTACATTCGATCGAAAAGTACTCGGGAATTTCAAATTCGTCCCCCTGCTTCAACATAAGGCCGGCAAATAAATCGGCACATTTTTTTTTCTACATGCACTAAATTTCATATTCTTGCGTTAGCTACTTAAAGATATTTTTTTTCTACCAACGTTTTATTTTAATGCTAAACTTTTCACACATCATTCTATGAAAAAACTAATTTCAGTTCTATTTTTGATTCACACAAGTGTGGTGTTCTCTCAGGACCTTACCTCCAAAAATGGAGAACCTATTTTGCCTCAGGCTAAAAATTGGGCCATTGGCATTGATGCCACCAGACTCATAAAAGATGCCACTTTTAATTTTGTTTCCAGTTCGCAGGCCATCACCGGAAAGTATTTTAAAGACGCCACAACTGCTTATAGGGTGAGTGCACGCATTGGCATTAATAACTGGACCACCAACGAACGCGTAATCGACCGTTTGGCGGCCACCAGTACCGTGGTGGCCTATCCTGCGGCGCAACCTACCAAACAAAATACTTGGAGCAGAAATGCCACCGCATTCGGACTCAGTTTTGGGGTCGAGAAACGTAGGGGTAACACCCGTTTGCAAGGGATTTATGGCGTAGAAGGCGGCGTTTACCTGTCCACCTTAAATGACAAGTTTACTTATGGTAATGCCTTAAATGCAAATCCTTCCAATCCGGTAACCATTACAGTGGATGACGCCATGTCAAGTAAACAATTTGGTTATGCAAATAATATTGATACCCTTCCAAAAATACAGGGAGTTCAGGGGGCGGCCCGCGTCATAGAACGTAAAAACGGAGTTGGTCTTTCCATTGGTGCACGCGTGTTTATTGGTGCCGAATTTTTTGTGCTTCCAAAAATGAGTATCGGGGGCGAATTTGGCTGGGGAGCTGCAATCACCACGTCCGGAAAAACAACCACCACACTTGAGTCGATTGGGGCCTCCAATATTCAGGGCAATACAGCACCCTCGGTAAAACGCACCACGCTTGATGGTGGAAACGAAAATGCCACACGTATTGACACCGACAATGCCAGTATCCTCGGCGGTGCTTCTGCTTCCTTACGACTAAATTTGTATTTCTAAAAAAAAGATTTCCGCCCTTCAAGTTTCATTCTTTTCGGGAAATAGGATGGCGAAAAAGGCCATGCAGTAACTGCAAAATCACTATTCTTTTTTCACCGCTATTTGAATACCTTACGCCTCTTTATCAAGGGTGTTTTTTTGTAAAAAACCAAGCTAATCACCCGCTCAAGTTTTTATACACTGTTAAATCCCTGTTTTGATAACATGTAATTTGCTAAATTTTGTTAGTTATATAAAAAATTTAATACATTTGCTTATAACTTAAACAAATCAAAACATGAAAAAACTTTACAAGTCCCTAAAATTGGTGCTGTTGTTTTCTTGCTTATTGAGCATAAAAGCAATCGCTCAACCAACCTATTGTCCCCAACAAGCTACGTCCACAAATGATGACGAGATTTTTAACGTGTCTATTGGGACGTTAACCAATTCAAGTGTTTGTGGTGCTTTGGGCGGGCCCGGCTCCCTTGCATTTCTGTACCAAAATTATACAGGAATTACGGCACCTAATTTAATTGTAGGAAATGTATACACCATCTCGGTAACTGGTGGTCAATGCAGTGGATTCGCCTACAGCGGAACCATTTATGTGTGGATCGACTATAACCAAGATGGATTATTTACCGGTGTGGGTGAACAAATCTGGACGGCAGCCGGCACATTCGCGGTTGCAGGAACCGTTTTCACCGGCACCATCACCGTTCCTTTTAGCGCTTCTTTTGGTACCACGCGTATGCGTGTTACACTGGTAGAAGGTTCCGTTGGTGGTCCATGTACTAACTTTACCTGGGGTGAAGTAGAAGACTATAATGTGAACATTATCTCTAATACGCCTTGTACCGGAACTCCGGGCACCAATACCATTCTCCCTACTTCGTATTCTACTTGCCCTGGTTTGGTAAATCCGAACTTAACCTTGGCAAATCAGTACACAGTAGGAGGTATCGCTTACCAATGGCAATCCTCTACCGTTTCGCCGGTGGGTCCTTTCACGCCAATTCCGGGTTCAACACTGTATGCAGCGCCATTACCAACATTGGGTGTTACCACCTGGTTTCAGGTAGTTGCTACCTGTACTAATTCAGGGGGAACATTTACCTCTTCTTCTTCTCAATTTTATGTAGCAGGTACCACTACTAACTCTGTGCCTTATCTGGAAGATTTCGAAGGTATTCAAGGCCCGGATAGGCTTCCAAATTGTTCATGGTGGGCGAATAACCTGGGCAGTACCGTAAAAACTTACACGGCTGCCAATTCAAACAACAGAGTACCATATAGCGGCACTAGGTTTGGAGGTTTCTCTTTGCCTTCCGCCAATAATATTGTTTACTCAAACGGCATCCAATTGGATCCGGGAATTACCTATTCAGCATCAGTTATGTTTGCAACCGAGTATTTTGGATATAATAACTGGTCGAATCTGAGCATCATGTTAGGTACGAGCCAAACGCCGGGCGGACTCGTGCAGATAGCTTCTGTTAGTCCTGCCATCAGCGGCCCTTATAAATTACTCGGAAATACGTTTACGGTTTCAAGTTCAGGGCTTTATTACATTGCTCTAAAAGCAACAGCGGCAAGCGGAAGTGCTTTGTATCTGTCGTTCGATGATCTTTCTGTAACGATCCCTTGTACACCTGCATCCGGCAATAGCCCAACAGTTACACTTAATGCAAGCACAAATACAATTTGTGCGAACGACCAGTTGAATTTAAATGCAACAGGCGCAGGCGCTTACCTTTGGAGTAACGGAGCTACTGCTGCCAACATCGTAGTGAGTCCGCTTGTTAATACAACGTATACCGTTGTGGGTACAAATTTGCTTACAGGGTGTTCACAAACTCTTAGTCAGTTAATTACCGTTAATCCGTCTCCAACTGTATTTATCGTTGCCAATACTCCTGCAATTTGTCCGGGCGAACTTGTTCACTTACAAGGCTACGGTGCTTTAAGTTATGCGTGGAGCAATGGTAGTGTTGGAAGTTTGTTGAGCATTTCTCCTTCAGCCAGCACCACGTATTCTGTAATTGGTACAAATGCATTTGGATGCAGTGCAACCAGCGCACAATTAGTAACTGTAAAAACGCCGCCGTCAATTACTGCCATCAGCAGCAATCTCAGCGATATTTGCAGTGGTGAGCCGGTAACGTTAACCGGTAACGGTGGTGTAAGTTACACATGGTATTCAAGTTCAAGTTCAGTGTTATACAGTGGAAGCCCTGCAGTGGTATATCCTAATACAAGTACGACCTTTACGGTTGTAGGTGTTGGTGCAAATGGCTGTACTAATAAAGCCACCGTTAACCAAGGAGTACAACCTTGTTTAGGTTTGGTAAAAAACACTTCCGGCGTATCCGGTATCAAATTATATCCAAATCCTGCTCAAGCAATGTTTACAGTTGAATCTGCAAGCACTGTTAATTCGGTAGAAGTATCAGATGTTACAGGTCGTGTGGTATTGGTTCTTACCGGCAGCAGCGATAAATTAGCAGTTGATATCACCTCATTGGCAAATGGCATTTATTATGCTAAGATCAATTCCGGTAACCTGGTTGAGATCGTTAAAGTGGTGAAACAATAACCAAAAGACCAATTCATAAAAAACCTCCATCCTTAAAAAAGGGTGGAGGTTTTTTTTGTTCATGTCTATAATTAGAGTAGAGGGCTAGACCAAAAAATTTCTTCTCAAATTTCCGCTTGATATCGAATTTTTAATCAAAATTAACCGGTTGTTAACAAGGGCTATGTTTCCACGCGTTTTTTTAACAGAAATCAAACAACTGTTAAAAATGAAATAAATATTGATACCAATTATAATTTTAATACATTCGTCCAAGACTAAAATCACTAATTTTAAAATTTAACACACAAAGACATGAAAAAATTTACGAAATTCATTAAAGCTCATTCGGGAAGAAAAATTGTATTCTTTTTCTTGGTGATGTTTTCTTTTGGGCTTTCTGTCCGTTCTCAAAATGTGCTGATTCCTTTTTCGGGCTCACTGTCTGTTCCTTGCGGATCGAACGTGAACGTGCAGGCACACAACGGCTCAACCGGGCAATACGCGAACAACGCCAACGGATTTGTGGTATTGGATGCGGGGTTTAATGCAGTCATTTCAATTGTGGGAACTTATTCCACAGAAGCAGGTTTTGATTATATCCGCATTTTTAACGGTGTTGGAACAGGGGGTGCATTGTTAGCTTCTTACAACGGACAAAATTTAGCAATGACTTTTACTGGCGCTCCGGGGCAAACGCTCACGATCCAGTTTACCTCCGATGGCTCGGTTGTTTACAATGGATTTAATTTAGGAGTGACGTATTCGGGTCCTTGTTTTTCTGCCCCATGTGCCGGTGTACCTCTTACCAATACGATTATTGCCGCGCCAATTTCACTTTGCCCGAGTAACAATGCAACACTTGGGCTTGCCTATTCTTATTCATTGGGTGGCCTTTCTTACCAATGGCAATCTTCTACGGTATCGCCGGTGGGGCCATTTAGTCCCGTTGCCAATGCTACCAATAATATTTTGTTTACACCAACTCTTGGTATCACCACTTGGTTTCAGGCCGTAGTAACTTGCTCTAACAGCAACCAGAGTTCGTCAACAGTTGGGCAGCAGATTTTGGTGCAAGGTTCAACAACCAGCAATGTGCCCTATTTTGAAGGATTTGAAGGGGTAACCGTAAATGACCGTTTACCGAATTGTTCATGGTACGCGGCCAATCAAGGGACTTCTGTAAAAACGTATACCTCTTCACAAAGTAATAACAGACTGCCGCGAACCGGAAATAATTACGCCACTTTCGGGCAACCATCTGCTAACAATTATGTATTTACCAACGGCATCCAGATGGATCCGGGAATTACCTATTCTGCGGCCCTGTATTATGCTACCGAGTACTTCGGGTATAGCAATTGGACCAATTTGAGTATATTAATTGGCCCCAATCAATCAACCACAGGTTTGGTGCAAGTGGCCTCCACCGGTCCTGCCATTAGTGGTCCTTATAATTTGCTTTCAGGAACTTTTGTAGTGCCTAGTTCCGGCTTATACTACATGGTTATAAAAGCCACCAGTGCGAGCGGAAGTGCTTTGTATTTATCGTTTGATGATATTTCAGTTACCATCCCTTGTACGCCGGCATCCGGAAACAGCCCCACTGTGACTTTAAACGCGAGTTCAACTACCATTTGTGCAAACGATCAAGTGAATCTTAATGCAACAGGAGCAAGCGCGTATCTATGGGACAATGGATCTACGAGCTCAAACATTGTGGTTTCTCCGCTGGTAACTACTGCTTACACGGTAGTTTGTACGAATACGGTAACCGGCTGTTCACAAACACTTACACAACTTATTAATGTTAATCCTTCACCCACTGTATTTATCGTTGCTGATAATACCAGTATTTGTCCCGGCGAAGCGGTTCACCTGGTTGCGTATGGTGGTTTATCCTATGCCTGGAGTAATGGATCAGTGGGAGGCATGTTAACAGCGAGTCCATTAACCACTACTTCTTACTCTGTAATTGGAACCAACGCAAACGGTTGTAGCAGCAGCAGTTCACAAGTGGTTACCTTAAAAACACTGCCATCTATTACTGCTGTGAGCAGTAATCTCAATGAGTCCTGCCCGGGTGAGCCTGTAACCTTAACAGGCGGTGGCGGCGTAACTTATACCTGGTTTTCGAGTTCATCGCCCATTTTACTATCGGGAACGTCGGTGATTGTTAATCCAACCACCAACAGTACTTATACCGTTACTGGGGTGGGAACAAATGGTTGTTCAAACAAAGCTACAGTGAATCAAAATGTGGCCACGTGTACCGGACTCATCTCAAATTTGGGAGCCGTGGAGAACTTCAAATTATATCCGAATCCAACTACTTCCGCATTCACCGTTGAGTTTTCAAAACCAATTGTGTTGGTAGAAATATCAGATATAACCGGACGAATCATATCCGCTGTAAGCGGCACTGGTACGCACATGGTGGTTGATCTCTCACATCTTGCAAGTGGTATTTATTATGCCAAAATAACTTCCGAATCGAGCAGTCAAACACTTAAAGTAGTGAAACAGTAATTCTAATTTTTAAAAAAAAAACCAGCCTGAATTTAGGCTGGTTTTTTTTATTTATAACAATTCTTTTTAATAAAAAAATGACATTAGTGTTAAATTTCAATTTTTTTTGCATTTCGTGTTAATTAATTAAAATTTAATCTCTAAATTCGCCTTATAACAATCTAATCATCAAAAACAATGAAAAAAACTTACAAAAAAATCAGAATGTTTGCGGCGCTCTTCCTCATAGTGGCGATGCAAGTGGGGGCGCAGCCGCTGAGTGGTTTATATACCATAAACAGTGGTGCAGCTACAGCTGGAACTAATTTTCAAACCTTCACGGCACTGGCAACTGCCCTCAACACCAATGGTGTGTCGGGCCCGGTTACCGTGAATGTGATCACGCTGTCAGGCCCTTATGTTGAGCAGCCTGCTTTCAATGCCATCACAGGTACTTCCGGTACCAATAAGATCGTAATCAATGGTAATGGAAACCTGTTGGTGTTTAATTCCACGAGTTCAGGAGCTCCTCATACCTTGTTGTTAAACGGTGCTGATTTTATGACCTTTAATAATTTGAACGTAGAGGGTCAGGGAACTACCTACGCCATGGTGGTTGTTTTAACAAATGGCGCAGACCGCAACACCTTCAACAATTGTGTGTTCACTGCTCCACTTAACGGAACCAGCAGCATTCAATGCCCTTGGCAATTAACCTCATCACCAACCAGTCCTACAAGTGGTGGTACAAACAGTGGTAACTTTAATACAGTTAACTCTTGTACTATGGCAAACGGGTATTATGGTATTGTGATGTATGGTTTAACAGGTTCACCTTACCAAACTAACAACAGTATTCTTAATTGCCGTATCACTGACTTTTATGTGTACGGTATGTATTATCCTTACCAAAATTTTATTACGGTTAGAAATAATACAATTGATCGTTTGACCAGAACTACCAGCACTACTTGTTATGGTATTTTGGGATACTGGCTAAATGGGGCCTTGGTTGAGGGTAATGTCGTGTGGAAATTATTTAATACTCCGGCTCTTCAGGGTAATCCCAATGCTTGTTATGGTTTTTACACGTATTATACCAATACACCGGGTGGTGTTCGTGGGCAATACAGAAACAACATCCTTACGGATATTAAGAACAATGGTACCATTTATGGTTGGTATAACTATTACTCTAACAGTGATTATTATAACAATACCATTGATCTTGACTGGGCAGGTTCTACAAGCGCCGGCACCATTTGGGGAATGTATTGTTACGGTGCTGCAAGTTATAACAACAGCGTAACCAACAACATCATTACCTGCCGCAGAGGTGGTTCAGGTAGCAACAGATATGGTTTATATATTGCCTTGACAGGAAATATTTTTGTAGACAGAAACGACATCATCATGGTTGCCGGTTCCGGTGTTAATAACATTGGTTATTATGGAACTCCCTATGCTACCCTTCCAGCTTGGAACACAGCTCTAGGTGCAGGAACTGATATTTCCATCGATCCTATGTACGTTTCGGCAACTGATTTACATCCAACCAATGTGTTAATGGATAATTATGCAAGTCCATTGGGCTTAGTGTTTGACCAAATGGGAGCTGTAAGAAGTTCAAGCGCACCTGATATTGGAGCACTTGAGTTTTTATCACCCGGCTGCTCAGGAGCTATGCCTTCCAATTCAATTGCCGGTCCAACCTGGTCATTGTGTCCGGGTGAAGATGCCGGAATGATTATTGGTGCACTTTCACCTTCATTGGGTATTACTTACCAATGGCAGTATTCTTCCATTTCAAACGTTGGTCCTTTTGC
>JAQSCW010000022.1 GCA_029945625.1 bacterium
AATTCCCGGTTTTTCTGCTTCAGGGGTCGCGCTTTCCGTTCCAAGTCCTCGCCACGCAAAGAGACAGGCGTGGCTGTGGGCTTTCCACTACAATCGCTCACGCAGCAAACTAGTTGTTTCCATTTATAAAAAAAATCTATGGTTTAAATAAAATGCATTTCGCCAACAATTCCGATTGATCCATGTTTTCAAGTAACAGTTGAGGGTACAACAGATATGTTTATATTTATCGTCCAATTCCTCCATGGCACACTTCACCGAATCCGAATTAATTCTTACTCCCGATCACAGGGTTTACCACCTCAATATACTGAATTCGGATATTGCCGATACCGTGCTTTTGGTGGGTGACCAAAACCGGGTAACTGAAGTTTCAAATTACTTTGATAAAATCGATTTTAAGACCCAACACCGCGAATTTATCACCCATACAGGAACATATAAAGGAAAACGAATTACCGTGCTCAGCACCGGCATTGGAACCGATAACATCGATATTGTACTCAACGAACTCGATGCCGCCGTAAACATCGACCCCCATAAAAGAGAATTAAGAAAAACAAGACGCCGGCTCAACCTCATCCGACTTGGCACCAGTGGCGCTCTGCAGCCCGATTTGGAGGTGGATTCATTGGTGCTCAGCAGTCACGGCATTGGAATGGATGGCCTTTTGCATTTTTATGCGGGTCTTGAGAAAATAGAAGAAAAAGCCATCAGCACCGAATTTATACGTCAAACGAATTGGTCACCTTCTCTCCCAAAACCTTATTGTATCGCCGCTAGCGTCGAACTTCTCGAACACTTTTTGCCAATTGCCCACTTAGGAATTACGGCCACGGCACCGGGCTTTTATGCTCCGCAGGGCCGACAAATTCGTTTGAAAGCTGCCATTCCCCAACTGAACAAAAAATTAGCAGATTTCAGACATGGCAAGCTTCGAATTGCTAACTTTGAAATGGAAACTTCGGCGCTTTACGGCCTTGCAAAATTGCTGGATCACCGATGTGTAACTCTGTGCGTGGTGATCGCCAACAGAGCGCAAAAGAAATTTAGCAGGGACCCGCAAAAAAGTGTCAGGCATTTAATTGAAACCGCGTTAGATAAAATAGCAGAAATAGTATGACCCGCGACGAACTAATAAAACAGATCTATTCGAAGAAAACATTTTTGTGTGTTGGATTAGATCCGGATACAGAGAAAATTCCTAAACATTTAATGGAAGAGGAATTTCCTATTTATGAGTTTAATAAATCCATCATCGATGCCACGGCCGAACAATGTGTGGCCTATAAGCCCAACTCGGCATTTTATGAGGCATACGGACTTAATGGATTAACTGCCTTGGAAAAAACCATACGCTACATCAAAACAAATTATCCCAAACATTTTGTGATCGATGACGCCAAACGGGGCGACATTGGGAATACCAGTGCTATGTATGCCAAGTCATCCTTTAAACGACTCAATGCCGATGCCATCACAGTGGCTCCCTATATGGGAAGAGACTCCGTAAAACCCTTTTTACAGTTTGAAGATAAATGGGCCATTGTTTTGGGATTGACGAGCAACGAAGGCTCTGCCGATTTTCAGCACTTGAACGTGGACGGACAGGAATTGTATTTAAAAGTTATTGAAACCTGTGCCTCCTGGGGGACAAAAAATAACATGATGTTTGTGGTGGGCGCCACACAAGCAGCTATGTTTGCCAAAATTCGCAAAATTATACCCGATCATTTTCTGCTGGTGCCCGGCGTTGGTGCCCAAGGTGGAGACTTGCAGGAAGTGTGCAAACACGGATTAAACAAAAATATTGGTCTGCTAATCAACTCAAGCCGAGGGATCATTTATGCTTCTTCCGCTGAGGATTTTGCTGAAAAGGCGGGAGAAGAAGCACTCAAAATTGCCACCCAAATGAAATCCTATTTTTAGCTTGGTAGACGAATTAACAGAAATTAAATTTTGGAATAAAAACTATTGCCTACTTTAGAATAATAATAACAAGATCTGAACGCCACCCGTTCATAAAGATAAAAAAACAACAGTATGGAAGATAATCAAGCACCCGCACAACCTCATTTAGATATTGAATTAAGCGAAGAAATTGCCGAAGGAATTTATTCAAACCTCGCTATCATCACACACTCTCAAAGCGAATTTGTGATTGACTTTATTAAGATCATGCCGGGCGTTCCCAAAGCGCGTGTAAAATCACGCATCCTTCTAACGCCGCAACATGCCAAACGACTGGTAAAAGCGTTGGCCGAGAACATTCAAAAGTTCGAACAAGTTAATGGTAAGATCAAAGATGTAGAGACGGGTTTCCCCATGAATTTTGGTGGTCCAACGGCACAAGCTTAATTGCCTTGCATCTTTAATTTACAAGTGATTTCCGGAATTGTCTTCCTATTTATTCTTCTAAATTTTTCAGAATCTGTTTTTAACCGCTGACCTCCCCGTGAGTGATGCGAAGGGTTTAGCTCTTCCCAAGCCCTTCGCTTGGGAAAGCCGAGGCGAAGCCCAGCCTCCCTCCATTCGTCGGGATAAACTACACAGCACGGCCCCCTGAAGCGAAAAACAACTCAGATGTTGACGCCGGTTTTTCTGCTTCAGGGGGGCACGCCCACAAAAAAATATAACTCCGTATTCTCATTAATTTAAACTGAAACACTTCTCAATTGTTGAAAATTCAACCTTAATAAATCTTTAAACCTCACTATTTTTAAACAAAGAAAATCTATGAACGAATCAGGCCTCCACATAAAGATTGCCGCATTATTAAACCTCACCGTAAGAGACGTTACTGCCACTGTTAATTTATTGGATGAAGGTGGTACCATTCCCTTCATTTCACGCTACCGTAAAGAAATGACGGGGAGTTTGGACGAAGTTCAGATCATGCAGATTCGCGATGAAATAGAACGACTGCGACAACTAGAGCAGAGACGCGAAACAATTCTAAAATCAATTGAATCACAAAATAAACTCAGTGAGGAATTACGCGAACAAATTCTTGCCGCCGAAACTTTGAGTAAGCTCGAAGATTTGTATTTGCCTTATAAACCCCGTCGAAGGACCAAAGCCACCATTGCTAAAGAAAAAGGTCTGGAACCACTTGCTCACTTTATTTTGGAACAAAAAAACAATGCCGTGCAGGAAGAGGCAGAAAAATTTATTTCACTTGAAAAAGAAGTTCCCGACGCCGGAGAGGCTCTTCAAGGTGCACGCGACATCATTGCAGAGATCGTAAGTGAAGATGCTATTGTGCGTGAAACGATGCGGGAATTATTTAAAAAAACTGCTACCATAAAGAGCAGGCTCATAAAAGGTAAAGAAGAAGCCGGGGAAAAATTTGAAGATTATTTTGAATGGGAAGAAAAACTGATGACTTGTCCTTCGCACCGCATACTGGCCATGCGCCGGGGCGAGAAGGAAGATATTTTGATTTTAGATATTAGCGTGGATCCTGCAGAAGCGATTACTTTGATTGAACGCAAAATGATTACCGGTCGCGGTGCTGCAGCCGATCAAGTAAAGGAGGCCATTGCCGAAGGATACAAACGTTTATTGCAACCGGGCATAGAGGCCGAAATGCGCGTGCTTACCAAACAACAAGCCGACGAGAAAGCAATCACGGTATTTGCGGATAATTTGCGTGAATTATTATTGGCGTCTCCACTCGGACAAAAAACAATTTTGGCGTTGGATCCCGGATTCAGATCAGGATGCAAAGTAGTGGTGCTGAACAAGGAAGGAAAACTATTAGAAGATACGGTCATCTATCCGCATGAGCCGCAACGCAAAGTCACCGAATCGGAAATGGTGATTCTCGCCTATTGCCAACGCCACGCTATTGAAGCCATTGCCATTGGCAACGGAACTGCTTCGCGTGAAACAGAACAGTTTATAAGAAACATTGATGTGTTGCCAAAATCAATTCCTGTAATTGTAGTGAGTGAAGCGGGTGCTTCCGTTTATTCTGCCTCCGATGTGGCACGTGAAGAATTCCCAAATAAAGATGTGACGGTGCGCGGTGCAGTGTCCATTGGACGACGACTGGCCGATCCTTTGGCGGAATTGGTGAAAATAGATGCCAAGTCTATTGGCGTGGGTCAGTACCAGCACGATGTGGATCAAACGCATTTGAAAAATAAATTAGATGAAGTTGTGGGATCATGCGTGAACGCGGTGGGTGTAGAACTAAATACAGCTTCTAAGGAATTATTATCCTATGTTTCTGGCATTGGACCAGTGTTGGCACAAAACATTGTGCAGTACCGCAACGAACATGGTGCGTTTATCTCACGCAAACATTTGTTGGAAGTACCGCGCATGGGTGAAAAAGTTTATGAGCAATGCGCAGGTTTTCTAAAAGTGCGAAACGGCAAGCATCCTCTTGATAAGAGTTCGGTGCATCCCGAGAGTTATCATATTGTGGAAAAAATGGCCGGCGATTTAAAATGTGGTATTGACGAACTCATGGAACAGAAAGATTTGCGCAAAAAAATTACCTTAACAAATTATGTCACAGAAACGGTTGGTTTGCCTACACTCAAAGACATCATGACGGAGTTGGAAAAACCCGGACATGACCCACGAAAAAGTTTTGAGATCTTTAGTTTTGATGAGCACGTTCATGAAATAAAAGATCTGCGGGAAGGCATGCGCCTACCGGGCATTGTCACTAATGTAACCAATTTCGGAGCCTTTGTGGACGTGGGAGTTCATCAGGATGGATTAGTACATATTTCACAGTTGGCCGATGAATTTGTAGATGATCCCAATAAAATTGTAAAAGTGGGTCAACAAGTCTGGGTGAATGTGACAGAAGTAGATGCGAAACGAAAACGGATTGCTTTGAGTATGAAAGGAGAAACGCAGCAGATTAAAGTTTCAAAACCAAAAGTAGTTGTGGAAGCCGAACAATACGATCCCAATGACATTACCAGCGCCTTAAACGCATTAAAAAACAAATTTAAGAAGTAGGTCTTTAAATAGTACCGGTTTGTAAAAAAACCAAAATATATGAAACAATTTGGTTTAATAGGCCGCTCGCTCAGTCACTCCTTTTCAAAATCGTACTTTGAAAAAAAATTTAATGACCTGCAATTAAAAGATCATAGTTTTGAAAACTTCGAATTAGCGACTATTGAAGATTTTAAACCCCTCCTAAAAAATAATCCAAACCTGAATGGAGTAAGTGTCACCATTCCTTATAAGGAAACGATTATGCCTTTCCTTGATGAGCTGAGTATGGAGGCAAAGGAAATTGGCGCCGTGAATTGCATCAGTTTCAAAAACAGAAAACTCATGGGGCACAATACCGACGTGTATGGTTTTTCGCAAAGTATTAAGCCGTTTCTCGACGCCAATCACGAACGTGCGCTGATTCTGGGGACAGGAGGCGCAAGCAAGGCGGTGGCGTATGCACTTAAAAAGGTGGGCGTAGAAGTTTATTTCGTGAGTTCATCGCCGAAGAAAACAGAGAATACATTTTCCTATGCCGAAATTAATGATCGCATCCTAAATGCTTTTAAATTAATCGTGAATACCACGCCTTTGGGAACATTTCCAAAAACGAATGAATGTCCTCCCCTGCCCTATGAATTCCTTACCCCGCTTCATTTAGCCTATGATCTAGTGTACAATCCGGCAGAAACTTTGTTTTTGAAAAAAGCAAAAGAACAAGGAGCCATTTCGGTAAACGGTGTAAGTATGTTGCATTTGCAAGCTGAAAAAAGTTGGGAGATTTGGAATTCTTCCAATGAATATTAATTGATGAAATACTCTTTGGTTTCTGACTCTTTTTTAGCCACAGAGGGCACAGAAAAAATCACAAGGGACACAGAGAAGAACAAAAAATCTCTGTGAGTGCTTTGGTTTCTGACTTTTTTTATACAGGGCCGCAGAGAATTCAATTATGACACAGAAGAACAACTCTTTTGTTTTGTTTTCGCCTCTACTCTTTGGCCTTTGAGTTTTTGTTCCCCTCTGTTTACTCCGTGTTTAAAGCATATCAATTTTTTAAACGGAGACATATAGTAATGAGGGCACGTTTAATATTCTTTCGTGTTTTACCAAAAAGCTCAGTGTACCTCTGTTACTCTGTTGCCTATGTGTTGAGAACTTAAAATTTTCTTTAGCACAGTATCTCAAAAACCTGTCCTCTTCACGAAAATCCTTTTTAATTCTCCGCATTCTCCCTTAATTTCAGAGGCTGATGTCTGCCCTCCGCTTTCCAATGGTGGTAACAGTCCATCACCTTGGAATACAATTCAATGCCATCGTGAGAAATTATATAAAAATCGTTTACATAATAGCAGTATTTTCGAAAGGCCATGTAATCAATGTTTTCGTCGCCGGTGAGTCGCACCAAAATTTCCCTGCTCAATTTCTTTTGCACTTGCTCCTCAATCATCAGGTCTTCAAATATTTGTGCCAATTTCCGGATCTGTTTTCCCTCTTTGCTGTACTGCATGTACAAGGCGCTGAACGGACTTTGAAAATAGCTGATGGATTTGATTTTACTTTGTTCGATAATGCTATTCATGTATTCGCGCTCATAGGGCTTTAACTTAAACGAGGTCACGGTAACGGCATTTAAATTTATCATTATTGGCACAAGTACTAATTTAACCTCTCCCTTGGAATTTCGCTTTAAAGTTTCAACCGGTATGTAGGCCTTTAAAAAACCCACATACGAACAAATAAGAGTATCTCTGGGCTGCACAATCAAAGAGAACTTCCCATCGTTATCACTCATGGTCCCGTTTCCGTTACTTTTGTTAATGATGTATACAAAGGGCATCACCGAAACACTGTCGTTCTCCACCACGAAGCCCCTAATGATCTGCTGCGAGTACAACTCGTGAGTTGCCAGAACTGAGAGCAGGACTATGAGAACCTTTATTTTCAACATTCTAAAAGTAAGTGGTTCTAATATACTTATAAACACGTAGTTAATAATTTAACCTTTTTTAATCACAAGTATTTTTTCTTAAGCCCTGCAATAAACGTATTTTTAAAACTTATAAATGGACGGATTTATTGTATCGGCGCGTAAGTACAGGCCTCAGAACTTTAGCACAGTTGTGGGACAGAGTCATATCACGAACACGCTTAAAAACGCCATCATCTCCAAACAACTCGCTCAGGCCTACTTATTCTGCGGTCCGCGTGGGGTTGGCAAGACCACCTGTGCCAGGATTTTTGCTAAAACCATCAATTGTTTCAATATTTCTCCAAATGGCGAAGCTTGCGACCACTGTGAATCCTGCTTATCCTTTAATTCGGGCGCATCATTGAATGTTTACGAACTCGATGCTGCCAGCAACAATTCCGTGGAAGATATCCGCAACCTAGTTGATCAGGTACGTTTTGCTCCTCAATTAGGCGAATACAAAGTGTACATCATTGATGAGGTGCACATGCTCAGTACCGCCGCGTTTAATGCCTTTCTCAAAACGTTGGAAGAACCACCTAAGCATGCCAAATTCATTCTTGCCACTACCGAAAAGCACAAGATCATCCCAACTATACTTTCACGCTGTCAGGTTTTTAATTTTAACCGCATCAAAACGGAGGACATCAGCAGTCATCTGGCTTACATGGCAGGCGAAGAAGGTGTAACGTATGAACCGGAAGCCCTGCATGTGATTGCGCAAAAAGCCGATGGAGGACTGCGCGACGCCTGCTCCATTTTTGATCAAATGGTGGCCTTCACCGGAAACCATTTAACCTATAAACAAGTGGTTGAAAACCTCAACGTACTTGATTATGATTATTATTTCAAAATCACCGATGGTTTTTTGAGCGCAGACCTTCCCGGCATCCTAATGATTTTTGACGATATTCTGAAGAAAGGATTCGACGGTCATAATTTTTTGGTGGGGCTTGGCGAACACTTACGCAACATTTTGGTGAGTCGCGATCCACAAACCATCACCCTGCTGGAGGTAAGTGAAAATCTTAAACAACGCTATGCGGTCCAGGCCCAGAAGTGCAGTCTTTCTTTTCTGCTGAAAGCTCTCAGCGTCATAAGTAAAACAGACGTTAATTACAAAAGCGCCAAAAATCAACGCCTGCTTGTAGAAATGGCACTCATGCAAATGACCTATTTGACCGCATCACTCGATGCGGAAAAAAAAAAGGATGAACTAGAGGAATCCGTTTCGGGTCTTCCTGAAGCAACTCCGGCTAGTCATCCCATAGCCCTGTCACAGATTACTGCCTTGCAGGAAAAAGAAATAAAATTCGCCACCAAACCCAGTCTACCCTTTGATCAACTAAAAATCAAAACATCCTTCAGTCTCAATGAAGTAAAGAATTATAGTGGTAGCGCCCTTAAACAAATCGACACACGTGTTGCGGAGATCAATGAAGCAAAAATTCAAAATGCAGAAGTTACCCTGGTAGATGTGAAGTCGTCAATTTTGAGGTACGCCGATGAAAAACAAAATCAGGGCTCACGGCAACTGGCCACCATCTTCAAAACCTCAGAAATAACGTTTGTCGATAATACGGTGACGCTCACACTTAATAACGAAACCCAAAAAGAGCAATTGCTCATGATCAAACAAGAATTTGTGGATGAACTACGTCGCTTGCTGCAAAACACATCGGTAGGATTTAACATTGAGTTATCGCAAGCTGTCACGCAGGTAAGGGCCTATAAACCACATGATGTTTTTAAAGCGATGAGCGAAAAAAATCCGGCTCTTCTTGAACTAAAAAAACGTTTTGATCTTGAAATTGATTATTAATTTTAAATTTTCATGATACTACTAAGTCGAATTCATAATCTGTTCTTGTTGACGCTCGTCGCTTTTTCGTTTTCCGGCTGGGGCCAATCTGTAAGTATGGGGATTTCCACCGGCGAAAAAACGGGCAGTCCCTACGAAACAGCGCTAAAGGACCCGCTTTATGCCCGCATCTATACCCTTTCAAATGGAATGAAAGTCTATATGTCGGTATATAAAAACGCCCCAAGGATCCAAACCTATATTGCCATAAAAGCAGGCAGCAAAAATGATCCGGCCACAGCAACCGGACTGGCCCATTACCTCGAACACATGGTTTTTAAAGGCACCGATGTATATGGGACAAAGGATTACAAAAGTGAACGGGTTGAATTGGCCAAGATTGAAAATCTTTATGAGTTGCATCGTAAAACAAAAGATGTGGCTCAACGCACAAAAATCTACTATCAAATCGACAGCATCAGTGGGGTGGCTGCAACTTATGCCATCGCCAATGAATACGATAAGATGCTTGCCAATATTGGCGCCACCGGTACCAATGCGTTTACCTCCTTTGATCAAACTGTGTATGTAAATGACATTCCCTCCAATCAAATTGATAACTGGTTGAAAATAGAAGCCGAACGATTCAGAAAACCTGTATTACGGTTGTTTCACACGGAACTGGAAGCAGTATACGAAGAAAAAAACAGAGGGCTTGATAATGATGAGGAAAAAGTGTGGGAAGCACTGTTTGCGGGACTTTTTAAGAATCACACCTACGGCACGCAAACCACCATTGGTACCATTGAGCACCTCAAAAATCCTTCCATGTTAGAGATCAATAATTATTACCAAAAATATTATGTGCCTAATAATATGGCCATTATTATGAGTGGCGATTTTGATCCCGACAAAGTTGTTGTGGACATTGAAAAACATTTTGGCAATTATCAAATCAAAACGGTGGAGCCGTATCAGTTCCAGCCCGAATCTCCCATCAAAGAAAAAGTGGTGAAGGAAGTCTATGGGCCCGATCCTGCTCAAGTAGCCATGGCGTGGCGATTTTCGGGCGACGGCACAAAAGATGCCGATATTTGCACACTGCTTTCCGGCATGTTATCTAACGGAACGGCAGGCCTCATGGATCTCAACCTCAATCAGGCTCAAAAAGTGTTGAGCAGCAACGTCTTTTTTTATCCACTTAAGGACTATAGCGTTTTTTATGCCGGAGGCGAACCCAAAGAAGGACAAAGTTTAGAAGAGGTTGAGAAACTGATTCTGTCGCAGATTGATTTGATTAAAAAAGGAGAATTTGAACCCTGGCTGACCGATGCCGTGATTACCGATTTAAAATTAAAGAAAACAAAAGAACTCGAAAGCAACAGCTCACGCGCCGATGCCATGTTAGGCGCCTTTGTTGATGATGTTAAATGGCAAACTTATGTCAATACACTCGAACGGGTATCGAAGATCAGCAAGCAGGAACTCATGTTTTTTGTGAACAAAAATTTTTCGGCCGGTAATTATGCGGTTGTTTATAAGAGAACCGGTGAAGACAAAGCGGTGGTGAAGGTCGAAAAACCAATAATCACACCCGTTGAAGTGGACAGAGACAGCAGTTCTCAATTTGTGAAAAGTCTTCAAAAATCAATCCCTCCCGCCATTGAACCCAAATTTCTGAATTACGAAAAAGACATTATTCAAACCACCATGAAGTCAAATATTCCAGTTCTGTATAACAAGAATGTGGAAAACAATTTGTTTGAATTGTATTATAAGTTCGACATGGGAAGCAACAATGGCAAAATTTTTCCGATTGCTATAAAATACATTCCCTATCTGGCAACCGGCACCATGAGTGCATCACAAATCAAAGAAGAATTGTACAAATTGGGATGCTCATTTAAGGTGTTTTGCGATAACGAGAACATTTGGGTGAGTCTCTCCGGACTCACTGATAATTTTGGAAAGGCCCTTGAACTGTTTGAGAAAGTGATGACCGATCCTATTGTGGAAGAACCGGTTCTAAAAAATCTCATCGCCGACCTCATCAAAGAACGCAACGATAACAAATTAGAGAAACGCATCATCCTGAATAAAGCCATGACTAATTTTGCCCGATATGGGCCACGCAATCCATTCTCCTACGTATTCAGCGATGAAGAACTTAATTTAATAACTCCATCTCAACTAAAAGAGGTGATCACGACCTTGCCCAAGTATGAGCACAAAATACTCTACTATGGTCCGAAAGAACTTGGACTGGTAAAGGCTGCCTTAAATCAATTTCACACGGTGCCTGAGAAGCTAGATCCTGTTCCCTCTCCGGAAGTCTTTATTGAAAAATTTCTCGACAAAACAGTGTACCTGATGGATTATGACATGAAACAGGTAGAGATCCTACTGCTGTCGAATGGTGAAAATTACAGACCTGAAATGGTGCCAATTATCAATTTATACAACAGCTATTTTGGCGGTGGAATGAGCAGCATCTTGTTCCAGGATTTAAGAGAATCAAAGGCGCTTGCCTATTCTACGTTCTCGCGTTACAACCAACCTAATAAACTCGGTAAGAGTTATTACAATGTGTCCTACATAGGATCGCAAGCCGATAAACTGGAAGAAGCCCTTAACGGCCTGAGTAATTTATTGAATAATATGCCCGCCGCGGATGGCACATTTTCTTCCGCAAAAGAACTCATACTTCAGGAAATGCGTTCACAGCGCATCACGAAGGCGGAGATCCTATTTGATTTTTTGAGAGCCGGGCAATTGGGAAATGCCACCGACATAAGAAAGGATATTTTCGAAAAGGTTCAGAATTTCACATTTGAGGATGTCGATAATTTCCAAAAACAAAACATAAAAGGAAAACCCACCACGGTAGTAATATTGGGTAAAAAAGAGAATCTCAATCTAAAGATCCTTGAACAATACGGAACCCTGAAATTCTTATCTTTGCAGAAAGTATTCGGCTACTAATTTAAATCAAACACATCCCTTTTAAAAAATTATAATAATCCTCAACTATTTATGATATCATTTGATAATACCGAAAATGCATTTAAAGGAAAAACAAACGCTGAACTTCGTCGCTCATATTGGCTCTTTAAACTAATTGGAAGTCCTTTTTTGGTAAAAATAGGAGCCGAACTTGGTCCTGTTGCGTTGAACTTAGGACTAAAAGGAATTCTGAAATCAACCATCTTCAAACAATTTGTAGGCGGTGAAACCATTCACGACTGTTCAGCAGCAATTAAGTTACTGGCCGATCACAAGGTGGGAACTATATTAGATTATAGCGTAGAGGGAAAAGAAAGTGAAACAGATTTTGATACCTGTCGCGATGAAACCATTGCCACCATTCACAAAGCAAAAACCGATAAAAATATTCCATTCTGTGTCTTCAAAGTTACGGGCCTAGCCCACCTTCAGCTTTTACAAAAAGTAAGCTCCAACGAGGTGCTCGCGCCTGCCGAAAAAGAACAGTGGGACCGCGTGAAAAACCGCGTGAGCAAAATATGTCAAACAGCGTATGAAAATGATCAGCCCATTTTTATTGATGCCGAAGAAAGTTGGATTCAGCCCGCTATCGACGAACTAGCCAATACAAACATGGCACTGTGTAACAAAACGAAGGTCATTGTCTACAATACGTTCCAACTCTACCGTACCGACCGGCTGGAATACCTCCGCAGTTCATTTCAAAACGCCATCTCACAAAGTTATTATCTGGGAGCAAAATTGGTTCGTGGGGCCTATATGGAAAAAGAACGCGAACGCGCCGACGAATTAAACTATCCTTCGCCCATACATACAAACAAAGAAGGTACCGACAGAGATTACGATCTGGCTCTTAAATTCTGTGTCGAAAACATCAACAACATGGCACTTTGCGCCGGTTCTCATAACGAGTCCAGTAGCTTGCACCTGCTTGAATTGATGAAGCAGCATAATCTCTCAGCCTCAGATCCAAGAATCTATTTTTCTCAACTTCTGGGCATGAGCGACCACATCAGCTTTAACTTGTCAACAAACGGGTATTGTGTTGCCAAATACGTACCCTATGGTCCCATTCACGAAGTACTTCCCTACCTCATTCGACGGGCACAGGAAAACACCAGTGTAGAAGGACAAACGGGCAGGGAACTGAACCTCATAATGAAAGAAAAACAACGACGCAGGGCTCTTAAATAGGAGATCTTTCACGCTTTTTAAACCGCAATTAGACAATAGGAGCCTTCTTTAAGGCGATTAACTGTCTTAGTGCGGTTAATCCCGAATAAGTGTTTGTTAGGGTTTCGAATCTTTTAATAACAATTAAACCCTTACAAACTCGTACATCGCAGGCAGATGCTTTTTCAACGCATGTTTAGGGTTAAACGCATATTTTCAGATTCAATCCCGAATGATTTTTTAGTCGTTTTGAACCCTAAAATTGTATTTTTGCAGCGCCATGTATCCATTCTTACACCGGGAAATTTTTAAACTTATTCGCACCTGTGCCGACGAGCTGGATGCCGATGCCTATGCAATTGGTGGTTTTGTTCGCGACCACTTTTTGAACCGGCCCTGCAAAGACATTGATCTTGTTACCATTGGTAAAGGCATTGACCTGGCGACACTCTTACATAAAAAACTTGGTAAACAATCGCACCTTTCCACCTTCAAAAATTTTGGTACGGCCCAGGTAAAATTTGAGGAATACGACATCGAGTTTGTAGGTGCACGCAAAGAAAGTTATAACCGTCATTCCCGAAAACCGGTGGTGGAAGATGGCAGTCTCGAAGATGATCAAAACCGACGTGATTTCACCATCAATGCTCTGGCAATCGGAATTTCAAAAAATAATTTTGGAAAACTCCTCGATCCCTTTGATGGGCTCAAAGACCTTCAAAACAGAATCCTTCGAACCCCCCTTGATCCGGATCTCACATACAGCGATGACCCTTTGAGAATGATGCGGGCCATTCGTTTCGCATCGCAATTGGATTTTACCATTGAGACTAATTCCTTTCTCGCCATTTCAAAAAATAAAGAACGTATTGGCATCGTTTCCAAAGAACGGATCAGTGATGAACTAAATAAAATTATTTTATCACCCGTTCCTTCAAAAGGGTTCAAGCTCCTTTCAGATACCGGACTTCTTCAACTTATTTTTCCCGAAATGGCAAGATTGCATGGCACCGAAACCATTAATGGCCTTTCACATAAAGATAATTTTTATCATACGCTGGAAGTACTCGATAATGTTTCTATAAAGACCAATAATCTTTGGTTACGCTGGTCGGCCATTTTGCACGACATTGCGAAGCCCGCCACCAAACGTTTTGAAGAAGGTCACGGATTTACCTTTCACGGTCATGAAGACAAAGGCGCTCGCATGGTGCCAAAAATTTTTGCCAACTTAAAATTGCCTTTGAACGAAAAAATGAAATACGTTCAAAAATTAGTGGAACTGCATTTGCGTCCCATTGTTCTTGCAAAAACAGAAGTTACGGATAGTGCTGTGCGGCGACTTTTATTTGAGGCCGGAGATGATATAGATGACCTTATGCTTTTGTGCGAATCAGACATCACCACCAAAAATCCAAACAAAGTAAAGCGGTATATGTTGAATTTTGAATTGGTTCGCAAAAAATTAGTAGAGCTGGAAGAAAAAGACAAGATCCGCAATTGGCAGCCACCCATCAAAGGCGAGGAAATTATGGTATTGTATGGATTGGGCCCGGGCAAGCACATAGGGATTTTGAAGAATGCACTCAAAGATGCTATTTTAGACGGCGAAGTGGAGAATAATTATGAAAACGCCAAACTCTTTCTCGATAAAAAATTCAAAGAATTGGAAGAGTAGCCATCCACATGAAATTTCACTTAAACCATAAACCCCTGCTCTCTGATGATAAGATCAGTCACCGGACTCCTGTTTTTCTAATGGGCTCCTGCTTCACCCAAAATATAGGTGCAGCCCTAACAGAACATAAATTTAAAACCTGCATCAACCCGAATGGCATCTTGTTTAACCCACTCAGTATCGACAATTCATTGCGGAGCCTGATTTACAAGCTCCCGTTTGACGAAAAGCAGGTACTTGAACGCGATGGTATTTTTCTGAGCTATCACCATCACTCGTCAATATCGGCCGCCTCTAAAGATGAACTGATCACTAAGATCAACTCAGAAACAAATCAGAGTTCGATGTTTTTGAATAAGGCCAAATTTCTGATTATTTCTTTCGGAACTGCGTTTACGTATTTCCACAAAGATCTTTCTCTCGCCGTGGCCAATTGTCATAAACAAGATGCTTCTTTGTTCGAGAAACGACTTTTGAAAGTAGAGGAAATTGTGGATTCATACACACAACTTATCAGCGATCTCCACGCATTTAATCCTGAATTAAAAATAATTTTTACAGTGTCTCCCGTAAAACATCTTCGTGATGGCATTGAACAAAATAATCTCAGTAAAGCAACGCTTCTCTTGAGCATCCACCAGATCCTCAAAAAACAGGCCACTTGCTTTTATTTTCCTGCTTTTGAACTCATAAACGACGACCTCCGCGATTATAGGTTCTACGAGGAAGACCTGGCTCATCCCAACAAACTCGCCCTGGATTATGTTTGGAAGAAATTTTCGGAATGTTATTTTAGCGAAGCCACTCTGCAACTCAATAAACTTATCGGGAAATTGAACCGGGCCCTTGATCACAGGCCAATCCACGGGAGCAGCACCGAACAATCCAAACTCGAAGAGTACGTTGATGCACGTAAAACGGAGATTAAGAGCCTGTTTCTGGAGATCGAATTTTAGAAATTAAACAAAAAAAACACCTAATTTTAGGAAAATTTAAAGGGCATATGCTACGTACCAACACTTGCGGTGAATTAAGAATTGAAGATGTAAATAAAAACGTAACACTCTGCGGTTGGGTTCAAAAAACACGAAAACTGGGGGGCGCCACATTTATTGATTTGCGCGACCGTTACGGTATTACGCAGTTGATTTTTTCAGACGATGATCAGGCCGGTGCAAAATTTGGCGAAGAAGGATTCTCGCGTGAAATGGTGCTAAAAGTAACAGGTACCGTGATTGAACGTCTAAGTAAAAACAAAAATTTACCTACGGGTGATATTGAAATTAAATTACAACATGTCGAGATCTTGAACCGCTCTCTCACGCCTCCCTTCACCATCGAAGATGAGACCGACGGCGGGGATGAGCTGCGCATGAAATACCGCTACCTTGATCTTCGCCGAACTGTAGTGCGCAAAAATCTGGAACTGCGACATCGTATGGCCATTGAGACCCGCAATTACCTCGACAAATTAGATTTTCTGGAAGTAGAAACTCCCGTGCTCATTAAATCCACTCCCGAAGGTGCCCGCGATTTTGTAGTACCGAGCCGTATGAACCAGAACCAGTTCTATGCCTTGCCTCAAAGTCCGCAAACTTTTAAACAATTGCTCATGGTGAGCGGCTTCGATCGTTACTATCAAATTGTGAAATGTTTTAGAGATGAGGATCTGCGTGCCGACCGGCAGCCTGAATTTACTCAGATAGATTGTGAAATGAGTTTTGTGGAGCAGGAAGATATTTTACAAACCTTTGAAGGACTTACCCGTCATTTATTCAAAAAAGTGAAAGGTATTGATATCCCTACAATTCCAAGATTAAGTTATGCCGATGCCATGAAGTATTATGGTAATGATAAACCCGATACACGGTTTGACATGAAACTGGTTGATTTCAAAGCCCTCGTTAGTGGAAAGAGTTTTAAAGTTTTTGAGGATGCTGAAACTGTTCTCGCTATTTCTGCAAGTGGCGCATCAGAATATACGCGCAAACAACTCGATGAACTAACCGAATGGGTGAAACGTCCGCAACTAGCTGCCACCGGTTTGGTTTACGCCCGGTATACTGCCGACGGTACTTTGAAGTCAAGCGTTGATAAATTTTACAACCAAGAAGAATTAAAAAAATGGGCGCAAGCCTGTGATGCAAAACCCGGTGATTTGATCTTGATCCTGGCGGGCGGTGAAAATAAAACCCGAAAAGCCATGAGCGAATTGCGTTTGGAAATGGGAAACCGTTTGGGTTTACGTGATAAAAATAAATTCTCTTGTTTGTGGGTGGTCGATTTCCCATTGCTTGAATGGAACGAAGGCGACCCCAATCTATTGGCATCACTGGCCGGACGATGGCATGCCAAACACCATCCTTTTACTTCTCCCAAACCCGAAGATATTAATTTGTTGAACACCGATCCCGGTGGGGTAAGAGCAAACGCCTACGATATTGTGATCAACGGCGTGGAAGTAGGTGGCGGAAGTATTCGAATTCATAACCGTGATTTGCAGGCAAAACTTTTTGAAGTTCTCGGCTTTAGTAAAGAAGAGGCGCAAAAACAATTTGGGTTTTTAATGAATGCGTTTGAATATGGCGCTCCTCCACATGGCGGCATTGCTTTTGGATTCGATCGCCTGTGTTCTTTATTTGGAGGTGCTGAAAGTATTCGTGACTTTATTGCCTTTCCGAAAAATAATTCGGGACGTGATGTGATGATTGATGCTCCTTCTGAAATAAGCGAAGAACAATTAAAGGAGCTGGGCATCCACTTGTCAACAGAAAAATCATGATCATTCTTGGTTACATCGCTTTTCTTATTATTGGGTTGATCCTTGGTTTAATTGGTGGCGGTGGATCCATACTGGGCGTTCCTGTGCTCGTGTACATCATGAGTTACAGTGCCGAAGAAGCTACTGCTTATTCCCTTTTTATTGTCGGAATAACTTCGCTCATTGGAGCCATGGCCTACTTACGAAAAGGCGAGATCAGCGCGGAAGCGCTGGCACAATTCGCTTTGGCCTCACTCATCACGGTATTTTGTGTCCGTAGGTACGTCATGCCTGCTATCCCGCCGGAGTTCTCTCTGTTTTCCTTCAGGGTATCCAAAGATGCATTTATCATGATTCTGTTTAGTTTGCTTATTTTTTTCTCGTCGCTCAGTATGATCCGAAAACGCAAGCCCAATAGGGTAAGTGAGGCAAAATGGGATGAGTTTGCCCGAACCCCTTTTGGAATCCCCTTTGTTATATTTCTGGGCATCCTAGTTGGATTCATTACGGGTTTCGTGGGCGCGGGAGGAGGTTTTATCATCGTACCGGTTCTCATATTTTTCCTTCGCTTGAATTTTAAAAAAGCAATCGGTACCTCATTGTGCATCATTGCGCTCAATTCCCTGATTGGTTTTACAGGAAACATCGGTATGCTTAAGATTGATTGGACGTTCCTACTCAGTATTTCCGGCACGTCTATAGTGGGCATCATCCTGGGCAGTCGGTTTGCCGGAAAGATCCCCTCACAAAAACTAAAACCTGCTTTCGGTTGGTTCACCCTTGTGGTGGGAATATCAGTGCTTATTAAGGAACTTTTTTTTAATTAAGAGAAGCATTTCAAAACACATTCTCCTTCCCCATTTTTAATTCTTAAGATCGTACAACGGCGAAAAAAAAAGTATTATCATTTCTTGTTCCTGCTTTAACGTTGAACAAACCGAATAACTATTTCTTTTTCAAAAAATTAATTACCAACTCAGGAGGTCTCCCAATAATTGCTCTTTTTTCGTCAATGACTATTGGTCTTTGAATCAGAATTGGATATTTTGCCAGCACATCTATCCACTCACCATTACTGAGCTCCTTTTCTTTAAACTTTTCAAGATAAAGGGCTTCTTTTTTCCGTACTAAATCAATGGCTTTACAGCCCAATTTCTCCAGCAGTTCTTTTAATTCCTTTTTGCTAGGGGGAACTTGCAGGTAGTCACGAATCTCGAACTTAATTTTTTTCTTCTCCAGAAGCCCCATAACTTCTCTGCTGGTGCTGCAACGTGGGTTATGGTAAATGATCATTCTTCGGTACTTCTTAATTGTAAAAACATCTCATTAAACCGCCTCCGCGTCGTTTCAATAAATTGGTGATCCAGTTTTTTCTTCAGATTCTCAACACTTTTTACATCCTCGATTCGGAATTTGAAGATCTGCTCCATTTGACCGGCCTCAAATCTCACTTGAAATTTGTCATTCATCTGAAAGATGCTGATTGTCATACTTTCATGCGGTATGGTATCTACAATCCTCATTCTTTTTTGAAAGCTTTTTTAAAATTAAGCATGTTTTTCAGTGCACCTATAGGACTCACATTATAATCGCCATCCTGATGAATTCTGCTTTGGATAGCATGAGCCAGCAAAACATAGTTCTCCTTTTTTATCTTTTTCAAAAATTCTTCTGCCTTATCATCACCATTGATAATATTGGCCACTGCCGCCCACTCAAAGGCCTTGGCCTTCATCAAAAATTGGAAAGCTTTTTCATCATCCCAAACTGCGTTTACAAAAGCAGCTAGGATGACATGTTTATTTGCGATGAGGTATTGAAATGCTTTCTTGTCATCACGCACGGCGTCGAGTGTGGCAATAAACTCCTTACACCCATTATTCATCAACCAATTAAAGCCGGCGGTATCACCCAGCACATAACGGGTAAAATGATCGATGGAAGTTAAGGTGTACTTTTTCACGACACAAAAATAGAAAAAAATACTAAGTGATATTTTTCAGGGAACTCTTTATAAGAAACTTTACTCTCTCTTTTCTTCACAAATCCTAAGTGTTATTCTTTGCTTAACCGCACCGCGAGCTCATACATAAGTCCTCAAGTTCTCCTTGGTAAAAACCTCAAATATGCCTCGAAAAGTCTCGAATGTTGAACGTTTACGCTGAGCTCCCGACCTGAGTTTATCGAAGGGTGTCGAAGCGTTGAACCATCTGCACTTTTAAACTTAAAACCCTAAACTATTTAAGAATCTCCCTCGCAATCACCAATTTCTGAATCTCACTGGTTCCTTCTCCAATGGTACACAATTTACTGTCGCGGTAAAATTTCTCTACAGGAAAATCCTTGGTATAACCATAACCTCCAAAAATCTGAACCGCTTCAGTACTCGCTCTTACCGCCAATTCACTGGCATAATACTTCGCGAATGCACTTTCTTTGGTTACTTTTTTATGTTTATTTTTCAAATCGGCCGCCTGCATGGTTAATAATTCAGCTGCTTCAAATTCTGTTGCCATGTCGGCTATCTTAAACGCAATACCCTGGAAATTCGCAATGGGTTGCCCAAATTGCTGCCGTTCTTTTGCATACTTAATACTGGCATTCAACGCTCCTTTGGCAATTCCCAAACTCAACGCGGCAATACTAATCCTTCCTCCATCAAGTACCTTCATCGCTTGCACAAATCCATCTCCTACTTCTCCCATCACTTGCGACTTATGGATCCGGCAGTTTTCAAATATAAGTTCGGCCGTTTCACTGGCACGCATCCCTAATTTGTTTTCTTTTTTTCCTCCGCTAAAACCCGGTGTTCCGCGTTCTACAATAAATGCAGTTATTCCTTTGCTATCCAGCAATTCTCCGGTACGCGCCAATAGCACCACCACGTTTCCGGAAATACCATGCGTGATCCAGTTCTTTGTTCCATTTATGATCCAGTAATCGCCATCCTGAACCGCCGTGCAACTCATCCGCATGGCATCACTTCCTGTATTGGCTTCTGTTAATCCCCAGGCTCCTATCCACTCGGCCGAAGCCAGTTTTGGCAAATATTTTTTCTTTTGTTCTTCGTTTCCAAATTGTAAAATATGTCCTGTACACAAGCTATTATGCGCTGCCATCGACAAAGCAATGGATCCGCAAATACTTCCTAATTCGGTGATTGCCGTAACATATTCGGTATAGCCAAAACCTGATCCACCGTATTCTGTGGGAACCAATACGCCCATTAAACCCAATTCGCCCAGCTTTTTAAAAACTTCCAAGGGAAATTCCTGGCTCTCGTCCCAAATCATCATTTTTGGTAAAATATGTTCCTTGCCAAACTTGCGAATCATATCAGCGATCATCTGCTGATTTTCACTTCTGTTGAAGTTCATTCCTATTTCATTCTCTAATAGTGTACCAGACATGTTATGTTATTTGTATGATTAGTTAATTTATCTATTCCGTTCAAAAAATTAAGTCCTATTACAAAATTAAAACCCACTACAATAGCTCCCGCTTTTTCCACCAATTTTGCGGCTGCTTCTGCCGTGCCGCCGGTTGCCAACAAATCATCATGTATCAGCACCTTCCACCCTTTCTTCAAAGCATCTTCATGGATTTCAATTTTAGAAGTTCCATACTCCAAATCATATTCCTCACTTAGTGTGGTATAAGGTAACTTTCCTGCTTTTCTCACCAATACAAAGGGGAGATTTAATTTATTAGCCACCAAAAAACCGAACAAAAATCCCCTGCTTTCAATTCCCACAATGGCATCGGGCCTTTCCCCCAGCCGTTCAATGAACCCATCTACAATGTTGCTGCACAATTTCTGATTGTACAATACAGGAGTGATGTCCCTAAAAAGAATTCCTTTTTTTGGAAAATCAGGCACATCCCTAATCTCTTTTTTGATCGCTTCTTCTAAGTTCATTTTTCACGAATTACAAACATAGTTCTTTTTTTTATGTTCAAACAGGTTTTTGCTCAATTAGATTGGCCAGAAGCCCGTTAAAACTCCGTCTTTTGTTATCGCCAATTGAGGCTGTTCGTCTAAAAAAAACCTCCTTTCGGTCAATAATTTTGGTCCAATAACAGCTATGCTCATATGACCATAAATCCTTTATCAAAATAAAAAGCCAACTCAATTTTTATCCATCTCTTCCAACACTCTAACAAATCAAACCCTCATAAAAAAAGGAAGACCCCGTCTTCCTTTAAAAATGTTCTTTCGCAAATCGCGCGATTAATAATACACCGGGCGACGCACTTCAGCAATATGTTTACTGAAACGGATTACCTGACGTGTATAACCATATTCATTATCATACCAAACATAAAGTACTACGCTGCGTTTGTCGGGAGAAACAATCGTGGCCTGACTGTCGAACACACTCGAACACGGATTACCAATCACATCCGTACTTACCAGTTCGTTGCTGAATGCGTATTGGATCTGCTCAATCAATTTCCCTTCAAGTGCGTATTTACGAATAATCTCATTCACCTCGTCACGCGTCACTTCTTTATTGATGTTCAAATTAAGAATCGCCAAACTTACATTCGGGGTGGGGACCCTCACCGAGTTGGCAGTAAATTTACCACTCAAATGCGGAAGCACTTTCTTCAAAGCACTTTCAGCACCGGTTTCAGTAATTACCATATTTAAGGCCGCGGAACGACCACGGCGGTATTTCTTGTGGTAATTATCCAAAAGATTTTGATCATTGGTATATGAGTGTACCGTCTCAATATGCCCTTTTTGAATTCCAAGTTCTTTGTCGATCACATATAAAATCGGCATAATGGCATTAGTAGTACAACTGGCGGCCGAAAATATTTTTTGTGTTTTCAAATCCACGGTTTCATGATTCACACCATGCACCACATTTGGCACATTGCCTTTGGCAGGCGCCGTTAGAAGAACTTTATCAATTCCTTTCGCTTGTAAGTGGCGACTTAATTCTTTATCATCTCTAAAAACTCCGGTGTTGTCAATTAACAAAGCATCCTGAATGCCGTATTTAGTATAATCCACATCTTCCGGATTTTTCGCGTCGATCATGTGTACAGTGTGGCCGTTAATGATCAGGGTCTTGTTTTCAAGGTCTTCTATCACAGTTCCCGGAAAAGTACCATGCACTGAATCGGTGCGCAGGAGGTCGGCTCGTTTCACAATCTCTTCACTGCTGTTGCCGCGTGTAACAATGGCACGCAACCGCAATTGTTCGCCTTTTCCTGCCAAGGTGATTAGTTCGCGTGCAGCTAATCGGCCAATACGCCCAAATCCGTACAACACCACATCTTTCGGAGTAATAGAAGTAGTGTCTCCCATCAATTCCTTTAATTTATCATTAATAAAGTCGAGTTTACTCTTAAAATTGTTCTGTTCGGTATGCCATTCAAATGCCAGTTTTCCAATATCTATCCGCGCAGGACCCACCTTTGAAAGCATGATCTCCGCAGCAAGTGACATGGTTTCATAAATGCTAATGGGCTTTTTTACGATGTTCTTGGCGTACAAATGCAAATTCAATATCTCACTGGCACTGCGATCTACTAATTGATTGTGAAATAAAATAAGTTCGATCGACCTTTCAAACCACAGTTTTCCAACAATGTTGATGAGGTCTAATGCCGCTTTTTCGTGTTCAATCCAATCATTCAATTGCGATTGGTAGTCTCCATGTACATTCTCGAGAGTTTTCATGCGCTTTTTTTTTGATAAAAATTTTTGCAAAGGTATTAAATTCGATTAATTGCCTCCATTTTGTGCGGAGATTGTTTATAAAATATGAGGTTTTGAACGGTCGCAATTAACAAACTATAACCTGAAATCCGGCTGAAAAACCCTACTTTTATGTGCCTTAATACAATGAAAGACATTATTTGGACCCTCATCATCATTTGGTTGATCTATAAGGTAACCGACGTTTTTAAAGGTTTCTCAAAAAAGAATGTGAATTCACAGGAAGATGTTAATCACGAAGAAAACCTGCGAACTCATACAAGTGCTCATAACGACCAGGACATCAAATCAGCTGTAAGAAAACACCTTAATACAGAAGGTGAATATGTTGATTTTGAAGAAATGAAATAAACCTTTTCCCGTCATCGATTTTTGGGATTTATTCGGCGCAATCTGTGTAATCTGCGGCGGTTTTCCTATGGAGAAAAGGTTGATGGGATTGATGACACCAATTTGACTTATTAAATTCGTATATCTCATAGCTATCGGATTTGTGTCTGCTTACGGACGCGAACTCTCCATATTCTTCACAAACTCATCAAAAAGATAGCGGGAATCGTATGGCCCGGGATTTGCCTCGGGGTGATATTGTACAGAAAATGCCTTGCGATCCTTGAGACGAATACCCTCAATGGTGGCGTCGTTCAAATTAATATGGGTCACCTCTATGTTTTTATTGTTCGTGATGTCTTTTTCGTTCACCGTAAATCCATGATTCTGCGAGGTGATCTCACATTTACCGGTAATCTGGTTTCTTACCGGGTGATTAATTCCCCGGTGACCGCTGTGCATTTTATAAGTCCCGATTCCCTGCGACTGCGCCAACAGCTGATGCCCCAAACAAATGCCAAACACCGGTGTGCCTGTTAAAACCAACTCTTTCACCACCTCAGTTTCTTTTTTCATCACCCCCGGATCGCCCGGTCCATTACTTAGCATGATTCCGTTGGGTTTAAAATCGAGAATCTCAGTCACACTCGCCGTCGTTGGAAACACCTTCAGGTAACAACCTCTTTCGGCCAATGAACGAAGAATATTGGTTTTTGCGCCATAGTCCATCACCGCCACTTTAAACCTGGCCTTTGCATCTCCATAATTGTAGGCGGTTTTTGTGGATACGCGTGAGGAAAGCTCCAGCCCTTCCATGCTTGGCACTTTGGCTAATTGCTCTTTCAAAATGGCCAGATCCATAATTTCTGAAGAAATAATGGCGTTCATTGCCCCTTTATCGCGGATATGTCGTACCAGAGCCCGCGTGTCAATATCGCTAATGGACACAATGTTCGATTCTTCGAACCAGGTTTGCAGACTTTTTTGGGCACGGGGACGAGAAAAACCGCTATTGAATTTCTTGCACACCATACCTGCAATCTTAATCGAATTACTTTCCGATTCGGATTCCTCAATCCCATAATTGCCGATGTGTGAATTGGTCATCACCACAATTTGCCCAAAGTACGATGGGTCGGTGTAGATCTCCTGGTAGCCGGTCATTCCGGTGTTAAAACAGATTTCCCCGGAGGTGGTGCCTATTTTTCCGGCGGCTTTACCTTCAAACACCATTCCATCTTCCAGTAATAACAATGCTTTGGGCAGGGGAGAATATTTTAATTGCATATTTTATGAGGCTAAAATTCCAAAGGTCAAAGCTAAGTTTTTAATTCCACCATTTTCCGTGTTGTTGATTTGTTTTTGATAAACTTTGTCGGAAGGAGCCTCACACCTCCAAAGCCCCATTGCAGCTGCAAACCAGATCCTTTACCCTAAGGTGTATTACCGGCAATTAAGGCTCTGAAACCGGCTCCTCACCAAGATTTAAAAAGAGTAATTTTCATGCCTTTCCATATTTGTTTAATTAAAATACTCTCTCTATATTTACGAGTTAGTAAAGTCCGCGTTTCAATGAGTGAATTATTAATCGTTACAAATCTATTTGTGTAATTTAGCTACATCAAATCCCCTTTCTATGAACAGAGTATTTAAGTATTGTTTTCTTGTTCTTTCGGTGTTTATCTTTGGTAAAGTCAGTTCGCAGACATTTAACTTTTCTGTGAACCCCCAAACCCAATGTTACAACGCCTCAAACATATACACGGCAAACGTTGGTCTTTTTATTCAATTTCCGGGGGCAACCGATTATACGTGGACCATTCAATCCCCCACCGGCACCTGTGTTCCAACATTTTCACTCGGCCAGCACGGCGCCCTCAACCCAACTAACACAGGATCTCAAATCGCCATAACGTTTCCTTGCTGCGGTGTTTTTACTATAACCGGCTATGCCTTTAACAATACTGTAAATCCCGGAACTCCTATCCTCATTGGAAGTCCCAGTGCTCAGCAAGCCACTGTATTTTGTCAATCGAGTGGTAGTGTTGTTACTACCCCCTCCATTCTATGCATTGGCCAGCAAGCCTTCTATACCGGCTCCGGTGGCGCAGTGGCCACTTCTTATACGTGGGATACGGGCTTCAATGGAAATCCTTTGGTGCTAACTCCTACCATTGGTGAATGCCATACTTTTACGGCCACAACGGCCAATGGATGTACCATTTCACCGGCTGCAGCCTGCGTTTCTGTTCAAGCTGTCTCTATGACGGTCAGTCCCACGACCCAGACCATATGCGCCAATTCACCCATTTGTTTAACGGCAACGGCCAACGCGGTCACGAACTCCAGCGTCACGGCGGGAACGCTCACGACGGGAATCCAGTGGTATGCTCCGGGGGGTTTAGCCGTACCTGGTTGTACTACCGGCGCTTTAGCGGGTACCTATACGGCCGTCGTCACCCATACGGGTGCTGCCGGTGTCTGTACATTTAGTGCGCCTTCGGTGGTCGTCACCAGTACCAATATTTCAGTCAGTATCAGTGCCTCGGCACCATCGGTTTGCCCCGGTGCATCTGTTCAATTAACAGCGGCTTCTGTGCAAACGGCGGCAACCAGTTATACGTGGACACGTTCGACTGGAGGATTTCCAGTAGTTGGAAACCCTGTAACATATAATCCTTTCTCTACCACTAACTACACCGTTACAGTTGACTACTTTAATTGTCCTGGTACCGCTACCATTTCCGTGGGAATGTTGACGATTTCACCTACTCTCACCCCGTCTTCCTTTTCAATTTGTCCCGGTAGTTCCTTTACACTCAGTGCCAGTGGGGGATCTTTATATACCTTCAGGTATTTGAACCCTGCAGGCTTTCCAACGAGTACGGTAATTGGCACCTCCAATTCCACCGTGGTTACAAGGGTACATACGCCTACGGTTACGCCTAATACTTTTCCTGCGCTTTACAGCGTTTCAAGTACCAGTAATGGCTGCTCAGGCTCATCCACCATAACTGTATTCACCCGCACGCTTTATCCCACTTTAGTTAATTCCTCACCTTCCGTTTGTCCGGGTACCGAATTCACCCTCACTGCAAATGGCGCGGGTGCCGGTACCAATTACACCTTTGTGGCCCCTTATACGCCTTCACTCATTGGGACTCCGAACCCAAGTGTAAATTTTGCCATACATACGCCTCCTTCACCGATACCGCACACATATACTGTGTTGGCCGATAGTTCGGGTTGTAAAGGATCAGCGCAGGTTACTGTTAATTTGATGCCGCTTACTCCTACGCTAGTCCCTTCGTCCTATTCAATTTGTCCGGGAACTGCTCTTAACTTTACAGCAACCGGTGGCGCAGGATCTACGTATACCTTTGTAGGTCCGGCTACTCCGGGGCCATCGAGTGTAATCGCTTCCGGTACTGCCAATATCATCACGTTTACAGCAACTACTACTCCACCCCTCGCCCATACTTATACGGTACTCGTTGATAGTGCAGGTTGTAAAGGAACCAATACGGTAGTGATTGGTGTTCTGAATCTCGGGCCATTGCTTAATATTACTGCGTCTTCGCCCTCCATCTGTTTAGGTACTTCCGTTGATTTCACCGCGGCAGCAGTTGCCGGTCCGGGCAATTATAATTATGTATTTGTGGCTCCGGGTCCAACTACTCTTGCCCTCACAAGTCCGAATACCGCCACCGACATACCCCTTTCACTGCCCGGCACATATACCGTTTATGCGGACAGTTCGAGTTGTGCAGGTTCAAATACGATTACCATCTTTGAAAAGATTCTGAATCCAATTATCGTAGCATCCAATACGCTTGTGTGTAAAGGCACAGCCGTCACCCTCTCGGCTACCAATGTGGGTTACGGGCCCATGACAACGTATTTATTCGGAACGCTTAGTCCCACATTTGCACCCATAATTGGGGGCGGACCTACATTTAGCACAGTGGTGCAAAATCCTACTTTTCAAACTGTTTATACAGTAATAGTTGACAGTGCGGGCTGCAAGGGCAGTATTCTTTCACCGCCAACGGTAACAGTATTTATGCGACCGGATATCACGCTAACACCTATCGCTTCCAGTGCTTCGGTTTGTCCGGGTACAGCGGCGACAATTAGTGTCTCTGGACCAACCACCAACCTTGCACCGATTTCCTACACCTGGACACAAGCAACCGGTAGTGGATCCCTGTATCCCACGCCATCACCTACATCCGCTCTCGCTTTGGCTTATCCGGTGATAAACTCTACCTATTCCATTTCAGCACTTGATACTTTAGGCTGCATCGGAAGCACAGTTATTGCGGTGGGCGTTGATCCATTGATCTCCTTCCCCGTTTCACTGGGTTCATCAGGTTCCACTATTTGTGCCGGACAATCCGTCACCCTGTCCACTACATATACCATCAATACCGTGGGAATAATGACTTATACTTGGTCTCCGCTAACGGGTGTCCTCACGTCGGTCAACAGTATTTCAGTTGCAGTGTCCCCTTCTGTAACTTCGGTGTATTCAGTGATTGTATCAAATCTTTATGGGTGTATGTCCGGTGGAACTATTAATGTTCCTGTTGGTCAATACCCTATTTTATCCGCTCCTCCTTCTGCCGCGGCAGTTTGTGCGGGATTTACTTCCACAATAACTGCATTTGGCGCCAATAGTTACACGTGGACAGGAACAACATTTACCAATAGCGTGCCGCAACAGTCCATTTCAGTGGGGCCCGGCTGCTATAAGGTAATAGGTTCGAACGGTGGAGGGTGTATCGACTCTTTGTCTATTTGTATTAATACACTTGCTCCACTCAATATTCAGGTGAGTCAATCTAGTCCTACTACCTGTATTGAAAGTAATACGCCAAAATTCTCTAAGGCAGTTAAATTAAGTGCCTCTGGAGCCGCTACCTATGTTTGGTTCCCTTACAACCCCAACAACATGACCTATTCACTTGGGCCAACAACCGACGTAAGGCCTCCAACAAGTACCTGTTATACCGTAATTGGTTCAACAGCCATTTGTGCAGGACAAACAGTAGTTTGTTTGAATGTGATTCCTCAGTTTAGTATGAACGTGATTCCCCCACTACCGGCTATGTGTTTGGGTGATTCACTCAAACTCAGCATCGTTAATATTAGTACACTAGCAGTGGGCCCGGTTTCAAAATTCACTTACAGTTGGACTGAAGCTGCCAATGCTCCACCAATTAGTATTAGTAATAATTTAACTCCTACGGTAGTTGTGTTCCCTCAGAATACCACCACCTATTCAGTGGAGGTGAGGGATTCAAGACAATGCATTTCTCTTCCGAGATTGGTAACTGTAACCGTATTCCCTAAACCAATAACCGCCATAGCTATTCCAACCATTAATTCGGTGGCAACTAACACGGTGTGCTATGTAGGTTTGAACCCGGGAGCGCAGGATGTAACTATTAATTTAATTGCCGCCAATATGAATACCGGTCTGCAATTTGGAGTAGTGCCAACTTATACCTGGATGTCACCTTATAAAACAAAATACAACTCCATCTTAACGCCGTCGAATAGTGCCGCCGTTACGGTGAATGCGCCACTTAAACTCCCTAGTGTAGTAATATACACGGTAATTTCGGGCTACAATGGCATACCGGGTTGTAAGAGAATGGATACCGTAAGTGTGAGGGTAGTTGACTGCCGACCTGTTAGGGATGTGAAATTTACAACGATCGAAGACAATGATACTATTTGTGCACGCAATTGCATCACCTTTATGAACCTAACGGATACCATGGCTGGTGGACCTCAAAAATTAGTCTGGCAGTTTCCGGGTGGCTCACCTTCTACTTCTACCGTAAACATACCAACGGTTTGTTATAATTTACCCGGTAAATTCAACGTAATTTTAGGTGTGGCTAATCCTTATCCTATCAGTTCAGGTGGAAGTTCACTTACCATTGGGCAATTGAACTATGTGAAAGTGGTAGATGTTCCAAATGTAACGATTATACCACCGGGCCAATCACGAAGTGATACCACCGTGAGATTTGGTCAGTCGGTAAGTCTTAAAGGAACCGGAGCTCTTACCTACGAATGGTCACCGAGGTATAACATTACGTCGTTAACCAATCCTAATGTTACTGTAAATCCATTTAAAACTACACAATACATCTTAACAGGATATAACAGCAAACGCTGTGCGTCAAGTGACACCATCAACGTGATCATCATTGATGAATGTGGCGAAATGTACGTGCCAAATGCATTCACTCCAAATGGAGACGGTGCAAACGACGTATTGTATGTGCGCGGCATTTGTATGCAATCGCTCACCTTCATGGTATTTAATCGTTGGGGTGAGAAGGTGTTTGAAACAAACGATCAGAAGAACGGATGGGACGGCACCTATAAAGGTGTTGAAATGAATACCGGCGTTTTCGTCTATCGACTCGAAGGGAAAACATATGACGGCAAGGGATTTAGTTTAAAAGGTAACGTCACACTAATCAGATAGATCTTTTATGAAAACAAAACACATCATACAATCTATTATTGCGCTTTCTGTGGCTGCTGTTCAAACTGCATCGGCTCAGGACATCCACTTTTCGCAATATGCCGAGACACCCTCTGCCATTAACCCTGCCTTGGCGGGCGTAATGTACAATACGCGCGCGACGGTAAATTATAAGAGTCAGTGGACCACAGTGGCTACCAAATACGAAACCATGGGTTTCTCATTTGACCAAACCATCAGGCATAAAAAGTTGAAAAACAACTATTTTGCGGTGGCAGCCAATGTTTATAAAGACAAAGCCGGTGATGCCTCGTTAAGCACACTCAATCCAAATCTGGGAGTTGCTTACCATCAAAGAGTCACAAAGAAGATGAAGGTTTCGGGTGGCGTTCAGGGTGGATTTTTTTATAAGACCATTGATGCTACCAATCTTCGTTACGACAAACAATACGATGGCTATAATTACAATCCGAACCTTTCAAACGGTGAGCCTGCTCCGCCAAAAAGCGGTTTTGCCTCATTCGACTTGGGCGGTGGAGTTAACCTAAACTACTTGCAAAGTGAGAAGTTTTTGAGCGCAAAAAATGCGGCAAAGTTCGATGTGGGATTCTCGGCATACCACTACCGAATTGGTAATAATTCGTTTTTGAACAGTAACGAAAAACTTGAGACCAGAATGTGTGGTTACTTTAACGGAGATTTTAATATTCCAAACTCCACCAATGCGATCATGCCAAGTTTCCTATATATGAGACAAGGATCTAGCAGCGAATTTATTGCAGGTGCCTTATTTAAGTTTCTCCTTGGGGATCCTTCCACTTACACGGCTTTGAAAAAGCCAAGTGCGCTGTCTATCGGTGGATACTATAGATACAGGGATGCAATTGTTCCTTCCCTTCTTTTTCAGTACGACAAATATGCACTCGGTATTTCATACGACATTAACGTTTCTGCTCTCACCCCCGCTTCCAAAAGAAATGGTGGACTTGAAATCATGCTGCGGTATAACCTGTACCCCGGATATGGCGTAAATTTGGGCCGTACCGATACCAAACCATCTTATTAATAATTGGCGTTAGTTTTACTAACGCCTTTTTTTTGCTTGCCATGTTACTGTATCAAATTAAGACAATGTATGTCCAATGATGTTTTTGAATTTAAAAAATTTAAAATAAAGCAGGATAGGTGTGCCATGCGTGTAAGCACCGATGCCGTGTTGTTGGGAGCCTGGGTGATTCCGAATGGAAGCAAAAGCATTTTAGATGTTGGCACAGGCACAGGAGTTATTGCCCTCATGCTTGCCCAACGCTCGGAAGCATTAATTACAGCCATTGACATTGACAAAGAAAGCACCGAACAAGCACTTTTGAATGTGGAAGAATCCACGTACAAAGAAAAAGTTCGCGTACTTCATACGTCATTTCAAGATCTGGTGAACAGCAGTTCCGATAAATTTAATTTGATTGTCACCAATCCGCCTTACTTTATTGATTCGTTAAAGAGTTCCAGTGAAACCCGTTCCACAGCGCGTCACACCGATTCCCTGAGTTTTAGCGACCTAATTTATGGTGTCACAAAACTATTGGATGAAAAAGGAAAATTCTGTCTCATCCTACCTACAAAAGAAGCGGGACTCTTCCGGGAATTGGCGCAATCTAAAGGTTTGTATTTGTCAAAGTTGCTTCGAATAAGAACCCGCAAAGAAAAAGACTCCGAAAAAAGGCACCTTATGCAGTTTGAATTCAAAGAAACAGAATTCTCTGAATCTACCTTGGTAATTGAAGCCGATAGTCATAGAAATTATACCGAAGAATATAAAGCTCTCACCAAAGAGTATTATATAAATTTTTAAAATTGTGCTTCTTAGTGCAGGTCCTTTTTTGGTTTAAAAGGTGAAAATGACAGTTCTGCGCCTGTATAAAATAGATTTAACTGTTTTTCTTTCTTTTTCCTCTTTCATATTCTTAAATTCATTCATCTTCTTTGTGAATGAAAATTTTGATTTTCTTATACACTTTTCTTTTGTTTAGTCTTTTACAAAGTAGTTATTCCCAGAACGAGGCCAGGATCTGGTATTTCGGAAACTGCTTAGGATTGGATTTTTCTGCGGAGATACAATGTCATTTAGGATAAGGTATAAAACAAAAATCCCCACTACATTAATGGTGAGAATTCTTGTCCGCCTTAGTTATTGTGTAGTCTGGGGAGGCATCCCACAGATGCTTTTGAATGCGCGTGAGCGACTTCATAGAGCAGGGTGGTCCCTACCTGAGCGCCCTTGAGCGCGCGCGTGGGGAGACATACAAACTTTGCTAAATGCAACCCCCCCCCGTATTTCTACGAGGTTTCTTGACTTTTAAAATTGGCATCGACATACTCTCCCGGGCTTTAGACCA
>JAQSCW010000023.1:0-39313 GCA_029945625.1 bacterium
AGTGAGGGGTCAGTTTAGAGTGAAATGTAGGGGTCTGTTTGAGTGAAATTTCCAAAATACCCATTCGAAACCCCTTCGCTTTACATTTTCCTGAACAGTATATTTTCGAAACGTAGATAGCATTAATAGGGCGTTGACAGATTATGCAGGGTTTGTGTTTTTCCTGTTCTTTCAACTCAGATATTTTTTCTTTCAGTGATTTTTCCATGATTCCAATATTAAAATGTTAGATTAAACCAAATGTAAAAACCTTCAAAGTCACTTGCGGCAAAGCGAAAGCCAATAGTAAGTTGACCTGATTCTTTGGTGTCGGTGGTGGTGTAAATAGTCACTTCGTTGCCGTTAATGGTGGTTGTAATTGTTCCCTTTTTGCTATTGTGGTCGTGCCCTTTAAGTCTGAGAAACGCTGATATCGTTGTGTTAAGACTCTTTTGGGTCTTGTCGGAAAATGCAGGAACGGTAAAATACTGTGCGGGATATCGCGGGTACTTTCGTTTCTGTTCACATAGATAAAGTTCCCGAAGCGCAATAATGGCGTGTGATTTTGTTGTTTTCATTTATTGCAATTCCTTTCCATCGGCAATTAATTTGTCAAAATAAAACTTCAAATAATGCTTTTTGAGTCGAAATTCAAAAGTGCCGTTAAGTCTCTGTAACTCTTGAGTAAAAAGACATTGCCCTTGTTTATACTTCTGAAAATGTTGCCTTTTCAATTCGGTTTGATATTCTTTTTTCGCTAATTCCAAAAGCATAATAGCGTCTGAATCATTTGGTATGAGTGTCTTCACTCTCTTTCCGTTTCTAATGGCATCTGCCCCGAATAGTTCACAAACGATGTCGTAGATTGCGTGGGGACACGGTGGCAACTCTTTTGTGTTTTGATAGTGTTCTAAATTTGATACGGCTATTTGCCTTTTTTCCTCAATCGTAAATTCCTTTTTTGTAGCTGCTGGCATCTCGAATGATAACATTTTCAATGCTTCCCTTCTTTTTTGGCAATTCAAAAAGCCATTTAAAAATTGGTGGTATGTTACCGGAGTTAACCCAAAATAGTCGCCAAATTCTTTCCGTACACCCTCGTGGAATGCTTGCCGAATCTCGTCAATAGTCAAATGGCAAAATCTACCCTGCCTTAATTCAGCCACCAAGAAAGAGGTGTGGGCGATATATGTATCTGCATCTTGTTTACCAAGCGGCTGGGTGTGAGTGAATGCGGCAACCACAATGTCATAACAATGGCGTTTTAATTCCTGTTCAGGTACTTCCCAAATCTTTGGTGATTGCCGAAGCTGTAGATAGTTAACTGGGGCAGTTGGTTTTGGTTCGCTGTTAGATTGCGCTGCTAATTGTGTGGTCATTTTTTAAATTAGTTTTTTGCCTTCGTTTATTTCGTTTAAATGTCGCTGTGCAGCAGTCATGCCGCTTTTGTCTTTTGATTTTATTTTCGCCCATCGCTGAAAATGTAGACGCAACTCGTCTACGTTCGGGTACTCTGTTTTCATTGTCACCCTAAAATCCAGAACAAGCGCGAAAATTTCCGATTCGTTTTTTTTCAGATTTTTAGACGCAAGTTGGATTTGACTTTTATCATCCAAAAATTCTTTAATTAAATTTTCAGAATTATTTTTTTCTTTAAATAAAGTTTCTTTGTTTAAAGGTTCTCTTGTTTCATTGTTTACTTGTTTTATTATACTATACTTGCTTTCGCTAGTGCTTTGTACTGTACTTTCACTTTGCTTTGTATTGTGCTTTATCAGTGCTTTATCTAGTGCTTTATCTAGTGCTTTATTAAATTTTGATAGCTCAACTATGTTGGAAGTGTGTTGGTTTTTTGACTTTTTAATTAGGTTCAAGAACCCAAAATTGACTAAATCAGTTAAAGATTTTATATAAGTGTTGTAGCTGTGAATGCCAATCCCTTGCATGGCTACTGTCGTCGGCAGATTGAATTTATTAGCCCAACCAAGACGGTTGCACAATTCTACTGCCCAAAAATAGAGCGCAATGTGAACGGGTTTTATTTTGTCAGGATTCTCGAACGCGAAATCAAAGAAGGTGCGGGAGAGCGTGTAACTATTAAGTGTAACGCTAACATCCTTTTGCGTTATTGTTTTCGCTGCGGGACTATTGCTGGCCGTGGGAATTTGCGTAGATTTGTTCATTGTTTTTATTATTTCTTTTTTTAAGAACCCGCGGCGTGCGGGTTTTTTAATTTAGGCCAATTCTACTTTGTGAAAAAGTTTGTTTAACTCAGCAGCATCGACGTAGCTACTACCGCCCAGCTTGTACAAATTAATTTCACCTGCTCGTATATGAGCGTAAAATTTAGACTTACTCATTAACTTGTTTGCACCCATATATACAGATGTTGCCAGTCGTTTACTTTGCGGGGAGTCAACGACCGTTGGTGTTAGCGGTGCTTTATTTAGGATTTTTTGGAGGCTGGTAGTAATGAGGTGCTCCAATTCTGACGGGGTGATTTGCGTGATGGTAACGGCTTGCATAATGTAGTTGTTTTACACTGCAAAGCTATGCTGCGTTTAGTCTTAGTACGAATTTAGAAAGCGTACTTTTTGCGTACTTTTTTTGAATCCCTCTATTAGTAAGGGTTTATGGGGGTGTGCTGTTTGGTTTTGAAAAAGAAACAGTGCGTTTTCAGCCAACTATCATATATTTTGCTTGAATATAAGCAAGTACTTTTTTAGCTATTTCCTGTGGTATTTGGGGCAGAATCAGTTCTTTTAGCATAGTTATATTTTTAGTTGTCACCTTGTCTCCTAAACCTTTATAAACTCTTGTTGCAAAAACCAGGTTAAAATCAGTGCAAATATTTTTACAGTATTGTTCGTGCGATTCACCTTGTCGTGGGCGTATTTTACTATCATCTAAAATTCTACAAAACGCTGCTACCACTGTGTGTGGTGGCTGCTTGCTATCAAATTTTCCAGCTTGTAGATATTTATAGAATCTATACCAAGCCTCGGCATACACATAGGAATGAATTTTATATTGAAGCACAAATCCAAAGTCGTTGTGCTGACCTACACCGTGTCCGCTTAAATAAACAGTTTGTATGTACTGCTGGATTTCAATCAAATTTTTTTCATGATAGCTTGGCACGTCTTTCGTTTCAAACGTTTGACCGTACCACGTTGTATACGATCCTATTCGTTTAAAGCTGCAATCAAACAAAATGCCGTCAATGTTTTTTAGTTCCTGTTTCAGAAACAAATCACTTTTGACTGATTTTTTATATTGAACATTAAAGTCTTGTTTGCGCCGCTCAAACTCTGCGAGAACCTGTGTTTCAAATAGTTCTTTATTGTTTATTTTCTTTGCCATTTGCTACTTTTTTTTAGTATTCATAAAATCTTTGAACTCATTTTGTACGTCTGCATCATCCACTTTCACATATTGAGCAAATTGTTCGTAGGACTGGTGACCGCTCACTTTCATAATTAATTCAGCTTTCAAACCTTCTGCCAATGCAAGCGTGCAGAACGTGCGGCGACCCGTGTGGCTGCTGATTAAGTCATAACGAAACTCTAAATGTTTGATTTTGTTTTTTCCTACAAGCCTAATAAATGAGTGCTGTTGTGTGAATCCTGCGAGCTTGCAAAGGTCTTTCAAGTATTCATTAAATTTTTGATTTGTGATTATTGGCAAACCTTCGGGGTACTTTTTGAAGATGTTTTTTAAGTGCTTTTTCAGTTGTGGGTGCATTGGTATAGTCACTTGTTCGTTTGTTTTTTGTTGATAGATTGTGATTGATGTGTCACTTATATTATTTTTATCTATCAGTTTGGGAATGTCGCTGAAACGCTGACCTGTGAAGATTTCGAGTGCAAACAAATCACGCACTCTTTCTAAGCGTGTATTGTTTGTCAAGTCTAAATTTAACAGCGTTTCGACTTCATGCAGCTTCAACGCTATCTTAAAAGGTGTTTGCAACTCGTCGAGATATTTAAACTCATTCACTTTTATTGCAGGCGTTATCATTTCCTTTCGATTAACGAAGTGCAAAAACTGTTTGAACTTTTTTAGGTTCTTGTTGATTGAATTGTTTGAGAATTTTTTAATAGCAACAAAGTACTTGTCCCGCCAATCGTTCCAGAACGTTTCATTGATTTCATTTAGCTGTATGTTCTCTTTAAACGCTGTCAAGTGAGCGTATAGAGCGTTAAAGTGTTGACGTGTTGCTACGCCCCATACACTCTGTGTGCCGCTTAGAAAGAGTAGCCAAGCACCATCAAATGTTATTGTTTGGGTTTCAATGAGACCCGCGCGGCTGTAGTACTCGTCTCTTACATTGTCGAGTGTGAACGATTCGTTTTTGCCCGATAACTCAGTGTGAATTTTTATAAGTGTGTCTCTAATGTTATGCAGCTGGTTTCGGTACTCAATTTCAAAGGGGGTGTGTCGTCGAACTAAGTCTTTGCCGCCTTTGCGCTCCCGAAAATGGGTATATGACGTTAAGAATGATTCACCTGATGGGAACCGCAATCTTTCAGACTTGCTTTTTTTCTTTGTACTGATGCTGACATATAAGCTGGACTGTGTTTTTGCTTTAGGGGAACTTAAATAGAAGTTCACATTCAACCCGTTTTTTTTAATTGTTAGTTTTGCCATAGTTGTAATTTTTGTCAAGGTTCAAATCCAAATAAAACTGAACCCAAAAATTTAGACTTGAGTTCAAGTTCTTTTTTACTTATGACTAAAATTATGACTAAAAATACATACTTTATAGTACTTTATAGCACTTTATAAACAATATTTTAACAAGTTGTTTTTAAATTACACTGAAAATCAGTACTATATAGTGCGTTAAAGTTTTAGGTTCGAATCCCCCCCTGACCGCAGATAAATGCAAAAAGGTTTGAGCGAAAGCTCAAACCTTTTTTGTTTCCATTGGAGCGTCAAAAGCTTGCTTTTGTAAGCGCAGATGGAAACAAAAAAGTATTCTGCGGAGCAGAATATTTTTGCATTGTGACTCTGGGCCAACGTGGGGATCAGCGAGCGGAGCGAGCTAATCCCAATCATTAAAAAGAGCGTCAAAAGCTTGCTTTTGTAAGCGCAGATGGAAACAAAAAAGTATTCTGCGGAGCAGAATATTTTTGCATTGTGACTCTGGGCCAACGTGGGGATCAGGGAGCGGAGCGAGCTAATCCCAATCACTAAAAAGAGCGCCTAAAACTTACTTTTGAAAGCGCAGATGGAAACAATCACCCTCCACTTTTCCACCATCTCCAAAAAAAACAAAAGCCCGTAAATCTTTTGATCTACGGGCTTTTAATAGTACTAGTGAAGTTGACTTATTTACAAAGCGTAATCCTTGTCACAGCTCTTACATTATCGCCGGTGATGTTTAATGAATAAATCCCACTTGAAAACGAACTGAGATCAACCAAGGTTTGATTATTACCTGCATTTAACTGCACGTCTTTTTCAAACACCACTTGACCCAATGAATTTAAAACGCTGAGTTTGGCTACTTGTGTGATTGGGCTGGTGATAACCACATTGCTAATGCCACTGCTCGGGTTTGGATACACATTCACATGACCGCCCACAGCTGAATTGTTTTTTATTCCGTCAGGAATGCTGCTGGAAGCCAAGTTAATATTGTCTAAATAAAGGTTGTTTCCATTCCGATTGGTGGTCACAAATTTCACAAGAACGCTTGGCTTGTTAAATCCGGGCAAATTAAAGTTCACCGTGGTCCAGTCATTGGTGCCGGTGGTTAAAAATTCAGCGGGGTCAGGAGTTTGATTTATTGCCAGAGCGTTTCCTTGTGCACTCCACACGGTTTGCCAGGTTGACCCGCAATTGCTGGAGGCAAGTACTTCTAGTTTATCGTTGCTACTTGTTGTACGAAGTTTATATGCCACGTCAAACGACATTTGCGGTTGTCCCACACCCGTTAAATCAATAGGTGGTAAAATAAGCTCATCTTTATCGCCAAGTACCGTATTCTTATAAAAGTCGTATTTCATACTGTTACCTGAACCTATGTTGTAAGACTCAACACCGCTGGCATAAGACCAGGTGGAAGCACCTCCATTAAGATTGTTTACATACCATGCAGCGTAAGGCCAGCCACCCGCTGAAAAGCCTTCCGCAATTGGAGTAGCTTGATAATTATAAACCCCATAATAAGTACCGGAAGCACCGTTGTTACTCATGTTATTGTCGGTACTGTTTAATCCTGAAATGGTATAGGAAAATGTATGCAGACCCGATGTAGTTGCTGAAGTAAATGGGTCGAGTTGAACAAAACCACTGAAACCGGGTTCTATGTTCCCCGTCCATTGTGTAGGAGTTTTTGCCACCCCGTCAATATAAGGTGTAATGGTTGCTGCAGTAATGGCCGACTGTCCGTCGTTCTTCATGGGTACAGTTGGAGCCATTGTATTGGCCACGGAGCATAAAAAGGGTGGATTTACCGAAGATGCTACGGCATCAAAACCTAATTGAGGCATACTCGTGCGGCATACCTGCTCCACTTTTTGGGTCGCATCATTTTGTATAAAGCCCACAAATTCGATCTGAAGATTTGAATTGATATAAGAAGGAAACACACAATTCATCGAAAAAGTCATGATCTGACCCTGCGTCCAGGTTTGCGGAAGTGCTGTACCGGCTTGAAGGGTAGGGTAGGACTTACGTGCCGGATCCTCAAAATTCTTTTCACCATTAGTTCCCGGTTGTACACTAAAATTAATGAGTCTTTCTACCAGAACATTACGAAACACGAGGTTTCCGGTTGTTGAATAAGGTGCGGTAGCCTGTATAGTTACATTTACCACAGCAGCAGTAGACAGGGCGGTAATCACATCGCGCTTCATTATAATATTAAATGAGGAAGCTTTGCTTACTGCATTTGAGATTACCGTATTGTTTAAGTTGGCAGGATGTCCCGAAGAGGCTCCAAATACAGTGGCCTCCTGGCCGTCCATCTTACTTGATGGGGCAGAATTAATAGCCGGTAAGTACCCGTAACCTCCACTGGCGATTGATTTCCAACGCCAGTCAATCTCCGTTTTGTCAGTTTGGTATAGTGACCAGGTATTGCTGGGTGCCGAGGGAATTGGCACTTGCCATTTGATGGCTATAATGCGAGTTGCATTATTAGAAGCCAATAAAAGCGTGTTTAAGCCCGGGTTTGTGGATGCGCAAGGCGGACACGTTTCGCCTGTAAACTCCTCATAAAGAGTTACGCGTGGCGACTGGGCCTGAAGACTCAGCGCAGTGAGAGCAATCAGGGAAGAAGTAAAAATTTTTTTCATCCGAAATGTTTTAGTTGGTGTACAACAAACATAGTGAATATTACTGAAAAACACCAACCCTATAATTTTGTGTCATTTCGGGTGCTGAAATAAGGTGTTTTACCACTTTGGACACGATACCTGTTTGCGGTATTTTCCAACATAATTGGAATTCAAAATTTCTCCGAAAAAAAATTCTTCTAAAGATGCGACCAAATTTTTCTAAATATTTTTTTGACATTAATGATCTTTCCAAGAAAAAATTCTCACCAGATTTTTTTTGGAAAATAAATTAAGATAAACTTCCAATTAAATTCTGTTAACAATTAAGAGACATAAGGAAGAAACAAAAAAGAAATAAACACAGCGTCAAATATTGAAGGTCTTCACAGTTAGGATGTTGCGTCGGGAGATTTGTCCCTAAAGGCCTTCAAGCGAGCTACTCTCAATCGATGATTAATTTTTTATGGAATACCAAGTTATTTTTTTTTAACAACATGACCTTTCTCAGTTTTGGCGTTTTTTCGCACAAAAGATACTGTCGCTTAGAAATAGACCTCCTACATTCGCGGAAATTTTTAGAACTAAATCATAAAATATGAAATCAAAACTGTTACTAATTTGTTCATTTTTCCTTCTAATAGGTTCAGTAAACAAAGCATTTGCCCAAGTGCCCTCCTCTAATTTTAGTTTAAGTGCAAGCGCGGCTTGCCTCGAAACTTCTATCCTCATCACCGACCTCTCTACGGAATCTCCATCAGCCTGGTCTTACAGTTTAAACGGAGTACCATATTCTACTCTGCAAAATGTAAGTGTTTCCTTTTCGGTGGCAGGTACTTATACCATTTCAATGGAAGCGACCAACGGCACTGGCGTCGGCTCTATAATGAGCGCTACCGTTTTGGCATTGCCTTTGCCAATTCTCAGTGTTAGCGGAGCAACACAGGTTTGTTTGGGTGCTTCCGTTTCCTTTACTGCAAGTGGAGCCGACACCTATACATGGGACGCAGGTGTAAATACAGATTATTTCACTACTACCCCACTTACCAATACCATTTACATCGCTGAAGGTTCAACTACTTTAACCGGTTGTACAAACTCCATCTCCGTAAGCGTGGTGGTGAATAGTTTACCTGCAATTGGTGTAAATAGTGGTGCTATTTGCCAAGGGACCCCTTTCACCTTGATTCCAAGCGGTGGCATATCTTATACGTATTCAGCTGGTACTGATACGGTGACTCCTTTTTCAACTTCCAGTTACACTGTCATTGGTGGAGATATAAACGGCTGTGTTAATACTGCTGTTTCGGAAGTTACCGTGTTTACCTTACCAATTGTAAGCGTGAATAGCGGCAGCATTTGTATGGGTAGTCCTTTTGTTTTGTTGCCTTCGGGCGCACTTAGCTATACTTATTCTTCAGGTACCAACACCGTGATGCCAATCGTTTCTAATTCTTCTTTCACCGTTACGGGAGAAGATGCCAATGGTTGTATCAATACCGCTGTATCAACCGTGACTGCTTTTTTCTTACCGGTGGTGAGTGTAAATAGCGGATCAATTTGTGAAGGCGATAGTTTTGTAATGATTCCTTCCGGCGCTTTCAGTTATACATTTTCAAATGGGTCGGCAACTGTTAGTCCATTAACAAGCAGTTCTTTTACCATTAGCGGCGAAAGCGTTGAAGGGTGTCTTTCAGCCAATTCAGCAGTATCTGACCTTACCGTAAATTTGGTACCGGTTATTTCTGTAAATAGCGCCTCAATTTGTTCTGGTACATCATTTACTATGATCCCATCCGGGGCATCTACCTATATATTCTCAAATGGTTCATCTGTTGTGAGCCCACTCACCAACGCTTCCTATTCAGTTACAGGAACAAGTGCCGAAGGATGTTTATCTTCTAATATTGCCGTGTCTGATGTTACCGTAGTTGCTTCACCCGTTGTGAGTGTGAATAGCGGAACACTTTGCGCTGGTACTACTTTTGTAATGGCTCCTTCAGGTGCGGTTACGTATACATTTTCAAATGGAACAGCAACTGTGTCTCCCCTCGTAACAACTTCTTATTCGGTGCTAGGAACAAATAGCGAAGGTTGTGTATCGATTCTGAATGCAGTTTCTACCATCAGCGTGGACGCGATTCCTTTAGTGAGCGTGAACAGCGGATCCATTTGCACAGGTTCAAATTTTGTAATGATCCCTTCGGGAGCAGCTACCTATAGTTTTTCTAATGGATCAGCTACAGTTACTCCCTTAGCGAATGCATCGTATTCAGTAAGCGGTGAAAGTGCCATGGGTTGTTTGTCTTCAAATGTCGCAGTGTCCAATGTTACGGTGAATCTAGTTCCGGTGGTTAGCGTGAACAGCGCTTCAATTTGCTCAGGTACATCATTTACCATGGTTCCTACAGGAGCTTCCACATACACATACTCCGGCGGTTCGGCTGTGGTGAGTCCAACTGTCACCACTTCTTATACGGTAAGCGGCACAAGCGCCGAAGGTTGTTTGTCTTCAAACACCGCGGTTTCTGATCTAACAGTTTCATTATCGCCACTCGTGAGTGTAAATAGTGGTACAATTTGCGCAGGTAATTCATTTGTTATGAATCCCTCTGGAGCTTTATCCTACACGTATTCAAATGGTTCTCAAACAGTATCGCCTACTACAAACACATCTTACACCGTAACAGGCTCAAATGCCGATGGTTGCATTTCAATTAACACTGCAGTTTCAACAGTTACTGTTCGTGCAATTCCGGTGCTGAGTGTAAACAGCGGTTCAATTTGTGCAGGTACATCTTTTGTTATGGCTCCTTCTGGTGCTTCTACGTATACCTATTCAAACGGATCGGCTACTGTAAACCCTTTAACCAATTCCTCGTACTCTGTTACAGGAACAAGTATTTATGGTTGTGTGTCTGCCAACGCGGCTGTTTCTACCCTCACTGTAAATGCAGTCCCGGTGTTAAGTACAAATAGTGGTACCATTTGTTCCGGAAATATTTTTGTAATGAATCCAACAGGGGCAATTACGTATACGATTTCGGGCGGTACTGCAACAGTAAATCCTGTTTCAAGTTCGTCATATACCATTACAGGTACTAGTCCTGAGGGATGTATTTCACCGGTTGCCGCAATTTCTACAGTGACCGTTTATGCACTTCCTCTTGTAGCTGTGTCAGGTCCTTCAGCTATTTGCAGTGGAGCAACGTCAATACTTACAGTAAATGGGGCTACTTCCTACTTATGGAACAACAGTTCAACGACGAACACCATTAGTGTGACACCGGCTTCCTCAACAACATACAGTGTGGTTGGTACGGATGTAAACGGTTGCGTTAATTCAGCGGCATATGTTCTCATGGTCAACATCACTCCTACCATTTCAGTGAATAGCGGATCAATGTGCCAGGGTACTTCCTTTATCATGTTTCCAACAGGTGCTTCCAGCTATACGTTCTCAAGTGGCTCTCCAATTGTAGCGCCATCTGTAACAAGTTCCTATACAGTAACAGGTTCAAGTGCGGCCGGATGCGTTGCAGCTTTCGCAGTGGTATCAACCGTAACGGTATATGCAGCGCCTGTAATTACAGCTAACTCCGGTGCCATCTGCATTGGGTCGGTGTTTACCATTACACCTGGCGGTGCTTCCACTTATACTATTTCTGGTGGATCGTCGCAAGTGTCTCCCACCATCTCTACAAGTTATACCGTAATTGGAACAAGTAACAGGGGCTGTGTGGCACAAAACGGTGTGTTTTCAAATGTAGCCGTTAACGCGCTCCCTTCTGTTTTCGCAATCATTTCTTCATCGGCAATTTGTGCCGGCGAAAATGCAGTGATCAAAGCAGCCGGAGCTAATTCTTATGTTTGGAACACCGGCGCAATTACTTCCAGTATTGTAATGAATCCTGTCACTACCACTACTTACACGGTAACTGGTACCGATACAAAGGGGTGTTCAAATTCAGCATCAGTTGTACAAAAAGTGAATTCTTGCACAGGACTTGTTAATCAAACCGGCAACGATCAAAACATCATGATGTACCCCAATCCAACGAAGGGTGAATTTACCATCGAAACCTCACAGGCAACAGCTATCACCGTGTTGAATGCCATGGGTCAGGTGGTCTTGAAACAACAATTATCCGAAGGTAAAAACCCAATCAATTTTGATGCACAAATCGATGGCGTTTATTTTGTTCACTTTCTAGTAGATGGGCAAAACAAAACTCTTAAGGTAATCAAGAACTAATTTTCTTTCATACGTAAAAGCCCTCTTTTTAGAAATAGAAAGAGGGTTTTTTTATAGTTTCAGGCCTTATTAAAAGTAGTCAAATAGCTCTATCAGCGTTTCTTTTTTGCGACCATCTTGCCTATCACGGGATTTCAACTTTCTTTGCATCGTGTTTATCTGGGGCTTTTCACCTATTCCGGGTCGCAATATTGCCGCCAATGCCAAGCAGATCGTATGGTTCAAAATCCCAATGGCAAATTGCCGCATCAAACAGCAACAAAAAGAAAATTTACTGTATGGTACGAGCTTCCACAACTTTCGTATGTTGTAGGAGTTTTATTCCGGAATTACTTTATAGATTTAAAAGTTAATTATAAAACTCGAAGCCTTCGAACGGAATTCGGCTTATTTGCTGTAGGGCTGAAAATTTTTGGGAAAACCCCTTAAATTTTAACATTTCAGATTTATTTATATTAAATTCAATAATTTAGTACATTCACAACGTCCAACCTTAAAAAAACTCTCATGAAAAAAAACTACTCTTATTATAAAATGTTGTCTTCAAAGGACAAAGCAAAAAAGTTTCTTTATTTATTAATATGGTCTGTTGCTGTTTTACCTTTCGCGCTCTTTTCGCAGCAGACCTATACCTTTACTAACGCCAGCAATACAGGTTCTGTTGGTCCTTCACAAACACAGCTTAACACTGCTTATTTATCGACTAACTTGAACGGAAGTGTGACGATGATGGGAAATGGTGTTCAGTCATGGACAGTTCCGGTAACCGGTGGATATGGGATCAGAGCTATTGGTGCATCAGGCGGGATAACCACTGCGGGCTGCACCACCGGCGGTGGATTAGGAGCTAACATGTATGGCGAATACACCTTAACGGCAGGATCAGTACTTCGCATATTAGTTGGCCAAATGGGTTCTCCTTCATCTATGAGTCAGGATGGCGGCGGCGGGGGCGGTTCTTATGTAGCATCCAGCGCCAGTGTTGCGATGGTTGTGGCAGGCGGTGGCGGTGGAGCTACAAGTAATCTTGGTGGGTGTTCGGGTTCTCAGCGAGTTGGCCTAAATGCGTCAATTACCGGAACGGCAACAAATGGCGCAAACGGCGCGGGCGCCGGGGGAATTAACGGAGGTGGAGGCACAGGAACCGGCGGTGGCGGTGGCGGTGGCTTTTCCACAAATGGCACAGGAGGCTCTAACGTAGCACAAGCATTTATGAATGGGGGCCTTGGTGGGAACTATAATACTGCCGGTCCCGGCGGATATGGAGGAGGTGGTAGCGGATACTGGGAAGGTGGTAACGGTGGCGGCGGTGGCGGCTATTCAGGAGGAGGAACCAATAGCGGCTCTCCTTATTCAGGAGGCGGCGGCGGCGGCTCATTTAATTCGGGAACCAGTCAGGTAAATGCGGTGAATACTTCAACAGGTCACGGAAGGGTAATTATTTCTGAACTCTGCAGTATTAAAATTATTGCTTCGGGCAGTAATAGCCTTAATCCTTCAATTTGCAGCGGGAATAGCCTTACTCTGACAACAACTGCCGTGAGCAATTACACTTGGAGCACGGGCAATTCCAGCACAACTTCCATTGTGGTGAGTCCAACAGCAACTACTACGTATTCTATTGTCGGCACAAGTTCTCTGAGTTGCCAGGCACAAGCTTTTATCACAGTTCTTGTTGGTGCCGGCTTACCGGTTCTTTCTATTGCGAACCCAAGCAACAATATTTGCCTCGGCCGCACAGTATCACTTACCGCTACAGGGGCAGTGACTTACACATGGACTAATCCCGGGGTTGTAAATGGGCAGACCTTTACTCCGACTTCAACACAAATCTATACCGTGCAAGGGCAGAACGGCTGCGGAATTACCACTGCTGTTACCGCTATCACAGTGGCGGCTTTGCCGGTTTCTACACTGGCATCGCCTTCATTGGTGTGTATGGGGTATCCTTCAACTTTAACAGCAGTGTCTTCTGTAGGTGGTTATACCTGGCAACCCGTCGCCCTTTACGGATCAACAATAGTAGTAGCGCCAATGGCTAATACCATTTATACTGTAACAGCAAGTGATGGTACCTGTTCGGGAACTCAAACGCTTGCCATTACAACAAAAATCACGCCAACGATCACTGCTTCCACAAGTAATTCGTCAATCTGTCAGGGTCAATCCGCAGTGTTAACAGCCAATGGCGGTTCTACCTACAATTGGATGCCGGGTAACTTATCCGGCACTACCATAACCGTTACCCCTTTAGTATCTACACTTTATTCGGTGGACGGAACAAACGGTGTGGGATGTACAGCCTCGTCTAATCAAGTGATTTTGGTGACAGGCAGTCCTACTATTAACATCATTGCTAATAAAACAACGGTCTGCGTGGGCGATCCGGTTAATTTGTTTGCCAGCGGAGCTTCTACATATTCGTGGACTAACGGTCCAAATACGTCCGGTTACACGGTTAATCCAACGAGCTCTTCGGTGTACACAGTAAGTGGAAATCAAGGGGCCAATGTGTGTGTGGGTAGCAAAACAATTTCGATAGCTGTCATTATTTCGAATGTAACTGTTTCTACGAATACATCAGTTTGTCCGGGAGGGACCGCTACCTTAACCGCAAGCGGTGCTACTAGCTATACTTGGAACGGGGTACCTATGGCAGGGAATGGTAGTTTCCCTGTATCACCTACCAGTGTTACCATATATACTTGTGTAGCAAATACGACTTCAGGATCGGTGAATTGCCCAACTACAAAAACGGTTCAGGTAGCTATCTTCCCGAACCCGACGATTACCGTGGTAGCTACAAAATCTCTCATTTGTAAAGCTCAGTCGAATACACTTACCGCTTCGGGAGCTGTGAGTTATTCATGGGGAGCTGCGGGTACCGGCTCCTCTATTGTGGTGAAGCCAAATTCAACTACTATTTACCAGGTAAACGGAATCGACGCAAATGGATGTCAGGGAACGCAGTTGATCTCGGTAGTGGTGAACGCTTGTTTGGGAATTGCCGGACAGAATAGCGCAAATCAAAACGTGCTTATTTATCCAAACCCAAGTGCCGGTGAACTTACTATTTTATCCGATTCGGATATCTCGCTCAAGATCAGCAATGAACTTGGTCAGGAGATGAAGCGGTTAGAACTCTCTTCTCAAAATGGATATAAAGTATCTCTCACCGATTTGGCATCGGGTATTTACCTTATTTCGGGACAAAATGAGAATGGACAGGTAAATCAGAAAGTGATTATTACAAAATAAATAGTATCACTCGAACGGATCCGACGTCGCTTTTTATAGGCCGCAGTTAAGCAGGATTCCCTGAATTTTGGGACCTACTTAATTGCGGTTTATTATTTTAGTCATGGCCCTTACACCAAATCCTTACATCCCCGCCCAAACGGAGGGTCAGGGCCGTCAGTTGAGGTTTTCAAAGACGGTTTAGGGTTACAGCCACCTACAAAGATTGGCGTATATTCTATTTTATTTTGGTATTGGCGGAAATCTGATTCGTTTTTTTTTACTTGCAACCATCTTGTTCAGCAAATGCAATCAGTTAACTTTACGTTTTTCTAATCTAAATGTTCAAAAAAGTAAATACGCACTTTTTATTACTTCACATCATCGTGTTTATCTGGGGTTTTTCACCTATTCTGGGTCGCTATATCACCGCCAATGCCTGGCAACTGGTATGGTTCCGAATCCTTCTCACTATTGCTGCCATGTATGTCTACTTGATCGTAACCAAACATGAGTTTAGAATTCCGATGCATTATTTTTGGAAATTATGCGGTGTAGGACTCATAATTATGGTTCACTGGCTGGCATTTTATGGTGCAATCAAAGTGTCTAATGTGAGTGTGACCATGGTGGCATTTAGCACCGGCACCCTCTTCAGTTCAATTATTGAACCTCTGCTTTACAGGCGAAGGGTACGCCTTTACGAGGTCATTATTGGGCTGGTTATTATTGCCGCAATTGCCTTGATCTTCTCCATCGAAACCCAGTATTGGCTGGGTATTTGTTTGGGAATTGCCGCGGCATTCACATCATCCTTATTTGGCGTGTTTAATGGATTGCTCGCGCCTCATCTCAAACCGGGAATCATCAGCTTTTATGAATTATCAGCTGCATTTGTGGGACTTACTATTTTTATTGCACTCAAAAACGATTTTAATTCCTCTTTTTTTCATCTCGACCATGCTTCCATCATTGGTCTGCTATTGCTTAGCCTGGTGTGTACGGTGTTTCCTTTTATCACCTCTGTCAATCTCGCCAAACACATCAGCCCTTACACCATCGTTCTCACAGTGAATCTCGAAACAGTATATGGCATTGTGTGGGCCATCTTATTTTTTAATGAAAATAGAGAACTAAATCCTGAGTTCTATTTGGGCGTGCTGATTATTTTGTTTGCCATCTTCCTGAACTCCTATCTTCGGAAGATAAGTGACAGAAGGAGGGAAAAAGTTTCATAAATTTAAGATCGATATGAAAAAGATTCTCATCCTACGTTTTAGTTCTATTGGCGATGTCGTTCTTACCACGCCCGTGATCCGCTGCATCAAACAGCAGTTACCCGGTGTGGAAGTGAGTTTCGTTACGAAAGAGAGTTTTAGGACGGTAGTGGCATCTAATCCATACATTGATAAATTATATACCTTTAAGAAGGAAGTATCTGAATTGTTTGACGTGTTGGCTTCCGAAAAATACGATTGCCTGATCGATCTTCACAAAAATCTCCGAAGTCTCCGCTTAAAGAGACATCTAAAAACAAAAAATTATTCCTTCGATAAAATTAACTTTCAAAAATTTCTGGCTGTAAATTTTAAAGCCTTGAATTCGCTTCCCAAAAAACACATTGTGCAAAGATACCTCGAAACGGTTGCTCCTCTTGGGGTGAAGGATGATGGTAAGGGTCTGGATTATTTTATTGAGAGTTCGGAAGAAATAAACGCGTCACTGGATTACTTTAAGACCAATCAACCGGTTAAATTTCTTGCCCTCGTACTAGGTGGATCCTATGTTACAAAAAAGATTCCTCTTTCTAAACTTAAGGAAATCTGTTACCAATCTTCCTTGCCCATCATCTTGCTGGGAGGGAAAGAAGATAAAGTTATTGCCGATGAACTTCAAAAGGAGTTTCCTTCTCTTTATAATACCTGTGGCTCCTTATCCATAAACCAAAGCGCATCCCTGGTTAAACAATGTGAATGGATCATTACTTCCGATACTGGCATGATGCACATTGCCTCTGCTTTTCAAAAGAAAATAATTTCAGTTTGGGGCAACACGATTCCCGAATTCGGAATGAGCCCCTATCTGCCTTTGCTCGAAAACAAAATACTGGAATTGAAAGATTTAAAATGCCGTCCATGCTCAAAATTGGGATTCAGTAATTGCCCGGCAGGTCATTTTAACTGCATGCAGAAGATCGATTTTTCTTTTGTGTCGGAGCTGCAATAATCGCTGAATAAGAAAGATCAATCGGAATTGTTGGGAAATTATATATTATTTATTTCTTGGATTTTTTTATAAATGGAAATAAATTGGTTGCTGCGTGAGCGATTGTAGTGGAAAGCCCACAGCCACGCCTGTCTCTTTGCGTGGCGAGGACTTGCAACGGAAAGCGCGACCCCGCCAAACGGAATAAAAAAAGAATAGCGGGGGCAGGCCCAAATCAGAAAAACCAGAAATTGTTTTTGGTAGGTTTTTCGCTTCAGGGGACAGGCTCAAAAACTTTCTCCCCGGCTTTTCCGCTTGACCCAATAAGAAATCGTCAAACAAATGATTACTTATTCTAAGATGAGTTTCCGGTAGGTCTTCGAAGTAGCCACTTCTACCTCTATCAAGTAAACTCCTTTTGCAAATGGACTGAGATCTAATTTACACGAACCCGTTATTACTTGTTTTTCAAATAACACCTGACCTAAATAATCGTACAGTCTCAACTCAAATGTTTGTTCTTTCATGTCCACGCTTACTTCATTTTTCGCAGGGTTAGGATAAACCACTAATCCCGATGCGCCTGTCAAGGTCTGAATGCCGGTGAACGAATCAATACAAATTTTTGTGGCAGTAGTGCATCCGTTCTGATCAGTTATGTTAAGGGTATAACAACCTGCAGGTATTCCACTCAAGGTGGCGGTAACGGATCCACCGGGCGACCATGAATACGTATAGGGTGAGGTACCCCCATTTACCGAAACCACAATCTGCCCGTCAGCACAGGAAGGGCAAGTGGCGTTTGAACTACTGGTAATAACGGTTTGCAAAACTTGCGGTTGACTGAGGGTAAAGGTTTGTGAAGATTTACAGTTAGCCGATCCCGTGGTGATAAGTGTATAAGCGCCTGCACATAAATTGGAACAGGGTAACACCGTGCAATTGCCACTGCTCATGCTGTAAGTAAACGGACCAACTCCGATGGTGTTCACCACCGAAACAGAACCATTGCAAACATTGGCACACAGTGCATTTGCGGTCATTAAAGCTGTTTGTGGAAGAGGAACTACACTCACGGTTGCCACTGTGTTAGCACCGCATCCATTTGTGAGCCCGTTTACAGAATAGGTACTGGTGGATGCCGGCGTCACCACTATGGAAGAAGTGTTAGCGCCGGTACTCCATGAATACGTAGTGGCTCCGACTGCACTTAATGTCGACGATGCTCCGCTGCAAACCAGCGCGGGATTCGAAGTTACCGTTACTACAACTGTTGATGAGGTCACCGTAACACTTGTGGTGCCGGGCGTGGCGCAAGTTCCGTTTTTGCCGGTTACCGTGTAAAAAGTTGTAATGGTGGGTGACACCACCACGCTTGACGCTGTTCCAATTGCCACCGTTCCATTGAACCACAAATAGGAGTTGGCACCGGATGCGGAAACTGTTGCCGTATTACCACTGCAAATAGTGGAGGTGCTTACTACTAAAGTAGGGTAAGAAAAAACCAGAAGTGATTGGGTCACCGAGGTGGAAGAGGTTCCGTTGATGCCGGAAATAGTATAACTATAAGTGCCCGGTGACGTATAAGAAACAATGGGAGCAACCAGACTAGAAGTGCCCGGAGAACCTCCCGGAAAATTCCATGTAAAACTTGAGGCTCCACTAATTGTTGCAAATGAATAATTGGTTGGACCCACACATACCGACGTGGGTTGATTAATTGAAACGGAAGGACTGGGAAAAACTAAATTAATATTGTCGAGGTAAATGGGTTGACCATAATGTCCCCGGTTAATAAAACTAAACATCACATTTCCTTGCCCGGCCGTAAGAGATGAGATGTTGATGGTGTCGCGCCGCCATTGCGTTGCCGAAGGAACAAACTGACTGCTCGCATCGGGAGCAGTAGCTAGTACTGTACCTCCTTTTAAATAAATACTCGTCCATGTACTGCCACAATTCGTCGATAATTTTACTTCCAAACTATCCGAAAAATAAGCATCATAACGCGCGTACGCCACATCAAAACGTAAACGTGCAACGGCTACGTTACTAAAATCAAATTTAGGACTTCTCATTTCGTCGCGTTCGCCGGGTGCATTCAACACATAATTATCGAACATGGCACAGGCTGTACTGGTACCGAATCCTCCCACACCCGTATTCCTGGTCCAATAAATATTATCGTTTTGAATATTGTTCGGAGTCCAGTTTGGCGGTAAGAACGCGACAGACTGAAATCCTTCCGTAAATGGCAATCCAATTGGACCTGCTACTGTTACGTAAGAGAGTTTGGTGATGGCGTTACTGCCATTTGCATTTGAAACCGCGAGTGATACTGAATAGGTGCCAGGTGTGGTCCATTGCACTCCCGGGTTCATGAGTGTGGAGGTGGCAGGGGAACCGCCCTGAAAAACCCAATTCCAAGTGGTGGGAACATATAGAGAGCTATCGTTAAAAGAAACGATGGTATTTGGACAGGTGTTTTTTGGAAACGAATAAAAGTTTGCCACAGGCGGCAGTGCCGAAAAAGTAGAAGCGCAGACCATGGCCTGATAAGCTTCTATGCGTCCCGCACCAAGTTGATTGCCCGTTACGTAACCCGAATTTGCTAAAAGTGTGTAGATGTTAACGGCTGTTGTGGAAATGCAATTTAATACATTGTTCCGTGTCATGTTCGGACTCTTTGATAACATCAGTCCGGCAAGACCTGCCACCATAGGAGTTGCCATAGAGGTGCCGGAGAAAGGTTGATAGGCAGCAACTGTGCCGGTATAAGGAATAGTACTCATGATATTATCCCCCGGAGCGGCAATATCTACCCAAGTACCAAAACTTGATAACGTATTTTTTCCGTCCAGTGGATCAACGGCTGCAACACAGTATACGTTAGTATAAGCCCCCGGATAATTGGGCGCGCTGTTGCTATTGTTACCGGCAGAGGCTATTACAATACAACCTCTGTTCCAGGCATAATCGATTACCGATTGTTCGGTTAGGCTGCTGGACGAATTCCCCCACGAACAGGAAATGATACGCGCCTTCGCTTTTACGGCATACAAAATGCCTTCAAAACCATTGGCTACAATAGAGGTTGAACCATTGTCGGTTTGACATTTAACGGGAATCAGCTTAAGGTTCCATCCAATAGACGCCACCCCAATTCCATTATTGGTGCGCCCGGCGGCAATTCCTGCAACGTGCGTGCCATGCAGCATAGAGGGATTGGTAGGATTCGCGTTACCGTCCCAATCCGTTACATCAAAACCATTCACATCGTCTACATAGCCATTTCCATCATCGTCAATAGTGTTGGCGGGTATTTCAGCGGTGTTGGTATAGGTATTTTGAATCAAATCTGCATGTGTCCACATAACGGCAACGTCAACAATGGCAACTGTAATGTTTGAATTTCCATTAAAGATATCCCAAGCATTCTGAGCATTTATCTGCGTGAGATGAATGGAGGCCGAGGTGATGGCAAAGTCGTTGGGCGTAGTGGCATCCGTTTTCATGAGCGGCACTTTCTCTGCATACGCAACGCCTGCAATTTTTTGCAAATCGTCCATCAACGCATTCACTCCCCCTATTTTATTGAACTCCAGTTTCAGAATCCGGGGAAGAACTGCGTCATCATCGGCTTGAGAAAATGGCCGACAAACCTTGGTGATGCCATAATTAGCTGCCAATGCTGAAATTCCCTTGATTTTTGAAATGGGAATGTTACGTGGATTTTCCCTCAGCAATTCCTTCAACAGCGCGTTGTCAACTTTTACATAAAGTCTGCCATCTAAATAATTAGGATAAATCGTTTGAGCAACGAAATTCGAACTCAGTAAAAAAAAGTAGAAAAAGAAGGAAATACAGGCTTTCATGTTGACAATACTATGTAGTGTGATAAATTTACTCAATTAAGGCCAAATGCCCAAAATTTTGCACTCACCCATACCCTCCGTTTACTCAGTGCCAGCCTCTGCCTTTGACGTTTTATTTTAACACATAACAACAAATCTGCTTATAAAGTTTTTATATTTATGCCACACTAACAAATGCACTTAAGCATCCATGAGACTGGCCGTTATTGATTGCGGAACAAATACGTTTAATCTGCTCATCCTTGATGTGACGGCCGACAAAAAACACCAACATGTATTTAGTACCCGTATTCCGGTTCGATTGGGGGGCTCTTCTACCACCAGCGGAGTGATCTCAGACGCCGCCTTTCAAAGAGGCATCGACGCTATTGGTAACTTTCACGAAGAGATTCAGCATCACCGGGTCAATCATACGGTGGCTATTGCCACTTCGGCCATTCGCGAAGCAACCAACGGCTTGGCTTTTGTGCGAAAAGTGGCAGAGCTATATACGATCTCTGTGGAGGTGATAGAAGGGAACCGTGAAGCGGAGCTCATTTATTATGGCGTAAGAGAAGCAGTTACCATGAGCGAAGAAGTTTCGCTGATCATGGACATTGGAGGGGGAAGCACAGAATTCATTCTTGCTAATTCACAACAGGTGTTCTGGAAACAAAGTTTTAAGATTGGTGTGGCCCGATTGCTTCAACTATTCGCACCTTCTGATCCCATTACCGTTGAGCAGAAAAACGCCATTGAACGTTATTTGAATGAAGCCCTGGAACCGCTGTATAAAGCAGTTATAAAATTCAAACCGCATGAACTGATAGGATCTTCGGGGGCCTTTGAATCTATTGTTGAAATGATCCACGGCGAATTGGGTGGGGAAGCTCTTACCGCCGAAAAATCAGAATACGTTGTGCGTTTGCTGGATAATCATGCCATCTCCCATCTGGCCATCAACTCCACCCTCGAACAACGAAAAAAAATAAAGGGCTTGGTTCCTATGCGATTTGATATGATTGTTATATCTTGTTTAACCGTGAATCTTATTCTCACTTCATTCGGCCTCAATAAACTCAGAGTCTCCACTTTTTCAGTAAAGGAAGGGGCACTCTTGGATTATTTGTTGCATCAAAAAAAAATCTAAAAATAAAAGGATGGCAAAAATACTGGTGATAGACGATGAAAAAGCGATCCGGCGGTCCATTAAAGAGATTCTCGAGTTTGAAAAACACAGTGTGGAAGAAGCAGAGGATGGGCAAATGGGATTGAACATGGCACTTAGAAATAATTACGATATTATTTTAAGCGACATCAAAATGCCCAAACTAGATGGCATTGAACTGTTGCAGAAACTGAACGAGAGTGAGGTCACCGCTGCAATCATCATGATGAGCGGTCACGGCACCATCGAAACTGCTGTTGACGCGGTAAAAAGTGGCGCTTACGATTATCTGGCTAAACCCATTGATCTCAACCGCCTCCTCGTTTCGGTGAGAAATGCACTGGAAAAAACAGAGCTGGTGACCGAAACAAAAATTTTGAAAAAGAAGATCACCAAAAGCGTCGACATGATTGGGAATTCCCCGGCCATTCAGGCCATCAAAGATCTTATTGAGAAGGTGGCCCCTACCGACGCTAAGGTATTAATTACCGGCAGCAACGGAAGTGGAAAAGAATTGGTGGCGCGTTGGCTGCATGAAAAAAGCAACCGGGCCAACGGACCTCTTATAGAAGTGAATTGCGCTGCCATTCCTTCCGAATTGATCGAAAGTGAGTTGTTTGGCCACGAGAAAGGCTCATTTACGAGTGCTGTAGCCACCCGAAAAGGCAAGTTTGAAATGGCCGAGGGAGGAACTTTATTTTTGGATGAGATCGGAGATATGAGTTTAAGTGCCCAGGCAAAGGTACTTAGAGCCTTGCAGGAAAATAAGATTACAAGGGTAGGAGGGGATAAGGAAATTAAAGTGAATGTGCGAGTAATCGCCGCAACAAATAAAGATCTTGAAAAAGAAATTGAAAAAGAGGCCTTTCGACGTGACCTTTTTCATCGCTTAAACGTTATTCCCATTCATGTCCCTTCTCTCGATGCGCGTAAAGAAGATATTCCCGTTCTTTCTCACCATTTCCTCGAACTCATTTGCGGCGAAATGGGAATCTCAAAAAAAGTGATGAGCGCCGATGCTCTCAAAGCTCTTCAGTCCCGCTCATGGCAGGGCAATATCAGGGAATTTAGAAATGTGATAGAACGACTAATCATTTTGGGAGGAAAAGAAATTTCGGCGGAAGACGTGAAACAATTTAGTTAGATTCAGCACTTCTTTCCAATAAAAAACCCCTTCTGTTTTTTCGGAAGGGGTTCACTATTTTTTTCAAGCAAGTTAATTGATGGCTTTTCCCAAAAAGTCAACCATAATCAAATCTTCCAGCGTATAACGCTTTCCATCTACAAAAGCCACAATCCAGGCATCAGTTTGCCCTTTTGCAATACACTTCCTGCGCTGTTGCTCTGCATCTTTTAGTGTCTTAAATTGTTTTTGTGTGAAACGGGTGATGCCATCCGGATAGTCAGCTGAACTAATTGCGCCAAGAGATTGCAGGGCGCCTGTTTTGAAGTTTTCCGGTTTCCTATAGGCGCCAACCTGTACTGAAAAAACAAGATCATTCGAACAATAATTGCCCATGAGGTCCATCAAGGCACTGTATGCTTTCACATCGTTTAACGACCTTCCTTTTAAGTCATTTAAACTCGGTAAATTTCCGTTGCAGGGTCCGCCGCTCTCAGCCTTGGCAATGGCTCCTTCTTTATCTTTTGGTTTCGTTTTGGCGGGTTTTTCTTTTGGACTCACTTTAGCAATAACAACCGGCTCCACTACTTTTTCAGGTTCTGTTTTTTGTGTCACCACAGCCGTTGTTTCAGGTTCTTTGCCTGCTCCTGTTACATTCGGATTCTCTGCACTTTGTTGAGCAATATCGGGCTGTTTAGCGGCAGCTAGCACTGTAGCGGGGGTTACTGTTACGTCTGCAGCTCCTGTATACAAATAAAAATCTTTTGTTTTTTCCATATAACTGCCCAAATTTTCAACGTCAAAGTCTTCTTCCACGGTGTTAAAGCCGGGTGAACTTACTTTAACTCTGTATACTCCGCCCGGACTCAACGCCATCAGGTATTTTCCTGTTTCCTTGTTTGAAAAATAAGGCGGAAGCGCTTCTTGTTTTGCCAATTTAGTAAACTCTATCTTAGCTTCAATCGGCTTCTCGTCACCCAGCACGGTGCCTTTCAACAGGGCCACTACTGGTTTTTCACCCAATATTCCCGGCGTTACCTGATAAATGTCCTGCTCCCCCAGACTTCCTTTTACCGAACGTGTACTGCTGAAATAGCCTTTGTCTCCTTTAGAATTGATCACATAATACCGATCATCCTCCACAGTGTTTAAAGGTATTCCCATGCTTTTTGGCATCGTCCATTCATTTCCTTCTTTTATGGAAAACATAATATCATAGCCACCTATACTCTGATGTCCTTTTGAACTAAAAAACAACGTAATCCCATCGGGATGAATAAAGGGCGCGTCATCGTCGTAAATAGTATTAATATTGGGACCCAGATTCACCGCCGGACCCCAGTCGCCGTCGGTAAACTCGCTTACATAAATATCTTTACCCCCTAAACCTGTGGGGCGCTCACTGGCAAAATACAGGAACTTACCATCGGCCGAAATAGAGCAGGATCCTTCCCAATACTCAGGACTATTCACGTTGGCATTGAGAGGTTTTGCGGGTCCATATTGGCCTCCAATCAATCTGCTCTCCATAATATCACCTTCATTGTTATTTGTACTCAAAAAGGTGTACAGCGATTGACCGTCGGGAGAAATAGCAATAGCGGCATCATTTCCTTTGGTATTTAATGCCGTTAGTGGCTCCGGGGCCAGCCATTTGAGGCTTGTAGCATCTTTTTTGCTGATAAAAATATCGGAAGTATAAACACCATTTACGTCACTTTTTAAGGTAGGGTCCATTTTTCCTCCCATACTTTTTTTACCCACATACGTAAAGATCATTTGTGATTCATCGGCCGTGATAATAGGAACGCCCTCGGTTTCGTTAGTATTTATAGGGCCACCAATATTATCAATATCAGCTATCACTTTATTGGCAACTAGAAGTTTTCCATTTTCACAATTCATAATCAGCAGCTTTACTTCTCCAACCATGTCTCTCTCTTCTCTGCGGGGACTCTTAGATAGCGTGTCCACCAGTGGCTCGAGGATAGCGAGGGCTTCGTCGAATTTGTAGTTCTTATGATAAGCCATGCCGAGATAGGATTCCGCTTCTAGCGATTTCAGCTTAACTTTAAGATCTTTAAATAGTTCAATGGCCCGTGCATTTTTTTCGGGGTAATTAAGAGCGCAGATCCCCAGCTTAAATTCATAGTCATTTTCTTTCGGATAGCGGCTGAATAACTTATCAAAGTCGGCATACGCGCTCACATAATCGTGTTTGTTTAAATTGGCATACGCCTGATCTTCAAGCACGCTTTTCGATTGCGAACGCAGAGTTCCTGCAAAGCATAGCGCAATGACTGCGAGTAGGGGATAGGATTTATTCATATTCATGTGAAATTAATTATGCCTAAAATTTGCAAATTAATCGCCTCTAAGAGTGGGCCAAACCATAAACTTATTAATAGTCAGATGTTTAATAACACGTTTTCGCGTCATTTCGGGGCAAATTGCACCTACCACGAACAATTGCAGGGTGGGCTGAACTCGATCTTTGTATCGGGCAGCATGGCTTGAATGGCCTCTTGATTTGCTGCAGGGATCAATATATTCCTTAGGTCCATCCATACCAGGTTTTTGAGTTTTGACATGGATTCCGGAAAGTATTCAAGTTCATTGCTCCAGAGATCGGCCACTTCCAAATTCTCGAGATCGCCAAAACTATAGGGCAAAACCCCTAGGCTGTTCTGGTTCACATTCAAATGACGAAGATTCTTAAGTCCGCCAATGTTTCTTGGCAGGGTTTCCAGTCCGGTTCTGCTTACAATCAAATATTGTAGTTGCGTGAGCACAACAATGGAGTCGGGCAGTGTTTTAATGTCATTACGGCTCAAATCGAGGTACTGAAGATTTTTAAAAAGCAACACCTCTTTTGGAAATTCCTTTAACTTCTTTTTTCGTAAATTCAATTTGATGACCTCATCGGGATTTTGAAGCGCTTCCGATAAATCAAAATAGGTTGGATACAGAGCCAAAGTTACCGAATCCATCAAGGCCGGTTGAGCCGAGATCCATTGCCAATTTAACAAGATCACTACGATGATAATTTGTCTAACCATTAACTTGCGTCGATTAATTGCATACACGCCTCTTTGTCACGTACTAATTCGGCTTTTAATTCAGTTAAATTAGCGAATTTCTTTTCATCACGTAAACGTTTAAGAAATTTTAGCTTTACTATTTTAGAATAAATATCGGCATTAAAATCAAAAATATGAACTTCAATCTTAAGGCTTTCGTCTGCATCGGTGGTGGGGTTGAACCCAATATTAAGCATGCCAAAATAATGTTTCCCTTCTGTTTCAATTCCTACAAAATAGACCCCCTTGCGCGGAATAATCTTTTCCACCCCTTCGGGTTTTAAATTTGCGGTTGCAAATCCCAGAGTTCTTCCCAATTGTTTCCCCTTCACTACTTTTGCGTTGAGGTAGAAATGGTGACCCAAAAATTCAGAAGCCTTTTCAAGATTCCCCTCTTCAAGGGCTTTACGGATCTTACTACTACTAATGGCAATTTGATCTAAATCGAGAGCACTTATTTCTTCGATGGCAAAATCAAAAACTGGTGCAAACTTTCTGAGTACTTCAATATTACCGCTCCGGTTTTTCCCAAATTTATGATCATAACCAATGATGAGCAGTTTGGTTTGGAGTTGTTTCACCAATATTTCTTCAACATATTGCTGCGCCTCAAGTTCCGAGAATCTCTTGGTAAAAGGGTATACCACTGTAACATCAACACCGTAGCGCTCCAATAACTCCAGCTTTTCATCCACCAACGTAATAAGTTTGAGGTCCTTTTGCTCGGGAAACAGCACCTTTCGGGGATGCGGATCAAATGTGAGCACCACTGTTTTTAAGCCCGTACTTTGTTTGAGTTCCTTAAGTCGGCTCAATATTTTTTGGTGTCCCAAATGCACCCCGTCAAACGTACCAATGGTAACAATGCTGGGCGATTCAATTCTGAAATGTTCGGTATTCTGGATAACTAGCACCTCGTAAAATTACAGTAAATCCTTCACATGCCAAGGTCTTGATGGAGAAACCGATTTTATAAATAGAAAGAATTTTAAACACGACCATTTCAAGCCCGGTTTCAATAATAAAAGGGACTTCGGTCCCAATTGCCTGTTTCGGGAAATAGTCGCTCCCATACGCGCCAGTTGGGTTCTTGTTTTTATGTTAAAAACCCCTTAATAAAAAACGCGTTTTTGTTTAAAAATTAAGATTAAAACTCTACATTTGCGCTCGTAAAAATTAACAATTCAGAAAATCAATCACATGTCTACACAAATTGGCAAAATAGCGCAGGTTATCGGTCCGGTAATCGATGTACGTTTCGACCTGGAAGGGGGAACCTTACCAAATATTTTGGATGCTTTAATCATTGAACGCGAAGGCGGGCACCAATTGGTGCTGGAAGTTCAAAAACATATTGGTGAAGACATGGTGCGTACCGTGGCGATGGACAGCAGCGACGGTGTTTACCGTGGCATGGAAGTGAAAGCGACCGGCAGTTCCATTAAAATGCCCACCGGTGACAAAGTTAAAGGCCGATTATTTAATGTGGTGGGAGAAGCTATCGACGGCATCAATGTGGTGGATAACGCCGGTGGTCGCCCAATTCACGCTGCACCTCCGCGTTTTGAAGATCTTTCTACAGCAACAGAAGTGTTGTTTACAGGGATAAAAGTTATTGACCTTATTGAGCCGTATTCAAAAGGGGGTAAAATTGGATTGTTCGGTGGTGCCGGTGTTGGTAAAACTGTATTGATTCAGGAATTAATTAATAATATCGCTAAAGGACACTCCGGTTACTCGGTGTTTGCCGGTGTGGGTGAGCGCTCCCGTGAAGGAAATGATCTTCTTCGTGAGATGATCGAATCGGGCATTGTAAAATATGGCGATGCCTTCAAACATTCTATGGAAAAAGGCGGGTGGGACCTCAGCACCGTGGATCTGAAAGAACTTGAAAAATCACAAGCATCCTTCGTGTTCGGTCAAATGAACGAACCTCCCGGAGCCCGTGCGCGTGTTGCTTTATCCGGATTAACCATGGCCGAGTATTTCCGCGATGGGGATGGTTCGGCGCAAGGTGGTCGCGATATTTTGTTTTTTATTGATAATATTTTCCGCTTTACGCAAGCAGGTTCTGAAGTATCAGCCTTATTGGGTCGTATGCCATCAGCCGTTGGATATCAACCTACACTCGCTTCCGAAATGGGGGTGATGCAGGAACGAATCACTTCTACCAAGAAAGGATCCATTACGTCTGTTCAAGCTGTTTACGTGCCTGCCGATGACTTAACTGACCCGGCTCCGGCTACTACATTTGCCCACTTAGATGCAACTACCGTGTTGTCACGTAAAATTGCCGAGTTGGGTATTTATCCTGCAGTAGATCCATTGGATTCAACCTCGCGAATTTTGTCGGCCGCAATTTTAGGCGATGCGCACTATACTTGCGCGCAACATGTCAAATTAATCCTGCAGCGCTACAAAGAATTACAGGATATCATTGCTATTTTAGGAATGGATGAATTGAGTGAAGAAGATAAATTGGTAGTGCACCGCGCACGTCGTGTACAACGTTTCTTATCACAACCCTTCCACGTGGCAGAGCAATTCACCGGCTTAAAAGGGGTATTCGTGAGTATCGACGATACCATCAAAGGATTCAACATGATTATGGATGGCAAGGTGGATGAGTATCCGGAAGCTTCTTTCAACTTGGTTGGAACTATTGAAGAAGCCATTGAAAAAGGAAAAAAACTTCTAGCCGAAGCAAATCAATAATTTGAATTTAGTGGTGACAGCAAAAGTAATCCTCTAAATTTTAAAGCAATAATAGAACATGAAATTAGAAATCATCACACCCGATAAAAAATTGTTCGAAGGCGAAGTTAAATTCGCTTCGTTTCCGGGTTCTGAAGGGAGTTTTGGAGTATTAGACAACCACGCACCTTTAATCGCTACCTTGAAGGCGGGAAAAGTGGAACTCACCGAATTGGACAATACGCGCCAAGAATTTATGGTGAAAAGCGGCGTGGTCGAAGTACGAAATAACAAAGTAACTGTACTCGCCGAATAACCTATTTTCGACAAACACACAAAAATCCCGGTCCAAATAACCGGGATTTTTTATTTCTACAAACAATTAGACGAACGGCTTACATTAAAAGCTAACTCGTGTCTTAGTTACGACGAACCGCGCAAATAAGAACATGAATCAAAATTTGTGATCTTATTTTGCCGCTTTAGATAAACCTTTGTTTTATTTCGACCAATCGTGTTTATTTACTCCTCAACTGCCCTATTTTAATACCGCGAGGGGGGTCAGTTGCCCACGAGCAACCTTAATTCCTTTTTTTCGTACAAACAATTAGCTGAATGAGTCACTTTAGCAGATGACCGCACTCTTCCCATAGATAGCGGTGCTAAAATGAGCACTTAAGCCCCTGAAAAACCTACAGTGTTATTTTTTTGTGAGTGTATCTTTATCGCTGTTACTAACAACTAGATCCTTTGAATATGAAAAAACAATTACTTCTCCTAGTCGCTATCCTCTCACTGTCGAGCGCATCAAAGGGCCAATTTCAGTATTTTTACAACTGGTCAACCATGTCCCCAAGTTACCGATTGTCTAATGGTATTTCCACCAGCTACACCACCGGCTTTGTTTGGTTTGGATACGAATCTGCTTTGCAGCCGGGCATGTATCCCTGGTCTTTGGTGGCACAAAATTTTGTGATCTCGGGCGCAACGGCCAATCTTCAATGGATGTCGTACAAAGTGTATCAAAGTGATTACGCTACGTGTACCGGCACTCTGAGTCAAGTGATGAACGGGTATGGCGTTACGGGAATTGAAAGCGTTTCAAACAGTAACACACGTTTTGCGGTTGCCGGCGCTTACGATAAAGGATGTTATTTTGCGGCCATTTCACCTCTTGGAATGCCAACGGCTTCCCGATTGTACCGATTTCCGCCGGCTTCTTCGTTGGGCCTTCCTGCCGCCACAAAACCACTTATTGTTGAGGATGTGATGACGGGCGATTATTTTATTGTGGGTGGGGTAAACGGCGAATTATATGCACTGAGAGTTGATTTTAACGGGAATATAATTTGGTCGAGTTATTACAAACATACTGCAAATTTATTTCCCAAAGACATAGTTGTTAGTCCCTTTGGCGACGGCAAACTCATCATTGTTGGAAATATGGAAAGCACCCCCGGAAATACCGATGGTTTATATATGGAACTGAATGGCAATAATGGAACTGTGATGCAGATGAAAAATTTGGGAGACCCCCTGATGCCCGATGAATTTACGAGTGTCGTTGCTGCTTCGGCAGCGCCGGGGGGCAATGTGCCGGGTTTTGTAATGGCAGGATCAACTCAAAAACCGGGAGGAACCATCGACCCCTGGATTGTGAGATTGGATATGGCAAGCAACACCGTTTGGTCAACCCGACTCAAACCAAACTCTGGCACCAATTCCGGTTTTGTTGACATCCTTGAACGTCAAAATACTTATAATGCCTATGAATTTTATGGCGTAATTCGTTCAAACGCAGGAATGGTGGTTCTTAAACTGGATGCTTCCGGACAACCCTTTCCTATCACCACAACGGTAGTTAGTAATGAGTTTGTTTTTAATCTGGCTTCCACCAATCCTACTATCCCTGCCGTACCTGCCAGCATAAGTATGGTGAATGGTTCTATTGGCAATCCTCAGGTGGGCATTCAGGTTTACGGAAACGTGTCCAATGTTCCCGGTTGGAATAGTTCACTCATGTTTTCGGCCTACTTCAATGGTGAAAATTGCGCCCGTACTCTATTGGTGCAAGATCCATCCGAACAAGGCCCCCTTGAAAATGAAATAGAGTCGGTGTACCAATACGGTGGCATGAACGCCTGTACTAATTTTACCGTATTTCCCATTTATCAGGGTTTTGCGATCAACTATCCCTGCAGTGGCCTTATAGCTGCCGGTAATAACGAACGTCAGAGTGGTTACACCGATATTCACAAAATCGAAAGCGCGCAAAGTACACTTCATGTATACCCTAATCCGGTTTACAATAAACTTACGGTGAACTATACCGCACTTGAAAATGATCCGATAATCATTAAAGTAACCAATCTTTTAGGACAACAAATTGTTGCCCTCAATCTCATCGCTCAAACATCGGGCGATCACAGCAGCGAGATTGATCTCTCAACGCTCCCTATTGAAAGCGGCGTGTACTTTGTATCTGCCATCGTAAACGGTGAAAGTCACGAACAAAAGATCGTGTATTCAAAATAACTGTTGCATCAAAATAATATAGGCCATCCTCCGGGATGGCCTTTTTTATGCTGTAAAAGTGCAACAGATTCTCTCCATTAATTTGGTGGAACTCCAATTCATTAATACATTTAAAGAAATTTCCTTGTTTGACTCGTAAAATGAATATTTCCACGCGCATTTTTGTACTCGGTGTTTTAAATGCCCTAATCTGTCTGATCTGTTTTCTTTTGCTCGATTATTTCGGAGCATTTTCTATAGATCCCGACTATTTGTTTCTTTCCACCTTTGCCTGTTTCGTTACCGGCTTTCTCATTTTATATTATTTCTATTTTGTAGATGTGACCCACAGTATCAATGCGCTTGAAGAAAAAATCCGCTCGCGTTTTCTTACTAACGAAATTCCCCGTAAACAAAATCAGCTGGAGGAGTTGGACGGAATAAGTTCTTTGGAGGAACGGGTCGACTTTCTTATTGAAACGCGTGAAAAAGAGGTGGCCCAGTTTGAAAACCTCGATAGTTACCGAAAAGAATATCTGGGAAATGTTTCCCATGAATTAAAAACACCTGTATTTAATATTCAGGGGTACATCGACACCCTGCTTAATGGCGGCCTCGAGGATAACACCATTAATCTCGATTACCTTAAACGTGCGGAAAAAAGTATTGACCGCCTCATTAATATTATTGATGATCTGGAAACTATTACCCAGCTCGAAAGCGGAGGCCTTGATCTGGACATGGATGATTTTGACATGGCCATCTTGTGCAAAGAGATCTATTCCTCACTCGAATTGCTCGCTGCGAAAAGAAATATCAAACTTGAACTTGCACGAAAATACGATAAACCAATATTGGTGCACGCCGATAAGTTCAGGATCCGGCAAGTTCTTGTAAATTTGATAACCAACAGCATTAAATACGGCAAGGATAACGGTAGCACGATTGTAGAATTAAATTATTTGAACGATGATTTGGTAATTGACATTAGTGATAATGGTGATGGCATTGATGAAAAACACTTGCCCCGGATCTTTGAACGATTTTACCGCATCGACAAAGGCAGAAGCCGCGAACAGGGAGGCACAGGTTTGGGCCTGGCCATTGTGAAACACATTATTGAAGCCCACGGTAAGTCAATAAAGGTGGATAGCCGGCAGGGAAAAGGCACGAAATTTACTTTTTCATTAAGCGCCGCAGATTAAATTTGCTGTGCAATGCAGGCCGCTGTTATGACTTCAGCATGGCGAGAAATGCCAAAAAATAGCCAATTTTAGAAACTTTTAATTGCTAAACTTGCCGCTTTTTAGTAAAATTGCAAAAACTTTATCGATAATGGCCGAAATTCATATTACAGACATAGAATATATTGAAATTAACTCTCAAAGTGACCTCGATTTTAAATATAAACCGGAAGTCCCAAAACTAAAATTAGTAGGAACTATCTTGTTGTCGGAAAGCGAAGAGGAAGAAGAAGGCGTTCTGTTTTTGACCCAAAAGCAACTTAATCAAGTGTTGGCAGGGAAGGACGTGGATCTGAAACTTCAAGACGATCGTTGGCTCTTAGGCAAACCATTAACAAAAGAGCAAATTAAAAAAGTAGGACTGGTGGATGTGGATGCCGAATACATGGGAACCGCCGGGGACATCAAATGTTTTGAGGCCGTAAAAGTTTCGTAACGCTCTCATATTTCTGCCAAACAAAAGGGCGGTAAATTGTAATCTTCTCTTATTTATTCTCATTTACCACACAGCAGGACCGTAAATTTTGCTGAGTTCGTGATTTGGTAACACTTCATAAAACAACTGATCCAACAGAAAAATCAACGTAAACGCATAAGAAGGAGAACTTAAATGTACGTACGACCGCGTGCTGTTTTGAAGGGCAAAGCGGTAACAAAAATTGGCGCCTCCACCTAACCACTTTGTAATCTTATACTGAACCGAAATGCCCGGTTCGTAGAGAAACACAAAACTTTTGGGGGCATGGTGCCCCATCGAATAGCCGACTTCTGAGTTGAACCAGGAGGCTCCGGTACCCGTTTGAATAGGCACGCTTAGTTGCCAGTGTTTGGTTTTGTGAAACACAAAATCAGCATAAAAACACAAGTAGAGCAGTTTGTAATATTCTGTAACCGCCTCGTTAGCGTCGTTCACAAAATTACGCGCCACCGGCTCATAGCCCAACCAGTTTAAGCCATGCGTGTAGTCTGTCTTTAACCAGTCTACTCCGGCACCAAGTTTGAGCTTTCTTTTGAACACCAAGCCCACGCGCACTCCCGAAACTTTTGTTAATTGATGATCAATAAAACTTACTTTTGATTCAAGCCGCGCATCGATACTGTATTTGTTTTGCATAAAATAGCTTAACGAATCTAGTAACTGCGATTTTACCCCTAAGCCGTAAACCAACAAACAAGCTATGTACCAAAATTTTTTCAAACTAAACCAAATTTACATTTATAAACATTCTGATCTTTTTTCTCTTTCTCAATTGTTTCAACAATCAACATGTAGTAATTTTAAGACCCAATGCTAGACCGGCCCATTGAATATTTAAAAGGGATTGGCCCTCAACGCGCCGAAGTACTTAAAAAAGAACTTGGCATCTTTTTTTTTGGCGACCTGCTTACCCATTACCCCTTCAGGTATGTTGACCGCACCAAATTTCATGCCATTCGCGAAATTTCGGAAGAACTGCCACATGTACAATTACGGGGTGTGATTGAACGACTCGAACTGGTAGGCACTAAAAACGCAAAACGTTTGATAGTTCTTTTTAAAGATAATACTGGCATGGTGGAGCTGGTATGGTTCAAAGGGTACAACTGGATGGCCCAGCAATTAAAAATGGGAACCGACTACATTGTGTTTGGAAAAGCCACTCTTTTTAATGGACGGTACAACATTGCTCATCCCGAAATAACTGCCGCAACACCCGAAGTGATTAGCCAGCAGTCTGCTTTGCAGTCGGTGTACAATTCCACGGAGAAGATGAAATTGCGCGGCCTCGATAGTGAGGGAATCCGCAAAGCACAACGCCATTTATTGTCTCAATTGCACGCTCAAAACATTCCCGAAACGCAGAGTAACGCGGTGATGGAAGAGCAGCAACTCATGTCTCGTTTTACTGCCTTTCAAAAAATTCACTTTCCTGAAACACCCGATGAACTCAGGAGAGCAGAGGTTCGTTTAAAATTTGATGAGCTGTTTTATATTCAGTTAAGATTGTTAAAACTGAATAAAACAAGAGCACATACGGTGCAGGGTTTTGTGTTTTCAAAAGTAGGGGATCACTTCAACGATTTTTTTAAACGGTATTTGCCTTTTGAACTTACAGGCGCGCAAAAACGCGTGCTGAAAGAAATTCGGTTAGATGCGGGGAGTGGCCGGCAAATGAACCGCTTACTGCAGGGAGATGTTGGCAGCGGCAAAACATTAGTGGCATTAATGAGTATGTTGCTGGCACTTGACAATGGTTTTCAGGCTTGCCTCATGGCTCCCACCGAAATTCTGGCTCAACAGCATTTTGCTACATTTAGCGAATTGTTGGGTAAACTGCCGCTGAAAATGGCATTGCTCACCGGCTCCAGTAAATCCAAAGCCCGAAAACAAATTCATACCGAATTAATGAGTGGGGAGATCAACATTCTCATTGGCACACATGCGCTGATAGAAGACATCGTTCAATTCAAGAATTTGGGTTTAGTAGTCATTGACGAACAGCATCGCTTTGGGGTGGCGCAGCGAGCAAAACTCCGCGATAAAAATTCCTGTCCCCCGCACACGCTCATCATGACCGCAACTCCTATTCCACGCACCCTTGCCATGACACTATACGGGGACCTTGATACAAGCGTCATTGATGAACTTCCGCCCGGCCGCAAGGCCATTAAGACCGAACATTTTAAAGAAAGTCAGCGGCTCAGAGTCTACGGTTTTATGAAGGAGCAAATTGAAAGGGGAAGGCAAATCTACGTGGTATACCCTTTGATTGAAGAAAGTGAAAAGATGGACTACCAAAATCTGCAACAAGGCTACGATCATTTGTTGACGGAATTTCCGCAGCCACGCTACCAAATTAGCATTGTTCACGGAAGACTGACTAACGAACAAAAAGAGGCGGAAATGCAACGCTTCATTAAAGGAGAAACCCAGATAATGGTTGCTACGACTGTGATTGAAGTAGGGGTGAATATTCCCAATGCCAGCGTGATGGTGATTGAAAGCGCCGAGCGCTTTGGACTCTCACAATTGCACCAGCTCAGAGGTAGGGTGGGCAGGGGTGCTGAACAAAGTTACTGCGTGCTCATGACCGGCTATAAATTAGGACCCGACAGTCGTTTACGTATGGATACCATGGTGCGCACCAACGATGGTTTCGAGATAAGTGAAGTGGATCTAAAGCTCAGGGGTCCAGGCGATATTGAGGGTACACAGCAGAGTGGTATTATGGATCTGAAACTCGCCAACCTGGCACAAGATGGAAAGATTCTTCAAATAGCCAGACAAGTGGCGCAGGGTGTTTTGGACGAAGACATGAATCTGGAACTCGAAAAGAACCGGGTATACAAGATCGAGTTAGAACGGCAACTTCACAACCGACAAAACTGGAGCAAGATTGGATAAATCCTTGTGCTAAGCCCTTTCAAATACGACTTTATGGTATCTTTTAAAAATACCTAGGGACAGATACTTACGCCATTCTTAACTTCTAACTTCTAACTTTTAATTCTTAATTCTTAATTCTTAATTCTTAATTCTTAATTCTTAATTCATTTCCCCTCCGTCTGCCATGCGTATGCTAAGCGTATGCTAAGCGTACTCTAAGCGTACTCTAAGCGTACTCTAAGCGTACACTAAGCGTACACTAAGCGTGCATAGTGCGTGCTTAGTGCGTAGTTTTCTCGTGTAACATACGAGAAAGTGCGTAAAACGACGCACTATGAATTCCTACCCCGACTTAAACCCTTTTAGCCTTTTGAGCCAAATCCGAGAAAAATCCCCCAAATTTAGCCCCAAATTATTTTTGATTTAACTTTCGTGGATGCGAGAAATTACTATATTTGCTAGGATAAAAATGGGTCTTCGTCGAAAATTAACCTTTTTTTAGTTAATTTTTTTAACAGCTTCTTGTTATCAAGCGCTGCTAAATGAGCTCCGGCTCCAACAAAACGCCTGTTTTACTCGAATGTTGAACATAACGTAGTCTATGGCATATATCTATTTAGTAGTACTTCTTTTAGTAGCATTTGGTGCACGCATCAAGCCGTTTCCACTCCGGAAACCCTGTTTTTCGAATCAACTGAATTCGATAAACATAGTTGGACACTACTCTGACACACGTTTGCTTGAACGTGTGGAACTATGTCTTACAACAAAAAAGGTAATTCACAAGTTCATCCATTGTACCCCAAAAAATAGATACTTACAAACATCTTAAATTAGAATTTGCATCAAAAAAATCCTATCATGAAAAGAATCCTGATTATCACTCTCCAACTGCTGACTTTGGGCGTATTCGCTCAAGCTCCCCAATTGATCAACTACCAAGGTGTTGCCCGAAATGCCTCAGGCGTTCCCATAAGTAACAGAACGCTCGGAATAAAGTTCGAGATCTTTCAGGGAAGCAGTGTTACTGCTGTATTTACCGAAACCAATGTGGTGGTGACCAATAATTTGGGGTTGTTTACCACGCAAATTGGTAAAGTTAACACAGCCGGTATTGGAAATATAGATTTTGGTGCAGGGGCGTTATCTTTGAAAATAGGGGTGGATAGCACTGGTGGATCAAATTTTGTGAACATGGGCACCCAAAGTTTGGTAAGTGTGCCATTTTCAATGTATGCCGCTTCGGTTCCGGCTTCCTATACCAATAATATTTTAACTATTGGAAAAAGCACCTTTACCTTAAACACCGGCAATCAGGCTATTTACACATCGAGTACCGGTATTTCTATTATTTCAAGTTCGATCATTACAAATACGTTGCCCGATCAAACGGTGACCATTGTTCCCGGAAATTCGAATGTGAATGTCACAGGTACATACCCTAATTTCACTATCGCTGCAACGCCAACCCTGGGAATTACCGGAAACAGTTTGACAATTAGTGGTGGCAATACTGTTGCACTTCCTGCTTCCTCCAACGCAAGTTTGGTAGGATCGGGTGCGGCCAATGTGACCACTTTAAGTTCTAATTCATTCAGTGTGAATGTACCTCCCACCAATATCGCGTCAGCTGGCGCTGCAACGGTATCGGGTACTTATCCTAACTATACTGTGAGTGCACCGGCAGCCACACCAAACACAACTTTAACGGGAGCCGGTTCGGCAACAGTATCGGGAACTTTCCCGAACTATACCGTGAATACCCCTGCTGCTACACCAAGTACAAACTTGTCGGGAACCGGTGCTGCCACTGTAACCGGAACTTTCCCGAACTATACGGTGAGTGCCCCCGCAGCAACACCTTCAACAAATCTGCAATCCGGAGGTTCTGCCACTGTAACCGGAACTTTCCCGAACTATACGGTGAGTGCCCCCGCAGCAACACCTTCAACAAATCTGCAATCCGGAGGTTCTGCCACAGTGACCGGAACGTTTCCGAATTACACAGTGAGTGCCCCTGCAGCAACACCTTCAACAAATCTGCAATCCGGAGGTTCTGTCACAGTTACCGGAACGTTTCCGAATTACACAGTGAGCGCGCCTGCAGCAACACCTTCAACAAATCTGCAATCCGGAGGTTCTGCGACAGTGACGGGAACTTTTCCAACTTACACAGTGAGCGCGCCTGCAGCCACAGCATCCACAAATCTACAAGCGGGTGGTTCTGCCACGGTGTCGGGAGCATTTCCAAATTATACGGTGAGTGCGCCTGCGGCAACAGCATCTACAAATCTGCAAGCCGGTGGCTCTGCTTCTGTAACAGGAACGTTCCCGAATTATACAGTGAGTGCACCTGCAGCTACGCCAAGCACCGGACTTACTCAAAGTACGAATGTGATCGTAAGCGGTGCTTTTCCTAATTACACCATTGCTTCTACACCAACCCTGTCATTAATAGGAAATAATTTGGGGATCAGTGGTGGTAATACACTCGCGATTCCTTCCAATACCATTGTGGCACTTACCACAACAATTCAGACAGGCGGAGCAGCAATACTTACCACGTTCGGAGCAAATGACTATAGTATCCACGTGCCTAATTCAACATTGACTTTAAATGGCGACAACCTTAGCGTAAATGGAGGGAATACCGTTACAATCGCGCCGACCTTAAGTGTTACCGGAAATGTTTTAAGTGTAGGACCGACTTCAAATACCGTGACCTTACCTAGCGGTCCCACGCTAGTAGGAGCAGGAGCTGCCACGGTTACTGGTGGTCCAAATTATACCGTAAATGCACCCGCCGCTACTCCTAGCACAAACATTACAGGAGCCGGCTCTGCAACAGTAACAGGAACCTTTCCAAACTACACAGTGAGTGCCCCTGCGGCTGCAGCTCAAGTGGCTCAAACCATTACTCCACAAGGAGCAGTAACAGTAACAAATGGTGTAAACAGCTTCACCGTAAATGCACCGGCGCAAGTGGCTCAAACCATTACCCCACAAGGTGCAGTAACAGTAACAACCGGAATAAATAGTTTTACAATTGGTTCTGCAGCAGCAGTTGCCCAAACATTAGTACCACAAGGTGCAGTAACAGTAACAAATGGTGTAAACAGCTTCACTGTAAGTGCACCTGCACAAGTGACTCAAACCATTACACCTCAGGGTGCAGTAACAGTAACTACCGGAATAAATAGTTTTACCATTGGAGCACCTGCGGCAACTGCTCAAACAATCACGCCACAAGGCATTGTCACAGTGACTACCGGAGTAAATAGTTTCACCGTTGGGGCACCTGCACAAA
>JAQSCW010000023.1:39413-163976 GCA_029945625.1 bacterium
CACCTGCGGCAACCGCTCAAACCATCACGCCACAAGGCATTGTCACAGTGACTACAGGTGTAAATAGTTTTACCGTTGGGGCACCTGCACAAACCATTGTTCCGCAAGGAGCAGTAACTGTAACAAATGGCGTAAACAGTTTTACCGTAAATGCGCCTGCACAAGTAACCCAAACTATAACACCACAGGGTGCTGTAACCGTAACCACAGGTGTTAATAGCTTTACTGTAGGAGCACCTGCAGCAGTTGCGCAAACAATTGTACCACAAGGTGCGGTAACAGTAACGAATGGGGTCAACAGTTTCACGGTAAGCGCACCGGCACAGGTTGCCCAAACCATAACGCCACAAGGTGCTGTAACAGTAACCGCAGGGGTTAATAGCTTTACCATCGGAGCTAGTTCAGCAGTACCTCAAACCATAACACCGCAAGGGATTGTAACAGTAACTACCGGTGCAAATAGTTTTACCGTTGGCGCCCCGGCACAAACCATTGTGCCGCAAGGAGCAGTAACTGTAACAAATGGTATCAACAGTTTCACCGTAAATGCGCCTGCACAAGTAACCCAAACTATAACACCACAGGGTGCTGTAACCGTAACCACAGGTGTTAATAGCTTTACTGTAGGAGCACCTGCAGCAGTTGCGCAAACAATTGTACCACAAGGTGCGGTAACAGTAACGAATGGGGTCAACAGTTTCACGGTAAGCGCACCGGCACAGGTTGCCCAAACCATAACGCCACAAGGTGCTGTAACAGTAACCGCAGGGGTTAATAGCTTTACCATCGGAGCTAGTTCAGCAGTACCTCAAACCATAACACCGCAAGGGATTGTAACAGTAACTACCGGTGCAAATAGTTTTACCGTTGGCGCCCCGGCACAAACCATTGTGCCGCAAGGAGCAGTAACTGTAACAAATGGTATCAACAGTTTCACCGTAAATGCGCCTGCACAAGTAACCCAAACTATAACACCACAGGGTGCTGTAACCGTAACCACAGGTGTTAATAGCTTTACAGTGGGAGCTCCTGCAGCAGTTGCTCAAACCATCGTACCACAAGGTGCCGTAACAGTTACCAATGGAGCAAATAGTTTCACCGTGAGTGCACCCGCACAAATTGCTCAAACCATCACCCCTCAGGGCGCGCTCACAGTTACTAATGGTGTAAACAGTTTCACGATTTCAGGACCCGCCGCCACCCCAACTACAGTTATATTAGGAACGGGTGCGGTTGTAGTTACCTCTGTGGCGCCAAACAATTTTACAGTTGATGTACCCATTACCACCGTAACTCAAGGTACCAATATCGCGGTTTCAGGTTCTTATCCTAATTTTACAGTGTCTGCTCTGCCTACACTGGCCCTCAACAGCGGAAGCTTGTTAAGCATCAGTGGAGGAAATACGGTGACCATTCCCGCTACCAATATTTCCTTAACCACCGGTACGGCTGCGGCTGCAAGTATTTCTACTGTGGGACTCAATAATTTTTCTTTAAACATTCCTTCGGCAATTACGCCTACCATTACGCCTTCGGGTGTATTATCACGCACGGCTACCGGAAGTAGTTTTACCCTCGATGTACCGGCCCCTGTATATGTAGCAGCAACAGGCGCACTTAACACCGGCACGGCCTCGGTAAACATCACCCCTTTGGCAACTTTTGTGGGTACCGTGTTAACGGTGGGTCCAACTACGAATACAGTTGGGATTCCATTTACACAAACTACCAGCATTATTGGTACAGGCGCTGCGTTGGTGACTTCCAATACAGCAGCCAATTATACAGTAGACGTACCTCAAACCAGTTTAACGCAAAGCACAAATATTAGTATCAATGGAAGTTTCCCTTCCTATACCATTTCTGCTTTACCAACTCTGGCACTTGCCAGCGGCAGTGTATTAAGTATTAGTGGCGGTAACTCTGTTGTTTTTCCCGGACTTACTACGATGGCAGCAGCCGGCGTGGCTACTGTTTCAGCGGGACCAAACTACACGGTAGGTGTTCCAGCATCCAATATTGCCATGACCTTCTCGGCAGGTGCAGCGGGAGTGAGTACAACCTCCGCTAATAATTTTAATTTAAATATTCCTTCCCCTAATATTGCAGTTACTCAAACTGCAGGTGCAGCGGGCATTACCACCGTGTCTGCAAACTCATATAATATTAATATTCCTGCACCTACCTATGTTGCCGCCACTGGCGCACTTAACTCAGGCACCGCTTCTGTGAACATTACCCAGGCTTTAAGTATTTCGGGTAACACCATCACTTCCGGACCTGCATCCAATTCAATTAGTTTGTCCTTAATTACCAATACACTTTGGAGCACCGTTGGAAATGCCGGAACGAGTCCTGCTACAAATTTTATAGGCACAACAGATGCTCAAGACCTGGTAGTGAAAACCTCGGGTACTGAACAAATGAGGGTTACTACCGCCGGCAAAGTAGGTATTGGATCAAACGCTCCATCTGAAAATCTGCAAGTTGAAACCGGCGGTAATACAGCAGTATCCATTTTGGGAAGTTCTTCCAGTGTGGCGAATATTGGTTTTGGACTTACAGGAGGAAATCACACCATGGGTAATATCCGTTATAACAATTCTAATAATTCATTTAATTTATGGACCAACAATACCGCCAACCGATTGGTGATTGATAACGCAGGTCTTGTTGGAATTGGTTTGGCTACGCCAACATATCCCCTACATGTTAACGGAGATGTGAAAGCAAATTATTTGCACGGAGACGTAATAAATGATGCCGGAACTCTTCAGTCGTTACGACTTAGAGGAAATGGTTCAGTGCTTTTTGTTGCAGATGATAATAATGATGATGTTTCAAGTGGTTTTACCTGGTATAATAATGGCGAAGCGGCTCTTAATATTCAGATGCTCCTCGATAATTCGGGTAATTTGGGAATTGGAAATGCTCTACCTACACAACGTGTAGATATAACAGGTAACCTTAAATTCTCAGGTGCCTTGATGCCGAATAACTTGCCGGGTACTTCTGGATATATCCTCACCTCAGCCGGTGCGGGGGTTGCTCCCACCTGGCAAAACCCGAATGGCCTCAGCTGGGGTTTGTTAGGAAACTCGTTAACGAGTACTGTTACTAATTTCGTGGGCACAACTGACAACGTGGGTCTTGCATTCAGAACCAATAATGCAATCCGGATGTCGATACTAAATACAGGTAACGTCACGGTGGGAACACCATCCAATCCTGAACCGGACGGACTATTGAATGTTGTTTCAAATAACGCCGCTGTAAATGGTCTAAATGGGGTTTTTCTGGACATTCAAAACAGCAGCAATACCACAAACAACTTAACCGGGATACGTTTTACCGGAAGTTCGGCAGCAAATTGGTATACAAAAACTGCGATCCTTGTACCTTATACTAACGGGTCTTTTGGCGTGAGTGATATGATCTTTGCCTTAAACAATGTGAATGCCATTGGCGCAGTAAGTACTGCAGATGCGAAGATGATTATTAAATCGAACGGAAACGTGGGAATAGGTACAACGGCACCTAATTTTTATTCAGGAACTGGAAGGTACCTGTCGGTTAGCGCCAGTACGGTTTATTCAGCGAATCAAACAGCAGCCCTTGAATTAGAAGGTTCTTCAATCAGCGGAGTAGTGCCCACCGCGAAACTAGATTTCAATTCAGTTGGCCCTCCCAACACCCCGACAGTTACAGGAAGACTGTCTCTATATCCATCGGCAGCCAATGGAATTTATGGAGGTGATTTAGCGTTTTCAACTTATAATGGTTCGACTTTAGGAGAACGAATGAGAATTAGCGATAATGGAAAAATTGGTATTAATACCTCGGCACCGGACGCTACACTTAGTATAGAGGGAAGTTTTGATGCTGGTACAGGAAATACCGTAACCAACGCCTTATCCTTTGCGATGGGAGTAAGCAATAACGTCACAGGAGTTGGTTCGGGCGCTATTGGTTCATTTAATACGGTCGCCGGAAATAGAGCTTTTGGCTTTGGAAACTTTGTGAGTGTACCTAATCTTGGTTCAGTTGCTTTTGGAGATTGGAGTGGGGGCTCACCTACCACACTCGCCTCCAGTACCAGTGACGAGTTTTCAGCAAGGTTTAGCAATGGTTATCGTTTCTTTACGGATCCCGCACTTACTCCGTCTCTAGGAGTTTACATTTCATCTGCAGGTAAAGTTGGCATTGGAACAGCCACACCGGCTGACAGATTTTCTGTGTATGGTTCTAAATTTAGTGTTTCGGATGGGCCACACTTAAGTTTTACGACTGATGAAGATATTTATCCTGTTTCTTACATGTTAAATTGGGGACATAATGAACAATGGCTGATGTTTAACGGTTATTATGACGGATCATTTAGAAGCTCCAGTACAGTTGGGAATTATGCAATAACAAACCAAACTTCCGGATCCCAGGCACTGATTTTCAAGACAAATCAAGGGACAGCTCCCGGTTCATCTATCGGAACTTGGACTAATGCCTTGGCCATAAGCGGCGCGGGATTTGTTGGAATTGGTCTTGTAGCCCCACTATATCAATTACATGTGGAGAAGAATAACGCCGGTACTGTGGCATTTTTTGATAATAATTCCACGGCAGGTGGAACATGCTTATTAGCGCAAGTAAATACCAATTCTTTATCTGCAGGTACAAGAATGGCAATTGACGCCCAAACTAGATTCGGGAATGGAACCGGATATGGAATTAATGCCACATCTTGGTACAACAGTGCCACAAATTATGGTGTTTACGGGTACGGTTATGGGGGAACTGGAGCCTATGGTGTGCAAGGGCAGGCCGGAGGAACCGCCGGAACATGTTACGGGATTTTGGGAAGCGCATTCGGTTCAGGAACGAACTACGCAGTATATGCTTCTGGAAACTTAGCTTACACAGGAGCTTTGCAAAGCATTTCCGATCAACGATTCAAGGATGACATTCAACCACTGACCGGTGCTCTTGATAAATTGATGAAACTTCAACCAAAAACCTACAACATGAAGGTTGCAGAATATGATTATATGAATTTTTCAAAAACACGCCAATTTGGTTTGATAGCTCAAGAAGTTGAAGAGGTGCTCCCTGAACTAGTTGAAAAGGGAGTTAATCCAGGTCCGGTAGACGCGAAAACTCGCGAACCCCTTGGGGAAGAAATTACCTTTAAGACAATGAATTATCTGGGACTCACTCCTGTCATCATCCAAGCCATCAAAGAACAACAACAACAAATTGAAGATTTGAAAAAAGTAGTCGCAGAACAACAAAAACAAATAGATCAATTATTAAAAAAATAAACCGCTAAAAAAAACCAAACAAAACCCAATTGTATTTGAGTTTTTTTCTAAGCTTTTAGAAACGAAAAAAAACACCTATGAGAAATAAATTAACCATTTTCCTGCTTTTCATTTTTGGGCTCACGTATGCTCAGGCGCCTTTACGCATCAATTACCAAGGGGTAATGAGAGGTTCAGACGGAGCGCCTGTCATTAGCCAGAGTATTGGACTGAAGTTCGCCATTTACCAAGGTGGTAATACCACCACGGCTACGTATAACGAGTCGCAAGGAACTGTTTCTACCAATTCATTGGGCTTGATCTTAACTCAAATTGGAAAGAACGGTAATTTGGCAACCATCAACTGGCAAAACGGTCCCTTCTTTTTGGAAGTATTGGTTGACAACGGTAGTAGTTTTGTATCAATGGGTCTTCAGGAAATTTTAAGTGTGCCTTTTTCCATGCACGCTAAAACGGTGCCTGCCACATACACAAATAATTTATTAACTGTGGGTGGAAATACGTTCACCTTGCCGCCAGCCGCTACCATCACACCTTTGGGCATCTTAAACATGACCAGTACGACCACCAATTCGTTTGTGTTGGATGTGCCGGCACCAAGCTTTACATCTGCCGGTCCGGTTACTATTACAGGAACTTATCCGAACCTCACGGTATCCTCTCCAACCGTTCCTCCAAGCATGACAGTGACCCCTTCGGGTATTGTGAATGTGACCAATACAGCTTTAAATTCTGTGGTGGTAGGGGTTCCTTCACCTACATTTACGTCGGTAGGACCAAGCAGCATTACAGGAACTTATCCCAACCTTACACTGACCTCACCCTCCGTTGCACCTAACACCACAGTAACAGCCAATGCGGTCGGTATTGCAACCGTGAGTAATCCGGGTTTAAATAATTTTGTGGTGGGGGTACCTCAGCCTATATTTACAGCAGTTGGAGCAACCAGTATCACCGGTGTTTATCCGAACTTAACTGTTAACTCTCCGGCAGCAACGCCACCAACTTCCGTGTCGGCCAATGCAGCCGGTATTGCTACTGTTAGTTCAACCGGTACTAATTCATTTGTGGTGGGTGTGCCACAGCCAACATTTACTTCTGTTGGGCCTACTACTATTTCGGGGGTTTACCCAAACTTAACGGTTACCACACCCACAATAGCTCCTACCACAACACTGAATCAGTCAGGTGCCGTTACAATCACCACTCTGGCTGTGAACCGATTTTCGATTGGAGTTCCTCAATCCACTATAACGGTTTCGACCTTACCGGGAACTCATAGTGTGTCTACTGCAGGAACCAATAGTTTTAACATTAACGTTCCTCAAACCAATATCACGGTTTCTAACTTGCCGGGCACCACCAGTGTGTCCACCATTGGAACCAATACTTTTAACATTAACGTTCCGCCGGGTGTTACGCCGGTAACCCCTTCGGTGGTTGGAGCCGGAGCGGCAGTAGTATCACCCACTACCGGAAATAGCTTTACGGTAACGGTGCCTCAAGCCAATGTGGTATTAACACAAACTTCAGGAGTAGCCGGTATGACCAGTCCCGGAACAAACTCTTTTAATATTAACATCCCTCCTTCAAATTTAACATCGAGTGGTATTGGAACAGTTACCTCAGCGGGCACAAATAGTTTTAATATCAATATTCCTCAATCCAACTTAACGTCGACTGGCATTGGTACTATTACTTCGGCGGGTACCAATAGTTTTAATATTAATATTCCTCAAACTAATTTAGCCGGTACCGGAGCAGCAACTGTAACGGGAGCTTTCCCGAATTACACAGTAAATGCGCCGGCGGCAACACCAAATACAAGCCTGGTTGGTACAGGAGCAGCGGCAGTAGCTACTTTAGGTATAAATTCATACAGTGTAGATGTGCCTCAATCCACTTTAACTGCAAGTGGTATTGCTACGGTGACTGCAATAGGTACCAATAGTTTTAACGTCAATGTGGCCCAAACCAATATGGCAGCGGCCGGCGTTGCAACCCTCGGGGGTGCCTTCCCCAATTATACGGTGGGTGTGCCTGCCTCAAACATTGCAGTGACTACCGCTACGGGAGTAATTTCTATGGCGACTATCACTGCTAATAATTTTTCATTGAATATTCCACCTGCCATTACACCCACATTAACGGGAACGGGACTGGCGAGTGTGACCCCGGCAGGAAATTCCTTTACAGTGAATGTTCCTGTTTTAACGTATACATCGGCCACCGCAGGTTTAGGTTCGGGAACAAACAGTGTCAGCATTTTGCAAGCGTTGAGCGTTACCGGAGGGACGTTGCTGCAATCAGGACCCGCTTCTAACACCATTAGTTTGGCGGCAATTAGTCCTTGGAGACAAGCTGTGGGCTCTACCACACTCACCAATATAACCGACAAAGTAGGAATAGGCACAAATGCACCCGCTGAAAATTTGCAAGTGGAATCGGCAACCAGTGCATCTCTGTCGCTAATTTCAGGTGCTACGCAAACCTCTGAAGTTACATTTGGAACTACGGGAAATCATATTTTGGGTAGAATGCGATACAATAATACTACCAATGAGTTTAGTTTGTGGACCGGCGCTACTGCCGACAGGCTCTTTATTGATGCCACAGGTAATGTAGGTATGGGAACGAACTTGCCGGTTTCAAAATTAGACGTGGCCGGAAATTTAAGATTAAGCAGCAGCAAATTATATTTGGGAGCTGTGGGCGGTGTGAACAGCGGGTACGCAGGGGTTTATGAAAGCGCAGGAAGCATGGGGATCGCCGTATTTAAAGCCGGTGCGGGTGCGACAGGGTTTGGTCCAGGTGGTAATTCGCTTGACGCATTATTTATTAAAGCAAATACTGGTGAAGTCGGTTTGGGTACTATAAATCCAATTGAGAATTTGCAAGTAGAAACAGCAGTAAATTCTTCTGTTTCAGTAGTCTCGGGCGGAACCAATACTTCGGATATATTATTTGGAACTACAGCAACTCACGGTCTAGGGAGAGTAAGGTATGATAATTCATCAAACACCATGTCCTTCTGGACCAATTCAACCTCGCGCGCGAGTATCAACTCAAGTGGTCAAATGATTATTGGCAATAACGTACCGGTATTAGCCAACACCGGCTTATTACTCAGCCGAAACGGGGCATTTGATAACCGTTTGGTAATTACCGGCGGAGACAATTCTAATACGTATGGCGGCATGATCAATTTTGCAGAGAACTTAAATCACGTGGGTGGCATGAGTTTAAAATTAGATGCTGTATGGAACCGATTAATTTTTACAAATGATTTGGCCGGAGCCTCCCCGGTTATGGCAATTGCAGGATATAGCGGCAACTCCGGGGTGTTGATAGGACCGGCATACGCTACCTTAAGTCCTCCTGTAAATGGTTTGGTTACGCAGGGAGATGTAGGTATTGGCACAGCAACGCCTAACGCTCGCTTAGAGGTAGCAACTTCTACAGGTATACTTGCCGGTAGGGCACAGTCGATATTTTATCAAAACAGTGGAACAGGTGCAGCTGTTTTAGCTGAGTCAAATTTGAATGGTACTCAAACCGGCACTACCACTTTATATGCCAGGGCATTTTTGGCAGGATGGCAAAACTTTCCACAATCACTAGGTGATATAGGTGTGCAAGGTTTTGGAAACACTTGGGGCGGCGCCTTCTCAGGCGGCGGAACATTTGCAGCACCTAATACATCAGTTGTGCTTGCGGGTTCGGGTATTGCAGGTGCATTTATGGGTGGTAATGTGGGTATTGGAACTATTGCACCTACTGCCGCACTTGATGTGGAAGGAACTATGAAAATTACCGATGGAACAGAAGGAGCAAATAAAGTGTTGACTTCTGACGCTGCGGGTAATACAACTTGGGAAAATGGTTCTAAGAATACCGGGTTTTTGGCCTATGCCACAGGAAGTCAGGGAAACTTTGGCTCCTGGATGCAATTGACCCTTGGCAATGAGGAATTTGATGATGGAAATAATTTCGCGTCCAATGCCTACACTGCTCCATCAACGGGCGTGTATCACTTTGATGCACAGGTTTCGTGGGGTACCGGCATGACCGTAGGCAATTGGTCGTTTATTTCAATATATAAAAATGGATCGCCTTATAAATACACCATGTCACCAACAAGCATAAATTATTACTCAATAGATTGCAGTGCTACAGTACCACTTACAGCGGGTGATGTTATTACAATTTGGGTGGTTCAGTTTAGTAGTACTGCGAGCAGTACTTACAGTGGGGGAACAAATCAGTTTACTTATTTCAGCGGCTACCGATTATATTAGAAATTATAATTGAAAAAAATGAAACTACTCTTAACATTCCATTTATCTCTGTTTTGCTGGATAGCCCTGCAGAGTCAAACCATCAGCATCTCACCTCAGGTAATAAATGCTGCAGGCGATCACCGGGCAATCGGGTCCTCGGGTATTTACCTCACCGATAATGTGGGAGAACCCTTTACCGAAACCATTTATGGCAATGCCGGTAAATTTATGATCACGCAAGGGTTCATACAACCTGAAACGGTGACTCAGGCCGGCTTTACACTCAATGCCATTCAACAAAGTTTGCAGTGTTTGGATAAGGAAGACGATGCCTTTATTGCGCTCACACTAACAAGCACCATCGATACGAGTAAGTACCGCGCCAAATATTTCTGGACCCCGTCGAGTGTTTGTCCGAATAACGACTGTGCCAAAATCGACACCTTAAAACCGGGAGCATACAGCGTTATGGTGCGGATTTCTTATACCACCAATGTGGGGGTTGTTCGTTTTGATTCTATCCCAAGGAATTTTCAGATTGATCAGGCCACGCAAAATTGTATCATAAAAGTGTTCAGTGGAATTAGCGCGAACAACGACGGAAAAAATGATTTCTTCTCCATCGAAAACATCAAAGAATTTCCGAATAACCGGGTTACTATTTATAACCGTTGGGGAACTCAACTGGCCGACATTAACGGCTACGATAACGAGAAGCCCGAGAAACGCTGGCCAAGCCAGGAAGAAGCGGATAAATTACCTTCCAGTACCTATTTCTATATCATAGAACTTGAAAAAGGAAAGAATCCGGTGAAGGGTTGGGTTGAATTAATAAAAAATTAATCACAATGAAAAAGATCTATACCATAGTATTATTTTCTGCTTTTTGTCTCAGAGGCAATGCGCAGCAGGATCCACAGTACAGTCTTTACCAGTTCAATCAAATGATCCTGAACCCTGCGTATGCCGGATCTCGAGAGGGTTTCTCAGCCGTAGCTTCCAACAGGCAGCAATGGGTGGGATTTAATGATGCGCCACGCACCACCTGCGCGAGTATTCACACGCCCATTATGAGTAAAAATATTGGCTTAGGTCTCACCTTAACGAATGACCTCATGGGTCCGCGCGACGTTACCAGTATTTATGCCAATGTGGCCTACATGCTTAAAATTACCAATCACACCCGTTTGTCGTTTGGGCTAAATGCAGGCTATAACCGTTATCAGTTCCATTTTGATAAAATCACCTGGAAAGAAGGAGAGGCTCCATCGGACTTATTTTCAAATCAAACGTCAGGAACACTTGATATTAACGGAGGTTTATACTTAAAGAGCAGAAACTACTTTGTGGGAGTTAGTGCCAGCCATATTAATAATCCAAGCGCGTATTCGTACGATGCCGGAAAAGTGACGTATAAATTGCAAACGCACTTCTTCATCACTGCGGGGTATTCATTTATTTTGGATAAGGATGTTGTTTTTGCGCCAACCGTATTAGTGAAACTGGTAGACGGCCACATGAACAGCGACATAAATGCCAATTTCTTTTTGATGAAAAAAATGTGGCTGGGTGCATTTTACCGCACCGGTTACGGACCGGGCATGTTGTTTCAATATTATATTACAAATCCGCTGCGGGTGGGCATGTCCTATGACACAGGGCTGCAGGCAGCACGACGTTTAGGTCCAAGTTTTGAATTGATGTTAGGTTATGATTTCGCAGGTACAAAAGCAAAAATGGTTAATCCGAGATTTTTATAAGACGACTATGTTAAAACGATATTTTTATTTGTTCGCGTTTGTGGTTTCTGTTGCCGGTACCACATTTTCGCAGATCTCCGCCGTATTCTCCCCTATGGAGAGAGCCGATAAACTCTATAAAAACGGAGAATACTTCAGGGCTATTCCTATCTATAAAAAGGAGGCCCGTTCAAAAGACCCTGCGCATAAACAAGACTCCTATGTAAAGCTGGGAAACTGTTACAAGGCCATAAATAATTATCCTTCAGCTGAAGATGCGTACAAAAATGCAACTGAGAGTGGGGGAGAAATTGAACCGGAAGTATATTATAACTACGCTCAAATATTAAAAACCAATAATAAATACGAAGAAGCAGCTACACAATACGACAATTACTTGAAGGTGAGTCCGAATGATGAGCGTGCTAAAAAGGCAAGAAAGTTTTGTAAAGAAGTAAAATCCTATCTGTCGAAGCCCATTGAATACAAAGTCACCAATGTGGGAGCAATCAATACCGAGAAAGCTGAATTCTCACCCTATGTCATGAATAATAAATTGATGTTTATTGCAGAGCGCGCCAATTTTGATTTTGTGAGTTATGAGGTGAGTGACTACAGTGGCCAGCCCTATTTTAACATGTATGTTTCGGCCATTTCCGATAAAGATCTGAAGAAGGAAAAACCTTTTTCAAAAAATATTAATACTGCGTACGATGATGGTCCGGGCTGTTTGAGCCCCGATGGCATGATGCTGTATTTTACCCGATCTGATTATGTGAATAAAAAGAATTTTGTGAATCAGGCGAAAATATACACTGCTGTAAGCTCTGATAAATCGTGGAAAAAAATAAAACCTATTGAATTGAACAACGATGATTATTCCATCGCGCACCCGAGTATCAGTTCTGATAACACCATGTTATTTTTTACCAGTAATATGCCCGGTGGCTTTGGCGGTAAAGATATTTGGGTGTCGACCCGCACGGGCGAGAGCTGGGGAGAGCCGGTGAATTTGGGTCCTGATATCAATACCAGTGGCGACGAAATGTTTCCATCGGTGCGTAAAGACGGGGTGTTATTCTTTTCGTCGAATGGTTTGCCCGGTTTTGGTGGATTGGATATTTACACTGCCAAACAGGAACAGGGCAAGTGGATTATGCAGCGCAACGAGGGTTTAGATATTAATAGCAGTGCCGATGATTTCGGGATCACGTTTTTGAATGATACAGTTGGTTATTTTTCTTCCAACCGTGCGGGCGGCAAAGGCAACGATGATATTTACCGGTACGAATACAATCCTAAATCAATGGTGATTTCGGGTAGTGTATTGTTAACTGAGAACATTGAGGATAAAGCAAAGGGAAAGAAAGTAGTGTTGATGGATGAAAACGGAAACGCAGTAGATAGTACAGTAACCGATGCCAAAGGTTATTTTGAATTCAAGAATCTGGATCCCGATAAAAAATACATGACCTCCATTGATGAAGAAGATCCTGAATTATCGGGGAAAGCCCGGTTCTTTTTAGCGGATAACGACAGCACCATTCACCGTGTTACCGGGAAGTATAAGAATAACCGTTTTGTGTTTAAGAACCTGCCGGTAGATCCGAATGGCTTGCCTGAAATGTACACCGAAGACGATCTGGTTTTTGCCGGAACATTGGTAAGGAATGACAAAGAAGGACTGAAGAATGTGAAATTAAAATTGGTGAACGATTTTGGGGATGTGGTAGAAGAAACAACTACCAATGAGTTCGGAGCATTTGCTTTCAGAAACATTCCGTCTGATCAAAATTATATGGTATCGGTAGTGGACGAGGGAGCACTCGACCTTCCGGAGGGCACTAAAATTACCTTGAATAACAAAGTGGGCAAAGAAGTGCGGTCCTTTTACAAAGGGAAGGGGGCTTTCACATTTAAGGTGTTAAATACCGATCAAACCTTGCTGAATGATATGAGTGCCGAAGATGCCAATTTGGAGATGGGGATTTACGGTTATATGTACGATCAAGACAAACGACCGCTGCCCAATATTAAATTGCATGTGAAAGATGAAGATGGCAGTAATCCACGTGATTGGGTCACCACCGATGCCGGTAAATTTGACTTTACAGACCTTTCGGCCGCTAAGAATTATATCTTTGAAACAGATGCCAACGATCCGGGCTTAAAAGGCGTGGAAAAGATTTATATAGCCGATAATAAAGGTCGCGTTTATAAGATTGTAGACCTATCTAATGGAAAATTCTCGTTCAGAATCCTTGAGGAAGATAAATTCTCACTTGGAGAATTCGTATTGGTTGATCCTTGGTTAAAAGTTACTGATACCAAAAAGGAAGTGAAGAAGGGGAAGAAAGATATAAAAGAGCCTGAGCCGGAAGAGGAATCGGAATTGAGTATTACCATTGTTGAGAATATTTATTATCCCTATGGCGTTTGGGAGATTGACGCGGATGGCATGGCGGTATTAGACCGTGCTGTAGATGCACTGAATGATTATCCCAAGTTGGTGATGGAGATCAGTTCGCATACCGATTCGCAGTCGAGCTCCGAGTTCAATTTGGGCCTTTCGAAGAAACGAGCACAAACAGCAGTAGATTATGTGGTAAGCAAGGGGATTTCTCCAACGCGCTTAAAAGCTACAGGTTATGGCGAAACACGACTATTAAATAAATGCGCCGATGGGGTGGAGTGCAGCGATGCCGAACACAAGATTAACCGCCGCACCGAATTTAAGATCACCAAACCCATTAAACGGTAACTATGAATGTTGTACTGTATGATGATGAACATATTTGGAAAAGTTTTCTTCCCATCACCTTCACCCGACCACTTTCTGAGATTAGAATAGGAATTCTCACCCTAAAGGAAAAATGGGAGCTCTGTTTGGGTGTGACCTGTAGTTGTTACACACAACCCTATTTAAGAAAGAAATATCCGGCCCTTCTTCATGCACATTCTATTTATATAAATTCAAAATTCTCGCCCAACAAAGATCTTGGGCACATCCTTAAAAATTTATTGCCCAGTCAGGCACTTTACAAGGGAGAGCAATTACTTGCCTTTTGCGGGGATGAAAAAAACATGGAGGATCATTCGTTCCTGCAGCGCATTCAATACTCTAAGGAACTACTTGAAATTAATAACGTATGGGATCTTTTTCAAAAAAACGCGGAGGCGATCCGTCTCGATTTTGAATTGATAACCTCCGGCAGAAGCTCTGCTCCCTTAAGCAGCAGTGTAACCGTGATTGGCGACAAGCGTCTGATATTTCTGGAAGAAGGGGCACAAGCGGAAGCCTGTGTGCTAAATACAGTTGGGGGACCAATTTATTTAGGAAAGAATTCGGAGGTGATGGAAGGCTCAGCTGTTCGGGGTCCTTTTTCGTTGGGAGAAAAGAGCACTTTAAAATTAGGTACCAAAATATATGGGGCCACCACCATAGGGCCGCACTGTAAAATTGGCGGAGAAGTGACTAACAGTGTTATTTTGGGATACAGTAATAAAGCGCACGATGGTTTTTTAGGAAATTCAGTGATTGGTGAATGGTGCAATTTGGGAGCTGATACCAATAATAGTAATCTGAAAAACAACTACGGAGAAGTAAAACTATTTAATTACGAAAAAAATAAACAAGTGGACACCGGTCTGCAATTTTGCGGCCTCATTATGGGTGACCATTCTAAAAGTGGCATCAATACTATGTTTAATACCGGCACGGTGGTGGGGGTTGGTTGCAATATTTACGGTGGCGGTTTTCCGTCTACGCATATTCCCGATTTTAGTTGGGGAGGAAGTGAGGGGATTGAAACCCACAGGATAGAGAAATTATTTGAAACTGCGGCGATCGTCTATGAACGAAGAGGCCTAAGTTTTACAGAAACCGACAGAGAAATATTGAAAGAAGTGTTTGAGCGGACGGTAGAGGACTATTAGCATTTTTCCATCTAAAGCGGTTTTTAGAGACCACGAAACCTAAGCGGGCTCCCCTTATATTTTAGTGGCCATTAACGAAAACATCAGGGGTAATTTATTTTCCAGGTGTTTGAATCTGAATTTTCCGGGCTCAAATTCCACCATGTTTTCAAAGCAGTTATAGGGAGAGTAATCGAATTCTTCAAACACATCCAATCGCAAGCCATTCGATAATAAGCCGGTGAGTACTTCAGAAGTAGGGTGATTCCAGCCCACAGTTTCACCGGAGATGGCCGCATGTCGATCGGTATAGGTGCCGTTTTCGTTCTCAAGGATGGGACCTGCGTTAAAATAATTATGTACGATGTGCTCCATCTTAGTATCAAACATCCAGAGCACCGGATGAAAATCGGCGAAAACAAATTTGCCCTCAGGTTTCAAAAACTGTGAGACGATTTTTGCCCACTTGTCAATGTCGGGTAACCAGCCAATGGTGCCGTAACTGGTGAATACAATATCAAATTGCCGGTGGAGGAATTGTGGCAATGAGTATACATCGCAGCAAATAAAATCGCCCTTTAAACCCGTTTTTATGGCGAGCACTTCTGCGTGTTGGATGGCATTATCGGATAGGTCAACCCCGGTAACAAGAGCCCCCATGCGGGCCAGAGAGAGGGTGTCCTGCCCAAAATGACATTGCAGGTGTAGAATAGATTTGCCGCCTACATTGCCCAGTAATTTCAATTCAATTGCATGGAGCGAATTTCTGCCCGCAATAAAACTAGCCACATCGTAAAAGTCGGAGCTAATATGAACGTTTGTTCTTTTGTTCCAGGACGCTCTGTTTTTCTTTAAGTAATCTTGTTCTTCCATGTGATTTCTTGATTTTAAACCAACATCTAAGTTCACAAAATAAACGCTACCTTCACACTATCTCAACAAATTACCCGTTTGAATTTGAACCCATAAATTATCAACCATGAGAAAAGTAACAGTTGGTTTTATTTTTTTATTTTTTGCTTTAGGATCAAAGGCCCAGGTAGAAAAGGGCAGAATAATGCCGGGTGGCAATATTAATTACCAACAAAATTCACAGAAGACCAAGGCTACCAGTACAAATAGCGGATCAAAACAAGAAAACGCCAACTTTAATACAGGAATTAGGTGTGGGTATTTTATCATGGATAATTTAATGGCCGGAATTCTGTTTAACATCGGTAAATATAAGGGGGAGGGAGAGAATATTATTTACCAGGCTACTTCTCCAACAATACTGTATCACCAACGTGGAACAATGAATTCAGTGGGACTGTTTGGGAGATACTATCATATGTTGAGTAAAAGTAAATTTGCCGTATTTGTCCCACTCGATATCCGTTATGGAAAGGGAAATTCGTTAAATGAATCGCAGAATGTGGTTCAGGGAGTACCCACCACGGAAAATCGTTCTTCGTCGGATGACACCCAGTTTTCTGTGACAATGGGCCTGGGGCTAACTTATTTTGTAACCAAAAATATTGCCGTTGAGTCGTATTTTGGAAATTTCGGATATTCCTACAGTAGTTCTATACTTAAAAGAGACGGGTATCCTGATCGGGAAAGTACGCAATCAGGATTTAATTCCAATTTGAATTTTAATTTGGCCACTATTTATCTGGGGGTGAATTTTTATTTTGGAGGAACCTCTGTCACAAAGCCATAACAAGAATAGCGGGAGGTGAAGACAGTCACTATACCTTTGTGCTTTAAAGAGAGCATTATGCAAGAATAGTCCGATCTTTCAAAACTTTCGGTACTTTTGATAAAATTTACGATGGACAAACGATTTATTATTAATTCTATCACCATCCATGCCGATAGAAACAAAGTTTGGTTAGCCTTAACAGATCCCCAACTCACCAAAAAATACATGTTTGGATGCGAGGCAGTGAGTGACTGGAAAAAAGGGAGTACGTTGTTGTGGAAGGGGTTTTACGAAGGGAAGGAGATGGTATTTGTGAAAGGAAACATAACTGAGATCCATCCCGGAAAATTTCTGGCCTATACCACGTTTGATCCAAATAATACGTCGATGGCGGATGTGCCGGAGAATTACCTCACGGTAACCTATGATTTGCAGGAGAAAGGTGGAGAAACTCTTCTCACGGTGAGGCAGGGCGATTACAGCAAAGTGGCAGAAGGAGAAAAGAGATATGAAGAATCCTATAACAAGGGGGAAGGCTGGAATCCGATTCTGATCCAAATTAAGAAACTAGTAGAAAGTAATTTATAAGAGTAAACAAAACATGGTAGCACAAGACAAAAAAATTGCCGTATTGATTGACGGAGATAACGCGGATGCCACCTTAATTGAGCAGATTTTAAACGAAGCCTCGAAGTTTGGAAGGGTTACCATTAAGCGGATTTATGCCGACTTTACCACCACTCAAATGAATGGCTGGAAAAATCAGCTGAATATTTTTGCCATACGACCCATTCAAAAATTTGCTTATACAAAAGGTAAAAATTCAACCGACAGTGCCTTGATCATCGATGCCATGGATATTATGCATTCGAAACTGGTGGATGGATTTTGTATTGTGTCGAGCGACAGTGATTATACCGGCATTGCGCATCGGGTGCGAGAAGAAGGATTGTTTGTGATGGGAATCGGGAAGGCACATACGCCCGAAGCATTTGTGAAGGCCTGTGAAAATTTTACTTATACCGAGATTTTAGCGCCAAAACAACGTCGGATCGAAAAGTCGGTGGAGAAAACGCAAGTAGTAGGAACACCTGCTCACAAGGTGACAAGCAAACCAATGCGTCAGATTCCTCAGGAGGTAAAGAAAGGACTCACCAATGTGATTACGAAAGAGCCTATTGACATGGGGATTGTAAATAGTGCCTTTGAGATGGTTTTTGATGATATCAGTGGATTGGCCATGGCCAGTCAATTGGGTGCTGCCTTAAAAAAGGTTGATCCCACGTTTGATATTCGAAGTTATGGGCATACTTCTTTCAGCAAATTTATTGAAGCCCTTAAGCCACAATTTGAGATTGTGGTGCGCAAAGACAAACAAGGCCAAACGGTGATGGTAAAACGGAATAAGTAATTCTGTTGGGCGAGTTTGAATTTTAGGAGTCTTTCTTATGCAATGGTAAATTGCTCCACTCACAGGCATGTGAAGATTGTTTATGAGATGGTGTATTGTAAGAATTTTAAAACGCGGCCCTTGTGTGAGGCTGAGGGATTGAGGCGGCAGCCTTGCGCGGGAAAGCAAAACATGGCGTAGCAGCGAGGAGGCTGAGGGCACGAAGCCCCCGCAGCGCACAGGCATTTTGCTTTTCAAACAAGCTAGAGCCGAAAGCCCGACCCTCCCGTGGCAGGAATAGAGTGGGCCGGGAGGGGCAGCCCCTAAAGACAAACAAGGCCAAACGGTGATGGTAAAACGGAATAAGTAATTCTGTTGGGCGAGTTTGAATTTTAGGAGTCTTTCTTATGCAATGGTAAATTGCTCCACTCACAGGCATGTGAAGATTGTTTATGAGATGGTGTATTGTAAGAATTTTAAAACGCGGCCCTTGTGTGAGGCTGAGGGATTGAGGCGGCAGCCTTGCGCGGGAAAGCAAAACATGGCGTAGCAGCGAGGAGGCTGAGGGCACGAAGCCCCCGCAGCGCACAGGCATTTTGCTTTTCAAACAAGCTAGAGCCGAAAGCCCGACCCTCCCGTGGCAGGAATAGAGTGGGTCGGGAGGGGCAGCCCCTAAACTATTATGTACGCACGTTTCAGGTTACAGATCAGGATCCTGACCTTTTCCCCTATTCTAGTTGGTGAGTATATCGTTTCTGAAACAAAAATGAATTGATACTAAAAAGGAATTGTTATTTTTAAGGAAATAATGCGATTTATATTTTCAAAAATAATTAGGGGTTACGCTCTTATTTATTGGATTCAACAAAGGCTGAGGCCTAAGCAGTTCATTATCTTTAGTGCCATTTTAATTGGGTTAACGGCAGGACTGGCGGCCGTATTGCTGAAATTGTTTGTGCATTTTTTGCTCACGCACATAGAGCGACTGTCACAAAACAAACAGGTGATTGAAGCTATTTTTCCCATTATTGGAATTAGTTTGTGCGTGGTTTATGTGCGGTATTTTAATCGCAACAAGCTGGGACGAGGTATGTCGAATATTTTACTTGCTATTGCGAAGAAGTCGAGTATTTTACCACGCGATCAGAGCTACAGTCATATTATTACCAGCGCGTTTACGGTTGGATTCGGAGGGTCATCGGGAATTGAGTCACCTATTGTTACCACCGGATCGGCGATTGGTTCAAATTTTGGGCGCATCTATAAGTTGAGTTATAAAGAGCGCACGCTTCTTTTGGCTTGCGGTGCAGCGGCCGGAATTGCAGGGGCTTTTAACACGCCAATTGCGGGCGTGTTGTTTGCCTTGGAAGTATTGTTGGTGGAGGCGAACATCTCTGCGTTTATACCCATTCTCATTGCGGCTGCCTCCGGTGCACTTTGTTCGAAAGTGATTTTGAAGGAAGACGTGTTATTGTATTTTAAGTTGCAACAACCTTTTGATTATATGAATGTGCCATTTTATTTGGTGCTTGGCTTGGTGTGCGGTTTATGTTCTTTTTATTATTCAAAAACATTTTTAGCCAGCGAGAATTTCTTTAAACGTTTTGAGTCGAGCGCGATGTTGAAAATACTGGTGGGTGGTTTGGGATTGTTTGTGTTGATCCTTCTTTTTCCGCCCTTGTTTGGTGAAGGGTATATGTCCATTAAACAGCTGGCCGACCTGCATGTGGTAGATGTATTTCGCAATTCACCTCTGGCGGTTTTAGGTTTTTCGAAGCCGGTGATTTATCTGTTGTTGTTGCTCGTTATTTTTTTGAAACCCGTGGCAACCGGATTTACGCTGGGAAGCGGAGGCAACGGTGGAAATTTTGCACCTTCCTTATTTATGGGTGCTTTTGTTGGCTTTTTATTTTCATCGTTGATTAACGAACTAGGTTTGTCGCACTTGCCGGTGAGCAATTTTGCGTTGGTGGCGATGGCGGGTTTATTGAGCGGGATTTTTCACGCGCCTCTCACGGGGATTTTTATCATTGCAGAGATTACGGGAGGATACGAGCTTATTATTCCGCTGATGATTGTTTCGGCCCTAAGTTATGCGGTGTCGAAGTACTTTATGCCGCTGAGTATTGACGGATTAAAATTGATGCAAAAGGAAAGGATCTACACCACCAATACCGATTCGTATTTGCTCAGTAATATTGATCTCACCGAATTTGTGGAAACAGGCTTTTCGGAAGTGCCCGAGGAGGCCGATTTGGGGGCGATTGTAGACGCGGTATCGGTATCGAAACGAAATTTATTTCCGGTATTGGACAAAGAGCTTCGCCTTAAGGGATTGATCACCATTGACGATATTCGCGACATCATGTTTAAACAAGAATTGTATCGCAAAGTGACGGTGAAGGAAGTGATGCGGCGACCCGACTATATTATTACGGCGAAAGACGACATTCGTACGGCCATGAAATTATTTGACGAATCGCATTTATGGAACATTCCCGTGGTGATTGATGGAAAATACAGGGGGTTTATTTCAAAGTCCACCATCCTTGAAAAATACAGGGAGGTACTTATCACCACCTCACTTGAATAAAAAGTAAAAATTGGGGTGTAACCTTGTGAGAAAATACACGTTATTTGAAAAACTACATGAAATACGTCTATCGAATTCTAATCTTCGCTCTTGTTCTGTGCTTTCAACCGCTGAACGCGCAGTACAATCCCTACCTTAAGAAAAAAGCGAAAAATAAGCCCAGTGCCGTGATGGCGCGTCAAAACAAAAAAGAGATCAAAAGGCAAAAGCACAGGGCTAAGCGACAAATGCGTCGTTCGAAAAAGAAAACAAACAGATAATAGGGCTGAGAATTAAGGCAGGCGCATTTATTTCTTCTTGGTACTGAATTTACCCTGTCGCCATGCCGTTATGAAGTCGGCCCAGGCAATGGGGTTGAGCAGGTTATTCACGGGTGCTTGTCCGCTAGTGTATACTTTTGTGTAATAAGCTTGCATCACGTATTTGTAATTTTCAGAAGCGCTGGCCCCTTGTGTACGCTCCATGTATGAAAGTTCCTCACGTGTTAAATTTCTGTCGGCACGTTCTCCGTCGGTTTCTCTGAGGTCGAGGGCCAAGAAGGCACGTTTAAAATCTTCTTTACTTGGCCATGGGTATACATCAACAATTGGTAACTGAAACGTGTCTTTGGTGAGCACCTGAATGGCATAGTAATATTTGAGAGAAGTGGTATCGGCCATTTTATACGTTCGGCTTTTATGTGTTAAGGAAGAAAATACAACTTCGTCGCCCGGGCTAATCACAATGGTAAAGAAACCATACACGTCGCTCACGGTGCCACGCTTTGTGCCTTTAATAACTATAGATACAAAGGGGATAGGGAAGAGGCTGTCCTGATCAAGAACCACCCCTGAAAATTGCAATAGGTGGGCTTTTTCGCTCTGGGGACTTAGGGTTTGAGCCACCCACGAAGAAGGAAGTATAAGAAAGGAAAATATTACGATGCGAAGATATTTCATGTGAATAGCGTTTATTTTCGATAGCCAAGAGCAAAAGCCCGGTGTCATCAGACCTAAAAATAAGAATTGTTTTTGAAGGGCATTTCCTTATTAACAAATTTTAGGCAGGCTCTGAATCAAAGCAAAATTTGAATTAAATTTGTGATATGCGCAATCGCCTTTTAGCCATGTTCGTTTTTCTGCTTTTGGGTGGTGTTTTGCCGGCACAACTAAAGGTAGTGAAGCCCATTGTGACCCATCCCAAGCGCACTACGCTGGCATTTGGATTGGGTGCTACGCGCAGTGTGGTGTATTTGAGCCGCAACATCAAAGCCAATAACGATGCCAAAGGGCTAACTATTTCGGCGGTATATGGGGGCGCCAGGCTGCTGCGGGTGAGTGTGGAGTATACATATTATCGCATCCTTGACATATCGCCTACTTGGTACGACATACGGGCCAATACCATTGAAGCCAATCTGCATTTTTTGGCCCGGTTCAAGAGCAGAAAAGCTGTTTTTTACCCCATTGTTGGGCTGAGTTATAACGTGTTTTCGGGTTATTTTACGGGAGTCAACGATTATCTTAACCTCACTTCTTTGTATCCAGTGAATGAAACCGTCACCACTCATTGGCTTGGATTAAATGCAGGAACGGGTTATGAGTATTATTTTAAGCCGGGAAGCTTATTTATTGACTATAAAATGCGGGTAGGCGTAACAGAAGGCACGAATCAATTAAACATTCAGGATGTTTGCTTTTCGGCCGGTTTGCGATTTAATTTCAGGGTGCCCTCTATCTACAAAGTGTTTAAGGGTACCAGGGGAAGGTATTCTCTTGACACGGTTGATAGCGAATGGTAGAAAATATGATGGCATCGATTCGCGATTATTTAGTTTCCTTATTTCATTTTTTTAATCAGTATTTACCGGTTAAGAATCCCGTTCTCATCCTCGCCCTTACCCTCTTAATTATTTTGTTTTCGCCACTGGTGTTCAGGCGCTTCAGAATTCCGGGCATCATTGGGTTGATCATTGCGGGCATTATCATTGGCCCAAATGGGACACACATCATCGAATCTACCAACAGTTTCGAGCTGTTGTCGAAAACCGGCTTGTTATACATTATGTTTTTGGCCGGACTCGAGATCGACATGCAGGAATTTAAATACAATCGCAGTAAAAGTCTTGTTTTTGGGGCCTTAACTTTTTTAATTCCAATTGCCATTGGTTACATCGTGTGTATTTATGTGTTTAAGTTCGATACCATGCCGGCAGTGTTACTGGCCAGTATGTTTAGTACACATACCTTGTTGAGTTACCCTATTGTGAGCAATATGGGAATTGTGAAGAACCGCGCGGTGCAAGTGGCGTTTGGAGGAACCATCATCACCGATTCGGCCGTGTTGATTCTTTTAGGCATCATCACCAAAATAGTAACAGGGGGCATCGACAGTAGTTTTTGGCTGATGGTGGCCGGCTCTTTGGGTATGCTTTTGTTTGCGACCTTGTACCTCCTTCCCCGGATCAGCAAGTGGTTCTTTAGGAACATTGAAGGTCAAGCCAGTTCGCATTATATTTTTGTTCTGGCCATGGTCTTCATTTCCAGCTTCATTAGTCAGATGGCGGGTGTAGAGCCTATTATTGGTGCATTTTTGGCTGGTTTGGGGCTCAACAAAGTAATCCCGCATAACAGCATCTTGATGAACCGAGTTATTTTTATTGGGAATACTTTATTTATTCCTTTCTTTCTGATAAGTGCGGGGATGTTGGTGGATATTAAATTGTTTTTCAGTGGTACCAGCGCTCTTGTATTTGCGGGCATCTTATCGGCTGTTGGGTTAATTACAAAATATTTGGCAGCATGGCTAACGGCACTCATTTACAAATACACAAAACACGAGCGCAATATTTTGTTTGGACTAAGTGTTTCACATGCGGCTGCTACATTGGCCATCATCAAGGTGGGCTTCGACTTGCATTTGTTTGATCAGAATGTGATCAATGGTACTATTTTGCTCATTCTTATTTCCTGTTTAATGAGTTCTTTTGTGAGTGAGAGTGCGGCCCGAAATATTGCCATTCATGAAAAGGAATTCACCAAACGATCAAGCGATAAACCCGAAAGGATTTTAATTCCTGTAAGTAATCCCGATAATATTCAGCGGCTCATCGATTTGGCACTGATGATCAAAGATCAGAAATCCACGGAGCCAATATACCCTTTGTCAATTGTGGAAGACGATGCCGATGCCGATGAGAAGATCAACATTGTAAAAAAGGTAATTGAAGGAGTAGCTGAGCAGATTTCGAGTGGCGACAAAAAAGTAGAAGTGCTTAAAAAAGTGGATCTGAGTATAGTGGATGGGATTGTGAGAACTTCGAAGGCCTATAATATTTCCGATATCCTCATCAGTTACAGGGGCACACAAGGCAGTTCGAACATGGTGTTTGGAGATGTGGCGGCCAACTTGCTGGCCAAATCGAAACAGGCCGTGGTTATTTCAAAGATCTTGCAGCCACTTAGTAGCTTTAAGCGAATCATAGTGGTGCTAGCGCCCAATTCGGAGTTGGAAAAAGGGTTTATCAGATCCATTACCAAAATAAATAGTCTGCTCAAACAACTTGGAAACGAAGTATTACTATATGGAAAGGAAAACACCTTTGCCGAATTTTCAAAAGAGATAGGCGATAAAAAAAGGAGTTTTTACAAGTACATGAACATCTCGTCGTTTGAAGAAATTGATGTGCTGAGCCAAACCAAAGAAGACGATTTGTTTATTTTCTTGAGTGCCCGAAAACAAACCATTAGTTATAATTATCAGGTGGATGAAATGCCCAAAAAAATGAATAAAAATTACGAGTTCAGTAGTTTTATTGTGTTTTACCCTGATATTTCAAAAACTCTCACAGAAGGCAGAATTACTGATATTACAGCTCCAATAATTGCGCAGCGTGTGGTTAAAATGAAACAGATCAAGGGTAAAATTTCCGACATCTTCAAAAAGGAAGAAGGGGAAGGGGATGTTTCTTGATTTCATGCAAAAAAAAAGTAATTTTGCACGCCAATGACCTTTGACTACAACTATATCACCATCTTGGGATTTCCGGTTTTCGAGCCCATGACCTTGCTTACCAATACTATTTTTTTTACTCTTTCTTGGAGATATTTTAAACGATTGCACAAGTCATCACAGGATTATGCGAAGCAGATGGGCTGGTTTCTGGTACTAATGGGACTGAGTTCTATGTTTGGGGCAGTGGCGCATGCGGTTCATTATCAACTAGGGATCTTGCCATTTAAGGTGCTGCTTTTTCTTATGAATGCAACCAGCCTTATGGCCATTTTCTTTTGTTTCAGAGCACCTTATACGTACTATAAGCTGGAGGATGGTTTTTCAAAAAGAGTCATTTATTTGACAATTCTGTGGGGTTTAATCTTAATGGCACTCACGGTTGTAAATCAGAATTTTGTAATCATTAAGATTCACGCCGGCATTGTTTTACTTTACTCGTTGATTGTACATTATATGGGACTGAAAAATAAACCGGAGCGCGGAAACAGGTTGGTAGTGCAAGGTATTCTGATTTCATTTTTGCCTCTTATCGTGCACTCCTTTAAACTTTCTATTCATGAGTGGTTCAATTATAAGGACATTTCTCATGTTCTCATGATTGTGTCGATGATCATTATTTATAAAGGGGTCAGCTTAAACACGGAGGACCTTCAACTCAGAAGTGATTTCCTCCTTAAGGAGCACCCTGTTGATCTATAGTGGTTTTAGGTTCTTTGCTCTTTACCTTCGACTGAAAATTTCGGTACATGGATTTAAAAGTTTCAAATTCTACGCGGTAAAAGAATCCGGCACCTTGTGTGTAAGGTCCTCCTGCCGTGGCTTGCTGGGTATTGTCGTTGCTTCGGTAAAAGGCTTTTAATCTGAAACGCCCGTCTTGCGAGAGTTTATAATCCACTACCACGTCGCCTATTAATCCATTTGAGTTTTGTGTCTTATTGGTCACGCCAAAATTTCCGTCAACTGACACCTTGTTATCGAAGAATTGTTTGCTGAGTGCGATGTCGAAGGCTTCGGGATTATTTTGGTTGGCGGGGCGATAATTAACGCCCACCTGCATATCTTTCATGCCGGTTAAATTGCCAAACGACGAATTAAGAAAACTACTTACCCTGTTGCTGAGCAACTCGCTCCCGGTGGAAGCGGCGGCCCCGCCTGCCGAAACGCCCCCCTGATTGGTATTGTAGATTAGCGGAGTCACAAATGTTCTGAAGAGAAGGAATGAAAACACTTGTCGGTTAAGTTCGGCCTCGTCGCTCAACACACTTTCGATTCGTGACTTTGCTGTAACGTCCAAATTCGGAAATTCGATTCCCAGCTTGATGTTAGGACTAAACAGTTTCCCCGTGATGCCCAATTGACAATCCACCGGTGTTGTGTTCTTATACAATCCATTGGTGTCGTTCAGAAGCGGGGCCACCGACGCGCGTTGTCGGTAATTAGTAAGTACATCTACTTCTGCATTCATGGGATTTCCGCTCCAGGAGATGCTGCTTCCCGCTTTGATCTCAAATTTTTTATTGATCACATTTTCGAGTGTAAAAATATAATCCCCATGGGTGATGATGTAATCGCCAAACATTTCAAATGTTCCCAAGGTATTTACATTCAGTTTCAAATCTCCCCTGCCCTGAACATTTAGAATATCGCCTGTTTTTTTGTCGATGATGATCTGTGCCTGAGCCTCGGGCGTGGCGTGCAAGATCATTTCAAAATTGAAACCGGTTGAGGTATTTTCTTTTACAAGTTGTGTGGTGTCTTTTTTAACGAAGGTAATGAAATCGCTTTCACCAATTTCGGTCGGGCCATCGAGGGGAAGGTAGAACTTTGAGTGTTTGTTGGTGGTGGCTTCCACCGTCATGTAAAGATTATTAATGAATCCATAAATGCCGGCGTTTCCCGTGGCGTAAATCTTACCATAAAAGGAAGGATTGTCATTTTCAGTAGTATTTAATACAAGCATGTTGCGGTAACTGATGTCGTAATCTAATTGCATTTTGCTGAAATTGTGATGAAACAAGTTTCCGTTTATTGTTCCCTGCGGTGCAGCTTTACTTCCCTTCTCGCGCATCAGTAAATCAGAGAAACGAATTTGATCGGGCAAAATTTCTAAGTCACCGGTGATGTTATAGGTTACATTGGTGTAATCTACCTTTATTTCACTGTTAAAAAGTTTGAATTTGCCCTCAATCATAATATTGGATGGATCGCCATGCACTTTACCGGTGCCATTCACAAACCCATGATTGATGGTGAGGATGCCTGCTAGAAAAGGATTGAGCAAACTGAGGTTGGCCGGCCTAGCCGAAAAATCGATAGCGATGCTTTCCTTTTTCTTATTGAGGTCGTAAATGCCGTTAAAACTAATGTTCTTGGATGTTTCGCCCGATTCGTCTGCAATTCCAAGTGAAGTAAATCCGTCGAGTGAAATAAAATTATCATTATCGTGGTAATTGGTATGAATAACCAGTTCCCCAACCTTGCTGTTGTTGATCGTCAACTTATTGATAAACATATTACCGTTGAAGATGAAATTCTTGTCAGATCGTGTAAGACTCACGTTGCCATTAAGAATGCCTTTCAGATTTAACGAGAATACGCTCAGTAGTGGATTAAATTGCTCAAGAATAAGATTGTTGGCATGCACCACGAGACTATCGGAAGGCACGTTGCTGATCTTGCCCATTAGGTCAATTTCCTGTTGTTTATTAGTCACTGTAAATCGATCTACGGTGATCCCACGTTTGTTATCAAAGATCATCGTGCTTGGGGCGGGCATGCTCCAGATGCTGTCTGACAGGGTTACCAATAGTTTTTCATTTATAATTTCCACCCGCGTGCTATCAATGTAAACTCGCCCCTTGATATCACCTTTACTGCTGTTGGGACTGCGGAGATTATCCCAGTCAATGGAATAGGACGACTTTTGATCCATTGAATTGACGACGATGTTGAAGTTCTCAATATTCAAACTGTCGGATAAATGAAGACCTTTGCCCGAAAGCTCCGCCAGCACATTTTCGTTGTTTTCGTTGAGAATAAATACCAGATCGCTGATAGAAAAAGATTTATAGGCAAGTTTAGAAGATTTAACCTGCGCGTTGAGTTTGTTGTTTGCAGCATCAAAATTACCTTCAAGAGTACTTTTTTGACTAATCATCAAATTTGGAATGAACAGTTCGTTGATGGTTTTGAAGTTCTTAACCTTCACGTAAAAAGAAAATTCATCTTTGTAAATTTTATCACGCGTTTGTTTTTTGAAAAATGCAGGATAGTAATGAGACACCATGTCGGCAAAAGCAGGATAAATATTTTCGGCATGAAACTTTCCAAATACTGTGGCGTCAATGTATTCAGAACTCATCCGGATTTTTTTATCCTCAGTATTTTGTTCTAATTTAGCTGTAAGCGTGCTGAGTTTGAAAGTGCGCGTTTTGGTTTTGTAAATAGTATTGTCGAAATTAATAATACCCGATAAATCGTCGATGCTCGAGCCATTGAGATCAATCATAATCTGCGAAGACAAGATTCCGCTATCCGCATTGTTTGTAAAATGAAGTTCTTTGAGATCGAGTTTGTTGATGCTGGTGATAAAGTCCATTTTAGGGACATTCCCTTTAAAATCAACCGTGCCGTTAAAATCAAAATCCGCGTTAGGATCTTTGCTCAGCAGCAAACCACTAAACAGTTTATCCGAAAGAGCTCCATTTAGAGTAATGTTCTTGTATGTATAGCCATTGAAGTTAATGCTATAAATTTGCCCGTTAAATTCTGCCTCTATCGTCTTTACCGAATTTCCCTTGCCTTTTATTTCTGAATTTACGGTGAGGTTATTGAAGTCGGTTTGCCCCAAAAGGGTTCCCAATTCAAAGTTCTCGCTGTTGATTTTCCCTTCGTAAGAAAGGTCTTCGGGTTTTTTGCCCAGCTTGATACTTAGTTCTGCACGCAGTTTTCCAAGATCCGTTGTAAAAGTGCCAAAGGTGGTAAAGTCGCTGAAAAATCCGTCAAACTTACCCTTATAACTCACAGTGCCCAATCTTTTTAATTGCAGCGGGACTTCCATTTTCTTTGGCCCCGTAAACGGATACTGTGGCAGCCGAACAATGTCGATGTAGTTAGTGGCTACCTCCTTTGCATCGAAATGAATGAAGGTGGCTTTGATATCGGGAAGACCAACCAGACTCAAATTGCCTCTGAATCGCGAATAAGAGCCGTACTCAAATTTCAGATTTTTCAAACTCATGTCGCTCACCGTGCCTTTTACTTTGCCCGAAATCTTCACCGTTTCATTGAGTCCGTTCAATTCTTGGGTGAATGCGGCTATATCTGTAAAACTTACATAGGTGCTGTCGGTCAAATATGAATCCATATACACCTTGGTAATAAAATCGGGAAAATCATCCCATGATGTATACGAAAAATCAACCTTTCCCTTAATGGAAGAGCGCGTCGTTTTGAGGACGATCTCATCGCAAAGCAGACGTTTGTTGCTGATGCGCGCTTTGGTGCTTAATTCAGTGATTGTAAACCCGCTTTTTTCAATGGTTCGAAAGTTTCGCAGGATACCTATCATGGTGTCTTTCTCAAATTTGAATCCCGACAGCGTGCCGTAGGTATGTTTTAACGAAATGTCATCAAAATTGATGTTTGACGATGCTTTTTCCTGAAATTTCTCAAGCCGGTACACAAAGGCCACATTTTCCAGTTCAATATCTCCCAACGTGATGTCCCACTCTTGTTTTACCGTGGTGTCTTTTTTCCCTGAGGTAAAATAATCACTGAGGAATTGATAGTTAAAAACAGAATCGCCCTTGTATTCAATCACCTTGGCCGTGATATTTTTCAGAAGGATTTTATCCAGTTTCAAGCTCTTTTTTCGGTAGTGAAAGTCTTTGATAGTCACATCCACTTCCCCATTCAAAATGGTGTCGCCCCGTTTGTCGAGTATGAGCACACCTCTGAGACTGGCCCTGGAAAAGAATTCCAGCTCAATCTTATCTACATACACCTTGTTTTTTAACTCCGAGCTCAAATAGCTACCGGCCTTTCTGCCCAGCCAAGTTTGAAATGAATAAGTTTGGAAGCCAAAAAAAAGAAAAACGCCGAGCAAAAAACAGCTCAATAGCAGGATGGCGACACTTCTAAAGAATATTCTTGTAATTTTGCGCCACATAAGCCGTAGCCATAAAGATAAGAGAAAATAAGAGGGCAGCGGTTCTAAAAAATGCAAAATTTAAACACCTACATATTAGCAATTGAAAGCAGTTGCGACGACACTTCCTGCGCAGTGATGAAGAATCGGCAAGTGCTTTCGAATGTTACTGCAAACCAACACATACATGCGCAATACGGCGGGGTGGTGCCCGAATTGGCGAGCCGCGATCATCAAAAGAATATTGTGCCGGTAGTGCATGCTGCTCTTAAAAAAGCAAACATCGAATTGAAGGACCTACATGCCATAGCCATAACGCGGGGACCCGGCTTAATGGGAAGTTTGTTAGTAGGCATCTCCTTCGCCAAATCACTTTCATTGGCCCTCGCTATTCCTTTAATTGAAGTCAACCACCTGCAAGCCCACATTTTGGCACATTTTATTGAAGATGAAGTCACACTTGCGAACGGGTTTCCTCAATTTCCATTTTTATGCCTTACGGTTAGCGGCGGGCACACGCAATTGGTAAAGGTGAACGATTATTTGCAGGTTGAAATTCTGGGTCAAACCATCGATGATGCTGTGGGAGAAGCCTTCGACAAAGCGGCAAAGATCATGGGCTTGCCCTATCCCGGCGGACCCTTAATTGACCGACATGCCAAAGAGGGAGATCCTTCAAAATTTAAATTTGCAAGCACAAAAGTACCCGGGTACGACTATAGTTTTAGCGGAATTAAGACCTCCTTTCTCTATTTCATTCAAAACAATGTTCAAAAGAATGCCAATTTTGTGGCCGAAAATTTAAAAGACATCTGTGCTTCCTACCAACAGCACCTCATTACGGTGTTACTGCGAACTACAAAGCAAGTGATCAAAGACCATTCTATAAAGGAATTAGCGATTGCAGGTGGTGTATCGGCCAACTCTGAACTTCGATTGCAAATACTGGCACTTGAAAAGGAACTAACGATACGTACCTATCTTCCAAAATTTGAATATTGCACCGATAATGCTGCCATGATTGGCATTACAGCCTATTTCAAGTATCAGAAGAAAGAATTTTCGGGACTCGACATGGTTCCTTTACCGAGAATGATATTATAAATTAATGAAAGAATGTGAAAATTGTAAGTATTCGCCCTTCAATTGGTGAATTGTCACCTGCTTAGCTTTGTGCTATTTGCAAATAGTTGTAGCTTTGAACCCTGAATTTTTCTAATAAAATCAATTACCATGATGGATCAATTAATTGAATGTGTGCCCAATTTTAGTGAAGGAAACGATCTCAACGTGATCAAACAAATTACCGACGCTGTTGAAAACGTGGAGGGTGTAAAATTGCTGAATGTGGATCCGGGTAAGGCCACCAACCGCACCGTCGTAACTTTTGTTGGTTCTCCGGCTGCCGTTATTGAAGCGGCTTTTCAGGCCATAAAAAAGGCGGGAGAATTAATCGACATGAGCAAACACAAAGGCGAACATCCCCGCATGGGAGCAACCGATGTATGTCCTTTAATTCCCATCAGCAATATTAGTATGGAAGAAACTGCCAAATATGCGCAGCAATTGGCCAAGCGGGTGGGTGAAGAATTGGCCTTGCCGGTATACTTGTACGAAGAAGCACAATCAAACAAAACCAGAAGTAATTTATCTGTAATCCGCAATGGCGAATACGAAGGGTTCTTTAAGAAAATAAAATTGCCGGAATGGAAGCCCGATTGTGGTCCTGCTGAATACGATGCAAAACGCGGAGCAACCGTTATTGGTGCCCGCGATTTTTTGGTGGCCTATAATGTGAACCTAAATACTACCTCCACGCGTCGCGCCAATTCAATAGCATTTGATGTACGCGAAGCCGGCCGTGTGATGCGCGAAGGAGATCCCATCACAGGCAAGATCGTAAACGGGCCCGACGGAAAACCAAAATTTATTCCGGGAACCTTAAAATCGGTGAAAGCCATTGGTTGGTACATTGAAGAATATGGCATTGCCCAAATCTCGATGAACCTTACCAATATTACTATAACCCCCGTTCACATTGCTTTTGACGAGGTGTGTGCAAAGGCTGCTGAACGCGGCATTCGTGTTAGCGGTTCAGAATTGGTGGGACTCATTCCCTTAAAAGCGATGTTGGATGCGGGAACGTATTTTCTTCGTAAACAAAAACGTTCAACAGGAGTCAGCGAAAAAGAATTGATTAAGATCGCTATCAAATCGATGGGTCTCGATGAACTCGCCCCCTTTAAACCCCAAGAACGCATCATCGAATACCTTCTTAAAAATGGAGCCGATTCGCGCTTGGTAAACATGGACCTGATTGCCTTTGCCGATGAAACTGCCAGTGAGAGTCCTGCTCCCGGCGGTGGTTCTGTATCGGCCTATGTTGGAGCACTTGGTGTATCACTTGCCACCATGGTGGCTAATTTAAGTTCGCACAAAAAAGGTTGGGACGATCGTTGGGAAGAATTCAGCGATTGGGCCGACAAAGGTCAGCGTATTAAGAATGAATTGCTGAAGTTGGTGGATGCCGATACACTCGCATTTAGCAAGATCATGTTAGCTTTTGCTTTGCCAAAAACAAACGAGGAAGAAAAAAAGATCCGAACGGCATCTGTTCAGGAGGCTACAAAATTTGCCATCGAAATTCCGTTCAAGGTGATGGAATTGAGTTACGAGAGTATGGATCTTATTAAAGCCATGGTGGAGCTCGGCAATCCAAACAGTGTAACCGATGCGGGAGTAGGGGCTTTGTGTGCCCGCGCCGCGGTAATAGGTGCATTTATGAATGTGCGGATAAACGCGGGAGGTTATGCGGACAAAAAATTTGTGAACGACATTATTTCAAAAGGAAAAGTAATCGAGATTAAGACCCTTTCAAAAGAAGCGGAGATCTTAAAAATTGTGAACGATAAAATTGGCGTGTAAACTAAATAATACGGAACCTGTTAAAGCACATTATTTGCTTGTTCTTTAATTTTTTCTAGTTCGTCTTTCATCAGCACCACCAATTTCTGCATGCCGGCGTCGTTGGCTTTGGAGCCAATTGTATTGATCTCGCGACCAATTTCCTGAGAGATAAAATTTAATTTTCTTCCCGGAGCAGGTTCTTTACAGGTATCGATAAAATAATCGAGGTGCGTTTTTAAACGTACCTTTTCTTCGTTAATGTCAAGTTTTTCGATGTAGTAAATCAATTCTTGCTCAAAACGATTTTGATCAATTTTATCCTTCCCAATAATATCGGTTAAATTTCCGCGGATCCGGTCTTTGATCCCTGTAATCCTCGTCATATCGAGTTTCTTCACTTCCTCCAGGGCTGTATTAATTTTCCCCAATCGCGTTTCAAAATCGTTCTGCAAAGATCTCCCCTCGGTTTCTCTAAAGGCATTGAGTTGGAGAATGGCCTTGTCCATACACGTTTTAATTTGTTTCCACTCCTGTTCGTCGGCTTCCTTTTTTTCGTTCTTTAGTACATCGGGAAATTTTAGGAGTTGACTGATGGGATCGGGGATAGGCTCATTTATTTCACGTGCCAGTTGTTTTAATTGTTCGTAATAGGCTTTGGCCAGTGGAACATTTATTTCTACGGGCGTTTCGGCCTTATTCGATTCAACAGAAATGCTGAGGTCGATCTTACCACGCTCCAATTGTTTGGAGAGTTCGTTTCGCAATTCAAGTTCGTAATTGCGCAAACCCGAGGGCAGGCGCAAACTTATGTCGGCCCCTTTGCTGTTCAGAGACCTAATCTCAACGGTGATCGTTTTGTCGCCGGTTTCTAAGCTGGCTTTTCCAAAGCCCGTCATGGATTTAATCATGTTATTATTTTTTTTGGTTTTTTATTCACCAGGTACAATCCTAAAATTATTAAAAAGCCACTCAATAGTTTAATGGGCGTAAGCACATCTTCACCCAACAATATAGCGAATAAAGAAGCTAAAAAGGGTTGCAGGTAAATATAGGCGCTCACGGTATTGGGACTTAATTCGCGCAAGCCGTACACATTTAGAAAATAGGCAAGAAAAGTTGTTGCCACTACCACAAAGAACAGGGCTCCCACGGCGTGAGTCGTAAAGGCCTGCCAATTGGTGTTAGCTGTTTGAATAATACCGATGGGAATAATATAAAGAGTGCCAAATAAAAACAACCAGCGCATGGCGGTTACGGTATTGTATTTCATCATAATAGGTTTTACCATCACCACAAACAGGGCCCAGGAGGCCGAGTTAATGAGGGTCATCACATCGCCTACAATGGTATCACTGCCCACTTCAAAATTTCCGCGGTAACGTAAAATGAGTACCGCGCCACTAATGGCCAGCAAGAGTCCTGTAAGTTTAGCAGGCGTAATGCGTTCCTTTAATAGAAAGAGCGTGAAAATAAATACTATAATGGGATTCGAGATCATGATGATGGATGAATTGATGGGACTGGTAAGGCTAAGGCCCCAGATAAAAAATACCTGGTTAATCACAATGCCAAACAAGGCCAGCAAAGCAATGCGTTTTAGGTCTTTTTTTTCTACTTTTTGAGTTTTAGCAAAAAGAGACAAGATCCAAAAGAGAATGCCTGCCCCCACCACCCTTGTAAAGACGAGAGCAAGCGGGTGAATGAAGCCCGGCATCAAGCCTTTGGCAATGGAATAATTGAGTGCGTAAATAAGTTGCGCAGCAAAAAGTGCAATATGTCCTTGTAAAGCCTTGGTCAAAACAGGAGTAAATATACTCAGAGTATTTATAGGAATGAGTAATTATGCGTTTGGCTAGCAAAAAAGGCTTTTAGCCAACATTTTATGAATATTTTTGTAGGAGATGCCAACGTTTAACGATCAACTGAGAAATAGGATTGAGCTCGATGAGATTCCCAAAAGGATTATTTCCATTGTGCCTTCACAATCGGAGTTTCTTTGGGATCTTGGCATCAGAGAAAATTTAGTAGGCATCAGCAAGTTTTGTATCCATCCGTCTGAAATGTTCAGGACCATTGAGCGGGTAGGGGGTACAAAGAAATTGGATCTTGAGAAGATCAGAACATTAAATCCCGATCTCATTATTGGCAATAAAGAGGAAAATAGTATTGACGATATTGTGGCGCTTCAGAAAGAATTCAGGGTGTGGATGAGTGACATTACCTCTTTGGACGACATGTATGCCATGATGAACAGTTTGGCACTAATTTTCGAAAAACAAAAAGAAGGATCACTGCTGGTTCAAAAATTGGAAGCATCTCTTAACCGATTGAAAAATGTGTTTCAATCTGAACGCGTTTTGTATTTCATTTGGAAGGATCCTTATATGGTGGCGGCAAATGGTACGTTTATTAATTCTGTTCTTCAGCTTCTTGGTTTAAGCAATGCAGCCGCTTCACGCGAGCGTTATCCTGTTTTGACTCCGGAGCTTATTCAAAAACTTGATCCCGAACTTTGTTTTCTCTCCGGCGAACCTTTTCCGTTTAGGGAAAAACACCTGAACGAATTTCAAACACTTTTACCAAAATCAAAAATTGTATTAGTAGATGGAGAATTGTTTAGTTGGTATGGGACCAGGCTGTTGCAATTGGAAGGTTATATAGAAGACTTGGTGGATAAGTTGCATGGGGGCTAAATAATTAAGAATCAAAATGCATATTTATTGTATTTGATCTCCCTCGTTAAAGATTTGGTAGCAAGTTTGGGCGCCCGGGCGCGCTTTCGCGGCTCGCTCTTTCTTCGCGAAAAGAGGCCGCGAAGAAAGGAGCTCAAACAAACCGCTCAATCGCTGGCGCTCACCCTACTATAGCTCTGCTTTTCTTTACAGTCTTTTATCATTTCTCAATGCACTAATCAAACATTTATTGGCATCATTCTCACTTTAGCTCGTAAAAGAAAATCTGTGTTTTTCTAATTTCTTTAAGCAAGACAAAGACCTTTTTTTTGTACGTCCTCTGCTCTCAATAACGCCTATATTCCCGTAGATAAAAACCGCTTGAAATTCAGGTGAGCAAAGTTCCCCGAAGCCTGCGCAAGAGCAGAAATCATTCGGGTAGGAACCAAACTATTTTTTTTATTCTTGCGGTTTTTTTTAATTCTTCGTCATAAAAAGCCCCGCCTTTGTGAACCTCCGTCAGCCATTAAGGGTGAACGGGTTCTGCTGGACTAGTCCTGCAGAAACCTACTTTGCAAATTGGATAACAAGAAAACAAATTAATTCTTTTCAAGCGTTTCATTTTTTGCCAGTTTCTGGATCAGAACATAAAGATCGTCTTCACTTCCCTGAAGGTAGGAATTAGACTGCCATACAATTTGTCCGTTATTGTTAACGAGAAAGGTGGCGGGACAGCCATAAGCATTCATCACCCTTTTGAAATCCTGGTTAATATCCAGGTATACTTCATAATTCCAATCCTTTACCTTCACCATGGCGGTGACTTTAGCTGAACTTCGTGAATCGTCGATTGAAATTGCGATGAGTTTTACGCCGGTTTCATTTTGCCAGTCGGGGTATAATTCGGCAATATTGTCAAGTTCTTTTATCGAGTTCCGGTTCCATGTTTTCCAAAAACAAATGATGATGGGTTTTCCATTATTCGAAATATTCTCGGTATTAAAGGAAGAACCATCCAGAGTTCTGACCTTTGCCGAAGGGATCTTATCGGCATGAGGTTGAGTAGAGGCCGCCAAAGGAATCAGAAGGAAAAGAAATACACTTTGTCTCATTATATATTCAAAATTTTTTTGGTGGATGGAGAGCATAGTAAACAAAATATACAAAAAAATTTTCAAATGTTGATGAGCGCGACAAGTTAAATTGGGGCTTAGATATGAAGAATAAGGAATTGGACCAAAGCCAAATAATCGTGGTCGTTCGCACTGGCACAGTGGCGCACAGAGAAACGCGGAGACCCGATAGCTTTTGGATTTTATCGAATGTATTTATATCTCTTTGTGCACTTTGTGTAATACTTTGCGCACTTTGTGGTTAAAAGGGAACAGAAACCACAAAGACCACAAAGAAAGATGCAACACAAAGGAACACAAAGAATTTCTCCGCGACATCCGTATAAAAACTCCGCATTCTCTGCCGTTAAAAAAGGCGAATCACAGGTGGAGGTTGGTACAGTGTTCAGTTCGTTCTCTACTTACTTTTTTTCCAACAGTACCAAAGTATCGGCTACCACAAATGTGCTGCCGCCAACAAAAATAAGATCGCCCTTATTATAAGCCTTTTTCGCAGCTTTTAAACCGGCCTCTACCGAATCATAACACGTTCCCCGTAAACCCTCCACCTTTGCTTGAGCGCATAACAGCGAGGGATCAAGAGCCCGGGGGATATTGGCTTTTACAAAATAGTAAATGGCTTTTTTTGGAAGTAAATGCAGAATTTGTGAGATATCTTTATCATTTACCACCCCAAACACAATATGCAAGTGATCGTGTTCTACATTGTGTATATTTTCTATAACCTGTTTAATGCCGTCTTCATTATGTCCGGTATCGGCAATAATCAGCGGTTTTTCACTCAGGGTCTGCCAGCGTCCTTTTAGTCCGGTGATCTTCACCACTTGCCTCAGAGCGGCCACAATGTTTTCAGGTTCAATCAAAAAGCCTGCCTCCTCCACAAAATCTAAAACATTTAAAACACCCAGTAAGTTTTTTAATTGGTAGTGCCCTGTAAGATCCAATTCATAGTCGCGGGTCATCTCCGTTTTTTTATTCAGCACCTTCACTTTCAATACACCATGATCTTTTTTATGACTTTGAATCTTATAATTCTTATCGGCATACTCAATGGGTGATTTCAAGTCTTTGGCCATGGCATTGAATACCGGCGCCGTCTCACTTTGATACTGGCTCACCACCACCGGCACCCGTGGTTTAATGATCCCCCCTTTTTCCCGGCTGATCTTTTCGAGGGTGTCGCCCAAAATGTTTACATGATCGAGACTGATATTTGTAATCAAAGAGGCCTTTGGTAGAATCACATTGGTAGAGTCGAGGCGACCTCCCAATCCCACTTCAATGATGGCCACATCTACTTCCTCTTTTGCAAAATAGTCGAGCGCCAGTCCCACAGTCCATTCAAAAAAACTGGGTTCAATGGCTTCAAAGGCTTCTTTGTGTTGTTGTACGAAGTCGATCACAAAATTTTTAGGGATCATTTTTCCGTTAATCTTCACACGTTCACGGAAATCGGTAAGATGGGGGGAAGTATACAGACCCGTTTTGTATCCGCATTGTTGCATGATGGCTGCCAGCATGTGACTACTCGATCCTTTGCCGTTAGTACCTGCAACGTGAATGCACTTGAGTTTTAACTGTGGTTTACCCAGAATATCGGTAATCTTAATGGTGTTTACCAAATCAGCTTTGTATGCTGAAGCTCCAACCCGTTGGTACATCGGTAAACGCGCGAATAAATATTCCAGCGTTTGTTGGTAGGTCATGCTTTAATTAAATGAAAAGATGATGGTTATAGTTCCTTTTTGTTCCTCAAATTTGCCGTCCACATTAAATTTAGTTGCCATGGCTGCCTGTTTTGCTTTGGCCTTTAACAGCGCATTGCTGGTGGTAGTACCGCGACCGTTAGGATTGGCTTCAATCACTGTCCCCGTTTTATCTACCGTAATTTCAACCACTACTTTTCCTTCTTCCTTAGTATCAGTTGGTAATTTCGGCGGCACAACCACAGCGCGACCTTTTAAGTCAATACCAAATTTGCCGCCACCAAAACCCGGACCATTTCCGGGGCCGTTGCCCGGACCATTTCCGTCCCCATTACCTCCGCCTGTGCCATTTCCTGTTCCACCGGTTCCGTCTTTGTTAGGATCGCCATCAGCAGATCCATTTTGACCGGCATTTTCATTGGTTCCTATCCCGCCGCCATTCTTGCCCGAGTTCTTTATAAACTTCTCGCGCATTTTTTCAGCTTCTGTTTTTTCTTTCACCACTTCTTTTACCACCACCTCTTTTGGTTTTACGGGAGTGATCACCATCTTATCATTCTTTACCACCGGTTTTGTTTCGGTAATCTGAACATTTTCACCGCCTTCTGCGGTCACCACTTTCTCTTTGGCCTCGGTTTTCTCAACCACCACATCGGTAACGGCGCCCATGCTGCCATAGTCAATTACATCGTTGCCCACATTCATCATGCCCAGGGCGAGTTCTTGCCCACCGCCGCCACCGCTTTCAGGAAAGGGTGGGTTAGGGGTAATGAGTTTAAATAAAATAAGAAAGAGGAGAAATAATAAAAAAATAAGCAGGGTCACTGTGGCCGAAATGGCCCGGTTCTTAGTTATTTCCTGCTGTGTGAGTATCATCTTATTTATTGGTGGCAGCTGTAGCCAGAACAGTTTTGCATTTCAAATTATAACACATGGTCATCACATCAATCTCATCTTGGATGGATAGTTCTTTGTCGAGGTGCATCAGTACCGTTGGTTCGGTTTGAAGATTAGACAGTTTAGCGATCTCTTGTTCCAGATTTTCTTTGGCCACTTCTTTGCTGTTCACATAGTATTTATGATCCTTGGTCACCGCCACATGAATAGGTTTGGCATTATCAATAGTAGGTTTCGCTTGAGAATTGGGCAGCGCTACCTTTATGGCATTAGGACTTACCATGGTGGATAAGATAATAAAGAACAGCAACAAAAAGAACATGATGTCGTTCAATGAATCAGTACTTACCTCTGCGTCCCTGTGTTTTTTTCGTAAAGCCATTATTTCAAATTATAAAATTAGAAATTGAGAATGAGATTTCAGAATTCCCGATCTTAGTTTATTTACTTGGTTCGTTCAACATATCCAGAAACTTAATTTGGGTATCTTCCATACGGTGTGCCAGTTTATCAATTCGAGCATTGAGCCAGTGGTAGCAAATAAATGCCAAAACCCCCACTACCAAACCGCTTGCCGAGGTGATCATTTTTTGGTACAATCCCTTTGAGATAATCTCGATCTCCACAGTTTTTGCCAGAGAGATGTCATAAAAAATAGTGATTACCCCTAAAATCGTCCCTATAAAACCAAACATGGGAGCAATTCTCCCAATAATATTGAGCACGTTTAAGTTCTTCTCGAGTTTACCAATTTCGTTGGCGCCGCTTTTATCCATGGCAGTCCTGATTTCTGCCACCGGCTGACCAACGCGCACCACTCCTTGTTCAATCATCGCGCTTTCGGGCGAATTAAGATTGAGGCACATCGCTTTTGCATTGGCAATATTTCCGCTGTGGATCATTTCTTTCAACGAAGGCAATAACTGGTCGTGCCGCTTGGAGGCTTTGCTCAACACCAATAAACGTTCCACCAAAATATAGATGGTGGCAAAAAGTAAGATTGCCAACGGATACATAATGGGTCCTCCTTTAGCAACCATGTCGATAAGCGACATGCTGGTTTCGGTGACTTCGGGCGTGGTAGCGGTCTGAATACCGGTCACAGCAGTAGAATCGGCGACATTGCCGATGGTAGCGCCGGCCTGTAAAATGAAATTGAGCATTTAGAATAGATTTATGTACGAAATTAGGTTTTAATAAAGCAGATATGTTTCCCCGACTAACTGCTTATAAACACTTCTTTGTTTATTATAAGGAACGGGTGGAAAAAAGTTACCGAATCATCTTCCTTTTTTGTTTAGCCCACCCATGAAGAGATGGTGAATGCCTGAATGATGGGTCAAATCTTCAGCCGACTCCGATTCAGGGTCAAACAGAAAAGCCGGGAGGTGTTTTTTGGGCGTGCCCCTCATGAAGCAGAAGCCTGTCAAAAAACGGGGAGAACTTCGCTTCATGAGCACGCCAATGAAGCGAAAAACTTACCAAAACAATTCCTGGTTTTTCTGCTTCAGGGGTCGCGCTTTGCGCTGCAAGTCCTCGCCGCGCAAAGAGACAAGCGCGTCTGTGGGCTTTCCGCTGCAATCGCTCACGCAGGCGTCATCCACACCAATCTTATTTCTTTAAAATTGCTTCTTTCAAGTCTAATTTATTTCAACCAACCTTTGAGGATTGATCTCTGAATTAATAATTCTTAAAGGTTTTCAAACAGGTATTCTAAATCACTAGCGAAAAAAGAATTCGTCGTAAAATGGCTTTCCAAGCAAGATCTTGGGACTGCAAAAATTGGGTAATTGGTGAGGAGGATAAATAATTTGAAACGTACCTTAGCTTCTGGTACTCAGACTTTGCGATACCATTTTTTCAATCTCCGTCTGGAGCAAGGCAATTTGTGAACTGCGGATCCCAAAGAGATTTACACGTTCCACTTCATCGTCGTTATACGTGATGTATAGCTTGTTTCCTTTGGCCCGCGAAACATTTTTTATATCCACAAAATACCTCGCCTTATGGTTCAAAAACGAATGTTTGATCTCGAATTTATTTTCAAAAATGAGGGCAAATGGATTTAAAAAGAGCCAAAGCAGGTAAAATGCCAAAAAAGCACCCGGTACCATGATGATAAAGCCCCAGGGGTTAAAATTAGTTAACAAAAAGGCTCCCACATAAATAACCGAAGCGGCCAAAAGAGCCACCATAAACACCATTAGCGGGTGACGATCAATATTTATCAGGGCAATTTCGTCTTTTTCGGCTTTTCTCACAATGCGAAGTTAAGAATTATTGGCCGGGAGGGGTAATTACTCTAATTAATATTAATAAACTTGTTAAAATTCAGCAAGATAGCATTCTTAATAAATAGAAGTATTATCTTGTAACGTTTTAGAACCATTTACGTTTAATTACATAGTACCGTTATCAATCGTTTCAATATGAGTTTACTAAAAAAGTGCTTTATCTTGCCGATTCTCTTGATCAGCGCATCGGTAGGTGCTCAAACAATGGCCGTGGAAAACCCTATTGCCGATATGCTCGACAGTTTGTCGACGCAAAAAATGTTTGAGACCGCCTTTTCAAAACCTGTCTTTCCAAAAAACAACAAGTACCACTTTGCAGAAGATAGTATTCCTCTATACGACGATTACACCTATCAGGCCCGGATTGCTAAATTGGACGCGGTGTCGCCTTTTGACCTCATTTACAACCCCCATGTAAAGGGCTTCATTGACCTTTATGCTTTGCGTAAACGCGAAAGCGTGAGTCGTATGATGGGAGTCGCCCAACTCTACTATCCCATGTTTGAGGAGGTACTTGACAAATACAATATTCCTTTAGAATTAAAACATTTAGCCGTAATTGAAAGCGCCCTTATTCCTTATGCGCGTTCAAGAGCGGGAGCAACAGGCCTCTGGCAGTTCATGTACCCCACCGGTAAAATGTATGGCTTAAACGTTACCTCGTATATCGATCAGCGTTGCGATCCTTATAAGGCCACCGTGGCAGCGGCAGAATATCTAAAATCTTTATACGGTATGTTTGGCGATTGGCAAATGGTGCTGGCCGCTTATAATGCAGGTCCGGGTTCCATCAGCAAAGCCATTCGCCGAAGTGGTGGCAAAAAAACCTATTGGGAGATCCGGCCTTATCTGCCACTAGAAACTCAGGGCTATGTTCCCGCATTTATTGCTGCCAATTATATCATGACCCATGGTCCGGAGCATAACATTTATCCTGCCGTGCCACGCAAAACCTATTTTGAAGTAGATACCATTGTGGTGAAAGATCAAATGAGTTTTGAGCAGGTATCGCAAGCACTCGATATTACTACTGAAGAAATCCTTTATTTTAACCCACAATACCGTAAAAACATTATTCCTGCCGGAGGAAATACCATTTGTTTGCCTAAAAATAAGATTGCTTATTTTCTAAATAACGAGGAAGCGATTTATGCTGCTATCAAGGCGCAACGACAAGAGGGTACCGATATTGAAACCATTGCGGAAGTGAAAAAGACACATACCGTGCGATCGGGTGAAAAGTTAAGTACCATTGCGCGTAAGTATGGTGTTACCGTAGCCGATCTGAAGACCTGGAATTATGTGAAAAAGGGAAGCCTTCGTCCGGGTAAAAAATTGGTGGTGTACGTAAAAGTTCAAAAACCTGTAAATTCCAAAAAACTGGATATCAAAAGCGAACAAGCAGTGGCTTCTACCACCGGTGTTGATCAAAAACAATTGGCCGCCAATACCACATCTTCAGAGTACCTGAGTTACAGTGTGAGGAAAGGGGAAAGTATTTACAGCATTGCTAAAAAATTCGGAGTAAGCGCCGTTTCCATAAAAGAATCAAATGCGCTGAAGTCAGACCAATTACGCATTGGGCAGACACTAAAAATTTACACGGCTAATAAATAAAATAGCTTTTTCTTCCGGAACAAGATTGTGGTCTTCTTTCCTTATTAATAATCTTTGAGGAGCTTAGTGGAGGAGAATGAAAACGGTCTTTTCACTAAGACCGACAAAGCCGGGTAATATTCCAAATATGGTAGCTTCAAAATAATTTTGCAACTCTAACCTTCCTGCAAATTTAATTCACCTTCACCCACAACACTTCTTTGCCAATCAACGAAAACCCTATATAACCCTTTACATGAAGTTGTTTTGGGTCACTGTCAAACCACATAATACACTTGTAGGTTTTACCTTCTTTGGGGTCATAAATAGTGCCATCCTGCCATTCTTTATCGCCAACATCGTATTTAAAACCCGAAAGTATTGTAAGGCCAAGAGTGGGACGTGACCTCAGTTTCTCATCCGGATTTTTGTGATCCGTTTTGGGTTTGCCATCTCTGTTAGGTTCTTTGAGCCAAACAATTTCACCACTGAACTTTCCGTTCAATCCTTTCTTAATAGTAACCTTAGAGTCGCCATTGCTGGTAAGCCAAGTCCCCAACACATGGTTCTCATCCTGAGCAAAAAAAGCAAGAGCTGAAAACAGCAGGGAGCAAATTAAAAATAGTTTTTTCATAGTTTACGATTTATGTTCTAAATATAATGTTTTTACACATAAAATGCTTCGACTCCCCGATTAGTTCGCTCATCAGGCCTGAATATTGATTTGCTGAAATAATATCATTATAATTACATTCTGATCCTTGCCGGTAATCATTCCTTAATTATACCTCATGAAGAAAAAGAATTTACTCATTACTGTATGCAGTTTCTTTTTTTGCGCTTCGCTGGTAAGGGCCCAGCCATTCGTCGACCTTATTAATTATAATAATCAGAATTTCTTTTCCCATTACAACGATAGTTCAAACAGCCCCGTGTACATTCAGGATAATTTGCTCAACCTGTTTGTTCCTACCAAATTCAAAAACGACAATGTACTCATCGTTCGCGTAAATTCTGAAAAAGCAACCGTAAACAGAAGCGGGCCATCACCTTTAAAGGAAAATTTATTTTCAGTATCCATCCCGGTAGGGTTTATGGTTGTATCTCCCAATAAAAAATGGAAATACACAGGTATTTTTATTCCGAAACTAAATTCCGATTTGAGGGATGATCTGCAACATGATTTTCAATACGGCGGCATTGCCCTTGTCACTCACGTGTATAGCAATAATCTGCAAATCAAGTTGGGTATGTATTATAACCGTGAATTTTGGGGCAATTTCTTTTTGCCTCTGGCGGGTGTTGACTGGAAAATTAATGATCGTTTTCAAATGTATGGCGTGATGCCATCTAATTTCAGATTTGAATACAAAGTGAGCAAGAACTGGAATACAGGTGTAGGCTGGAGGTCATTTCAACGTTCATTTCGCCTGAGCCAGACCTTTAACAACGATTTTATTTGGGTGAAAGAAAACCAGGTGAAAGCTTATATTGAAGGATTTGTGTATAAGAATTTGCTCTTAACGTTTGATGTGTACCGCAGCGTTACCTACGATCTGGCCCGTCACGATTACTCCGACGTGAATTTGCAAAAATCGGGATTAAATACCTTTGCCCCCTTTGAGAACAATATGGGGTTTACAGTAGGATTTGCGTACCGGATTCTCAACACCCTTCCTCAGAAGTAGGATAAATAGTTGGCGTTTAAATGCTAATTTTGTGGCTGTATGACAAGGATTCTCATCATCGGCGCAGGGCGCTCAGCAATTTCATTAATCGATTATTTACTCGCGCATGCATTGGAGCACCAATGGAAAATTACGGTGGCCGATGTGGATGTAAAATTAGCGGAAGAAAAAGTGGCCAAACATCCCAATGGCACTGCTATTGGATTTGATATTCGAAATGCCGATCATCGTCGTGAACTCATTGGGGCGCATGATTTAGTGATTTCGATGCTGCCTGCATTTATGCATGGCGATGTAGCCCGCGATTGTGTGGAACTTGGTAAACATCTGGCTACCGCCAGTTATGTAAGTGAAGATCTAAAAAAGTTGGATGCGGAAGCAAAACGCAAAAACCTGTTATTGCTCAACGAATGTGGTTTGGATCCGGGGTTAGATCATGCCAGCGCCATGAAGATCATTGATGAGATTAAAAACAAGGGTGGAATCATTACCGTATTTAAGTCTTATTGCGGGGGTCTCGTTGCGCCACAAAGTAATACCAATCCATGGGGGTATAAATTCAGCTGGAATCCGCGAAATGTGATTCTGGCAGGTCAGGGTACCGCGCAATGGCTCGATGAGGGCCAATTTAAATTTATTCCCTATAACCGTTTGTTTTTGCAAACCGATGTGGTGGCCTCTGAAAAGTACGGGAAGTTCGATGCTTACGCGAACCGCGATAGCATTAGCTATATTGATATATACGGCTTAAACGGAATAAAAACCATGCTCCGCGGAACGCTTCGTCAGCACGGGTATTGCAAGGCATGGGACGTGTTTGTAAAATTGGGTCTTACCGACGACAGTTCGGTAGTAACAAATGCCAATAAACTTACTTACAGCGAACTCATCTTGTCTTTTTTACCAACGGCAGCGGGCTCTTTAAAAGACCGGCTTAAAAATTTTGTGGGTGCTACCTGGGATGCAGAGGTGGAAGACATGATGGATTACCTGGAATTATTTTCAAACAAAGCCATTACACTCGCAGAAGGAAGTCCTGCTAAATTATTGCAATCACTCTTGGAAGAAAAATGGAAATTAATGCCGGGTGATAAAGATCTAATTGTGATGGAACACCAATTTGAATATGTACTTCCGGGGGAAGCCCGAACTCGTAAACTTAATTCATTTTTGGCCGTGGAAGGTAAAGATGAAAATCATACGGCCATGGCCCTCACGGTTGGACTGCCATTGGCAATTACCGTAAAAAATTTCTTAACCGGAAAAATCAACTTAAACGGCATTCAACGTCCCATTATCCCTCAAATCTATGAGCCCATGTTGTCCGAATTAAAAGAGCAGGGGATCTCTTTCACCGAACGGTGGACTTAACAAATTATGTGTAATCGAACATTTTTTTGCGGTGCCAACAACAACAGATTGCACCCGCCGGCCCGCAATGTGTACGAAAAATCAAATGTTGTTTTGAGGGAAAGAGCAGTGGCTTAAATTATTTTCCCATTCCGGCTTTCGACAATTCTTTCATTTCCTTATAGGTCATCATCGAATAGCCCTCGGCATCGATCTTGAAAACGGAATCATCAATAGGGGTGGTTAAGATCTCCGTGGCGGCGCTCATTATTTTCATTTCCATTCCCTGGTTTTCGCGACTGGCTTCAATAGCCAAAGGAAATCCTTTTAGATCACTGAGGTCGGTCATGCCCCGACCTCCTTTATTGGCGTGACTTCTGTCGGCTTTAATATCGGGAGTAAACCATACAATGGTTTTATTTTCTTTTTTGTCCTGGTCTATGGTAGTAACAATGGCCTTGGTACAGCTGTACCCGGCTATCATTTTTGTTTCGTTGGTGTATTCATAAGTAGGTTTTGCTTCAGGCTTTTTTGCCTTGTCCTCTGCATCAAGTTCCTCCTTGGTAGCGATATACCCTTTCTTCTGACCCATTTGATCCGTCAAGGAGGTCATCTTCTTTCCGTCGTAATAAACAACGCTACCTCCCATCATGCCGGTGATTTCAGTTTTACGCTGATTGTCTTTGATGTAACTCACTATTTCCTGTTCCGCCATGGCTGCATATTCAGCAGGCAAGCCTTCTATTTTAAGAGTGGTTTTGATGGTATAATTTTGTTGTGCCTGCGTGGCAACCGGAGACAGGAGCAGCAAACCTGCTATTACTAACGTGTGCGAAATACTAACTTTCATGGTTCGATTTTTTTTTTCAAATATACAACAGAGTGATTTAAAATGACGGGTACCAATAAAAAAAAGGGAAATTATTGCAGATTTTCGATGAACTTTTGCATCTCTTCTTTGGACACAATTTTCATGGAAGCCGGAATATCGAACGCATTGTCGGGAATTTCCATATTCTTGTAGGACTTGGCGGCAAAGTGCAGTTCCATTCCCATACGTTCAATGCGGTAATCCAGTAACAGGCCTTTCACTTCGGAATAGGGTGTTAAGGCATTGCAGTTTTCCATTCCCAGTTCCTTGGTATACCACGCATCGAAGGTCACATTGGGCGTACCCATTCGTGTTACTTTAAGTTTATGTGCCTTTAACCCAATGATTTTTTTTGTTTCACCGGTTTCTTCTATTTTCAAAACATAATTTTTATTGGCTACTGCCAAATCTTTGGCTTGTTCGATACAGGCTTGTTTGATGTCGAGAAAACGCACTGTTTGCGCCATTGTTTTGGCTTTGTTGTCACCAATAATGGAGGTATTGAACATGCCCATGGTAGTCATTTCAATCACAAACTTATCGCCCTTAAATTTGAGCGAAGCTGAGCTGGGAGCAAATCCATAGAGAGGATGGTTCTCGTCAACACCCTTGGTGTCAAATTCAACAATTCCTTCTTCCTCCCCACCAAACCTATAATTGGATTCGCAGGCACTGAATAGAAATACAAGTGCTAGGCATCCACTGATGATGAAGGATCTGGCTATAAAGTTCATGGATTCAAAATGTTTGAGGAACTCCTTATATGACACTAGTTAAGATGGTTTAAGTAGTTATTTCATGGTCACTGTTTTCTCTACACTTTTGCCCTCTTCAAGCTTAATGATACCCGTTCCAACCAATGTTTTGGTACCAACCGTACGTGTAGCCCGGATATCGTAAATGGCAGGTAATTTAAAAACAAAAGTAGCTTCTCCTCCCGCATCACTGGTGCCACTTGCCTTCACGTCAGCTGTATAGGTGGTTTGTCCGGTGGGGTCATTGGGGTCTTTTACCACCGCATAAAGTAAGACATTGGCATTTGCAACCGCCACACCCGAGGAGTCCCGGCAAATAACTTTGGCTTTACAGTCTGTATCCTTCTGACAGGAAATGCCGGTAATCATCAGCGCGCTCACCAAAAATCCTGCAAATATAAGAGAGAGTTGTTTCATGTGCTTAAGAATTAATTCTATGTTTGTACGAACCGGAAAAAAATTTAAAAAATCTAATCAATTCAGCCGGTTGGTACTGTGCAGTGTAGTTTAATGGTTATATCTTAACAAATATAAATAAAATAGTTTTACATGCAAAAGTTTATTTCCCTGTACCTGCTTTTATCAGCCTCATTTGGCGGTTCTATGGGCGCACAAACCTTAAGTCGCCAAACCATTGTTTTGGAAACATCGTATGGCACTCTTAAACTAAAACTCTATGAGGAAACTCCCCTCCATAAAGCCAATTTTCTAAAGCTGGTACATGATCATTTTTTCGACTCCCTTCTGTTTCACCGGGTAATCAACAATTTTATGATTCAGAGCGGTGATCCTCTCAGTAAAAAGGCCGGAGCCGGTGATTCGCTGGGACATGGCGATATTGGCTACACGCTTCCGGCAGAGTTCAACCCAAAACTTTTCCATAAAAAAGGAACTCTTTGTGCCGCGCGCGAATCGGATGAAATTAATCCGCAAAAGGCATCGAGTGCGTCACAATTTTACCTCGTGATGGGCAAAAAAAGAACACTGGAAGATCTTGCCAAATACGAGGACAGAATCAATAAGACGCACTATACCAATTGCGCTCGTGAATTCATGAAAACAGAAGAGGGGAAAAACTTGAAAAATACCGCTAACCGAATGAAATTTGAAAATAAAACCGACAGCGCATTAGTTGTAAATGCTCATATAGAAGAGATGATAAAGGCGCAACACCTCATGTCGCCCGAGTACAGATTCGACAAGGCGCAGATTGATGCATACACAACTGGCGGGGGCACACCGCATCTGGATGGCACCTATACTGTTTTTGGAGAAGTGGTAGAAGGAATGGAGGTAATTGATAAGATTGCTGCCGTGCCTACCGATACGCGCGACCGACCCTTAAAGGATATTCGCTTAAAGATGTGGGTGCTGGAAGAATGAATCCCTTTTTTTCTTAAATGATGATGACATTAAACCTTTTTCAAATTCCTGCATCAAAAAAGAAAAAACACATGAAAAACCTCGCATTATTTTTAGCACTCACTTTGGGATCGATCACATACATAGGCGCACAGACCTCAACCCCTGCAGCCGCCAAGAATCAGAAAAAAAATCTGAGTCCGGATGAACAAGCCAAACGCTCGGCAGATAAGGCCGCCACGAAATTGGGGTTAACGGCCGATCAAAAGGCCAAATGGGAAGTGGCCGAAAGAGAGCACCTTACAGTCAATTCACCGCTGAGAGAGCGATTGAATGGGTCTACTACTCCCGAGGAACGCAAACAAATTCATCAGGAGATGACTACTAACAATGATCACTTTGAGACGACCCTGGGCACATTTCTAACACCCGATCAACTTGCCAAGTTTAAGGAAATTAAGAAGGAGAAGCAGCAGGAACGCAAAGGGCAAATGCATTAACCTAGTGCCAATAGGGCCGCTTCCACATTCTTTTTGGAATTCCCAATAAAGATCTGATTGCCTATCTGTATCACCGGGCGTTTCAAGAAGGTGTATTCCGATAAAATCAGTTTAGTATAGTCCACTTCGGTAGTGGGTTTGGGGTTGAGGGTCTTGTATTTAAGGGCTAGACGACTAAACAGGGCTTCGCATGAACCACTCAGTGCTTTCATTTCCTGCAACTGTTCGGCAGTGATTTTCTCATTCTTAATGTCCTGAAACACAAACTTTTTCTCTTTTAATTTTAGCTCGTTGATAATCCTTATGCACGTGCTGCAGGAAGAAAGAAAATAGACTTTTTTCATGGTTAAGAAGAGAAGGTTTTTATTCCACCCAAAGCACCATTCCTTTGAGGTATTCGCCTTCGGGAAAATTAGGAGTCACGGGATGATCTGCAGGCTGGTATAAATAGTGAAGGATCTTAATGTTCCTTCCGGCTTCAAGGGCTGCAGAGGTGATGGTATTGTAAAATAACATTTTGTCGATTACCCCGCTGCAACTAAATGTAAAAATGATGCCGTTAGGTTTAATCAATTTCATGGCCATGGTATTTAAACGCTTGTAGCCAATCACTGCGTGGTGTTTGTTGTCGCGGCTCTTGGCGAAAGCCGGAGGATCGAGCACGATAACATCGTAGGCATTTTGTTTGTCCTTCAAAAACTCAAATGTATCGTCCACAAAGCTCGTGTGATTGTTAAGTTGGTTGAGGTCAATGTTCTGCTCGCACAAATCGATGGCCGATTGGCTGGCATCAACCGATTCAACAATGGTGGCACCGGCATACGCGGCGTAAACAGAGAATCCTCCCGTATAACAAAACGAATTCAGTACAATTTTGTTTTTACAATACTCCGCCAGCAATTTACGGTTATCGCGTTGGTCGATGAAAAAACCGGTTTTTTGTCCCCTAATAAAATCAACTTTAAAAAGATGATGGTTTTCTTTCACGATGATCTCTTCTTCATTACCAACCAAAAATCCGTTCACCGTTTTTTCGCTGTAATGTTTAGATAGCGTTTCGGCACTTTTATCGTAAATACTTTTCAAAAGCGGACCCAGCACTCGTTTTATGGCAAGGGCTATATTCTCCCGCTGAAGGTAAACCCCACCCGAGTGAGACTGAAACACCACGTGGCCGTTATAATAATCTAATATGAGGCCCGGAACCCCATCCCCTTCACCAAAAAACATCCGACACACGTTGGTATGTTCACTTAATATGCCAAGGTGCGAGCGGTACAGCCAGGCTTTGTGGATTTTTTCGTACCAAAACTCTTCGTCAATGAGGCACTGAGTAAAGGAAATGATTCGCACAGCAATGCTGCCTCCGGCGTAGTACCCCGTTGCCAGATACTCTTTCTTAAAGTTGAAGACTTCCACCAGCTCTCCATCCTGAAGCCCGGCATCCTTTTTGGCAATGGCTCCCGAAAACACCCAGGGGTGTTTCCGCTGCAGTGAAAAATCCTTGCCTTTATGAAGTATTATTTGTGGGTAATCCATATTCCTCTCTACTCTTTCATAAGATGTTGTTGGTAATCTCTGTTCTGCTGAGATTTCTTCCCCTCACCAGCCACAAATTTAAAATTCTTTTCCGAAGAATTTATCTCAAAGTAGGGAAATACGGTTTTGGGCGAAAAAATAGCAAAGGTCAATTTTTTTGGAACAAAATTTTGAAAATGATATTAAATGGTTACTTTTAAAAATAAAATTCTTTTAGTTTATGTTACAAGCCAACGAAACCTATTCGCATGAGTTCCAGTTTTCACAAGAAGAAGTGAATCGCTTTGCAGAAGTAACCGGCGATAAAAATCCGGTACACCTCGATGCCACTTATGCTGCTAAAACTATGTTCAAACGTCCCATCATGCATGGCATGTTGAGCGCCTCATTATTCAGCAAAGTGTTCGGCACTTTATTTCCGGGCGAAGGAACCATTTATTTGAAACAAACACTCAATTTCTTAAAGCCCATGTATGTGGATACTCCCTACGAAGCGGTTTTTACGGTGAAAGAAGTGTTAAAAGATAAAAATCGCGCCATTATAGAAACCGTTATAAAAGACAAAGAAGGAAAACTCTGCACTAGTGGTGAAGCCTCGGTGATGAATGTTGACAAAATAAAATAGGTTGAAAATTGTTCTGAAATATTTTTACTATAAAAGTTAATCGAATAAATATCTAAAAAATAATTAGTATGGACAAGCAAAACAAACGAATTGTATTGGTTACCGGTGCTACCGGTGGACTCGGAACGGCCATGTGTAAAGAATTATATAAAGATGGTTTTCACGTGGTGGGTAATTATCATACCAAAGAGAAGGCTGACAAGTGGCAGAAAGAGATGAAAGAGGAGGGATTCGACATCCAATTGTTTTTTGGAGATGTGAGTAATTTTGAAAGTGCCGGGGAGATGATAAAGAAGATTGAGGCCGAAGTTGGTCCTGTTGATACCTTAGTGAATAATGCCGGAATTACCCGCGATGGACGATTGCTGAATATGAGCAAAGACGATTGGAACGCGGTAATTAATACAAATTTGAACAGTGTGTTTAACTGTACCAAACATGTTTTGCCCGGTATGGTGGAACGAAAGTTTGGAAGGATTATTAATATTTCATCAGTAAATGGTCAGCGCGGCCAATTTGGACAAACCAATTACAGTGCGGCCAAAGCAGGTATGCATGGCTTTACCAAATCTTTGGCCATGGAAGTGGCAAAGTTGGGAATTACCGTAAATACCATTTCTCCCGGGTATATCGGCACCGACATGGTAATGGCGGTTCCCGAGAAGATCTTAACGCAAATCATTGCACAGGTGCCATTGGGAAGATTAGGAGGTACGCATGAGGTGGCGCATTTGGTGAGTTTTCTGGCGAGCGAAGAAACCAGTTTTATTACCGGAGCTAATTATAGCATTAACGGCGGGCAACACGTTTATTAGATTCAAGCGAATTGACGATTTTTTTATTTACGATTTACGATGGAAGGAATCGTGAATGAATTATAGCTTGTCTTATATTTACGATTTTTTTTATTTACGATTGACTATTGACGAGGCGGGAGTTAAATGGTCAATTTCTTGAGGGTTTATATACAAAGCAATCTAACCTCTGACTTCTAAGATCTAAATTTACTTCATTCCTCGTCAATTATTACTGGTGTTTATTTACAATTTTTTAATTTACGATTGGCCTTTGAAAGGCTCGAGAACCAAATCGTCAATAGTCAATTCGTAAATCGTCAATTTGTCAATAGCACTTCTCTTATTTATCAAAAATTCTTCCACGATATCCCCTCTTTAGTGGTTTGTTATTAGAAATAAAAGGCCTATTTTAGCCGCCTAACATAAATTAAAACATGGAACAAACGATCGAACAAAAGGGACATCCAAAGGGACTGTACTTTTTATTTTTCACGGAGATGTGGGAGCGGTTTAGTTATTATGGAATGAGAGCCATTTTCATTCTGTTTATGACTAAAGTACTATTATTAAAAGATGCCGCAGCATCAGAGATTTACGGAAGTTATACCGGACTGGTTTACTTAACGCCCTTGCTGGGAGGATATTTATGTGATAAATTTCTGGGAAATCGCCGCAGTATTATGATAGGGGGGCTGCTAATGGCCATCGGTCAGTTTTTTATGTTTTTGAGTGCTTCAGCCGGTGCAAACGGCGGAATGGCCACCATGTGGATAGGATTAACATCTCTCATTATTGGAAATGGATTTTTTAAACCAAATATTTCTACCATGGTAGGTCAATTGTACCCGGCAGGAGACAGAAGAATTGACAGCGCATTTACTATATTTTACATGGGAATTAATTTGGGTGCTTTCTTTTCTCCACTTGTTTGCGGTTCAATGGATTTTAAATACGGATTCTTGGCCGCCTGTTTGGGGATGGTGGTGAGTCTGGTATCCTTCATGCTGTTTCAAAAGAAATATTTAATTTCTGAAAGAGGGAAAGAAATTGGTTTGCCGGTTCAGAAACTGGATCTCAAAAGTATGTTATTAATCGCAGGGTCAATAGGCATTGTGTTTTTTATGCTCAATTTCAAACAGATGTTCAAAAATGATGTAGATATTATCAGCTACTTTATATACGGTGCCATGATTTTAATGCCCATTGTTATCTTAACCGATAAGAGTTTGACTAAACTGGAGAGAAACCGAATCATTGTTATTTTTATTCTTGCTTTTTTTGTAATATTTTTCTGGGGTGCTTTTGAGCAGGCCGGTGCATCGCTCACCCTGTTTGCCGACCGACAAACCAACCGAAACTTATTAGGCTGGGAAATGCCGGCTTCTTATTTTCAATCCATCAATCCTCTGGCGGTAATTACCTTAGCACCTATCTTCACAATTCTTTGGGGATACCTGTATAAAAAAAGACTGGAGCCTTCCTCCCCGTATAAAATGGCCTATGGTTTAACGCTGGTGGCTCTTGGTTATGTGGTAATCGCCATCGCCGTAAAAGGTCTTGGTTTGGGCGATAAAGTAAGTATGTGGTGGTTAGTCTCTTTATACATTATTCACACCATGGGCGAATTATGTTTGTCGCCCATCGGCTTATCGATGGTTTCAAAATTGGCACCATTACGTTTATCTTCATTAATGATGGGAACCTGGTTTCTGGCGAACGCAGCAGCAAATAAATTTGCCGGTACTTTGAGCGCCTTAATTCCTCCTTCTGCCGATTCGGTAGATCCGAATGTGCCGGTAGTTTATCCTACATTTTTAACTTTTCAAATCACCAATTTGTATGAGTTTTTTATGCTGTTTATTGTTATGACCGGAATTGCAGCAGGCATTTTGTTCTTCATTAGTTCGTGGTTACAAAAAATGATGAACGAAAAGCATGTTGAACCACATGTAGAAGCGCTGAGGTAAAACAATTGGAAGTCTTTTATGAGTCCCCGGTGAACCATATCTCCTAATTTGGTTTATCGGGGTTCTTTTTTAATCTGTAAAGTATGTCGGTAACAACAAAAAGTCTCGAAGAAATTCAAAACTTTAAAGGCAAGTATCCCAAACAACTTTGGTATTTGTTTTTTAGTGAAATGTGGGAACGTTTCAGCTTTTACGGAATGCGGGGCATGTTGGTGGTATTTATGGTCAGTCAGCTGAACATGAGCGATGTGGTGGCCAATTTGCAATACGGCGCCACACAGGCCTTTGTGTATGCATTTACATTTGTGGGAGGATTGTTTGCCGATAAAATTTTAGGGTATCGACGCTCTTTATTTTGGGGCGGCATGTTGATGATCATTGGCAGTGTCCTTCTGGCGATAGATCCAAAAGTTTATTTCTTTTTTGGAATCAGTTTTACCATCATAGGCACGGGGTTTTTTAAACCAACAATTTCAACAATAGTGGGGAACTTATACAAAGAAGGAGACCCCCGTGTGGATGCAGGGTTTTCGCTCTTTTATGCCGGTGTAAATTTGGGAGCTCTCATTGGAGGATATCTCTGCATTGCAACTGCTAATGGCACTATTTTTAGTTCGTTTATTCCCGAACACCTGCGATGGAACGTAGGATTCGGCTTCGCTTCAGTAGTGATGATGATAAGTTTGCTCAATTTCACACAAACACAAAAAAGTTTGGGCCCCATTGGCCTTTCGCCACTTGCGCATTTGGCTCCGGGAAAACGGCGTTTGTATGAGATCATGACCTACGTATTTTCGTTATTGCTTTTACCCATTATCATGACCATGGTGGCCAAAACCGAATATACTGATGTGTTTATGTTCATCATCGGACCCTGTTCGCTCATTTATTTGTTTTGGGAAATGCGTCATTTTTCTGTACAGGAGAACAAAAAAATAATTGCGGCACTCGTCTTTATTATTTTTTCCATTTTTTTCTGGGCTTTTTTTGAGCAGAGTGGGGGATCGCTCAGTTTGTTTGCGAAAAACAATCTGAACAATAAATTACTGGGCATTACCCTCGATCCCAATGGGGTAAACAATTCGGCTAATTCTTTTTTTGTGATCCTTTTTGCAGCGGCTGTAGGACTCGTTTGGCTGGCCATGAACAAACGCAAACTTGAACCCAATACCATCGTAAAATTTGGTCTGGCCTTTTTGTTTTTGGCCGGCGGATTTTATGTATTTTATCAAAGTAAGTTCTTTGCAGATGGCAATGGAATTACCTCGCTCAATGTGTTTACCTTTGGGTGGTTCATCATTACTTTTGGTGAATTGTGCCTCTCGCCCATCGGAATGTCGGTAATGACAAAACTCTCACCGCAAAAAACGCAGGCTGTGCTCATGGGCATGTGGTTTCTAGCCAGTGCCTATGGACAATATTTTGCCGGGCTGCTTGGAGCCAATATAGCCAGTGCTTCTGAGAATTCAACAAATCTTGAAAAACTAGGTGTGTACGCCGATGGCTACAAACAATTGGCCATCTACGCCTTAATTGCCGGAGTAATTCTCATCGCCATTTCTCCGCTGGTGAAGAAATTGATGGGAGGTGTGAAGTAGTATTTTTGAAAACACTGAATTAGTTTAAGAATAGAAAAATTGGAGTTCCGGATCATTAAAACTCAGCCTTACGATTTTATTTGCGCTAATTCTTTCCAGGGTAGAATTTCCGTACCTGCGCTGCGTTTTTGTTTTTCAGTTCCGGCATACAGTAAATATGATTTTTTAATGGAACTTAATTTGCACCAGTAATCAAGGTTTCTGAAAAATTCGGGCGTTATGGTTTTACCAGATTTAATTTCTATGGGAATGAGTTTGGAAGCTGCGTCAATAAGCAGGTCTATTTCATGACCGGTTTTATCGCGCCAGTAATACAAATTGTTGGGCTGTCCTGCATTGCTACGCTGCTTCACAAATTCGGTAATCACTAGGGCTTCGAAAATAGCACCTCTTAGAGGATGTGTTTCCAATTGCTTCACCGAGCTGATTCGCAATAGGGAACAAACTAATCCGGTATCGTAAAAATAGAGCTTAGGGCGCTTGATGACTGTTTTATTAAAGTTCTTAAAATGAGGTCTCAGTAAATACACAATGAAGCTGCTTTCCAGAATACCGATCCAAGATTGCATTGTTTTGAGATCTGCCCCCACTTCGATGGAGAGGGAGTTCATATTAAGTTCTTGTCCACAGCGTCCTGCAAGCAGGGATAAAAATTTAGTAAAGCGATTGAGATCGGAGATATTCTTTAATTGCCTCACATCCCTTTCAATATAGGTGCGGATATAATTAGGGTACCAATCACCCGGCGGAATTCTTTGGTGGTAAATGGGGGGATAAGATCCTTTTAGCAGGAGTTCATCATCGTTTTTTGGAAGTTTTTTTCCCGAAATTAATTCATTAACGGAAAAGGGAAGGAGTTGAAGGTAACCAATTCTGCCGGCTAGGGTTTGGGAAATACTTTGTTGCAATAAAAAGTTATTCGACCCCGTTAAGATAAAGAGGCCCCTTTTTTTTGAATTATCCAGTATTTCCTGGAGATATGAATAGAGGTCGGGCGCGCGTTGTGCTTCATCTAAAATAGCACCATTTGGAAATGATCCTAAAAAACCCCTTGGGTCCTCAAGGGCAAAACGCATAATGTCGGGATTTTCTAACGAGGCATAGGGTTTATTTTTAAAGAGTGATTTAACCAGGGTAGTTTTTCCCGACTGACGTGGGCCAATTACAGCAACCGCTTTGAACGAGCGGCTCAATTGGAGAAGTTTTTTTTCAGCGTCACGCGTGATCATGTCACAAATATAGGAAAAAAATGGAATTGAATTCCATAAAATTCCAATAATATTATCTAACATATTGATTATTAAGCATTAATGAATTCGTTGTTTTTGTAAATTATTGACCATTTATTCGGGCCTGGTCAGATTTTCATTTTCTGCAGACAAATTCAATCACTTTTTCCGTACTGGATGGTATTTTAGAGTGTCTGTTGTTCCACAATTGGGCATTAATTTCGGAATGCAGCAGCTTGTAGCCAAAAATCAGAGTAGAACTAGAAACCATGTATGGTATTGATAAATAGTATGTTAGAATTATTATTACCGACAACAATCGACAACAATTGCTTTTATACGAATGTAAATACGTAAAAACCGAATAACGTTTTGAAGTCGCCGCACCTTTATCTCGTCGATTTGAAATACCGCGGTTTGAATTCAGATTTTAAAGCGACACAGAAACAAGCCACAGATGACGCTAAAAAATTAAACAAATTTAAAACAGGCAGAGTCAGGGCACACAAAAAAATAAATAATTAAATAAAAAAGACACACATGAAAAACACAAAAAATCACGTACAATTAGTTGGACGTTTAGGTGCAAACCCGGAAGTAAAAGTTTTGGAAAATGGTAACAGACTGGCGCGTTTTAATATCGCCGTCACAGAGACCTATGTTACTAAAAAAGGTGAAAAAGTAACGGATGTGCAGTGGCACAATATCATTGCCTGGGGAGATATGGCAGTTGTGGCCGAGCAACAGTTGAACAAAGGTTCCCTGGTGACGGTGGACGGAAAATTAGTGAAGAGTTCCTATACCAACAAAGAGGGGCAGAAGCGCACGAATGTAGAAATAGTGGCCCGAGATTTGGTGTTTTCCCAAAAACAAACACTGGTAGCGTAAAACAATAATCAACTAAAATAAATAACAAATAAAAAACAAAAATCATGAATGCAACAAACAGAGTACAATTAACCGGAAATCTGGGCAACGACCCTGAGATCAAAACATTTGAAAATGGCAAACTGGCTAAATTCTCAATGGCAACTAAGGAAGAATACACTACCCGAAGTGGTGAAAAGGCATCGGACACACAATGGCATTTTGTAATTGCCTGGGGAAAAGTTGCTGAGCGAGTGGAAGCAGACTTCAAAAAAGGAAGTTTCGTGAGTATTGAAGGTAAGTTGGTAACCAGAAACTACACAGATAAAAACGGTCAGAAAAAATATGTGACCGAAGTAGTGGCCAATGACGCCGTGCTGAATCAAAAGAGCGCCTAAGGGTTAGATGGGATCAGAGCCTCGGCTAATTAGTGGTCGGGGCTCTTTTTCAAACTCAGGAATACGAGGTAATGTCGAGATCTTTGAGCTTAGGATTAATTTTGTGAATGCCAAGAACCACCAAAATGGTCATGCCTCCGCCAAAAATAATAGAAGGTACAAGTCCCATGATCTTTGCTGCCAGTCCGCTTTCAAAACCACCGATCTCGTTGCTGCTGCCAACAAAAATATTATTAATGGCACTCACGCGGCCACGCATGTTATCGGGAGTCATTAATTGCAAAATACTATGCCGTACCACCACGCTTACATTATCAAAAGCGCCGGTAAGGAACAGCATGGCGAAGGCCAACCAATAATTGGTGGAAAGTCCGAATAAAATGGTGAAAACACCAAAGGCGATCACCGACCACAACAAAGCAACGCCTGCTTTTTTTGCGGGAGGGTACACCGCCATCACAAAAGCCGAAAGAACAGCGCCAATAGCAGGTGAGGTGCGAAGCAGGCCGTATGCTTCAGGACCAAGATGCAAAACTTTGTCGGTGAAAGCAGGGATAAGAACCACCGCACCACCAAATAATACAGCAAATAGGTCAAGAGAAATGGCGCTCAGAACCATTTTGTTTTTGAATACAAAACGCAAGCCCACTTTCATACTCGTAAAAACAGTTTCTGTTTCATCACGTTTCTGAGGGGCGCCGGGATTTGAGATTTTGATAATGAAAATAAGAGAGAGCAAAAACAAAATAACCTCGGTAAGATGACACCACTGGGCATTCAGCTTGTTGTTGAAGCCGTAAATTATTCCCGAAAGTACGGGCCCCAGAATGGCCCCGGTGTGCCAAGCTGAACTGTTCCAAGTTGCGGAATTGGTATAAGAAGCACGGGGAATAAGTTGGCTGAGAAAGGGATTTGTACTGGCACCAATAAATGCACGGATGATACCAAAGATAAAAACTACACCAAAGAGCGAATAAAGTCCCATGCCCCTGAGCAACATAAAAAATGGATCGGCATTCAGATACAAGAAGACCGCACCCAGCATAAGGAGAAATGTGCAGATTAGGATGATTTTTTTCTTTTGGATGATATCCACAAAATGTCCGCTAAAAAAGGAAGTGAAAATAAATGGAATAGCTTCGGCAAGACCTATGAGTCCCAAAATAAATTCTTCTTTGGAGTACTCATAATAAATTTGAAGATAAATGGTGCTGAACTGCATTTGAATGGCGAGGGTAAGCAGCAAACGCACCAAAATGAAATATCGGAAGTCTCTTATTTTAAAGACCTGAAGGGAGTCGTTTTGCAGAAATGCCATAAATTTCCCTAAAAATAAGAAAAGCCTTCGCTGAGATAGTCATGAAATGTAAACAATTAAATAAAATAATGCCTTTGAGGGCAAATTTGTAAATTCGTAATTTATGGAACAACTTTCCAAACACATCACCATCAAATTATTGGCGGAAGACGACCGACCACGTGAAAAAATGACCTCGCAAGGGCGACACAATTTAAGTGATGCCGAATTAATAGCAATTATTTTGGCATCGGGCAATAGAACCGAAACGGCCGTACAATTATCGCAGCGCATGCTCTCTGAAAATAATAACAGTATTAATGAGCTTGCCAAACTAAGTGTGAACGACCTCAAAAAATACCGGGGAATTGGTCAGGTAAAGGCTGTAACCATTGCAGCTGCTTTTGAGTTAGGCCGCAGAAGAAGAGAGAGTGAAAGTATTGAAAAACCAAAGATCACGTCCAGCAGAATTGCCTACGATCTTTTATTTAAACGTTTGAGTGACCTGCCACACGAAGAATTTTGGATCTTACTACTCGATCGCGCTAACCGTGTGGTAAAAGAAGAGCGACTGAGTAAAGGAGGAATTTCAGGTACGGTGGTGGATGTGAGATTGATTTGCCGGGCGGCCATCGAAAATAATACCAGCGGTGTGATAATTGCCCACAATCACCCAAGTGGGCAGGTGCTGCCAAGTGAGCAGGACCGAGCTATCACAAAAAAACTCAAAGAAGCGTTGCATTTGCTCGACATGTCGCTGCTCGATCATTTAATTATAGGGGACCAAAAATATTGTAGTTTTTCTGACGAGGGATTGATCTGAACACCTAAGAAAGAAATGATGAATTGTAAATTAGAAATGATAAATTAAAAATTAAGGTACTAAATATGCATTACGCTAAAAAAGAAGGGATATGTTGAAAATTGTCACAATTATAGGTGCCCGACCACAGATCATTAAAGCGGCTGCAATGAGTAGGGCCATCAAAAATAAATTCTCTGGAGAGATCACTGAAATCATTGTTCATACCGGCCAGCATTACGATGCCAATATGAGTCAGATCTTTATTGATGAATTGAATATTCCCGCACCTGATTATAATTTGAATGTGGGAAGTGGAAGTCATGGCAAACAAACGGCTGCCATGATTATTGGCATTGAAGATATTTTGTTAAAAGAGCAGCCGGGAGCCATTGTGCTATACGGTGACACCAATTCTACCCTTGCGGGTGCTGTGGCTGCAAGCAAAATTCATATTCCTGTGGTGCACATAGAAGCGGGTTTGCGTTCGTATAGTAAGATCATGCCCGAAGAAGTGAACCGCATTATGTGCGATCACATCAGCACCTTGCTGTTTTCTCCCACAACAACAGGATTTGACAATTTAATAAAAGAGGGATTTAAAAAAGACAATGCAGCTCCTTACAGTGCCGACAACCCAAAGATCTATCAGTGTGGGGATGTTATGTACGACAACAGCTTATTTTTTAGTGATGTGGCCGAAAGTAAAACCGATATTTTAGAAAGATTGAAACTTCAGAAAAATAATTTTATTTTGGCCACCATTCACCGAAATAACAATACCGATGAGCCCCTCAGATTAAATGCTCTGTTCAGATCGTTGAATGAAATTTCTGAAAAACACAAAGTAGATGTGGTTCTGCCGCTTCATCCCCGAACAGCGAAATTGTTGGAAAGCAATCTTGAAAAAGAACTTTATTTAAAAGTAAAATCAAATAATCAATTTAAAATCACGCAACCCGCCTCTTTTTTAGAAATGGTGAGTCTCGAAAGGAACTGCAGATTGGTAATGACCGATAGTGGAGGTGTACAAAAGGAAGCCTTTTATTTTGAAAAGCCCTGCGTGATTCTTCGTCCCGAAACCGAATGGGTAGAGCTGGTAGAGTGTGGCGCAGCCATCGTGGCAGATGCCGATGAAACGCGCATTAAAGCGGCGTATGGCATACTCACTTCTAAAAAAGATCTGAAATTCCCGAAATTATATGGTGATGGAAACGCCGCTGAATTTATTTGTGGGGAGATGTTACATCATCTAACTAAAAAATAACCTGCGAAGGAAGAATGAATTACGGCAAGGAGAGCTAAAGAAAATACAATCTTTCACCGCCTAGGCTTGCCTGCCCATACCAATTCAAGGTTCGCAGAAGAAGTTCGTAAAGTGTGACGCGGAATACCTGGGGTGCCAGCACGGTGCTTATGTGGACTAAGTTTACTTTTGTCTCTGCATCTCAGCAAATTCCCCCACAAATTCCAGTTGTAGTGAGCGGCAAAAAAAATGGCCCATTCAACCTAAAATTTCGGACAACTCACTAACACATGTTTGTTTTTCTTGCGTTTCTTAGCAATTTCATATACAAGAGATACCTCATGTGCGCCTTGGGTATTGGTTATACCCAAGTGTGAAATGGTAATGTCATAACTATAACCGATTCTGAAATTTTTATCAGGTATTTCTAAGCCCAATAATACCGCAATGCTTTCTCGGTTAGGATAACCCGGTTGGTAGTGTTTAAATGGCAATCCCCGGTACCAGAGTCCCACGTTGAGAAAGGACTTAAAATAGTAGGCACCCAAATCGAGCTGACTGTAATTTTGTTCCTTTCGAAAATGAAAACTGGCACTTACAAATTCTTGAAGATCGGTGCGGCCTGCACCTTTCGCAGAAATGATATAACGGTAACCGCCGTGGATATCCAAATATACGGGTAAAGCCTCAGTATTACCGGCCATGCTATTATTGGGTTGATTGATATGTTTAGCCGCTATGCCAAACCAATAATTGGTTGAATTAAAGAGCAGGCCTGCTCCCAGATCTAGGTAAGTAACAGGTTCCACACTTTTTGCGTCGGCAGATGAACCGGGAGCTCCTCCCGAAATAAGCTGATCGTTAAATACTAAAGTGGTATTGTCCAATTTTTTTGTCGTCATGGCTATCATCATTCCGGCTCTAATTTCCGCATGTTTTTTTACTTTGAAGCGGTAGGCCAAATTCAATCCTGTTTGTGTAGTGACCAGTCTTGACGTTCCGGCATGGTCTTGCAACACAAATCCGCCAATGCCACTGTTGAGGTTGGAAATGTTATAATCGTATGTTGCCATGTAAGTTTTGTATGCTGTTTTAACCGAAGGCCATTGATTTCGGTAATTGGCGGTAAATCGGTGTTCATAGGTGTGACCGGTGAATGCCGGATTTAAATACATGGGGGCGGCATAAAACTGCGTAAACTGAGGCTCTTGCGCCATTGCAGTAATAGCAAGATGCAGTAAAAAAATAATATGTAAGCAGCTATTGCGCACTTTCTTTACTTAAATGAACTATCATGTCTTTTTCAAAATTGATAAAAGCCCGGGATGTTATTTTGATGATTTTCGTCTCAAAACCCTCTCCATCCAACGTTGCCGTATATGATTTTAGCGGATTAAGAATCAAAATAAATTTTCCGGTATCGGAATTGGAATAAAAAGTACCACATACCTGATCCGTTTCATCATCTCTCAAGCTTATTTTTACCCTCGCCGGGCTTTGATCTATAAGGGCATGACCAATTTGCACATTCAGGTCGTTCTCACCAAATCGCGTCTCAACTTTATAAATGTCGGTACTCCCCAGTGATTCATCTTTTTGTGAGGAATAATATGCTCTTTGAGCGTCAACACTGAGCACAAAAAAAATGTCATTGTGGATATCATTGATGGGATATCCAAGATTTTCGGCTGTTCCGAACAGATTGTTCTCTTTATTTAAAATACTGGAGAACACATCATAATATCCCATGCTATTGTGTCCTTTGCTGCTAAAATACAGGGTCACACCATCCGGATGCAAAAAGGGTGCATCTTCGTCATATTTTGTATTCACTGTGGGTCCCAGATTGTAAGGCATGCTCCATTTATTAGTGGGTAACTTTTTTATTCTGTAAAGATCTTTTCCGCCAAAACCACCGGGCCTGTCGCTGCTAAAATAAAACTCCAGGGTATCGCTGCTGAAACAGGCACTGGATTCTACGTACGAAGAATTTATTTCCTGACCCAATAACTTCAAAGGTTCCCATTTATTTGTGAGTCCCATTTGCGTTTCATAGAGGTCTCCTCCTACAATATCAGCAGCGGTGCGATACACCAGCATGCGTTGCCCGTCGTGGCTGATTGCTACGCAACCATCATTAGTAGAAGAGTTGAGGGGCTCACCCGCATTTTTTGCCTGTTGCCAGATGCCTTCCACCTGATTGGAAAAGTAGATGTCTTCATAATATTGATTGTCTCCGTTCTTACGATTTTCTGAGGAGCCTTCGCGCTTGGACGTGAAAAACATGATAGATTCATCGGGCATTATTATGGGCGCGTAGTCGGGATAGATGGAATTGATAGTTGGCCCCATATTTTTTACAACCGACCTGCGCGGGTTCGCGTAGAATGTACGGGCATTAATGCACATTCCGCTTAAATAGGCAATTTGTTCATCTGTATGAATACGTTGTTTAGGATTTACCAATTGATAGGCCGTAAGCAAGGAAATAGCTTTATCAAAGGCTTTTTCGTGATGCGAGATCCAAGCTAAATAATAGGATGCATCGGGAATAGAAGATTTGGCGAGATTGTCTTTCAAAAACAACACACTGTCGGCCATATAATTTAGACTATACGCGCACAGGGCGGCATTTACTCCGGCTTTTTCTTCTTTGGGCTCTAATTTTAAAACCTGATTGTAAAGCATCCAGGCCTTTTGATAATCTTCTTCGTCGAGAGAAAACTGAGCTTCTTTCAAAAGTGCATTACACTGCCGTACTTGTTTTTTAGTTTGAGAAAAAAACAACATACTCCCACAGAGAAATGCGACTAAAAAGTAGGTATGTCTTTTCTTTTTCATTTATCGCGATAAAAGTACGTCGCCGGTTTTAACCACCCTTTTTCCATCCAAGAAGGTGACCACGACTTTCCAAACATACACATCCTGAACGCACAGCACACCTTTGTAATAGCCGTCCCAACCTTCTTTGGGATTTTTTGTTTCAAATAATAATTCGCCCCAGCGTGAATAGATGCTTAATTCATACTGATCAGCCCCACGTACATTGGGGTGAAAAATATCGTTGCTCCTGTCTTCCGGATCGTACAGTGAACCCGGAGAACCGGCCAAATTAGGCGTAAAGGCATTTGGAAATTCGAGGGTAGTTTCATTTAGTGCCAAAACCTTTTCGGGCAAAAAGGCGGTATCCCTGCAACCATAATTATTATATGCAATTAAATAGATTTCAAATTCTCCCGGTTTTGTGTAGAAATAAGTTGGTTCCTTTTCTTTGGAACTTCCTCCGTCTCCAAAGTCCCATAAAAAGGATGTGGCCCCGATGGACAGGTTAAAACATTTTGTTGGGTCATTGGGAATATACACACTCAAGGGACTGGCCGCAAATTTTGCAGTGGGTTTGGGATGCACTTTAATGACTTTAAAGCTAGTGTCACCACACTGATGCACGTCATCGGCGATAAGTTGCACGGTGTAGGTTCTGGTAGAAGTGCCGGAATTCACAAATATATTTTCAACCTGATCTTTTGAACTGTAACTGCCTGCTTCAAAAGTCCACTGATAATGCACAGCTCCGGCAATTTTTGCGAAGTTTACACGAAGGGGAGTGCAGCCTGTATCGGGAGCAGATGAAATAAGAAATTCGGGTTTTGGGTACACAAAGAATTTTACCAGTGCTGTATCTGTACAATTATTAGGGGTACGTGCGATAAGACTTGTTACATAGGCCACGGTTGTAGCGGAATTGTTCACATATTTTTGTGACACAGTTGCTGTTGCAGTTGAACTTTGTCCGTTACCAAAATCCCAGTTGAAACTATTAGCCCCTTCTGAATTATTAATGAACTTAATCACCTTTGGAGTGCACGCGGGTGTATCTAAGGTGAAATCAGCAAAAGGTTTGTAATAGACCAATAGGGGTTTTGTCACTGAATCCTTACAGCCATTATTATTAAAAGCGAGCAATGTGGCGTTATAACCTTGGTTGATGGCATTGCTGATATTGTTATAGGTATGAGAGGTACTTTGCAAGGTGGAAGTTCCGCCGTCGCCGTATTTCCAAAAATAGGTATGTGCAAAAGCACCGCTAAAATTTAAGCCGGCATTGAGTGGGGCACAACCGTTTGAAGGAATAACCGAAAAATTTGCAATTGGTTTTGCATACACTTTAGGAAATCCCAAGGCGGTATCCAAACAGTTGTAAATAGAAGAACCGATCAATTGAACGGTGTAAGTAAGATTATTGATGGAGGTATTGGAATAATTGTGTGATGGATTTAAGAGATTTACGGGCGGGGTGCCATCTCCAAAATTCCAGGTTTGACTAAATGTGCCTATGGAGAGATTATTAAAATTAATGGTGCGCGAAACACATTTGGGCGTGTCCAAAATAAATTTTGATTCGGGCTTAAAGTAAACCGTGAGGGGCGCATACACGGAGTCCTTACAACCATTGGGAGAAGTTACAACCAGAAAAGTAGTATAAGGCTGGTTAACCGAGTTGCTGGCGTTCATATAAGTGTGGCTCACCGAATTTGCAGTTCCGGTATTTAGGACTGACCCATCTCCATATTTCCAGTAAAAGCCGGAGCCTGCGGTACTGCTGGTACCGTTATGAACCGATGCAAATGGTGAACATCCTGCAGTAGGGGTAATGGCAATACCCGCAGTAGGTTTTGGAAAAACCACAACTGCTGCTTTTGCTGAATCGATGCAGCCCGATACATTTCCAGCTATCAATGACACGGTAAAACTGATATTAGATAAACCTGTATTAAGGAAAGTATGGGTGTGCGGTGCATTAATTGTTATCAATTGGGGAGATCCATCGCCGTGGGTCCACGTGTAACTCGCCACACCGGGAACCGCCGGAAAAGTCACCAACAGCGGATGGCAGCCACTGGATGGCAACATGGTAAAGGTCACATTTGGTTTTGCGTAAATGATCAGCGACTTACTAATCAAATCGGTGCAACTCACGCTGTTGGTTACTTGCATGGTTACCGTTACGGTTTGTTGAAACAGGGAGTTATTAGTATAGGTATGTGTGGGATTTTGTTGAATGGACGTGGATCCGTCACCCAATGTCCAGGAGTAGGTGAATCCACCAAGACTGGTATTGGTAAAAGTGGCTAAAAATGGCGAGCAGCCGGCATTCACATTGGAAGTGAAATTTGCCACAGGTTTTGGTCGAACAGATATTACTTTTTTAATACTGTCAGCACAACCTATTCCCGTAGTGGAAATAAGTGTGACGGTGTAATTGACAAAGTTGAGGGTTGTATTCGAAAAATTATAAGTTGGGTTTGTAACAGAAGATGTGGCGGATCCCGCAGTTTCATATTTCCAGAGCGAAGAATTTCCGTTTATCGTTGTATTCGAAAAACTTACTGCTAATGGCGGACACCCCAGCGTTGGTGTTGGAATAAAATTAGCGGTGGGCTTAATGTTGAGCAAGATGGGCAGTGAAATTGAGTCGGTACAGAAGGCAGATAATGCTACTAATTTTACGGTGTAGGTTGCTGGTGCTGTATAGGTATGAATTGGATTCACAGAGTTAGAGGTGGCCGAGCCGTCATCAAAATTCCAAACATAGGTTGTGATGGAGTTAGTGCCGCCCGTAGGCGTAGAAGTATTGGTAAAATTGACGGGTGATCCCACACACGCCGAAAGCTGAACAAAATTTGGAAGAGGTTTTGGCCGAACAACAAGTGCGGAGGTAAACGTGTGTGAGCAAGTTGTTGTGCCGGTAACTACTAATGTAGCAACGAAAGTTCCGGGCACCAAATAATTTTGAGGGGGAGGCGAGGATGAAGTACTTATATTTCCATTTCCGAAATTCCAATTCCACGTAACTGCACTCGTTGATAAATCGCTAAAAACTGCGCCAATTATGGTGTTACAACCTGTTGACGGATTTACCGAAAAGTTGGAAACGGGTGAGGGTAAGATATTAATGATGGCGATGGAGGTATCGGAACAAGAAGTGCCGCCACCTGAAACCTGACAAACTAATTTTACAGTGTAAGTACCCGGCACGCTATATGAATTGCTTTTATTTCCACTTCCCAAATTTTGAAACCCGCCTCCGTTTCCAAAATTCCAGAGGTAGCTCCGGCCGGGTGTACTGGCATTTGTAAATGTAACAGGAGTGTTCTGACATAAATTTCCGGTGGGTGCGATCAATGACGCAGTGGGCGGACTTACAATGCTTACAACAATGTTGGTGACATCGATGCCGCACAAATTACTATCAATTAAGGTGACGGAGTAGGTTCCAATGCCGGGATAGGCTACTATTCTAGAACTACTAGGCGGCCAAGGATTCCAACCCACAATTGAATCTCCGCCCATTCCCCAGTAATTTCCAAAATTCCACCTTTCCTGGCGCTGAAAAGTATTGCCTTGAGGTACACAATTTCGCGCGGTGGTATTTTGAAAGGAAAAAGTATTGTCGGGCCAGCACCTCACTATACGGTCGGCGGTAACGGCCGCCACATCGGTGTCAAACACATACAGGGGATTTACTTGCCCCTGTGTTGGTGCACCAAACGTGCAAAAGTTCTTTGCCAGCAAGATTACTTGCGTTTGACAACTTACCGTGCCTTTTAAATAGGTATGCGTTACGCTTTGTGCCGAATTGGTATAGGAATGAACTTCTAAGGGACTACCGTCACCAAAATTCCATGTATAAGAAGTAGTTGCACTTGTAAATGTGCTCACGTTGGTAAATGTGAGGGTTTTTGGGGCACAAGCAAGCGCCACGCCGCCTGCCACAATAATGCCGGCGAACACCGGTTGTTCTACCGCCACAAACCCGGTGGTGGTGCAATTCTGACTGGGTATCATTAATGTTATGGCATAGGTGGCGGTGGTAGCAGCATAGGTGTGTCCAATAACGCTGTTGGCAAGATAGGATCCTCCATTAGTTACCGGGGATGCATCACCCCAGTTGATGGTATAAGCGCCCCAATTTGAACTTGAAACTAAATTAAGAGCATAAGAACTTCCATTACAACTTATGAAGCGCGGAGTGGTAGTGGGCGTACCTAGGTAATCGTAAATCAGCGGGCATTGCGCTTTACCCGAAGAGGAAATTAAAACAAGAAGAAAAAAACACAAACGCTTTTTCATGGGCCATCATTCACTATGCAAGTTTGTAAGCCGGGTTCTGTTTCATTATCCGTTGCCGAACAATATATCTACCATTTATCTATGCGACCTACCCATTGCGGCTTTCATTTCTGAAATAAGACGGGTCGCCTTACATCCGCAATCTATTTGGCCTTTCAACATCCGAGGTTTACCCAACAAAAGCATTACTGCTTCTGCTTGTGAGCTCTTACCTCACATTTTCACTATCACCCCGAGACAAGCTCGTGGCTACTTCGTTTTCTGTGGCACTTTCTGTTACAAAACCATTTCTGTTTTCGTACCCACCTTTTCAGGCGGCGGATTACCCTGTGTTGCCCGGACTTTCCTCCACGAGTGTGACCCCGCGGCGGTAGAACAACTTGCACCTAAATATACGAAAATTGGGGAAAAGGTGGCGAAACATTTTTAAAATTAGACGAACAAACAAATCGTTTCGATGAGAACCCTCATAAAAAGCATTACCGTACACCTTCTCTTATGTCGAGGGCTTCACGAATAACATCCTGAATGGTATAATAGGTGTCGCCGAGCACCTGAGATTCAATTTCCTTTTTTGATAACCATTTCACTTTATCAATATGTTCCTCGGTTTGAGCCACCAACTTCTTATCGTATTCAGTACGCATGTAAAACCAGTAGGATTGTTTTAGGGCAAAGCCTCCTTTGTAGGAGTAAATGTGATAGGTTGAGGAAAGTGGTCGCACGATCTTCAATTTTCGCACACCCGATTCTTCTTCACATTCACGAACGGCACAGGCCTCTATTGTTTCACCTTTTTCCAATTTTCCTTTTGGCAAATCCCAGCGCCCTAGCCGATGGATGCACAGAAATTCTTTGTCCTTTTCAATAAACCCCCCTGCCGCTTCAATATAAAAGAAGTGTTTTTTTAGTCGTTTTAGTATTGAATCAAAGTCCTGATTGAGCAAACCCAATGATTTTAAATTGGACTCTTCTAAAAATTCGTGAATAATATTTTTAAGTACAAGATCATTCTCAATCGTGTTGTAAACTTTAATTGGTTGATTTTGGGCAAATTGTAATATTGTATCTGAAAACTCTATGAATTTATCTTTGAAATATATTTTTCTGTTCATAAATATCTAAATTTGGAAGAAATCAAAGATTTAAATTTGCTGTATGACATCGTTCGACGACGCAGAGTACAAAGTTGCTGAATATTTATTACAAATAAAAGCCGTAAAACTTCAACCCGACAAGCCATTTACGTGGGCTAGCGGAATAAAGTCACCAATTTACTGTGACAACCGGAAAACTCTTTCTTATCCAAAGATCAGAAATTATATCCGTCAGCATTTTGTGGAAGTGATCAACGAGCATTTTGTAAAGCCCGATGTGATAGCCGGCGTGGCCACCGGGGGAATCGCAATTGGCGCGCTAGTGGCTCAGGAACTGGGACTTCCTTTTATTTACGTGAGAAGTGAAGCAAAAAAGCATGGACTTACGAATATGATAGAAGGGGAAGTGGCCGCAGGACAAACGGTAGTGGTGATCGAGGATTTGATTAGCACCGGGGGAAGCAGCTTAAAAGCGGTAGAAGCACTGCGTGAAAAAGGTTGCACTGTAAAAGGAATGGTGGCTATCTTTACCTATGGGTTTGAGCAGGCAACTCAGAATTTCAAAAAAGCCAAATGCAATGTAAAAACACTTACTAATTACGATACTCTCGTAAAAGCCGCAGCCGAACGAGGATATATTGACGAAAAAAACATCAAGAGCTTACAAGAATGGCGAGCCAACCCCGAGACATGGGGCGAAGCTTTGGTCAAATAATTCGGAAACATCTTTAAAAAATGCATACTTTTGGTATGCATTTTTAATTTGAGATAATGAGATCTTTTATCGTGGCGCTAATTTCTGTTGTATTCAACAGTTTTGTAGTGTCCGCACAAACTCCCGAAAATTCAGTCGTAGGCAAACACGTTATTGAAGTGACGGGAACCGCTGAAACTGAAGTTACTCCCGATGAAATTTATATTACGATTACCCTTCTTGAACGGAATGAAGGCAAAGACAAAGTGAGTATTGATAAGCAGGAGGCGGATTTGAGACAACTTGTAAAAGACCTAGGCATTGATGCGGGGAATCTAACTCTCGCTAAAGCTGATGCTGACTACCGAAAGATCAAAAGTTTTAAGAGAGATGTCATGATCTCTAAATCCTATTTATTAAAAATAAACAATGCCGAACTGTTGTCGAAAGTGTACGAACGACTTGATAAAATGAATGCACAGGATGCTTTTGTTTCAAAGTACACACATTCCGGGATCCTCGAACTGCAGAAAGAAAACAGGATAAAAGCGATTAAAGCAGCTAAGGAGAAAGTGGATTACCTGTTGTCCGCCATTGGTCAGCAAGCCGGCCAAGCCCTACAAATCACAGAGTCGGCAAATTATGTAGAAGATGGTGCTTACCCCATGCCCCGGAATGCGTACCTCAATGCAAGCCAATCAATGGCCGATGGTAATCCTGCCGGAGATACTCAGGAACTTTCTTTTAAGAAAATAAAAATACGATCAAGTTTTATAGTGAAATACGAAATCTTAAATAAATAACCTTGGCTGAATTTACTATTAATAGCGAAACCCATGATACACAATCGAACCTCAAAAGTCTGTTTGAATTTTTGATCGACTTTCGAAATTTCAAGTCGATATTACCCGAAGAAAAGGTTGAAAATTTTGAATTCACCACCGAGCAATGCTCCTTTTCAATTAAAGGCGTTACTCCCATGACGATTACTCTAAAAGAAAAACATCCCTTCAGCTATGTGATCTTTCAAAGTGACGGACTGGCTAAATTTAATTTCAGTTTGAAGGTAAATCTCCTAGGCGATCCTGATCACAAAGGCAAATGTCAGATAGATCTGATAGGTGACCTAAATCCTTTTATTAAAACAATGGTTGAAAAACAATTGAGTGCGTTGGTCAATACAATGTCGTCTCGACTATCGGTTTTAGCAATTTAAGCCCTTTCACTTCTAGTTCTTATGGACAAACAAAAACAAATTAACGCCGCCATTCAATTATTGCCAATAGGCGCCGGCAACACAAAATATCAATTAATCGATGCGGCGATTGCCACGATCAAGGCCAGCGGACTTCACTTTAAAGTATGCCCATTTGAAACAGTAGTAGAGGGGCCGAGTGATAAAGTATACGCACTCATTCAACATATACAGGAACAAACTCTTGGAAGCGACTGTCCTGAAATATTGATCAACATTAAGATCCACGCAGCTACCCGCGATTTGGGTTTTGCGGAAAAGCTGGAGAAATACTGAGGCCCTCAATTTAACCCCGTCCGACTGGGCCAAAAATCAAACTATGTCGGCCGGGCGGGCACTAAGACACTTAGTGCACTCAGGAACTCTAAGAGGCAAAAACTCCGCCCGGCTAGAATAAAAATCATTTTGTGCCGTTCGGACGGGCGCGGAGATCGCTAAGAAAGCCCAATTGCGCATAGAAAATTGAACCACTAAGGCACTAAGTACACTCAGATACACTGAGGAGGTTTACAGTAGGCAGGGACGGTTGGCGTTAGCATACCACTAAGCACTAAGTACACTCAGGAACACTAAGGAGGTTTTCAGTAGGCAGGGGCAGTGGGCAGTTGGCGGTAGCATACCGTTAAGGCACTAAGTACAATCAGGAACACTAAGGATGTTTTTAGTCGGCAGGAGCAGTGGCCAGTAATCAGCAGGCTGAAGCAGTGTGTTTGTGCGCGGCCTTATGCGGGTTCTACGCTTTATTTGAAATTTAACGTTAAATCCTTGTTCTCATAACCGCCAAGAGTGCTGAGGAAATAATTCGCTGAGGCCGCAGAGTAAAAAGACTTAATACATTTGCTTTGCGAACTTGGCGCCTACATTGCGTCTTTGCGGTTTTTGCATCTCTAATAACCCGCTTTTGCTGCATCGTAGGCATTAAAGGTGCCAATGGCTTTGGCGATCAATTTATTTTCACGATTTACGCAGAGCACTTCACATTCTGAAATCAAAATGCGTTTGCCTTTTTGGATCACTTTTCCTGTTGCTACCAATTGGTCGCCTAAAAATACCGGAGCAAGAAAATTCGTTTTATATTCTACCGTACTTACCACTTTGTTTTGCGAACACACTGCCGAAAGGGCGGCTACTCCCAATGCACTGTCAACCAATGTGGCAATTAATCCTCCGTGGGCAGATAGGGGAGTGGCCAGATGTTTTTCTTGAATGGTAAGATGATAACTTACTTCACCCTCGGAAATAATTTTATAATCCATGCCAATCAATTTTCCGAAGGCATTACTCCGGTCGTATTTGTGGATGAGGTCAAAATTTGTTGTCATCATACTAAAGCCGCTTGTGATTTTGTCTGCAAATCTAATCAAATCGAAACTACCTCCGTTATTTTTTTGAGGACAGGGAGGGTGAAAATAGACTTCGAGGCGCATCAATCTGTTTTACGAATGCTGTTACAGCATGTTAACAAACGAAAAGGTAGGAATTAAGTCACCTATTATTTTACCTTGAATGAAAGATCGCAAAAAAAAGCCCCCACCAACGGATGAGGGCTTTAATTCAAAAATCACTTTCTATTTCTGAACCACTAGTTTCCGTGTTACGGTAGAATGATCCTGCAACTTAATAGTTACTAGGTAAACACCTTCTGACATGCTGGCAATATCAATAGTTTCGTATAGTCCATCCACGTTATTCAAAGTTTTCGTCCGTATTACCCTGCCATTGATATCTGCAATGGAATAGGTCACATTTTGACTTTTATTCAGGTCGAGTTTCAAGTACGCCAAAGTTTGTGCTGGGTTAGGAAATACCTCAATCGAATTCAAACTTTCATCTAGGCGCGCAATTCCTGTAGTATCAACCGGTGGTGCAGGATCGGGCAGAACGTAGAAGTATTTGGTAAAATTACAACCGAAATCAACGGGATAAGAAAAGATCAGGCCCGGAGCGTTTGTTCTCTCAAGTGCCATCGAACCGCTGCCCTGATTGGTATTGGCCCACCAATAGAGTCCGTCGCATCCCGAATCGTCGAGTCGTAAACGGTAACAGCCGGGAGGAAGATTACTAATGGTATCGCGGTATAAAGTGGTGTTATTCATGGGTCCGCTTGATACTACCGCTATGTCATTCTCATCGTAAAGAGTCCAGTAATTTTGAGCAGCCAAATTATTTGTCAGCAAGCGCACCACAAAACTTTTAGGAAAAACAGAAACCGGCATGGTGGTTGATTTATAGATGTTGTTGAACACATTATCGTCGGAAGGGCTATTGTTCACCGATACCACCGATACTTGGAACACCGCACTCACAGAGGTAGAAAGAATAGAAGCTGAGGGAGGGAAGACGGCATCTTGCGTTTCTAAAAAGGCAAGTGAGCCCGTCCAGGTGTAAGTGAGAGGAGTACCATTCTTTAAGCCGTAACTAAACACAATCGATTTCACAGTATCTGTTCCTGTATTCCGGATCTTTATTACCGGGTTACTGCATCGGCTATTCTGACGGATAAAATTATCGTCGTTGGTGGGGGCAATAATGTCTTCAATAGAAACATCGCGTGAATTATTTGGGACTTTGTATTCCACCAGATGCGTCACGTAATTATAGCCACCCGAAGCGCTGGCAATGGTATAAGGCTGCATGTCGATGTTCACTGTAAAATTGGTATTGGCACTTGTGTTGGGAGTAATATTATGGTAGATGGGCCACACAATGGCACCCGGACACCAATTGCCCCTGTTGTACACCCAAGTGCCGGTTTGAGGATACACTTGATTTTCTCCACAATCGGTGCGCCACAATTGTTTTTGTGAGAGCATGGTGTTGTTAATATTGAGTTGGTAATATTTGCTGCAGAATTCTGAACAGCCCGCATTGTCAGAGCCGTGTCCGCTCACGGTGTTTCTAATATATACTTTATTAGTAGGCGCAGTGTATGAAAAAGTTTTTGGCGTGAGATAATTTTCGATGGAATTGGTGGCATTACCAAAAGGGAAATAGCCATCGTAGATTTTTCTCACTTTTACGGCATCCATTGGCGGAATTCCCTCTATAAATTCAATTTTTAGAGTAATCGTAAAGCCCCACGAATAACCGGAATAATTGAATCGCATTCCCGTGCTGCCATCAAGTACACTGGCATAATCAGTTACCTCCATAATATAATCGTGTTTTTTGTTTAAACCTTGCCAGTCTGTTGCGTAAGGTGTGATCACCCGTCCTATTTCAACCGTATCTTTCCCTGTTGGGCGGGCGTAAATCTGCGTTGTATAATCCCAGGAGCCACAGTATTGAGGGTTACCGGGACAGGCATAACGACCCAAAATATAATGCATACGAATTTTTCGGTAACGTTTTCCGGTTGGGAAAATAGCGGTGGTATCGTAATTGCCGTATTGCGTAAGTTTCCTCAAATTCCAAACGGTTACCACGGTGGTATCACCCGGATTTGCCTGTGCGGAAAAATTCAAGATCTCGGCCAGGATAAAAACAAATGCTAGTTTCCTCCAGCTGCTTTTGGTAGTGAGTTGTATCATACTTTTTTATAATTTAAGTAAATTTAGTGATAATATTTAATTCGGTTTAGAGAATTTCCAAAATTAATGGATTCATGGTAGAGCGCATAGAGAAGGCAAAGAAGTGGTCCTTTTACCCTTTAGGGAGGTATGGGCGGATTTTCAACAGCAATTATACATTATTGTCAATTGGAAGGCCAATTAAACGATGAAACATAGTATTTTCGTAGATAATTTGAACGGCATTTCTTTATGGTAGAAGAATTAATTGAGGAAGAATTTATTGAAGTAATTGGAGCGCGGTCGCACAATCTAAAAAACATTTCACTTACAATTCCCCGTAATAAACTGGTAGTGATTACCGGTTTAAGCGGAAGTGGAAAATCTTCACTTGCATTCGACACCATTTATGCCGAAGGACAGCGCCGCTACATTGAAAGTTTTTCTTCCTACGCCCGTCATTTTTTAGGAAACCTCGAAAGGCCCGATGTGGACAAGATCTCGGGTTTGAGTCCCGTTATTTCGATTGAACAAAAAACGGTGAACAAAAACCCGCGTTCTACGGTTGGGACCATTACCGAGATTTACGATTTTTTACGTTTGCTCTTTGCCCGAGCAGGAGAGGCCTATTCATATAACACCGGCGAAAAAATGGTACGCTACAGCGACGATCAGATAGTGGATTTGATACTTTCAGAGTATGAAGGAAAAAAAATAAATCTTCTTGCTCCTGTAGTGAAAGGTCGTAAAGGCCATTACCGCGAGCTCTTTGAAGATGTTCGCAAGCGCGGTTTTACTAAAGTAAGGGTGGATGGCGAGATTATGGACGTGCTGCCAAAAATGCAATTGGACCGTTATAAAATTCACGACATTGAAATTGTGATCGATCGGCTGGAGGTAACACCCGATATTAAATCGCGCTTATATCAATCGCTCCAAACTACCATGAAACACGGCAAAGGCACCATGATGGTGAGTGAAGTAGAGGTGGAGAAAGCGAAAACTAAAAAGAAGACTCAGTCATTTGGTTTTGGAAAGGTGCGTTTTTTTAGTCGTTACCTTATGTGTCCCACCACGGGCATCAGTTACGATGAACCGGCTCCTAATTTATTTTCGTTTAATTCACCTTATGGGGCTTGCCCTCAATGTAACGGACTGGGTGAAGTGGCAGAGATAGACATTAGTAAAATTGTGACCCAGTCCAAATTGTCCATCGCCAAAGGGGCTATTGCTCCCATTGGGGTAATGAAAAGCGGAGGCGGCTGGATTTTTAAACAAATTGAATCCATTGGTCATGTATACGGATTTGATCTCAATACCCCGTTTGAGGACATTGCTCCCGAAGCGGTGAATGTGATCTTATATGGCAATGATGAATTGTATAAAGTAAGCACCGAAGCAGGAACCTACGACACCAATTTTGAAGGCATTGCCACATTTATCACCAGGCAATCGGAAGATGACCCGAGTCCGGCCATGCTGCGCTGGGCTCAGGGCTTCACGGATAAAAAAGTATGTCCGACCTGCGCCGGCGCGCGTTTAAAAAAAGAATCTCTCTATTTTAAAATCGCTGAGAAAAATATTGCCGAAATCGGCGATCTGGATATTTCGGTGGTTCAGGTGTTTTTTAAAGATATTGAAAAACGCCTGAGTAAAAATCAAAATATTATTGGTGTAGAAGTGATTAAAGAAATTCGCTCACGCATTCAATTCTTGATGGAAGTGGGTTTGGATTATGTCACTCTCAATCGGTCGTCACGTTCATTGAGCGGAGGAGAAGCACAGCGCATTCGTTTGGCCACTCAAATTGGTTCGCAGCTGGTGGGCGTTTTATACATTTTAGATGAGCCGAGCATTGGTTTACATCAGCGTGATAATAAACGTTTAATTGAAGCTTTAAAAAATTTACGTGATGTGGGCAACAGTGTTATTGTGGTAGAACATGATAAGGACATGATTGTGGAAAGTGATTATGTAATTGATATTGGTCCGGGTGCCGGGGTGCATGGGGGACGTGTGATCGCGGGAGCCAAACCTCAGGACATGCTGAAGTTTGATACCATGACTGCTAATTACATTACAGGAAAGATTCGTATTGAGGTGCCGAAAACGATTCGTAAAGGGAACGGAAAAAAAATTAGTTTAAAGGGTTGTACCGGACATAATTTAAAAAATGTGAGTGTTGATTTTCCACTTGGCAAATTTATTTGTGTAACGGGCGTGAGTGGCAGCGGGAAAAGTAGTTTGATCAACGAAACTCTGTATCCCTTGCTGGCGGCTCATTTTTATAATTCCGAAAAAAGACCGTTACCTTATAAATCAATTGCCGGACTCGACCTTGTAGATAAAGTAATTGATATAAATCAATCGCCTATTGGAAGAACACCCCGGAGTAACCCTGCTACTTATACCAATGTGTTTTCTGATATCCGAAATCTGTTTTCTGAGATTCCCGAGGCGAAAATTAGGGGTTATAAACCCGGACGATTTTCGTTTAATGTAAAAGGCGGACGCTGCGAAACCTGTGGTGGAGCGGGTGTAAAGACCATAGAAATGAATTTTTTGCCCGATGTGTACGTTAATTGTGATGTGTGTAATGGCAAACGTTATAACAGAGAAACTTTGGAAGTGAGGTACAAAGGTAAATCCATCAGCGATGTGTTGAACATGACCATTGATCAGGCCTGCGAATTTTTTGAAAATGTTCCTTCTATTTATCGTCAAATCAAAACCCTACACGATGTGGGCTTGGGATATATTACTTTGGGGCAACAAGCCACCACTTTGAGTGGGGGAGAAGCACAGCGCGTAAAGCTGGCTACTGAATTAAGTAAACGTGATACCGGAAATACATTTTATATTTTAGATGAACCTACCACTGGTCTGCACTTTGAAGATATCCGTATTTTATTAGAAGTGCTTTACCGTTTGGTGGATCATGGCAATACGGTATTGGTGATTGAACATAATTTGGATATTATTAAAGTGGCCGATCATATTATTGATATGGGACCTGAAGGTGGCCGAGGCGGTGGTGAGATCTTGTTTACAGGCACTCCGCAAGAACTCGCGAAAGACAAACGGAGTTATACGGCTCCCTTTTTGAAGAAGGAGCTGGCCGGGAAATAATTATTATTCCCTCCTCATCACCATCAAACCATCTCTTAATGGCAAAAGAATTGTAGACACACGTTTATCCAGTTTCACCTTCTCATTAAACTGATGAATGGCCAGAGTTTCGGCATCCTTTTCCGCATCTAAAACTTTGCCGCTCCATAATACATTGTCGGCAATGAGGAGAGCGCCTGTGTTAACTTTATCAATTACCAAATCGAAGTAAAGACCGTAATTTTTTTTATCGGCGTCAATAAATACGAGATCAAAGGTGTGTTTGAGTGTTGGGATAATGTTTTGTGCCTGACCTTCCATTAATTCTATTTTTGTGGCAAATGGAGATCGTGAAATAAATTGTCTTGCAAAATGGTTGGTTTCTTCGTTGGGATCGATGGTGATCAATTTCCCATTATCACTGAGGCCTTCCGCCATGCAAAGTGCCGAGTAGCCGGTATAGGTGCCAATTTCGAGAATATACTTTGGGTTGGTGAGCTTCGAAAGAAAACTCAAAAATCGTCCCTGCAAATGGCCGCTGAGCATACGGGGACGTCCTATTTTAAGATGCGTTTCGCGATTCAGCTTTTTTAGAAGATCCGATTCCTGTTCCGAAAAGTTTTCGCAGTAATGGAAGAGTGCCTCTGAGATAAATTCCATGATGTAGAAAATTAAAGATTAAGAATTAAAACTCGTTATATAGATATTTGAGATCAAATAGTGTAACATATGTTAAGATGACCTTTCATTTGAAATTCTTGACTTAGTGCTCCTTTGTGCCCTGAGTGCCTGAGTGGTCTAGTATCGGTAACTACGACAGTCTTTTATTTATGATCTTCGACACATTTCCAAAAACCTGACCGGGAGAGAATTTCCGCCAATCAAAATCATCCAGTTCACCTCCATAAATAAAATAATAGTCGATGCGGGCTTTTTTAAATTCCTTCAATACATGTTCTCTGAAATTAAGGAGCGCAATCCATCCTTCATCGCCATTGTCCTCAAACCATTCTTCGTAATAACTGTCGTCGCTCTCGTGAAAATTAAGTACGTTCTCTCCTATTAGAATAAACTTATTTATTCCCCGGTAACTGAGGTCCTCTACAATATCTCGTTTGAGGGTCATGATATCGTTATTAATGGCATCATTCCATTCGCCTATTAACTCTATGATGGCGTACTTTTCATCATAATCCACAAACAGAATTTTGATGTATAGGGTTTCGCTTCCCATGTCATCCCACTGAGGGTGGATGTAATAGTTGTAGATGGTATTGGAGTATTCAAATTCGCTGTATTCTCTTCCAAAGAATGGTGAATCGACGTCCTCGGCCGCCACATACAAATGTTGCCAGTTATAAAACGGCTCAATGGAATGCATGTGCAAATTTACAATTAATGAATGAAAATAGAAGGGGAGAGGAGGATTGAAAATTTTATTTTTCGTGGGTACTGCTCACAGGCATTCTTTTAATGATCTTGATCTTAAGAGCTTCACGTATGGTTTCGAGGGCGGTGAGCAGGATAATTCGGACGTCCATACCTGTGGTGGCATGCTCTACATAATACAAATCCCACTGCAGCCGTTTATAGATGGAACGAATGTTTGGGGTGGGACCTCTAAATCCATTGATCTGGGCCAAGCCGGTAATGCCGGGTTCTACAAGATAACGGTTGTAATAGCCCGGAAATATGTCGGCAAAGTATTCGGAGTCTTTGATCATGTGCGGACGAGGACCAACAATAGACATATCACCGAAAAGCACATTGATAAATTGAGGTAATTCGTCGAGGTTGGAAACCCTTAAGAACGTGCCCATGCGCGTGATGCGGGGATCATTAAGGGAAGCTTGAAGATCGTTGGCCGTTTTATTTACCCGCATGGTGCGCAGTTTAAAACAATTAAAGGTTTTCCCCCTATAGCCTGTTCTTTTCTGTTTAAAAAATACCGGACCGCGACTGTCTATTTTAATTAAAATTGCCAACAACGGGAGAAGCCAACTGAGTACCAACAGCACAATGAGTAAGGAGAAAAAAAGATCAATACTTCGTTTGATGATTAAAAAACTCCGACGTCGGTTTTCAACCGCTTCAACAAGTTGCTCGTTGTGTTCAAGGTGAAAGGCATCCTTGTCGAATATGGCGCTATTTTGAGTCAAAATTCAGTTTTTCAAGAGAGCACAAATTAATCAAAAATAAGACCAAGTGCCTTCGCTAAAGATTAAAAAGTACTAAAAGAATTAAAATTGTGAGCATAAAAATAGGAGAAAATTCCAAATAAAGGAATTTGTCGTTAAATAGTATTAAACAACTGACTGTTGGCGGTTTTGGCTATAAATGTGTTGCAACACCGATCGGCGGAAATGCCAAAAAAAAATTAAATAGTAAAATGTTTTAGCGGATGATGCTTTTTACAAGAGACTTTAGCGCCTGTGTTTTACCGGCCTTACCTTCAAGGGTATTCCAAAAAAGATCATGGTAAATGTGCAGGAGATCAGGATGAACCAAACGTTTGAGAGGCTTATTCTCACTTCTATAAAAGGGACTGGAGGGACCTGTTACCAAAAACATATTTTGTTTGTACCAGTAATCGATCTTATCATCTTCCCAAAAGGGTTCACGCAGCACATCGTGCATGGTATAACGATTTTGGAAAAACAGATCTTGCCAATAGGATGGCCACTGTTCATTGAGGTGATTTTGCCCGCCCTGCCAAGGAATAGCGGCAGAAAAAACAATAGTTTGGCTGAGATTGCAAATACTTTTCACAAAGGTTGCTGCGTTTTTTGGGGTGATATGTTCTGCCACTTCAAGTGAAATAGCAAGGTCAAAACTGCGATTGCTGACGATCTCTTTTTCAAGATCGGTAGTAATGATCATTTCTTTCGGGATCACCACTTTATTCATGTCAAGATGTGCGCCATCGTAGCCCACCAGATCGGTAATCTTATTATCGGCGAACACCTTCAACCAGGTGCCGAGTCCGCAGCCAATATCCACTACACTTTTGGGAGAATACAACTTAATGAGTTCGGGCACCACAATGGAAGAGGCTCTTGTATTGTGCTCCTCTTTGACATGAACATACTTATTTTTTTTCATAAATTGGGGAAGTCGTTAATCAGAAAATAACACGATTCTCATTCGCTTAAGAATTCGTGTAATTTTTAATGGTTAATAATTGAGTACAATATTACTCTTTTTTATGAAACTAAGCTGCCGTAAAGTGCAGATTTTGCCTATTTTTAGGCAGTCAAGAATCAAAATCGGAATTGCATTTCTATGCTCAAAACCTTCGGTAAAAAAAAACTTGTTAAAGATATTTCTGCAAGTACCCTGCAGACGGCGATCACGCAGGCATTTAGCTTATTGATCTTCTATTTCACCTCACGGTATCTGGCCAAAGACGATTTTGGAGAATTTAACTGGTCCATGGCGGTTGGTTCTACCTTTATTGCTATGGCCTCACTGGGGCTTGATGTGGTGTACGTAAAAAGGATCGCTTCGGGACAAGACGCGGTAGTAATGAGTGGCATCCATTTTTTTCATACTGTTATGGCAGGACTTGTGTTAACTGCCATGGTGTTTGGGGTCCAACTGATTTTTCCCTCATTCGCCTTTGCACATCCCTTGTTTCTTATGGTTTTTATCAATTTATCTTTGATCAACATTGCCAATTCGTTTCGACTGGCCTTAATAGGTATGGAGGTGTACAAATACCTTGCTATCCTTGCCTTCATTACCAATGTAATTAAATTTGCCTTGATCTTATTTCTATACCTGCAATCGTATTTCACCATTTACAATGTGATCTACACGTTTATTCTGATTTCGGTTCTTGAATTGATTCTGGGTTATTTTTTTGTAAGCAAAAGTCTATCAGTTCGGGTGAAGCCGATCTTAAAAATACAGGAGTACAAGTATTTTATTTTGGAGTCCCTACCGCAGTTGGGCGTGGTGTTTTTTGATTCGGCATTGGCCCGTATCGATTGGATTCTTCTGGGGATCATCAGCACTGCCACGGTAACTGCCGACTACAGTTTCACCTACCGCATGTACGAAAGTTCAAAATTACCCCTACTCATTATTGCTCCCATCCTTCTTACACGTTTTTCAAAGCTGTTCAGCGATCCCGAGCGAATTGATGATAAAAACAGGAACGATATCCGCTATTTTTTTAAATTTGAATTGTTTGTGGTAATGTTAATACCTATTACTCTTGCCTGCGCTTGGACTCCCTTAATGGATTTTTTCACCAACAATAAGTACGGAAAAGTGAATGAGCTAAACTATTTGGTTTTAGCCGCATGTGTGCCACTGCACTGTATTAGTAATTTTTTGTGGAGCATGGGTTTTGCACAGGGACAACTGAAGGCCATCATGTATATCACACTTTCTGTAGCGGTAGTTAATCTGGGATTGAATTTTTTCCTAATCCCGGATTATAAAGGAATGGGGGCGGCGATTTCTTTTTTAATTTCAACAGTGCTTCAAACAACTTTGTATATTAAATTGATGAATCAAAAACACATTCAGTTGGATCTTGGAACCTGCCTTCTGGCTTTTGTAAATGCGATCACCGCTGTCTGCGTTGGCAAACTACTCAGTGATCAGGCGGTGATTTCTGCTTTTATTGCCCTTGCTTTGTTTTCGGGATTGGCTGTGATCACAAAACAAATTGAACTTAAACAAATAAGAAACATCATTAAGCAATAGTTTGTGAAATTATGCCTGAGTCCTTAAGCATCATCATAAAAACATTTGAACGCCCGGCTTCTCTTAGAAATCTCCTACAATCTATACGGGATCAAAAGTTGACGTATCCCATTCTCATTGCCGATGACAGCAAAGTGAGCAGTGGGGCCATTATCAAAAAGGAGTTTTCCGATCTTTCCATCACGTATATCGACCTGCCATTTGATACAGGATTATCGGAAGGAAGGAATGTACTGGTGAATCGGGTAAGCACAGATTTTTTTTTACTGTGCGATGACGACTATGTGTTTGAAGAACGTACCGATCTGAAACGGGCTTACTATGAGATTTGCACCAATACATTAGACCTACTTGGCGGTGAGTATTACAACTATGTTAATATTCCAAACTTAAAAGTATTTGTGAGGCAGTTGACACATCCTTTGCGCTTAAAACGATTTTTTCTAAATCAATATAAACGGAGTGCCTATATTGGTAATTTTACTATTAAGGGTAAGGACTGTGAGTTGACTGTGAGTTATGATCCACCGTCGGAAAATATCTCAACTTGTGATCTGGTGAATAATTTTTTTATTGCCCGTGTTTCTGCCGTAAAAGATATGGGTGGATGGGATAAAGAGCTGAAAATGGGAGAACACGAGGACTTCTTTTTAAGAGCAAAACAACACGGTTTAAAGGTGGCGTTTCTTGCTAATTTTGGAACGGGACATTATCCTGCCATACCGATAAAAAATTCGGCCTATAACCAATACAGAGTGAGGGCGGCTCACTTTAAACAACTGTTTGTGAAGAAATACGATTTTAATAACTATATTGAAAAGGAAAAAAATTCGGGAAAGATCTTATTTGTGCACTCCAAAACTCATTAAAGGCAGATCACCATGGCAGCAATATCCAAACTATACAAACAACTGGCAGATCGGGTAGACATCCCCTTTCTTTTATTTCTCATCACTATTTCTTCCAATAAAGTAGTGCTGAAAGTGGCAGCATTGGTTCTCATTTTTGCGCTGAGGCCTAAGTTTGAAATAGCTATACTCAAGAAACTTCCCTTATTTTACCCGCTTATCATTGGTTTAGCAACCCTTCAGTTTTTGTTAGTTGGTGGAGATTTTAGCAGCATTCATTTTTTGGTTTTTGGAGTGGGCTGCCTCTATTGGACGATTTGTTACGCATACATGTATCAAGCTCGGGTGTTTGTGGAAGAAAATACTCATGAAAAGATTGACCGAACGCTTCTTGTGTATATTCTTCTTAACGCCGTAGCTTGTCTCTATAACTATTTCGATATTTGTGTGAAGGCCGAAACGCTATTCCCTTTTCTTCAGTTTCCCGGTAATTATGGGGCTTCCACAGGTGACTATATCTGCGGACTTTTTGGTGTGCCTTCCTATATGAATGCGATTGTGAATTCTTTATTCGCCCTCTATTTTTTACACCGGAAAAAAATGTGGCTTTTTCTCATTACTACTTTTGTGATGCTCTTATCGTTTGCCAATATTATTAATCTCGTTTTTGTGTTTGTATTGCTTGTGTATGCTTTGTTTGCGGGAGATAATCGCAAACGAGCGTTTATTGGACTTAACCTCCTTTTGTGTTTTGCTATGTATTTCTATGTGAGTCCCGACAACTATAACTATATCAAAAAAACAATTGGACTAAGTGTACATGAAGAAAGGGAGATCATGCCTGAGGTGGTGATGGTTAAGCCCGGAGCCGTTGACACGGTGGAGGGACCACTAGCGGTAAAATATGTAAACGACAGTAGCGCGGCAAAACAAAAAATCAGGATGATTGATCGAAATTTGCTCTTTCATCGCGATTACAGTACCTACAACACCTACGCGCCGGTGGATATTACAAAAAGTCCGGGTAAGAAAATAGCTATCCTGCAAACAATCAATTTTCTACGAAATAACAAGGACGCTCTTTTTGTGGGGGCCGGCATAGGCAATTTTTCATCGCGACTGGCGTATCAATTTTCGGGCCGGGATAGTAGCCGTTTATTTATGAAGCTGCCAAAATATGCCCACGGGTATTATTTTCAGAACAATCTTCTCATTTACGATTCGATGCGGCAATTGCCTACCGAATACCATTCAATCAAACATTTTCCGAATAACTTTTTCAGCCAGTTGCTTGGCGAATATGGTCTGCTCGGCGCGATTCTCTTTTTTGTTTTTTACGTGGCCTATTTCTATAAAAGAGCACCACATAAAACATTCTTTTTTATGCTTGCACTTTGTGTAGCTTCTTATTTGATGCTTGACTATCTGTTTGAGTTTTTTAACGTGATGATGATTTTCGAATTATTTCTATTTATTGATGCGAAAGCAGACGAAAAATCCATGGTAAGCTGAACAAGATGAGTCCCACAATTTCAATCATTATTCCATGTTTTAATTATGGGAAATTTCTGCCCGATGCGGTAGAAAGCGTCCTAGCTCAGACCTACGAATCCTGGGAATGCCTTATCATTGATGATGGGTCTAAAGACGATACAGCCGCGGTGGCAAAAGAGTTGGAAGCAAAGGATCCGCGAATAAAATATGTGTTTAAAGAGAACGGGGGTTTGTCTTCCGCGAGGAACTATGGAATAAAACTAGCAAAAGGAAACTACATCTGTTTTTTAGATGCCGACGATGAGCTCGATAAAAACAAACTCAACACTCAGTTGGTGTGTTTCGACCGGCATCCCGGAGCTGATATTGTATATGGACGCGCCATGTTTTTCGAAAAGAACGATCGTTCAGTACTTTACCATAATAAATCAAAAACAAATAACACGATTCAAAGTACATTTAGCGGGCAAGGAAAAGAACTCCTAAACGAATTGTTGAAAGATAACATCACGGTGGTGAGTGCACCGCTTATACGCGCAAATGTGTTTAGCAGGGCAGGCAATTTTGATGAAAGTTACCGGGCGTATGAAGATTGGCATTATTGGATTAAGTGTGCATTGGCGAATGTGAGTTTTCAGTTTTGCGATCTTCCTCCTGTATGTACGTATATTAGGTTCGGACATGAAAGTATGATGTCGAACACCAAGAAAATGACTCGTTCGGCGCTTCAGCTCAGGAAATTTCTGATGCCGCATTTGCCCTTGGGTTCAAAAATGTATAATTCAGTAAGGATGTTGCGTTCTTACATAAAATTACTTCTGCATTCATGAGCTGCGCCGTGTTGATTTTGAACTGGAATGGAGGAAAGGACACGGTTGATTGTTTACGATCGCTTTTGCCTTCATTGGAAGCCAACGATTATGTATTTATAATTGACAATGGTTCAGTCGATGAGTCGGTAACTATTATTAAACAATTTTTAGAGAGTGAGGCAGGAGGTTGCGGAATCACAAAAAGTGAGGATCTGCTTACTGTTTTTAATGTGAAGCAGAAATTTTACCTCTGTCAAAATAAAACAAACCTGGGTTTTGGCGGGGGAAATAATACGGTGCTTAAGCAATTGCTGAAACTAGCTGCGAATTTCGAAATGGCTTGGTTGTTGAATAACGATGCGTTCGCCGATAATCAAAGTCTGCCGAGTTTAAAAAAGGCCTTACAGGGGGATCAAAAAATTGCAGTGGCAGGTTCCCTTATTCTCAATTTCCCTGCAACTGATACCGTGCAATGCACGGGGGTAAAACATTATAAGTGGATAGGCGTATCCAAGCTCATCAACAAGAATTTGCCACTTGATACTGTTGATCTCAGAGCACCTATTGCCTTCGACTATTTGAATGGGGCAAGTTTGATGCTACGACTGGAAGCTTTGGAACTATGCGGTTATTTTGACGAGTCTTTCTTTTTATATTCGGAAGAGCTCGATCTTCAATTACGAATGCAGGAAAAGGGTTATTTATTGTACCTCGATCTTGAAAGCAAGGTGCGGCATAAACTAAGTGGGGGCACCAGTTCTAACAGATCTTTATTTTACTATTATTATAATGCGTCCGCTATTCTTTTGAACCGAAAACACTATTCCCGGTTGGTAGTGCTTATTTCGGTGATCGGTCTTATGGCGATAACGGTGCTTAGGGCATTCCCTTCTTTTAAAAATATCAAAGGAGGATTTGCAGGAATTTATAAGGGATTAACAAAAGAATGAGTGCTACTACTAACATATTTGGATTTGATTTCAGGTGCGGGGGTTCCTACGAAAGCATCGCCAATGAGGTAATTCGCGATGTTTCCGAAAATACGATGGGGCCCACTAATTTTATTACACCCAATGCCCATGGTATTAATGAGTACCTCAAATTTTCTGAGTTGGACCGATTTTGCAAAACATCCAGATATGTATTACCCGATGGACAACCAATTGTGTGGCTGAGTAAACTCACAGAGAATCCCATTCAACAACGGTTGACAGGAAGTGATTTTTTCCCGGTGATGTTCAATAAAATTAGGGGTTCCGAGTACAAGTGTCTGTTTTTGGTAAGCAATGCTTCGGTGCGTGATCTCTTGATGAAGGAAAAACCGGATGCCGTTTATATTATTCCCGAATTTTTCCAAATGAAGGAGGCAGAAAAAATTGACCGCATCGGGGAGGAGATGTGTCAAAAGATCGTGCAACATAAACTCAACTATATATTTATTGGCATTTCGGAACCAAAACAAGGGGCCTTGGCTAAAAGTGCCACTGAAAAGCTGCTGAAACAAAATTATAAAGAAGCCTGTGTTTTTTTCTTTTTGGGAGCATCGTATGAATTCTATTTTGGGCTAAAAAAAAGAGCTCCTGTGATAGTTCAAAAATTAGGGTTGGAGTGGTTTTACAGGTTAATTACCGAGCCAAAAAGAATGTATAAAAGGTATATATTCGGGAACTTTATTTTTGTAGTAAGAGCAATTAGGTGGATCTTCGACCGCAAGGCGTATTCTAATCCTTAATACTTGAAATTAAATTGAAAACTAACGGTAATACCATAGATAGTTTAATTAAGATTCCTCTCCTTGAGAAGATTCAGTTGCTGCTGTTTTGTCTATTTGTATGCACCTTAACATTAGATACAAGGGCGAATAGTGCTTTTTTGATTTGTTTATTAGTTTCTCTCCTTTTCAGTTTTCGAACTTCAAACATAAAACAATTCCGCGTGCCGCTTCTCTTTTTCGGTGCGGGATTTATTTTTTCGTGCCTTGGGTTATTTTGGTCTGACTATCGTCATGAAGGCCGGATGGTGATTGAGCGACAATTGGCCTTGTTATTTTTGCCTCTCATGCTATTTGGCGCCTTTAACTACCAACGCATCAAGTTCAAATCAATTCTGGTACTGTTCTACCTTTCTATAGCGGTTATCAGCATGTATCTTCTCAAGTGTTTTGCTATTAACTTTTTGAACTCACATGTTGCATTAAAAGATTTTACGGTGAAAGAAAACCTGTATCACGCCTTTGCACGCCCCATTGGTATGCATGCCACCTATCTTTCGCTGTATGTGGCCCTGGCTATTTTTGTAGGTCTCTACTGGCTGCTCGAAAATTTGAAATGGTGGTTAAAGTCTGCCATTTTTTTAAGCAACCTTATTTTGGTAATTACCCTTACGCTTCTTTCGTCGCGCGTGGTTATATTTTCTTTGGTATTTATTGTGTTTTTTGTGTATCCTTTTTTTATTGGCAAACTAAGAAACAAACCTGTATTGCTGGTTGGTGGAATAGCTATATTACTTACTTTCTTTTTTATTATTCGCGAAAGTAGTTTTATCACATCCCGTTTTATCGACAAAATGGATGACGAAGTAAAAATGACCTCTTTTTTGACGCGCGACTCTACCTATAATCCGATTTATGGGGGTGAAACTCGTGCCGACCGCTGGTACTGCGCTCTTGAGCTCATACGCGAGAAAACAGGAATAGGGTATGGCACCGGCTCTGAAAAAGCCATGCTGATGACAAAGTATAAAAGATATGATCTGCAAAATGCAGTTATAAATGGGTATGATTCACACAATCAGTATTTGGCGTATGGTATCAAAGGAGGCGTTTTTGCCCTAACTTTTTTTATAATGTCGGTGCTCTTTGGTTTGTATATTTCAATAAAACAAAAAAATTTCCTCTACCTCGCCTTTATTTTACTTTTTGCTAGTGCTTGTATTACGGAAAATGTGCTTGAAAGTAATAAGGGAATCTTCTTTTACGCATTTTTTAATACCCTCTTGTGTTTCTCTTGCCTCAAAAACCTTACTCCTTCAAAGGAGGAATAGTTTCATGTTTTAACAGAGAGTAGATAATGGTTCCACCTGTGAAACGAATTTTATTTGTTGTTCATCTTCCGCCACCCATTCACGGTGTTTCGGTAATGAATGAGATCATTCGGTCGAGTAAGTCGGTTAACGGTGCCTTCAACTGCCATTACATTAATCTTTCAACTGCCGCTGGGATAGACGATCTTCAAAAAGTAAACTTAAGAAAGTATTTTTTAGGGATCAGAGTTTTTTTAAAGGTTTTCCTAAAAATAGTGACCAAAAAATTCGACTCTGTTTTTATCTCACTGTTTCCTTTTGGACCTTCATTTTACAAAGATTCAGCTATTGTCCTCCTTGCGAAACTAATGGGCATCCAACCCATTCTTCATTTGCATACGCAGGGATTTCGAAACGCTTATCAAACTTCCGGGCTAAAAAGCGCATTTTACAAAACGGTATTCAGGGGGGCGGAGGTCATTGTGCCTGCGGCCTCTATGAGTGAGGATATTTCCGGCATTTATAGTGGACGGATTCACATTTTACCAAATGGGATTCCGCAAGTTAATTTTGTGAATCAATATGCAATGCGGCCACAAACCTTCCGAATTCTCTATCTTTCGCATCTTATCCGTGGCAAAGGAATTCTCATTGCTTTGGAGGCTGCGCGAATCCTCAAAGAAGAGGGACTCTTATTTAAGTTTCACATAGCGGGTGCCGAGGGAGATATTTCTTATTCTCAACTCGAAAGAGTAATTGTAGAATACGGTCTTCAGAATGAAATCGAAGTAAGAGGAGCAAAATATGGTAAGGAAAAGCAAGAAGAATTTGAACAAGCCGATGTGTTTATTTTACCAAGTAACTACGATACTTTTGGATTGGTGTTGCTGGAGGCCATGCAGTATGGAGTGCCTTGCATTTCTTCAAATACAGGAGCCATTCCCGAACTGTTGGGAAATGGAAGAGGACTTGTTCTGCCAGATCTCAGTCCGGGGGAACTTGCCAAGGCCATCAATTTCCTTGCCAATCATCCTGAGGAAAGATTAAGAATGAGTCGGGCCGCGTTCGCACACTATGAAGAATTTTATACCACCACACATTTTGAGAAAGGTCTTCTGGCTATTTTGTCGGGACAAAGGAATTAGTTAATATTTTCAGAATAAAAATGAAATTTGCAATACTAGGCACAAGAGGAATTCCGAATAACTACGGAGGTTTTGAGCAACTGGCGCAATACCTATCGGTGGGATTGGTAGAGAAGGGTCATGAGGTCTATGTTTACAATTCACACAACCACCCGTATCAGGAAAAGAACTACAAAGGCGTAAACATCATTCATTGTTTTGATCCTGAGAAACAAATTGGCACAGCAGGTCAATTCGTGTATGATCTCAATTGCATGTTGGATGCCCGAAAGCGAAGCTTCGACGCCATATTAAATCTTGGCTATACAAGCAGTTCGGTGTGGATGCGCTGGTTTCCATCCCGGTCACTACTTATTACCAATATGGACGGATTTGAGTGGAAGCGCAGCAAATTTAATAAGCAGGTAAGGCGTTTTTTAAAATTTGCTGAAAAATTAGCGGTAAGTTATAGCGATGTCTTGGTGGCGGATTCCCGTTTTATTCAAAAGTACTTTGAAGAGAAGTATGAAAAAAGCCCTGTCTACATCGCTTACGGGGCCGACTTATTGGAAGCCCCTGACCAAACCGTTCTTCTGGAGTATGGTTTGAAGGCATACGATTACAACATACTGGTAGCGCGTATGGAACCCGAAAATAATATCGACATGTTGCTGGAAGGCATCCGGCGATCATACACAAAGAAGCCCATTCTCATTATTGGGCAAACTAACAATGGGTATTCAAAGTACCTGATTAAAAAATTTGCTGCTGATCCGCGTTTTATTTTTATGGGGCCGATGTATGACGCAAAAAAGATCAATAACTTGAGATATTATTCGTATGCCTATTTTCACGGCCATTCGGTAGGGGGAACTAACCCTTCTTTGTTGGAAGCTATGGGATGCCGCTGTTTTATCATAGCACATAATAACGAATTTAACCGCATGGTATTGGGCGAAAATGCGTATTATTTTAAAGAGGCGGTCGACATTGAAGGCATTTTGCAGAAGGCCGACCGAAACTCCCCACAAACACAGCAGTGGATCGCAACAAATTTCCTGAAAATTAAAAAAGACTATTCTTGGCCCTTTATCATTGCTGAGTACGAAACGCTCATGACCAAAGGAATTTTGCCCCGGTCGAAGAGCCTATTGAGGAGATGAGCCCTCAATTTTACCCTGAAAACCTCAAATAATCGTATATTTGCTTGCTACAGAAATGAAGACAGTAATTACCAGCGAAGACCGATCTTTCATCGATATACGGGAGCTAAAACGATATTTGGGTCTGTTTAAATATCTTTCATTAAGGGATGTTTTTGTCCGCTACAAACAAACCTGGTTGGGATTTGGCTGGTCAATCATACGACCGCTGATCAATATTGTAATTTTTGGTCTCTTATCGTATTTGGTAGATAAATCTCAAAACTTCCAGGATCGATTTGTGATTGTTTCGGGTGGGGTCGTATTCTGGCAATTACTTTCTACGGCAATATTAGATGTCAGCAATTCATTGACTTCCAATTCTAACATTTTAACCAAGGTTTATTTTCCTAAATTGTTATTGCCGGCTTCAAGCATTCTCGTGTGCCTTATTGATTTTCTTATCGCCTTCGTTATTTTTTTGATCTTGTATTTTGTTTTTAAAGGATTGCCTACCCTTCATATTTTGCTGTTGCCATTGGTATTGGTTTATGGCCTTATTTTTTCGTTTGCCATTGGACTTGTTTTCGCCACTGCTTCTGTAAAGTTTCGCGACATAAAATTTATCCTTCCATTTCTGATCCAGATTTTGTTTTATGCCTCGCCGGTATTCTTAAGTTCGGAGTTTGTTTTAAAACAAAACCTTCCTCAATTCCTAAAAGTGATCTACCAGCTCAATCCCTTTGTATTTATTTTAAATGCATTCAAATTCTCTTTATTCGGAACATTTGAGAATTTTGATCCGTTTTATGCCTGCAGCTCCGTTCTCATCACGGTTCTTGCACTTGTTTTTTCGGTGAAGTACTTCCTGAATTTTGAAAAATCATTTGCAGATTATATTTAGTTATGAGTGAGATCGCCATAAGTGTGAGTGACGTGAGCAAGAAATACATCATTTCTCATCAGCAAGACAATAAAGCCGACTCCCTCATCGAAGCTTTTGCCGGTGGGGTGAGGGGACTTTTTTCGGCAAGACAAAAACAGAACAAAGAAGATTTTTGGGCATTAACAGAAATAACCTTTGAGATAAATAAAGGTGATCGTATTGGAATTATTGGTCGAAACGGCGCAGGCAAATCTACACTACTCAAAATACTAAGCCGAATTGTTAAGCCTACTACCGGCCGCATCGAATTTGAAGGACGTGTGGCAAGTTTATTGGAAGTGGGAACAGGTTTCCACGGCGATCTTACAGGGCGAGAGAATATTTATCTGAACGGTTCAATTTTAGGAATGACGAAACGCGAGATTGATGCTAAGTTCGATGAGATTGTTGCGTTTAGTGAGATCGAAACTTTTTTAGACACACCCGTAAAAAAATATTCATCGGGGATGTACGTTCGGCTTGCATTTGCGGTTGCCGCGCACCTTGAACCGGAAATCTTAATTGTGGACGAGGTATTGGCCGTGGGTGATTCTGCGTTTCAAAAGAAATGTCTCGGCAAGATGGAAGATGCCAGTCAAAAAGATGGAAAAACCATTCTCTTCGTCAGTCACAGCATTGAAACTGTTCTTCGATTGTGTAATAAGGGTATTTTATTGGAAAAAGGAAGAATGAAAGCATTCGGTCCCATGAACGAAGTGGCTAAAGTGTATTTATCTACAAACACGGGTTTTAGTTCTAAACGAACCTGGGAAAGAAAAGACCCCGGGCATCGCCACAATAAAGCGGTACAATTAATCAGTGTGGTTGTGCACGATGAAGATGCTGTGAATCGGGAAGAGTTTGACATTACCAAACCTATTGGCATTACTACCGAATATGAGGTCATGGATGACAACCTGATCTTTACGCATAGTTATAATTTTCATAATGAAGAGGGACTCAATATCTTTAATACGCATGATACGGTATCTGACTATCGAAAAAAACCTCGTGAGAAGGGAATTTATCGTGCCACCATGTGGATAGAGCCCAATTTGCTGGCTGAAGGATTAGTAACAGTGGGAGTAGCAGCCATTCGCATTCAAACCAATGAACTTTATTTCCACGAACTGAGCGCCGTTTCATTTACTGTCCGTGATTACATGAAGGGCAACTCGGCAAGGGGCGAATACACGCTCGGATTCCCGGGCATTGTAAGGCCCTTGTGTAAATGGCAAACCATAAAATTATAGATGATGTTAAAACGCATTGCCAGGAAACTTTTTCCTGATACCTACAGTAAACTATATCAGTTCAAGAATTTTAATCCCGACGACTACGTGATGCTTCCAAAAGCTGAGCTCACATATAAGAACGATCTTTTGTACACGTTTCACAATGCCGATTTTATTAAGGAACCTCTTTTTGCCGAATCCTATCGTTTATGTAAAGAAATTGGAGGCGATCTTCTAAAAGATTATGACATTCAATGGCGCGTGTACATGTTATGCTGTGCGGCCCATCATGCTAGCAAGTTAGAAGGTGATTTTGTGGATTGTGGCGTATATACCGGTTTTTGCACAAGGGCCATCACGCATTTTGTTTCTTTTGAAAAATTAAATAAAAAGTATTATTTAATGGATACGTTTGAAGGTCTCGACCCAAAGTACAGTTCAGCATACGAAATGACGCGAAATGAGAAACTGGGTTACGGTAGCATGGGCAGTCTTTATGAGAATGTGAAAAACACCTTCAAAAATTATAATGTAGAACTGGTAAAAGGCCCCATCCCTGAAACTCTACCTTTGGTAAAGACAGAGAAGATCGCGTTTTTGTCAATCGACATGAATACCGAAGTTCCTGAAATTGCCGCGATGGAATATTTTTGGGATAAGCTGGTGAGTGGCGCTATCATTGTGCTCGACGATTACGGCTATCCGGGATGTTTGAATCAGAAGTTGGCGCACGATAAATTCGCGAAATCCAAAGGACTCCTCGTTTTCCCTCTTCCTACTTGTCAGGGTTTGATTATTAAACCATAAACACATGAAAGTCAAGGTTTCAATATGTATTCCCTGCTTCAATCAAACTGAGTTTTTAAGAAGAAACCTGGAATCGATCTTGAATCAGGACTTTACTGATTATGAGATCATCATGAGTGATGATTCCACTTCGGGTGACGTGGAGGCCCTGGTGACGGAACTGCTCGCGAACAAAAAATTAGTGTATTCTTACTCAAGAAACAAGGTTCCTTTGGGTTCTCCCGCAAACTGGAATCACGCGATTTCCCAGGCGCAGGGTGATTATATTAAAATAATGCACCACGATGATTGGTTTTCGAAACGAACAAGTTTGTCTGCATTTGTCAGGGCATTAGATGAAAATGTCCAATCTGATTTTGTGTTTTGTGATTCGGAAGTTTACGATGTTCAAAACAAAACCAGCAGGGTAGCCAAACCAAGCGATGATTTTTTGTCAAAACTGCAAAAGGATAGCACAGTTCTGTTCATGAATAATCAAATTGGGGCGCCGTCGGCGATGATGTTCAGAGCAAACAAAACCATAACTTTTGATGAGAAAATCAGTTATTTGGTAGATATTGATTTTTATATGCGTTCATTAAATGCAAATCCAACGTACTCTTATATTCATGAATCTTTGATTGTAAATACAACTAATTTACCAACTCAGGTCACAGCCGCTTCTGTTAACAAAAAAATTCAAATTGGAGAGTATTGTTACCTCTATAACAAAACATTTGCCGGTGAATTTCCGAAACGTGAATATCGAATTTTTTTTAGAAATCTATTCTCTTGGTACCAACTTGGTTCCTTTCATGAAATAAGTGAAATGGGTTCTGAAACGCCCAAACCCGAATGGATCTTTCGATGGCTCTTGTTTTTATCAAGATTTAAAGCCGCATGACCGAGCCTCTTGTAAGCGTCATATTACCTGTGTATAATGCGGGGGAGTTCTTAAAAGAAGCCATTAAGAGTATTCTTACGCAGTCGTATTCCAATTTCGAGTTCATCATTATTAACGATGGTTCTTCCGATGATTCTGAAAAAGTAATTTTGTCTTATAACGATTCCCGGGTCAGGTATATTTCTCAAGTGAACCAAGGACTGGGAGCTACACTCAATACCGGACTTTCCCTTGCTAAGGGAACATTTATTGCACGACAAGATCAGGATGATATTTCACATCCCACAAGGCTTAAAAAACAAGTTGATTTTTTAGAACTTCATTCCAATATCCTTCTTTTAGGAACCAGAGCGCAGATTGTTGAGAAGGGCTCGCAGCAGATGAAATTCCATAACCATGCAACACATCCTGCAGACCTCAAATTTGATTTGTTGTTCAATAATCCCTTTGTGCACAGCAGCGTGATGTTTAGAAAGGAAGTCACAGATCTTATTGGAGTTTATAACCCTGATCGAAACGCCTACGAAGACTATGACCTATGGTCACGCATGGCGTCTCGGGGTGATGTGGCAAATCTTTCGGAGGTGCTGGTGGACTATCGGCATCATGAAAAAGGTCTTTCTAAAAACCTGTCCAATTTTAGCGAGCACGCCCTATTTGAGCAAGGCAAAGCAAATTTGGAACAACTCCTTGGTTTAAAAGAGGAAGTGTTGAATGATGTGTTAGCTTTATTCCATTCTAATTATGATCTCTATTCGGGCACGTCTGCAAAAAGTTTAGAAAATGGAATGAAATTGATTGCCGATAAGATCTACAATTTATATCCGGATGAGAAGTTGAGAGTGGAAGAAAGAAAAAATCAATACCTGAAGATCGTCCGCTACCGATTAAATATATTCAACAGGGAAAAATTCAAAACTAGCCCATTAAAAGTACTCCTGTTAAAAATCGAAAGTAAGCTCCAAGGACTTCAATCGGAAATTATAAATGACTAAGTTTAGGGCGTTGAACTGTTGCAAAAAATATAATAGTATTGAATGAAGATTATTCATTGCGTTGAATCCTACTATCCCGCAATAGGCGGTATGCCGGAAGTTGTAAAACAACTTTCGGAGCGACTCGTCAAAATGGGTCATGACGTCACAGTGGTTACTAGAGTACACAATGACCGAACATTGGGCAGTTACAATGGCGTGAAGGTCGTTTCATTTGCAATCACCGGAAATCCGAAAGAGGCCACGAGTCCTGAAGAAAAAGCGTATGTAGATTTTTTGCTGGCTACCTCTTGCGATGTGATTACTTTTTTCGCGGCACAACAATGGGCCACTGATCTGGCATTACCGGTCCTTAAAAAGATACACGCAAAAAAGGTAATGGTTCCTACCGGCTATTCGGCACTTTATGATCCGGCCTACACAAATTATTTTGAGGTAATGAAAGCGCGAATTCACGATTATGACATGAACGTGTATTTGAGTAATGATTACAGGGATATAAATTTTGCAAGAGAAAACAAGGTAAAAAATATTATAGTAATTCCAAATGGAGCGGCAGCCGATGAATTTCTAAAAGAAGATTTGCCTGATGTGAGAAAAGAACTTGGTATTCCTGCAAGCGATTTTTTAATTCTCATGGTGGGTTCTTACACCGGCATTAAAGGTCACAGAGAAACTGTGGAGCTATTTCTCCGGTCAAAGATCAAACGTACCACGCTGCTCATGATTGGGCATAATTATAAGGGCTTTTGGAAACAGTACCTCCATAACGCTTCATTGGCTTGGCTTTATGTTAAAGGAAGGTTGTTTTTGGGAAAGAAAATTATTTTCAACTTTTTTCCGCGTTCATTTACTGTAGCAGCCTATAAACAATCTAATCTGTTTCTGTTTCCTTCCAATGTAGAGTGTTCCCCAATCGTACTTTTTGAATGCGCGGCAGCTAAACTTCCTTTTCTCGCAACCGATGTGGGAAATTCGGCCGAAATTGCTGAATGGACGGAAGGTGGGCTGATCCTTCCTACTTCGAAAGATGAAAAAGGATTTAGTCATGTTCGTATGAAAGAGGGCGTTGTGATGTTGAACAGCGTTTATGCCGACAAGAAAAAAATGGCCACCATGTCGGAGAAAGCCTTTGAGAATTGGAAAGAGAGATACAGGTGGGAAGTGATAGCCGGAAAGTACGAACAAATGTATTTGAATTTGTTGCATGATAGTCACTAAATTAATGGGTGGACTGGGAAACCAGATGTTTCAATATGCTGCCGGAAGGTTTCTAGCATGGAAACAGGATGTGCCCCTTTTTGTGGATTCCGGATTTCTGGAAGCTGATCCCGCTGGTAAATACACAAAACGAAAATTGGAATTGGACCAACTTCATGTTAAACTTATAATTGCGGATAAAAGGATCCTAAAAACGTTTCGCCAAGGTCGTTTTCGTTCACTTTTGAGAAGTTTTTCACATGGAGGCAAGACAACAATTCTTAGCGATACGCACCGTTTTAACGAAGCATTTTTACAAACAGGGAATTCTGCTTATTTGAACGGCTTTTGGCAATCGGAACTATATTTCATACCAATTCGTTCGCTGCTGCTAGAAGAATTTACGCCTAATTTTGAGTTTTCGGCCGACGAAACAAAATTACGCGAGCGAATTCAGTCTTCTTCAAATTCAGTTGCTATTCATGTGCGCCGGGGTGATTATGTGAATCACGCGGAAGCAAGTCAGTTTCACGGAGTTTGTGATATGAATTATTACGATGCTGCAATTTTGTATGTTAAGAGTAGGGTGGAGCTGCCCGAATTTTTTATTTTTAGCGACGACATTGGCTGGTGCAGGTCAAACTTTGGCAGTTTGGCAAATTGTATATTTGTTGAAACGAAAAGTGCACATGCCGCTACCGATCTTTTCTTAATGGCAGAGTGCAACCACAATATTATTGCTAATAGCAGTTACAGCTGGTGGTCGGCTTGGTTAAACAAAAATGAGAAGAAAATGGTAATTGCCCCTAAAAGCTGGTTCCGGGAGCCTAACTTTAATCCTGATATTTATTGCAGCAACTGGATCAGAAGGTAAGAGTTTGTATGAATACAATCTAAACTAGATTAAAGGAATGAAGGAGGGTTCAATCCCAAAAATATCTGTAATTATGCCTGTTTTTAATGCTGAAAAGTATTTAAGAGAGGCGATGGATAGTGTCTTGAATCAAACGTTCAGCGATTTTGAATTTATAGTGGTAAATGATGGCAGCGCAGATCGTAGCGAGGAGATTATTCTCTCGTATACCGATCGCAGGATCGTGTACATCCGAAATCAAACAAATGTTGGATTAATCGCCACACTCAACAACACCGTGCTATTAGCTAAGGGAAACTACATTGCGCGGATGGACAACGACGATATTTGTGATCCACGAAGATTTGAGTTGCAATTGCACTATTTTTCGGAATTCCCAAAGGCAAAAATGATTTGCTCCCCCATTGTAATGATTAACGAATTTGGAAGGGAAACCGGTTTCTGGCCAGCTGATAGAAATTCATCGACCTACCAAGAAATGGTGACTACTCTTCCCTGGGAGAATTGCATCGCACATCCAACCATAATGATTGAACGCGAACTCCTCTCGAAGTATTTATTTAGTCCACGTCAGAAAGGAAGTGAAGATTGGGATCTCTGGCTGCGTTTGGTGCGCGATAAAGTACGCATCGAAAAAACGAAGGAGGTGCTTTTAAAGTATCGCGTTCACCAGACGTCAATAACGCAATTGTATAAAAAGCGAGTCTCTTCCCAATTAAAATCAGCAGCAGTAAAATTGAAATTTGTAGGTGGTTCATTGGCACAGTTCAGGATAAATTATTTTGTACTTAAAACAGGTTTTACAATTTACAAGGATCTGGGTTATTATGTGAAAAAGAAGATTCTCAGTCTGAATGTAAGAAAATTAAAATGGTTATTTACCATCAGTCTGCGGCAAGCCTATAAACAAAGTAAGTTGTTGAAAAGTGCTTTGGCTTCCGCAAACAGTACCCATTTTCTATTTTTTCCTTATTCTCACCTTGGAGGCGCTGAGAAGGTGCATGCCGGCATCACACGACTTGCACAGGCTCAGAAGCCTTTTGTGTTTATTACCGGCCTTGATGATACCGGCGACTATGCTGAGCAATTTGGCCAACATTGCACGCTCCTTAGGGTGTCGAAGGCCCTTTATCATCCTTTTTTCTCTGCAAAAAACGAAATTCTTATTTCTAATAAAATTCATTCGGTGAAAGACGCGGTGGTGTTTGGTTGCAATAATCTCTTTTTCTACGATCTCCTATTAAAATTAGATCCCTCCGTGTATGCAGTTGATCTCACGCATGACTTTGATTATGATCGCGACAGAGAATTTGCCCTGACTTACCTGCCCAATTACCTGCGCTGCAATGAACGCATTTTTATAAGTAATGCGGCGCTGCAGAAGACCATTAAGTTTTATGAGCACCATCAGGTTTCTGAGGCGTTTACCAGCAGATTAAACCTAATCTATAATTTTGTTGATAGGCCCGCTGTGAAAGAAACTCGTTCAGAGGGTCCTCCTTTTCGGGTACTTTATGTGGGGCGAGACACCCCTGAAAAGCGTGTAGAACTTGTCTTTGAATTGGCTGCACTCTGTGAGAAGAGAAATTTACCGGTTGAATTTGTATGTGTTGGTCCTTTAAACAAAAGGCCCAACTATGAACAACTTAAAAATCTTAAATCGGAGGGCATTGTGATGGACGAAGAAAAGTTGTCGGGGATTTATGGTAGAGCCCATTTTACAATCATTACGTCCGAATCAGAGGGATTTCCTCTCACCTTGGCAGAGGGGATGGTCCACGGATGTATTCCCTTGTCGACCGCTGTTGGCGACATACCTTTTCATATACAGCATACCGTAAACGGACTTCTTTCTTACAAACATGCGGGTGAAGAGGTGGTGCTTGATCTGTTTCAACTACTAACGGAAATTACGAATAGCAAATATAACCTGACTCAGATGTCGGACTCTGCACGTGCCTATGCGGAGCAGAAATTTGACAGAAGGACGTTTGTTTCGAAGTACCAAAAAGTACTTAAACTTAATTAGCTTTAATTTCCTTTGAAAATTCGCTGGTCCAATGTGCCCAATTCAATTGACTTTCATAAAAATCCCGACTTGATAGGCAAAGTTGTTCATACACTCCCGGCTTGTTAATAATCTCACTTATTTTTTGCGCATAAGCTGCGCCACTATCTTCGTGGGAGATCAAGAACCCGTTCACCCCTTCCTTGATATGCCCTTCAACCCCTCCGGTGTGAGAGGATAAAATCGGCAAACCAAAGGAGCTTGCCTCGCAGAATACGATAGGGGTACAATCAAATCGAGTTGGTAAAATAAAAAAGTGATGCGAGAGAAAAAGATCCCAAAGTGTTTTCAGCCCCTCTACTGAATTTTTATCCACAAAAGGAATTATGGTGAGATTTTTGTGTTTTAGGTCTTCCGGGGGCGTACATCCAACAACCGTGAGTGACACGTTGACATTATTTTGCAATAGAATTAGAAGTGTATTATAGGCAATGTCAGCTCCTTTGTTAAGCCAGTAGGTACCAATGAGCAAGAGTTTCCACTCTTTTTTAGTTTTTTCCTTTAATGCAGTGGCACGGTCGGGAACCTTATCCAAATTGGCACCAAATGGAATAACTCTTATTTTTCTTTCCGGAATTTGATACTTTTGTTTGGCGTGATCGGCTGCCCATTGTGAAGAAAAAAAGACTTTGGTGGAGGAGAGCATGGCTTTCTTGTCGGTATAAATACTTTGTCTTTCTGAGAACTTCCAAAGATTGCTCAAAATAGTATGATAATTTATAGCTCCTTCGATGGTTCTGTCCAGAATGTAATACACAGGTTTGTCCGCCTTGAGATAGGCACCAATCTCTGTACTTCCGCACAATACAATGCAATCGTAATCTACCTGTTTAAGTTTATTACTAAAGAGTCGTCCAAAAGCGCGCGAATAGATTTTTGAATGCCTGTAGTCGAATCGTTTCCTAAAATAAAATAGTGAGATCTTATTTAATACTGCCAAAAGGTATCGTATAAAAACCGGTCGGCCCGGCCCCAATGCAATAACGTTAAATCCGGCTTCGCGTAAAGCTTTGTATACATAGTGAACTGTACCCGACCAGGCATGCTTGTCTCCCGGCGCAGTTTCGGTGATGTATGCAATTTTCGTGATTCGCACGGGTCATAAATATACTATTAAAAACACATGCAATGCTCAGTATTTCTTATATTTGTCCTGTGTTTTTTAACTATTTTTCCATTTGTTTTTACCCGGTAGAATTTAGTAATGGAAACCCTAGAATTAATATTATTTCCGAATTACAGTCTGTATGAATCGTACTTTATTAACATCAACTCGCTCGTGAGGCTCCAAATAATTAATGTCATCCATCTCCAAATCCAATGAAAGTACTTTTGTTGTCAGATACCTACAGTGAGCATACCGAAAAGTGGGCACTCGGACTAGCGCAAAGAGGGGTAGAGATAGGACTTTTCAGTTTTAATAAGGCAAGTTACGATTGGTATTCTCATGAGAACATCACTGTTTTTTATGAACCCGAAAACAAGATCAATGCCGAGAGCATGGTCACCAAACTGGCCTACCTCAAGTACGTGGGTATTCTGAAGAAGATTATCAAACACTTTAAGCCCGATGTATTGCATGCACATTACGCAACAAGTTATGGCCTCGTGGGAGCTTTGTGTAATTTTCATCCCTTTGTGATTTCGAGCTGGGGCACCGACGTGATGAAGTTTCCAAACAAAAATTTTGTAGCAAAATCACTCCTCAAGTATAATTTTAAAAAGGCCGATGCCCTATGTGCGACCTCGCAAACTATTAAAGACTGTATTCAGGATATTATACAAAAAGAGGTGTCTATTATTCCTTTCGGTATTGACCTAAATCAATTTTGTCCCACCCCGGTGCAATCACTTTTTGAGGACGAAGATTTTGTGATAGGAAGCATCAAGCCGCTTGAAACTATTTATAATATTGACGTCTTGATTAGGAGTTTTGCGAATTTGCATAAGAAATACCGTTTTCTGAAATTACTGATAGTGGGAGAGGGTTCTGAAGAAGCTAAGCTCAAGTTGCTGGTGGAGGAACAGCAACTTTCAAAAAGTGTGGTGTTCACCGGTAGAATTCCCTTTGCCGACGTAAATAGGTATTATAATATGCTGGATGTGTTGGTGAACATCAGCGAATACGAAAGTTTTGGTGTGTCGGTAGCCGAAGCTATGGCCTGCGGAAAACCGGTGGTAGTGACCAACGTAGGGGGGCTCAATGAAATAGTGAAGGACAATTCTGTAGGTTTAAAAGTGGAGGTGAGAAACATGGAACAAACTAGTGAAGCCATTGAATTGCTCATCAGTGATGAGAAAACCTATCACGAAATTTCTGCGAATGCTCGTAAACATATCAGCGAACATTACAATTGGAAAAACAATTTGGATCAGATGATGGCGATTTACACTGATCTTATAGCCAAAAAAGGAAAAGAAATTGATCTTAAAGCAAATTAACATAGAACAATATGCCGAAGCGGCCGAGAAAATCATTGGCGTTTTCGGGAGTAAGAAATGGTTGTCAGTTTATGGCGACACCCTTACGGCCGTTGGAATATTTAAGGACGAACTTCAGCTCATTGGCGGATTTTACTTTTTGAAAACAAAAAAATATGGTTTCAATTTTTTGAAATTGCCACCTTATACGCCACATTGTGGTTTGTTTTTTATTTCCGAAAGCACCAACCGATCGTCGGGAAATAATTTCTCAAAAGAGGTGATTACAGAGGTGTGTAATTATATACAACGTGAAAATGCAGCTCTGGTCGTTTTGGCATTTCCCAGTGCAATTATTGATTTTCAGCCTTTCATCTGGAACAAATTTAAAGTTATTCCCAATTATACGTACCGTATTGATCTAAAGAGATCGATGGAAGAAATCAAAACTAATTTTGATCCTAAAAATAGAAATGTAATCAATAAGGCTCTCAAAGAGCAGGTGACAATACATGAGAATATTTTGGAGGGAACAGAATTAAACCAATTCTTTTTGACGTCACTCAGTTCCACCGGAGCCAATATCTACAAAAATGAACTAAAGTCTATTTTTAAAAAATTCTCTTCTAACGAGAACTCTTTTAGTGTAACCGCTAAAAAAGGTGATGAAATTTTGGGCACGGTATTTTGCGTGCATGACCGGCAAACGTGTTATTATTTGCTTGGGGGACTGAGTAAAGTAACTAAAATTGCCGGCGTAAATAATCTATTGGTGCAACGAAGCATTGAACTGGCAAAGGAAAAGGCGTGTACAACCTTCGACTTTGAAGGGTCTATGTTGAAAGGAGTTGAAAAGTTCTTCCGAAGTTTCGGTCCCGAATTAGTACCCTACTATACCGTTAACAAGGCAAAACTGCCCATTGAAATGCTGTTGAAATTTAAGAAAAGAGAGTTGTTTTGAAAATTGAACAAATACATAAGAATTCGGCCGATTTCCAAAAATTGAAGAGTTTTGTTGAGAAGCATCAGCTCACCTTTAATTCAGAGGCATGGTTGCGAATTTACAACGAACAGTCTATTTTTCAATGTGCCATTTTCAATAACAATAACGATGTAATAGGTTGTTTTATTTATTACCGGTTCCGCAAATCTGTTCTAAAATTTGTAATTACGCCCCCTTTTGCTCCGGATGTAGAATTGTTTTATATCAATCCCTCCGAGTCGGTTGTGGGGAGAAACTCCTTCGATAAAGAGGTGATGACCACTTTGGCGGCCTATTTTGATGCGCTTCACGTGCCGTATCTGAATCTTAATTTTCCGGCAACGGTGATTGACACTCAGCCATTCACCTGGAAAGGATACACTGCTAAAACTCGCTATTCTTATCTCATCAATCTCTCTCAAGGTCAGGAAGAACTTCACGCTAATTTATCATCTGAAAAAAGAAAAAGCCTGAACAAAGCCGAAAAAGATGGCTTGATAATTCAGCAAACCCGCAATCATGAATTGGTATATTCCCTAATTGTAAAATCGCTGGAGCGGAATCATGTGGCAAAAAATCTTTCCATCCTGCGATCCATCCTTTTTGATTTCGCTGATGAAAACAATTCGTTTGCGTTTGTGGCATACCAAAATAATGAGCCCGCCGGTGCCGCGTTTTGTATCGTTGATGGTCAAAAAGCAGTTTACTTGTTTGGCGGTTTGGAACCCGCAAATAAACACCATGGAGCAGGGGTGTCCTGCATGTGGCAAAGCATTATAAAAGCAAAAGAACTTGGATTAAAGTGGTTTGACTTTGAAGGGTCAATGAATGCCTCTATTGAACGATATTTCAGAGAATTTGGGGGCACCCTTACTCCTTATTTTTGCGTTGAAAAGGTGAGTTGGATGCTAAGACCACTACTTCTTCTTAAAAAACAGTAAATCATTTCTACAAGCCGTAAAAACATGAAAGCGATCATTTCGCACGATATAGACCACATCACAGTTTGGGAGCATCTTTTCAGAGATATGATCATCCCAAAATACATGGCGCGTATGCACATTGAGTTGCTCAGCGGAAAGATTTCAATGAGAGAGTACACGCTTCGTTGGTCTGATTTTTTTAAAAACAAGTGGCAAAATATCGATGAGTTAATCACCTTTAATAATATTCATCAGTTACCGTCTTCCTTTTTTATTGCAGTTAATAAAGGAATAGGACTTAATTACGGCAATACTGCCGCAATGTTGTGGATAGAACAGATGAAAAGCAGGAACTGCGAATTGGGCCTTCACGGTATTGAATTTGACAATGCCATTAACATGAAACAGGAACGCGATCTTTTTGAGTCATTAACACACCTTCCCCATTTTGGAATTCGGATGCACTATGTGCGCAATTCTGATCGCACCTTTCAATTATTACAAGATACAGGATACCGCTATGACAGCACCGAACATTCGTTCCGAAATCCTTATAAAATTGGGAGAATGTGGGAATTCCCCTTTCAGATTATGGATGGCTGGGTGATTGAAAATTATAAGAAATGGCAATCTCTCGATCTGGTAAAGGCAAAAGAGAATACGCTAAAATTGATCGACAAGGCCGTTGACCAAAAACTGGAATATCTGGGTATTGACTTTCATGACCGGTATTTTTCCCACTCATTTAAGACCTGGCTCGATTGGTACGTTTGGCTGATTGAGTATTTGAAAGCAAATTCTATTGATTTTGTGAATTTTCACACGGCCATTGGGGAAATGGAGGCTATTGGCGACTCTCACTAACTACCTAGTCGACCCTCAAAAACTCCAAAAGTCTTATCAATATTGAATCATTAACGAAAACACTAAGGACTTAGAATGGAGAAAAGTTAAATGATGGGAACTAAAGCTGGCAGATATTTATAAGTGTATTATTAAAAATCCTAGCTATTTGAAATTTTTACAAAAGGCGATTTCGCGCCAGGGACACGCAGGGGTAGTTCTTTTCGGCCTTTTCGGCCGAAAAAACCGTAGCGAAGCGGAGCCCGAAGTGGCCCGCTCGGGCGCCCAAGAAAAAAAAGACTTTTTGAGGTTCGACTACCTAACCGATTTCCTGAGCCACTTTTCAATCTTTCGGCAATTTGGTTTTTTCCAAGAAACGACATAGTCCACCAGATGTCCGTTCTCATCAATCATGTATTTTTGAAAGTTCCATCGCACCTTTGAATTCATTACGCCATTCTGCGATTTGGTGGTGAGCCATTTGTAGAGGGGATGTATGCCTTCGCCTATTACTGTTATTTTTTCCATCATTGGAAATTTTACCCCATAATTCCGCTCACAAAAGGAACTAATCTCCTCATTTGTCCCCGGTTCCTGTTTGCCAAAGTCGTTAGACGGAAAGCCAATGATCACAAAATTATGTTCTTTGTATTTTTCATACAATTCCTCCAGTTGTTTGTATTGCGGTGTAAAGCCACATTTGCTGGCAGTATTCACGATGAGTATTTTTTTTCCCCGAAACGTGCTCAGGTCCACTCGCTCGCCGTCAATACTCCGCACTGTAAAATCATGAATACTGCTGCTCGGCTGGCCCTTTGTGAGCAATGGCAAGCCTAAAAAGTTGAATAGTATCACTATTGAGAAGATTTTTTGTATCAAACGAATGTTTAAATTTAGCGTAAATATCTGATTCGGTACACATGAACATTTGGAACGGTGATATCACCACAGACCTTTTAAATAATCTCAGCAAGAACACGTTGGCAGAGTATATAGGCATTAAATTTACCGAGGTGGGCGAGGATGAGCTCATCGCCACGATGCCGGTTACCGACAAAACCAAACAGCCTTTTAACATGCTGCATGGAGGTGCTAACGTAGCTTTGGCCGAAACTATTGGCAGCGTGGCAAGTTGGTGTGCCATAAACCGAGAGTTTTTTATCGGTGTAGGAGTGGAAATTAATGCTAACCATATTAAACCCGTATCGGAGGGTTCTGTCACAGGCATCTGCAAACCGCTTAAGATTGGGGGAAAAATTCATATCTGGGAAATCAAGATCTACGATCATACCAATGAACTGTCATGCATTTGCCGTTTTACCTGCATGATCGTTCCAAAAAAGAAGTAAACCCCCGCTAAAGTAGTTTCTATAATATTGCTTTGTGTTTAAGAAAATAACATTATTTTTGCCTTTGTCATTTAATTTACACCTTATGTTTGTAACGAAAAAATTAACAGTAATTGGAATTTCCGTTTTTTTATTGGGCGCTTGCGGTGGCCATAAAGAAGCCGAAACCGGCGAAGAGGGAGCTGTTGTTGAAGGATCAAAAGATAGCGCAGCGGTGGCCGTTGCCGATACCACGGCATTTAAATTTGATTTTGCGATTGCCAATGTGCCCTCTCCCGCAAATACGATTCAAAATTATGTGAAATGGGGCGTTTCGTACGACAATTCTATTTTAAACAGTCCTAAAAAGGCAGATAGTTACAATACGGAATACTTAAAAAGTATTAATCTGGGGGTGTATAACATTGATATGGCCTATGCCATGGCAAGCAATTCGGGTGCGGACGTGTTGCAGTACATGAAGAGTATTTTAATGATTAGTGATGGTTTAGGATTGAAAGGTGCAGTGGATAAGATGGTGGGCAAACGAGCAGAGTCTAACATGAATAACCAAGATAGTTTGTTTGCCATCCTCGACGAGATTATGGTGAGAAGTGATTTTTACCTGCGCTCGAACGAACGTTTGTATACGGCCGCCAACATACTGGCTGGTTGCTGGGTAGAAAGTCTTTATTTGAATTGCAAAATAGGTGATCGGATTAGCGATTCAGGCAATAAGGATTTGGCAAAAAAACGTCTGTGGGACCAACGTTTTCATCTCGGAAATCTTCTCAATCTTTTGGGAGATTATAAAGACAAAAAAGATTGTGCCGAATTGATCGCCAAACTTAAGCCTATACACGAAGAAATTACCGCCGTGAAACAACCCACAGATCTCACGGAAGAAAAATTTAAATCTATTTCATCAAAGATCTATGCTTTGAGAGAAAACTACACCAAGTAATTGGGTGATTATTCCTGGAACGGCACTTATGGTGCCGTTTTTTTTGATCTAAAATTTCTCAAATGCTTTTTCTACGCCTAAACCAAACAGGGCATAATCGTATTTAACAGGATCCCGTTCGTCGAAACCGCGCAGTACATTTGTAATTTCTTCCACCGCTTTCCAGTCATTCTGCTTGCGGCTCAATAGGCCCAGGGCTCTGCCAACAGTACCTGTATGAATGTCTAAAGGCAAACAAAGCTGTGAGGGTGTGATCGACTTCCAGATCCCAAAATCTACACCGCTTTTATCTTTCCTTACCATCCATCTCAAAAACATGCAGATTCTCTTGGCGCTTGAATTGTTACCGGGATCGGAAATGTGTTTCTCAACTCTCGCAAGATGTTTTGGCTCGAGGAATAATTTTCGGAAGTGTATGATATTATTTTTTACCGAACTATCATTCAAGGATACAGGCACCTGAAAGGCCTTTTCAAGTCCGCCATGAGTTTTGTAAATAGTACGGAGAGAGTGCATAAAGAACTTGCAGTCCATGCCATTAAAAGTTCGGTGTACGAATTTCTCAACAGGTTTAAGTTCTTTTTGAGTGTGCTCCATGATAAACTCATAAGGAGCATGATCCATGTAATTCATAAGTTGCCGGGCATTCTTAATGATGGAAGCTCTGTTTCCCCATGAGATGGTTGCCGTTAGGAACCCCGAAATTTCTAGGTCTTCTTTTTTTGAAAAGAGATGCGGAATACTGATCGGGTCTTTTTCAATGAATTGTTTGGAATTATAGATGAAATATTTTTCCTCCAGGTAGTCTTTTAGAAAACTGATATCTGTTATTGTAGGTGACATGTCAAAAAAAAACCTCATCCATTAAGATGAGGTTTCTATTCTTTAGTTAATTTATTTCAGGATCACAACCTTCTCCTTGACCATGAAACCTCCATGCTCTCCTATTAGGAAGTAGATGCCGGTTGTTAGGTTATCAAGTTTATGCTGATGATTATTATCAGATGACAAGGTGATGATTTCCACCAATTGCCCCAATTCGTTCACCAATGTCAAGTTAAGATCCACCGTTGATTTAATGGTAAAGGTTCCGTTATTTGGATTTGGGAAGACCGACAAGCCCAATTGGGCCGCACTCTGTTCGCTAATTCCAAAACAGGTAGATACCTTTTGCATCACCGTGGCAGTTCCCACGCACCCATTTTGATCGGTGCCTGTGACTGAAAAAATGTTTTGCGCCGCTGTTGGATTCACCGGCACCAGAGATCCCGTTTGGCTGGTATTCCACACATAGGTTTGTGCGCCGTTTGCCACAAGGTTACCATACTCTCCTTTACAAATGAGGGTGCGTTGTGCTATGGCAGTGATGGTTGGATTGGCATAAATGGAAACGCCTACCGAATTGGAACTAATACAACTTACCCCATTGGATTGTGAGGTGGCCGACACCACATAAACGGTGGCGGTGGGCGGTGATACCGAAATGGTTTGAAATGGCTGATTGCCGTTCCATGTATAAGAAATAGCGCCCGTGGCAATGAGGTTAATGGTGCCGCCCAAACAACTGGAGGTAGGATTATTCACCGCAAAAGTGGGACTGAATACATTGATCTGGATGGTTTTGGTGCTGTTGCATCCCGTTGCTGTAATAAATCCTGTTACCGAGTAAATGGTGGTGGTAAGCGGATTTACCTGCGCTACCGGGGTGGTGGCATTATTCGCATTAGCATCCCATTGGTAAGTATTCGCCCCCGATACAGTTAAAGAGGCCGGCGCTCCTATACACACTAAAGGTTTGTTTGAATACACCTGAAGTGTTGGCGTGGGATTGACCACGATCACCTGACTTACAGGAGATGTACAATTAAAGGTATTGGTCCCCACCACCGTGTACAATACTGAATTGGTAGGTGACTCAACGATCGACACATTGGCAATGGTTGCTGAAGGGGTGGTCCAGGTATAACTCAAGGCGCCACTTGCGGTAAGCGTTGCCGATTGACCGCGACAAATCACACTGCTGCTGGGCACCACACTTAAGGTTGGATTTGGATTCACTGCCAAAAATACCGTGCCTGTATTCACGCAGGTGCCATCGGAAGCGGTGATTGTATACATGGTCGACACAGCAGGGGATACCACGGGATTGGCTCCCGTTACTGTAAACACAGGTGGTCCTGCGGCTGCCCAAGTGTATGTAGCTGCGCCGGCTGCCGTAAGGGTAGCGGGTTTGCTCGCACAGGTAAGCGTGGGAGTAACAATGGCAAAAATACTCGGCAGCATGTTCACAATCACACTCACCGTTTGTGTATTTACACAATTGGCATTTGCCTTTGTTACCGTATAGGTGGTGGTTACAGTAGGTGTCACACTAATGGAGGTGGTATTAAACACGCCCGTTGGTGTAGTCCATGTATAGTTAGTGGCACCTGCCGCAGTTAATGAAGAAGAATTACCGATACAGATCAAAGGAGGTGCTGAAAATGGCTGAGCCACCGGTGTAGTTACCACCGTAATAGTACTCACTGCGGTGTTGGTGCAATTCAGGGCGCTTGTGCCGGTTACCGTATAACTGCCGGTTGTTGGCGGAAAAAAATTGATTCCGTTAAAAATTCCTCCCGTCCAGGTATAGGTAACTGCATTACCAACACCGGTTAAACTCACAGGGTTACCTGAGCAAATGGTGGGAGTACTCACAACCGTACCAACAGTGGGAATAGGATGAATAGAAACAGACGTAGCCGCAGTAGAGGTACCGCAGGCATTTTCGCCGGTTACTGTATAACTTCCCGGAAGGGTGGGTACATATGGTACGCCATTGGTAAGTCCGCCTGTCCAAGTATACGTCACAGCACCACTGGCAGTAACTGTCACAGCTTGCGCAGGACAAACTCCGCCGGCCGTTGTTCCCGTATTTACTACCGTTAAGGTAGGTAATGCAGGATATACAGTAATTGTAATGTAACTCGCTGCCTGACAATTTGCGGTGCTTGTACCAACAATTGAATAGGTGGTTGTTACTGTAGGTGTAACCACGATGCTGGTAGTTGAAGTATTACCTGTACTCCAGGTATAATTAGTAGCTGCATTTGTAGTTAAAGTTACCGAAGTACCACTACAAATAGAGGGAGCAAGTGAATTGCTGGTAGATGCCGTAAGACTGATGAAACAGAGTTCTCTTATGATGACTCTGCCATGACCCACATTCACCGAAGCAGTGTTCACCTGATTAGCGCCGCCGTTGTATGAGCCACCCCCGCCACCTGTTGGATTACCGTTACCGCCTGACCTGGCACCGCCGCCACCTGAAAAACCGCCGCCGCCGCCGGTACCCATATTATCTGAGCCGCCGCCGCCGCCGCCGCCGAATCCGCCGTCGCCGCCTTCATCAGTTCCATCGCTGTATCTCCATCCACCGGCACCACCATTGGCGGGCCTTCTGCCTCCAAGCGCACCAGTTGACCCAGCTGTATAAACATAAGCTGAAGCATTATTTCCTCCCGTGCCATCGCTGAGCCATCCTGCTCCGCCCCCGGCCCAGTAACTAGATCCGCCAGTCGTAGGTTGACCCCCGTTCCCTGCACGTCCGCCGGCCCCGCCAACAAAAGCGGCATGGCCGTTGGATCCAGTAGAAGCACTAACTAGTCCGGGATCACGTCCACCACCACCTCCGCCACCTGCTGCCACGAGGGGAAATGGACTTGTTGGACTTATATACACAAAAGATCCGCCACCGCCACCCGGTGCCGCATTGTCTACCGGCGTGCCCTGAGTATTGCCGCCCATCTGACCAACTAAAATACTGAGTACCGTTCCGGCCGTTAAAGTAAAATCACCTTGCACAAAAGCACCCCTTCCTCCAAGATAGCCCGGTGAATATAATTGGGTGCCTCCCGCAGCTCCATATGCCTCTATTCTATAATTTCCACTAAAGGGGATGGTAAAAGTTTGAATTCCTCCGCCAATGCCTACTGAACCATTTAGGTTGGTGAGCAAATACGCGGTACTTGTATTGGCTGAGGTTGGACCAAGAGATCCTGTCATGCCACAATTAGTAAAGGTGTAAGACTGTTGCGCAGTAGTCGGCAAAAGTCCCATCAATACAAAGATTAACACTAATGTTTTCAAAATGGTGGCTCTGGAGCCGAACCGGGAGATCAGATTCTGATTTTTTTTCATGCTATTGTCAAAATGGATTATGATTGTTTGAGGTAAATATACGATATTTTGAGGTCATTTTTTCAAAAAAATCTAATGATGACAAGGCTTTTAATGTTGGTAAACTGTTAATTGAAGTTTCACAAAATTTAATCAATTGCCATTTTGTCACCCTTTCAGAGCGTGGTATCATTTTTGTTAAAATCATAACAAATCAAAGATACATGAGCACAACAGGAAAAATAAACGTACAAACGGAGAACATCTTCCCCATTATTAAAAAGTTTTTATACAGTGATAACGAGATCTTCTTAAGAGAGTTAGTAAGCAATGCAGTGGATGCGACGCAAAAACTCAAAGCTTTGGCCCGATTGGGAGAAGCAAAGGTGGAATTAGAAGACGTGCGGATCGAGATTGTGGTGGATAAAAAGGATAAAACCATTACCATTAAAGATAAGGGTATTGGAATGACAAAAGAGGAGATTGAAAAGTACATTACTCAGATTGCTTTTAGCGGAGCTGAAGAATTTGTAAACAAATACAAGGATAAAGTAGATAAAAATGTAGTAATAGGACACTTTGGCTTAGGGTTCTACTCCGCATTTATGGTGGCTAAAAAAGTGGAGATCACTTCTCTTTCCTACAAAGCAGGTTCAAAAGCCGTGCATTGGGATTGTGATGGAAGCCCCGACTACAACATCGAGGAAATTGGCAACCGAACAGAACGCGGCACCAATATCGTATTGCATATTGCCGACGATTGCGAAGAATATCTCGAAGACAGTAAAATAGAAGGACTCCTTAAAAAATATTGCAAATTCTTACCTGTAGAGATCAAATTCGGAACAAAGAAAGATTGGGTAAAGCCTCCGGTAAAAGAAGGGGAAAAAGAAGAAGACGTGAAGGAGGTAGAAATTGTGGTAGACAATATCATCAACAATCCAAATCCGGCCTGGACAAAAAAACCGAGTGACCTGAGTGATGAAGACTACAAAAACTTTTACCGCGAATTGTATCCCATGCAATTTGAACCGCCTCTTTTTCACATTCACCTTAATGTTGATTTCCCTTTCAGTTTAACCGGAATTCTCTATTTCCCGAAACTCAGCAATAAGCTGGAAATGCCGAAGGACAGAATCCAATTGTATTCCAATCAGGTGTTTGTGACCGATAATGTAGAAAACATCGTTCCCGACTTTTTAACCTTATTACGCGGGGTGATCGACAGTCCGGATATCCCTTTAAATGTGAGTCGAAGTTATTTGCAAGCCGATCATAACGTAAAAAAGATTTCGGGACATATCACCAAAAAGGTAGCCGACAAGCTCGAGGAGATCTCGAAGAAAGACCGTGGCGATTTTGAAAAGAAATGGGACGATATTAAAATCTTTGTGCAATACGGAATGCTGAGCGATGAAAAGTTTTATGAAAAAGCCTCGAAATTCGCGCTTTTAAAAACTACCGATAACAAATATTTTACGTTCGAGGAGTTTGAAAATCTGGTAAAACCCATTCAAACCGACAAGGACAAGAAGTTGATTTACCTTTACGCCACCGATGTACAGGAACAGCACGCCTACATTGATGCGGCAAAAAACAGAGGGTATGAGGTTTTGTTGATGGAAACCATGATCGACCCGCATTACATCAATCATTTAGAAAGTAAATTGAAAGATACCGGTTTTGTGCGGGTAGATGCGGATACAATTGACAAACTCATTAATAAAGACGAAAATACATTAAGTAAAATAAGCGAAGATCAGCAAAAGGAACTTCAGCCAATTATTGAGGGCGTAATCAGTAAGGATCAGTTCACCGTAGTTTTCGAGAACCTGAGTGAAAAGGATTCACCCATGATCATTACGCGTCCGGAATTTATGCGAAGGATGAAAGACATGAACCAGTTGGGTGGGGGAGGAGCCATGGGTTTTTATGGCACCATGCCCGATATGTACAATCTTGTGGTGAATTCAAATCACCCGCTGATTTCGAAAATATTGGCGGAGGCTGATAAACAGAAACAAGGGATCCTCGCAAAACAAACTGCCGATCTCGCTTTATTATCGCAAGGACTCCTGAAAGGAGAAAAACTCACCGAATTCATAAAACGAAGTGTGGAACTCATTTGATTTCAAGTGCAAGCTTTTTAAAGGGTTGACCCTCACAGGTCGACCCTTTTTTATGGAATAGTTTTTTAATTTAGCACTTGTTGAAAAATGCACTTTTATATTTATGTTTTGTTTTAATAGGCACGTTGTCCTGCAAAAAGGACGCTTCGGTATGGCAAACGGATAATCTTAACGGCAATACAATTACCATATTTGGGCATGGAGGCATGGGCATCCATTCACTTTACCCCCTCGATTCCTACGAATCAATCAGCAAGTGCATTGCCATGGGAGCCGATGGCAGTGAAATGGATCTGCAAATGAGTAAAGACAGTGTTCTTTTTGTATATCACAGTCAGAAACTTGAAGAAGCGACTTCCTGCCACGGCGTGTTGTTCGATCACCTTTCTACCGATCTTACCTGCGAATACACCTCTACGGTACACAAAAACATTCGTGTGATTCGTTTTCATGATTTGTTGGAAAAACTAAATATTAGCGAAAAGAATATGTTGACCCTTGAGTGCAAACTCAATGGAAATAGTGAGTTGGCCTACCTCAATGCTTTTGCCAACGTGTTAATTGCGCAATTAATCGAAAAGGATCTGTTAGGGAAGTGTTTGATTGAAAGCACTAATCCTGATTTTCTTGCTATTTTAAAAAGCAAAAACGCAAAATTGAGACTTTTTCTATATACCACCAATTTTGAGATTGGTTTGATTACTGCTAAATCTCTAAACCTGTTTGGGATGACGTTTGACATGTTTAAAATCACTAAAGAGCAAATCGAAATTGCACATGAAAATAATTTGAGAATTGCTCTATTCAATCAAAAAAGGGAGCAAGACAATGTAACATCCCTTCAAATGAATCCCGATTTCATTCAAACCGACAAGCTGAAGCACCTGTTAAAGATTATGGGAAAGTACCGCAACTGATTATTGGGCAAGCAATTTAAAAAGGACGAATTTGGTTTCTGAAAAAATATTATCTCAACAGGTTTTCCGCTTCTACGCCATAGATTTTCCTTCCATCCCTGTACACAGTAATATAAGCATCTGTCATGCCCAACGTTTTTAATTCATCTCTTAAGTTGCGCGCAAATTTCACTTCCGAAAAATTACCCACATTGTATATATAGAGCGCATTGATCTGTTTGTTTTCCACCGGCCAGGTCTTGATGCTAAGAAACTTTGCCGCTATATCTTCAGGCACCTGCTTACTATAAGCACCTATTTGAACTTTATAGCTTACTCCTTCCTCCCCGTTCTTAATTCCGTTTTCAGCTGTGGCTTCAGGATAAGTGGTTACATTGTTAGTGAAAGGTTTCACGGCTGGATCCAGCATCACCGGAGTACCTGAGGCAGGAACTTCCGGACCCTGTGAGGCGGGGAACACAATTGGATTTTCGGGTTCCATCGTCACCGTTGCATCATTTTCCTGCTGTGCTTTTGCTTCGTTATATGGAATACGCTTGCCGTTGAGATAGGCCGATACAAAAGCATCTCTTAAACCGCGATCAACTACTTTGCTTTTATCGGCAAAAAGGCGTTCGGAAGAATTATAAATGCCGGCAGTGTAGCGGTACAGTCCGTTAGTGAGTTGCTCAGAGAAAATGGGTTTTAAATTGAGTAATTGTGTGCTCGTGACCTGTTTGGTAAATACACCCAATTGAATGGTGTACAACAAACCGTTAATCTTCTCTAATTCCTTTGTTACTGCCACTGCTTCCTGCAATTCAGCATTTGTTGCTGCTTTCGGAATATTCAAATTTGAGGTAATGCCGGCCGTTTGAGGTGCATTTGGATCCACGGTAATTCCTTGTTCCCCTAATTGCACCATGGCTTCTCCCAATGTAATTCGTTTTCCATTGAGATAGGCCACCACAAATGCATCTCTGTAGCCTAAACCTCTTAGGTCGTTCTTAACCGCGTTGGCATTTTCTACTTTATTAAAATTGCCGGCAGTATAACGAATGTAACCGCTTGGTGTAGTTTCACCGTTAAGGGGACTCAAGCCTTTAAAGGCATTGTTGGGAATCTGGGTTCTGAACGCACCTATTTGAACTCTGAATACCAAGCCACTTTCAATAGGTGCATCCACAGGTATAGGTTTTGCGTTAGAGTAGGCATTCCCTTCAACAATTTCAAGGCCATCGACCTTGCTCTGCGATTTCACAGTACTTGATTTAACCTTGGTTTTTGTCACCGCAACAGGATTCTTTTTTGAACCGGAGGCATTGATCGATTTTCCAATTTCTTCGAGCGCTTTTGTATCGTTGGCGGCTACCGACGCAGGTGTTTTACCGCTAATCAAACTGCTTAGCTGGTCAACGGCTGTGCCACCATACTTGGAGGAAAGAGTCAGCATTTTAATCTTTTCATGCTCTTCGGTGACCGACACAGATTTTATGAGTAACATTTTCGACTCTGCATTTAGCTCTTCCGCATTCTTCTTCACCGCCTCTTGCTCGGTACTTATTGTCGCCGGCACTTGCGTTTTTAAGGCTTCAAATTCAAGACTAAACGCATTAATCAAATTTGTAAGTTCCTCGTATTGACTGTTGCGTAATTCTGTTCTTTTTTTCAGTAGATCACTTCGAGAGGTTGTTTTTTCGGCCACATAGGGCTTCACCTCATAGTCGGGATATCTTTTCTTTAGGATGGTAAGTAGTTCATTTTGTTTTTGAATCAACTCTGATTCTTTTTCTTCTGCATTGCCAATCGCACCCAATCTTGCTGATTTATTTTGGAGGGTGTTTGCGTCGATCCTCAGGTTTTTGATCTGACTTTTAAGAGGCTCGTAACTCGCTCGTCGGTCACTCAATTCATTAGCCAGGGCAGGGTCCTCAGCATTCAATTTATCCAGCAATTCAGTAAGGGCTATCGAATTGGATTTATAGTCGGCTTCATTGGCCCTTTGAATAAAGGCTGAAGATTCAAACATCTTTTCTTCCGACAGGTTCTGCAGCTCCTTTGACTCGTTGAGTAATTTCTGTTTGTTTTCTCCTTTTTTTCCTGCAGCTTCTTTTTTAGCGTCCTCTGCATCCTCCATAATGTCTTCCGACTCAGCAAGCAGCGAATCAGCTTGTTTTCTGAACAGGGCAGGGTCAACAGGTAAGCCGTCTCCCGACTCACCATCATCAGTGGCAGTTGCCAGGGCTTCTTTTAAATCCCTGTTCTGCGCTTCCATGTCTTTCAATTTGCTCAACGACGATTGGGCTGAGGCATTGGCTTCAGGATTGCTCAGTTGGGGCTCATAGGAGTCGTAATAATGAATGAGATCATCGGTGGTTGTGTCTTTGATGGCCAGATCCAGAATACTGATAATTTTAGCAGAAGCAGAAACCCCAACCTCCGGTTTTGTTTGTTTTGAGGCTGTAACTTCAGTTACACTCACAACTTCGGTTGGCGTGATATTCTCCTTCTCTTTTACCCCTGTTGTTTTAGATTCAGACGCTGTACTGGGAGGGTGCAAGGCCAGATCTTCAAGTGAGGTATTGAGTGTGTTGAGCTGCTGAAGAGCCAAGTTTTGTTGTTTTACTGCCGAGATCAAATAATTCAACTGGTCATTCACCTTGATTGACTTTTCTGCATCCTGATAAAATTTTCTGGCGTTTTCTGTTTTTTTATTTCCCGAAATCAGTTCCGTTTTAAGTGCCGGATTTTTCTCTGTCAGGGATTCGTTCTTTTTCACTTTAGAATTTACGTCGCTTATTTCGAGGTCGTTAGCCTCATAAAGTTTTCGATACGACTGCACTTTGATGGCTGCAATCTCAGCTATTCCACTGTTAACGGCAATAAGATTGGAATCCAGATCGGGTCCCTTTTTCTCCTCCGATAATGCAGTAGTAGAAGTTATGATTGGTTTGAGTACATAATCAGGATTGCCCCTCATCAAGATTTCAATAGCCTGCTGTTGTTTCAGGATGGCCTCCGCCTCCTGTTCTTCGGCATTACTAAACGAACCGAGTTTGGCACCCTTGTTGGTAAGGGAATTCCCTTCAGCCCTTATGTCAACAGCACTCCTAAATGCAGTAACGGCTTCGTCGCTCAGTTTTTTTGCAGATTCTTTTTCAGTATCGCTTAATTTATCAAGCTTCAGCAAATTTTGAATGTTTTCCTTATTGGTGGCGATAATCATTGTATTATCGTTCTTGGTTATTTCTGCGGCTTCAATGTTCTTATCCTGGATCTCTTCTTCTATCGATTTGGCCTGCGCCAGAAGCTTTTCTTTTTCAGCACCATTTGCCGAAGTCGCCTTCTTTCTCAAATCGCGCGACTGTGTTTCAAGAACTTCTACTTCTTTATAAATTTTTTGGGTGGTAACTACCGGCTTTTTTGGAAGGGTATCGATGGTACCAATCACCGCTTTGGAGGTCGCTATGTTTTCCGCAAGTTTATTCTGTTGCTCAATCGCCTCGTTAAGTTTTTGTACGGCTTCCTCTTTTTTACTCTGTGCTTCGGGGTTAGTGAATGGTATCGCTTCAAAATTCACTTTCTCGTTTTGGGCCAAATCGGCTGAAAGTTCGTTGAGCAGTACAATTGCTTCTTTGGGATTTTGGGTGGCGATTGGCAGGTAGGTAGAATTGTTTTCTGCCACTACATTGTCCTGAGTCTCCAGTTTTTTGAGTGCGGTAACCCGGTTAAAATTGGAAGAGATTTGTGCTAGATTTTGTTTTTTTGCAGCTTGTAGGGCAGAAATCTCATTTGTAATTTTTTGTTTCTCCTCTTTTTTCTTACTTGCTGTCAAATCTGCTTTGTATTTGGTAATGGAACTCTCAATATCTTTATTGTACTTGTTCAATTGGTTAATACTCTCTTCAACACTTGCTCTGCTTGTAGGATCAGCGACCTCTGTCTTCCCTTTGTATTTGGCTTTTAATTCCACTTCGGTATATTTATGAGGAGATAATGCCTCAGCCCTCTCAGCGGACGCAGCCAAATTCTCAGCTTTTATTTTGTTGGCAACATCTAACTCATTTTTTAGACCGGTCAATTCCAATGCGAGTGCTGTTATCTCATCATTTTTGCTTGTGATCTGAGATTCTTTGTCAGCCTGCTCCGTTTTAAGTGCGGTAATTTCTGTATTCAGCTCTTTTTTGTCTTTTTTACCCTTGGTAGTAAGCAGTTCAGTTTCTTTTTGACCAATCACTGCCTTCACCTCTTCCAAATTCACTTTTATTCCGGCATTTGTTTCTTCGGTTGCCGACAATAGTTTTTCCTTTTCGTCGATGCTCACTTTTAGTTCAGCAATATGGTTGTCTGACTCTTTTTCCTTTTTCGATACCCCTTCAATTTCCTTCTGGAGTTCTTCCAGTTTGGCAAGTGATGCTTTGTTGTCCTTACTTGCCACTGCCTTTTCCAGTTCGGCGGCATATTGTTCGTTCAACAAGGCTTCTTTTTCTTTCGTTTTAGCATCTTGTGAAAGTGTTTCACTGAAAGCGATAATTTTTTCTGCTACAACTTGGTCTGATTCGGCACTACTCTTCAGCGCAGTGGCTTCGTTTAGGGCCCGTTTTTTTTCGGTTTCATCATTCATCTCCTGCGCCGCCGTGAGCGCCGCTTCCGCCTTTGCCAAATCGGCATTAGCTTTGGCTTTTTGCTGTTCTCCAAGTTCTTTGGCATCTTTTGAATCTTTTTGCAGCTGGGCTGCTTCTGCACGCGATTCCGTTGCATCTTCTTTCGCCATTACCGAAAGTTGTTTATTAGTGAGCCCATTTTTTGGACCCGTAGTTGCCGGACCGGCACCGTTGTTTTCGAGAGAAATTACCTGAGGTTTGGTGGTGCCAATGGCTAGCGGCTCTACCGGCACAACTTTTGGTGCTTCTTCTCCTGCCTTCACCGCTTCTTCCGTCACCTCAAGTTTGGCTTTCTTTTCAATGACATTCAAATAGTTCATGTAACTTGTTTCGTTCACTACGTCGTCGAAATAGTTCAGGATCTTTAATTTTCCATTGTCGTAGGTGATGCTTTGACGGTAAGGCCTTATTTGGTCGCTTGCAGGAAGTGTGACTTGAGCCGATTGGGTTTCCATACCGGGAGTTTCAACAGTAAACACGAGTTTGCCTCCATTTGGAAGTTCAAGTGCGTAATTGCCTTCCTCATCGGCGTAATACGTGTTGATCTCAGTCCCCGTAAACAAATCTTTTACAAGGATGGTGCTGGCCAAACTATGGTCCACTTGCCCTTTTTCAACCGTTCCTTTCACCCCAACAATATCAATAGGCCTTCTTTCGGTTTTTACCTTCAGCACGTCGATCATCCCCGGCGGGCTCTGCCTTCCGGTACTGAAATAGGCGAGAGTTCCGGCAGAATCGGTAACAAACAAAAAGTCATCGTCGGGCGAGTTAACCGGAAACTCCAGGTTTTCGGGGGGACCCCAGGATGCGCTATTCTCGTTAAACTGTGACTTGAAGATGTCATATCCTCCCATGCCGTTATGGCCTTTACTGGCAAAATACAGAATCTTTCCATTTGGGTGCAAAAAAGGGAAATCTTCGTCAAATTCGGTATTGATGCCTGCAACTTTGGCGGGTTTGCCATATGTGCCATCGATTTGTTTAACGGCTGTGTAGATATCTCGGCCGGTTTCTGTGTTGTCGCCGTAACTGCTGAAGTACACAACATCACTGCCTGTGGCTAGAAAGATAACAGAGTTTTCTTTTTTCTTCTTATCAATTTTGGTTTTAAACTCCTCGGGTTTCACGATGAGTTTACCTCCCATTTCCTCCAGGTTGTAACTTCTAAAATAATCAGCCTCTGCCAGTTCTTTTTTGTTTAGCACGATGAGATCGGTTAAATTACTCATCAGGTATTTGCCGTATGCACACGCTTTTATTTCTCTGTCAACACCCAATTTCTTTTGCAAGGAAGCGGATGCAGTTTTTTTGAATTCGTTGTAATTTTTGATGGCATCGTCGAAACGGTAGTTGATGTGATAGGCCTTCCCAAGGTAAAAGAAGACCTCTTTAGGGGCATCGACCGGATTTACGGCAGCAAGTTTGAGATAGGGAAGGCACTTCTTTTTATCGGGCTCGGCATAAATCATACACACGCCCAAGCGATAATTATATTCGGGATCTTTTGGGTAGTTGGCAACCAATTGCGAATAAAATTTATAGGCCTCCGTAAATTGATCCTCCTTAAATAACTTATCTGCTTGTTTTTTCACATCGTCGATGGAGCCTGAATTTTGGGAAAATGAAAAACAAGAAAGCACTACCAATAAAAAAACGAGAGTTTTTTTAAGAACAAAAGATCTTTTGGGAAAAAATAAGGTGACAAACCCTAAAGTCATAATTTCAATTGGTGTAAATTTAATCATATTTAGAAAGTGAAATAAGCATTATCTTTTAAATATGAACATCCTTTTGTTTAAGGTGGGAAAGGGCGCGACATTCCATAAACACCGATTTTGATTTAACGTTTTTTAAAAGAACCTCATTTTAATTATTTTAGGAGATTTATGCTTGAACTTGTGAAAAATTTCATATTTTTGAGAAACAATAAACTTTAAACAAAAAGCTAAAGCATGAAAAAACTACTTCTTCTTTGTTCCGCTGTATTCATTTTTGGTATGGGAGCTCGGGCTCAAACTGCTCCTACGCCCACTGTAGTGATTGATACCCTGCATTATTACTTCAATAAGTACTACTTTAAAACAGGTCAAACCACTTATAGCTTGTATCCTTACTATAAGTCGGCCGCTTCAACAGTAACCAATGTGACCCATTGCGGCTCAAGATTTGAGAACATCGACACACTTATTATCACCGGTTTGGAAGCGTTTGCCGCTAAACATGCCTCAACAGCTAACCTCACCATACCGGTGACCCTATATCTTTGTAAGATTGATGGGGCCGGTAAACCCGATATGCCACCTATAGATTCGGTGCAGACTTCGGTGGGCGGTTCATCTGTAAATAAACCACAGATCATTGGCGGTAATTTCAAAAGTAAAAAAACCGGTAAAGATACCCTTCGGTATGTGTTTGGTGATTTTGCCGTGTTGTTCAGAAACATGTCTACTGTTTCCGGAGATACGGTGCATCTTCTCAGAACTGCCGGCGCCACGACTAACAATATGGCGGCATTGCCTTCACAGCGATGTAGCGATGACAACTACGGCTTTGTGAGGTATCTGGGACAATTTGATTTCACGAAAAATTTTACCAAGTCTTATGGATTCGGGATTGGAACAGATTATGAATTTATGGTTGCACCACGGGTAAAATATCAAATCGTGGCAGATCATATTGTACCGCAGGTCATTCTTGATGCCAATGCCGGTAATACGGATACCCTTTGTACCCGCACTACCTTTACGTTTACCAATAAATCCAGTTATCAGTATACCAATCGTTTTTATAACTTAAACGAGTTTTACCGGAAATGGAATCTGTATTCTGCCTTTGTGGCGCAACCTGTTGTGGGGGGTGGATTTAGTGCCGACAGTGCGATTACTTGGAATTTTGAGTACATGGAGAATGCCCTACCGGCAAGAGATCCGAGGGTTTTTCTTGCATACAAAGAGCATGGTATGAACTGGGGTAGCATCGTCAATTATACCGATATCCGGGGCTGTTTTGATGCTAATCAATTCCGAGCGCGTTTGAAACCAATGAGTGCCTTTGGTCGTGGTGCCCAATTGGGGTATAACATTCCTTTTACCATTTGCATGAAATACTGTAACGACGATATGGATGGAATTAGCACGCTGAGTAATAACTTGCCGAACGTGAAGTTATATCCGAATCCTATGGTAAATGGAAGTACGACGGTGAGTGGATTATCAGGAAAGAACACGATCATGGTATACGATTTATTAGGTCAGTTGGTCAGCAAACAAACAGCTGAGCAATCGGCCGCGGTGCTGAATCTGGAAAAACAGCCTGCCGGTACCTACTTGGTGCGGATTGTAAATTCAGAAAACCAAACCCGTTCATTCAGATTGATCAATCCTTAAACGAGTCAAAAAATACAATAATGAAGCCCTGCCCTCAAAAGGCGGGGCTTTTTCATGGTGTCAAATTCAGTTGGAATTGTCGTTTTTTTTCATAAATTTGATTAACCCCTAAATTAACGAAAATGAGAGCCCGGATTTTCACTTATTTTTTCCTATTCATATTAATACAAAGAGGAATCACACAAAATGACCCTGCGGGCGAAAGACCCACCGGCACTTATACATTGGTAACTGATACCCTGCATTATTACTTTAACAAATACTATTTCAAAACAGGAACAGTAAATCTGAAAAATTTTCCCGGCTACAAATCGCCCGCAGCTACTAGTACAGCCATAACCCATGTAGGATCACTATTTGAAAATGCCGATACACTCGTGATTACCGGCCTGGAGGGCTACGCCTTTCGATATGGAATGGGAATTACTTACTTGCCGGTTCATTTATATCTCTGCGCCTTGGATCCCATTTCAGGAATGCCACTATTACCGGGCATCGATTCCCTTGTTTTGGGAGTTGGTGGCAGCTCCTCAAGTGGCCCGATTCTTATTGGGGGCAACTTCACTGTTCCCAGAACACTCTTGGGAAATTTTGCTCTATTGTTTCGCAACATGTCACGGGTGTCGGGCGATACGGTGCAACTGATGCGAACCGCGTGCAAAACAAGCACCAATACCGGAGCGTTGGTTTCCGAAAAATTCAGCGATGGTTATGGATTTGTGAGATACAATGCCAACTTTTACAGTGCCACCAACTTTACAGCCACCGGATTTGGTT
>JAQSCW010000023.1:163986-205975 GCA_029945625.1 bacterium
CACGCGTACATTATAAGTTGCGGGCAAGCCATATTACCCCGGCCGTTTTGGCCGACACTCTATGTACACGAACTCCGTTAACATTTACCAATACCTCTTCCCGGCGGTACACAAACCGATTTTATAATTTAAATGAGTTTTACAAGAAATGGAACCTCTATTCACCCTTTGTTGTGCAACCGGTCACGGGGGGTGGGTTCTCAGCCGACTCTTCCATTACTTGGTATGTGGAGTATAACGATGGACTTACACCTCCGCGCGATCCCCGAATATTTCTTCCATATATAAACAATGGCACTGTAACGGCTTTTAGCGACCGCCCGGGATGTTTTACGTCCAATGCATTCAGGGCGTGTTTAAGACCAATGACTGCTTATGGCAGAGGTAAACAATTAAATTATTCTGAAGAATTCACAATTTGCATGAAATATTGTAACGATGCCTTGGGGTTAACTAAATTTCAAAAGCTGGTAGACCTGAATATTTATCCAAATCCCGGCGTTCAGTGTTCTATAACAGTTCAGTCGACAAACGTGATTTCGAAATTACAGATGTACGATGCAGCGGCAAAATTAGTGCTAGAGCAATGCGTTAATCAAAAAACGGTTCAGATAGATCCTAAAGTTTTTGTATCGGGAATTTACACGGTGATGGTATATGATGAATGGGGAAGGCTTAACTGTCGCAAATTGGTGATAAATCATTAAGGATGTCTGCCTGCCATTAATCAGGGAATCGTGCTGCATAAAACATTTCGTTAACCCTTCGGGAGATAAATATTATTCTTATTTTTGAGGCTTAATTCAGGCTATGAGACTTATTGAATTCAGGGAAGCATTACGCGAAGCAATGTCGGAAGAAATGCGCCGCGATGAAACCATCTTTTTAATGGGGGAGGAAGTGGCAGAATACAACGGTGCCTATAAAGTGAGTAAAGGAATGCTTGCCGAGTTTGGAGAAAAACGGGTGATTGACACCCCTATTGCCGAGCTGGGATTTGCAGGAATTGCCGTTGGAGCAGCTTCAAATGGTTTGCGCCCTATTGTTGAATTTATGACCTTTAATTTTAGTCTCGTTGCCATCGATCAAATCATTAACAGTGCCGCAAAAATGTACAGCATGAGTGGGGGGCAATACAATGTTCCTATTGTATTCAGAGGTCCAACCGCCAGTGCAGGTATGCTCAGCTCACAACATTCGCAGGCCTTTGAAAATTGGTTTGCCAATTGCCCGGGTTTGAAAGTGATTGTTCCAAGCAACCCCTACGATGCCAAAGGACTCATGAAAAGCGCCATTCGTGATAACGATCCCGTTATTTTTATGGAAAGTGAGCAGATGTACGGCGACAAGGGCGAAGTACCGGAAGAAGAATACCTGATTCCCATTGGTGTGGCTGATATTAAGAAACAAGGTACCGACGTTACGGTGGTATCCTTTGGAAAGATTTTGAAAGTGGCAGCCGCTGCGGCAAAAGAATTGGAGTCGGAGGGCATCAGTGTTGAACTTATTGATCTTCGTACCGTTCGACCCATCGACTATGATACTGTTATTGCTTCGGTTAAAAAAACAAATCGCCTCGTGGTCGTTGAAGAAGCTTGGCCGCTTGCGAGTATTTCATCAGAAATAGCCTTTAAGGTGCAGAAAGACGCGTTTGATTATTTGGATGCTCCTGTATTAAGGGTGACCACTGCCGATACACCACTTCCATATGCTCCCACACTCATTGAAGCGAGTTTGCCAAATGTTGCCAAAGTGGTAAAGGCAATCAAAGAGGTGATGTACGTTAAAAAATAGATTCCCGATACGGGATGCATAATTGTCAAATCGGTGCTTTAACCCTTACCATGCTGTAATTGTGATGCCGGAAAATTTTTACATTAACTAATTATGCGCATTGCTCTCCTTACCGATGGAATATGGCCGTATGTGCTGGGAGGCATGCAAAAGCACTCCTATTACCTCTGCAAGTATCTGGCGCAGCAAGAGGTGTATGTTGACCTGTTTCACTATAACCGGAGTTCCTACGACATTTCTTCGTTGCACTATTTTTCAGACCAAGAACGAAAGTATATTTCGTCACACGTCATCGAAGCACCAACCAGTTTTCCTTTTCCGGGACATTATATCTACAATTCATACCGGCACTCTAAACTTATATATGAGGCCATAAAAGATAAATTGCACCTCTATGACTTTATTTATACAAAAGGATTTACAGGCTGGTATCTGATTGATAAGAAGTACCGAAAGCAAATTACTTGCGCTCCCATTGGGGTAAAGTTTCATGGTTATGAAATGTTTCAGAAGCCACCCGATATTAAGACCCGTTTGCAGCATTTGTTTTTACTGCAATGGCCGGTACGCCTCATTTCATTAAGGGCCGATGTGGTATTTTCATACGGTGGAAAAATAAGTGGCATCATTCGGTCGCTCGGTGTACCTGATTCTAAAATTTTTGAGCTTCCCTCAGGAGTTGAACAGTCGGTAATTTGTACGGAGATAAAACCGACACAAGGAAAAATAAATTTTCTGTATCTGGGGCGTTACGAGCGAAGAAAGGGAATTGAGGAACTTAATGAAGTGATTAATGAGTTGGACAAGGTTGGGATCTTGAACAAGATGGTTATCAATTTTATTGGCCCTATTCCCGTTAATCGACAGATTAAAAATCCAAGTATAATTTACCACGGTGAGATTCGGGATAGGGACACCTTACAGACCTTGATTCGGCAAAACGATGTGCTGCTTTGTCCGAGTTGGAGTGAGGGGATGCCCAATGTGATTTTGGAAGCGATGGCAAATGGATTGGCTGTATTGGCCACCGATGTGGGAGCTACAAACGTATTGGTGAATTCAGAAACAGGCTGGCTGATTGAGAGTCCCAAATTAGAAAACCTCCTTGCTGCCGTAAAATTGGTAATGGAATATGATCCCAAGGCTATTGATCAAAAAAAGAAAAACGCTCTTCATTTAATCGAAAACAATTTCACATGGGAAAAACTTATTCTAAAATTTAAGAAGAGATTTATTAACTAGAAGGAAAAAGGACAATGAAAACGATTTTCACAGTTGGAATGATTTTACTCTTGGGCTGTACCAAGAAGGTTGGAACCAATCCTGCTTTGAGATATAGCGATGATGCCATGCTTGACAGTTGTAAAAACGAAGCTCACCTTTATTATAATAATTCTAAAGTCTTGTTGCCCGGAAAAGGCCCTCATGGAGAGCACACTTTGCGATTTAACAGTATAGCATTTTCCGCACTCACTTCCAATGGGCAATTACCTGTGGGAGCACTCATGCCCGAAGGTTCGCTGGTGATAAAAGACGTGTACACAAATGGTGAAATAACTCTTTATGCTTTTATGTATAAGAGATCGGGAAATTGGTTATGGGGGGAAATAAAACCAAACAGAGACGTACTTCACAGTGTAACCAAAGACCCTGGTGTGTGCACAAATTGTCATGCCGGTGCTGGTAACCGCGACAAGATTCTTAGCTTTCCATAAATTTCGCGAAGTTACTCACTGATTTATGCGACTTTATTCTACAACAAGTTTACCCGATTGTGATTCCTTGCCATCTATCACTATTTTATAAATGTAAATTCCCTTTTCTAATTTGAAATTCAAATTCATCTTTGCATCTGTCAGCTCCAGATCAATCATCTTGAGGCCAAATAGATCCTTCACCATTAACTGATTTTTTTCCCCGGGATTGTTCACTCTTACACTGAAATTTCCATTGTTTGGATTGGGAAAAATAGCAGATTTATTGTGGTCAAATGAATTTTCATAAATACCTATACAAGCTGACACAGTTTCAGTGAATGATGTGGAATACACACAACCGTTAGCATCGGAGGTATACACGGTGTAGGTGGTGGTGACATTAGGCTTTATAACCAAAAAGCTGGTGGTAATTGAATTCTGACTCCAGAGATAGTTATTAGATCCGCTGGCAGTGAGGGAAGTGGTTTCACCTGCGCAAATAGTACTGTCTTTCGACACAATAGACATTGTAATAGGGCTGATAAAACAGTTGGTATATTTCCAAAGATCGTTGAGATCGCCGCTTCCTCCCGAAGTAGGGAAGCCACTGCCACCAAAGAGCCATAAATTGTTTGAGCCATCGATCCAGCTTACCGAACCGTGTCTGCTTCCGGGTCTATTGGTGTTTCCCGGAAAACCCTGTGTGCCATATACACCCGGCTGGTCAATTACACTGCTGCTTTTGATCCAGGTCCATTGATTCGTACTGATATTATAACTCCAGAGATCGTTGAGTTCGCCCGTTAGTACACCGGTTCCCGGAAATCCTTTGCCCCCAAAGAGCCACATGGTGCCGATGCCGTCTGTCCAGGTGATGCCTCCAAAACGAGAACCGGGCATATTGGCCGGCGATGCAGTTCCTTGTGTTCCATAAACTCCGTTTTGATTGATGTTATTTCCGCCTTTTACCCAGGTCCACTCATTGATTGAGATGGAATACCTCCAGAGGTCATTTAGATTCCCAAAGAAAGGTACGCCCGAATCAAAGCCTTCCCCGCCATGCATCCACAAATTGCCGGAGTTATCAACCCATGTTTCCGCCATTTGCCGACCGCCTGGTTTATTTGTGGGACTTGAGGTTCCCATAGTTCCGTAACTCCCGCTTTGATCAATTGCGTTGGTTCCCAACATCCAGGTCCATTGGTTATTTGAAATATCGTATTTCCACAAATCGTTCATTCGGCCTAGGGTATTGGTGCCCGGATAGCCTAGCCCCCCATATAACCAAAGGTTGCCGTTCATATCCGCCCACGCCGAGCTTCCTCTGCGTGCGCCGGGCACATTGGCTGCCGAGGGAACAGCTATCGTTCCATAATTGCCGGTTTGGTTGGCCAAATTACTTCCTTTGATCCAAGTCCATTGATTGCTGGTAATATCATATTTCCACAAATCGCTTAAATAGCCCATGGTTACAGTAGCATCATATCCATATCCTCCATACATCCATAGGTTTCCGGAAGCATCTTTCCAGCTTACCGCAGATGTTCTGCTACCGGGCTTATTGAGAAGAGAAGGTACCCCCATGCTCCCATATACGCCTATTTGTGCAATAATATTATCTCCTTTTACCCACGTCCATTCGTTGGTGCTCAGGTTGTATTTCCACAAATCATTTAAAAAGCCGTTGTTACCAATGAAGTCGCGGCCCTCACCACCGAAAAGCCAGAAATTTCCGCTGGCGTCCTTCCATGAGCACGCGCCTGAGCGGCCTCCGGGGTTATTGCCCGGTGCTGAAATTCCAATACTGCCGTACGTGCCGGTTTGATTGTTTACGTTGCTGCCTTTCTTCCACGTAAAATCCTGAGAAAACGTGAAAGCAGACATAAACAATAAGAAGAAGGTGGTGACAACAACTTGTTTTGAATTCAATTTATTTTTCATGAACATGTTAATTATTGGAATTAATATACGAATGTATAAATTTCAATTCTCATCCCCTTCCACAATCTGCATAAAAGTGAACACAAGAATGTTGATTCCTGTTGGGGGAATTATGGGGTTGGAGGCTACGGTTTGTTTTCTGAATCAAGAATCGCTCAGAAGGCGTAATGAACAGAGACAAAAACTGAATCTAATCTACCCAGTCGGCGATAAATAAATTAGTATCGCGCGTGCCGCCATTGTTGCGGTTTGAAGAAAAGATCAGTTTTTTTCCGTCGGGGCTGAACATAGGGAATGCGTTAAACACACTCTGATGGGTGATCTGTTCGAGACCGCTGCCATCTTCGTTGATCATAAATAATTGAAAATCGTATCCTTTTGAACTGTGATGGTTGCTCGAAAAGATGATTTTTTTTCCGGAAGGATGGTAAAAAGGCGCCCAGTTTGCTTTTCCCAAATGTGTAACTTGTTTTAGATCGCTCCCGTCTACTTTGCAGGTATATATTTCCATGTCGCCGGGTGCAACTAAGCCGCGACTCAGGAGTTCTTTGTATTCTTTTACCTCTTCTTCTTTTGTGGGGCGTGAAGCACGAAAAACTATGCGGTTTCCATCGGGAGAAAAGAAAGCACCTCCGTCATAACCAAGTCCGAAGGTAATCTGCTTCTGGTTTTTTCCATCAATATCCATGGTCCAGAGTTCGAGGTCTCCGCTTCGGTCGCTGGTAAAAACAATTTTATCGCCATTTGGTGAAACGGTAGCTTCAGCATCGTACCCGGCTGTGTTGGTTAGTTGTTTGGTGATTTTACCTTTTAGATCACTCACATAAATATCAAAGGTGCCGAACACAGCCCAAAGATATTTGCCCGGAATTTTAACTGTTTCGGGGCAGGCATCACCACCTTTATACGTGGAGGCATAGAGAATGTGTTTTCCGTCTTTTAAATAATAGCTGCAAGTGGTGCGACCTTTTCCACTACTGATCATTGGAGGACGGTAGGTCGAATCCTTAGCGGTTTTTTCCAGATCAAGGTTAAAGATCTGATCGCAGGCAAGGCCCCATTTTGCGTTGTTGCTTTGAAAAGAAGCGTGTTTTCCATCGAAACTGAAATACGCCTCTGCATTATCGCCCCCATGTGTGAGCATTTGCAACTTGGTGAGATGCGGTTCGGGTTGAGAAATAGCAATTAGAGAAAATCCAAAAAATAAGAAAAAAAATACACGGCGCATAAGGGGTTATTTTAGCGCGCAAATATATTGAAAATAAAGTTAAAAAGATGGAAAGGGGGATTTAAGGAGTCGGAATAGTTATATTTGCAAACTAATTTAATTTACTCCTTCGTCTACATGTCAGTCTCCAAGCATACCGATGTTCCTATTGGAACCCGTGCTCTCATCCTCTCCAAATATTATTATGGGGTGTTGAGTCGCAGGCTGGAGGGGCTGGAGGTTGAACGTTACTATTCGGTACTTTATTTTTTGCATGAGAATGATGGAAGCCGGCAGCAGTGCATTTGCGACCATCTTTCGATCGACAAAACAGCCATGGTGAAGGTGATTGCGTATTTGATTAAAGCCGGATTTGTGCAGCGAAAAGTAAATCCCGTTGACCGAAGAGAGCACTTTATTTACCTTACAAAGAAGGGTGCGGTGAAAACCAACGAAGTGGTGAAGAATTTCAGGGCCATTGACGAGCAAATGTTTCTGGGGATCTCAACGAAGGAAAAAGAAGTGTTTTTAAAGGTGATGTTGGAACTATCCGACACCTTAAAAAAATTACCGGGAAATGACCTGTTCTTTAACTATAAAAAAACAAGTACACCGGCAAAACGGTAAATCCGGCAAAAAATAGTAAAAAAATGAAACACATACCCGTTTGGATCAAAGTAATAGTGGTAATTGCAGTGCTGATCGCCTCAAAGTTTATTTTCTTTTCAAAGAAGGAAGCGAAAAGTGGTGCCGGTGCAAAAGATAAAAATAGCGTGCCGGTAGGCGTTAATTTTTATGTGGTGCGGGCCGGCACGCTCAACAATTCAGTGTATGCGTCCGGAAAAATTGGGGCACTCAACCAGGTTAATATCATGCCGGAAGTGAGCGGAAAGATCATGTCTATTTACTTCAAAGAAGGTGAAACTATAAAAAAGGGATCCTTGTTGCTGAAATTAAACGATGCTGACCTTCAAGCTCAATTGTTAAAGGTGCGCACACAAATGAAGCTCTCTGAACAAAAACTGGAGCGGCTGAAGAAACTTTTGACAATTAACGGAATTAGTCAGGAAGAATACGACATGCAGGACCATGAGTTAATGGCGCAAAAAGCGGATGAAGCATTTTATTTGGCTGAAATCGCAAAAACAAATATTACAGCACCATTCGACGGCGTGCTAGGTTTAAAAAATGTGAGTGAAGGTTCATTTGTAAGCCCTATCGCTTCTATCGTTTCGTTGGTTCAATTAAAGCCTTTGTTTGTTGAGTTTTCAATTCCCGAAAAATACAGTTCTATCTTTAAACGGGGTGGCACCGTTTTATTTTCTGCCGATGATGGCCAGGGTGCAAGTACTTTTTCTGCCAACATTTATGCCATTGAACCCCAAGTGGACGAAGCTACTAAGACCATAAAAGCACGGGCATTGTATCATGGTGATGCGGTATTTTATCCAGGTAGTTACGTGAAAGTATTCGTAAACCTTGGCACCATTCAAAACGCGTTGATGGTCCCTACACAAGCAGTGGTGGCTACTCTAAAAGGGCAAAAAGTATTTGTAAACAGAAACCATGTGGCCGTGGAAATTCCAATTCAGATTGGCGTGCGCACAGATCAGCAGATCCAGGTACTCGAAGGGTTGAGTGTGGGTGACACAATTATTACCTCCGGTTTATTATCCGTTAGAAAAGAATCAAAACTGAAATTAATAGCACCTAGAAACTAAAATGGATCTCGCTTCCTTAAGTGTTAAACGTCCTGTGTTGGCCATTGTTTTGTCCATCATCATTGTGCTGTTTGGGCTCATTGGTTTTAATTTTTTAGGTGTGAGAGAATTTCCTTCCATCGACCCACCCGTAATTACTGTTCGAACAAGCTATACAGGAGCGAATGCCGATGTGATTCAGTCGCAGATTACCGAACCCCTCGAAAAAGCCATTAATGGAATTGAAGGTATTCGCTCAATTTCCGCCTCCTCCAACCAAGGTTCAAGTATTATTACCGTGGAGTTTAATTTAAGTTCAGATCTGGAGGCTGCAGCCAATGATGTTCGCGCCAAAGTATCACAGGCACTGCGACAATTACCACAGGACGTGGATGCGCCGCCGGTAGTGTCGAAAGCCGATGCAAATTCTGACGCGATTATTTCCATGACTCTGAAAAGCGATTCGCGTTCGCTGCTTGAAGTGAGCGATTATGCCGAAAACGTGATTGCACAAAATCTGCAAACCATTTCAGGAGTAAGTGCCGTTCAAATTTGGGGCCAGCGCCGTTTTTCAATGCGAATTCGTTTACTGCCCGATCGTTTGTCGGCTTTTTCACTCACCCCTTTAGATGTGAAACAAGCACTGGAGCGTGAAAATGTTGATCTTCCTTCGGGTAAAATTGCAGGTAACAGTACTGAACTTACCGTGAATACTGTGGGGCGCATTTCTACCGTGAGTGAATTTGAGAACATGATTGTGAAGGAAAGCGCCACCAACATTGTGCGTTTAAGAGATGTGGCCAATGTGGAATTGGGAGCAGAAAATGAGGAGACCATTTTAAAGGAATCGGGAACACCCATGATTGGATTGGCCTTAGTGCCGCAGCCGGGAGCCAATTACATTGATATTTCAAAAGAATTTTACAAACGCTATAATCTCCTAAAAAAAGAATTGCCCGGTGATTATACCATCAATATTGCGTTAGACAATACGCGTTTTATTCAGAAGTCTATTGTAGAAGTAAAAGATACACTGCTCATCGCGTTGGTTCTGGTGATCCTCATCATCTTTTTGTTTTTCAGAGACTGGTTGGTTGCCTTCCGTCCTTTGATCGATATTCCTGTGTCGCTGATCGGCGCTTTCTTTATCATGTATGTGATGGATTATTCGATTAATGTGCTGACGCTACTGGCCATTGTTCTGGCAACCGGTTTAGTGGTTGACGACGGAATTGTGGTGACAGAAAATATTTTTAAGAAGATTGAAAAAGGGATGAAGCCCAAAGAGGCTGCCATAGAGGGGACCCGTGAGATTTACATGGCGGTGATCATTACCTCACTCACTCTGGTAGCCGTATTTATGCCTGTTATTTTTCTGGAAGGATTTGTAGGAAGGTTGTTTCGTGAATTTGGCGTGGTGTTAGCCGGCGCGGTGCTCATTTCAGCTTTTGTGTCGCTTACCCTTACGCCGATGCTGAATGCGAAACTCATAAAAAAGGATCCTACGAAACGAAGCAAATTCTATGTAATTACAGAGCCATTTTTTAAAGCGCTTGATGAAGGGTTCAACAGAAACATCCGTAATTTTATTGCGAAACGCTGGTGGGCATTAATAATACTCGTAATTTCCACGGCATCCATCTTTGTATTCGGCTCTCAATTAAAATCCGAGCTTTCTCCTCTGGAAGATCGGAATTGGTTACGCCTTTCACTCACGGCACCTGAAGGCACTTCTTATGAGGCGATGGATGCGTTGGTTGATAAGGTATCTGATTTTGTAACGGATTCAATACCCGAAAAAAAAGTGTGTCTAACAGTTACTGCGCCCGGTTTTGCAGGGTCAGGGGCTGTTAATACGGCATTTGTAAGGCTGGCATTAACCGATGCCGAGAATAGGAAACGGTCGGCTTCCGATATTGCACTTTTCATCAATAAGCATTTGCCGCAGTTTCCGGAAGGCAAGATCTTTGTGATTCAGGAACAGTCAATTTCATCGGGCGGAGGGCCGCGTGGAGGATTACCGGTTCAATTTGTATTGCAGACCCAGAACTTTGAAAAGTTAAGAGAAAAGTTGCCGCAATTTCTTGAATTGGCAAATAAGAACCCCACTTTCCAGGGAGTAGACGTGAACCTCAAATTTAATAAACCCGAATTGATTATTGAGATCAATCGCGATAAAGCTAAAATAATGGGCGTGTCGATTGCCGATGTGGCGCAGACCATTCAACTTGCCTTGAGCGGACAACGATTTGGCTATTACATTAGTGGAGATAAACAATACCAGGTGCTTGGCCAGGTGAGCCGAGAAAACAGAGATAATCCGGGAGACCTTAAAAATTTATTTGTGCGAAATAATAAAGGTGAAATGCTTCAATTGGACAATGTGATCACCATTCGCGAACGTAGCAGTCCGCCGCAATTGTATCATTACAATCGGTATCAGTCGGCCACCATTGCAGCCGGTTTAGCACCGGGCAAAACAATTGGCGATGGCATTGACGCCATGAACCAAATTGCGAGTCAGGTGCTGGATCACAGTTTTACCACTTCCTTAACAGGTGCTTCACGTGACTTTGCCGAAAGTTCTTCCAATATTTTATTTGCTTTTGTGCTGGCATTAGTACTCATTTATTTATTGTTAGCAGCTCAATTCGAAAGTTTTATTCAGCCCTTCATTATCATGCTTACTGTTCCAATGGCCTTGTCAGGTGCTTTATTCTCGTTATGGTACTTTAATCAGACGTTGAATATCTTCAGCGAAATAGGGATGATTATGCTTATTGGCCTGGTAACAAAAAATGGTATCCTGATTATTGAATTTACAGATCAATTAAGGGAAAAGGGATTAAGTGTAAAGGAAGCAGTGATCGCAGCAGCCACAGCACGGATGCGCCCAATTTTGATGACCAGTTTGGCTACCATGTTAGGTGCATTGCCAATTGCTCTGGCTCTTGGAGCGGGGTCTGAAAGCCGCATGGCGATGGGGATTGTGATTATTGGAGGATTATTATTGTCGATGGTACTCACCTTATTTGTGATACCGGCTATTTATTCGTTCCTCGTTAAAGATAAAGGACATGTTAGGGAAAATGTATAAATGTGTGTTTTTTTGTCTGCTTTTGGTTGGCAAAGCAATGGCACAGGATGCTTTGACGGTGCAGGAGGCAATTGCACTTGCTCTTCAAAAAAACTATTCAATTCTGGTTGCAAAAAATCAACAGGAGATCGCCCGCGTGCAAAATAATGCGGGCAATGCGGGTTTGTCGCCCACACTCAGTCTTAATGGCGGTCTTACTTCTGCAAATCTAAATTCGTATCAAGTATTTAGTACAGGTGCCGTGCAAGATAAAACCGGCGCAAAATCAAACGGACTAGCAGGCACGGTGAATGCCGACTGGACTGTGTTTGACGGGCTTCGCATGTTTGCGATCAGAAAAAGATTGAGTATGAATGAAACCCTTTCTGCACTAGACCTAAAGAGGCAAATGGAAAACACGGTGTTTGACGTGATCTCACTGTATTTTAATGTAGTGCGCGTAAAACAATTGATCGCAGCTGCCAAACAAGACCTCCAAATCTATGAAGAACGTCGAAAAATTGCAGAACTTCGACAAGCTGTTGGTTCTGATTCGAAGGTAGAAGTGTTACTCTCAAAATCGGATGAGAACAGAGCCCGAAGTGTGATCGTGCAATTAGAATTGGATCTCCTAACGTCGAAAACAAGTCTTAATACGTTATTGGGTCGCCGCATTGATATTGATTTTAATGCGGTGGATTCAATTGCAGTAAACTACAATCCCACATTGGATGAATTAAAAAAAACAGTGTATACTTCCAACACGGCTTTGTTAATGTCAAAACAAAGTGAGATGATCTTTGGAGAGAGTGTGAAAGAGGCCAGAGCGCTTACCCTGCCTTTTCTTACTGTTAACGGGTCGTATGTGTATGCGCGCACCGAGAGTCAGTCGGGGTTTCTTTTTTCAAATCGTCAAAATGGATTAAATCTGGGGCTTACGGGAAAATGGGTATTTTTTAGCGGAGGAAAAAACTTGAACCTGATCAAAGAGCGTAACATACTCGCACTTAATCAGAGGTTGATTACTGAGCAAACGCAGCTGCAGGTAGATGCGGTGGTGTATGTAAATTACCAATCGTACTTACTCAATAAACAAATTGTGGTAATGGAATATCAGAATTTATTGGATTCGAAGGAAGTGCAAAACATTTCATTAGAACGTTATAAGATTGGAAAGGCAAATTTGTTGGAAACCATTGAAACTCAAAAAAATTTGGAAATTGCTCAGGTGAGATACATCAATGCGCTGTACGCCATTAAGCTGGCAGAGGCCAGTTTATTGAGAGTAAATGGAAACCTGGTGAAATAGTTGGGTAGGACCGTTTTAATTTTTCGTGTTATCTCGGAGAGAAACGCATTTGTACCACACCCACAAATGCTTCTTTAAAAATTTTGGTGCTCATTTTACTAACCCCTAAAATGCGGTCGGTGAACATTATTGGAACTTCAACGATCTTAAATCCTTTTTTAATGGCGCGGTATTTCATTTCAATCTGAAATGCATAACCCATAAATTTAATATTATCGAGTTCGAGCGTTTCGAGTACTTTTCTGCGGTAACATTTAAATCCGGCAGTGGTGTCTTTCACGCCAATCCAAAGTACCATACGCACATACACAGAAGCAAAATAACTCATCATGATGCGACCAATTGGCCAATTCGTTACTTTTCCGCCCTTCGTATAACGAGAGCCTACTGCCACATCAGCCCCTTTTTCGCAGGCTTCCAGAAGTCTCACCAAATCGGCGGGATTGTGGCTGAAATCACAATCCATTTCAAAGATATAGTCGTAATGACGCGTCAGAGCCCATTTAAAGCCATGAATATAGGCAGTGCCCAGACCCATTTTTCCTTTACGTTCTTCCAGGTGCAGTTGGCCCGGAAACTCTTTTTGAAGTTGAAGTACATGATTGGCGGTGCCGTCGGGCGAACCGTCATCCACAATAAGGAGGTCAAAATTTCGTGGTAAAGAGAAAACGGTGCGTACCATTTTATCAATATTTTCGATTTCGTTGTAGGTAGGAATTATGACTAAATTTTGGCCCATTACAGGCAACGAATATAACTGTTTTGATTTAGCTTAAGATAATTGCGAAATAAGATTTTCTTAATAATTGCCAAAAACCGTACTTTGCCAAATAAATTGAAAAAATTGAGTTCATTCATCCTTCAAATACGTTTTTTTTTTCTCATTATTTTTCTCAGTTCTTTTGTTGCGTTGCGTGCTCAAGTTGCCGCTGATTCGGTAAAAACCAAAAAAAGGTATTTGATCACAGGATTACCGGTAGTATTTTATACTCCCGAAACACGATTTGGATTTGGAGCCACAGGCCTATGCGTTTTCAATTTTAAGAGTGACAGTATAGGTGCGCCACGGTCGAGTACCAGTTTAAGTTTTATTTATACCCAAAATAAACAGGTGGTCATGTCCTTGCCTTTTAATTTATTTATTAAGAATCGCAGCTACCATCTTTATGGTGAATTGGGCTTCAACCATTTCTTCTACAATTTTTACGGAGTTGGTAACGAGGAGCCTTCCAATTACGTGGAGCGCTATGGCATCGAGTTTCCAAGAATCAGGTTGACGGCTTTAAAAAAAATAAGAAAATACGTGTATGGAGGTTTACGGTATGCGTACGACAAAACAAGTTTGTTTGATCTTGACAGTACAGGAAAATTAATTACGGGAACCATACCCGGCTCAAAGGGGGGGATTGTATCGGGTTTTGGCGCTGTATTATTGGTAGATAGCAGAGATAATATTTTTTATCCATCTCAAGGTGTATGGTCGGAATTGGTTATTTATCACGATGATCCTAAAACGGGAAGTACATTTAACTATACCCGTATTGCGTTTGACTTTGTAAAGTACTTTCATTACAAGGAAAATATTCTCGCACTAAATGTGTATAGTATATATTCCGACAGTGATTTGCCTTTTTTTCAAATGGGAAATCTTGGCGGGATGAAAAAAATGAGAGGCTTTTATGAAGGCAGGTACCGCGATAATAATCTCCTTGTTTTTCAGGCTGAGTACCGACGGCATTTAGTTTGGTTACTCGGATTTACTGTTTTTGGAGATGTAGGACAGGTAGCAGCCCGTTACGATCAGTTTCAGGCCAATCATTGGAGGTACACCTACGGCATCGGTTTGCGCTTGATGTTGAACGAACAACAAAAAATAAATATGAGATTTGATATTGCCGTTGGAAACAATAAAATTCTGCCTTATTTTACCGTGGCCGAAGCTTTCTAATAAATCAGATCATTCCCGCGCTCATTAAAAGAAAAATCCCGTTAATTTCAATTTTAACACTATTTGGTCAGGTATTTGCTTATATTTCAATTGCCAAAATACGAAACTATGAAAAAAGTCATCTTGTCCTTCATCACCTTGCTCCTAACCGTTGTGGCAGTGCAAGCTCAATTTATACATGGACCCGGCTTCCTGCAGGATAGAGACATCTTCGGAACCCGCACTTTTGTTGAAAATAGAGGGCAGTTTGACCGTCGTTTGAATTCGAAGGAAAAGATTTATTATGCACTCGACAATGGCTCTGAGCGCATTTATTTCACCGGAAAGGGGTTGGTTTACGAACTCACCAAGGTAACGCCACTAAAAGAGTGGCAGAAAGAACAATTGGAAAAAGGGGAGGCCACCGATTTTAAGACAGAGGAAAAAAAGTATGTGAACATGAACTGGATCAATGCGAACCCCGACCTTGTTATTGAGAATGCTGAGCCTCAGCACCATTATTTTACCTATGGAGGCCCTGAATTAAATTCTTATGCTTTTAAAAAGATTATTTATAAGAATGTCTATAATCACATCGACATTGAATACACCATCCCATCTGATAAGACGCAGGGTGTCAAATACAGTGTGATCCTTCACCCCGGCGCCAATGCGGGAGATGTTAAAATTACATACTCAGGTGACGTGACGAAGATCAAATTAGACAAGGCAGGAAATATTATTATTAAAACGCCTTTTGAAGATCTGGCAGAGCATACCCCAAAAAGTTTTTATGCCGATAAGGAAGTAATAGCGTCTGAATTCACCTTGAAAGAGAATGTGATCGGTTTCAATTTCCCTAGCGGCACACAAAAGGGGAGAACTCTTATCATAGACCCCTGGGTGTCGGCAGTAACTACTCTAACCACCAATAATTATGGCTATGATGTGGATTATGACGCGCTGGGAAATTTGTACGCGTTTGGTGGCAGCTCACCTGCAAAGATGGCAAAATACAGTACAACAGGCGCATTGCTTTGGACTTTTTCAGGTGTACTCGCAACTCCCTCTTGGTCTACCAGCGGACAAGGCAGCTATATCTCTAATTTTGTGGTCATCAAAACGAATGGAAAGACATATTATGGCGAAGCCTTGAATGGCTCGGGCACACGCATCATTAGGTTGGATGCAGTAGGCAATTATGACAATTTGATTAGTACTCCTGTAGCCACCTGGAGAGAAGTGTGGGACATGGCTTATCACTGTTCAACCGGAAACGTATACGGGATGGGAGGAAGTACCGGATCAAAACAATCAGCGGGAATCTTGAACCAAACTACCGGCAGCTTAACGCCAATTGCATTTTTGGCGCAGGGGACATCTGCTCATGACATCGTGTGTCATGCCATTGATGATTCGGGAGAGTTGTTTTGGCAATATGCATCGGCAGGTGGAGCCTCTGTATTAAACAATCAACTAGCCAGAATCAATTCGGCCTTTACTTCTTCGGTTTGGTTGGCACCAAGTACTTTTACGACCATGAACGAAGCCGCCAATAAGAATGCCTATGTGGGAGGCAATGTGTCATCCAATGGATTCAATAGTTTGGCAGTAAATGGCAATTTTCTTTATTATTGGGACGGATTTAATATGGCCGCCTACAATAAAACGAATGGGAGCATCGTGGCATCCTCAAATGTTCCCGGTTATATCGTAAAGCGACAAGGTGGTATTGCGGTAGACGATTGCGATAATCTCTATTTAGGTGGCAATGGCTCAATACTCTGTTATAGATTTAACGGGACTAATTTTATTCCCTTAACACCAATTCCTTTAGGTGTCACCTCGTCTACCAATCAATATGTATGTGACATTCGGATGGATAAACTCAATAAGACCCTGTATGTATCGGGCAGCGGATTTGTAGGCACTTATGTCGCGGCAAGCAGCTCTACCTGCGGGGTGAGTTCAATCATCTGCACCAATTCACAACCCATTGATTACATCACTTGCGCAGGAATAAGCGTCAGCCTAACGCCTGCAAATTATGCCAATTTAACCAATGTAAGTTATTCGATACAACCGGGTTCGCTTTCAAATACCACGGGTACATTCGTCATAACGCCAACCGTTACCACAACTTATACCACCTATGTCACGGGTACAACCATCAGCAGTGCGGTCGTCACGCTCACCTCAGTTTCTACCGTCACCGTGAATCCGCAACCCCTCACGGCGCCAACGGCCACTCAAACCACCTGCACAGGCACTATAAATGCCTTAAATCTCGGTCTTACGTTTAATCCGCCAAGCGCAAGTCCGGGATATACAATCACTTGGTCTACCATTCCCTTTGGCGTTTTTTCATTTACGCAAACCAATTCCACGGGAGGCATTATTCCCGGCGTATATACAGCCACAGTGAATACATCAGCAGGATGCACGAGTATTAATAGTGTTACCATTGCCCCTCAACCCGAACCTGCGGTATTTATCATAGATCCTTCCACTGGCAATTACGAAATAAATTGCTATTTGCCTTCGGTCAATCTCACATTCACGCCGGCTTCCTATAATTACACCAGCACCAATGGGGTGTCGCTCCCACTTACCGGACCGTACGTGGCGTTTACACCCACCAATTCTTTTGGCACCTGGACGGTTTATGCCGTAAATCCGGTGTCGGGCTGCACCAGCAACAAAACGTTTGTGATTGCCACCAATACTGCCATCCCGTCTTCTACGTTAACGCCTTTGTTGCAGAATATTACGTGCTCTGTAACGTCGGTAATAAATGTAACAGCGGTTGCAAATCCTTCTATAAATATTAGCCATCAGTGGATGGCGCCGCAGGGTGGAACGCTCACCGCCTTTACCGCCACGTCAACGTTTTTACCTTTAAGTCCCGGCTTGTATGTGCACTGCTTGGTCAATACTACCAACGGGTGCTCCACGTGCAAAACATTTACGGTAAGTTCCACTTCGGGCTTTCCCACATTTTCTGTGAGCAGTCCCCAAAGTTTTACCTTGGGTTGTGGTACTAAAAGTGTAGCTACTATCAATATCAGCGGAGGAGCTACTGCACCAATAGCCGGTGGCCCTGTGTCGTATGCCCTTATTGGACCACCAACCTCTACAAATTATGTAACGGGAGGCATTTCAACGTATACAGTGAATGTGCCGGGAACCTGGACCGTAATTACAAAAGACAACACTAATTTATGTGAGACAAAAGTACAAGTGTCGGTTCTTCAAAATACATTTGCTCCTGATATCAGCGCAATTGTGCCGTATCAGGTGCTTACCTGCGACCAACCCAGCGTGATCATACAAGGAATAAGTACCACCCCTAATGTGGATTTTAATTGGTCGTTTCCGGGTGTGCCGGGAAATTTTCCTTCAAGTACCGTTGCCATCAATGCCAATTTTGCAAATACAAGTAATACACTGGTGGCCAATTACACGTTAACCATCATGGACAATAGCAGCACCTGCAAAAGTACCACGGTGGTAACGATGTTGCAAAATATTATTCCTCCAAACGCGCTTATATCCGGTGGCACGCAACTTACCTGCGCTACACCTTCCATTAATTTTACAAATAGCAGTTCTACGCGCATTCCTACGTTCTTTAGTCCCACCGCACCTGTGATAGGATATATGTGGACAGGCCCGAGTCCGCAAAGACCTTTACAAGTTAGTTCCACTTATATTGGTTGGGTACCCGGCACGTACACGATGGTGGCAAAGGACCTCAACAATGGTTGTACCGCGGTAGCGACAAGAAGTCTGGATGATTTTAGAGACTATCCGATTGTGAACAACCCCGATTTGCCCCCGGCTTCGGTGCTCGATTGTGGTGCCAAAACAGCGACCCTGATTCCGACTATTTCAACATCTACGGCAGGTTTGACATATACTTGGACCGGGCCGCCAACAGCTTCACTCAGCGATCAACATGCCATGATACAATATCCCAATGTTTTAGGTGAATACAAATTGGTGGTGTATAATCCTGCAAATGGATGTATGTCGGAGACCTATATGTATGTGACGGGAGGAGCGCTGAATGCGAAAATTGAAACAGATATTGCAACAGGCTATGCCCCACTTTCGGTTACATTTAGTAATCAAACCACCTCTACCACAGGAAAAGCCGGAATCACCACATTTTGGAGTTTTGGAAATGGAACAAGTTCGGTTACTGCCTCAGCGAGTATTTCGCCGGTGGCAAAGTACACATCACCCGGTAAATACACCATCGTTATGTACAGTAGCAAAGGCGAGTGCATTGATTCAACACTTAGTTATGTGCAGGTGGAGATCCCCTCCGAATTAACTATTCCAAATATCTTTTCGCCTAACAATGACAATGTAAATGATGTGTTTTTTGTGAAGGCTGCTAATTTGACTGAAATCTCGATCATTATTGTTGATCGCTGGGGACAAAAGGTATATGAGCTTACAAGTGCTTCCGGAAATATTTCTTGGGATGGCAAAACCCAATTGGGGAAAGACGCTGCAGAAGGAGTATACAGTTATGTGCTCAGTGCAAAAGGAAAAGATGGAACCGATTTTACTAAAAACGGCACAATTACATTAGTAAGGTAAATCGTGAGCACACCAACAGATAAACGACTTAAAAAAAACAACATTAAACAGCCATTCCCATGAAGAAAACGATTAATTTGTTTTTAATAGGCACTATTTTTTTCGCCGGTGCTACTTTTGCCCAATTTGATCACCCAAATTTTTTGAACAGTGGAGATGTTTTTGGAACTCGTGTCTTTATTGAGAATAGGGGTCAGTTCGACAAAGATGTGGTGTCGGATGAAAAGGTATATTACGCCTTAATCAGAGATCAGGAAAAAATATATTTTACCCCGAAAGGAGTGATTTATGTGATGGCAAAAACATTTCCTCTCACCGAAAGACAGCAGGAAGCGCGGGAAAAAGGCGAACATATATTTACGAGAGAGCCCGAAATTCATTATGTAAAAATGAACTGGTTAAATTCAAATGCAAACGTTCAACTGGTAAGCAGTGAAAAACAAAGTCATTATTTTACCTATTGGACGGCCGATCTCAAATCAAACACCTATAAAAAAATAACTTACAAAAATGTATATAATCATATTGACATTGAATATGTGATTCCGGAAGATAAGGAGCAGGGGGTGAAGTATACGGTGATACTACATCCCGGTGCTAACATTAACGATGTGAGGATGGAATATTCGGGCGAGATCGAAAAGATCAAAGTTAACCGTGATGGTAATGTGATAATTAAGACACCTCTTGACGATTTAATTGAGCATAAACCCTATAGTTTTTACGATGACAAAAATGAAGTCGCCTCTCAGTTCAAAGTAGAAAATAACGTGCTTTCTTTTGAATGCCCCAAAGGGTATGAGCTCACCAGAACCTTACACATCGATCCCTGGGTAACAGCAGTTACCACGTTATCAACAAATAATATGGCGTATGACGTCGACTATGATGATCAGGGAAACGTATTTGTGTATGGGGGAACTCAATCGTGCAAGATCGCGAAATTTTCACCGGCCGGAGTATTGCTTTGGACATGGGCAGGAACACTTACAACACCCTCATGGAACAGTGCAGGGATCAGTAATTTTGTAGTGATGCGAAGCAGCGGCAAGTCCTATGCCGGTCAGGGAGTGCAGTCAGGTGGTGCAAGAATCATACGACTTGATGCGAATGGTGTTTACGATAATTTGATTACACCGGCTGCCAATACCTGGAATGAGGTTTGGGATTTGGCCTACCATTGCTCCACTGGTAATGTTTATGGCATGGGGGGAAGCACTACCTCCAATCAATCTGCCGGTATATTAAACCAAATTACCGGTAACCTCGTGCCTATTCACTTTATCGGATTATATAATACTACTTATAAAGGAAATGATGTGGTAAACCATGCCATTGATGATGCCGGAGATTTTTTCTGGATCTATGCTTCGAATTTTACTCCAACATTAAGTAATATGATGGCGAAAATAAATTCCGCCTTCACTTCCACTGTCTGGGTGATGCCGAGCGGCTACACCACCCTCACGGAGTATGGAAATAAGAGTGCTTACATTCCTAATCCGGGGGCCTCCAATGGATATAATTGTTTGGCGGTGAATGCGAGTTACCTCTTTTATTATGACGGCAAAAACATTGCTGCATATAACAAAACCACCGGAGTTCAAATTGCCAGCTCAGTGATTAGCGCTCACGTCTTAAAGCGGCAAGGAGGTATCGCTGTAGATGATTGCAATAACCTTTACCTCGGTGGGAATGATACAATCAAATCCTTTAATTTTAACGGCACTACCTTTGCACCCTTGCCCAATATCTTAATTGGAGTTACGGGTACTACAAATGCGGCTGTTTATGATCTTAAGATGAACCGTTTTACCAAAACACTTTATGCTTCTGGCAAGGGTTTTGTTGGGGTGTACGGGGCTTCTAATTCTTCTACCTGTGCGCCACTTAATATTATATGTTATAATCCAAATCCGCAGGAGTTAATTATTTGCGCGGGTTCAAGCATTACCCTTACGCCCGTGAATTTCATGAGTCTGGTAAGTCCAACCTTTGCTGTTCAACCGGGGGCATTTTCCAATACCACGGGTACTTTTGTGTTAACACCGCTCACCAATGTAAATTATACCACCTATGTTACAGGAACTACTACCAACAATGTGGCTATGACCTTAACATCTGTTGTTAATGTCACCGTAAATCCACAGCCGGTAACCGCTCCAACTACCACACAAACAACTTGTACCGGCACCTTAAATGGGTTTAACCTTAATTTATCATTTAATCCACCGGGACCCGTACCCGGCTATACCATTACCTGGTCAACGATTCCAAACGGTGTGTTTACATTTACACAAACCAATGCCTCAGGGGCTATTACTCCCGGTGTATATACAGCTACTATTACTACTGCTACCGGATGTTCTACGGTTACCAGTTTTACTATCGACCCACAACCTGAACCCTCGATATTTACGAAGAGCCCTTCCGCTGGTTCTTATCAAATAGATTGTTATCAGCCTATTCTTACTCTCACCTATACTCCCGCTACCTACAATTACACAAGCACGAATGGGGTATCACTTCCTCTGGTAGGACCCATTGCTGTTTTTTCGTCAACAAATTCATTTGGTTCATGGACAGTTACCGGCGTAAACCCAACTTCGGGCTGTATCAGCAAACAAGTATTTGTGATTGTCACCAACACGGCAATACCAACTTCCACACTTACGCCTTTATTACAAAACATTAATTGTTCAGTGACCACCGTTACCGGATTTACTGCAATTGCCAACCCAACCGTTAACATCACTCACCAGTGGATGTCGCCTTTGGGAGGCACGGTTACTATGAACGTTAACCCCGCAGTGTTGATACCCGGCGGCCCGGGAAACTATACACATTGTGTAGTAAATGACAACAATGGTTGTTCAACTTGTAAAACGATGACCGTATTTTCATCTTCCGGATACCCCACCTTTTCGGTAGTAAGTGCGCAGGACTTCACGTTGGGTTGCGGTACAAAAAGTGTAGCTACGCTAAATATTACAAATGGCGCCACATCACCGGTGCCGGGGGGACCCATTTCATACACCATTATAGGCCCTGCCACGTCAACAAATTACGTTACCGGTTCTCAGTCAACCTACACCGTGAATACACCGGGAACGTGGACGGTAATTACGAAAGACAATACCAGTTTTTGTGAAACCAAAGTTCAGGTGTCGGTTCTTCAAAACACGTTTGCTCCCGACATAAGTGCCATCGTACCTTATCAGGTGCTCACCTGCGATCAACCAAGTGTAATTCTCCAGGGAGTTAGTACCACACCTAATATTGCCTACAATTGGTCATTCCCCGGAGTACCCGGAAATTTTCCATCGAGCACTGTGGCCATCAATGCTAACTTCAGCAATACAACAAATACAGTGGTGGCTACTTATACTTTAATGATTACCGACAATAGCAGTACCTGCAAAAGCACTACGGTGGTGACCATGTTACAAAATATTATACCGCCCACTGCGCTCATTAGCGGCGGCACACAACTTACCTGCAACACGCCTTCCATCAATTTCACAAATAGCAGTTCTACGCGAATCCCTCCCTATTTCAGCCCTACTGCTCCTGTAATCGGGTATATGTGGTCGGGCCCCAGCCCTCAGATTCCTTTGCAAGTGAGTTCCACTTATATTGGTTGGGCGCCGGGCAATTACACCATGGTAGCAAAAGACCTCAATAATGGGTGTATGGCGGTTGCCACTAAAAGTCTGGATGATTTCAGAGACTACCCCATTGTGAATAATCCCATAGTTCCTCCGCCGGCCGTATTAGATTGCGGTGCAAAAACCGCCACCTTGATCCCCATCATTACCACACCCACTGCGGGTTTAACTTACACCTGGTCAGGACCGCCAACAGCATCGATGAGTGATCAATATGTTATGATCCAATATCCCAATGAAATAGGACAATATCAAATCACTGTTTATAATCCTGCTAACGGTTGCTCAACTGATGCAGTTATGACGGTTGTAAATGGCACGCTAAAAGCAGATTTTGCTGTTGATCAGAGTGAAGGATATGCTCCGTTGGAAGTATTGTTTACAAACAAATCCAGTTCTACAAACGGCACAAATAACATTACTTCCATTTGGAGTTTTGGAAATGGAACCAGTCAAATTACTTATTCAACGACTGCTTCCCCGCAATCTGTGTACCGGCAGCCAGGCACATATACGGTGACCATGAATGCCGTGAAGGGCTCTTGTATGGATACTGTTCAAAAGATCATTCAAGTGGGAATTGCTTCGACTTTGGAGATTCCTAATGTGTTTTCTCCTAATAATGACAATGTAAATGATGTGTTTTTTGTGAAAGCCACGAACCTTATCGAAATCACTATCATAATTATAGACCGTTGGGGGCACAAAGTATATGAACTCACCAGCACGAGCGGAAATATTGCTTGGGATGGGAAGAACCAAACCGGACAAGAAGTCGCAGAAGGAGTTTACAGTTATGTATTGACCGCAAAAGGCAAAGATGGTGTCGAGTTCAATAAGAACGGAACTATTACTTTGCTGAGATAAAGTACTGCCCTTAGTTGACCACTAAATTAATTGTCTTTTGCGTGATGTTGCCGTCTCGGTCAACTACTGAGAAGATCCATTTTTCATTGCCCGCACTGTTTCTGGCTACGATCTTTATGTCTTTGCTATACCCGTTGGCTTCATCGGCTGTGAGTAGATAATTGTAAAAGGTGGTGCTTGTTGACCCACCGTCGTAAATAAAGGAAACGTTGTAGCTTTTAAGATTGTCTTCCGTTTTCGTGGCTGTAATTCCAACTAACAGGGTGTCTGATTTAGCTACAGTTTTATCGCCCGTGGTATAACCCGCACCGGTTTTAAATTCCATTATAGGAGGTGTGTGTGGGTCGGCTTTCTTCTTCTTGCAAGAGCTCAAAAGAATAACACTGACGAAGGTGAACAAACAAATATTGATGATTTTTTTCATGGTATGGTTAGTTAAATTGTAATTTAAAATTGAGATTGATGGTTCGACCAATGTTGTAGATACCGAAATATTTATAGCGGGAAAGATGATCGTAATATAATTCGTTGAGTAAATTATTCCCCGATACAGAAATCGTTAATACACGTTTTTCAGTTGAAATTTCGGCACCTAAGCTCGCATTTAATAATTTGTATGCCGGAGTAGATGTTTCAAACTGATTAGGGGTGTTTTGGGCAAAAACGTAAGTAAATCCGGCAGCAACAAAACAATTCTTAAGTTTTTTAACGTTGGAAGTGACGTAGCGCAATTCGTTGTTTATTTTTTGTGCGGGCATAAAAGGTAAGTACTCATGATCGGAGGTTTTACCTTGAATTCCTGAATAATTAGAGGAGACCTGAATTCCCTTTAACACCGGAGGATGGAACTTGATGCCCGCTTCGAATCCCTGAATGACGGCGTTTTTTTGAATGTAATTATAGATTTTGAAGCCTAAATAGTCATCATTGCTGGGCTGCAAATAAATGTAATTAATAAAGTGATTTGAATAAGCATTCGCAAAAACGGTCATCCACGTCGAATAGTAATCGGCATACAAATCGGCGCAGAGATTCTGTTCCACCTTTAGATTCGTATTTCCCACTTCATAACGTAAAGTGCCCTCGTGCAGTCCGTTTGAAGAAAGTTCCGCCAAATTTGGAGCCCGGTAGCCGGATGAAAGATTACACTTCAGGTTTAGGTGTTTCAAATCGAAGAAGCTAATCCCGCAGGAACCGTTTACGATATTGTACAGGTTATTAACCGGCAGAATATTAGATCCCGGTTTGTACAGACTCCCATTGTTTAAGTTACCTGTTTCGTAGGTGTGTATGGCTTTTAGATCATACCTCAAGCCTCCTTCAGCAACTGCGTATTTAAATTGTTTCTTTAAATAGGCAAAGAGTGAAGATTCTCCCAAACTCGCGTCGGGCACAATAATACGCGATCCCTGATTGAGATTTGTTTGATATTGATCTTGGGAGCCTACTGATAATTCAGTGTTTTCATTAAAATTCTTTACCCAGACAAACATGCCCGTATATGTTTTTAGTAACATATCAAGACTAATACCGCCGGCGCCTTCCTGTTCTTGTCTATTGTTTATGTGTGTTCCGAGGTTGACCTTCAGTTTAGAAGATCTAAGGAAAAACGTGTTTTGAGAGGAAATCAAATTGAGTGTAACGGTATGATGGGGTCTTTCAAAACTTCTGGAAGTGCGGGCATCGGCTTCTCCATAAACCTGATAAGCATCCATGATAAAACCAAAATTGTACCTTGAAAACAGATAGTTATTTTCGCTTACCCATCTTTTTATTTTAAAGCCATAAGTCGCCTTTGTCATATTACCGCCAAACCTCGAATTGAGTATGCGGGTGCAGTTGCCATCACTGTAATCGGCATGTGATTCTGTTCCCAGTCGAACGCCCCAGTTTGTTTTTTGAGTACTTCTTTTAACCCCTGCATCTACTGCGTAGCCGTAGGTGTTCGAAAAAAGCCGGGTCGATACATCTGCTTGTGTTTTGTCGGCAGGCGCGTTTTTTTCGTTGATTATATTTAAAACGCCCCCCATGGCCTCACTTCCATAGAGCAAGGAAGCGGGCCCTTTAATAACTTCAATGCGATCTACCCCACTATCAGAGATCCCCAATCCATGTTCATCCTGCCATTGTTGATTATCGAAACGCATGCCCAGTAAAACAGTTTGAATTCGATTTCCGAACAAACCTCTAATTACCGGCTTAGAAATACCAATGCCTGTTGACAATTGACTGGCTCCCGGCAGTTTTGAAATACCGTCGCTCAAGTTAAAAGCTCCTAATTCCCGCATGGTTTTGCTATCCATCACCTCAATGTTATTGGCTGTTTTTGTACGTGTGCTTTCTTCCTGGCCATATACTACTATTTCGTCAAGTTTATTCGAGCTTGGAAAAAGTACAAGAGACAGAAACGAAATGGAATCTTTAATTAAAAAAGCCGAACTGTAATTCCCAAATCCCCCCGCCAGTACATGAATTTTAATGAAACCATGTGGAACATTTTTGAATTCGAATTTGCCCCGTTGATCGGTCTGCGTTTGGATATTAAGGTCGGGTAGTACAATCATAGCTCCTCCTACTTCAGAAGTATCTACTCCTGAACTTATCTTACCTACAAGTTTGCATTGACTTTTGGCCGAAAAAGCGCAACAAATAAATAGTGAGAGACAAATCGTTTTGGTGGAATAAAACATGTTGAAAAAAATGGCGAAGGCACTGTAGCTTAGCGACAGACCCCCGCCAATTTCACTATTGTTTTAGTTTCCATTTTTTAACGTCACCATTCGCCTGCACCTGTTTGAGCCATAATTCTTTATTAGCTAAACGCAGAATGCGATAAGCTTGTTCGCCTGCTCCTGTTTTGCTTGACTGGAAATACACATCATCTTTATCTTCTCCGAATTTCCAGGTACCGTCATCGGTATAGGTGCCTGTCATCTTGTATCCTCCGTCTTTTTCGATGTCCCAGGTAAAGTTACTACCATACTGGGTGGTGGCGGCCGCTGTTTGGTCCACCTCATTTATGGAAAAGGATTCCAATTGCCAATCGCCCTGCAAACGAGCTTTTTTTGTGCGAAGGCTTATGGCGGGTCCGTCTTCATATTTCTTGCAAGAAGTGAAGAAGCTCGCTGAAATAAATGCAAGAGCACAAAGAACTATTAGTAGTTTTTTCATTTGATTTTTTTAATAATTAGAAATAGTAAAAATGCCCGTCTCAATACAGACAGGTATGGGTATGCCTATGAAATGGCGGTACGTGGTGGCTTGAGCAACTTTATAATATAGGCATTCTGAAGGCACATGCGGTAAAAGGTTCTTTTTTCACCAATCGCTGGTTCTGAAGCGGGTTCAAATTTAAAATGAGGCTCCAGATACGTGAGGTTGAGCAAGAGTTTAATGATCTCAGTAAAATTTCCATGAACTGTTTTGTTCAATCCATAATATTTCTTAAACAATTCATTTTCGGCTTTATCTGCAATCACATAAACAAGCGCAATCCCCTTTAACTTCGTGATTCTTATAACTTCGTGATACTGCCCATTTATTACCAGTTCTTTATTGTCCTTTTTCCATTCAAAGGAATTTTTATCAAGAAAGAGGTCTCGGTTGTCAAATCTTAATTCGATCACCTGCTTGCTCTTTGTCTCAAGCAGTTTGCGTCGAAATTCCGATTTTTCGAAGTGCACAAACGACATAAAAAACACAAAACGAAAAACAATGCTGATTAGGATAAAAATCAGAAGGAAGGGAAGATATCGACGGATCATCATCAAACTACTCAAATTTAGACAATTTCTAAACAGCAATAAAACCGTTCGTGTTAAAGTTTAAGGGCATAGCAGTACAAATATGTTAATTTACATCTTGTACCTCAGGCTAAAAATAAAGTTCCTTCCGGGCGCATTCACGCCGCTTGCAAAAACCCTGTAGCGGTTGTCAGTTATGTTTTCACAAGAAGCGTTGATTCTAAATTTTTTGGTGATGTTGTAACCCACTCTTAAATTGAGCGTGAACCAAGCAGGCATATAACCATTCACTTGGTCGGCACTATACTGTGCATTATCTTCCCCCGAAGGACTGTAATCTTTACTCGATTTTATGCCCTGATAACGCACAAAAAACTCAGCGTCGGTATTTCGTTCTTTGAAAAGCAGACTTGTTTGGCCAAAAACAGGAGGAATGTGATCTAAAGGGATAACAGAATCTAGTGCTAAGTCATTATACCTCCCGTAGGTGTAATTAATTATGCTTTTGAAAGATATGTTGGAATTAAAATCAAATTGCACCCCGCCGGTGAATCCGTAAATGTATGCCTTGTTTTTGTTTTGCATGGCTTGTACTTTGCGCTTCGACCCATTCACTGTCACCGAATCCTGACCGTTGTATTTAAAGTCACTTAGCACCAGAGCATTGTCCAACAGGGTGTAAAATGCCGTGAAATCGAATTTAAATTTAGAGTTGATCACTTTACTTAAACTTAGTTCAAAATTGGTGGCGTATTCGGGTTTTAGGTTTTTGTTTGGTACAATCATAATGTTTCCTCCGCTTTCAAATAGTTTACTCATATCGTCTATATTTGGAGTTCTAAAGCCCGTATTGGCAAATAAACTCACTTTGTAATTATTATCCTCCTTCCAGGTGAAACCCAGATTGCCTGTTAGTGCGCTGTTTTTCTGGCTGGCAACCGAGTAGGGGGCCTTGAAAAGCAAAGTGTCATTAAACTTCGATTCCAAAGAATTTGCCGTGAAGCGCAAGCCGTCAGTAATCACAAAATTCTTGCTGACTTCCCAAGCATGTGAAACATAGATGCCAATGGTATTCATCTTATTTCCTCCATCGGCATACCTTGTGGCAGCCGGGCTCTCAGCGCCGGTCAACAGTTGCAGATTGTTTGCTGTTGAAACCACATTGTTGGCCTGTAATTCGGCACCGTAGCGTAGCTCGTTTTTTTCTTTCAGCACTTTAACAGCATCTATGTTAATCGATCGTACTGTAACATCTTCCATTTGTGTGGTTCGGTTATTGCTTCTAAAACGTCGTGAAATTCGATCCTGATCAATTTTTTGATAAGCTGCAATGAGTTTCACGTTATCACTCAGCATCGTCTTCTTAGAGTAATTGAGAGTGTATGCGGCAAACAAACGTTTTTGCGGACCGTAATTCCATTCGGCATATTTTAGATTCGTACCATTATACTCCGTTAAGCGGTCGTACCGAGGTATATTCGAAGATTGACTATACTGAAAATTAAGATTGTGAGTGACGTATTGACTGCTTCTAAAACTAAACCTTTGCATGAAGTCTACCTGTGTATAGGCGGTGCCAACTTGCCGATTCGTGTTCGAGTTTTTCACCATACTGTCGCGGTTCCCAAAACGTTTCACATAATAATTCCTGTCCCAACTTTTTGCCGAGCCGGCCAGATTTGTAGTGCCACTCATCAGGTCCCCAAAGTCAGAATAGGTAATATTTGTGATCGCTGCAAAATTTTTCCAGCCCAAATTAAAATCTATATGACCTGTTTTTTCTTCATTGGCACTCGCGTAACGCACAAATGCATTAGTTTTAACCAACATCTTTTCAGAGCCACTGAACTCTGCGTTTTTGGTGTAAAAATGCATCACACCACCTAGGGCATCACTTCCGTAAATGGTCGAAGAAGGACCAAAAAGCACTTCCGTGCGCTCCAGCATGTTGGCATCCAAACCAATTACATCCTGTAAATGTCCCGCTCTGTAAATGGCATTGTTCATGCGAACGCCATCCACCACCAGCAGTGTTTTATTGGCCTCAAAGCCCCTCAAAACGGGACTTCCTCCGCCCATTTGACTTTTTTGAACAAAGACGGCGCCCGTGTTTTGCAGCACATCAGCGCTGGTTGCTTGATTTCCAAATTCAATTTCCTTTTGGTGGATCACATTAATTGTGTAGGGAACGTCGATCTTGTTTTCCTTCTGGCGGTTGGCCGACAAAACAATTTCATCCAGCACAACTGCTCGCGTGGTTAGTCTAAGTTCCTGTATTTTTCCTGCCTTTTCGTCTTCACTTAAACTGTAAGGAAGATAGGAGGAGTGATACACAAGGATGTCGCCCGACTTATCCAGCTCGGTAATATCAACCCTTCCCGTATTATCAGTACTTAGTGATTTTTCATTTTTGTCTCTAAGCAATACATTAGGCAATGTTTCACGTGAGGAGTTATCACGTATGGTGATCACCTGCGCCGCCAGCATATTGCAGAGCAGCCAGGCTACAAAAAAAATAATTTTTTTCATAATGAATGAGGTATAAATTGTTAAATAAATAATAGACAGCTTCAGGAAGTCGATCGACTCCCTTTAAACACTCAGGAAAGTATAGAAAGAGGAGGTTTTATTTCCGTGTTTGGATGTCCATACAAAGTAGCTTTTCCGGCCTCGGGATTCCACATGATGGTGGATGTTTCGTTGAAGTAGGTAGCTACCATTCCGGAATTTTCAAATTGCAGACCCATAATCAGAGAAAGAAAGCAATGAAGTCCCTTGTCGGTTTTTTTATGAAGTTCAAAATAGGTAGCGAACAGATTATTTTCTGCTGTGTCTGCAATCACCCTAACAATAGCTACTTGGCCCGAGTAATGAATTGAAATAACTTCATAAAAGACACCCTGAATGACCAATTCATTCCCTTCTTCTTTCCATTCAAGTCCTGGTGTGTTGGCAAATACTTCCGAACGGCCCATTCTCACCTCAAGCCCCAGCTCAGTGCGCTCCGCTAGAACCTTCTTGCTGAATTCGTTCTTTTGAACTGTGATGTAAGAAATAAAGAAAACGAATTGGAATACTATAACGAAAAGAAGTACCAGGCAAACCAAAAAGCCAATATGTTGTATACTTTTCATGTATAACAAATATAATCATTTTAGTTAATAGCATACATTAAAGGGAGTTTGTGTCATTTAAGAATCGGAATTTTTTTTATTGATCAGATTCAGTATTTTTATGCTGTGGCGAGAAATTTCAATGTAAGGGTGTATGGTGTTCTGATTCAAAATGGAGCTGTACTTGTATCTGATGAGTATATCAAAAAAAATAAAATCACCAAATTGCCGGGGGGTGGCCTCGAAATAGGAGAGGGCACGCGTGATTGTTTGAAGAGAGAATTCAAAGAGGAATTAGAGGTAGAGGTGGAAGTTGGCGAGCACTTTTATACCACAGATTTTTACGTGGCTTCTTCTTTTGATTCAAATAGTCAGGTGATCAGCATTTACTATCTTGTAAGCGCAGCCGATGGAGTTCAATTTAAAACAAGTTTGCAGCCCCACGATTATCAGCCGAAAGAAGGAGCCCAATCCATGCGGTGGATCCCTCTCGAACACCTGAGGGAGACTGACTTTACACTCATTATTGACCGACGTGTGGGCGAGTTAATCCTGAAACAATTCGTTGTTTAGTTATTCCATTGCAAGAAACTATATCGATCAAATGTAGAGTCGTAATCGAAAATAATGTTTGTAATGCCTTAGTTAAGAACGCTATCAATCGTTTTACCGTTAACGCCATAAACAATTCTACGTGAAAGGAGATCATTTTCCTTTAACCAGGCCACATGTGCAGAATCGACAGTTGCGGCAAAACTCGACAGAAAATCAGGTTTCAGATCTTTAGGCATAAGATAGTAAGTCCATTCTTTACCCTTGTCAAATCCCTCCAGAGCAGTTGTAATTTCAGGATATTTCATTTCTACGTACCAAATAAGCGGAAAATGTGAATTTGCCAAAATACTGTATTTTTCAATGCCATATTTTTTTATCACTGCTACTAATTGATCGGCCGATTCCAGATCTTTCACCTTCATGTCAAAATAGAAGATAAGTTTATGATGGTACTTCTTAACAAGTTCTTCGGGGGTGCGGGCATAGTCTTTGCTCTCCGTTCCATTAAAAACAAGAGGAAACGACTGAAGGTAGGAAAGCGTGAGTGAGTCAAGATTCCCTTCTTTTCCATGAAGTCGGAGGCAATCATGGTCGTGAAAAATGATGAGTTGTTTGTCGGACGTTTTTTCAACATCCACTTCAACTGCTCTAAATCCTATACGGTGTGCCGCGGCTAAGGAACCTTCACTGCTTTCGGGATAATATTCTCCTATACCTCTATGTGCTAGCAGAAAGACAGAGTCTGTGGTAAATTGTCTTTCAAGGATTAGCGGTTTTTTACCGTACCCCCCGAAACTAAACATAAATGTGAAATAGAACACAGTTAATGATAAGATAACCACACCTAGTTTCCTGAAGATTCTTCCCCCTTGGGTCCCGATAATATTCATCACCACATTGCTTTGAATGTAAAAATAGTATTTTTTGGGACTTGGAGAAGTTCCGTTTTTATTTTAGTAGAGTTCACGGGCTTGCTCATTTGCGGCCGAATCAGCTAAGCTGCAGTGACTCCCGGTTTTAACAGCAAACAATTCAGTAAAATAGTGCCAGAGGAGGCGAAAGGTGGGTGTATTTCGCATTTCCCGTATATTTGTGCAGTACTAATAATGTTACCATGTTAAAAAAGATTGCCCTGCTTTTTGTTACGTTTTATCAGTTAGCTATTCGGCCACTTCTTCCAAACGCGTGCCGTTATACACCTTCCTGCAGCGAGTATGCAGCGCAGGCCATTACCAAATACGGCGCCTTTAAAGGGTTATGGCTCGGTTTTAGGAGGATCATCCGTTGTCACCCCTGGGGTGGACATGGTTATGATCCGGTACCTTAATTTTTTTTTGTAAATTTAAACCATGACTAAATTACAATTGGTGGCTTTGCTTTTAGCTGTTTCATTGCTTTTTGTTTTCTGTAAGAAGGAAGATCAAATAACCAATCCAATAGTGGTAGGAAATCTGGTAGACACTTCCGGAGCGCCTCCATCACTGGAGGTATCCTTTAGTGCTTATGCAAATAATCTGCCCTTGGTGGCAGATTCCCAATGGTACAAGAATACCAGCAATGATTATTTTACAATTAGCAAATTCAATTACTACATTTCAAATGTGAAAATGAAACGAGAAGACGGGCTAGTATTCACTGAATCGAACAGCTATCACCTCGTTAAGCACATAGGTGGAAAAACGTCGTTTACCATCACCAACCTGCCTCCCGGAAATTATTCATCCATTGAGTTTTTAATAGGCGTGGATAGCGCCATGGGAGTGAGCGGGGTGCACAATGGCGACTTGGATGTGGCGAATGATATGTTCTGGGATTGGTCAACCGGCTATCTCTTTTTCAAATTGGAAGGGGCTTACATGAGTACTGATATTCCTGATCCGGGATCTTTCTATTCAATGCACATTGGGGGCTTTCAGTCGGGAAGCAGTTGCCTGCAAAAAGCCGCCTTTACCTTTAGTACTGCGGTGGTTGCTAAAAAAGGGAGACAGTCAAGCTTGCGTTATAAAGTGATGGTGGATGAGATTTTTATGAACCCTATGAAGATTGGTTTCGACTATTATTACAAAGAGGTGGTGAAGGGTCCAAAAATATTCTCCGATATTTCGGCGAATTATAAAGATATGTTTGTGGTAGACAAAATCGTGAACTAATTGTATCTTAATCCAAAGTTGATATTATATAAGAGTATCCCGACAGTTTTAAAATATCTGTGTTGTCTATTCCTATTCACGAAGTGTTATTCTCAAAATGTTCAAATAAACGGCAGAGCACATTCAACGTATGCCGGTAAAATTATAGAGCTCTATACCAGCACCGATTATATTACCTCTACTAGGCAGAAAGAAAGTCAGGATACCATTAGCAAAGACGGCTCATTTGAATTGCACGCACAAATTGACATGGTGCAGCCGGTGTCGCTCAAAATCGGAAATGTAGTGGCCCGACTGTATATACAGCCCGATTACCGCTACAGCATTACCGTTCCGGAGTTGGATCAAGATAAAAATGTGAACAGCGATGTTGAGCTTTTTGTAAACATTGGGGTAATAGGGCGCGATAGCACCGAATTGAATGCTCTGATCTTCGATTACGAAGAACACTACAATCAGCTTTTTTCCGCCACCGATAGCAGATACATGTCACGCGCTCTGTTGTTTCGTCGCGTCGACTCTCTGCAAAAACTATGCGATCGGAGGTATGCAAAGATCAAAGATTCCTATTTCAAAAACTATGTCACGTATTCCATTGCGTCGGTGAATGCCAGTTTATCGCGGGGGGAAGAGTACCTCATGAGGACCTATCTGGTTGGAAAACCAATTCAGTATTTGCATTATGAATACATGCAGTTTTTTAATTCCGTAACGCGCGGATACCTAGAAAGGATCAGTTCGGGGCGGAAAGGCCAAACAGTATACAACATCATAAACACTAAGGCCAGCTATGAAGCTTTGAGAGATTTTGTGAATCTCGACAAAGAATTCGCGTCTGATAGTTTACGAGAACTTATCATCATAAGGGATCTATGGGATGACTATTTTAAAGCCGATTATTCGCCCGATGCGGTGTCGGCTATTGTATCGCAGATCAATCTCCAAACCACCATAAAAGAACATAAAAAAATCACCACCACAATGCTTTCTTATTTTCATAAGATGCAAGTGGGATCGAAAGCGCCCATTTTTACAGCTATTAGCCGTGATGGAAAATTAATAAGCTCATCGGTGTTTAAAGGTAAGTGGGTGTACCTTAATTTTTTCTCCACAAAAAATACAGAGAGTTTAAAAGAAATGCCGAAGATCGCTTCACTGAAAAAGAAGTTTGGCGATAAGTTGGTCTTTTTAAGTATTTGTCTTGATGACAGTATTTCTTCCTATCAACACTACCTTAAAACTAATTCAAAATTCGATTGGTCCATCTGGTATAATTACAATGAGAATTTTTTTATGACCGGAAAAGATTTTTATTTCGTGACGGGTACTGAAGGATATTTTCTCATTAATAATTTGGGTTACCTTGCTCAGTCTCCGGCAGCGGCGCCATCCAAAGGCATTGAATACAAGCTAAACGTGATATTCAAAGTGAAACCACGAACCACAAGAACCGGCATCAGGTAAAACGTAATGGCGGAAAAAATAAATAAGACGTCTATTTGGAAAGAGCAGATCGTGTATGAAGACAATCATATTTTGATTGTGAACAAATTGCCTTCTGAAATTGTGCAGGGAGACAAAACCGGCGATTTGCCCCTGAGTGAAAAAATAAAGAATTACCTTAAAGATCGTGATCACAAACCCGGGAATGTATTTTGCGGCGTTATTCACCGGCTCGACCGACCCGTGAGTGGTTTGGTGATTTTTGCAAAAACGAGTAAGGCGCTTTCACGTTTTAATGAATTATTCAGAGAAAAAACCATTCAGAAAAGTTATTTAGCGGTGGTAAAAAATAAACCACCAAAACAATCAGACCTCCTTAGTCATTATTTACTTAAGAACGAAAAAACAAATATGTCGCGGGTGGTTAACAGCACCACCTCGGGAGCACTCAAAGCAGAATTAGAATACGAGCTGCTGGCTTCCTCCGATAACTATCATCTTCTCAAAATTAAATTATTGACCGGCAGGCACCATCAAATTCGCTGCCAGCTGGCTGCTATTGGCTGCCCGATTAAGGGCGATCTTAAATACGGTTTTAATAGAAGTAATGAGGGCGGTTTCATCCATTTGCACAGCTTCGAATTACAGTTTAGGCATCCCATAAAATTGGAAGAGGTACAGGTACAAGCCTTACCTATAAGTGAAGATGCGGTTTGGAATTATTTCAGCAAGGAGCTAAAGTAATTTTCTTGTTGAGCTTAAGTTAAGAATGCTTTGTTCTCAATTTGCTGAATTTTTGAATAAGTAGCGAGAAACCCATCACCATCAAACACCCTATCACATTTAACCACAAAAACGCTGTTAGGTTTACGATCCATGCGTAGGCGATAAATGCTTGCGCCAGTAATGCTGCATAAAATACCGAGTTGCCACTTATCCGTTTCATGTAGAAGGCCACCAAAAAGATGCCCAGAATCGTTCCATAAAAAAGCGATCCTAAAATATTTACGGCTTCAATTAAGTTTCCAAGTTTATTTGCGTAAAATGCAACAATTATACAAAACAAACCCCAGCATACAGTCGCCATTCTCGATGCCTGAAGGTAGTGATGATCGGTGGCGTCCTTTCTTAAGAGGCGTTTATAGAAGTCCACCACAGTAGTTGAGGCGAGCGAATTGAGGCCGCTTGCTGTGGAACCCATAGCAGCTAAAAAAATGATAGCGATTAATAATCCCACAATACCCATAGGCAAATATTGAGTTACAAAACTCAGGAAAATATAATTTGTATCGTTCGTATCTGCTTTCGCGTCATTTTTCCTCATAAGGGCCGTCGCTTGCGCCCTTATTGAATCATTCTTTTTAGCTGCAGCTTGCAGCTTGATACGACTTGTGGCAATCCTATTTTCATCATGTGCATGAATGGCCGTTACTAGTTTGTATACATCTTTTTGTTTTTCACCGTAAAGCACGTCGTATCGTTTTTCAAGTGCGCGAAATTCTTCCCCATGCGGGCTGTTTTTGATCTTCGTTAGTTCTAACTTATTGAAAAAGATAGGTGCTCGGTGAAACTGGTAGAAACTGAATACCAAAACGCCTATCAGCAAGATGAAAAACTGCATGGGGATTTTCACCAGGCCGTTCATTACTAAGCCCAGTCGGCTCTGACTAACAGAACTACCTGTGAGATAGCGACCCACTTGCGACTGATCGGTTCCGAAATAGGAAAGTTGTAGAAAAAACCCGCCAATGATCCCCGACCAGATCGTGTATCGGCTGCTTAAATCGAAGGAAGTGTCTATGGCATTTATTTTATTCATTTTTCCTGCGATGTGGAGGGCGTCAATAATTCCAATATCGGTGGGCAACAAATGTACCACGAGGTACGCGGCAAGAAACAATCCTCCAAAGATCACAGTCATTTGAAATACCTGCGTGTAAGAAACCGCTTTTGTTCCTCCGTAAACGGTATAGCCAATTACAAGAGCTCCAGTGAGGAAGATCGTATAACGAATGTCGACATTAAGTATGGTGGACAAAATAATGGCAGGGGCATAAATGGTTATTCCGGTTGACAAGCCACGTTGAAGCAGGAACAGGAAAGCTGTGAGACTTCTGGTTTTGTTATCAAAACGTTTTTCGAGGTATTCGTAGGCTGTGTACACATTGAGTTTACGAAACATAGGAATGAAGGTGATACAAAGCACTACCATGGCAAGCGGTAAACCAAAGTAGAATTGTACAAAGCGAAGTCCATCGCTGTAACCTTGCCCCGGTGCCGATAAAAAAGTGATGGCGCTAGCCTGAGTAGCCATTACCGAGAGTCCTACGTGGTACCAGGGAAGTTTCCTGTCTGCCAATAAATACCCTGAAATAGTCTTGGTGCCTCTACTTTTCCAAATGCCATAGCCGGCAATGAATAGAAGAGTTGCGCACAATACGATCCAGTCAATTTGGCTCATTTAAAATACTGAGTGAAAAAATACAATGCTACTATCACCACTACCAAAGTGCCGATAATGAAGCCGTAAACTGTTGACCATTTTTTGAGAAACGGAGGCTTCCCTTCCTGTTGCTTCATATTTGCCACAATTTGCTTAGGTTCATTTTTTGTTTTTCTTTAAACTAAGTAGGTTCACAAAAAGGGGATAGGCTCCCTGAACTCCGGCTGGAAGCTCCCGGAAGAAGGCGAGACCGGTGTACACAAAATTGCCCGAACCATATTTACAGAGAATTAGACTGCCTTCGAGTGATTTTTCGTTTGGATCACTCATAGCAAAAATAGTTTCATAATTTTTATCAAGGTCGGTGGCAAAATAAATGCCACGTTCCTGCACCCAATCCTTAAATTCACTTTCAGAGATCTTGTTGGGGTAAAGCAGCAGGGGGTGTTTCTCATTTTTAAATTGCACCGGTGCATTTTCATTTGTTACCCGTTCTCTTGAAATTGTAAAAGGGTAGGGGCCTATCTTTGCCTGGAGAGGGCCTACACGACTGTTGGTGTTGTATTGCACGATAAGATTACCACCTCGCTTTACGTAATTCATAAGTAGTGCATGGTACACTTGCAAATGCTCGTTGGTATTATAAGCTCTTACGCCGGTAACAATAGCACTATATCTCGAAAGATCTTCGTGTTTGATCTGCTCGTCGCTGAGTACAGTCACCCCATATCCTATTTGTTTCAGACAATTAGCTACTTCGTCGCCTGCACCCGGTATATAGGCGATGTGTGTATTGCCTTTTTTAAGATCGAGTTTCAATAATTTGGCCTCCGCCTCTTTCAAAACAAACTGAGAGGGTAGGTGGTCGTACTCAATGCGTTCGATGCTTTTGTTGTAACTTAACTGATCAATGATCAAACTTGCCTGTAGCACACCTGTTACCGTGCTTTTTTGGGGTGTAAGGGTGGCGGTCATTATAAATTCATCTCCTTTTGCCGGAAGATCAAATTCATTGTCTTCAAATTGGAGTTTCCAACCTTTGGGAACACTCATCTCCAGTGTTCCTTTCACCATAGATGTATTGGCACGAACGGTGCAGGAAATTTCTTTTGGGTTTAGATCAGCAAAAACAAAAAGTTTTTCACTTATATTGATGGTGGCGGGAGGCAAGATCTCGAAGGGACGGTACAATTCACCCTTAACAGGATCGGTATATTTGTATACCAAGGGCCGTTGTACTCGCAAAGGCAGATCTAAAATGGTGACCTCAAAAGTCACGTAAAGTGCAGGTTCGTTCTCTGGACGGCCACGGGCAGTCATCTCTGCAACTGTATAACGTCCTGCAACATGTTTCTGGCTTAACCAATAGGGGGCTGAGTAATTAATTGTGGTGGGCAATTGCCGTTTGCGTTTGAAGGAGTATAGTTCGTTTCCTTTCATATCCATACTAAACAGAGTGTCCTCTTCACCGTTAAAAGAAAATCCTCTCAGCTTCACAGATCCCGAATTCCGATTCACTGCTTGCACCGAATAGGTAATTGTTTGCCCCGGAACTGAGGAGTATTCGCTACTTAGTGCCTCAAGCCACAAACCCGAGAACGACACTAACAAGGATTCGACTTGTTTGAGTTTTAGTTCCTTCCATTGGGCATCTACGTTGGTGGTAGGCGCTAATGTGTTAATCTGCTTGTAAATGCCCACAAGGGCAGGGATACTTTTTTGCGGATCATCAGCCTGAAAAGAAGCGATGCAGGAAGTGATTGCTTGGCGAATCACATCACCACCCTTCAGTTTGTCCCACTGTGTGGAAATGGATTCAAAAAGATCAGACGTCACCGAATCTCCTTTCAGCAACTTAAAATACTCCACCATACTACCTCTTTGTCGAGCCGAACCAAAGCCCTGACTTTTATGCATGGATCGACTTTCGGAAGCGATCTCCCCATAACTTTTTCCAAGGAGAGGATTAAAAGCACCCACATCAATTTTTAACTGATCGGGGGATGTAGTATTGGTTGTTCCAAAATTAAACGTATTCCAAAACAGGCGTTTGCTTTGCCACACATCTGTGAATTTAAGTTGTTCGGGAAAACGATTGGGGTCTGCGGCAGCATCAAATGCTTCGAGTGCCAGTATGGCCGAGGCCGTGTGATGTCCGTGCCCTCCTTCACCGGTAGTAGGAAAGCGGCAAATGATCACATCCGGTTTAAATTTTCTGATCGTTAAAACTGCGTCTGCCAGAATACTGTCTTTGTTCCAGATCTCGAATGTTTCTTCAGGGTTCTTCGAATAACCAAAGTCGTTGGCTCTCGTAAAAAACTGTTCTGCGCCGTCTTTTCTCCTTGCCGCAAGTAGTTCCTGTGTACGAATTAAGCCCAGTAATTCCCCTTGTTCTTTTCCAATCAAATTTTGGCCGCCGTCTCCTCGTGTAATCGATAAATAACCGGTTCTGTAATTTTTTTCATTGGCCAGGTAAGCTAGTAGTCTAGTATTTTCATCGTCGGGATGAGCAGCAATGTACAAAACACTGCCAAGGGTATTTAGTTTTTTTAAAGATAACAGAAGTTCTGACGAGCAGGGGGACGACCCGTTTACTTGAGGGAACAATTGTTGAACTAGTAGCAGAAGTAAATTCAAGATCAAAAAGTGCTTTTTCATAAATCTTAGTTAGAAGTTTTGAAGTTAATGAAATAAAATTTATGGATAATCAAGTTAGGCCCTGCCAAAATAGTACAACTGTAGCATCATAAAAAAAAGGCCCTCATTTTTGAGGACCTTTCATGACGTGCGCAGAGCCTTACTGCTTAATTATTTTCGATACCTGAATGGAGCGATCATATTGAATGAAATTAATGAGGTACACGCCGTTGGCTTCTTTTTCAAGATCAACCACCGTGTGCTCGGAAACCACTTCCTGCGTTTTAACAAGGTGACCCAGTGTATTAAAAATTCTGATGCTCATATTTTTTGGCAGAGTTTTGAAATTAATGTTAAACTCGGCGCTGCTTGGATTAGGGAAAATCTGAAGTCCTAATAGCGCATCCAATTCTTCCATACCGGTACAGGCGTTTACTTTTAGTGTAAGGGTGGACGTATTACTGCAACCATTGGCATTAGTGCCCGTCACCGTGTAATTATAGGAGATGATGGAGGTTCCTTTGAACGTAAAGGAAGGAACAGCCATAAGATTTGTCCATAAGTAGTTAGTTGCTCCTGTGGCCGATATGGTAACAGTTTCGTTGCGGCAAATAGAGGTTCGTGTGGCGGCCGCTATTACTGAAGGCAAAGGGTTCACGGTAACCGACACACTGCCATTGGACGTACAATACATGTTATTGGTAAATGTAGTTGCATTTACCTGATATACGGTTGAAATGGTTGGTGAAACAGGATTAAAACTACTTTGTGTTCCATTAGACCAAGTATAAGAAGTTGCCCCGCTTGCGTTTAGAGTAATGGTGTTTCCCAAACAAATCACTGTGGATGTCGACACGGAAATACTTCTGGTGTACACCGAAATACTAATGGCTTTTGATGCACTGCAGCCGGTAGCGGTATTCGTTCCGGTAACGCTATAGCTAGCACTAGTTAACGGATTTACGGCAAGGCTGGCCCCTGTTGTTGGTACGCTCCAATTGTAACTGTTAGCGCCGCTAACAAACAAGGTAGCAGAACCTCCTGTGCAAATTAATGTATTACTGGCCACCAAATTCAGAGTAGGGGCAGGTGTAACCAAAACCACTTGATTTGCTGTTGAGGTGCAACTGAAAGAATTAATACCCGTGACAACAAATAATGTTGAAACACCCGGACTGGCACTGATGGAGCTTCCTGTTTGACCACCCGGTTGCCATGTATAGGAGAGGGCTCCGCTTGCCGATAAGCTCACCGAAGAACCGGCACATATACTTGAATTAGTAGAAACGGCAGATACTGTTGGAATTGGATTGACATTTAAAGCCACTGTTGTAATACCTGCACAAACACTTGTGGTGCCTGTTACAGTATATACCACACTGGCTGTAGGACTCACCACCACCGTTGCCCCCTGCAGTATACCCGGCGACCACATATAATTAGTTGCGGCAGCGGCGGTTAATGTAGCAGCATTACCCGTACAAATGGTTGAAGGACTTGCTATGGCCACAACCGGCAAGGGCGTAACCGTTATGCCCTGAGTGGCCGAAACGGTACCACAACCATTGGCTGCAAACACTGTGTACATCGACGTTGTGAGAGGTGAAAAGGGGATACCATTTAACACACCACCCGTCCAAGTATAGTTTATGGCACCGCTGGCCGTAAGCGTTATGGTATTTGTGGGACAAATTATGGTACTGCTACTACTTACCGAGAGAGCAGGCGGTAAGGTGTTTACGGTAACAGTGAGAACGGAAATTTGATAACAACCCAGTGGGGAAGTTGCGGCAACCGTATAGCTGCTTGTTGAAGAAGGAGACACAACGATGCTGCTTGCCCCTGACGAGCCGGGGCTCCAGGTATAACTTGTCATGCCACCGGCGCTCAAGGTAGAGGAACCACCCGAACAAATGAGTGAAGGACTCGCAATAGCGCTTGAAAGAGGACTAACAAATTCATAATTGAAAATAACAAGACCATTCCCTAATTGATAACTCGACGTGGTGGTGCCCGCTGATAATCCTGAAATGTAGGATGACCCCCCACCGCCACCGCCGCCGCCCACGCCGCTGCCATTTGAAGCCGCTCCGCCGCCGCCGCCGCCG
>JAQSCW010000024.1 GCA_029945625.1 bacterium
CTGCTCTATAAGAGATTCTTCGCGCTGCAGATTCATAGTGCAAAGCGCTCTGAATAATGTTGTGTTGGAGTTTTGAAGCACTCCCAATCACGCGCACATATGCGTTCGCCTGTGCGCTAGAACAGAAACGATCTTTGCACAATTAAATGAATACCAATTTCACATTAGCGCCCACGTAAAATAAAAAAGGAGAAAACGAACAATATAGATTACAATTCTGAACTACTACTCTGCCCCTATTCTCAGCCAAAAAGATCCGCCGTGTTTTTCAGCTTTAGAGGTATTGGGACTTTGCCAAATTGGTTCCAGTTTTTTGGCTAGCAAACTATCTTCGCTTACAAAAATGCCGGGGAAAATAACCTCGTATTTTTTTGGATTGGCTAACAAGAAAGCCGCCAACATGTATTGTTCGGAATAAAAACGATCACACATGTTTTGAGGGTAATCGTATGGCAAATAGATATCGTGAATGTGCACGATCACTCCTTGTTTTAGTTTTGGCAATAATTCAAGAAAACAAACGGTGGCATCAGAATTTGGAAGCACACGGTGGGAGTTGTCGATAAACAAAATATCATTGGCTTCCAAACTTGTTATGCACGAATAATCGCTCATGTTCTCAAGTGGCTCTCGGATCACTTGATCAGCCAAATGATCAATATTGGCGCGAGGAAAAGGATCAATGGAAATAATTTTTGTTTTTAGCTGATTATCTGTAATACTTTTGCGCGCCACCTTGGTGGAGTTACCCGAGCCTATTTCAATGTATTTGGCCGGCTTAAATTCGTTTAAAAAAGTGTACAATGCAACGATATCAAGTCCCGGCAAAAACTGATTGTTCCATGCCGGCTCGTTTTCGTTATTTTCTTTATCAGAGGTATTAATGGCATGAAACACCGGAACGAATTTCAACATAGCCTCCATGTACTTTTCGTAACTAGAGCGGCGATTATTTATGATTTCATACAAAAGAGCATGCGGTTTTTTCCCATAACCATAACGTGGTTTCATGTCTACCTTGTACTCTAGAATGAGTTTCTGATACTTGGGAAGAACTAATTTAAGGGCTCTTTTAAGATCCATGTGTGTTGAGTTTATGCGGGTATATCGACTTGATTTTTTCCTTTTATCTTTTTAGTAAAATACAGATCAAAGCATACCAATGCAGCCACAAAGCCCCAAAATGGTAGTGATAATTTATCGGTATCTAAAAAATTATTAAAAAAACCATGCACAAAATAAGTCATCAGTCCCAGAAAAATTCCGGTGCAGAGAATCCTGTCCTCCCTATCAGCCAGCGAATAAACCAAACGATAGCCAAGCGCGGTGGTGTATACTAAAAGGATGATCACAATTAGCAAACCCATTACCCCTTGCTCTGCCAAGGGTCCCAGATATTCACTATGTGCATTTCCATTGGTGCCAAAATTGGTACTGATAATGGTGAGCTCTCGACTTAATTGATAAGGTGCGTACTTAAACATATAGGTACCCGGGCCCCATCCAAAAAAAGGTTTGTCTTCCCACATACGAATGGCGCAGCTCCATCGGTTAATTCGTTCAAGATTGGAGGCATCGGTTGAAATGTTAGAAACGGATTCAATATTATTTTCAAAACTCCCTTCCGAATCGGTACTGTTCTTCGCCAGAAACAATAAGATCTCTGTTTGAAAAGCAAGAAAAAGTCCACCAAACACAATCACCGACACTAACAGAGTTCTGAATTTGATCTTCAATAGAAGTGTTACAAACATGACAATGACCACTGCCAGACTCAACCATCCGGCCCGGGCATAAGAAATAACCAGAGCGGCAGTAAACATAAGAAACAAAATCACCGAAATAATTTTGAGGTATTTTGGCACTGCCTCCAAAAACCAAAACGATACCATCACCGGAATAAACATAGCCAGTGCAGCTCCATAAGCGGTATGGTCGTTGTAGAATGGCGATACTACCCAGTCGGCCGCTTTTACACTAAAATTAAAACGAGCGTGAATCATGGTGGTATAACACACCACAATGGCTAGTGCTAATGCGTACGCGAATACAAAGCGGATCATGTTTTTCTTATCCTGAAAAATATGCGGGATAATGATGTAACAACTAAAAATAAACCATAGGCGCGAAACCAGGTATTTCATTGACACTACAACGTCGGTACTGCTGCAACTCGTCACTAACATCCACAAAAGTTGAAAAGCAATTAACAAGGTGAGGGGATGATGCAGAAATTTTTTATCGGCCAAATTGCTGCTCAATTGATTGAAGAGATAAACCAGCATAATTCCCGCCATTAAAGGTTCGGATGGGATGCTGAGATCGGGACCTTGAGTGAGACCCATCTCTTTAAGGGAAATGGCCAGAGGGGTACAAAACGCAAGAAAATAAACCAGACTTTGCAAATGAAAAATGGCCGCGTAAAAAACAAACAACAGCAGAGGTAAAATATTGTAGGGATAAAAATAAAAACGGTTATAGGCCAGCGTGTACATATTGCCCACAATATATAAGAGCATGAACAGGGGAAAAAAATACAGTTTAAAGTATTTAAAAAGAATCCCTTCTTTGACTGCTCTGATCAATTCCATTCCTATGTATAAGCGTGCTAAAGTTCTTCTCTGATCTTCGAAAACCGCTCTCTGAAAAGAAGGTAAAATAAGCCCATGATGTTTGCCGCTATCACAGCAATGGCAATTATCACCAATCGTTTCGGACGAGCTTTAAACTCATCGGGTTTCGCTTTTTCTACTACAAATTTTAATGGGATTAAGGAGTTGTAATTTACCAAAGCTTCGTCGTATTTCATTTTAATATCGGGATATTTTGCACCGTATTTATCGAGATTATCTTTGATGTTCATATACGCACTTCCGTATTTTTTCAAGGTATCCAATTTTGCTTCCAGACGTTTCATAGCCCCTGCATCATTCTTTTCAATGGCTTTGGCATAACTTTTTGAATACGCTTTCACCTGCTCCTTATAGTGTAGAACGCCCAGTTGACGAAGTGTGTATAAACTGTCTTCCAAATCCTTCATTCTCAACATTGTATTATCATATTCAGTTTTCACGATCTTCAGCACATCGCCCGCAACTGCCCGGTTCATATCAAACCTTACCGAATCGGCATAATCTGAAATGCCATTGGCAATCTTAGCGGCATCATTGGCCGTATAATCGTAAACCTCTACACGAATACTGTTAAATTCGGTGCGCTTAATAGTTACCTGATCTTCCCACTTTAGTTTTAAATAGTGATAGGAAAAAACGGTGTCTTTAATTTTCCAACGCTTCCAAAGGTCAAATGCGTCGGCAACTTTTAATTTTAACGCATCAGAGGTGAGAATCTGAACTAATTTCTCACAATCATCTGCGTCGCCAAACATCATATAATCTTCCTGATTACCCGCATTTGCCTCAATCACCAATTTCGATACCGAGAACTGACGCGCCGGAAATAAAATGGCAGTTGATTTATATTGTTTGGGCATGAGGAACACTACCACACCGGTAACCAGAGCAGAAACCAAAGTGATCCACATAAAATTTTTACGCCACCTTAAAATTTTAATAATAAGGTCTTTAGCCGAAATATTATCTATCATAGTATTATTTGTATTTTAAGAAACGAAAAACAGATTTGTGACTCACCAAACCAGTTACAAAAGCCAGTAAGACACTAAATGTAAGCATTATTACAAAATTAATCATCCAGGCATTTCCACCCTTCCCCACCAAATCTAATGTAAAATAATTCACAAAGAACAAGCCTGCAATAAAGAGAAACAAGGAAGTGAGCAAACGTCTATTTACCTTGAATTTAAAAACCTTATAACACAAATAAGCCTGAAGTAGACCGGTAATCATTTGAGTAACTAGACTCGAAACTGCGCTCCCAAGCGCCTGAAACTTTGGAATAAGAATGAGGTTCAATACAACATTGATGAGAATACCCCCAACTGCCACCATATTCTGTTTCATCAAATTACCACTTGCGGTTAGCAATGTGCCGAAAATGCAAGTTAAGGATACCCCTGTAAAACAGTTCATGAGAATAGCTAAAATTGGAAATCCAACCGTATCTCCTGTATAGATCTTTTCAAAAAAATGTTCCGCATAAAAAATGGTGCTCACTGAAACAATGAGGGCCGGAGTTACCAATAAGGTAAACGATAGTTTTACAATGTTCTCGATGTTCTCCTTTTGTTTCAGCATTCTGCTAAATAAAGGAATGAGTTGAATAGAAAACAAGTATGCGATTTGATTTGCAGCATCCAATAACCTGAATCCCTTGGCATAAATACCACTTTGTTCCTTACCGAAATCACCCGGCAACATTTCCTGAATCATCAAACTGTCTAATCGGTTATAGAACGTCATGAGTAATACCAAAATTGCGAAAGGAAAACTCTTTTTTAGGATCAGTCGGTTAAACTTCCAGTCCCAATTTAGTTTGAATGTATGCGTTTTGTTAAGAACAATAAAAAAACAAATGCCGGCACTTAAAAAATATCCAATGGTTTGGGCATACACAAAATTCATGGCCGTTACTTCCATTCCCATTACCCCGAAAAGCATGGCTACCACAATAATAATCATGATCACACGGTCGAGTACCGAAATAAAACTATCCACCCTGAACAAATGGAGTGCTTGCAAATTAGACCGCAGAAACAAAGTAAAACTCAACATAAAACTATTCAGACAAAGGATCATCACCAATTTCATGTTAAATCCAAGAAGAAAAATTCCGGCGAAAAGGGAAATGATCATGTAAAATACCCCCAACGCGAATTTTAGACTGAGCATTTTACTGAAATGTTTACTCAGCAGATGGCTATTTTGCGCAATGTTTCTGTTATTAAAATTGGTGAGACCAAAATCGAGAAATATGTTGAGTAGCAAAGAAAAATTGAAAATAACAAAATACTCCCCGTAACTAATATCGCCGATTCTGCCTTGCACTTTCGGCTCTACATAAATGGTCCAAAACGGCTTAATTAACAGGTTCAGAACCAGTAAAATAGCAAGATCAAATATAAATCTCTTCTTTTGCATTAAAAGCGGTCAAAGATACTTTTTTTTATGGTTTAACCTACCTAAATTTCATAGATTTGCCGCGTGCAGATTGTGGTGAATACGCGGCTTTTGCTGAAGGACCGTCTTGAGGGTATTGGATGGTTTAGTTACCAGACACTTAAGCGTATCACAACCCAACATCCTGAGTTGCACTTTGTGTTTTTGTTCGACCGTAATTTCGACGAATCTTTCATTTTTAGCGACAACGTTACTCCCATTATTATTGGCCCACCTGCAAGGCACCCTGTTCTTTATTATTTGTGGTTTCAGCATTCAGTTAAAAATCTATTAAACAAATTTAAACCCGATCTTTTTTTGTCGCCCGATGGTTTCCTTAGTTTGGGTGCAAACTGCAAACAATTGCCCGTTTTGCATGATATTAATTTTCTTCATCACCCGGCCGACAGTAAGTGGCTGACGACAAAGTACTATAACCGCTATTTCCCAAAATTTGCTGCGGAAGCCTGTCGCATTGCCACGGTATCGGAATTCAGCAAACAGGACATTGCGACTAATTATAAGATTTCGACCGATAAAATTGATGTGGTGTACAATGGCATTAATTCTTTTTTTAAAGTGATTGACGACAGAACCCAAAATCAAATTCGCGAAAAATACACGAAGGGTAAAAAGTTTTTTATTTGTGTAGGTTCTTTGCATCCTCGTAAAAATATACCCAATCTCATTAAAGCGTTTGCTCTGTTCACGAAAGAAACGCAATCGGACCTCTGTTTAGTATTAGCAGGACCTGATTTTTGGGGATTAAACGACATCCACAAAACTATTGAGGAGGTTGGCGTAAAAGAATCGGTAATTTTTACCGGACGACTCCCAAATGAAGAATTGGCTTCTGTGCTTGGCAGTGCGCTTGCCCTCACCTTCATTCCCTATTACGAAGGATTTGGAATTCCACTAGTGGAAGCCATGGCGGCGGGCATCCCCATTATTTGCAGCAATGTAACCAGTTTGCCCGAAGTGGCAGGTGAAGCCGCCTTATTAGTAGATCCACTGAATATACATGAGATAAAGAACGCCATGGTAGATGTGTATTCAAGTGCCGCCCTCAGAAAGAGTCTGGTTTTAAAAGGAGAACTTCAACAACAAAAATTTTCGTGGGACAAGACCGCAGATTTGCTTTGGCAGAGCATGACAAAAACCATGGGTGATTACTAATCGTAATTTATACGCTGTTTTCCCTTCAAACATTTTTGCGTTTCGGATTTCCGGCAATTCACTACGCGGCAAGTCTTTCCCAAAGTTCGTCTAAATCATGTATCTCACATGCAATCAAAAAAAAATCTCAATCCCACTTAATCGCAGTCATTACCTTGTTTGTGGTTCCTGAATTTTTTTCGAAATAAGTTTGAAGTTTAGATTCGATCTGCCTCACTATTAATGTGTCATTCAAAAAGAGTGTCACTGCCTCTTGCAGATCCTTTGAATCGTGCACATTTTTAGCCGCTCCCATTGCAATTAAATCAACCGCCTCATTGTATTTATGGTAATCATCGCCCCCGTAAAATATAATTGGTTTTAGAAATACTGCGGGCTCAAGGCAATTATGAATTCCCGAATTAAAACCGCCCCCAATATAGGCGACGTGCGCATAATGATATATTTTCGAGAGTAATCCCATGGCATCAATGATCAGCACGTTTGTGTTTAGGTCCGGTTTCTTCGTACTATAAAGAGAAAAAATTACTTGTTTTCGCTCAAGTAAAGCAAGGGTATTTTGAATATTTTTATTGTCTACCTGGTGAGGAACAATAACGAGTTTTAACAAGGGGTCATTTAAACTTTGAAACATGTCGATCAGAAATTCCTCGTCTTTAGGCCATGTACTTCCGGCAATTAGTAATTTATAGCCGGCACAAAACTTCTCGAAATAAGTATTGGGCGAAAAATTAGTTCTGATCTCTAATACCCTGTCAAATCTAGTGTCTCCGGAAACCTGAAAACGAGTTATGCCGATGGTTTCTAACAATCGGGCCGAGTTTTCATCCTGAACAAACAATTTCTCAAAGGTTTGAAGAGACCTTCTGAAAATTGCGCCATACCACTTAAAAAAAGGATGGTGTGATTTAAACACGGCGGAAACAAGAAATGTGGGAATCTGTTGTTCCTTTAATTGGAATAAAAAGTTGACCCAAAACTCATATTTAATAAAGATGGCGGTTTTAGGTTGAACCAGGTTTATGAAATCTTTGGCATTTATTTTGGTATCAAGCGGAAGATAACAAATGAGATCTGTACCCTTCCAGTCCTTAAAGGCTTCGTAGCCACTAGGTGAAAAAAAACTCAACACAAGTTTATGATCGGGATGTTTTGTTCTAATGGCTTCAATTAAAGGTTTGCCTTGCTCAAACTCCCCATAGGAAGCACAGTGCACCCAAATGCGGGGGCCCGGTCCAATTGAATGGATCTTTTTTGAGAGTTTATCCTTCCAATTTTTTCTTCCCTCTACCCACAGCCGTGCCTTTTCGCTGTTAAGAGAGGCCACTCTTATCACAAGGCCGTATATTAAAACAAGAAGATTATATACAACCATACGTTGAGTTAATCATAATAATATTCATTTGGTGCCTTTTTATAGAGCGGCAAGATCCATCCGATTCGGAAACCGGTTAGTAGATCCGTTCGGGTTTTCGTATCAGGGGATCCCGTGTCGTAATTCAGTTTACGAAGACTTTGGGTATAACCCTGAAAAAAATCAAAACCCATATAAAAATTAGCGATCCTGTTCTCACTCAAAAAGAGATATCCTATGAATTCCGACATACACCATCCATTTGTAAGCCGGTCGTATCCATATTTAAGGTCTCCATTTACGGCAGCTACTCGTTGTTGTGCGTCATATATATGGATCTTATGCTGCATATAGCCTACACCAATATTTACCATGAGGCCGGAATTAGGATTAGCACTTAAAAATTTAAAGATTCGGCCAAAAACAATTTCGCCAATAAAGCCTCGTTCAGTGATGCGCAGGTCGGCCGGAAAACCGTCATTGTCTACAACAAAACCACCTTCATTCTTTAATTGCTTCAAAACGTCTTCATGCACATTCTTACCAAATAGGTAACTGAACTCAGTGCCATACACCCAGTTCTTTTTGGTTTTAATTAAAAATGACGCACCCAAACTCAAATTAGGACCAAAACGTTTTGCCATGTCCCCTGAAGGGACTTGAGCACCAAAATTGATCCCTATTAAAGGAACGGTAAGAGCAGAATCGATCTGCGCTTTAGCGAAAGAACAGAGCATTACAAAGAGGAAAATTAGTCTCATCACGGACCTTAAAATTAAGGATATTATCCCATTATTGTTTGGTTAACTGCAAAACAGATTTTAGAAAAATTTTGTATTTCTCAGGTAATCTTTTTATCAAGAGCTTCCATTCTGTTTTTATAGGTGGTGATACGGGGATTTATGGTATCACTTTCAACCAGCCCATCTTTTAAGCGCACAATTCGGTGTGCATGCAGCGCAATGTCCTCTTCGTGCGTAACCAGAATTATGGTATTTCCTCTGTTGTGAATCTCTTCAAATAAACCCATTATTTCAACAGAGGTCTTACTGTCTAAATTTCCGGTAGGTTCGTCGGCCAATATGATGGCCGGGTCATTTACCAAAGCTCTGGCAATGGCCACACGTTGTCTCTGACCACCACTTAATTCGTTGGGTTTGTGGTTCACCCGATTTCCCAAACCCACATTTTCCAGAACTTCCCGTGCCCGCTTATCTCTTTCAATCTTATTCATGCCTGCATATACTAAGGGTAGGGCAACATTGTCGAGGGTGCTCGCTCGGGGTAATAAATTAAAAGTTTGAAAAACAAAACCAATTTGTTTGTTCCTTACTTCGGCCAATTCATTATCGCTCATTTTGGCCACCGACAAATTATTGAGGATGTAACGTCCGCTACTGGGCGTATCTAGACAACCAAGCATGTTCATCAACGTCGATTTTCCACTTCCCGACGGTCCCATCAAGGCAACATACTCGTTTTTATTAATTACGAGTGAAACATCTTTAAGAGCTTCAATGGTTTCATCCCCTATCACGTAGGTCTTTTTAAGGTGCTCGATGGTAATTAAGGTGTTCATGCTTATAAAAGTAGTTCATTTACAAACGATTTTAAAACCACTTGTACTTTTAATGACGTATTTTTACAAGTTCCTTCACTTCAGCAATGTGCAATACTTGAAGTTTGATCAAATCGATTTATCAATAGGCAATATAAGAAAGTGAGTTTTAAGAGAAGAATCAGCTATTTTCTGGTGCATACTGCAAAGATCAGCAACAAAGAAGCTCGGGAATTGATTATCAGTCAATCTGTTTCGGTAGCCGGAAAGTTGTTGAAAGAAAATGAACTAATCGATGATTTTTCTGAAATCAGGGTGAATGGCAGACTCCTGAGGGAAAAGACCAAAATGGTCTATTTCAAATTTAATAAACCTCCCGGCTATGAATGCTCATTAAATGAACCTGTTGACAATAACCTCGCTTCATTTTTTCCGCAGAACAACCACCTATCTATTGCGGGTCGACTGGATAAATCCTCCAGAGGTCTTCTGCTGTTGAGTAATAACGGCAAGTGGGTGGAACAAGTTTGCCATCCCAAATTTCAAAAGTCGAAAGAGTACCAGGTAAGGCTCGATCGCATCCCCAGTGAAGAATTCCTGCAGCATTTCAGGAAGGGCGTTGAAATTGGCGGGGGAACAACTTTACCTTGCGTCTGTGAGGTAATACACGATTCCACCATTAAAGTAGTGTTAAAAGAAGGAAAGAACCGTCAGATTAGAAGAATGTGTCACCATTTGGGCTATAGAGTGGTAGACCTGCAACGTGTCAGGATTGAAAATTGGCGTCTGGAGAATCTAACAGAAGGCGAATTTGAAGAATTTGCACCTTGATTACAAAAATTTAACATTTATATGTTACAACATTAAATGTTATAACATACATTTGTGCTATAATATCTAAACCTCTATTAAAAATGAAAAAACTAATTATCACCGCAGCCGCATCCTTGCTCACAATTACTGGAACATTTGCTCAAGTAAAATGGAAAGTTGACAACTCTCACTCCAAACTTGGATTTTCAGTAACGCACATGATGGTATCTGAAACCGAAGGAAAATTTAAAGTATTTGACGGAACAGCTTCGTCAAAAACTGAAATGGATTTTACAAATGCCGACATTTCCTTTACCGCTGATGTAGCGTCCATCAATACCGAAGACGCGAAACGCGATGGACATTTGCAGAGCCCCGATTTTTTTGATGCTGCTAAATATCCTACAATTTCTTTTAAAAGCACAAGTATGAAATTAAACGGACAGGGAAAAACATCCTACGATCTGGAAGGCGACCTTACTATGCACGGAGTAACCAAGCATGTTAAATTGCTGGCTATTGGTGCAGCAGGAGTAGTTAAAGATCCCTACGGAAATCTTAAAACCGGTTTCAAAGTGAGTGGCGTTATTAACCGCAAAGATTTTGGTCTCACCTGGAACATGGCGTTAGAAGCTGGCGGAATGATGGTGAGTGAAGATGTGAACATCAACTGTAATATCGAACTTAACAAACAGAAATAAGAATTTTTTAAACTATTTTCAGAAGGAGGCTCAGGGCGAAAATCCTGAGCTTTCTTTTTTTGTGCCTCCTCATGCAAATAAGATAGTAAATAAAGTATATTTACTGTCAAAGAAAGAATACCTTTTCATAAGTGAATTCATGGATTCTTTAATAGACGCAATTAAGAAGTTCAAACTTGAAACTTGAAACAGAAATAAAACAAAAGTCATTTAAAACTCCGCAGCAAAAACTGGCGGTTAATCTGTTGTATACCACCAATTGGCTCAACGACCATTATGCCAAGTTCTTCAAAGGAAGCACACTCACAGTTCAACAATACAATGTGCTGCGAATTTTGCGAGGTCAACACCCTAATAATTGCAGTTTAAAACTAATTAAAGACCGCATGCTCGACCGCAGCAGTGATGCTTCAAGGATCGTTGACAAACTGGTGCTGAAAAAATACGTCCTCCGACAACCTTGCCCCAGCGATCGCCGAAGTGTTAACTTGCTGATTTCAGAATCCGGACTCACCTTACTTCAAAAATTGGATTTTATTGATGAATCAACAAAAGATATTTTTAAGAGTTTAAACACAAAACAAATTGAGCAATTAAATTCCCTGCTCGATGATCTGAGGGGAAAATAAAAGCGTATTTTCTTGTCGCTGGCTCCCGAAAAAGAACTCTGTCGCCCTATACTTTTTTTAGAAATTCCGTTCTTAGCACAATGCTGCTTCCATCCACACGGCAATCTACTTCGTCTGCATCATCGGTTAATTTGATATTCTTCACCACCTTACCACGCTTTATTACTAAAGAAGAACCCTTCACTTTTAAGTCTTTTATAACTGTCACCGAATCTCCGCTATTTAAGATATTGCCGTTGCTGTCTTTTGTTTCCATCTGAGATGTTTATTTCACACGAAGGTAAAATAATTTCTTTATATCAATTTAGATTTTCCTTCTAATCGTAAATGCTGTTTTCTCCTTTTACCGGTCTTTCGTAGGACTAACAACCTCAAATTTTGGTTTCATTTCAAAAATCTAGTCTAATTACTATATTTGAAAAATACTACCTAATCATGAAATTAACCCTCCCTTTTTTCTTGACGCTATATTGTCTCGTTTTTCAGTATTGGGCACAGGCGAATCCGGTTGATTCGGATTCGCTTTCTCCCAAAAAAAAACCTGTCTACCGGGCCTCAACTACCAAAACAAACGATCTCATTCACACCAAACTCGACGTGAAGTTTGACTGGGAAAATTCCCAAATGCAAGGAAAAGCATCTATTACCGCAAAACCTCATTTTAAACCATGTTCCACTCTAATTTTGGATGCCAGAGGGATGGAAATTCAAGGTCTTGAAGTATTTGATCTCGGAAAAAACAAAACCGATAATTTTTCAGCAAACAATGACATTCTTACCTCAAAGAAATCAAACTCATCGTATAAATATGAGAACGACAGCCTAAAAATAAACTTAGGTCGTGAATTTGGAACGGATGAAAAGTATTTGGTCAGGATAAATTACCTGGCAAAACCCAATGAACTCAAAAAAGGCGGAGGAGAGGCCATTACCGACGACAGAGGGTTGTATTTCATTAATCCGAAAGGGGAAGTCAAGAACAAAATGCCTCAAATCTGGACTCAGGGTGAAATACAAGCTAATTCCGCCTGGTTTCCAACCATAGATTGCCCCAATCAAAAAATGACATCTGAGATCCTGATTACCGTGGATGCGAAATACACCACTTTGTCGAACGGTTCGTTAATTGAAAGTAGTAAAAATAGTGATGGCACACGAACTGACCACTGGAAGATGGATCTTCCTCATTCGCCCTATTTGGTGATGATGGCAATTGGCGAATTTGTAAAGATAAATGACGTGCCCTGGAAAGGAAAAGAAATTAGCTATTACGTTGAAAAAGAATACGCGCCATTTGCCAAAGAGATGTTTGGAAATACACCTGAAATGATTGAGTTATATTCAAATCTGTTGAGTACCCCCTACCCCTGGCAAAAATATTCACAGATTGTAGTGCGTGATTATGTGAGCGGTGCCATGGAGAATACCAGTGCTACCTTGCACAGCGACCAGTTGATTTACCAGAACGACCGCGAAATGATAGACCAAAAAAAGGGCGAGCCGGTGATTGCCCACGAACTTTTTCATCAGTGGTTTGGAGATCTTGTGACTACTGAAAGTTGGAGCAATTTACCGCTCAACGAATCATTTGCCACATACGGCGAATACCTCTGGGAAGAATATAAATATGGGCGTGATGCGGCCGATTCGCACAATCAAGATTCTAAAGCCGGATATTTTGAAGCTGCCAAAGAAAAACAAGTGGAACTTATTCGGTTTCAATACAACGATGCGGAAGACATGTTCGACGCGTTCAGTTACAACAAAGGGGGACAGGTAATGCACATGTTGCGAAAATATGTCGGCGACCGAGCATTTTTTGCCTCTCTCAAATTGTATCTTGAAAAAAACAAGTTCCAAAATGCCGAGATCCACCAGCTGCGGTTGGCGTTTGAAGAAATTACAGGTGAAGACTTGAATTGGTTCTTCGAACAGTGGTTCCTGAAAAAAGGTCACCCTCAACTGAGCATTGACAAAAGTTACGACCCCATTTCAAAGACTGTAAAACTGTTCATCAAGCAAAAACAGGATCTTACGCAATTTCCCCTTTACAAACTCCCAGTTGATGTTGATATATACTCCGCGGGAAGGAAGGAAAGACACTGCATCATGATCGACGAACAAAATGAGGAGTTTACATTTTACTCGCCTGTGCAACCAGATCTCGTAAATTTTGATGCTGAGCGACAACTATTGAGCAAACGAACTTATACCAGATCAGTTGATGAATTCATTTTTCAATGCCGGAATGCCCCCCTGTACTTAGACCGTTATGAAGCTTTACGTAATCTGTCAGACACACTTTCTGAAGCCCGTGTTTACGAACTCTTTAAGGAAACACTTACAAAGGACCCCTTTTGGGAAATCCGTCAACTCTGCCTCGAATCCCTCCAAAGCATTGCGTCTTCAAAAGAAGCAGAACTTCGGCCACTCGTGCTGAATCTGGCATTAAATGATAAGAATTCGAATGTAAGGAGCTCTGCTATTGATTTTCTCGCTTTCAATGACAAAGGTCCTGATCTCAGCGATCTGTATACCCGACTTCTGAATGAACGTTCTTATGCCATAGCTAGCAGTGCTTTAAAGGCCCTTTGCAAAACTAACAGTTTAGTTGCTCTGCAAAAAGCCAAAGAACTGGAGGGTGAAAAAAGTGAACTTCTTTTTGAATCCATTGCTACCATCTATGGAAACTATGGTTCTGATGCTAACTCGGGCTATTTTGAAAAATGCAAAGACTATTTTTCAGGCTATGCGCTTTATAATTATATCAAACTGTATGGCAATTTTTTAAAGCGATGCGAGCTGGCACAGAGTTTTAGATCTGCGGCGGGCACCTTTGGTGATCTTGCTCTAAGTTCAAAAGGATACCTCCAAAAAACCGCACAAACCGCATTTAAGGAATCCATTTTAGATCTGCTTCAAACGCGTAAAGAAGAACTTAAGAAAAAAAATCCGGACCGTTTAGAAAATATCCAAGAACTGGAAAAATTAATTGAGGAACTTAGTGTGGAATATCAGAGGATTGATGTGCACTAGTTTTTAACACACATCCAAAAGGATCATTTGGTTAAGGACGAGTTCATCGTTTTTTTGTGCAGATGATATCTTACCTATTTAAATCCGCATATTCACTCAATGAAATTCCCCATCAAACACACCAAGAAAAGCTGCTCTTTGGGCTCAAACCTACATCCTCCTATGACGCAGCCCAAATTTCAACCTTCGTCAAAAAATTCATTTACTAATTGGTAGTATTCCGAAGATAACGCGCTGGCCTTTTCTATTTCTTTTGGTTATCTTTAGATCTTGAAACAAATTACTTCTTTTCTTAGAGTCTCACCCATTGAATAGCGTCATAAAATACCTTGTTTATGCCTATTGTTTTCTCTTTGGGTGGTCTTCCTTTTCTCAAAACAGCGGTCCGTCATCCCACGCACAGGCATTTCTACCTAGTTTTGTTAGTGGCAGGGATGTATTTGGAGGCAAAACGTTTATTGAAAATAAAGGTCAATTTTCGGACATAAACGGGCGCAAGGTACTTTACGCCGTTGATAATGGGCTAGAGAAGATCTATTTCACACAACAGGGCCTGGTGTATGAGTTAGCAAAAGTAAGCCCTTTGGGCGAGGAAGTCCTGGAAAAGATGGAGCGAGGCAAAATGAGCGCCTTAACACCTAACAAACTCTATTTCGTTCACATGAATTGGTTGAATGCTAATTATAACCTCCGGCTGGATGCTGAAGAGAAGCAGCATCACTATGTTACTTACGGAGAGCGGGAGCTAAATTCAGCCACGTTCAAGAAACTGATATATAAGAACGTATACAAAAATATCGATATTGAATATACGTTTCCAACAAACAAAGAAACTGGCATCAAATACAGCGTGATCGTTCACCCCGGGGGTAGTGCAAGCGATGTCAAGATAGCATACAGTGGTGATGTTTCAAAAGTAAAAATGACTAACGATGGAGAAATTCTCATCAAAACGCCGGTTGAAGATATCATTGAGCACGCTCCCTTTAGTTTTCTAGAGGATGAAACACCGGTAGGTTCAATGTTTCAGTTAGAAAATGATATCATCAGTTTTACCCTTGAAAATACTCATCCCCTAACAAAAACTCTCATAATTGATCCCTGGGTGAACACCACCGCTACACTCACTTCCTCAGGTTACGCGTATGATGTGGATTACGATTACCTGGGGAATACCTTTGTTTTTGGAGGCACAGGAACCTTTAAAGTGGCTCAATACGATAATTCGGGAATTTTACAATGGGTGTTTTCAGGAAACGTCATTTCTCAATCCTGGACAGCATCTCTATATGCGGGAAATTTTGGCGTCGATAAATTCACCTCAAAAACATATGTGGGACAGGGCTTTGATACGAATGGAAACAGAATCATTCGCCTCGATGCTTCGGGTAACTACGATAACTTTATCAGTGTCCAAAATGTTCTTTTTAGGGAAGTTTGGGACATGGGTTTCCATTGTACCACCGCTTCTGTTTTTGTATTGGGAGGTGGCACCAACTCCAATATTTCGGCCGTTACCATGAATACGGTGAGTGGAGCGGTAGTTCTGTCAACATTTCAACCCCTTATTAATACAATTGCCCACGACGTAGTTTCTCATGCAATCGATGACGCAGGAAACATCTTTGTGATTTCAGCCGGAGCAATTGCAGTAAATAATAAATTATGTTTGGTAAATGCAACCTTTAATGGCAATATCTGGACCCAACCCAGTGGATTCAACACCTTTGGCGAAGCCGCAAACAAGTCTAACTACGCAGGCGGATCCGTTTCATCAAATGGTTTCAATGCGTTAGCGGTAAATGCCAATTACCTCTTCTACTATGATGGTTTTAATCTGGGGGCTTACAATAAACTCACAGGAAGCGCTATTACTCTGACTACTGTAAGTGGCAATAATACCAGACAACAAGGTGGCCTCGCAGTAGATGACTGCAATAACCTGTATGTAGGAAGCAATGGATCCATTAGAACGTATAGTTATACCGGTTCAGCATTCCTTCCTCAGGCAAATATTTCTTTGAGTGTGACATCCGGCAATCAATATGTATACGATATAAAGCTCGATAAAAACAGCAAAATTCTTTATGTATGTGGCAGCGGTTTTGCAGGAAAATACGTGCCCGTAAATACCCTCGCTTGCGCAACTGCTTCAAGTGCCTGCCTGTTCAGTCAGGGAGGAATTAGCGTAACAAGCTCTTCAATTACCTGCGCCAGCCTAGGCTCTGCTACCTGCACCGCCGCGGGAGGAGTTGGACCATTCACCTATACGTGGCTCCCTTCCATGCAAACCGGTTCTGTGGCAACGGGGCTCAATCCGGGTACGCATTTTATTGTTGTGAACGACATTGGCAACAACAGTACCTACACCGCCAGCACCTATTTGTCGCCCTTGGTGGCTTTTACCGGTTCGGTTACGAATCCACTCGTATTGGATTGCAACGGAGTTAATAATGGAACCGCTACTATAAATAATCTTTCAGGTGGTTCGGGATCTCAATCCTTCTTATGGGCTATTGGTAATACCACTCAAACTACTGCTATTGCCACTGGTTTGGGAATTGGAATTTACACGGTGACAGTTATCGATGCATTAACAAGTTGCATGATCAATCAAACCTTTACGGTTACTCAACCCCCGCCACTCACCATGACGCTGGTTTCAAGTGGCAATTCGGTTTGTGCCGGCACCGGTATTATTATCACACCACTTGTGGGCGGAGGTACCCCCGCCTATTCATATACTTGGACGGGTGGACCAACTAGTGCTATTTATGTCACCTCACAACCCGTTGGCGGTAATTACATCTACTCCCTTACAGTGAAAGATTCTAAAAGTTGCGGTATCACCGGCACTATCTCTCTTACATTCCTTAATACCCATACCTTGGCCTTGACAAGTGTTTCCATTTGTCCACTAACGGTTGGCACTTTAACGGTTTCAGGAGCCTCCAGTTATACCTGGAGTAATACTAGTACCGGAAACACCTTTACCGACAGTCCTGCTACCTCAAGTATTTATTCTGTAACCGGTTCCGGTTCTTTATGCCCCATCACCTCGACAGTGGCCATTTACCTGAACCCTTTGCCAACGCCCACCATTTCAAACAACGGGCCTGTTTGCGCCACACAATCCCTCCAGCTCACAGCCGGCGGGGGTGTTTCTTACCTTTGGAGTGGACCACCTCCTTTTTCTTCCGCGGCACAAAATCCAACACTAAATCCGGTTTCAACTTCAAGTTCAGGCTTATACACAGTTAAAGTAACCGCTGCAAACTCGTGTACAGCTTCGGCTTCATGCTCCGTTATGGTGAGGCCATCACCTACCCTATCTGCAATTGGGAGTACACTATGCACCACACAAACTCTAACGCTAAATGGTGCTTCCGTTCCCGGGGCAAACTTCCTGTGGAAAGGTCCAAATTCTTTCTTCTCAGGTACCCAAAATCCGGTTATGGTTGGTCCCTCCGTTAATCAGTCCGGTTCTTATACCCTAATCGTTACCGATCCTTTTACTTGCACTAATTCTGCATTCGCTAATGTAACGGTTACGGCCATGCCGGTTATTTCTTTTTCTACCAACAGCCCTCGTTGCGAAGGACAGGGATTGAATCTTGATGGGTCGGCTACCACCGGAGCCATCAGTTATTTATGGTCAGGACCGGGTGGATTTAACAGCTCTTTGCAAAATCCATTTATTTCGAGTGTTGGATTATCGGCTACCGGTATTTACTCACTCACTACATCGGCGGGCCCGTGCATTATCGGTACTTCCCAAACAGTGATCATACACCCTTTACCCACCCTAACAGTGAGTGGAACTACTTTGGTATGTGAAACAAAATCACTTGGTTTGCAAGTGAACACTTCTTCCGGCGTTACCTCTTATCTCTGGTCGGGACCGGGTGCGTTTTCCGGTTACTCACAAAGTGTGACTCGCTATTCTTGTTATCCTTATTACTCAGGCACGTATTCGGTAACTGTCACCAATGGATTTCTTTGTTCTAACGCCGCCACCATCAATGTGAAAATCCTTCTCAACCCGGTTCTCAGCGTTTCTGACGTAACAGTTTGTTTGAATGAACCCGCTCTGTTATTATCAAGCGGTGCAACTTATTATTATTGGACAGGTCCAGGTAATTTTCAATTCGGGCAAGCAAATGCGTTGATTCAAAGTGCTACAAATATATCTCCCGCACAATACACCGTGGTTGGAACTGCAGCTAACTCTTGCACCACCATAGCACATGTGATGCTGCGCACCAAATCATTGCCTAGTCCTTCATTGGCGGTCTTACCTTCAAACACACTCTGTTTGAATGATCAGGTGACCATGTTTGGGTATGGTGGCACCTCCTATCAATGGAGGGGCCCCAATACAATATATCTGGAAGGCCAGACGGTAAATCTTTCTCTTTCCAATAATATCTTCGCGGGGCATTATACATTAACAGTGATCGATAAAGAAGGATGTAAAGCTTCCATAGAAACTGCTTTGGTAATTCGTGAATTACCAAACGGAATTCTTGAGAGAAGTAATCAAAAAAGTTGTGTTCCATTCTGTTCCGACTTTTCATTTTCCTCTTCCTCACCGTCAATAAGTACTAGTTGGCTCATTAACAAACAAACAATTTCGGGCAACAATTTCGCGTATTGTTTTACTGAAGCGGGAACATACACCCTCACCAGTCTCATCTACGATGAATTTACGACCTGCAAAAACAACATTGACTTTTTTGTTATTGCTTACCCAAAACCGCAAGCCGATTTTACCTATGCCCCCGTCAAACCTACTGAGAACATAGATGACGTAATTTTCACCAACGCGTCGCGAGGTGAAGAACTCGATCGTTTCATCTGGTCTTTTCCTCCACTCAGTGGCGAGAGTAAAGGAAGAACAAGTACTGCGCGTAACACCAATTATTTGTTTAACACTGAGGGAATCTACCCCATTTCCCTCATCGCAAAAAACAAATGGAATTGTTCCGACAGTGTGGTAAAAACAATTCAAATAGATCCCGATTTTGCGATCTACGTGCCAAATGCATTTACACCCAATGAGGACAATCGCAATGAAGTATTTTTACCCGTAATGAGGGCAGTACGGAAATATCACTTGTCAATTTTTGATCGCTGGGGTGCCCTAATTTTCGAAACTTCCGATCCAAGCTCTTCGTGGGACGGAACTTATAAAGGCGAGTCTTGCAAAAGTGATGTTTATGCCTGGAAGATAAAACTTTCTGCACTTAACGGTGAAAACAAAGAGCTACAAGGGCATGTGACCTTATACCGGTAGTAACTTTTTAATTGGCAGTCACATAATAGCGCTTTCGCAACCAAAATGCTAATCGTACCAGCAAAATCAATGCCGGTACTTCCACCAACGGACCAATTACTCCCGCAAAAGCTTGTCCTGAATTAATCCCAAAAACACCAATCGAAACAGCAATAGCTAATTCAAAATTATTACCTGAAGCGGTAAATGCCAACGTTGCGTTGTCTTCATAATTAGCTCCCGCATATTTTCCCGCAAAAAACATTAGAGTGAACATGATTGCGAAAAAAATCACAAGTGGAATCGCAATCTTAATGACATCCATTGGAATCAGCACCATCATACTGCCTTTTAAACTAAACATAATCACGATGGTAAACAGTAAAGAAAACAAAGTGATCGGGGAAATAAAAGGAATATAACGCCGCGTAAACCACTCCTCCCCTTTCCATTTTATTAATACAAAGCGACTTACAATTGCCGCCAAAAAAGGGATCCCCAAGTACACACCCACAGTTTTTGCGATCTCTATAACAGTAATATCAATCGATAATCCCTTAATTCCGAACAAAGGCAACATAATCTCCAAATAAAAATAAGCATAAATGCTGAAAAAGAATACTTGTAACAAACTATTAATTCCCACAAGTCCGGCAACAAGCTCTCTATTTCCTTCTGCTAGTTCATTCCATACAATCACCATCGCGATACATGGCGCAAGACCAATAATGATCAGGCCCGTCATATAATCGGGATGATCGTGCAAAAAAAAGATCGACAATAGAAACATTAGAAAAGGACCAACAATCCAAGTGATAAAAAATGACAAAGCAAGTAATTTTGGTTTGGCCATCACACGAGGAATCTGCGAGAACTTAACCTTTGCCAAGGGCGGGTACATCATTAAAATTAACCCAATTGCCAACGGAAGGTTGGTAGTTCCACTTGAAAATGAATTAATGAAACCTGATGAGTCGGGAATAAAGTATCCAATACCAACCCCTAGCAGCATCGCCAAAAAGATCCAGAGTGTAAGATAACGATCCAGAAAATTTAATTTTTTTCGATGAGCGGCAGGCGCACTAGTGGCATTCGACATAGGTGTTTAGTTTAGGCGTGAAAATAGATAAAACGTTTCAAGTGCTATTTGCCGGCAACGTTCATTGTACTTCTGGTCCTGCAAATGTGTATTGTCAAAATCTTTTGGGTCTTCATAGGTGCAGGCAAACTTTAAGTCCGCTCCCTTAATTAAAGGGCAATTTTCGTCTGCTTCACTGCACGTCATAATGGCTGCGAAATTATTTTGAGGATTAGTGGGATGATTATACGTTTTAGAAAAGCAAATAATCGGATCAGCCATTTCATCAAACAACACCTCGTAAACAGGATTATGACCATCTATTAAAATAGTAAATCTGAATCCAATTTGTTTTAAAGCACCAACAGCATTTGCATTAAATGCCGTCGACTCAGTTCCTCCCGAAAACGTGTTCACACCATCTATATGGTAAAATACACTTGCAACCTTCGCCCAAATCTGACCAAAATGACTCCGGCGGGAATTATGCGTACAGATGTATACTAAATTAACTAAATTGTTTTGTTTTCTCTTGAACGAAATATACTCTGCAAGTCCATCAAGGGTCAGCTTTCGCCCCGCCGAAATTTCATCGAAGTGTTGGCATAAATCTTCGGCGTATTGTTGAATAGCTAAAAACATGTTTTTGCCTCAAATTAACAACAACTTCCTCCGGGCGTACAGCAGCTTTGGGCAGATGCGCCAAGGTCTACCAATTGTAATTTGGTTTTTTTTGGTGGAACTCCGCAATTATCTTTTGCCAGACAATCGGTTTCTTTAATGGTTAGAAGAAAATTTCCGTCCAAAAAATCCAAGCCATATCTACATATGGTCTCACCCTGATATTCCACCTCAAGTTCCAGATCTTCTAGTCCCAGCATTTTTTCTGAAAGGGCAATAATATTTCGTAGTTTTTCCGGCTTTAAACGGTGATCCGTATCAGTTGCATTCCATAGCTGAAAATTAGCCACTTTTTCAAGTCTAACTGTGCCCCCACAATCAATAAAATGTTTGGATACTACTCCAACTTCTGTCACATGAAAATGTTCGGGAACCATGCGCCCGTTTGGCAATTGAAAATTGACTGTCGTTGCAGTTTCAAGATATTTCTTTAATTCGGATAGTTTCATAGGTTTTTTTTAATCGTAATGAATCGATAGATGCGCAATTAACAGCACTTATTTTTTATGGTATAACTTTCGAAAAGTGTCTTTAAATATAGGTTTGCGGCCCCCCATTCCTTTTCATCAATGCAGTAACAAACCTTCGCACCATCAATGTCGCCCTTAATAAGACCGGCTTCCTTCAGTTCCTTAATATGCTGCGATACCGTACTTTGTGAGAGTGGAAGTTCATCTACAATATCCCCGCATACGCAGGCTTCTTTTTTGATCAACAACTGAAGAATAGCAATCCGCGCAGGGTGCGCCAAGGCTTTAGCATATTTTGCTATTTTGTTGTCCTTGATCGTAAATTCTTCTGCTTTCGTCGCACCCATAATTGAAATATATCGCAATATTACGATAGTTTAGTGGACTTACAAAATAAAATTATGTTAAATTCTAATTCAAGAAAATATTTTTAAGAAATTTCCACCTCTAACATGGGGGCGTCTTCTCCCCTGCCGAAACGAAGCACTGCAATAGCCCCTTTCATAAATGGTATTTCCTCAAGACATGGCTTCACCGCCTTAAATATTTTCTCTGCGCTGGGCCCATACAAATAATAACTCCCATCTCTGTTGTCCAGTTCCATTTCATGCCCATCATATTCTCCGAGATTCTGATCCTCCATAATCTGATTGAGTTTTTCGCCGAGATTGAAAAAAGGCTCGTCATCTTCAATCCCATAGTTAAAATATATTACCACAGATTGCTCTCGACCTGCAATATCGATTTCACTCCAATTAAATTGGAATTCGGGATGTTCTGGAAAGTTGTGCATTTCTTCCATAATCGTGTCTTCGAAAATATGAAATTTGAGGTTTGTCACCTCATAGATACCTAGTTCCTGATAATTTTAATAGTAGTTGCGTTCAATTTCATAAAGTAAATTCCTGCTTCCAATGCCTGCATGTTCAATTCAATTTTGTTATCGTTTACTTGCGTACATAATGTCGTTATCCCAATTTCCATTCCCAATGAGTTTAACAACTGTAAATCCCTTATCGACAAGTTCCCACCCTCAATGCTAATTAATGCGCTGGTTGGGTTTGGGTATACACTCACTGTATTGACGTTGTCTTTCAAATCCACAACCCGAACCGGTGAAAAACTAATGTCCCCATCCAAATCAATCTTTTTCAAATGATAATACGATTTATGTTGGTAGGGATGCTCATCCACTACTTCATACTTATTTAATTTACTTGACCAACCTGCCGCTTTTATGGTAGATACTTGTTCCCAAGTTAGGCCATCGGGTGATTTTTCCACACTAAAACAGTCACTGTTCTTCTCTGTAGCAGTTGCCCAACTCAGCCTTACCGATTCCGATTTTGTAAGTTCAGCTTTGAAGTAAATCATTTCTACAGGTAGTGGCGTTTGAAATGGGTTGATAGTCCCAATTGTGAAACGTACATTATTTGCAAGGGCAGTTACCCCTGCAAATTGATAAATATTAGCGCCTAAAGAAGTTGCTCCGCTAATAGCAGTTTCGTTGGCAAAAATGCCGTCATTATCTGTGTCTATAAGCAAACGCAGATCACTTGCTGTTACAGCGCCAAGCCCGCTGAGATCCCAACGCATGTCTACATTTCCAACATCTACCGCCGCTCCTGCGGCATTCACTTCACTCACTCTCCACACCCGGGAAAATCGGTGTTGCACACCCGAAGGCACATCACTTGTATTGTTGGCCTGGGCTAGGGCATTATCGTGACCCCACATCAGAAATTCATTGTCTCCTAAACCCGTTGGATTAAGAATGCGAACCATCCCCGAGCCTTGTGCATCATTATGAACGTTTGAGGCATCCACTCTTCCTATCCCCGCCACCTCATAATCATAGTTTCCATTACCCACATTATCTTTATCATAAACATCATTCGATGAAAGTGTTCGCCCATATTTGGCGGCCAAATAATTGTCTACAATAATTCTCTGTGCCGAGTTCACTTCTGTGTTGTAGAAAATGACTTCAGCAATATCTCCGTTCCACGATTCATTGCCTTGCCTTCCCACACTTACATCCGCCCACGACCGCAAGGTGCCATTATGCCCCGCATTATTCCCCGCTGCAGTATTATTTACGAATTGGTTAATTCCTGAACTTCTATAGATGTTGTTGATGATATAAAATGTAGAACCAGTCAAAGTCGTAACCTGAGAAATGTTTTGCGTGGTATTATCAGACTGAATCCCCCGTCCCCATACCTGAGTTCCCGCACCACTGGACGCCCACATGCCAATACATTTGTCTCCGGCTGCTACATTCGTCCCTGTACCCGGAGGTGCCCCAATTAAGATGCCCGGATTGCTTGAAGGTAAGCTTGCATAAGAAGCCACTGCCCAAACAGAAGCCACATTGGCGGTGGAAACTCCCGCCGCTAAAATAATATCATTAGTGGCAGCTGTAAATCTTAGAACCGGAAATCCATTCAGAACATTGGTAACGTAATTTGGCCTTACTCCCGTTACCGACTGCGAGGCATTTTTCGCATTTCCCGAGCGGTCATTCCATTGTTGAACATCATTGCCATTACTTGCTAGTGTGGTTCCTGCATTATTATACACCCCGCTATTCGCATCGAGCCATAACACATTAATAGCTGCACTGCCCACACCACCCGGACCGGTTTGGGCCATTGCCGTGAAGCACCCATAAAGTGTAAACATTACTGCCACTAATAAAGGATGTTTATACATCTGCGTTGTTATGGCTTTAAATAAAAAATAGAAACCACTTATACGTTTCCTACCGGCACTTCCTCGTATTTTCTCACCAAATTATGGATTTCGATCAATGGTTTTAAGAACTCTTCCAGATCATACACACATAACTGTGAGGCCGCATCACACAAGGCCTTTGAGGGCTCAGGATGAGTTTCAATAAAAACGCCATCTACCCCACTGGCCACTCCCGCCCTGCTTAAAACAGGTAAGAATTCGCGCATGCCACCTTTTGCATCAGAGCTGGGAATACCATATTTGCGCACACAATGAGTAATATCAAAAACCACCGGATATCCCAAATTATTGAGATGATAAAAACTACGAGGATCAACAATCAGATCATTATAACCGAACACATACCCGCGCTCTGTTAAAATCACTTGGTCGTTTCCGGCCTCAATACATTTGTTTAATGGATGTTTCATATTATCAGGCGCAAGAAACTGACCGTGTTTAATATTCACCACCTTGCCGGTTTTAGCTGCTGCAACAATCAAACTGCTTTGCATGCACAAATACGCCGGTATTTGAAGCACATCACATACCTCCCCGGCTATGGCCGCTTGGTAACTTTCATGAATATCGGTTAATAAAGGAAATCCGAATTGTTCCTTCACTTTGGCCAATATCTTCATCCCTTTTTCAAGACCCGGACCATCATAATATTTTAAACTACTGCGATTATCTTTTAAAAACGAGGACTTATAAATAACCTTTATCTTCAACCGCTCACTTACTTCTTTCAGTTTTTCGGCGGTGGCCATCATTATCTTTTCGTCCTCAATAACACATGGGCCCGAAATAAGAAAAAGATCCTTAGATCCGCATTCTATACTACCAACTCTTACTGTTTTTTTCATAGTCATAATTCTCAAGCAAAGGTAAGGCAAAAGTAGGAATAAACCTACCTCTTGCTCGGGAATGCAACGAGCACAGGAGCGCCAAATAAACAGGGTAATGTGCAAAAGAAGCAGGATTTCGCTGCACATGCAAGCAACATGAATGATACTTTAGGGCATGAAAAAAGTTCATCTTATTGCCATTGGCGGAAGTGCCATGCATAATCTGGCATTGGCGCTTCATGAAAAAGGATTTGCTGTGACTGGCAGCGACGACGAGATCAACGAGCCCAGTAAAAGCAGATTAAGTGCGGCAGGTATTCTTCCCGAGCAAATTGGCTGGTTCCCCGATAAAATAAAAGGCGATCTAAGTGCGATAATATTAGGCATGCATGCCAGGGAAGATAATCCTGAATTAATCCGTGCACGACAAATGGGTCTAAAAATATTTTCCTATCCCGAATACATTTTCGAAGAAACAAAAAACAAAGAGCGAATAGTGATTGGAGGTAGCCATGGTAAAACAACAATTACAGCCATGATCCTCCATGTGATGAACTATTTGAACATCGAAACCGACTACCTGGTTGGCGCACAATTGGAAGGATTTACTACCATGGTACGACTCAGTAATACGGCCAAATACGCAGTCATTGAAGGCGATGAATATCTGGCTTCGGCTCTTGACAAACGACCCAAATTTCATCTCTATAAGCCTAATATCGCCATTTTGAGCGGTATTGCCTGGGATCATATCAATGTGTTTCCTACATTTGAGAATTATGTGCTGCAGTTTAAGAAATTTATTTCTCTCATCGAACCAAACGGAAGTCTCGTTTATTGCTCTGAAGACAAGGTGCTGAAAGAGATCTGCAACCCTGCTAATAATTCAAAGATCTATTTCACCCCTTACGCTGTACCAAAACACGAGATCGAAGACGGGGTCACCTTTTTGATTGTTGATGAAAAGCGAGTACCCTTGTTGATCTTTGGAAATCACAACTTAATGAATTTGAACGGGGCCCGCTTGGTTTGTAATAAGGTTGGCATTTCAAATCCACAATTCTATGAAGCCATACAGTCCTTTAAAGGCGCAGCCAAACGTCTTGAACTGGTTTTTAAGAATGAAACGTTTAGTTTTTTTAAAGACTTTGCCCACTCGCCTTCCAAATTAAAAGCCACTACAGATGCTGTTAGACAGCAGTTTCCGAAAAGAAAAATTGTAGCTTGTATGGAGCTGCACACGTTCAGTAGTTTAAATGAAGAATTTCTGGCGCAGTATAAAGATAGCATGAATCTTGCTGACGAAGCCATTGTATATTTTAACCCTCATACCATTGCCCATAAAAAACTGAAAGAAATTACGCCAGAGCAAGTACATTCCTGTTTCAACAGGAAGGATCTTAAAGTCTTCACAAAAAGTAGTGAAGTAACAGATTATCTTAAATCAAAAAAGTGGAAAAACTCGGTCTTACTAATGATGAGCAGTGGCAATTTTGATGGAGTGGATTTTAAGATCCTCGCAAATGAACTAATCCTTTAAGTCAAAACCACTGGGCTTTAAAGAATGACCGCAGGCTCTCTAAGTGTTTCTTAGTGAACTTAGTGTCTCAGTGGTTTCATTTGTCGGGCTGACGTGACTCGAACACGCGACCTCCAGCACCCCATACTGGCACACTACCAACTGTGCTACAGCCCGATTTACTCTTTCTCTCAAATAATCCGCTGCAAAAATAGTAAATTCGTATAAATATGAATTACCTCGCCCACGCTCTTTTGTCGAAAAATAATACGGACCATTTGGTGGGAAATTTTATTGCCGATCATATTCGGGGTAATGACTTCAGCAATTACAGTCCAGGCATTATTGAAGGTATTCTCATGCACCGGCGCATTGATACATTCACGGATGCGCATCCGGAATTCAAAAAAAGTAAACGTGTTTTTTATGAGGGATTTGAGAAGCATAGTGGCATTTTGGTAGACATTTATTTTGATCATCTGCTGGCAAAAAGATTTCAGGATTTCCATCATGAGAGTCTCGAAGAGTTTTCCTCAAAAGTTTATGAGGTATATTCCAACCATAAGTCTCTGCTTCCCGCGCATAGCAGTCGTTTTTTGGAATACGTGATGAAAAACAATATTTATGGTGCCTATTCGCAAAAGGAAGGAATAGAGCGGGTATTATTTCACCTTTCAAATCGTATAAATCATAATGTTAGATTAGATGAATCGGTGAAGATTTTTGAGGCACGTGAAACTGAATTGCAAGCTAATTTTAATGTATTTTTCAAAGAGGCAATTATTGCTTTTAGTTTATGAACTGGGATGAGGAATCTATGATTGATTTTCTGTTTGGAGTACTCGCGTGAGTCGTTGATTTTTTTTATCTTATAATTATTAATCGAAACATTCCTAAACGCAAAAACCCCCGTATTTCTACGAGGGTTCTTGACTTTTAAAATTTTTTAATCCCGAGCTTGCCTCGGGAGACATGCATTATACAAACTTTCATAAACGCAAAAAGCCTCGCATTGCTGCAAGGCTTTTTGACTTTTAAAATTGGCA
>JAQSCW010000025.1 GCA_029945625.1 bacterium
CAAGTGGGGTCAGTTTGAAGTGATGAAGTGGGGCCTATTTAAGCGGAATTTCCAAACTATAGCCAAAGGTGTTAATGTGCCTTTTTATATCTTCGGGTTTGAAATTATATAAACCTGTTTGTCTTTCCGCTTTTGCTTCTACATATACAAAGCATTTATAGTATGAGTCGCTTATATAAACAGCAACTCTTTTTATCTCTAATTCATCCCAACCCATTAAGACTTTCGTCTTTGAAAGAACTTTAAATTTGTCAATGAACAAAGCACTGCCTCCTCTAAACCACCAAATTGGGTCAGGCATACAACCATAATGTCCTTCCGATTTAAACCGCAAAGGCTCTTGAAATAATATTTTGAACCTTTCAACGGCTGTCTTTGCTTCATACCACATAAGGCCTCTTTGTCCAGGAAAAGCTTTTGCAAGTCTGTATGAAAAAAATACAGTCGAATGTTCAGTTATTGTCGGAAGTTCATTAGGTTCTTCAACACTTTCAATAGCTGCAGTTTTTGTTTTTATTTTGTTAATGACGTCTTTTATGAATGACTTGAAGAATGAATAAACCACCCAAGCAAGTATTAAAAGAGATAACCATAAAATCAGATTATTTACCTCCGTTGTTAATTTGAAATAGTCAATAACTTGCTTGGCGACTGACTTAAACGAGACTTTGTCATAAAGACTCTTGAGTATAACATAAATTGTAGTCAAAATGCTACCAACGACAGTTATAATAACAGCGGATATAACTTTACTCCATACTGGGTCAGGCCAATATTTTTGGTAAAAAGTGTCTCTAAGTTTAATTGTTTTCTGTTTAATGTCTTCCATAATATTACCGCTAACTACTTGCTACCCGAATAAACAAATAATTACAAGCTTTACAAATGTTTAAACGAGGATAGGCTTTTTTAATTGGATATTTAAAGGTAGCAATTAATTGGTGCAGAACAAAGGGGCTTATTTGGAAGTGGTCTAAACAAGTGTTTTTTTCTCTTCTTACTGTGTACAGCTCATCCTCTGCAGCTTCTCGCAGGTCTTAAATATTTCAATTAAACAATTGAATCATTTAGCCGAAGGAAAGGAGGCCTTGTTTGGTAAAGAATGTTGGCAGGCGCACACAGTTTAATGTTTACGCTGCCCTTTTTTGATAATTTCATTCCTTAACTTCCAATATGTCTTTGAGTCAATAGGAGTTATTCTTTTAAGAGCTGAATTATCAAGCTTGAATGCTGGTTTATCGAATTTGTGGTATTTTGTCGCTATTTGGCACATGTACTCGTAGGTTCCATCAACTCTTTGGGATTTGCCTGGGAATTCGTATTCCTTTATGAGGTCTCCATACAAACCGCCCATGGTATATTCAATTCCGATACTATGGAAGGAAGAGAAGTCGAAAGTAGGGTGGTCTGTTTTAATCATGGTGTTTATAATCTCTAGGAGTTCATTCATTTCTTCCTTATCGTTGTCAACAGATATTTTTATTCCAATTTCGTGATTGTTTATTTGTGAATACTCATATAAGTTCATGGTTGCAATGAGAGCGGTTTTTTCATTTAAATAGCACTTAGCGTGAAGATGTTTGATCGGAATTAATTTGACGTTAGTAAAACCGTCAAGCCACTTCTTTTCGTCTTTTAATAATTGGTCTTCCCGATAGAGAATAAGATTCTTATTGTTCCGGCTGAAGCACGCAGCAAGTTTTGGCCTAAGTCTATTATTTATTTTCAAATAGGGGGAAATAATAATTATTAGGTCTTCGCTGCCCTTAATGAGCTTTTCTATTTCGTGGGAAAGGGCGGTCGTATCTAGTATTTCCATCGTTTATTTTTTGTCTTTCCAGAAGGAAAGTTTATAGCCTGGCTGCGGCAGACCTCGTAATTTCTATTTGCGTGTCTTCCATTAATTTTTGTTGTTGTGCCATTGTTTTATTTCGTGGATAATACTGTCCATGTTTTCATTAATTTCTTTGCCAGTAAATCTTAAAACAGTGTAGCCAAAATCGCGCAGTTTATTATTGATGATATTATCTTTAGCTGCTTGTTCTGGATTTCCTTTATGATAAGTTTCGCCGTCCGTATAGACACATAATTTTCTGTCGCCTTTTTGAAAAAAGAAGTCTACAGTGGTCAGTATATTTTTTTTGTTTACAGGAGTATTTGGTAATTGATCAGAATGTGTATAAGAAAGTTCTCCTCTGACGTCTACAGGATATTGCGGCGTAAAACGTATGTAAGTATTATTAAGAGCAACAAACATTTTTCTTTCAAGAGGGCTTTGCAATGAAAAAAGACAAGTAACACATTGATGGGTTAATTTGTCTTTGCAGTTTGAGCAAATACTGTCTGTCTTGTAATATTTTTCAATTATTTTTTCTTGCTCCTCTGTTACGTTTAATGTTTCGGCATTAGAGGTGTTCGTAATCAAGTCTTCAATTTCTTTTTTGAACCTTATAAGTTCTTCTTTCGAGCATTGATAGGTCAGCTCCCATTTGCTTTTCTTTTCCTCGACGGTTATTAAGTACTTGGTCTGCTCGGAATGATGTCGATTTGAATTTAAACTTACTTTTTCTATTTTTATTGGAATAGCCATATTTATCTGATTAAATGTTTTGTCTACGGAAATGTCAGCAGCCTAGCAATAATGTTTTGCGCATAGAGGTTGTGTCGCTGTCCGCGATGCTAAATGTACAAATGTCCACCGAGATGCCAAAATGGGAAGAAGAGCGGCATAACTTCTATGCGCGGTTTTGATCCTTTCTATAATCCTGGTACGTGTACATCTGAGTAAAACAATGTTTACTCAGAACCAGAAGCAATAAAATGAGAAGTTGTTTTATATATGCAAGTTTGACTAGTTTATTAGGGGCTAAGATAAGTTTACTTGAGGCCACTAAGTTCGCGATCAATTTTGGATGCATCATATTTTGTTGGATAATAAAGGGAATAGTATTTTGCATCTTTTAAGAATTGAGCCAATGGCAGGGTGTTCCCAAATGCAATTCTTGCAATAATAATTGAGACATCCAGTAATTGTATATCAATTTCCGTTGCTCCTTCGTAGGCTTTTGAAGAACCCATGACACCGCGATGTCTATGTAGGGCAAATGCAATATCTTTTGCAAGCTCAGGATCATTACTTTTGGTGCTAATAAATTCCTGGCCGATGCCCAGCAAATCTTGCCAAGCATCCATCCTTGTCTGTACGGAGAGAGTTGAAAAAGCGAGTAATTTTTCTTTTAATGTCATATCAAAAATTTGGAATGTACGAAATATCGTTGATTTTTATGGGGTTGCTCCATGAATTTCTGTTTAAAACTATAGTTTGTGTAGCACCGCCTGCGTTTTGATATCCGCTCTGAATTGTCGGAGCGACAGTACTTCTGTATACTGTGCTGTTGGAATTCGAGGTAATCTTAAAAATGTCGTATTCCTCGGAAAAACTTCCCAATGGTAATCCAGTTTTTGATTCAAAATTTGATCCTTTTGAGGTTAACAATTCAAAATCTGCTTTAGTTAGCCAGTATTCTGTCGTTGGACTAGGTGTTCTTCCTTTTTTTACAACTTTGAATAATTCGATTCCTTCAGGATAGCTAACTTTTTGGGGGATAGTGCTACCTGACCCTAAAATTTCACTTATTTTTTCAACTTTGTCTTGGGTAGTATAGTTTGGTCTTGATCCTAATTCAGCATACATTTCATTGTACATCATACTCGTTATGTCTGTTGATGCTTTGCCATTCACAGGATGGAAACCAGCAAAGTTCAATTCTCCAAATTCGGTAGACAAGTTTTCAATTCTTTTTTTCTGCTTAGTCAGCAACTTTGAAAACTCATCTAGTACACCCCCCCACCTCAACACCTCCTCCGGATCAGCCAAACATTTATGCCGGAAGTCCGCATCGTCCAAGCATTTTTTGGTAAACTCAATTTGTTTTGCCGGACTTAACTTTTCGGTATTTTGGTAAATCTTTCCTTGAGCGGCTGTAACTGGTAACATTTGTTTTACCGCTGCGGGGTTTCCATTCAGATCGCCCATAATGGGGCCCATGGCCGAGGGATCGAGATTGAGTGCACTTGCCAGATTGGCATTGTCGCAGGGGATCGCCTTAACGACGTTCAATTCTACCACCAACTTACTTCCCGCATTCAATTCTCGGATAGCATCGACGCAGGTGAGGATCACCTTTTTTGCTCCGCAGAGCACACCCGGAATAAAAAAATTGCCGGAGGCTTTTAAGGCATCAATGGCTTTTCCATCATTTAAATAGTAGGCCACCAATAAGGCATCGGGCACAAAATCTAAACCCGCCGGTGAAAGCAACAAGGAAGATACATTCAACAGATCAGCAATCACATCCGAATTATCGGGGGTTTCACAGCTGCCAATGGTGAGGTCTGTGGGCAAACCAATATTGTCGATCAACGAAGAAATCTTGTTCCCGGAATACATCATTCCGTAATTGTCTTTCAGATATTTTAATGCTGCAGCATGGGCAATTTCCTTTTTTTGCAAATGCACATCTTTAAAATGTTCTTTCGCTTCGTTAAATTCGGGTTGAAGCGAGGCCTTCACATAGGCAATCTTTATTTTATCGCGCTGATCATCTATTTGTTTTTGAAGAGGAGCAGGGATATATTCCTTTTGTCCCGCCTCCAATAATAATTGTGACATTCTCTCATCCAGGATCTTTAATTCGTCGAAGGCCTTATCGAGCTTCAGAATATGAAAGTAGATCTGCTCCCTGCCCTTGATGTGTTCCCCCTTTTTGAAATAAGCAGTAGTGAGTAAACCATTTACTTTCGCCAATTGATAACAAAGGATCAGGGGTTTCGGAATGTTCTTGTATAAATTAGTGAATTTGTAAAGGAGTCCGCCTTTGTACCCTCCGGCATTATTATAGGTGGCAAAAGCAATGTCGGCGTTGCTTAACCAGGTTCCATTTTGTTTTACCTGAAGAGTGAGTGCCGGCTCTCCGGTAGTAGGGTCCTCCATTTTTAAATAGAGTGCTACAATAATATTTTTGTCGGCATATTGGGTCTCAAGACTGTAGGTGACGGCGTTTCTAAACAGGGTTAAGGAATCGAGGGGTATGTAAAAGTTGAGTGTTTGTGTGACGAACATAAATCGGATGCCTGTAGCTTTTTGTAACATCCGGCAGCGGATCTCGAGGTCTTTTTGGGTACAAGTGTTCACACTGTTATTGAGATTAATAAAATGCTCTCCTACCAGCGCATGAGGATCGATATTCATATTTACTCCCGTGCTGCCGGAATTGCCGGGAGTAGGCTCAGGCTGGGCACTGTTAAGCTGGCCGAATCGGTAACTAAGTTGTGTACTCAAAAATGTGATGGCGCTTGCCCAGTTATTCGCACGGTTTTGACGTGTGTTCAGTACATGCTGCGTATACGCGTTGGCATCAAAGCCAAATACATTGGGGCACGTGCTGTTTTTCGAAAAAATGCTTTCGTAATCGTGGGCGGCCTGAACATAAATTCCATCCAAACTTTCGGGCACTTTTCCACGGTCTTCTGCCGATAAGAGTTCTTTGTGAAGGGAACGATTGTAAAGTGAGTCCATGGCCTCTGTGGCAGGGAGGGGGAGTGTGCAATTGCGAAGATCGGAGGTGGCAAATGTTTTATAGGTGAGAATATTGGAAAGGACTTCATCGTCGAGGGCGCTAAATTCTCCGGTAATGGTTTTTACATTCGTATTAAGGGGACTGGTGAAGGTTTGAAATAATTTAAAGAGGTGTTCACTTAGGCCTCCTAATTTATCCAAACTTTGATCATCCACGCGAAAATGCAGTTTTACACCAAAGCTGTTTTCAAATTGTTTGATGCGATCCTGAATGGGTTTTGATTTAGAATCAAATAACACCCCCGAAATATTATCGGTGGCTTGGTCGTGAATCTCCTTGGGACTGAGGTCTTGTGCCCGAGCAAAAAGGGAGAAAAAAATAAATAGTAAACTTAAGCTATGGGTTTTCATGGGTAATTTGGATTAGTTTTAGATTGGGATTATTAACCACAAAGGACACAAAGGGCTACACAAAGGGGCACAAAGAATTGCTTGCCTGAGATCTTTGTGCGTTTCGATCGTGCTCTTGGTCGCTATAATATTGTACTTCATATCGCTAATCATAAATTATAAACACAAAGGAACCAAAGGAGTTGCTTCTTTGGGACCTTCGCGCCTTCCCTTCGTGCCACTTTGTGGTTTAAAAATGTCATTCCAATACTCCGTTTATTACTCTTTTAATGCCGAACTTAAGCTTCACCACATTGAAATTAATGAGCAATCCCAGTTTGAATTTTCCCAATTTCAAATACGTGAGTGTCTGTGCCAGGTGAATGTCGTGCAGAGCCTCTACACTTTTTATTTCTACCACTAATTTATTTTCAACAAGAAGATCAATCCGGTAACCGCACTCGAGTTTCACATTTTCAAACACCAATGAAAGGGCCTTTTCTTTTTCCACCTTGAATCCTGCTTCTGCTATTTTGTAATATAAACATTCCTTATAAGCACTTTCGAGAAGTCCCGGCCCCAGTGCGTCATGCACTTCTATCGAAATTCCAATAATTCTGTTGCTGATTTCATTTTCATTCATAATAAACATGAGACTGCGTTTAAAAAAATCATCTACTCTTATTTTTTATTTATTAACCACAAAGAAGGCACAAAGCGAAAGGCGCAAAGAACACAAAGAGAATTTCCTTTGTGTCCCTTCGTGTAAAGCTTTGTGTCCTTTGTGGTAAAAAAAATCATCTACTATTATTTTTTATTTATTAACCACAAAGAAGGCACAAAGTAAAAGGCGCAAAGAACACAAAGAGAATTTCCTTTGTGTCCCTTCGTGTAAATCTTTGTGTCCTTTGTGGTTAAAAAAAATCATCTACTCTTATTTTTTATTTATTAACCACAAAGAAGGCACAAAGTGAAAGGCGCAAAGAACACAAAGAGAATTTCCTTTGTGTCTCTTCGTGTAAATCTTTGTGTCCTTTGTGGTTAAAAAAAATCATCTGCTTTTATGTTGCATATATTGGTGAGTGTAGTTCTGGCTCATGATTTGTTTTGTTCATACTAATTAATAATCTGTTGTTTACTTAAACTGTAATGCACAGGCGTGTTGAACCCGAGATTATATCCAATCACCGTTATACTCCCGCTCATGGAGCCATGCAATTCTGATTCGGGCTGACTTTTATACGTGAGCGTTCCGGCCAGACTAATCCCCGCTAAAGTAAGACTGCTTGATACGGTACTTGTTTCATAATCGATCCCAATTGCTGCGCTCAACCAGGCACTGATTGTTGCTTCATTTATTTTAAACGTGGGATCCCATTCAATGCTGGCGTAGGCATTGTAACCAAAGTTGAGATTCGTAAAACTCCGCATACGAACTCCTGAAAATTGTACCCAAGGACTTTGTGCAGCTATTGCCACATTCATACTTATGCCCGTGGTGAAACCACTATTGCTGGCCTCCATGAAGGCCGTATTACTTAAAAAATCTTTGCAAATAATTTTTACACCGATCGGATTTTGTTGAGTTCCCGCCCACACTTTCCAATCGTTGGGTGTCTTGAGATCCAATCCCACATCACCACCCGCACATAAAATAGGTTCCGTATTAAATTTCACCGAAAAATTTCCGGCAATCTTTGTACACTCGGGAGTTTTGTAATATCCCAATGTGCCTGTTCCCGTCACAAATCCCGGAGGATGATATTTCCCGGATGTTTTTTGGTAATTAAATACGCTGGCATTTCCCACCAATTGAATAGCAAAGCCACCCTCATTAAATTCTGCTTCCGCACCCAGGTCAAACATATATGTCTTGCCGGAGGACTGCTGATCGTAAAAATAAAATTTGCAACCCACTCCAAACTTATTCGTCATATCAGGAATCACACTCGAGAGGCCGGTCTTTTTCATTTTACTAAAGGCGTAACCCTCCACACCATCCCAAATCACAGGAGCAGGATTTAAGGGCACACTGAATCCGCTCACACTTAATTTGGCAAACCAGTAGGTGAAGTTCTGTGGTCGCTGAGTTGTTTTTCCGTTTAGGAAGAAGGCCGTTATTTCGATAGGGTTATCTTTTTTGGGAACCTTCACCCGCACCATTACATTGGCCTGCCAACTATCACCAAACAGGGGATCGTTTTTTGTAAAGCGCAAAGCCCCGCGGATGTCAACAGCAGGAGTTTCAAGATAAATATTGGTCACGTCAAATTTCACGATCTTATCAAATTGACCGTTCTGTAATTTTTCTCCCAGATTGGTAAAATCAAATTTTACAGTGTTAAGCACCGCACTCACATAAGGCCCGGCATTTTGTCCTACCGCTTGAGCGATCTGATTCGCGAGGACATTCGAAAGACCTTTCACGATGAGTTCGTTGAGAATTTGGTTGGCAATGGCATCCCAATTGATTCCCGAAATGGCATCATCCACCAAACTTTCAGCCGTATTCACAAAATTGGCGGCGTTGGTGTTTACGATCACATCTTTCACCGTATCGCCAATACTTTCGAACATGGATCCGGCATTATCCAGTATGTCACTCAGATTAATATTGGCATTCACGCCATCCTGAATCAGTTTGGCACCGGCCGCAGAAACTTCTATCCGTACAAAATTCTTGATTTTTGAAGTGACCCCAAATTTCACAAAGTCGGTGATTTTTGAGGTTACATTATTTTCAAAACTGTTCGAGACCGAAGTATTAATGCCATTTATCAGATTTGTTTTCACCACTAAAAAAGCATTTATAACGATAGGATGATATTGTTCATCAACCTGCACCAAGATTCTTTGTTGAAGCTTTCTTATCACTGTAGAGATGGACGTGTCAATTTTCGCGTTGATGGGAGCTACTACTCTGCTGTTAATAGCCGTGCGTACTTTACCCATAGCTTTATTGCTGATATTCTGAATTGGACCATTGATTTCGAGAATGATACTTTCTACCACTTTGTTTAATACAAAATTCAAAACCCCTTTGCTATTGGTGACCTGAGCTTGTTGAATGACGTCCGCGTTAAGGGCGTTTTTAAATCGGTCCAGCACCAGCCAGTCCTTATCGGTAATGGATTCGGTTTTAATGAAGGGTTTGAGTCGGTAAATAATATCGATGATTTGTTTTAGTTGAATGATGGTGTTTCCCGAAAGCATGGGTGTTATGGCCGCCTCATTATTGAATTGCGCATCAAAATTCAAGGTGTCTGATGCCTGAAAACCCAATTGCCCCAGCGCATCCGTTAAGCCGTTACCTAGGGCATTTGTATAACTTGCCGTGCTACTTTGATAGCCGGTGTTTGTACTCACAGTGCCGGTACTGCTTGTGTTTGTACTGGTGGGCGGAACAAATACCATTCCGCTCAACAGGGGATTTTTATAAATAGAATAGGCATTGATAACAGGTGCACCGTTATCGCCGCTTATTTCTTCGTCCATATTAATTTTAGCGCTGGCCCCAAAGGCATAAGCATTGCCATTTCTGCCACAACCCAGATAATCAACGGTGATATCGAAATTGCTTGCCTTACCCGAAGCCTGGTAAGTAAGAGCCGCTTTGCCATTCGGCACATCAAATCCTATATTGCCATTTCCCCATACCGAAAATCGTTGCACACCCGTAAGATTCAAATTAAAATATGGCCAACTCATGTCAAGATCCATTTCCAAGTGATTGTGATTCTTGAAAACCGCACGTTTGATAGTGATTGGAATTTTTTGTTCAGCACTCCCTGTTGGATTAAATGTGAATTGCCGGTTGGCAAGTCCGTTAGTGAGATATCCCTCATAAAATCCAAAATCACTCAGTTCGATGAAGTAGGGGAAAGAATTAAGGGTATCAATCACCGGCACATAAATACCACCGCTTATAAATGCCCGGTCAATTTCACTCTCTGTTAGTTTGGAATAAAAATATCCTGACTTAGATAAAAAGGAATTAAATTTCACGGAATCTGCATAGAGGAATGGAATGGTGGAGGTGAGTGTGAGACCATGATGCGTAACATAGGCCTTGTTGGTATCAGAGAGGGTATTTGTAAAAGTAAAGGCTCTCGCAACAGGTAAAGTAATTTGCCCGCTGTTTTCGGCCAGCTTCGGCAGTTCAAGTTTAGCTTGTTGAATAAACAATCCCTTCCACATACTATCGGCCGCAAATTCACCGGGCGATTGTCGTTCATACAAATCTAGTATGTACTGCGTGGGTTGAAATCCGAATTGTGTGTTTTTTGCAAGGATAATATTTTCAGAGGAAGTAGAATTGCTTTGTGAGATGTAATGCACCTGATTGACATGTTGAAACGACACATGTGCTCCTGAATTACTCCCATTCTTTACATTGTTAGGCAATTGCACAAAACCATTCAAATCAAATTCGTAGGTGGATTGATATACGTTTAAATTGGAGGATTGGTTGATCTTAAATACAAATCCTAATGGCTCTAAAAGTGGAATCTGATAATTCTTGCTGAGTAGCACCGGTTCACTATTGCTCAGGTAGAAGCTAAAATTCGCCAGATTAAGTAGACACCGTTGAGAGACTATTTTTTCCCTTTGTTGCGAAGTTCCGGCATGTGGAAAATTCCATTCCGTTTTTCCACTTATACTTACACCGCTTGTTGTTACAAAAACACTGTCGGGCCTAAACAGCGCTGTTTTATTGGGGACAAATGTTTTTGGTTGCAAGGTATAAGAAGGAGTAATAATCTTATCTGCAATAAGGCCACCTGTCATCACCCATTCATTATTACCAAGTGAAGAGATACTGATGTTTGTAAAACCAAATTCTGTTGGGGTGTTCCACGCCGAATTGAGTGTGGTCTTACAGCGTCCCGAAATAACATTTGTAGTCTTATTAAAATAGGTGAGTTTTGTAACAGACATCAAAAATCCGCCGGCAATAAAACTTTCAATATCGGGAGGACCGGTAAAAATATGGACCTCACTTTTTGCCACTTGCTGAGAGCCGCTTCGCGCAGTTACTTGCCAGGCATAATGACCCATACGTTTAATCGCCATCCAAAAAGTTACCGGAATTATTTTTTCGGTAATCAATTCACTTGTGGGCAAATATTCCTGCTGATAAAAGGGTGTGTTGTAAAGAATGGCATTGTCGGGATCTTGATTGCTTCCCACCTCTACCAGTTTTAGCGTATAAGTTACCATTTGGTTGCTGATCGCTTTTGGCGGTTTCTTCCATTTGAACTGCGAGGGGGTGCTCAAGGCAAATTGAAAATTATCTTCGGGTGTGATGACGGCGATGGTATCATTTTCGAAATAACCATAATGGAAGTAATAGGGCATAGAGACCCCGTTGTTTTTAAAACTGCAGCGACCACTACTTTCAATTGTTTTTACAGTAAACACATAACGTTTTCCCTTGGTAAGGGGAGGATCAATATTGGTATAGAGATAACTGTTTTGGTAAATGGGAGACGATTGCCAAATAGGTAAAGCCTGATTGTTGAGAATGGCATTCACCGGATTGCTCCAGGCATTATTCACTTCATACAGATCTAGTTGATACGAAAGCTGACTCATGTTCAGGTTTCCCGTTGCATTACTTACCTGCCATTGAAAGAAAACATTTTGCTGAGAAATATTTTCCACCACGCTGCCACCGGTTGGACTAATAATTATGGCCGGATCATTCAGACTGAGATAAGCACTCGCGCAGGAGGGATGTGAGAGTAATTTTGAGGATTCAAAATCCAGCGCTTCAAAACAAAAGGTATAATACCCTTCAGGCAAACGGTTATTTTTTTCCAGTTCTGTTCGGCTAATTCCGTTAAACGTAAGATTATTGTAATTGAAATAGAAGTCAAGATCGGCGCCCTGAATCTCATAAGCCACACCCGGTGCCACCACAAAGGGGTAATTGGGTCTTGCCCCGGGCTTGGTTTGAATGAGGATGCCGTTGGGTCCGGAAATTTTAAGACGCAGGTTAAAGGTCCAACTTGGTTCGGTAAAATCGGTGAAGTGAATGGTGGTTTTTATTTTTGGATGAAAAGGATCGGTATATTCGTCGAGAAATAAGGTATTGGGCGCATTGAGAATGGTGACTAGGGCTGAAGGATAGGTTTGAGCTTTTAGCGCCGGGGAAAACAGCACATACACGAGGTATAAAGTAAAAAAGTGGAACTTTTGAGCTGACATACTCCGCTTGGGTTTTGGGTAAAAGAGTGAGTCGAAAGTACACTAAAGAATTTTATGGTAAAACAAAAAGTTACTCTTTTTAATTTGAATGCCCTTTTTTTCGACGAAAATTAATTTTTTAACGATGAAATTTGCCAATTGGGAAATGGAAGAAATATTCTCTTACATTCGTTAAGGCTTTGAATGCTCCGATACATAGTAAATAAGGTGAGAGACGAGCCCAATTTTTGGAAGACGGGGCGCCCAATCATGTGGCTTAACTATTAACCCAGAAAAAAGAAAAAGGCAGGTTACTTTGAACAGACAACAATTGCATAAAAAATGGAATTATCATATACCGAAGGACAAACTTTCAAAAATGCCAACTACATCGAAAAACCTCTTGTTAAAGGGGAGTACGAGAACTGTATCTTCAATCAGTGCGATTTTTCTAATTCGGATCTTTCTTCCAATCGCTTTTTTGAATGCAGCTTTATTTTCTGCAATTTGAGCATGGCCAAGTTGACTAAAAGTGTGTTGGGGGGAGTTAAATTTAAAGACTGTAAATTATTAGGCTTGCGTTTTGATGTGTGCAATGAATTTGGTTTACAACTGGATTTTGACAACTGCATACTTAACCTCGCTTCGTTTTATAAGACCAACCTTAAAAAAACAATTTTTAGAAATTCACAATTACAGGAAGTAGATTTTACAGAATGTGATTTGAGTGCCGCCCTCTTTGACGGTTGCGATCTGATGCGGGCCACGTTTGATAATACAGTTCTTGAGAAAGCTGATTTCAGAACCGCAGTTAATTATTCCATTGATCCAACAAAGAATCGGATTCGGAAAGCAAAGTTCTCATTAACGGGAATTGTTGGGCTTTTGGATAAATATGATATTGAGGTGAGGACGTTGTAAATTAGTTCAAAGTTCACACTTCGATGCTTCGGCAAGCTCAGAATATACAGACTCAGTGTGCCAGGTTTAAGGTTCAATTGTTCAAGATTCAAATGGACACAGGACTTGATGGAAACAAGAGGCAAGAAGGAGTGATCAAGGATTCAGGTTTCAAAGGGACACTGGACTTAAGGGAGGAAAGAGGGTATCACTATGCCAACTGATTTACTATTTATTTACAATTTACGATTGAAGAGCCAACTGCCAACTGCACCCGCCAACTGCCCACTGCCTACTAAAACTTACCTTAGTGCTCCTTCGTGTCTTAGTGGTTCCTCTGCCCGCTGCACCTGCCTCCTGCTCCTGCCCACTTCCTACTACTAAGTGTTCCTAAGTGCCTTAGTGGTTTCTTTGCCCCCTCCCTAATGAAACTTATCTTAGTGCTCCTTAGTGCGCTGAGTTTCTTAATGGTTCTATTAGTAGCTAGTTTTCATCTCCACATACCTCAGAAATTCCTGACGTGTAGATTCTTCTAAAAATTTACCACCGTAAAAGGAGGTGATGGTAGCGGCATTATTGTCCTGCACGCCGCGTGAGGACACGCATAAATGTTTGGCGTCGATGATCACAGCCACATCTTCGGTTTTAAGTACATCTTGAAGTTCGCGCGCTATTTGCATGGTGAAACGTTCTTGCACTTGCGGACGTTTGGCAAAGTATTGCACGATGCGGTTGAGTTTCGAGAGTCCAATCACTTTTCCATTTGAAATATAAGCCAGGTGCGCTTTACCGAAAATAGGAACAAAATGGTGCTCACAATTGCTGTAAAAGGTGATGTCTTTTTCAACCAGCATTTGATCGTATTGATAACGGTTCTCAAACAAAGCAACTTTGGGTTTATTGGCCGGATCAAGTCCGCTAAAGATCTCCTTCACATACATTTTTGCCACGCGCTCGGGCGTGCCTTTTAAGCTGTCGTCGCGCAAATCAAGACCAAGAGTTTCCATGATTTCTCTGAAATGAGATTCAATCTTTGTCATTTTTTCTGCGTCGCTGAGCAAGAAGGCATCTTTCCGCATGGGCGTTTCAATGCTGGTGCTGATATGGTTGTCCCCAATTTCTTCGGCTGTCATATCGCTCAAAGCAATACGTTTGCCATTAACAAGGGAATTCAACAAAATTTCTTTCTGTTTCATATAAGGTTATTTTGAGGTCGTGTTGTTTATTTATGTTTGGTCGCAGCAGTTGATAGATCACAATGGCTATGTTTTCTGCTGTGGGATTAAGGTTCTTAAATTCTTCAGTATCGAGGTTCAGGTTCTTGTGATCAAATCTCTCCACCACCTGGGTTCTTATCAGATCGCTCAGCAGTTTGGTATCCATCACAAAACCTGTGATTTCATCCACCTCGCCGGTAACTTTTACAATTACTTCATAATTATGACCATGGTAATTGGCGTAATTGCATTTGCCAAACGTGAGAGCATTTTGCTCATCGCTTAACAATTTGCTGTGTAGGCGATGGGCAGCGTTAAAATGTTCTTTTCGATATACAGCAACCTTATGGCTCATAATTTTTATAAATCAAAAAATAGGGGATTAGGCTATTAGGTGATTTTGATTCTTGTAAAGCACCGCCTCAGAAGTTTGCTGGGCATTAGCTTTATTAGTGGTAAAACAAATTTACTGCAATTTTGTTCAGAACAAGCTGTTTTTTTTGGAATTATAACATTTATCCGAAGTATTCTACGCAAATACGGGGCGTTTCATAGATTTTGACGCAGTGCAATTTAACATTTGTAGGTAAATGTGGCACAATTTGCCCCCAAATTGCAATGGCCAGGTTCTCGGTGCTGGCCAGTTTTCCCTTCATAAAATCAACATCAGTATTTAGGTTCCGGTGATCGAGTTTGTCACAAACGTGATCATTCAGAATCTCACTGAGCTTCTTAGCATCCATCAAAAAACCTGTTTCCGCGTTTACTTCGCCTTTTATGGTCACCATGAGTTCATAGTTATGGCCGTGCCAATTGGCATTGGCGCATTTACCAAAAACCTCCTCGTTCTTTTCGGGCGTCCATTGCGGATTGTAGAGCTTGTGAGCCGCGTTGAAGTGCTCGTGACGGGTTAAGAAAATCATGCCGTAAATGTAAGCAATTTCTGAGCCCCAATTATTATAGGGAATTCAACTTACATCAAAGTTATCTGATATAGGTTGGACTATTTTGGTCTGCATAAATCTGGAAAGAAGTAAAGGTTTGGTCCCCGGATTTGTCATCACACGGCAAATTTTCTCACATCGCCACCTAATTTTACCTTGGCAAATGCAGAATTTGGGATTACTTTTGACCTTATGGTAAAGCTCATCTTAGTTAGTGCAACATCCATGGAAATTGAACCCACCCTACAATTCCTTGAGCATTACAAGGCTGCCCGTCCCGACACCTATATTTTTGGCCGACTTGCCATTGAAGTCTGCATTACCGGCGTAGGCATGGTGAATACTGCTTTTGAATTGGGAAAGCTCAGCAATACTGTTTTTGATTTGGCCATCAATGCCGGTGTAGCCGGCAGTTTCGCGCATTTTAAAACAGGCGAAGTGGTCACGGTGATCCACGATTGTTTCAGCGAATTGGGAGCCGAGGATGATCAGAATTTTTTAAGTAGTGATGATCTTGGTTTTGGAAAACAAAAATTGGAATTGCAGAATTTGCTTCGTTCTATGGTCACCGATTCTTTGCCAAAAGCCTTTAGCATCACCGTAAACAAGGTGCATGGCAATGAGGAAAGTATTAAGAAAACAAAAGCCCTGCACAAACCCGATATTGAAAGTATGGAAGGGGCAGCGTTTATTCATGCAGCCAATGCCTTTCAATGGAAGGCCATTCAAGTAAGAGCGATCAGCAACAGAGTGGAGCGACGCAATAAAGACAAATGGGATGTTCCACATGCAATTAAAAATTTGAACGACGTGCTTATAGAACTAATTAAAGACCTTAATATTCAACAAGAGTAGATTTTGAAATCAGCAATTTGTAAATCTGTTAATCGTCAATCCGTCTTATGATCCTTTCCCTCGGCTTTTCTCCTTGTCCTAACGATTGTTTTATTTTTGATGCTTTGGTGCATAAAAAAATAGACACCGAAGGTCTTGATTTTGACATTCAGCTTTGCGATGTGGAAACCTTGAACAGAAAGGCATTGAACGGTGAGTTGGCGATCACCAAACTGAGTTTTCATGCCTATGCTCACGTACTTAAAAAATACATGTTGTTGCGTGCCGGAAGTGCCTTGGGGTTTAATTGCGGACCTCTACTTATTTCAAAAAGAGAGATCACGAACGTGGCTAAAGAAATTAAAACCGTAGCTATTCCCGGAAAACTTACAACCGCTAATTTTTTACTCTCTCTGGCTTATCCTCAACTCAGCAACAAGATCGAGTATGTGTTTAGTGAAATTGAAGACGCTGTGTTGCAGGGAAAAGTAGATGCAGGATTGATCATCCACGAGAACAGATTTACGTACCAAGATAAAGGCCTCAAAAAAGTGGCCGACCTTGGAGAGTTCTGGGAGTCCTTGATCCACGCACCTATTCCTCTTGGAGGAATTGTTATAAAACGTGATCTAGATACTGAGCTGCAGCAAAAGGTGAATCGCCTCATCCGCAAAAGTGTGGAATATGCTTTTGCGCATCCCGAAAGTTCAATGCCTTATGTGAGGGAACATGCGCAGGAAATGAATGAAGAGGTGATGAAAAAACACATTGCGTTGTACGTGAACAAATTTTCGATTGACCTTGGCGATGTGGGAAGGAATGCCGTAAAATTACTTTTTGACAAGGCCCGTGAACTGAATTTGGTAAAGATTAGAACCGAAAAGTTGATGATAGATTGATCCAACATTTCTTAAGCAAGGAATTGGTTTTTGCCTACTCAATAAAATGTTCAAGGTTTAATGGTTCATGGTTCAAAGGACACAGGACTTAAAGGAGGCAAGAGGCAGGACAGAGTGATCAAGGATTCAAGGTTCAAAGGGATACAGGACTTAAGGGAGGCAAGAAGTTATCACCGCGCAGCTGATTTACGATTTACTTATTTACGATTGAACTTCCGACTGCCAACCGCCTACTGCCCACTGCCCCTGCCAACTGCCTACCGCCCATTGTCCACTTTGAACTTATCTTAGTGTTCCATAGTGCGCTGAGTGTCTTAGTGCCCGCCCGCCCGAACGACCAAGAAGGATGTTGACTTTGGTCGGGCGGGGTTCCAGCAGACTGCGTAGTCAATCGTGGCATCGCCGGAACTGAGACTCTTCGACCGCCTCTGTAATTCTTGGTGAAGCGGTCTCTGAGTGACGATCATTGGTGAGATTCCCTAAGTGCCTTAGTGGTTTCTTTGCCCTCTGCCCCCTCCCTAATGAAACTTATCTTAGTGCCCCTTCGTGCCCTAAGTGCCTTAGTGGTTCCTGCCCACTGCCCCTGCCTACTTTGAACTTACTTTAGTGCTCCTTCGTGCCCTTCGTGCCTTAGTGCCCGGCCGCCCGAACGACCAAGAAGGATGTTGACTTTGGTCGGGCGGGGTTCCTGCCCACTGCGTAATCAATCGTGGCATCGCCGGAACTGAGACTCTTCGACCGCCTCGGTAATTCTTGGTGAAGCGGTCTCTGAGTGACGATCATTGGTGAGATTCCCTAAGTGCCTTAGTGGTTTCTTTGCCCTCTGCCCCCTCCCTAATGAAACTTATCTTAGTGCACCTAGTGCGCTGAGTGTCTTAGTGGTTTCTTTGCCCACTGCCCCTGCCTACTTTGAACTTCCCTTAGTGCTCCTTCGTGCCCTAAGTGCCTTAGTGGTTTATAACCTCAACCATCTCTGGAAACAATAATCATACTTATTCTTCTCATCGGCACCGTGGCATTCTTGCCAATCCATGTCAAACTCCATGGTGTTAATGTCAGGAAAATGTGTGTCGGCTACAAAACTGGTTTTAATGACCGTGCGGTAAATTTCGGTGATCATTGGAAAAGCATGATTAAAAATTTCGGCACCCCCTATGATGAACACTTTTTCTTCGGTGCAATTTTTTAAGGCAGTTTCAAGTGTATGGTAAATTTCAGCACCTTCCAGTTTATAATCGGAACTCCTGGTGATCACCATGTTTCTCCTGCCCGGCAAAAGGCGGCCAATGCTCTCGTAGGTTTTTCGGCCCATGATGATGGGGGCCCCCATGGTTGTTTTTTTAAAAAACTTGAGGTCGGCCGGCAAGTGACAAAGTAATTGATTGTCTTTGCCAATGGCATTGTTGAGGTCGGTGACTACTATAGCGGCTATTATCATGATGAAAGAATCTAAAATCACTGCAAAATTATCTATTATATTGTGAACAGGAGGGTATTTTAAAATGATCATCAAATATTTGCTATTTAATTAGTTTTTTATTTAGATTTACGCCATGCAGGGTCAACTTCTTATAGCACATCCTTTGCTTCACGACGGTTTTTTTAGCCGTTCGGTGGTTTATCTCACCAATCACGGAGCCGATGGAGCTGTGGGATTTAGTCTCAATTTTAAAACGCAATTCCTCCTGCGCGATGTGCGCCCCCAAGTAAAGAACGGCAATTTTCCAATTTATGAAGGTGGCCCTGTTGCCAAGAACCAGCTTTTTTTTATACATACACTCGGACACGATGTGCCCGATTCATTTCCGGTGAGCAATAATATTTTTGTGGGTGGCGATTTTAATGAGCTCCTTCACATGATTGAGCACGGAAAAGTAAAATCGCATGAAGTGCGGTTCTTTGCCGGATACAGCGGCTGGAGTGAGGATCAATTGGAAGGCGAGATCTCTAATAAACACTGGCTCATTCACGATCCACAAGACGCCGCGTTCTTCAGCTTCGAGCCCGATGATCTCTGGGGAATCGAACTCACCGAAATTAAAAATAGCTACAGTATTTTTGCCGATTTTGGAAGCGATCCTTCCATGAATTAAGTACCACTTGATTCAATTTTGTCCAATCTTTTCAGAAAGATTTACCGGGACTGTTTTCTTTATAAGGAACTTCCCCACCTTTAGATCTCCTTTTACCTCCATGGTATTTGAAAAATTGATGTTGCCCAACAATTTTAACACATCCATAAGATTTACATCTTTAAAATTATTATTGATTGCAAAACTATACGTCTCTTCTGCATGCTTGCGAATGTGCACCTTTTCAGTAAGTTTGGCCTTGCCCAAATAAATGCCGCTATATTTTATGTCGAATTCACTCGGGTAAATAGTAAAGCCCATCCGATTGGGATTTTTAATCGCGAGCAGCACTTGCGCCTCAATACCTTCTGTATTGATTTTACTCACTTTAAAACCCTCCACACCGGAGCATTGAATTTCCTTGTAAGAACTGCATCCACTTAAAAGAAGCAGGATAAAAGTAAAGGGGATGAAAAAAAGTTTAGGCACGACGAAAAGTTCTAAGGTACATGAGTAAGGATGAAATGGTCCATACTCCTTCCAACACCACAAATGGCCAAAAGGAAATAAGATAACTTGAGATGCCCGCCAAAGCCGCGCCAACACTATTCAACAGCAAATAGGTTCTGGAGTCTGTATCTAATTTGTTGGCGAGATTAAGTGCAAAGGCCAACAGCAAAATGCTTACACCTAGTGTGCCAATTAGTTCTCCCCAGCTCATTTGTTGGTAGTGAGCTCCGTGAAATATTTGTAAAACAAGGGAATGGTTTCAATTCCTTTATAATAATTAAACAAACCGTAATGCTCGTTGGGCGAGTGAAGGGCATCCGAATCCAAACCGAATCCAAACAAAATACTGTCTAGGCCAAGTTCCTTTTTAAACAGAGCCACAATGGGAATACTTCCTCCACTTCGGGTGGGCACAGGCTTTTTGCCAAAAGAGTCTTCCATGGCTCTGCTTGCCGAGCGGTAACCATTACTCTCAATGGGAACAACCACCGGTTCGCCGCCATGATGCGCGGTTACTTTAACTTTTACCGATGATGGCGCCACACGTTCAAAATGGTTTTGAAATAATTTAGAGATCTTCTCTGAACTTTGATGGGGTACCAAACGCATGCTGATTTTTGCATTTGCCTTCGACGGTAAAACCGTTTTAGCACCTTCGCCAATATACCCGCCCCAAATGCCATTTACTTCCAATGTTGGGCGAATTCCGGTGCGCTCAATGGTGCTGTATCCTTTTTCTCCCAGCACTTCTTCTATGCCAAGATCTTTTTGATAATCTTTAAGATCGAAAGGGGCCTTTGCCATCTCGCTGCGTTCTTCTTTACTCAATTCCATCACGTCGTCATAAAAGCCCGGAATAGTAATGTGTTTGTTTTCATCATGACAATCGGCAATAAGTTTGCAGAGAATATGAATGGGATTGGCCACGGCTCCGCCATACACACCGCTGTGCAAATCGCGGCTGGCACCTGTTACTTCCACTTCCATATAGGCCAAACCGCGCAAACCCGTATCAATACTTGGGATGTCGTTGGCAATCATGGAAGTATCGGAGATCAGAATCACATCCCCTTTTAAACGCGCCTTATTTTCAATGATCCAGGGACCAAGATTCGGGGAGCCAACCTCCTCTTCGCCTTCAATCATAAACTTTACATTACAAGGAAGGGTTTTCGTTTTCATCATCGTTTCGAAGGCCTTTACATGCATGTACATTTGGCCTTTATCATCGCAAGCCCCACGCGCAAAGATGGCGCCAAGAGGGTGAGTTTCTGTTTTTTTGATCACGGGCTCAAATGGGGGAGAGTCCCACAAATTAATTGGATCAGCAGGCTGCACGTCGTAATGCCCATAAACAATTACAGTGGGCTTTGTGGCGTCTATTATTTTTTCGGCATACACCACCGGATGACCTTTGGTGGGACAAATTTCTGCTTTGTCGGCGCCCGCCTCAATTAAACGCTGCCTCACCGCTTCTGCTGTTTTAAGCATATCGCCTTTGTATTTGCTGTCGGCACTAATTGAGGGGATTTTCAGTAATTCCATGAGCTCATTTAACATGCGCTCTTTATTCTGATCGAGATAAGTGGTGATTGTTGATTTTTCCATTATAAAAATAAAAGCCAAATGTAGGTCTTTAGATTAAGATCAAAAAGATAATATTAAACCGCATTTATACAGTAGGAGCCTTTTTTAAGGCGATTAACTGTCTTAGTGCGGTTAATCCCGATTTAGTGTTTGTTAGGGTTTCGAATCTTTTAATAGCAATTAAACCCTTACAAACACTTACATCGCAGGCAGATGCTTTTTCAAAGCATGTTTAGGGTTAAACACATAAACAATCGGGATTATACATGTTGCCTTGTTGGAAAAGATGTCCTAATGGGTGTTTTTGTTTTGGAACAATCAGTATTTTTGTTATCGTGGGCAAAACGAGGCTATTAATTTCAAGTACGGTATTAGCGTTTCTTATACTGTTTCAACCTGTGCATGCGCAGTTTGTGAATACGCTCCTGAGTCAGAAACCCAAACCCAGAGTCACCAAGGCAGAGATGGAAAGCGATAGCGCGCATTACATCGATAAACCCAATACCTACCGCGATAAGAGAACCAATATGGTGCATTCGGTATGGACCGAATTTGACAAATATAAAAGCAACAACGCGAAGGATAGTTCATACATTATGTATTCATGTATGAAAGTATCCAGTAAAACATGGAGCAAGGCGCAACGTATCAGCCACTTTGCGGGCGATTGCTCAAACAGCGATAGAACACCCAAGTCTGATAACCCCTGCGTGGGATCGGGTGGCGAGATTTACGTTTGTTGGGCCGGGCCTAAAGGACTTTCATTTCAGCGCTCGTTGGATACAGGTAAAACGTGGTTGCCGGAGGAAAAAATCGTTAATAATTTGGTGAATGGTTGGGATCAAACGGTAGACGGGCTGCGCGCAAGTGGTATTCCGAGGATGGCGTGTGTAAATGAAGGAGGCGATTTCCCCGGCAGAATTTATATTACCTGGAGTTGCGAAAAGAACGGACCAAAAAACAAAGATGTCTTTTTAGTGTATAGCGATGATCAGGGAGAAAATTGGACCGAACCCATTTTAGTAACTTACCGACCCAATCATAAGGAGCAATTCAGTCCGGGCATATCCATTCAACCCGGTAGTGGCCACGTTTACCTTTCTTATTTTGATATGCAAAATTACCCTACCGGAAAACTGGCCGATCTTTACCTGGCCGTCAGTGAAAACGGAGGTTTAAAATACAATTATTTCAAACTCAATGAATATCCTATTTTGCTCGATTCCAGTATTGTTTCGGTGAGAGGATTGGCTTTTGTGCCACGCTCCAATGATGTGAAAGCGGTGTGGGGACAAACCAATGAAAACAACATGCTGAGTATTTATTCGGCGCGCATCACCGACAGCAGCATTGTAGCCTATGTTAAAGCAGACTCAGTGGCCGAAATGCAGGTGAAACGAAGTTTTAAATTTGATAAAAAAATAAGCATTGATTATTCTCTTCCACAAGAAGCTAAAGTTACCGCTATCCTCACCAAACCATTGGAATCGGGGTTTGAAACCCTGATTGCCAAAAATATTCCCGCAAGAAAGGGAACTAACAATTTGATCATTGACACAAAAAGCCACGGCCTTGTAAAGGGCAATTACGTGTTAACCTTTTATTATAACGGACGAAACAGTTTTGTGTGGATCACCCAAGAATAAGTGTTTGTCGTTCACTCAATCATTCCTGTAATTCCAAAGGTTTCTTAACACATTCACCGCTGTCGTCACTCGTATCCTAACTGTTTCTTTACATTTACCCAACCATCAGCTTCTTAATACTGTACTGTAGATCAAGAACAAACATTATTTTTTTTTACACAAATTACCTAAAAACTACTCTTATGAAAAAACTACTCCTCTTAGCTGTCCTCTCACTTGTGAGCAGGCTAACCTTTTCCCAAACCAGCGCAACAATCGCCATTCAATTTTATGTGGATGCAAATAATAACTGCACCTATAATCCCGGCGAACAACTTGTTTACAATCTTCCATTCAATTTGGCGTATGCCCCGGCAACAGGCACTACGCAAAACGTTTATGGAGGTACCAATTCCTTAACCGCATGTGGGGCCTATACACTATACGTGTGGAACCCCAATACCACACCCACTAATACTTTGAGTCTTTATTTAAGTTATGGCGTACTTGCAAATCTCAGTTGCAGTAATTACACCAATATACCCTACAATACCAATACCATTCAGTATTTGCCGGTAACCATTACAGGTACCGCTTCGGTTGGAACTCAGGTGAACTACTTCAACTATTATTCAAGTTCAGGAACCTATACTTATGGAAATATTACCAGCACAAACAATGTTATTGGGATCTGCTCCAATATTGGAAATGATTCCATCGCCATGTATTTTAACATTTTCAATTATTTTAATTGTACTACCACGGCGAGCATGAGTCCCCGGACCTACAGTTTGTATTTGGACGGGGTAAATTATGATATCCTCACCACCACGGGAGGTTTTTTCTCAAGTAGCAATGTAACAGGAGTAAATGCCATGTCTAAAGTCACCGAATATTATCAAAGCGCACAAACGTATCTCTATTTGTACCCGAAGTTGCCCACTACCTTTACTGCCCTTGGTTCACATACCTTTGCGGTAAAATCGTCGATGATCTACAATAATCCTACGTCGGTTGTCAACTTCAGTTGCATTCTTAATTCAATTCCTTGCACCAAAATAAGTGGTCGGTTCTATAATGACTGCAATAATAATTGTGTATTTGACGGTGTTGACAATTATTCGGTGGGCTGGTTTGCAACCGGTAAATTGTACAATGCTACTTCAGGATATAATGTGATCTTTCATCCCAATTGGACTAACGGACGCTTTTCGGTATATGCGCCGGCGAGCAGTTCGTATTCACTTACCCAATATCCAACCTATACCACCTCGCCCTATAACTTCACCGCCTGCTCAACGGGAACGCTTTCAATTCCTGCAGCTGCAACTACCAATACCTTTATGTTTGGTTATAAAAACAACATTAGCACGGTGACAAATCCCGGAGTTTATCTTTATAGAACTAGCAGTACCTCAAATGTGATCAGTCCCGGTGTGGGAGCCACCTTTGCGGTACAGTTGTACAACAGCTGGTGGAATGTTTGCGCTTCCAGTATAGTCAATCCCGGAAAAGTAAAAGTTACCCTTCCAAAATTCATTAATTATGTGAGCATGGTTAGCGGACCAAGCCCAACAGTGGTTTCAAGTGCTACTGCCGACACCCTGATATGGACGGTACCCAATTTTTCAACAGTATCCACTTGGTGGCTTAGCCCATATGCTTCCTTTAGTGTAGTTGTAAGTGCAACTGCTGTGCCAAATGCTACCTTCAACATTAACACTACGATCTCCCCTGCTATCGATATTAGCCTGAGCAATAATAGCTACAATTTTTACCGAACTATTGGCGGGCCCTTCGATCCGAATGAAAAAATTACCGAAGCCGCGGGTTTGCAAAGTAATGGCGATGTGCCCTTAGGCACCCAACAATTTTATTATACTATCGGGTTCCAGAATATCGGTAATGCTCCGGCCATCAATGTAAAAACGCTCGATACTCTGGATGCAAACTTTGATTTGAACACTTTGGAAGTTTTACAAAGTTCTTTTCCTGTAAGCACACAAATCGACCAGGTGGCGCGTTTGGTATTGTTCAATTTTGAAGGCATCAACTTGCCGGCCTCTACTGTGAATGAACCCAAAAGTCACGGTTTTGTGCGATACGGCATTAAACTAAAAGCAGGCGTTCCGGCGAATACCGTATTGAAGAACCGCGCTCATAATTATTTTGATTTTAATGCGCCGGTTCCTACGAATCAAACCGCAAATACATTAATTAAGATCACAGGAATCACAGAACAACAAAAGAAAGATTATCAGTTGAAAGTGATGCCGAATCCCTTTAATCAGGAATTGCGTATTTCTGCCGGCACGGTTATCCGAGAAGTAACGGTATACAACAGTCTTGGCCAGGTGGTGCATCATAAACTGGTACTTGGAACCGAAAGCACAATCGATCTGAACGATCAGGCACCCGGAATTTATATTCTCAACATTACTCTTGGCAATGGCGAGGTAGTAAGCGCCAAAGCTATCAAGAACTAAGTTGAAACTTTTATACAGATTCTAAGTCCCGCTACCCGGCGGGACTTTTTCTTTGACCGGGAGCGAATAGTTTACCCTATTTTTTTCTAACTTTGGTAATAAACCAATACTGTAATGTTCGTGCGCTTTTTGCTCCTAGTTTTCATCCTTTTTAGCTCTTACTTTGGCGAGGCGCAGCGCATAAAGAATTTAAAATTGTATTTAGCCAATTCAACAGTGAGCATTAAATTCACCTTGTCGGCCGGCACTTCTTGTAACGGTTTTAAGGTTCTGCGCTCCCTAGATTCTCTTTTTTACAATGAAATATATGATTACTCGGGCATTTGCGGTGCTTCGGGTCTCGACGAAGAAAAAAGTGCAATTGATGCCAGTCCCGCTATGAATCAAGTGAACTATTATAAAATTCAACTCTCTACATTTGAAACCTCCGACGCCAAGGGAATATATGTAAGCAGCACATCAAAGGCCAACATGATTGTGTTTCCCAATCCGGTGAGCAACGATTATGATCCGGTGCAATTAAAATTAATTGGAGCAGATAATAGTTCGGTGTCGGGTTATTTATATGATGAATTCGGAAAAGTAAATGCCACACTTAATCTTTATACCACCGCAAGTGTCACGAGCATCAATGCCGGCGCGCTTCGTAATGGCATCTATCTCATTTGGCTCACCGATGGTTTAGAGAGGTACTCGGCAAAAATGATAATTCTCCGTTAACCATGGAGGTGAGAGCTGATACCTATCTTTGGGCCATTCGTATGTATAAATCGCGGACATTGGCCTCTGATGCTATTAAAGGAGGTAAAGTAAAACTCAATGGTGAAAATTTTAAACCTGCTCATTTTGTAAAGGTGGGTGAAAAATTCACCATCCACATTTCCTCCGAACGTAAAATAATTGAAGTAAGTGCCCTTCTTTCCAAACGCGGAAGTTTTGAAATCGCCAAACAACATTATGTCGATCACTCGCCTCCCCCCGAAAAGAAGGGTGAGTTTTTCCCTTCGGTGTTTATGAAATCAAATGTGCGACGTGATAAAGGCTCAGGCCGCCCCACAAAAAAAGATCGTCGTGATCAGGAGGATTTTAAGGAATCTGATTTCTGAAAATTGAATTATGGTTTGAATTTTCTCTCGTTGATATTGGGCAGTTAATATGCAAAAGGATTTGGCGATTAGCTTTGGCAGAGGTCTTGGGATGATTAACCACTAAGACACTAAGCACACTCAGTAACACTAAGGAAATACTACCCATGATCGTCACTCAGAGACCGCTTCACCTCGAATTCCCAGACGGTCGAAGAGTCTCAGTTCCGGGGATGTTAAGGCTCAGTATGCAGGGGGCGGGTGCAGTATGCACGTGGCAATGCTCTGCTTAACCACTAAGGCAAGGAGGGCACGAAGGAACACAATGAATCTTTTCACCTGCCAGCACAGTATTCTACCCTTATTCTCTTCCTCAAATGTTAAATTCTTTGTTGCGGTTTGTTAAAATACCGGGACCTGTTAGTTTATAGATTACCTTCGATCTAAATTCCCTGTTTCATGTACCCAAAATGTAATAA
>JAQSCW010000026.1 GCA_029945625.1 bacterium
TTATTACATTTTGGGTACATGAAACAGGGAATTTAGATCGAAGGTAATCTATAAATCAACAGGTCCAGGTATTTTAACATAGCCGAACTTTGAATTTAACATTTGAGGAAGAGAATAAGGGTAGAATTTTGTACTGGCAGTGGAAAAATTCTTTGTGTTGCTTTGTGTTGCCTCTTCCTTTGTGGGCTTTGTGGTTCTTGCCTCTTTAACCGCAAAGCGCGCAAAGGTTTACACGAAGGACACAAAGTAGGTCTACCTTTCCACCACCAGTTTCATCCTTTCTTGTTGCTGCCCGATTTTTACCTGAAGAAATACGCGTTTATTTTTCGCCCCTGTAAATAGCTGCGATGCCAAAGCTTAAACTCTTAAAGCCGGTGTTTTTGTACTTAAGTTTATTGAGAATCTCAACAAAGTGCTCATTATTTGGAAAAGCTTTTACGCTTTCGGTCAGATAGGAGTATGCCCGGGTGTCCTTCGAAAAAATCTTACCCACCAAGGGTGTGATGTAAGAGAAATAGAAATTGTAACCTGCTTTTATTAGCGGGTTCCGAGGATATGAAAATTCAAGTATCACCAATTGACCGCCCGGTTTTAAGATTCGGTACAAATTACTTAAACCCTTTTCGAGGTTTTCAAAATTACGTACACCAAATCCCACCACAATCGCATCAAAGGTATCGTCGGGAAAACAAACGGTTTCAGCATTGCCGTTTTTAAGTGTGATGAGCTGATCTAATTTTAGCTTGAGGAGTTTTTTCCTTCCAAATTCCATCATCCCATCGCTGATATCAATGCCAATGATTTGCGTAGGATCTAATTTCGCACACTCAATCGCAAAATCGCCGGTACCGGTGGCCACATCGAGGATCACTTTTGGATGTTTTGCCGCCAGCAGTTGTACGCATTGTTTGCGCCAGCCTTTGTGAATCCCCATCGACAAAATACTGTTCAAAAGGTCGTAGCGGTTGGCGATGTTATTAAACATCTGCGCTACTTGTTTGTTTTTTTCTTCGTCGGTTTTATAAGGTGTTACAGAATCGTGGAGCATGTTTCTCATTGTAAAGTCTCGGTTTCCTTTAACACAGAGGTTCAGAGGAACAGAGAGCACTGTTTCTATTCAAATTGCACTATATTTTGTTCATTTAGATTACCGTTAATTCTTCTTCTAATTCCATTTTTTAATAATTCTTCATTGAAATTAATTAAAAGTCCTAATTTTTTACCTGCAAATTTAATTAGCTCACCAATTGCGATTGACAAATGGGCAGCACCTTTTCAACTGATTTTACTTCCACTATCAAAACGTTATTCACAAGGATATCCAATACAAAGAATTTATCCAAAATTTGTTTCCTAAAAACGATCGGAAGTTTTATTTGATTTTGGTTTCATTTATTATTTCACAAATTCCAGTTTTAACGTCTCCTCCAACAATTGTTCCTTATTTACGGGCACCACACCTATTTGTTCGCACACCAAACCCCCCGATAGATTGGCCACCGCAGCCGTGAACACATCATTGCAATCGAGCGCGCGGCACAAAGAAGCCACACTAATTACTGTATCACCCGCACCGCTCACATCGGCTATGCTGCGAATATGAGCCGGCAAATGTTCTTTTACCTTGCGCGAATTGGTAATCACTCCCTTTTCTGCCAACGTAACTAATACCGTTTCTACTTTTTGTTTTACGCGGAAGCTACTCACGGCACGTTGCAATTCGTTGATGTTATCTCCCGAAATATCAAGTTTTGTGCCTTCACGTAATTCCTTTAAATTGGGTTTAAACAGACTCACGCCTTTGTAAGCATTAAAATTAATTTTCTTCGGATCCACGCAAGTAGGAATTCCTTTGCTCTTGCAAAGTTCTACCACTTTCGAAATTAATTTTGAGGTAATCAGACCCTTATTATAATCCTCGAAGATGACCACATCAATTTTATCGTGACTCACAATATAGGAGATGAGCATAATTAATTGTTGCGTCTCAGAAGGATTGATGTCCTCCTCATCCTCATCATCTACCCGCAGGAGCTGCGCATTATTACCCATCACACGTGTCTTTACCGTAGTTCGGCGATCGCGGCTTTTTAAGATTCCTTTCTGACTCAAACGTTGACTCTTGAGTAAATCCATAAAGGCCTGTCCTTCATAATCTACACCAATTACCGAACATAAAATAGGATTAGCACCCAGCGCCTGAATATTCAAAGCCACATTGGCAGCGCCACCCAAACGTCTTTCTTTTTTGGTCACTGCTACAATAGGTACCGGCGCTTCGGGCGATATTCTGTTCACCTTGCCCCATAGATAGGTGTCCACCATCACGTCGCCGATAATGAGAACGTTCAAACTGTTGAAGGATTTAAAGATCTCGCGAATGCGGTCTTTTTTAATAGAGTAGCGTTTCATCTTCTGTAATCGGAAATTAGTTAAGTTTTGCCAACGCCTCTTTCATACGTTTGAGGGCTTCAATTAATTTCTCTTCGCTGGTGGCATAAGAAAAACGAATATACTTATCTTCCCCAAAGGCTGCACCGGGAACCAGCGCTAAATGGCCCTCTTCAAGCAGGAATAGGGTGAGATCGGTGCCGTTATTGATGGTGTAATGCTTGTATTTTTTTCCAAAATAATACGAAATTTCGGGATACACATAAAACGCACCTTCAGGTTTGTTGGTTTTTAAACCGGGTATATCTTTCATTAAGTCCAGAACCAAATCTCTGCGTTTGCGGAAGGCTTCGGTCATGGGTTTTATATAAGTATCGAAATCCAATTCCATGGCTTTGTGCATGGCTTTTTGGGTGATACTCGAAGTGGCTGAAGTAAACTGCCCCTGCATTTTATCGCAGGCTTGTGCAATCCATTTGGGAGCGGCCATTATTCCTCCACGCCAGCCGGTCATGGCAAAACTTTTGGAGACCCCATTGATGGTGATTACACGGTCTTTGATAAAATCAAATTGCGCAAAACTCTGGTGTGGATCTGCAAAATTAATATGTTCATAGATCTCATCGCTCATGATATACAGTTCGGGATGCGTAAAAACAATCAGTGCAAGTGCTTCGAGTTCCTGACGTTTATAGACACTGCCGGTAGGGTTGCAGGGTGTGCTCATCATAATGAGTTTCGTTTTAGGCGTGATGGCCTTTTGTAATTGTGTTGGGGTCATCTTAAAATCAGAATCAAGATCCGTTTCAACAATAATGGGAACTCCTTCAGCAACTTTTATGATCTCGAGGTAACTTACCCAATACGGTGCCGGAACAATTACTTCATCTCCGGGGTTCACCAGACTAAGAACTGCATTCGCAATACTTTGTTTTGCCCCGGTGCTCACTACAATTTCATCGGGCGTAAAACTTAATTTATTATCACGTTTGAATTTGGCGCAAATAGCTTCGCGCAATTCCAAATATCCCGATACGTGTGTATAATAACTGAAGTTATCATCGATTGCTTTTTTGGCGGCATCTTTAATAATTTGTGGTGTCGCAAAATCGGGTTCACCCAAACTTAAACTAATGATGTCGATACCCTGCGCTTTCAATTCACGACTTTTTCGCGCCATGCCAATGGTTTGCGATTCCGAGATCTGATTAACCCTGTTTGATAGCTTTGCCATAATTGATTTTGTAATCAACAAATCTAACAACAATTTTAATAAAAATAAGGATAAAATTTGGGCATTTATAAGCAGAAAGCCCCCTGTTGTTCGGGATTTGTGCGCCTGCGACAAAAAATTAATTTCAGGAATTGTTGAATTATACCTTTTTTCCAAAAATCAACAGATCCCGCATCACGCCATCCATATTGGCAACAGTGGGCAAATGCCCCCATTTTTCAAATCCAAATTTTTTGAAGAGTGAAATACTCGCCACATTATGACCAAAGATGAATCCCAGTAAAGAATGAATCTTAAATCGAGGCGCTTCTTCAATTGCTTTTTGCAAACAGGCTCTACCCAAACCTTTTCCTCTGAACTTTTCTTCCAGATAAATGCTTACTTCTACGGTGCCGTCATAGGCAGGTCTGCCGTAAAACGAATTAAAACTCATCCATCCTGCGTAATTACCATCATACATTACGATCCACAACGGCCTCTTAGCCCCTGAATGTGCATCAAACCAATGCTGTCTGCTCGCCACCGAAACTTCTTCTAAATCGGCCGTCACCAAACGTGATGCAATGGTAGAATTGTAAGTAGCTACTATCAGGGCAAGATCTTCCTTAGCGGCGTTTCTAAATTGTATTTTCACGCTGCTAAATTATGGTTTTATTAACTATTTCAAATAGGGTCGGGAGTATTGCTGCAGTTTTACTGAGGGACAGAGCGACCTATTTGCGTTTTTTTTAGGAGGGACTAGCCGAAAAAAATTGCGTGGTGATATTTCACCCCCACACAAATCACTCTATTTTTTGAAATTTAGAAGCCCACAATTACTCGCGTATTAAATGGCAATTCCACCACCGGAACTTTGGGGTAAAAATTATTTTAATACAATAAACTATTATAAGGGTATCGCTTCACATGCATCTCCTTTACCAGCACATAAAGGGTCTTCTTAAATTCATCGATGTTCTCCTTAGTTTGCGCACTGATAAACAGTACTGGTTTATGGAGTCCTTTCATCCAGGTATTTTTTATTTCGGCAAGTGAAAGATTTTCTCGCAGTGTGGGAGTCAGGTCGTCCTCATCTTTTTGCGTATAACTAAACGCATCGGTTTTATTAAATACCAATATAGTTGGTTTATCGCCGGCACCAATCTCCGTGAGAGTTTGTTTTACCACATTGAGATGATCTTCAAAATTTTTATGTGAGATATCTACTATGTGTATGAGCACATCGGCTTCACGCACTTCATCGAGGGTGGATTTAAAACTTTCGACCAATTGTGTGGGCAGTTTGCGAATAAATCCTACAGTATCACTTAACAAAAAAGCGAGGTTATCAATCGTCACTTTGCGAACCGTTGTATCAAGAGTGGCAAATAATTTATTCTCGGCAAACACATTACTTTTGCTGATTAGGTTCATGATAGTACTTTTGCCCACATTGGTATAACCCACCAGAGCCACACGAATGAGTTCGCCACGGTTTTTACGTTGTGTGGCCATTTGTTTATCAATCTCTTTTAATCGTTCCTTGAGCAAGGCAATCTTATCACGCACAATTCGACGGTCGGTCTCAATTTCTTTTTCTCCTGCACCGCCACGTGTTCCGGTGCCGCCTCGTTGACGTTCCAAGTGGGTCCACATACCCGTTAAGCGAGGCAACAAATATTGGTATTGGGCCAATTGCACCTGCGTTTTTGCATGTGCGGTATGCGCGCGTTGTTCAAAAATCTCCAAAATGAGTGTGGTGCGGTCGAGAATTTTTTTCCCGAGTTCTTTTTCAAGATTTCGTTGCTGAGAAGGAGACAATTCATCGTCGAAGATCACCACATCAATGGCATTTTCTTTCACGTAATTTTTAATCTCACTCACTTTTCCTTTACCAATAAAGGTGGCCTTATCGGGCTTTTCAAGTTTTTGGGTAAAACTTTTTTTGGTGCGCAGTCCATAGGTCTCCGCCAAAAATGCCAGTTCATCAAGATATTCTTTGGCCAGAGTATCGTCTTGCTTTTTATTAATTACACCAACCAACACGCAAACATGTTCGGGGATGGCAGTAGTAGTAGCAGTTGGTTTCAAGGTGTGTTTAAGAATTAGTAACCGAGTCAGAGGTCAAAAAACACCTCTCAAAAATGATACAATATGATAAATGGATTAATGTCCTTTTAAGTGTTCTGTTACATAATGCGCTACAGCATCAGCTTGTTCTGCGCTCATGTCAACCTTGTTCATGGTATTTCGCCCATTTAATATAACAGTTGCAATAGAAGGAATATCTAAGGTTGTAGCAGATAAATTTAAAGCACCACTGGCTCCATTTTTACCATCGGCACCATGGCAGAGTACGCAATTATTTTCATACAATGCTTTTCCGTCGTTAGCGGCAATCAAGGTATTGCTTTCTTTTGGTGCCCCTTTGCGTTTGGCGTATACTTCCGCAATACCATAACTTCCGGTAATCAATAATAGACTCAGAGCCGCCAATATTTTGTTGGAACGTTTGAACCCAACCACCGCAATTGGAATAGAAGCCAAAACCATAATCACCTTGATGTAAAATAGATAATCGAATTTTCCGCCAAATGGCAATTTCATGGTCAGGTAAATTCCTGTCACTAAAAACAAAGTACTTACAATCATTTCAAATACCCGTGTTTTTTTTGAGAAAACGGTCAGCAGATCGTTTTTACCGCTTAGGAGTAAGATCGTTTTAATAACATAAATAAATAAGAACAGAGTAACTACAAGTGTGTGTGTGTGAAGAATCCCTTTATACATAGTGTTTTAGTTTTGATGTAAAATTAACAATATCCCGGAGTAATAAAAACGGCGAAAGGATTAGTTATTTTGCTAAATCTCGCTAAATTTGGTGGATTATGAAAAGTTTTGCTCTCGTTTGGATTCTTTGTCTGTCACTTCTTTTCAGAGTGTCCGCACAATCCACCTTTCCAAGTAATGGGGCACCTTACAACCCTCATACCCTTATAGCCTTTATTAACGCCACTATTTTTACCGATTGCGAGACCCAAATCAATAACGGTGTGTTGTTAATTAAGGATGGCAAAGTTATGGCCGTAGGTGAAAAAATGGAAGTGCCGCCTTATGCGAGTGTTATTGACCTTAAAGGAAAATACATTTACCCCGCTTTTATCGATTTGTATAGCGAATACGGACTTCCTTCCACCAAATATGAAAAAAAGACTCAGCCGGGTCCTCAAATGGAAAGCACGTTAAAAGGCGCTTTCGGATGGAACATGGCCATTCGTTCCAATATCGAATCCTTTAAATTAGTTGAACACAATTCCGAAAAAGCAGAGGAGTTAAAAAAGATTGGTTTTGGTTCCGTTGTATCTCACTCCAACGATGGTATTGTTCGTGGCAGTGGTGTATTGTTGAACTTAAATGCTTCCAAAAGGGTAAATGAGAGTATTATCCGTGATAAGGCTGCCGGTTTTTATTCCTTTTCTAAAGGATCGTCCCCGCAGGATTACCCCAGCTCACTCACGGGAGGAATTGCCTTACTTCGTCAAACGTATTACGATGCCCAATGGTATAAAGAAAATAAAGGTAAAACCGACTATAATATTTCATTAGAAGATGTGATTGCACTTCAATCGCTTCCCTCCATTTTCGAAAGCAACGATAAATACAATTCGCTGCGTGCCGCAAAAGTGGGAAAGGAATTTAATATAAAATACATCTTGAAAGGCGGAGGAAATGAATACCAACGCATCAGTGATATTAGAGGCACCTCACTCAACTATATTATTCCTGTTAATTTTCCGGAGCCCTATGATGTGGAAGACCCTTACGATGCTGAGTTGCTGAGTTTGGCCGATCTTAAACATTGGGAACTGGCCCCATCAAACCCGGCCGCACTTGAAAAAAATAACATTCCATTTGCATTTACTACCGCCGACCTCAAAGACAAATCACAGTTCTTAAAAAATATTCGTAAAGCCATTCAATATGGTTTAAGTGAGAAGATGGCCTTAAAAGCTCTTACTGCAAGTCCCGCTTCCTTTATCAATGCAGGTGATAAGATTGGCGCACTCAAAAAGGAGTATTATGCTAATTTCTTTATCTCTAATAAACCAATCTTTCAAGAGGATGCGCTCATCCTTCAAACTTGGGTGGCCGGCGAACCCAATGTGTATTCTGAACTCGACCCCATCGACATCAGGGGCAATTACCTCTTGAACATGTCTGCTGGTAAATACAAAGTAAAATTTAGCGGCGAAGTCCAAAAGCCGGTCAGTCAAATTACCATAGATACTACCAAACGAAGTTTGAACTTTACGATTACGAAAACCATTCTCAACCTCAGTTTTCAAAACGATTCTTCCGGCGTAATTCGTGCAACACTCAATTATAACAAACAAACAAAGAACTTTGAAGGTAGGGGACAATTGTCAAACGGCGATTGGCAAACTGCCTCGCTGGTTTTCGTGTCGGCACTCGACACTTCTAAAAAACAGTCTGCAACAAATAAACCGGCATTAAATTTAGGCAAAGTCATTTATCCTTTTGGAGCGTATGGCGAAGCGTTGCCCGAAGAAGGCGGGAGTTTTAAAGAGAGTTGGAATAAATTTAAGAATCGTTACTCTGCGATCTTAATTAAAGATGCTACCGTGTGGACCAATAGCGGCGATACTGTTTTGAAAGAATACGATGTGTATATAGTTCAGGGAAAAATAGTGCGTATTGCTCCAAATATTGATGCTCCGGCGATGGCCTTTGCAAAAGTAATTGATGCAAAAGGCAAACATTTAACGCCGGGTATCATCGATGAACACAGTCACATTGCCCTCACGGCAGGAGTGAATGAAGGCGCACAGGCGAGTAGTGCAGAAGTGCGCATGGGAGACGTGATTAATCCCGAGGACATTAATATTTACCGACAGCTTTCGGGAGGCGTTACTACTTCGCAATTATTGCATGGTTCAGCTAATCCAATCGGGGGCCAGAGTGTTCTTATCAAATTAAGATGGGGCCATGGTGCTGAAGATTTGAAATACGAGAATGCCGATGGCTTTATCAAATTTGCACTGGGTGAAAATGTGAAACAAAGTAATTGGGGCGACCTCAACCGCGTTCGTTTTCCTCAATCGCGTATGGGCGTGGAGCAGGTGTATTACGATTTTTTTACACGCGCCCGCGAATACGATGCGAGTATGCAAGCCTTTGGTAAAAGTACTGCTAGGGTGGGAGTGACTGCGCCCCGCAGAGATCTTGAATTGGAAGCCCTCGCTGAGATTCTCAACAAAAAAAGATTTATTACATGTCACAGTTATGTTCAAAGTGAAATCAATATGCTGATGCATGTGGCAGATAGTGTGGGATTCAAAGTGAATACATTCACACACATTTTAGAGGGCTACAAAGTTGCTGATAAAATGAAAGCGCATGGTGCAAGTGCGTCCACCTTTTCCGATTGGTGGGCCTATAAAAATGAAGTGATGGAAGCTATCCCCTACAATGCTGCCATTCTTACAAGGGTAGGGGTGAATACCGCCATTAACAGCGATGATGCTGAAATGGCCCGCCGGCTGAATCAGGAAGCTGCCAAATCGATCAAGTACGGTGGTTTGAGCGAAACCGAGGCGCTCAAAATGGTCACCTTAAATCCGGCGAAGATGTTGCATATTGATGATAAAGTGGGAAGCATTCGTGTAGGCAAAATGGCTGACCTGGTGTTGTGGACCGATGATCCCTTAAGTGTGTATGCGAAAGTGGACAAGACGATTATTGATGGGCAAATTTATTTTGATCGTACCGAAGATGCAAAACTGAGAGAAGAGATGAAAGCAGAACGTGCAAGATTGATCTCCAAACTAATTCTCGAGAAAAAGAGCGGGACTGCCGTGGTGAAGCCGCAGGTAAAACCCCAACAATTGTACCATTGCAATACCCTTGAAGGTGTTTCAGAAACCATCACCGGCGAACGGTAACTAATATGAAAAAAAACTATATCATAGGTCTTTTTAGTTTGCTGGCAGTTCTATCCAATGGGCAGAATAATCACATTGCTCTGCTTAATGCCATGGCTCATATCGGAAATGGGGAGGTGATAGAAAGCAGCCTCGTAGTGATAAAAGACAATAAAATTGAAGTGGTTCAGAGCACCAAGGGACTGCGGTTGGATTATAAGTCGTTTGATACGGTGATCGATTTGGCGGGTAAGCATATATATCCGGCTCTCATCAACGTAAATAGTATTTTGGGGTTGCACGATGCAGAAGCAGTTCGAGCTACTCAGGACTATGGGGAAGTGGGGTATCTCAATCCGCATATTCGTGCGCTCATTGCTTATAATACCGACAACCTCATCATCCCTACCGTGCGATCAAACGGGATTTTGTACACACAAGTTACTCCCCGTGGCGGTCTCATAAGTGGGTCTTCCTCCATTATGGCCCTCGCAGGGTGGAACTGGGAAGATGCCGTCTTAAAAGCCGATGATGGCATCCATCTCAATTATCCCCAACACGTGATTCAGCGCAAAAATGAAGAGGAAAGTCATTACAAAGATGCTGCCAAAAGATATCAGGAGGATCTTCGAAATCTTGAAACATTTTTTACAGATGCAATCTCTTACATAAAAAATCCTGCTAATCCCGAAAAAAACTTGCGTTACGAAGCCATGCGAAAAGTGCTAAGTGGCGAAGCTAATCTCTACGTACACGTTGAACGAGCCCGAGACATGCTTAGCGTAATTAATTTTGTTCAAAAGTTTGGCATTAGCAAACCGGTGATTGTGGGTGGCAAAGATGCTTATATAATTACCCGCGAACTTAAGAATAGCAAGTTGCCCGTGATTCTTAACCGAGTGAACGAACTCCCGGATAGAACCGACGATGACGTGGATCTGGTTTACCGGATGCCTTATTTATTGCAAAAAGATTCTGTATTGTTCTGCCTTCAAATGGAAGGCAATATGGAAGCCATGAATAGTAGAAATTTGCCCTTTAACGCAGGCGAAACAGTGGCCTATGGACTCACAAAAGAACAAGCACTTTCAACAATTACCCTCAATGCGGCCAAGATCCTCGGAATTTCGCACCTACTGGGAAGTATTGAAGAAGGGAAATTGGCCTCTTTGGTAATAAGTGAAGGCGATATTCTTGATATGCGAAGCAATAACATTACCTTAGCGTACATTTCCGGAAAGAAAATAGACCTTACTAACCGGCAAAATGAACTAAACACCAAGTACAAAAATAAATACGGCATTAAATAAGCTATGACTGATAATAAAGTAATTGTTGGAATTTCGCAGGGCGATATCAATGGTATTGGGTTAGAAGTAGTTCTTAAAACCTTAATGGAGCCGGGCATTGCCGATGTGTGTACCCCCGTTCTCTTCAGCTCTCAAAAAACAGTTTCCTACTACCGTAAAGTCTTGGGTCTCGAAGAATTTAGTTTTAACCCCATTCGTGATTTTACCCAATTGCACACCAAAAAAGTAAATGTGTTTGTTTGTTACGAAGAGGAAGTGAACATTGAGATGGGTAAATCCACCGAATCAGGCGGTAAATATGCCTTGATGTCGCTTGAAAAAGCCACACAGGCCCTTATCGACAAACATATAAACGTTTTGGTTACGGCTCCCATCAACAAAAGTAATATTCAAAGTGACAGCTTTCAGTTTATTGGCCATACCGAATACCTGGGCGCTAAATTAGGGGGTGATCCTCTCATGCTCCTGTGCACCGATAACGGTTTGCGCATTGCCGTTGTAACGGGACATATACCGGTAAAAGATATTGCCGCAAGCCTCACCATTGATAAGATCGTCGAAAAAATTACCCAATTGCATAACTCCCTAATAAAAGATTTTGCGGTGCGAAAACCCCGCATCGCTGTATTGGGACTCAATCCACATGCCGGCGACAGCGGAGTGATTGGCAAAGAAGACCTGGAGATCATAAAACCTGCGATTGACAAAGTGAAACTCAACGGACTGGTATACGGGCCTTACGCAGCCGATGGTTTTTTTGGCAATGGCACCTACCGCCAATTCGACGCCGTATTAGCCATGTACCACGATCAAGGGTTGATCCCCTTTAAAACGCTTGCCTTTAATGATGGCGTAAATTATACAGCAGGTCTGAGTGCCGTTCGAACGAGTCCCGACCATGGCACAGCATACGCCATTGCGGGAAAAAATGAAGCCAACGAACAATCTTTCAAAAATGCCATGTATGCCGCTATCGACATTTTTAAGAATCGTCAGATGAATGCTGAAGTAACAGCCAATCCCTTGCCTTTTGCAACTTTTAAGAAAGAGCGCTAAGCCCCGTTTTTCCTGACTTCAGCGCACAAGCAACCTTCCTTGGTTAACATATTTTAACGGGCTCAAAATACCCCCAGTCCGGCACCATTAATATCTTTGAGCCATTATTAAGGATCAAAAAAACTATGGTAGATATTAAAGAACTGAACGAACGGATTCAGCAAGAAAGCGCCTTTGTGGACATGCTTACCGTTGAGATGGACAAGGTCATCATTGGCCAAAAATCAATGGTAGAAAGGCTCCTCATCGGTTTGCTGAGTAACGGACATATTTTGTTAGAGGGAGTTCCCGGTTTAGCAAAAACTCTGGCCATCAATACCCTTGCAAAATGTGTGCAAGGGCAATTCAGCCGTATTCAATTCACCCCCGATCTGTTGCCTGCCGACTTGATAGGTACGCAGATCTACAGCCAGAAGCAGGAAACCTTTTCGATTCGTAAAGGACCTATTTTCGCTAATTTTATTTTGGCCGATGAGATCAACCGTGCCCCGGCAAAAGTGCAATCGGCATTGTTGGAAGCCATGCAGGAAAAGCAGGTAACCATTGGTGATCAAACTTTTAAATTACCAAATCCATTTTTAGTACTGGCAACGCAAAATCCTATCGAGCAAGAAGGCACCTATCCGCTTCCGGAAGCGCAAATGGACCGTTTCATGCTTAAGATCGTGATTGGTTATCCCAGCAAGGAAGACGAACGGAGAATCATCGCCGCCAATATTCAACCTGAAGGAATGCCTCAGGCAAACAGTATTTTAAGTACTGATGCTATTGTGAAAGCGAGAGCTGTGGTGAAAGATGTTTATATGGATGAGAAGATTGAACGATATATTGTTGACATTGTGTTTGCTTCCCGTTTTCCGAAAGAATATAAATTGCAGAAATTCGAAGGATTGATTTCATATGGCGGTTCACCGCGTGCCAGTATTAACTTGGCGTTAGCGGCCAAAGCTTATGCGTTTATCAAACGTCGTGGGTATGTAATCCCTGAAGATGTGCGGGCTGTGTGTTTGGATGTAATGCGTCACCGTGTGGGCTTGACTTACGAAGCAGAAGCAGAGAACATCACTTCCGAAAACATCATCACCGAGATCTTAAATACAGTTGAAGTACCATAACGATTTTAAAAAAGAGAGATCTTGTCGCAAGGATCCCCTTAAAGGGTGATTGGCTAATAAAATCAATTATAATTTTAAATCAATTGGAAACAGCAGAGCTTTTAAAGAAAGTACGTAAAATTGAGATAAAGACCCGTGGCCTAAGCAGTCATATCTTTTCGGGGGAATATCACAGTGCGTTTAAAGGGCGCGGTATGGCTTTCTCAGAAGTACGCGAGTACATCCCCGGCGATGAAATTCGCTCTATCGACTGGAATGTTACTGCACGATTTAATACGCCTTACGTAAAAGTATTTGAAGAAGAGCGCGAACTCACCGTCGTATTAATGGTAGATGTTAGCGCCAGTGGGGCCTTTGGCACAAACACACAATTTAAACAGGACCTCATCACCGAGTTGTGCGCGGTGGTCGCTTTTTCAGCAGCTCAAAACAACGATAAGATCGGGGTGATCTTTTTTAGTGATAAAATAGAGAAATTTATTCCGCCTAAAAAGGGGAAGTCTCATATTTTACGAATTATCCGCGAACTTATTGAATTTAAGCCCGAAAATAAGCGAACCAATTTAGAAGTGGCGCTAAAATATTTAACCAATGTGATCAAAAAAAGAAGTATCGTTTTTTTGATCAGCGATTTCTTTGCCGATACCGAATATAAAGATGCGTTGAAAATCGCCAACAAGAAACACGATCTGGTGGCTCTCCGCATTATAGATAAAACAGAGATGGAGCTGCCCAATGTGGGGGTGATCAAACTGCGTGATAATGAGACAGGAAAATTGGTTTGGGCCGATACCGGTGATAAACTCTTCAGGAAACAATTCGCAGTTAATCAATTAAAATTTGAAGAAGAACTGAAGGATATTTTTAACCGAAGCGGGGTGGATGCCGCAAAAATTTTTACCCATGAAAATTATGTGATCCCGCTTATGAACTTATTTAAGCACAGATAAATTGAACTCTAACGCTATTTCATCTATACACTTGAAGTTCTTCAAACAAATATTCCTCCTGTTCTTTTTTTTAACAAGCACCTCTCTTTTGTCCCAGCAAGTAAGGGTAGAGGCGGCACTCGACAGTTCAAAGATGCGAATAGGTGAACAGGTGAGAGTTGATTTGTATGTGACCTACGACGCCAAATTAAAGGATATTAAAATTCAATGGCCCACAATCGCAGATACATTAACCGGCAAAATCGATGTTATTTCGGTCACTGCTATCGACACCACATTTCCCGATAAATCAAATTCTTCCAAAATCTTCCAGCATCAGCAACTTACAATAAGTGTTTACGACAGCGGTTTTTACGCCGTGCCTCCATTTAAGTTTATCCTCAATAACGATACAGCAAACGTGGTGTATACCAACCCCTTGTTTTTGGAAGTACACACCGTGCCCACCGATACAAGTGCCACAAAAACCAAAGACATAAAACCTCCTTTTGAAGAAAAATTTAATTGGAAATGGTACCTGAGTTATGGCTATTGGGGATTAGGAATTCTTCTGGCTGTTTTGGCTGTCGTCCTCCTCACGTTATACCTCAACAAACGAAACCGGCAAGTGGTAGTAGTGCCCGAAAAGCCCAAAATTCCTGCTCACATAACAGCGCTCGCCTCCTTAGAGCGCATTAAAGAGGAAGCGATCTGGAAAGAAGAAAAAATAAAAGAATATTATTCGGAGATTTCAGACACTGTGCGTCAATACATTGAAGAACGTTTTACAGTAAATGCCCTTGAGATCACAACAGATGAGATTATGCTCGCCTTCAGAACTCAGGTAGTTGATAAAGAAAGTAAAGAAAAACTGCAGCAATTATTAACGCTGAGCGACTTAGTAAAATTTGCAAAATTGTTCCCCATCGAAGCCGAACACAATTTCACTTTGCAAAATGCCTTTGATTTTGTAAATGGCACCAAACGGGAAGAGGAAATAACCCTTGTTGAAGAACCAAGTAATAAACCTGCGGAGTCATGATGAGTTACTTAAGTGATATTCAGTTCGGGGATAAGAAATGGTTTTGGCTTCTTCTTGCCTTGCCGGTAATGATCGCCTGGTACATGTGGCGCTTAAAAAAACAAGAGGGTGAATTCAATTATTCTTCTTTTTCTCTGTTAAAGGGAATCCGAACTTCTGCAAGAGCAAAATTCAGACATGTTCTTTTTTTGTTGCGACTTCTGGCTTTTGCCCTCATTATTACGGCTCTTTGTAGGCCGCAATCGCGTAGCAGCTGGAAGAACACAAAAACAGAGGGAATTGATATTGTGATTAGTATGGACGTGTCTCTCTCGATGCTGGCCAAAGATTTTAAGCCTAACCGCTTGGAAGTTGCTAAGGAAGTAATGCTGGATTTTATCGACGCACGACCCAACGACCGTATTGGATTGGTAATTTTTGGAGGGGAAGTATTTACGCAATGCCCGCTTACGAGCGATCATAAAGTGCTTAAAAATATGTTTCCTCAGGTAAAGGCAGGAAGTCTTGACCAAGGAACAGCCATTGGATTGGGGCTTGCCGGTGCTGTGGCGCGTATTAAAGAAAGCAAGGCCAAAAGTACCGTCATAATTCTTATTTCAGATGGTGTAAATAACGTGGGCGAAATTTCGCCTCTTACGGCCGGTGAACTGGCAAAAACGTATGGCATTCGTGTGTATTGTGTTGGCGTGGGTTCAAGAGGCAAAGCCCTCCAGCCCGTGGCCATCTATGCCCAAGGTGAATATGAGTACGATTACGTAGATGTGGAGATTGATGAAAAAGTGATGACGGAGATCTCAGACATGACGGGGGGTAAGTATTTTAGGGCTACCGATAAAGAAAGCATGCAAAACATCTATCAGGAAATTGACAAAATGGAAAAGACAATTATAAGCGAGAAAAGTTTCAGCAATAAAGCAGAACATTTTCTACCCTTCGCATTATTGGCTGCAATATTACTCTTTATTGAATTTATTTTACGTTACACAGTTTTTAGCGCGATTCCTTAATGTTTAAGTTCGAACATATCGTTTATTTTTACGCGCTGGCGGCAATTCCTTTGATGGCAGTCCTGGTGATGTTGTATTTTATTTCGCGTCGGAAAAAATTAAAACGTCTTGGTAATTCAACCTTGATTGCGCAACTGATGCCCTATTCAAGTCACCGTAAAAGAATTCTGAAAGCAGTGCTCTTCAGTCTTGGCTTCAGCAGCCTCGTACTTGCGCTCTGCAATTTGCAAACAGGCAGTAAACTAACCGAAGTGAAGCGGGAAGGAGCCGATATCATTGTGTGCCTCGACGTGAGTAATAGTATGCTGGCTCAGGACCTAAGTCCAAACCGTTTAACCAGAGCAAAATATGCACTCGAGAAAATGATCGATCAGTTGGAAGGAGATAGAATGGGACTCATCATCTTCGCCGGTGAGGCCTATGTTCAACTCCCCATCACCACTGATTACGCCGCAGCCAAAATGTTTTTGGAGTCCATCGGACCCGGCATGGTACCGGTTCAGGGTACCAAAATTGCCGATGCCATTACCAAAGCCTGCGAATCGTTTAGTAATGATGAAGGAAAAAATAGAGCCATCATTTTGATTACCGACGGTGAAAATCACGAATCTGCTGCCATTGAAGCTGCCGAGGAAGCTCATAAGAAGGGAATCATGATCAATACCATTGGCGTTGGTTCGCCAAATGGCGTTCCCATTCCCCTCATCGAAAACGGCGTTATGAAGGGTTACCGCAAGGATAGGGAGGGTCAAACAGTGGTCACTAAACTCAATGTGGATCTTTTGAAAACCATCGCATCAAAAGCAGAGGGCGTATTTGTTCAGGCAAGTCAGGCCGACATTGGCCTTGGTGCTATCCTCGACAAGATTGGTGAACTTGATAAAGCACAACTGGAAAGCAAGATGTACACCGATTATGAGGATCAGTTCCAGTGGTTTTTAGGCTTGTCTCTTATTTTTTTCACAATCGAATTCCTAATGAGTGAACGCATCAGCGAATGGTATAAAAAGATTAATCTGTTTGGAAATGCAGCTTAAAAATCTCAAATATAATTTTATTATCCTTCTCGGAACCACTCTGAGTCCCGCATTTTCTCAAAAGGATGCAGAGACAATCTACGACGGCAATAACATGTATTTTTCAGGAAAAGTCCCTGAATCCTCGGCGAAGTACGCCCGTGCTCTGGAAATAAATCCAAATAACAGAAAAGCAAATTTTAATCTGGGAGATGCCATTTACAAAAATGCCCTCATGATTAAAAGCGGAAAAATTCAAATTCCACCGGGCTCAAAGATTACCCCCGATTCGCTCGCAAAAATGGCTTTTGATAAAGCGGCACAAAATTTTGCCATCGTAGCAAATTCTGTTTCCGATAAGGACACACTCCATAGAGCCTGGCACAATATCGGCAACTGTTACCTTCAAAAAAAGGAATACCAGCAGGCAGTTGATGCATACAAGAAGTCTTTGAAATTTAATCCTAAGGATGAAGAGACGCGTTATAATCTTGCATTCGCTTTAAAAAACTTGCCAAAAGATAAGAAACAAGGTGGGGGTGGACAAAGTAATCAACCTCAAAACAAAAAAGAGGAACAAAAGAAAGATCCAAAGGAACAACAAAGTCAGATGAGCAAGGATCAGGCTGAGCAGTTGTTAAAGGCACTTATGGATTCGGAGAAAAAACTACAAGACAAAAGGAAACAAAAACAAGAGGACCCATCCAAAAGAGATGTTGAAAAGGACTGGTGATTCGGGATGCTGTTTCTTTCGTTAAATTAATCTAAGAAAAAGAAGTTTGGCCGCTAAAGAAGTAACTTGCATAGGCAATTGAGTAATGATGAGACGTAGTTTTTGGATAATAGTTTTGGTTTCATTTATAGCAATATGCCAAAACGCAATTGCTCAGAGTATTTCTGCTCAGGTAAGTGCAAAACATGTTCAAGTGGGTGTTCCCTTTGAGTATGCTGTTGTGATCACAGGTGCGTCCAGCAATTATAACCAACCTAATTTTAAAGACTTTGACTTGGTAAGTGGCCCTATGCAGAGCAACAGCGTGCAATATGTAAATGGGGTAATGAGTCAGCAATTAGTTTTTTCATACGGATTAGTGGCACGCAAAGAAGGCAGGTTTGTGATTGGAGCTGCAAATGTGCTGATTAGCGGGCACCGCATGGAAACACAGGCTGTTACGATTGACGTGGTGAAAGGCGCAGCGCCACAGGGTCAGCAAGGTGCCGGCGAGGAGGAAAAACAAAATTCAAAAGTGAGTGGGGGAGACATTTTCATTAAGACCAAGGTGAGCAAAAATAAAATTTACCTGGGTGAACAAATCACAATCATTCAAAAGGTGTATTCGCGGTACCAGATCATTGGCTACCAAAAAAGTGTGCAGCCCAGTTACGATGGTTTTTACTCACAGGCACAAGAATCGCCAACAAAAGGCCAACTGGTTCTCGAGAACATCGATGGCGTACAATACTATACCCACGAAGTTTTGCGAACATTGGCTACGGCTAATAAATCGGGAAGGATTACCTTAACCCCCATCGAGGCCGAAGTAATTGTGAGAAGGCAAACAGCTTCTAAGCCTCGTAATATTTTTGAACAATTTTTTGGCGCCGCAGGGTACGAAGATCTTCCTGTGAATGCCGCCAGTAAATTACTTTATATTGATGTGTTGCCCTTGCCCGAAGAGGGAAAACCTCAGAGTTTTAATGGCGCAGTAGGCGTTTTTTCATGCAAAGTTGAACTCAGCAAATCGGAAGTAAAGGCGAACGATGCCTTGAATTTGAAAATGACGGTGACAGGAAAAGGTAATATGAAGTTATTATCTCCCCCAAAACTCAATCTGCCCGATGTGTTTGAGAGCTATGAGCCTAAAACCACCGAAGGTCCAAGTTCAAAAACCTTTGATTTTCTTATCATCCCCCGCCATGAAGGCGCGTATAGTTTAAAGGAACTCGATTTTAGTTACTTCAATTTAGAAACAAAAAAATATGTGGTGCTTCCTTCTCCCGAACTAAAAATCAACGTACTGCCTGCCGATCCCAATAGCACCGGTGCACAGGTATATAGCTCACACAGTCAAATCAAAGAAACCGAAAACGACATTCGTTACATTAAAAAAGGAGAATTCCTTCTGGCTAAAACGGAAACTGAATTTTTTAATTCCATCACACATGCATTATTGCTGATTATCCCATTTATACTGTTAGCCGGAGGTTTGGTGGGTCGTCACATGCATATCAAAAATAACAGTGATGTAGTTTCGGTACGAGAAAGGAAGGCCGCAAAAATTGCAAAAAAACAGTTGGTAAATGCCGAGAAACTCATGATTGCCAACAAAAAAGACGAATTTTACACGGAAATACTCGCCGCTTTAACTAATTATCTGAGCCATAAATTTAACATCCCTGTTGCGGACCTTTCGCGAGATAAAATAAATAGGGTGATGGAAAACAAACAGGTTGACGCGGCCGTGATCACAAAATTGATGGCAACAATTAGTACCGGTGAATACGCCAAATATGCTCCCGGAGCAGTAAGCGGTGATTTAAACGCAGTGTACAAAGATACAGTTGAACTTCTGGTGGGAATCGAACAACAACTAAACAGGAAGGTGTCATGAGGAAAATAGCAGCAGTGATCATTTGTTTAGTCGCCTTTTCATTCATGGGTAAAGCCGACGATTTGCTTAAAAAAGCGGAGGTGGCGTACGATTCAAAATCATATAAAGAGGCCATCGCCAGTTATGAAAAGTTGATCTCGGGTGGTTTTCATTCCTATCAGTTGTATTTTAATCTCGGAAATTCTTATTATCGCGACAATGAGCTGGGTAAAGCAATTTATTATTACGAATTAGCACGAAAAATTGAACCTAACGATGAGGATGTAAGGATCAATTTGGGCATTGCCGCTTCTAAAACAATTGACAAAATTGATTCAAAAGAGAATTTTTTTATAACGGCCGTGAAATCGAACATCTTGTCTTCCTTTTCAACACGTGTATGGGCCTGGTTAAGTATAATTTCGGTGCTGGTAACGACTAGCCTGTTTTTAGTTTTTGTGGTATCGGGTAATCTTATCGTAAAACGAATTTCTTTTGTGCTGAGTATGTTGGCACTCATTTCCTTTGTTACAACCTATTCACTGGGCTATTCCGCGCTCAATGCAAAATACGAAAATAAGTTTGGTATCATTATCATTAAGGAAGTGCGAATCACCAATGAACCCACCCCAATGGCAAAAACAAAATTCTCGCTGCACGAAGGAACAAAAATACGGGTGGTTGAGAACAATGGCGATTGGATCCTCATCAAACTTGATAATGGAAACGAAGGCTGGGTTAAACTCAGTGAGGTTGGAATTATTTGAGTGGAGAGTTTACCTTACTAGTTCAACAATTTCCATCTTCAGAGTAATTTCAAGTTCCAGCAACCTCGTGTAGCACATATCAAAACCCAAATCGACGTCACAAGTTTATTACTTCGTAAAAGAGGAGATTTAGAAAATATGCTTTTCAGCACGGTAGGAGGAGCGCACCAGAGGCCCGCTTTCAACAAACCGAAATCCTTTGTTTAGAGCATAAACACGGTAGTGTTCAAATTCGTCAGGGTGCACAAAACGTGCAACAGGAAGGTGTTTGGGAGTGGGTTGAAGATACTGTCCAATTGTGAGCACATCGCATTTTACCGAAGCAATGTCGTCAATAGTTTCAAAGACCTCTTGTTCAGTTTCTCCTAAGCCCAGCATCACGCCACATTTGGTATGAACACCGGCTTCATCAAGCCTTTTTAATACCTCCAGGCTTCGGTCGTATTTAGCCTGAATTCTCACTTGCGCGGTGAGCCGCCGAACTGTTTCAATATTATGCGAAACAATGTCCGGTTTTACATCAATAATTCGTTGCAGGTTTTCCCATTTTCCGGCAAAGTCCGGGATCAAACATTCAAACTTTGTTTCAGGACTTATCGCTCTGATTTCCTTGATCGTTTCGGCCCAAATAATTGAACCACCATCCTTAAGATCGTCTCGGTCAACGCTCGTGATCACACAGTGCTTAACGCCCATAAGTTTAACCGACTCCGCTATTCGTTTTGGTTCACCCCAGTCGGCCGCTTTTGGTTTGCCGGTGGCCACTGCGCAAAATCCGCAACTGCGTGTGCAAATATTACCAAGAATCATAAACGTAGCTGTACCGGCTCCCCAGCATTCGCCCATATTAGGACAATTTCCGCTTTCGCATATAGTGTGCAGTTTGTGCTTACTCACTATTTCGCGAACTTTTGCATACTCTTCACCCGTTGGTAACTTAACACGCAACCATTGGGGTTTTTTGATCCTTTGAATATCCTGACTGACTTCCATATTAAAACTTTTTCCTTCCAAATACAAATCCAACATGTAAGGTGATGATGACGTTTTCTGAGGGATTGCGGGCCATAAGAGGCAATGCTTTTGGGAAGTAATCAACCGATACTCCGGTTTCGATGGCGCGAATAAGGTTGGTATAGGGCGCGTATTCAAAACTTAAATTAAATTTTCCACAAAGGCCCGGATAGAGTTTCATCTCGCCTAACCCATAGGAATAGGCCGCCCTGCCAATCACATTGGGAGTGTCAGCTACAAAATCTGAATCATCAAACTTAATAAAATTAGGAGCTTGGGAGCTTGCGGTGGTACTTATTTGAACATAATAGGGTTTAGCAAATGCCACAACAGGCCCAAATGAGTAGGAGTAACGAACTTCAACGGCTTTCATGTCGCCCTTTTTAAAAATTACATTCTGCAATCCCAAACCACCTCTTAACAAAAATACGGTATTTAGTTTGCCGTAAACAAACCTTCTCCGGTTTTGGGCATCGCCAATTGTTCTTATTTCTTTGGGGTGTTTTAAGGACTGAATATCAATTTCGTAAAAAGACCGTGTTTTTGCATTTACGTGTTTTGTTTGACGAAATAGAATACCGTAACCTCTGGTATCGGCATAAATCTTTCCCGTTTTATCACTCCGATACAGAACATTCAAATTTGTGCCGTTTTCACTTCCCGAAATCAACGCCTCATCTTGCGCATTCAGGAAAAACGCGCCGTTGAAGAGAAAAGCGAGAAACACCAAGCCCCTGTGAAACATCTAACAAAATTAAGAATTTATGAGGTATTATCCTACTTTTGTATTTATTTAAGAAGCTGCAAAACTATGATTACAAGTAAGATAAACTACCTTGGAGAGCTTCGTACAGAGGCTGTTCACATGCATTCAGGAACTGCACTGCTTACCGATGCACCACTCGACAATCAGGGCAAGGCTGAAGCTTTTTCGCCCACCGATCTGGCGGCTACGTCTCTCGGCAGTTGTATGATTACCATCATGGGAATTCTGGGCCGTCGCGAAAACATGACCCCCATCGATGGAACCACCGCCGAAATTACCAAGGTAATGTACTCCGAGCCGCGAAGAATTGGAGAAATTCATGTCACATTTACCTTTCCGAAAAACAATTTTTCAGACAAAGAAAAAAAAATGTACGAACATGCCGCCTATCACTGTCCGGTTGCAAAGAGTCTGCACCCCGATATAAAGCAGGTAGTACAATTTAGTTGGTGACCGGCAAATCAACAAATGGCGGCTTAAAGCACATTACCACATGCGCAAAAACATCCTTTACAGTTTATTTACCAAAAGCTTTGTGGCCGGTGTCAATTTTTTGATCCTCCTTATTTCATCGCGTTATTTGGGAGTAAGTTCAAGGGGCGAGATCAGTATCTTTCTGCTCAATATTGCTCTTGTTCAAGTGGTGAATGAAATATACACCGGATACAGCATCGTACATTTTGTGCCCAAATTTGACTTGAAAAAGATTGTCCTCAGTGGCCTATTTTACACGGTGATGTTTTGTACTCTCAGTAATCTTCTCATCACCGCAGTGAGCAAGCACGTGCCTGGTTACGAAAAACTAGCCTATCTCGTATCACTTATGGTGCTGCTCAATACTTTTTTTTGTGTGCTCATTCTCTCTAAACAAAACATCAAACTCTATAGTCTTCTCAGTTTTCTTCAGCCTCTTACACTTCTGCTGGGTTTGCTCTTTTCAATTTTTTTCCTGAAGGAATTCACCATCAAAGCTTACATTCTTCCTTTGTTTTTTTCGTTCTTGCTGGCGCTGTGTATTTCTGCAATCACCATTGTGAACTATGTTCTTGCAGAAGCTCCCGGTAAAGTGTTTCAAGCGAGACCTATCTTATGGAATGGGCTCATCTACCAACTAGGACTCTTGCTGTATCTATTTATAAATAAGTTTAGTTTTTACCTCTTACCTACTGCTGCTAAGGTGGGCTTGTATTCTGCTGCTTGTTCACTGATGGAATCTGTTTTAATTTTGGCGAGTGGCATCGGACCGGTACTTCTGGCACGAGTGGCCAACGAACCCCGGTCTAACAAAAACATTCGTCTTACTCTTGGCCTTAGCAAATTTATTTTACTGGTAAGCCTACTATCTGTCGGTATCCTGCTGGTTATACCCGAAAAAGCGTTTCTTGTCGTTTTAGGAAATGGGTTTACCGGAATTAAAACAAGTATGTCCGCCTATGCACCCGGGGTGGTAATGGCCGGCATTTTCCTCACTCTGGCAAACTATTTGAATGCAATGGGACAACAACGAACTGTATTAATTTGTTATGGAGCCGGAGCCCTTTCTTCATTGATTCTGGCGCCGGTGTTGGTAGCGAAATACGATGTACTTGGGGCAGCTTATACAGCCAATTTTTCCTATTTTGTAATTACGGTGTTGATGGGTATAGCTTTTGCTTTTTATGGCAACGTGACGGCAAAAAGTTTGTTTTCTCCAATTGAATATTATGCAGATATGCGCGAACTAATGTCAGGCTTCAAACGGAGTCCCAATTCATAAAATTATCGTTGGCTTTCAAAATATTTCAGTATTTTTGAGTCACTTTTACCCATGAAGAAAAAGGTGCGGCATATGTTTACCCAAGAGCACCTCAAACTTTATCCTTCAGTTTTTATAGCACTATTTTTTTTAGTAATAGATTCCGTTGCGGTAGCGCAACAGGAGTCCGGCTTAATTTCTTCCTATTATTTTTCGGGAAATGCCAGAGATACAATTGGCAAGATCCATGGCGTGGTGCAAGGTGCCAGTCCGGCCACCGATCGTTTTGGGAATGCAAATGCCGCCTATTATTTTGACGGGGAAAACGACTATGTCAATCTGGGTACCAATTCCGATCTAAAGCAGGGTCGGATGAGTATTTCGTTGTGGGTGAAATTAAACAGTTACAAAAATTCATCTCTTAACTATCCCGGCATGCCAATCATTCAAACGCGCGTGCGGGACGTGGTTCAGTATTATGAAGCCTATTCCATGAGTGTTTTTCTTGGGAACCACAAATTTACAGCTTCAAATATTTCCACCATTCAACAGTTAATTGCAAGCATGAGCCGAAATTCGGCGGCAATCGACGAATGGTACCATTTAGTGTATATGTTCGATCACGATTCCACGTACTTTTTTGTGAATGGTCAACTGGAGCAGAAAAACTATAAGGGTTTTGTTTCAAGTTACTTGTCAACAGATTCCGTAGTGGTGGGCTATGCCGGAAACCACATGCCCGATACCTTCAAATACAGAAATTATTCATGGTTTAATGGCTGCATCGATGATCTAAAGTTTTTCAACAAAATACTTTCTCCCGAGCAGGTACTTGCGCTCTACCACGAAGCGGATCCCAAATTCGGAAAAGCGCCTTTCTCTTCGCGAGAAATGCATTTCAAGGAGTTGCTCATGCGGTTCTGGTATGTGCCCCTTTCACTTTTGCTATTTGTGCTTCTCACCTTTCTTATCGCCAGAAAATGGCTCACGAAAATCAGAAATCGTGAAGGAAAAAAAAATGAAATCGACAAGCAACTCGCTCGCTTAGAAATGAAAGCTTTACGAAGTCAAATGAATCCTCATTTTATTTTTAATGCACTTAATTCCATTCAACATTACATACTTACCAATGAAAAAGATCAGGCCAATAAATATTTGGTCAAATTTTCACAACTCATGAGAAATATTCTGGAATTAAGTACTCAGGAACTCGTTAGTTTAAAGGACGAATTGGAAACCATCCGACTTTATCTTGAAATCGAATCCCTGCGATTTAATGACGCATTTACGTTTTCCTTAAATATTTCAGAGAGCGTTGAAACACGTGAGATCCGCATCCCCCCTCTTATTATACAGCCCTTTGTGGAAAATGCGATATGGCATGGCCTCCTCCTCAAAGAAGGTGCCAAGCAACTTAAGATAAATGTGTTTAAAGATGACAGTACCGTGGTGATTGAAATAGATGATAATGGGATAGGGAGGGAAGCTTCTAAACTTTTCTTAAATGAAGAACTAAAAAGACGCTCATTTGGATTGGAAATTACGCATGATCGTTTGAAGATTCTTGAAAAGTTCTTTGGAACGAAAATGACCTTTGAGGTATACGATAAAAAAGATGACGAAGGCATTGCTCTTGGAACAAAAGTGAAACTAAAAATTCAAGTAAATACAAAACTATGATTTCAGCCATAATTGTTGACGACGAGAAACGATCGATAATGAATCTTGAACTTCTGCTGAACGAACATTGTGCAGATATAACCGTGGTGGACAGAGCTTCTACTGCTTTGGAAGCAGTGGGCAAGATCTTAAGCCTTCAACCCGACGTTGTGTTTCTTGATGTTCAAATGCCGGGTTACAACGGTTTTGATGTTTTACAACAAATAAAAGACACCAAAGCAATCATTATCTTTACTACTGCTCACAAGGAATATGCCATTGAAGCGCTTCGAAAAGGTGCATTTGATTATTTGTTAAAACCTATCGACTCAAACGAATTAATAAACAGTTACAGGGCTATATCTGAGAAAATTAGCTCTGAAAGACTCCGGCAAGTGCCTCCCGCCAAAGGAATTATTGAACTTTCGGTGAAGGAGGGAATCATTTTTGTAAAACCCGATCAAATCATTCGACTGGAAGCTTCAGGGAGCTACACCGTGTTTATTCTCGACAATAATGTGCGCCACGTGGTTTCAAAAAGTATGAAAGAGTATGAGGCGCAATTGCCTAAAACGGGCTTCTACAGATGCCACAATTCGCATGTTGTAAATTTGAAAAAAGTCGTGAAATTCCTTCATAACAACGGGTATTTCGCTCAAATGTCGGATGGTTCCATAATTGAAATAGCCCGAAAGAACAAAGAAACTTTTCTTGAAAAACTGAAGAAACTTGAATTGTAAATACGCCGCGATTCTACTTTATTTATTTTAGTTCTTGCTTTTTCTAACTGTCTTTAAATTAAGCAAATTCATGGGATTGGTCCGAAGGCCTTTTATTTGGTGACCCACCAAACGAACTACTTCATCATAAAATAAGGTAATTACCGGAGCATCCTCCACCACCAGCTGATCCATTCGTTGATACAGTTTCCGTTTGTGGTAGGAATCATTTTCAATCAGTGCCTTTTCAAATAAACTGTCAAATTCGGCATTGCGGTAGTGGAAAAAGTTAACACCCTGAGGGCAAAAATTCTTGCTGTAAAATAAACTCATAAAGTTCTCTTCATCGGCATAGTCGGCAACCCACGATTTCTTAAACATAAGGTATTCACATCCCGCCACGGCCTGCCTCAAAACCGTGGTTTTTTCAACGCTGATTTGTGTTTTAATATTGTTTTCGGCAAGTTGCGATTGAATGAATTCTACTTGCTCCTTATAATTTTCGGTGGTGTGCAAGGTAATTTCAGGTAACCCTTTTCCGTTCGGATAACCGGCATCTCTTAATAGTTCGGCGGTTTTATTTGGTTGATAATGATACCCCTTCACAAGGATGCTGTCGTAACTTTTAAGGCCGGGAGGAATAAATCCGGCATGCGCCGCTTTCCCAATGTTATTTCGAAGATACTTTACCAATTTGTCTCTGTCAAATCCGTAGTTGATGGCTTGCCTCAAGGCCCGCAAACGCAATGGCGAATTCTGAACCATAGGCAAATTCTCATCCACCACTATTCCAATGTAATCTGTTTTAAGAAAGGTTTCTTTCTGCAAATAAAATTTCTTTTTGTAGAATTCCCGCAAATTCCCCTCTTTGTCCAATACTTCATTTGTATTAAAAGCATCGGCTCCACTTAGCATATCAAATTTGGCATTCAGCAACTCCATAAAGGCTGTTTCACGGTCTTTTATAAACGATACTGTAACAGCATCCAAATAAGGAAGTGCAACATTCCCTGTGTCGCGCTCAAAGTAATTTTGGTTTTTTAGCAGGATGAGTTTTGTGCCTTCTTGCCAACTCTTAAAAACAAATGGGCCGGTGCCAACAGGGTTTCTTCTGAAGTCTTGTTTGTAATACTCGATCGCCTCCAAGGGAATCACACTAAAATATTTCATCGTGAGTATGTTCACAAAGGCACTGAAGGGTGTTTTTAGACAGATAATCAGTGTTGAGTCATTTAAGGCATCAAATCCTTTGTAATTTGATCGCTCCCCACGGTCAATATTTTCCAGCAATGAGCCGGCGCTGCTTACCTTACTATCATACAGTCGGTTAAAACTGAACACAAAATCCCCTGCCGTTACTTTTCTTCCCTTCGCGTTTTCAAAACAGGGGTTATCGTGAAAATAAATATCTTGCCTAAGAGAAAATGTGTACCGCAGTCCATCGGGACTGATACTGTAGCCGGTCGCAATGCACGGAATCACATTCAAACTATCATCCATTTGCACCAAGCCATTAAATAATTGATTGACCGGCGCAATATTTTCGAAGTTTGACGCAGCAGCGGGGTCCAGTGAGCTCACCCCGTTCATTTCATTGTAATTGAAAACAGTTCGTGTATCTTCATCCGATTCGGAACGACACGACATCAAAAGACTAAGTACTACTAGCAGGAGCGCCTTCACGAAACTTTGCATGAACAAAGATGCCTCGTAAAATTTTGGTTTCGCGCGTACTACCGCACTCAATTATGCACAATTTTTTGTGAAAAGTAAATCAGGGTTGTACTTTTTCAGTTCCGGCATCATCGGCCGAACCTGCGCCATCAAAATTAAAGCTCAGCGTAATTCTCCAGGTACGTTGCAAAGGATTTTGAAGCGATGTAGGAATAAGGTATGAACCATCCACGTTAATTACTTTGAACTTGAAACCCATTCCCACTGTAAAAAATTGTCTTCCTCCTTTGGCTTTTGATTCGTAAAAATAACCGCCACGTACAGCAAATATGTTGTTGTAAGCATATTCCATTCCAAAACTGGTGTTTATTTCTTGAAGTTCTTCATGAAATCCCCCGGGGGCGTCTGAAAAAGATTGCATTATTCCGGTAGCCACATCCACATTGGGATCCTTTCCCTCCGCAATTACACGCTTGCCGGTAGCGGGATCTATCACTATTTCTTTTTGCCCGTTCGCATTAATGGTCGTTTGATAAACCGGCGGAGTTGGCACCAATAGTTTGTTAAAATCAAGATACACACCAAAGGTATTGTAGTCATCGATGTGCGTCTTTAATCCTCCTCCCAATCGCATGTTCATGGGAATAAAATTTTGATCGTTCGAATAACTGATCTTTGCGCCAATGTTTGTGAAAGCAAGTCCCGCTGTAGCGATCGCTTTTTTATCTCCTAACTTTAACGTATTGCTTTTGTAAAACATACTCAGGTCCACCGCAAACGTGCTTGCTGCATTTCCCGAACTTCCCGCAAAATAAACTCGGCTAATGGAAGAGTTAATATAACGTGCCGCCACTCCAAGGGAAAAATTCTTCGATAATTTTTGAGAAAAAGCAAGGTCAATGGCAAATTCGTTGGGTTTGTAACTACCGGTATACTGACCGGTGGCATCGGTAAGGTCGATGTTACCAAGACTGAAATACCTCAACGAAGCACCTACTGTTTGACGGTCGTTTAATTTGCCGTAGCCGGCTAAATAATACATGTTGATGTCGGGAACCAACAAACGTAACCAAGGAGTCACGGTAAAACCCACACCAAATTTCTTTTCGGCAAAGGCCAGTTTACTACCGTTCCAGTGTATTGAGTTTACGTCGGGTTCAGTGGCTGCTCCGGCATCTCCCATCGCACCCTGTTTGCTGTCAGGACTAATCATCAGAAACGGAACGGCCGTGGTGATCGGATTGAGCGTCTGCCCACCAAGTTGCCCCGAACTAATCTGCGCACTGATGGTGCCCGATCCGGCAAGAGTACAAACAAATAAAAGAGTCTTTTTCATCAAAATTTCATAACAATTTAGTCCAAAAACATATAAGCCAAATCAAACTGATTCAGTCGCATAATTACAAAGATACTAATTTAGGATAACCAATTTTTCTATTTTTTCGGCTTTTTTGTTTTCAACGTCTAAAATAGCCAATTTATAAACATATACCCCTCTGGCCAGTTTATCCCCAAAGTCGTCCCTTCCATCCCAATCAACCCCGGCCGGACGGTACCCCTCACAGGTAACATCGGTTTGAATAGTTTTCACAAGTTTACCACTCACCGTATAAATCTGGATGGTCACTTTTAAAGGATTACAGGCCTGATTGTGTTCAAAAAAGAACTTTGTTCTGGTGGTAAATGGGTTTGGGTAGTTTAGCACATGTTGTAAAGCCAACTCAGCGCTTGGTGCCACAATAAAATCACTGTAAACCGTATTTGAATTATTTTGAATGTCCCATACCTTAAACGACAAGCGGTGTTCCCCTTCACTCAGATTGGCGTAAGGGTAGCGCACCCGGCCACTTTGATAGCTGTTCAAACTTGCTTCATAATAGTCATTGAGAATGGTGGGTTTGGTGGTGTTTTCATCCATAATCACGGAAATGTCATGACCAATTCCTGTTCCCAACGTGTTAATGCCGCTTGAGTCCGTAAGGTCGGCATAGAGTACCGGTTTTTCATTCGTAATACCGCCATTCACAAAATTCTTATCGTTCAGAAAAAGAGTCACCTTAGGGCCCTCCGTGTCGACCAACACATTTTTTGAAGCACCCCCCACAATCAACTTCTTGTAATAGCCATTGGCATCGGTACTGCCGTTAGTAGCATAATAACTGATCTTCCCGGGCCCCGGAGCAAAACTTACATCTTTAGGCACGATGAAAGAAAAAGAAAAATCTCCATTGGTAACCAGAGTTTTGCCACGGTACAAAATATTCTTCTGTAATTTGAATTGATATGGTCTCAAAATACTGGAGTCGGGATATTGACGAATGCTATAATAATTAATAGCACTTGGGTCGGTATTAATAAGGCAGGATACCAGTTGTTCTTTATCAAATACTGTCGGATACACGATGCCGTTAAAATTACTCAACTTGTTTCCTGCATTGTCGGCCACGTACCCACCAATGGTAATTTTTGCCAGAGCGCCAAGAGTGTCCATGCTTGTTGAAGTTACAGGCACACTATTTATTTTTGACGTGATAATCTTGTTCTCAGGATAGGCCAAGCGCATCGCAGGATCACCTAAAAGATGAAAGTTGGTGATATAGGCAATGGTCACGCGCGGGTCTGACTTCGTCATTTGAATGGCATCGCCAAGTGTTGGCCTGCTGCCATCGGGCAATTTGTTAAATAGTTTTTCCAACGTCACAATGTTGAGGCTGAAATTAAATGTTGAATAAGCAAGTCGGCACGTAGTGAACAAAGCCACTGCCCCACCTTTTGGATTCAATAAACACAATTCTCCGGCCGACGTGCGACTGGGATCGTCGTAACGGCTGAACTCACAGGTAGCAGTAATAAAAAGAGGTAACTTATTAAAATTATCCAGGTTGTTTATAATATCAATATCCACCATCCGTTCAGCGGTGAGCCCAACTTCGCCGCCATGTCCGGTATAATTAAAAATTAGGGCGCCTTTTTTTATTCGTTTCTGAAAATCGGTAGAGGCATCCGGATACCTGCCACCACCCGGGGTACTGAAACGCTGGTAAGCATCCAGAAAAATTTTATCGAGATTGTAAGAAGGATCAATTGACTTCACCACCCCGGTGAGACTATCGGCTTGTTGCATATGCTCTGCGGCATCCTCATCGTCTCCAAGAAATACCAACCAGTTTCGCCAATCTCCCATCGGACTTTCGTTCAAATTATTGCAGTTTTCAGGATTCGTGGCATTGGCCTGAAATCCCGGATCTTTTGCATAATAATTTTCAATTTTAGCGATGACCGCTTTCACCTCACTCACACTTCTGCAGGTAAATCGGCCAATGCCAATATCAATCTTTCCGGTTTGTTCGGCATAGTATCCTTCATTAGGATCCATGAGTGCATAAAAATCATCGGTTGCTATGCTGTTGGTGGAGGATAAGGTATTATACGATTGGTAAGTGGGAATCAGATTGCTGTTATTAACCAGACTTCTATTCTTATTATTATAAGAGCCATCTCCCATCAAGAGCGCGTATTTCACTTCTTTTCCATTATCCAGATTTCGGCTGTAAAGCATTCTGATAAAATCTCTGATCGCACAAATATCCTGACGTCCGCTGCTAAACTCATTATATATTTGTTCGGTGGTAGCAATTACATAAGTGAGATTTTCTTTTTGTTGATGAAATCGAGCCAAGCGCTCTGCTTCCTTCACAAACAGCGGATGTGTTACGATTACGTAATCGGCCTGTTCGAAACCGTGAAGATTTTGGTTACTTATTTTTCCGGCAAAACCGGGCACGTAAAAATCGTTAGAAGGAACAACACAAAATTCAAGAAGTTGATCAGTAGCAACTGCAAAGTTCATGGAGTTAGAACCGGCGTTAAATTGTTGTTCGATGGGATTAAAGGGGTTTGTTACATTCCACAAAATAGCCTGCGTATTAAGTGGTGTGGTGATTGAAAAAGTGCATATATTTCCGGGTTTGGCGGTGCGTGTATCCCGAAACAAAAATTGTTTTCCGTTTATGTTTAAATTTCGCCGCGCATTCACGGTGAGTTTATCCATCCATCCCAAACTTTTGGGAGTGAGTTTTGAAACAGTGAGCGCGATTTCGTTAGACGCGGTATTTAATACCGAATTGGTGATGCTGCCGGGTGCTGCATAATCGGAATAGAGCTGACCCGAAACCGGACCGGTAAGCACATTATAATTAAAACCGTTTCCTGATACTAAAAATGTGGTATTCTCTTTGTAGGCTGCCACCAAATTTGTTTGTGAAATAAGTGTGTCATTTACTACAAAGTCGCCGTCATCCCAGCTGAACCGGTATGAGGTAGTAATGTCGAAATATTCTCCAAAAAAATCTCTTCCGCTTTTCCCAAAATTGGTGGTGTTCTCTTCGTGATAATTATAATAATCATAACTTGTTGCGGTTACGTTTGAGCCACCGCTTAAGGTGCTCATCGTATTAATTCGTTTTCCTCTTCCAAGGTCTGTATTTATAAAATAGTAACTCGAATCACTGTAAAGATTTTTAACAGCGGCATATTTGAGACCGCTTGAACTACCCGTTTTTACCCATTCTGTGGGACCAAGCGCAAAAAAAAGAACGTAGTCGTTAGAATCAAAAACCCCGTCGTCTTCGCCCACCACTTTAATGGCATTTTCTTGAAGATCGTCAATTCTAACATCTTTATTTTGCTCGGGCAGCATCTTCCCGCCGTTTCCGTAAATTCTAAAATTGCGCGGGTCAAGGTCCTTGGTAGGCACCCCTATAGAATTGAGGTACGACTTTGTGAGTTTGTAAACACCCTGCTGTGCCACAGCAATTTTGTACCACGTTCCCGTAGCCAGAACAGAACTTGTTACGAAGTCAGAAGGACCTCTTGAAACCGGATTGTTAACGATTTGCCAAGTAAGATCATAATCCAGTAACTCTTCTATCTCATCCATGTTGTTGATGCGAAACGGAACCAACTGACATTGATTTAGATTTTTTCGCTTGGCGATACTCGATATCGGAAGTAATTCAAATTTGCCGGAAAGTTGATGTTTTAAGTATTTCCTGATGGCCGATGCGTGAGGTTCCGAAACCAATGAGGTAGACTTTATGATGAGTGAGGGAATGGCTGATTCGTTATAATTCGTGATCTTGTACACCAAATAGTACGGCAAATTATTTTTTTGGTAATCATACGACGCATTCGCTACTTCGAGGTGTATGAAGGCAGTGTCGGTAAGATTGGAACGGGTAATTGCAGAAACCTTCATTGGTGGGTCTTTTGGGCCGATTGGGAGGCCGAATGGAGGTGTTTGTCCAAAAGAAAAAAAGAGACAAAAGAGTAATAAAATAGTACAGAAAGCAGGATGGCGCATAGTATTGCTTGTATCGTAAAACAAAGTACTGCAAAATAACGCAGAAGGCGGGCAGATTATTGTTTTTGTTTTTTTTTTTGTTTGTCAAAATGTATTTCTATATTTGTCAGATAGGTGAGTTTTAAGCTGTTCATATGAATATACGCGTTCTGTTCCCATTATTGGTGTTTACTGTGTTTTTCTCAGAAATGAAGGCTCAAGACCCTCAGTTCACACAGTTCTATGCCAATCCATTGTACTTAAATCCCGCATTTGCCGGCACTGCACGTTGTCCACGTATTTGTATGAATTACAGAAATCAATGGCCAAACCTCAGCGGCAGATACGAGACGTATTCTGTGTCCGGTGACCTTCATGTGGATGCGATGGCCGGTGGTTTGGGTATTTTGGTAACTACCGATGATCAGGCGCATGGCACACTAAAAACCACTAACGCAAGTCTTATTTACTCATACCAAGCGGTAATTAATCGCGAATTTTCATTGAAATTTGGTCTTCAGGCAACCTATATGCAGAAGTCACTCGACGTAACGGCGCTGAATTTTGGAGATATGATCGATGCCCGTAGGGGATTTGTTTGGAACACTCAGGAGGCAATTCCTCAACCACGTAAAAGCGGTGCAGATTTTTCGGCAGGAATTTTAGGATACAGCAAACGTTATTTCTTTGGATTTGCAGCACACCATATTAATCAACCCGATGAGGGACTTCTGGGAACGTCAAAACTTCCTGTTAAATTTACAGCACATGGAGGTGCTATTATTCCCCTGGAAAAGGGAAATGAGAGCTATTTATCGCCAAACATACTTTTTCAGGCTCAGCAAAACTTCAAACAGCTCAATTTAGGACTCTATTATGTAAAGGGACCTTTTGTAGCCGGTTTATGGTACAGAAACTCCGATGCGGTAATTGCCCTGGTGGGCGTGCAAAATGCGAATTTCAAAGCGGGATACAGTTATGACGTAACTGTCTCAAAACTAGCTGGTAACACTGCCGGAGCACACGAAATTTCGGTGCAAATTCAGTTTGAATGCAAGGCTAAAAGGAAGAAATACCGGACAATTAGTTGTCCTTCTTTTTAACTATATTTGTAACCTTTTAATAAATACAACGTTATAGCGTATAATTGTCGTTTACTATGAATATAAATTGGATAAAAAACCGCAGATCGTTAGCTTTTGTAATGGCAGCTGTCTTGGTTTCATGTACTCAGGAACGTTCTCCTGTTACCGGGTGGGCTTACAATGATCCTTCAAACGGAGGTTTTGAGAAACCGCCTTACGAAGAGCAGGAAACCGGACCGGGTTTGGTGCTGATTGAAGGTGGTACCTTTACAATGGGTCGCACCGAAACAGATGTTACGTACGAATGGAACAATGTTCCGCGCCGTGTATCCATTTCTTCTTTTTATATGGACGAAACTGAGGTGAGTAACCTTTCTTATGTAGAATACCTGTATTGGACCGGTCGTGTATTTGGTCCTACTTTCCCCGAGATCTATTATAAAGCATTACCCGATACGTTAGTTTGGCGTGAGAAGTTAGCGTATAACGAACCTTACGTGGATTATTACCTGCGTCACCCTGCCTACCGCGATTATCCGGTAGTGGGTGTGAACTGGTTACAGGCAAACGATTTTTGCGCTTGGCGTACCGACAGGGTAAATGAATTTATCCTGATTCGTGAAGGGCTTTTAGAACATACGCAATCGCCATCTGATCAGGATTACTTTAGCACGGAAGCGTATTTGTCAGGAAAATGGCAAGGACAATTAAAAACCAAACTTCCTTCTTACGACGGTCAAAATCCGGAGCGTGACGTGAAAATGGAAGATGGGATCTTTTTACCGAAGTACCGTCTCCCCACCGAAGCGGAATGGGAATATGCAGCGTACGGCCTCATCGGAAACACTATTGGAGAGCGAATCACCGATCGTCGGATCTACCCTTGGAATGGACATGGTGTGCGTAATGCTACCGATAAACATTTAGGACAAATCAATGCAAACTTTGTTCGTGGCGCGGGCGACTATATGGGTACAGCAGGCTTCCTTAATGATAATGCCGATGTAACCGCACCGGTTTACAGCTATTGGCCAAATGATTACGGCCTCTATAATATGTCAGGTAACGTTTGCGAGTGGGTAATGGACGTGTACCGCCCTAATACATCACAGGATGCCGACGAGTTTCGTCCTTTCCGTGGTAATGTATTCAGCACCCAGGTGCGCGATAGCACCACCCTTATTGGTGGTTTGGGCGGAGAGATCATGACCAACGAAGACGGACCGGTGTTCCAAAAATTTAAGCATAAAGTGAACAACCCTACTCAGCATGGTAACAGTGTTGATCCAATTGAAGTGACCGACAGTGTTTTAGCGATTATGACGGTAGATCCTCAGGGAAACAACAATGCTACACCTGAAGGGAAATCAGATATCCCGGGCCGTGTTAAATGGCGTGAAGTTTCCAGTGCAGTGTCGACCGATAATTTGGATGAACGCAGAAACTACAAAACAGCCGATTACATTAGTTATATGGATGGTGACGTGAATTCAAGTATTTATTACGATCAGGGTGAAGAAGCCTACAGTGATAAATCCGGAAAAATCATGTACGAATACGCTAGAACTTCACTCATTAATGATAAAGCCAGAGTTTACAAAGGTGGTAGCTGGAGAGACAGGGCTTATTTCCTGAGTCCCGGTGTGCGCCGTTATTTAGATCAACGTCAATCAAACGCATGGTTAGGCTTCCGTTGCTCCATGACACGTGTGGGTAGCCCCGTTGGTTTGGGCAAGTAATTCCTGTTAATAAATATTCCAAAACCCTTAAGTAAACAACTTAAGGGTTTTTTATTTTGCGCCATGCTATTCATCCAACCTCAAGAGCTCTATGAACATTACCTTGCGTGTGGACAAAAGATTTGCACCGATACCCGAAAAGTGGAGAAGGGAGCTCTTTTTTTTGCGCTAAAAGGCGATAATTTTAATGCCAATGAGTATGCCGAGAAAGCCATTCAACTCGGGTGTAGTTTAGCAGTGGTAGACGATGAAAGATATGCCGTACTTCCACAAATTGTGCTGGTGAACAATGTCTTAAAGAGCCTCCAGGACTTGGCTAATTTTCACCGAAAAAAGCTGCACATTCCGGTATTGGCCATCACCGGAAGTAATGGAAAAACCACCAATAAGGAATTGATAAGCGCGGTTTTATCGCAGAAATACAAAACACTCTTCACACAAGGTAATTTGAATAACCATATCGGTGTTCCTTTAACCTTGTTGCGTATTGATTCAACGCATGAATTTGCCGTAATTGAAATGGGGGCAAATCATCAGCATGAAATTGAAATGCTCTGCAACATTGCCGAGCCTGAATACGGACTCATCACAAACATTGGGAAGGCCCATTTGGAGGGGTTTGGAGGAATTGAAGGGGTAAAGAAAGGAAAAGGAGAACTGTATGCTTTTTTGAGGAGTACCCATGGTAAAGTTTTTATAAATGGTGATGATGAGGTGTTACACGACCTTGGTCTCAACAATGATAAGATCACGTATGGTTGTCGGAAATTATTTGACGTCATTGGAAAAGATTGTAGCAAATCGGAAACCGTTAGTTTTAAATACACCACCCGCTATGGTGAAAAGGATTTTAACAAACTACCCGAAATCAGCACACAAATTGTTGGGGCGTATAATTTCATAAACTGCCTCGCCGCAGTGTGTGTAGGAACCTATTTCAATGTGAAAGAGGAGGCGATCCGGGCGGCGCTTGAAAATTACCAGCCCAATATGAACAGGTCGCAGTTGCTGAAAACGAAAAGAAACACGATTATTCTCGATGCGTATAATGCCAATCCCAGCAGTATGAAAGCCGCCATCGAGAGTTTTGCGAGCTACCCGGCCGATAAAAAGATGGTATTGTTGGGAGACATGTTCGAGTTGGGCGAATACAGTGCCGAAGAACATCATAAGATTGCGCAGTTATTGCTCACAAACAACCTTGATCGGTGCATTTTGGTAGGAGATTATTTTAGCACTACCACCGCCCATAATTTTTTAATGTTCAGGACACTCAGCGATTGCAGGGCTTATTTGGAAGAGGCGAACATAACGGGCACTACCATCTTAATCAAAGGCTCACGAGGAATGAAAATGGAAACTTTACAGGAGGTACTTTAAACAATGGGATATTTTAAAAGGAACAAATTAATTGGGTTCATTCTGCTGGCCATGGTGCTGGGATTGCTTGTGGGATTTGTATTAAACAAGTCTCTGTCTGATCATAAATTCGAATATGCAAAGAGCCAACTTTCTACAATTGCAAATGCCGGGCTACGCGAAAAAACCGAATTGGCCATTCGTACATTTGAAGAATCAACGTTTAGGGAACAAAAAAAAGTAATGGCCTCGCGTTTTTCCATTTTTAGTGACATATTTCTTCACCTTATAAAAATGATTATCGCACCACTCGTTTTGTCGGTGCTGGTAATTGGTGTAGCAAAAGTAGGCGACTTCAAAAGTGTGGGAAGGATTGGATTAAAAACACTGATTTATTTTACGAGTGCCACACTCATTGCCCTAGCCTTGGGACTCGTTATTGTTAATGTATTTGAACCCGGAAAAGTAATGCATTTGGATAGACCCGATAGGATGGTGGATGCAAGCATTAAAAACAATCCCCAAACCGCAAAAAGTTTAATTGATCACGTGATCCCCGAAAGTATCATACGGTCTATGGCCGCCAATGATATTTTACCGATTGTGATTTTTGCTTTATTTTTTGGAGTGGCGGCGGCCGCTGTTGGTGAGCATGGAAAAATGGTTATTCATTTGTTCGAGAGCCTGAGTCACGTTATGTTTAAAGTCACCAACTTTGTGATGAATTTTGCGCCCATCGGGGTATTTGGCGCAATTTCGGCGGTGGTTATTCAACAGGGCCTCGATGTGCTCAGTGGCTACCTTTACCTCATACTTTGTTTTTTTGGCGGCCTTCTTTTTTTCGTGGGAGTAGTTCTGTTTCTTATTTGTGCCGTATTCAAGATCAATTACCTGCGTTTGATCAGAGATATTAGGGAGCCTATCTTACTTGCTTTTAGTACCGCCAGCAGTGAAAGCGCGATGCCGAAAACAATTGAGGCCTTAGAAAATCACGGCATCAGCAACCGAATTGTGAGCTTCGTGATTCCATTGGGTTATTCCTTTAATCTCGATGGCAGCATTATGTACATGACTTTTGCCACAGTGTTTATTGCCCAAAGTTATGGCATCGCTCTTAGTATGCCCGAACAGATAAATATGATGCTAATTCTCTTAGTAACCAGCAAAGGAATGGCGGGAGTTCCTCGGGCTTCCCTGGTGGTAATTGCAGGAATGTTAACTATGTTTAAAATACCTGTAGAGGGACTTCTGCTCCTTTTGGCGGTTGACCAGCTTCTGGATATGGGACGAAGCGCTACCAATGTGATCGGTAACGCTGTAGCCAGCGCCGTTGTTGCCAGACTAGAGGGAGAAAAGTTCTGAACCGTTTGTCACATGGTGCATTTCTCGTTTTTTTAAAGCGAAAATATGTTACCTTTGCGCCTCTAAATTTAATTAACTAGTGGACAAACAATCGTTAATAGGCCTGGGTTTAATTGCAGCAATTTTGGGCGTATGGTTATATCTGAGCGGACCTTCCAAAGAACAGATCGCAAAAAACAAACACATCAGAGATTCGGTAGAGCTGGCTCAGAAGGCGATGGAAGTGGAAGAAGCTCACAAGATTGCTAATGTTCAACAAATTCAAGAGGCAGTAGTGCAAGTAAAAGCACCAGTTCCTGATTCGGTAAACTCGGCGGAAAGAAACGATAAATACAAAGACTTTGCGGCATCCGCGAATGGCAAGCCGGAAACTTTTGTTATTGAAAATGAGCTGATCAAAGCTACCATTTCCAACAAAGGTGGTATGATAGAGCAGGTGGAATTAAAAAAATACAACCGGCCCGGTCAAACACAAGCACTTATCCTCTTTCAAAAAGACTCCACTAACTTTTCATTAAAATTAAATACCTACGATCGCTCACGCATCCTTTCTACCGACAGTTTTTATTTTAAACCGGTAGTAAAGACTGCGACTCAGTTGGTAATGAGGCTCGAAACGGCCCTACCGGGAAGTTATATTGAGTTTTCGTATTCACTTAAACCCAATGAGTATTTAGTGGAATCACATATTCGTTTTGTAGGGATGCAATCCATCATTTCGCAAACGGAAGACCAATTGCAGTTGAGTTGGAAGATGTTATATCCGAGTCAGGAACAGCATGTAGAATTGGAGAAAAAAGCGGCGACCATTTATTTCAAACATGCCACGTCCGATCCTGATTACATCAATCCAATTAAAGATGAAGAGAAGGAACTGAGTGATGCCGATATCAAATGGGTTTCATTCAAACAACAGTTTTTTAATTCCAGCATCATTGCAAAAGATGTTTTCAGTAAGGCGGGCAGCTTTATTAAATTATCGCAGCGCCCTAACTCAAAGGAATTTGTGTCGGGGGTAGGCAGCGAATTAGGGATTCCCTATGCGCACAAGCCCGATGAAACATTCTCATATAACTTTTATTTTGGACCGAACCATTATTATACGTTAAAGAAGTACGATGCCGATCTTGAAAAAATAATTCCTATGGGCTGGAGTGTTTTCAGTTACATAAACAAATGGCTGGTGATTCCACTTTTCAACTGGTTGAGCTTTTTAAACATGGGTATTGTGATTCTCATCCTCACCGTCATCGTTAAGATCGTGCTTCTTCCAATTGCTTACAAAACTTATATGAGTGGCGCCAAAATGCGGGTCTTAAAACCCGAGACGGATGCCTTAAATGCAAAATTTGAAAAGAATGCCGATCCCATGAAAAAACAGCAGGAGCAGATGGCACTTTACCGAAAGGCCGGAGTAAACCCGCTCTCGGGATGTGTACCCTTATTGCTCCAATTTCCGGTGTTAATTGCCTTGTTTAGTTTTGTACCGGCCGCCATTGAACTTCGTCAGCAAGGCTTCTTATGGGCGAGTGATTTGAGTACGTTCGACAGCATTTGGAATTTTGGATATGTGCCATTTGTGAATTGGGCTTATGGCGATCACGTGAGTTTGTTTGCCATGCTCATGTTTGTAAGTACCCTGGCTTATACCTACATGAACAGCAGTATGATGCCCCAACAAGGAAGCACGCAAATGCCGGGTATGAAATTTATGATGTATTTTATGCCCGTTATTTTTCTGGCAGTGATGAACTCTTATGCAGCGGGTTTAAGCTGGTATTATTTCCTGGCCAATATGTTCACGTTTACTCAAAACTGGATTATTAAGAAGATTGTAAGCGACGAGAAGATTAGGGCAAAGCTGGAAGCAAATATGAAAAAACCCGTAAAAGTTTCAAATTTCCAGAAACGCTTGCAGGATATGGCAAAACAAAATCAACAACCGGCTCGAAAAAAATAACCCAAAAGGGGGCATTTTAGGGTCTTCATTTGTTAAAATTTTGTTCAATCGGTTTTTATTTCCGTATTTTGCCGGGTCATCATGTTCAGAAACAAGCATATAAAATTTATTGGAGCCAGTATGCTGGTATTGCTAGCACTTTGGGTGGCAACACCAAAAGTTTATATTCACATCTTACTCAAGCATAATCATACCTCCTCTCCACCCAATGAGGAAACCAAAGTGAAATCGGAGTCAAACGACGATTGCGATTTTGAAAAATATGATAAGCCCGCTTATTTTAATATTTTCAAATTTATTAGCAGCTTTATTCCAAACAAACAGCCCCATTCGGGTAAAATATCCGGTACTCGATCTTTTCTTTCAATAGTCTCCGTTGCCATTTCTCCTTTACGGGGACCTCCTGTTAGCGAGTAATTCGAGAATTCCATGTGTTTGTAAGTGATGTTGCCAAGATCTGAAACAAAGATGCCCTTTATTTTGTTGTTTTAGAAAGCGCATTTCACCGCATACCATTTATCCTTATTTCATTTGTAGATTTGCGCATTAACGAGGTAAAAACCTTATGAAGAAATTCCTGTTCTTTGTTCTATTAATTCTAGTAGGTTCGGCAAACGCCCAGGTAACGTTTAGCGGGATAGTAAGAAGCAAAGCCGACAAGGAGCCCTTGCCGGGAGCGATCGTGTATTTTCCCGATCTCAGAAATGGCGCGGTATCGCAGAAGGATGGGAGCTTTGAAATAAATAACCTGCCGGCCATCAAAACACTCGTTCAAATCAAACTCATTGGTTACAAAAGTGTCATTCAGGTTATAGATTTGAATCAACAAACTAGTTTGACAGCAGAACTGGAGGAGTCGGTCGTTGAACAAAACGAGATTGTAGTAACAGGTGTTTCAAAGGCCACCGAGGTGAAGAAAAGTCCTTTGCCTATGACCTTTATTGATTCAAAATACCTGGAGCACACAACCGGAACAAATGCCATTGACGTGCTGGTGAATGTGCCGGGACTAAATGCCGTATCTACGGGACCGGGTGTGTCGAAACCCGTTGTTCGCGGTTTGAGCGGGAGTAGAATTCTGACGTTATTTGACGGCGTGCGGCAAGAAGGACAGCAGTGGGGCGATGAACATGGGGTGGAAGTAGATCAGTATTTGATTGACCGAATAGAAGTGGTAAAAGGGCCCGCCAGTTTAATCTATGGGTCAGATGCCCTGGGGGGAGTTATAAATTTATTACCGGCCAATCCCATGCCGGCAGGTGTAATAAAGGGGAGTTTGCAGGCAAATTATCAAACAAATAATAAACTACGTTCAGTTTCCGCCGCGTTGCATGGAAACGAGGAAGGCTTGATTTGGGGAATTCGCGCATCCGACAAAAATGCCATCGATTATAAAAATAGATACGATGGACGCGTATTTAATACGGGTCTTCAAGAACAAGACCTTTGTTTGCAAGTGGGCGCAAACCGAAAATGGGGTTATTCACATCTCACCTTCAGTTCATTCGATAATAGTATTGAGATCCCCGATGGCAGTCGCGACTCAGCAAGCAGGAAGTTTACCAAACAAATTTCGGAAGCGGATACACTGCGCCCCGTGGTGAGTGAAGATGAATTAAATTCGTACGCGATCAATGTGATTCATCAACGCGTACAACATGTGCGTCTGGCATCAACCAGCAATTTTATTTTGGGACAAAGTAAAATGGCCCTTCGACTGGGTTATCAAAGCAGCACCCGTAGAGAGTATGCGCATCCTCAGTCGCCGGAGGTACCCGGACTCTATTTGAAAATGAAAACAGGAACGTATGACCTCAAATATTATTTGCCCGAAAAAGAGGGTTGGGAAAAAGCGGCAGGTATAAATGGAATGTACCAGGTAAACAATACCGATGCGGCCACTAATTTTGTGATTCCAAATTATTCGTTGTTCGATATTGCACCATTCTTATTTGCCAAGAAGAACAAAGGCAAATGGGATCTGGCTTTTGGAGCCAGGTATGACATGCGCACGTTTAAGAACAGTTCATTGTTTGTGATAAGCGACCCCACAACAGGTTTTGACAAAATGGTGAATGATAGCACCGGGGCCACAAAACGTTTTTCTGAATACAGCCACAACTTCTCGGGATTTTCAGGCAGCTTCGGACTTACCTATAATTTTACGAGTCAATTCCTCATCAAAGCAAATGTCGCACGTGGCTTCCGAGCTCCAAACTGCTCAGAACTTACAGCCAAAGGAGTACATCCCGGAACGGGCTTTGAACAAATAGGAGATGCAAATTTTAAACCTGAATATAGTCTGCAAGCCGATGTAGGAGCTTTTTTCGACAGTGAGCACATATCGGCCAGCGCCGAGATCTTTATGAATACGATTGACAATTATATCTTTAATCAAAAACTCACGAGTTTACTGGGCGGCGATTCTATTTATCAGGAATCGGGAAACAACTATCCTGTATACAAATTTGTGCAAACAAAAGCACTCTTGTTTGGCGGCGAGGCCAGTCTCGATCTTCATCCGCATCCGCTTGACTGGTTGCACATTGAAAATTCCATTTCATTGGTATATGCCGAAAATTTGGGAGGCAACGGCGCGATCATTACTGCTCAGAACAAGTATCTTCCTTCTATTCCTCCCTTGCATACGAACACAGAACTGCGCGCTGAATTCAGAAAAAAAAGAGGAGTTTTTTCTTCTTTATTTATGAAAATCGGGTTTCAATATTATGCCGCGCAAAACCGGGCTTTTACCATGGATAATACCGAGACAACAACTCCCGCCTATACCCTTTTAGACGCCGGAATTGGTTCTGATATCGTAAACAAAAAGGGGATGACGATGTTTACACTTGGCTTTTTCGGCACCAACCTAATGGATGCAGCTTATCAATCGAACATGAGTAGATTAAAGTATTTCGACAATTATCCCATAAACGGAACCGGTAGATCCGGAATTTACAGCATGGGTCGTAACGTGAGTTTTAAATTAACGATACCAATTTCTATAAAAGAGGGTTAGCGATTAATTTCCACACGACAGCTGATAAGTTCTTTTTACTCCCGGATTCTCAAGAACCTGAAAGGTCATAAAGGGTTCTCCGAATAATTTGCAGTAGCGATCTTTATTTTTTTCTTTGGCTATTTCCAACGCTTTGGCAAACTGACGTGAATAATATTTTTCACGCACTCTGCTGGCATAACTGATGTACAAGAAAACCAGATTCTCATTCACCAAAGCGGCAGAAAGATAGGGTTCGAGAATTGCCGCGGCATTGCGGTAGTCGCGCGCGCGGTCAAATACCTGTGATAATTTAATGGCGTTTTGCCAAGTGGCCTCCTTCATGTTATAAAACGTTTTGATGCGGGCAATACAGGCATCCACCAGCGCCTCCGAATTGGGGAGTGTGTCTACACTTTCCATGATCTTAAATTGCCACTCAATATTTAATCCATTTACATAATTTGAATCCAATTGCCCATACAGTCCGTTAATGGTTTGTTGAACTGAGGATTGATGTTCGGAATCACCCGCATTGCTGTCTAATTTCAAGCGGCAAAACACTGTATTGTATTGGAGAATGGGGTTGGAAGGTTCCGCTTTCAAAAGTCGGTCGAGAGTGGCCGCATCCTCGTCGTCCACGTTATTGGTTAGTAGGTAGCGGTAATAAATCTGATTATTAACTAAACCGGTAGTTTTTTCATTTTCAGGAATGCTGAGACTGTCGAAGAGTGAAACAGGGTAACGTTCTTGTTCGGCCCGCTTTTTGATGAACTCCATGATCTTATAAGATAATTTAATGTTACCGGCTTTAAGGGCTCTGTCGAAACTTACTTTGGCCAGCCGTTGTTCTTTGTTTCCGCTGAGGTCGTATGTCACATCCATGATGATTTGGGCAAACCGTTCTTTGGCAAGAATGGGTTCCAACTCTTCCACCAGTTTGGGGTCGCTGTTTATTTTTTCTATTGCTTTCTTTTTCCCCAAATTCACAATGTCGGCATATTTCCCATCTTCATTTTCAAGCAAAAATAATCCCCAGCTGTCACGTAATAAAATATTTGGATTGATCTTATTGTTCTGCCTTTTTTGCAAAATCTGTAATACGCTTTCGGCGCGCTTTCCCTGCAGTTTTGCGTTTGCCAGCGAATCCCCTTCAATAGAAGAGTACGCATAGATGTAGAGACCATCAATAATGAAGTCAGGCTCGTTCAGCGCATTAAGAAAAGGTTGAATGTCTTCTTGTTTGAACTCTGATTTATTTTTTTCAAATGGGATTACAAAATTCAAGATCGAACTTTCGGTGCGTGGTTCGAAAACCGGTTTTAGGTTTTGTGTGTTTTGAAATGGCAAGAGACCAATGGGCGTATTGCTTTCAATGTTTACCTGCTCGTTGTAACCGCGGGTTACTGTTTTACACGCCTTTCCGTTCTGCACCACTATCAGATTCAATTCAAAGGGTCCTGTTATTTTGGGATTTAACTTACCCATTTCCACGTCAATGCCTTTCACCTTCCGGTTTTCTTTTTTGTCCTTTGTGATCAATCGGTTCTTGCTGAAGAATTTTTCTTTATAAATTACTTTACTCATAACACCTTTGTTATACAAGTTGTTATCCACAATGTTGTAGTAGGCATTGATGTACTGGCTGCGCTGCACCACATCCACCGCAAGTCCGTCTTTTGGTTTTTTCAAAATGCGACGCAGTTCTCTTGTATTTGGATAGTGCAGATAGATCTTATCTCCCTCTATGCGAAGTCCTTTGTGAAGCAGATCGTAATTTCGCCATTGTTCGCAGGTTTTGCAGGCTCTTGCATCGGGAGGCTGCAGACTCTTGGAAGCTGTATTGAATGGCACCGTCATCTGTTTTTTTTGCAGCACCCCTTCATTCATGATGTCATAGCCTCCAAAAAAAGCACTCACGTATATTTTTTCACCCTCTTCATCCAAGGTCCCCACAATTCCGGCGAGCAAAAATCTTGGGTCGGTGAGTACGGCCAGATTTTTTTCGTTATTCTCCCAGCGGGTGTAAATCACTTTCGCTACCTCATCGGTGGTAAAATCCTCACGTCCCTTGCTAATCACCGCTTTCATGGTGAGTTCGGCCCCTTTATTACTGGCGCCCATTGTCTTTAGATATTGTAAACTGTTATTAAGATCTGTTTTTTCAGACTCATTGTCTGCCAAATCCTGCGAGCTCATGTCGGCCGCATTGGTCAGCATACTGTCCATTTCAAGGGTATCTAAACCTCTGTCGGCACGAAAACGGTTGAGTTCCGAAAGAATCAGACGCGATAATTTTTCTAAACGAAAACCTTCATCCCCTGACGGAGCCTGGCAAAACATTTTTCCTGAAAAAAGAAAGATCACGGCTATGAAAAGGGTGCGATTCATTTTTACGGAATTTTTAAGAACACAAATTATCAATTATACCAACGACATCAAACGCGAAAAAAAAAGGTTTTTAACATTCAGCGTGTTTAAACACCTGTTTAGGGTTTTCCGGTTTTGAGCCAATTTTCGATGGCGTATTGATTGAGTTCAAAGTAATCCACTTTCTTAACAATAACAGAATTATCGAGGTAGTAAATTCGGGGAAGTTGCGTAGATGCCAATTGGATAAACGACTTACCGAGGCAAAAACTGTAAGGAATATTATCGGCTTGGGTATCCTCAATAAAACTCTGATACATGGCACGTTCACCATTTAGGATAAAGTAGATGGGTAGGGCAGGATTCTTCTTCTTGATAAGCCTGAATTTTTTGGCGGCAACGCGGCAATGCTGACAGGTAAGACTTAAGAAGGCCACCACATGTTTACCCTTTCTCAGGTCCGGTTCGGGCACCTGCACCTTGGCGGTATCTTCAGGGTAATAGAGGAGGTTAAGGTCTAGTTGGTAATTCACTTTTTCGTCCAAGTTATTGGAGGTGTAAGAATAGTCGATGGGGTTCAGTACGAAGGGAGCAAGGACAGCCGTGCTTGCAAGAAGACTTACTAAGAACCTGGAGTATTTTACTTTCCAAGTGCTGCCAAAAAAATACACAACAAGAGCGGCAATAACCATCAGCATGTTTTTGAGCAGGGCCTGGAAAGGCGTCATTTTCAAGTGCTCACCAAAACACCCACAATTTCCCGAATTGCCACTAATAAGGAGCTGAACAGAAAGGTAGACGATGAAAAACCCCAGAAGGGAGAAAGTAAGTGGTAACGTAAATTTTTTAAGATTGTAGTTTGCCAAGAGCAAGATTCCCGCAAAAAATTCCAAACCAATAATCAATCTGGCTAAGATGGGTGCTGTGTACCAATCGCCAATACCAAGGTCGACAAAGGTAAACTCAAAGGTTTCAACTAAGGGCAAAAGTTTTGCATAGGCCGAATACACAAAGATAAGGCCAAGACTGATTGAGAAGAAAACAGAAATCAGGATCTTAGTAAGTTTCATATAAACAGCAATAGTTGACAAATATATCAAAATTGAGTCCAAGTGACCTTACCGCGCACTTGAATAGAAAAATGAAAATTTGTTTCAGAAACCTACTTGCTGTTTATTACAGCAGGTCAAAAAAAAAGCCCCTCAGGGGAGGAGCTTTTTATTAATTCGGTGTATAATTATCCGAGGTACTGTTGCAGTAATTTACTGCGGCTGCTATGACGTAAACGTCGAATGGCTTTTTCTTTAATCTGACGAACGCGTTCGCGGGTAAGGTCAAATTTATCGCCAATTTCTTCAAGCGTTAAGCCATGATTTAGGCCGATGCCAAAAAATAATTTCACCACATCACGTTCTCTTTCGGTGAGGGTACTCAAAGCCCGGTCAATTTCTTTACTAAGCGATTCGTTCATTAATCCGGTATCGGCTTTTGGCGAATCGAGGTTAACCAACACATCCAACAAGCTGCTTTCCTCACCATTGGCGAAAGGGGCATCCATGCTCACATGGCGACCACTCACTTTCATGGTATCACTCACTTTATCAATTGGCAGATCTAACATATCGGCTAACTCTTCGGCGCTGGGCTCGCGTTCAAATTGTTGCTCAAGTTTACTGTACGCTTTATTTATTTTATTGAGAGACCCTACTTGGTTGAGTGGCAAACGCACAATACGACTTTGCTCCGCTAAAGCTTGAAGAATACTTTGACGGATCCACCATACTGCGTAGGAAATAAATTTAAAACCGCGGGTCTCGTCAAACCGGCGAGCAGCCTTTATCAAACCCAAATTACCTTCGTTGATAAGATCGGGCAAACTCAAACCCTGATTTTGGTATTGTTTGGCAACCGACACCACGAAACGCAGGTTTGCCCGCGTTAATTTCTCAAGCGCACGTTGATCGCCGTCCTTAATTTTTTTAGCTAAAACAACCTCTTCCTCGGCAGTAATTAATTCTTCACGGCCTATTTCCTGAAGGTATTTGTCGAGGGACGCGCTTTCGCGGTTGGTGATGGACTTGGTTATTTTTAGCTGCCTCATGCTGTATGGATTGGTTTAAAGGTATAAAATTATGAAAAAAAGATTAATCTCAAGAGCCTTTCTGAAGTATTAAACGGAAAAAAAAGCAAAAAGTTTTGAAAATCGGCCATTTTTAGCGTTAAAATAAAAAAAATGAGCTGTCAGAAATCCCTTTTTTACCACAACAAAGATTGATCATTCCTAACCGTGCGGAGCGTATCTCTTATAAAAATTCATCATGTAAAAGCAGGTGATTTGCCTCTTAACAAGGACTTCTACTTCAACATGACGCGTTGTTTTGCGCGGTATATTGGCCAAAAGGCTAGTAAAATCAGTATTCTCAGACCATACTAGTAATTAACATAGGAGGTCTAACAACCCTCCTCTTAATTAACATTAAGGTGTTTAATCATAATGGTTTTAGGAGGTTTAGGCACTTGATGCCTTCGCTATTTTTATGAAAATATAAACTGCCCCCAATGAATGTAGAAAGCTTAAAATCTGAATTACAGCAAGTTCTCGAGAACGACGTGATCCTGCGAAAGGAATTTAACGGATTAAAAAGATCCCTGAGCGACTACCGAAACCAGCTGATCATGCGTGATGAGGACTGCAAACGCCTTCAGGTAACCATTGATGTGTTAAACACCAAATTGGTGGTAATGGAACGCGACAATACCACTTACAAAGCTGAACTATCCTCGTTTAAAGAATTACGCGGCACCATCAAAGATCAACTGGAAGCCAAACAAGAAGAGATTGAAGCCCGCTTGCAGGAAATTCAAGGACTGAGAGATGATCTCAACACCATGGCAGCCAACTATGAAGCCAAAATGGAAGAAATGCGCCTGGAGGCCGGTTCAGAACTCGAACGTGTGACTTCCGAACTAACTCAGCAGATTAGCGAACTACGCACCAATACTCAGTATAAGGAAAGTGGCATCCGCGAAGAATTTGAAAACAGGGTTACCGAACTCACTAACAGTTGGGCCGACAAGGAACAAAATCTGGTGCTGAATCACGAAGAAGAAGTCCTTCGCCTTAACGATACTCATACTGCCGAACTAACTGCATTATCGTCGCAACTTACTCATGAATTGGGCGGGAAATTATCCGCTTCACTGGAAGAATTGGAAGCCCTCAAGAATTCTCATGCTTTCTTACTGTCACAGCGCGAAGAGGAATTTACCGCAAAGATAGGGTCTTTGGATGAAGCTTACAGGGCCGAGGTCGCAGGACTTCGTTCGGCATTAGAAGAACAACGAAGCACCCTTACCACCAATTTTAACGCACAAATCGAACAGATCAAAAGTGAGTACCTCACCAAAGAAAATGATCTCGTGGCAGGTTATGAAAAGCGACTTGAAGAAATTCAATTGCACCAACATAACTCCGAAAGTGAAACAGTATCAGTATATGAATCGCGGATTGCTGCACTTGTAACCGAGTACGAAGAAAAATTATCGCATACCCTGATTCATTCTACGTCTCAAAATTCTAAATTGAACGAAGAGCTGGGAAAAGCACAGTCTGAGCACGAAGTAACGATGGAGAGAATGAATGCGCTCACCTCCGAACTGCTGACGAAAAACACTGAGCTAGAAAATTTTTCGCTGCGTTTCAGTGAAAAAGAAGAAGAGGTAAAAAATGAAGTGGAACGATTTGTGAATCTGAGCAATGAGTTTGAGAGTTTTAAACAACAAACCTCTCTTTCCGTTTCTGAACAAGTAAATGAATTAAATCAGCAAATAGCTTCTCTAAATCTGGTGCACAGCGATTATGTGAACGAACTTAGCACGCAAATCGACAACCTCAATACCGAGCTTAAAAATTTAGGTCAGTTGTTTGAGACCACCACCAATTCACTTAGTGAAATGGAACAAGCCCTGGAACTAAAAGGTCAGGATCTTGAAAAAGCTAATTTGCTGATAGAAGAGCTGCAAGCCAAAATTGACTCATTCGATGTCGCTATTGAAGAAAAAGAACTAGAACTGGGCACATTTAAGACGGATTTGGAGGCAACGGTTCGCCAGGAATTAAAAGAGCAAAAATTGGAGTATGATAAATTGCTCGCCGAAAACACAAATTTAATTGATGAAATTGACAGTGCGCAGGACAAAGTGGAAGCGCAAGAGCAGGAAATTACCTTACTAAAAGGAGAACTGGAAGAAGTGAAACTGCAAAGTGCCGGCAAGTCAGAATATTTTAAAGAGACGCTGTCCAATCGAAATTTTGAGATCACCAATCTGGAGGCCAATAACGCCGCAATGAACCAGGAAATCCTTCAGTTGAAACAAGAAGTAAGTGAAATTCAGGCGCAAGTGCAGAGCAAATCAGCTGAGGAAGTGCAATTAACCGAGCTTCAGGAAAGACTAAATCTAACCAGCAGCCAAAATGTGGAGTTGGGAGTAGAAATAGATGCGCTGCATACAGTGATCTCCGAACTCAACGAGAAAGTGGAAGGAATGAATGCTCAATTACTTTCCTATGAAGGTGAGATCGGTGAATTAAAAGCCACTACAAAATCGGAAGACCAGGAAGCCTTTATTGACCGACTATTCAAACAAATTGATGCCTTAAATGATCAACGACTGGTGCTACTGGACGAAAAAGAGCAAATGGCTAACCAACTTCTAAAAATGAATGATGTGGTGGGGTCCCTATCGCAACAAGTTGATACTGAGAAGATTGACGTTACGGGTTTGAATAATCACCGAAAGAACGTTATATTAGCAAATAATTCAGAAGGGACGACCGGAAAATCCCAGATGAAAGAACAAATAAACGATTTGGTGCGTGAAATTGACAAGTGCATAGCGTTATTAAGTGCTTAATATTGACGCCCTCTTTAAATGAGCGAAATAAACATAAAAGTTGAAGTAGCCGGAAGCGTTTTTCCTCTTAAGGTGGATGCGAAAGACGAACAAAACATTAAAGAGGCCGTTGATCTGATAAATAAAAAAATTGCCGAGTTTGAAAAAAACTATGCGATTAAAGATAAGAAGGATTTGTTGAGTATGGTTATGCTGCAGTTAGTATCGCAGTTTTACACCAGAGCCAGCAGCGCGGAGAAGGAATTAAGTCATTTAAAACTACTGTTTGCCGATGTGGAGGTGATGTTGAAAGAACATCAGCAAAACATTAAAACAATTACAGAAGAGTAAGCTGCAAAGCCTTATTTACACGCACAAATTTTAAGTCTAGCTTAAGGTTTGTGCGTTTTTATTTACTAATAGAACCTAAAAAGAGAAAAAAGACCATGGACATACTAACACTTATATTTATTGCCGGTTCCTTAATTGTGGGGGTGATTGCCGGATTTCTGATAGCAGGAAGCAAATTGAACGCCAGTGCTGCAAAGGAAAAGGAAAATCTAATCAAAGAAGCGGAAGTGAAGTCGGAAGCGGTGAGGCAAGAAAAGATTCTCCAAGCGAAAGAGAAATTTTTGCAGCTCAAAGCCGAACACGATAAAACAATCCAAGAGAAGAACGCCCACATTGCACAGTCGGAAAACAGAGCTAAACAAAAGGAAAGTGAACTTAATAAAAAGATTGAGGATCAAAACCGTAAGGACAAGGAACTTGAAGCTTTAAAAAACCAGGCCGGTCAGCAGATCGATCTTTACAAACATCGCTTAGAGGAAGTTGAAAAAGGGCATCGTAAACAAGTAGAAATGCTGGAGAAGATCAGCGGCTTAAAAGCAGATGATGCCAAAGCTCAATTAATGGAATCGATAAAAGCAGAGGCCAAAACCCAATCGATGGTGTATGTAAAGGACATTATGGAGGAGGCAAAATTAACAGCCAACAAAGAAGCAAAAAAAATAGTTTTGCAAACCATTCAGAGAGTGGCCACTGAAACAGCAATCGAAAATTCAATTTCTGTTTTTCACATAGAAGGCGACGAAACCAAAGGAAGAATTATTGGACGAGAAGGACGAAACATCCGCGCCTTGGAGGCCGCCACCGGTGTGGAGATCATTGTGGATGATACGCCTGACGCAATTACGTTGAGTTGCTTTGATTCGATACGCCGCGAAATTTGTCGTTTAGCATTACACCAATTGGTGACAGATGGAAGGATTCACCCGGCCCGAATAGAAGAAGTGGTGGAAAAGACCAAAAAAATGCTCGAAGAAGAGATCATTGAAACGGGGAAACGCACCTGCATCGATCTTGGCATTCACGGGCTGGCCCCTGAATTAATTAGGATGGTAGGGCGGATGAAATACCGTTCTTCCTACGGACAAAACTTATTACAACACAGCCGAGAAGTTGCCAATTTATGCGGCATTATGGCCAGCGAAATGGGCCTAAATCCGAAAGTAGCCAAACGTGCCGGACTATTGCATGATATTGGAAAAGTACCTGATAACGAACCGGAATTGCCCCACGCTTTGCTGGGGATGAAACTGGCCGAACAATACAAAGAAAAACCGGAGGTCGTAAATGCGATTGGGGCCCACCACGATGAGGTGGAAATGACCACACTGTATTCACCTATTATACAGGTGTGTGACGCCATTAGCGGCGCCCGTCCCGGAGCGCGTCGTGAAATCGCCGAACAATACATGAAACGTTTAAAAGATTTGGAAGCACTGGCTTTGAGTTATGATGGAGTAGAGAAGACCTATGCCATTCAGGCGGGACGTGAAGTGCGGGTAATAGTATCGAGTGATAAAGTGAGCGATGGAAGAGCAGAGCAGTTGGCTTTTGAAATTTCTCAGCGGATCCAAACCGAAATGACCTATCCCGGACAAGTAAAAGTAACGGTGATACGAGAAGTGAGGGCTACAGGGTACGCCAAGTAGTGCGCGGAATTGCGATATTGGTTTTAGCAAAATGGATAGTTTTACTTGCAAATGAGTGTTGAAAAGTGTTGCGCCAATGATTTGATAAAACATTTTTTTTTTTAGATATTGGACGCAAGGATTATTATCCAAATAAATTCAATTTTAACAACACATTAAAAAATCATTTATTATGAATATGAAAAGAACAATAACACTTGCGCTGATTATGTTAGGGCTCAATAACTATGCATTAGCATCATTGGTGCTTAAATCAGACCGATGGGATAATTATTCTGAAACAAAGAAGAAATTATTTGAAAAACGTAAACTCGTGAACAATAAACCGTTTGGGATTAGGACATCTGTATTTTCGGGTTCGGGAAAAGAATGGGATGAGACTGAGGTAACAAGTGGTGGGTTTTTCTTGAATTTTGGGCTTTACTTTCCGAATTCTAATTATTTTAGTGTACAACCAGATTCTTTGCCGGCCCCGGGCAATTTCGCAATGGGAGGTGCTTTTGATTTCGGAAATTATTTTCGTATTGCAAAAATGCAATATGGAAGGTTTAGCTTTGGTTTGAGGGCAACCTGGTTGTCAATTAGCGGTACCGGAAAGAAATCAGGTGATGACATTTATCTTGCGTATCAGTTTAGCGCATTACGTGTTGGTCCCCAATTTTGTGCCGCAATTAATGAAAACATGGGAATTGATGCCTTTTATGATATTGGCTATAATTATTCATTGGTTTACGGCGATATTTACAGTAAGGCAAAAACCGTAACTTCGGTTGGGTGGCTCAGAACTTATGCGGGACTTACACAAGAGATTGGCGCGGCCTTCCATTTTAAGGTATTTAGTGCCGGACTAAGTTATCGATTTGGTAAGTTAAAAAACGTATCATCAACCTTTGACAGTGTTGATAAGCCAACTACGGATATTAAGAGCTCAACTAATAATCTTAGGCTTACGCTTGGCCTTAGATTCTAATGAGTGGACCCTCAAAAACTCCAAAAGCCTTATCAATATTGAATCACTAACGAAAACACTAAGGACTTAGGCTGCAGGAATTTAAATGTTGGGAACTAGAGCTGGCAGATATCTATAAGTGCATTATTAAAATCCAAGCTATTTGAAATTTTTACAAAAGGTGATTTCGCGCCAGGGACACGTAGGGGTAGTTCTTTTCGGCCTTTTCGGCCGAAAAAACCGTAGCGAAGCGGAGCCCGAAGTGGCCCGCTCGGGCGCCCAAGAAAAAAAGGACTTTTTGAGGTTCGCCTAATTAGTGGATAAATTGATTTGAACACCGGCAAGCAGTCGGTGTTTTTTTTGTTCCGTATTAGTTGTAGTCCACCAATCCCATTGCTTTTAGCAATTTTCTCCCGTTTTTTTTAATGTTAAAGCGGTAACCCGAAAAAAACATGATCTTGCTGATGTAATTGGAGGTGTTAAAAAGCGTTGGATTTAAACTGTAATTATTATCGTAGGTGGACATGAATCCGAAAAAGAATTTTTGGTTATCATAGCGGATAGAACCTTTGGCGTTCAAATGTAGGGTTGGGTTTAACGACAAGGTATGCCCCGCGCTGTCGAGAGTGGTATAGTTTGTTTTTTGTCCTCCTGCACCCAAGTTCAGAACAGCACTCACAATTATTTTTTTGTACACATAGGTATAGCCATGTCCTACGCTCAACCCAATGGTGATGAGCGAGATTCGGTTAATGTCGTACAGTTCGGGCGACATACTCGGCTGCAGTGGCGTGTTTACGATGCTTGAATCGGTGGAGTTAAACAACATGTAGGAGTGGTATAGTCCCAACATAAAAGAGCCTGCGCTTTTGCGCTGAACATCAGAAAAGGAAAAAGCTCCTCTCAACGAATATTTCCGGAAATTAAACACAAACATGGTATTTACCCCAAATGAAAATACATGAATGTCGGGCCTTATAAAGACAAGATCCGGATTTTGGACGGTGATGTCATAATCTTTGCGGTTAAATACATAAAATCCCGCGTAACGTTGAAAATTCACATCTGTAATCACCCTTCTGCCTACAACGGTTAATTGAACATCCTTACCTGAGGTATTGCCTTTGTCGGGTTTGGCTCCAAACTTAATGCCCGGATAGAATCCAAACGTAAGAATGATGTTGCTGAAATTGAAGCCTACATAATAATAATTATTGGGTGAAAACATGAGCGTGTTTTTTGTGCTCAGGTCGGTAAAATTAAAGCCGTAAAACTTCTTCACTACCGGAATGGTCAGCGTTAATTTTCTTTTGTTAGACCTGATGTAATTGGTATCATAATATGGAGTTTGGGGTGCCAGGAGTTGTTTAACATACCAGCGGTGAGGATACATAAACCGGTCTTTAAACGTTTTTTGCGGGATGTCATCATCCAGCAATTTGCTTTTTACAGAGTCGATCAAATTTTTGGCGAGACTATCAATTTGTGATTGCGTGTTTGATGAAACGAACATCAAAACAAGCAGACCAATATGGAAACGCAATTTCATCATTTTTCCCCCCGATTTTCAATCCAACGCCCTCCTAAATATACTCGGCTTACACACTGCAAATTTTGGCATAATTGGCATAATTGGTGTTTTTAAGCTGTTAAAAAAGCCTATCTTAGCTACTTATAATAACCATAAACATAAATTTTCACTTTTGACATTCGACGATTTTAAATTTGACGCTTCCTTGATGGAAGGTCTTTACAGCATGGGTTACAAACAACCCACCCCCATTCAGGAACAAGCCATTCCGGTAATTTTAGACAATAAGGATTTGATTGCCTGTGCCCAAACAGGTACCGGCAAAACCGCGGCCTATCTGCTTCCCATTATTGACCATATTGTGCGTTCAAAAACGCGACACCTTAATTGTTTAATCATAGCGCCTACGCGTGAACTCGTATTGCAGATCGATCAGCAAATTGACGGTATGGGTTATTTTTGTTCGGTGGGTTCCATTTCAATTTACGGTGGTAATGATGGCATGACCTGGGAAAAACAAAAACACGCCTTACGCGAAGGAGTTGATATTATTGTGGCCACGCCCGGCCGTTTGATAGCTCTTCTTCAAAACGGGGACATTAATTTTGAGCATTTGCAACATTTGGTGTTGGATGAGGCAGATCGCATGTTGGACATGGGTTTCTTTGACGATATCCAAACCATCATTAATTATTTGCCTAAGAAACGGCAAACCGTGATGTTTTCGGCCACCATGCCTCAAAAAATAAGAATGCTGGCAAATGCAATTACTACCAATGCCGAACAAATTAATATTGCCATCAGTAAACCTGCGGCAGGAATTGTGCAACAGGCTTATGTGGTATTTGACAATCAAAAAGAAGCCTTGTTAAAAGGAATTCTTAAGAACGAAGATTTTAATTCTGTGATCATTTTTTCATCCACCAAAGACAATGTGAAATTGCTGGAAAAGAATCTGCGTAAGGTCTATCCTTCCATGAGGGCTTTTCACTCTGATCTCGAACAGGCCGAGCGTGAAGACATTATGAGGGATTTTAAAAGTAAAAAGCTCCGAATTTTAATTGGTACTGATATTTTATCGCGAGGTATTGATGTGGATGGCATTAGTTTGATTGTAAATTACGATGCACCGCCCGATCCCGAAGATTATATTCACCGCATTGGCCGCACTGCCCGGGCTTCAAAAGCCGGCGTAGCCATTACTTTTATTAACCAGCGCGATCAGGGTAAATTCTCAAAAATTGAAGATCTGATGGGCTATGAAGTGGATAAAATGCCCATTCCGCCCGAATTGGGCAAAGGCCCCCCTTACGATCCCGAAGCCAATAAGAAATTGGGATTCAAACGTGGTCCGGCTAAAGGAAAATCCAATTATAAGGGAAAAAGAAGGTCGGCGTAGGCAACCTTTTGCTTTTTACCAGCGTATTACTGGAAGAATAAAATTCACAACTATGAGTTGAGAACTCGGCCATTGCGCGGACTGAAAGGATATTAATGATGGATTTTTGACTTCTATTCGTATTTGTTATTCTAATGATAAATTTTTTTCTATCAAAGCTGTGTTCTAAGTTTGTTTTATACAAGGTGCGTTGTTTCCTTGTTTTGACCCCATTTATCCATATTATTTTTCAAACAGCGCACGCAGCTACCATTACGAGCGCAGGAAATGGTGCGTGGAATTCAACAACTGTCAACGCCCCGTGGCCGGGTGGTGTTGTGCCCTTGGCCACAGATAACGTTATTATTTCAAACGGAAACACAATCAATTTATCTTCCAACCAAACGATTGTTAATGTAACGATGAATGGAACAGGTGTTTTGAATTTGGGTACTAATACACGAACTCTCACAGTAAGTGGAAATTTCACCATGAATGGGTCCAGTAATATTCAAGGTAATGCAACTAACCGTGGAATTGCAGTGGCCGGAAACTTTGTTGTTTCATCGGGCGCCAGTGTAATAATACAGAACATTGTTTTAAGTGTTACCGGGACTTTTCAAAATGATGGAACCATTGTATTAAATACAGCCAACACTGCAGGAAAATTTTTCGGGAATTTTTTAAATAACGGAGTTTGGACGAATAGTGGCAATAATGTACCATTTACAGTAGGCGGCGATTTTACAAATAACGGCACTTTCACCCAAGGCACGGGTAGAGTTACGTTTACCGGCGCTACAAGTAATGTTTTGGGTGGCAGCGCTGCTAGTACAGCATTTGGCGGAGGTATTACCATAAATAAAGGAGTAGCCCAAGCAAACGTTTTGGATGTCACCTCTGTGATCACAATATTAGCCGGAGGTTTAACAATTACAAATGGCACATTTAAATTATCCAGTGCCTCAACAATTGTGCCTTTTACCGCTGATCCTAATATGCCCAACACAGGAAGATTATGGAATAACGGAGGGACGATTAATAGCACTGCCAATATTGATTGGACTGTTCTTGGTACAATAAGAGTAGATGCAGGTATCACGAATTTTGGTACTTCTATCAATAACAGATTAATACCGGCCGACGCCACTAATATTGGATTAGTTGAAATAAACGGAGGAACCTTAACTGTTTCGGGCCGCATATCTACCGGAGTAAATGCATGGGAATACAAAATGACAGGGGGTTGGTGTTTATTATGCACAGTAGGTAGTAACACTGGGGGGAGAGATATTTTTAATCTTGATAATTCTACCGGTGGAATTTTTAGCATGTCAGGGGGAACGCTTAACATCGTGAACAAAGGTGGGGGGGCAGGAGAAAATTTAGGGTACCACAATACAAGCATTTTAGGTGCGGGATTTACAGGAGGCGTCTTGCAAATGGGAAACTCAACTACTGCGGGAGCATCGACTATTAGAATTGAGAGTTTCAGGCCAATTTATAACCTTGTTATCAATGCCCCTACTTCGTTCATTCAAGTGCAGTCTCCCGCCGCACCATCTGCCACCACCGAACTACAGATTACAAACAGTGTCACCATTGTGGATGGAACCTTTGACATTAGTAATCAAAATATTTTGGTAGGTGGAAATTGGACCAATTTAAGTGCCGTTGCAGATCCTCTTACACAGGGTACTAAGTCTGTGACTTTTAATGGTTCGTCGGCACAGACTTTTGCAAATTCAGGGCCGGCAAACGCGGGCATATTTTATAATTTAGTGTTTAATAATTCATCAGGTAGTATTCCGCAAATCACTTTAAACAATAATTTATCAGCTACCAATGGCTTAACCTTAACTGCCGGTGGAATTGATATTAATTCTACTATTTTATCATTAGGCTTATCGGCTGCAGCACCCGGCACACTCCTGCGCACGGCAGGTTGGCTTTATGGTGGTACTTTTACAAGATGGTTTGCGACTCCCATTTTGGCAATTGGCAATGTTGCCGGATTATTTCCTATGGGAACATCAGTTGGAGACTATCGACCACTGTGGGTTGCCAATTCAGTCATTTTAACAACCGGCGGGCAAGTGAGCGTGGTTCATTCACCTACGTACCCGGCAACTTGGGTAGCTGCTTCTCATAACGATGCCAGTTGGGGAAACACCTTACAAGGTGTGTCAAATTCATTGTGGACCATTACTACCAGCGGTATAGACTTTAATGGCAGCAGTGCTCAGGTACGTTATGGCGGGGATGGATTTGGAATAAACACACTTACCGACCTTAATGCCTCATTGTTGGCCAGTGTTGTTGGCACACACGGCGCAGCGACGAATGCAATCGCAACGTATGAGGTAAACCGCACGGCATTAACTACTGCACAAATTGCGAATTCATGGCGAATAGGCTCAAGAAATGTGGTGCAATCGCCTTTGCCTATTTCATTAAGCAGTTTCACTGCAAAGTTGCTTGACAACCAGGTAAAACTTGACTGGATCACCGAGACAGAAACCAATAACGATTTTTTTACAGTGGAACGCTCGAAGGACTGTATAAATTTTGAGGTGCTAGCAGTGCTTGAGGGAGCGGGGACCAGTAATTCTCGTAATTATTATTCTGCTAGTGATACCAAGCCATTTTTTGGAATTGATTACTACCGATTAAAACAAACCGACTATGACGGAAGTTCAAAATACCACAAAATTGTAGCGGTGAAGTTTGAAAAAATGCTCGAAACACTGCTCGTTTATCCAAACCCGGCCAAAGGATTGGTGTCACTTCAAATGAGTGATAATGGCAGTGCTGTATCTCTTACAGAAGTATTTAATTCCTTGGGACAAAAAGTATATTCAGTAAAGGGATTTGAATCGGGAATTGACCTTTCGGGTCAACCTGCAGGCATCTATTATTTGAATGTGCACTTGCCGTATCAGGTGATCACACAGAAACTGGCGCTTGAAAATTAATTCCCGGCTTAGTCTTTTTCCTTTTCTTCGTTTTCCTTTTCTTCTTTTGGTTTATCGCTTTCGTGTGTGCGCATGGAACTGAACCAATTCATCAATTCGGTTTTTTGAGAAGCGCTTAATTTGGCATCAGTATGAATAATCAAATAAGAACTCAGGGGCATTTCATTTTCTTCCAGTTCTTCACCGCATTCTTTCAGCTTATGATCCGCTTTCTTACTCGAATAATTTCCCCACTCCGAAAAATTGAGATGCTCAGAGCCCTCATTGATATGGTGTTTGATCCACCACGAAAGCGGTGCCACATTTGTGTACCAAGGGTAGCGGGGCTGATTGCTGTGACAATCGTAACACGTGTTCTTTAAAACGGAGGCCAGTTCGGGAGGCATCTTGGTGAGTGTGGTAAAATCTTTTTCGGGGTTAAGTTCTTTGGTGCTTTTGTCGATTCTGAAAAATTGGAAAAGAAGGAGCAGAGCCAGAAGTGACACCGTGATGTTTTTAAGTGTGAATCTTTTTTTCATGTGCTGATTTTAAATGAGTGAATTTAAATTTCCAAATAAAACGGCAGAACTTTATCGGGCTCCGCCTTTTTTCCCGAATAAATAATAAAGGTACTTCCGTTTTTCGATTCCGCAAGAATTTCAAAACATTTCCCGTTAAAGCTGCAATGCAAAATATGTAAAAGCAGATCAACAGTTGCACTGCCGGAGCTCAACTTAATCTTATCGGGTCGCAGAAAAAGTTTTGATTTAAAGTTCAATTTTGAGCGTTTCTCGAGATCCTCTTTTTTTACGTGGTTAAAATCTCCCAGTAACCCGGCTAATTTTGTTTTTTTTGGCCGGTAATACACCTCCCATTTTTCCCCGGCCTGAAGCATTTTTCCATCGTCGATCACACACAGACTGTCGGCGTATTTCAGAGCTTCTTCGGCGAGGTGTGTAATGAGAATCACAGCGGTTTTGCCTTTTTTCACTTCCTTTAAAACAAAAGAAAATAATTTTTCGGTAAGTAATTTATCGAGATTGCTGAAAGGTTCATCGAGCAGAAGTACCTTGGGCATAACCGCGAGCGCTCTAGCAATGGCTACCCTTTGTTTTTGCCCGCTGGAGAGATTTTTTGCGCGGGTATCTTTTAAATAATGGAGTTCGAGTAAGTGGAGTAGTCGAGATGATCTTTTATGTTTGGCTTCATCGGTATAACCTATCAGCTTGTCAAAGATATTTTCTTCTACGGTGTGATTTTCAAGAACGTAAAAATCCTGACTTACCAACTTCATGTCGTCGTGTCCCGGAATGAGCTGAAATGCAGGTCCCAGCACCCTTTCTTCATCGAGGTGAACTTCTCCTGTGCTCAGGTCCTCAAGGCCATAAATACATTTTAATAAGGTGGTTTTTCCGCTTCCACTTTTGCCCACAATGGCCATGATCTCGCCTTGTTTTACGCTCAGCGAAATGTTTCTAATACCTTTAAAGTAGTGTTGATTGGGGTAGTTGAAGGATATGTTGTGAACCGTTAGGATAACTATCTCAGAAGGGTTACAGTACCGTTCTGTTTATATACTTTGCCGTCGAAAGCCCAGGCCTCAAATACAACAAAATACACGCCATCGGGAGAAAGTTCTCCTGCAACAGTACGTCCGTCCCAAAAACCATTTACCGTGGTAAATTTGCAAACCAAATATCCTGCGCGGTTGTAGATCCAGCAGTTTAGCGCCGTGAGCCCATGAGTAATAGGTTTAAAAAGATCATTCACCTCGTCGTTATTGGGTGTAAAAATTGTGGGAAGAGTAACCGAAGAAGAATCGGAAATTCGAAATTTATAATCGAGCGTATCGTTGCAACCTTTACTGCCAATGGCGATTAGCGTTACGGAATAACTACCGCTGCTGCCATAGCGCTTCACGGAATTAAAAGAGGAATCACTCGTGTTTTCGGGATTAAAATTCCAGTAATTCTTAATACTATTTGATGAATAGTTAGTGAGGATTAGATCGGTAGGATGACCGGGGTCGGAAAAACTGGCATTGAACGAGGCGACGGCGGTACGCGCAATATGAATGGCCTTTTTCGACACCAATGGGCCGCCGGGCGTTATCATCGAAATAGTAAGGGTATAAGTAAGATCTTTTGTAAAACTGAGAGAAACAATGGCGCTGTTTACATCGCTTAGAAAGGTAGCTCCTGAGCCGGAATAAATACTCCATACATACGAGCTGGGGTTGGCATTGGTGGAGACCGAGAACGTGAGCACTTTATCGGTACATAAATTGGGAGTCACCGGCACAATTGCCACTGTAGGACTTATCTGAGCCCGGGCGGTCAGTGAAAGCAAACAAATTATAGTTAAACGGCAGGCGTTCAGCATATATAAATCGTTATAAATTTACTAAAAAATCCAGTGTATTCACATTATCTGCAAAATCAGTAATAACAGGCTGTTGTGAATAACCTAAAGGGATAAATCCTCGTCCCATCACGCACTGGATATGATCTTTATTTTCATGGAGATAGGATTGCACCTCTTTTTGAGATTCATAATACTGGTAAAAGAGCACGCCCACAGGCGATTGCAGGTCTTTGTTTTCGCGGATCATGAGGAAATTATTATCCAAAAAGGGGATGGATTCGAGCAGGTAGATGGCGCGATGGTAGTCGTAATTATTACCGTATTTTTTATTATTCACCACAAAACCAAAATCTACAATAGATTCAAAAAATGTATTAAAAACATAGCCTTTAGGGACCAACAACTTGCTCACATTGCGGCAACCGAGTCCAAAGTATTGAAAAATATCGGTGCCGAGGTTTTTTAATTCTTCCCTGCTTTCATTGCCGCTGAGAACAGCCACGGAGGAGCGACTTTTGCGGATGATATTGGGGTATTTTCCAAAATAATAGTGCAGGTGGCTAGCGGTATTGTCACTGCCGGTTGCTATAACGGCATCAAACTTCCCTAATTTTCCATCGGCGAAGAAGATCTGCTTTTCAAATTCGGGCGTGTAGTGGGTAAGAAGTTTAAGAAAAAATGGCAGTAAAATGGTATCATCGCCCGAGAGTTTGATAAGTGCGTTATTACCTGTAAGTAATACACAGAGTACATCGTGGAAGCAGACAAGGGGAATATTTCCGGCACAAATAATGGCAATCGTTTTTGGTTCTTTTTTGGGAACACTTGTGCAAAATTTTTCAAGTTCGGCTGGATCTAGAAAATGTCGCAGGTTTTTGATGGCATCGTTCACGAATTCAGGAATGAACCAATTGTTATGAATATGCGCTAATTCAACCACTTTATCCAGTCCTTGATGCAAGCCAAGCTCAGAGGGCACGGGGGTTTGCGAAAAATGGCGATCGATAAAACTTCCCATCAAGGAAAGCGATTCAATTCTTTGTTTTAAAGTCATAAATTTTGGTCGTATATTTGTCTGCTAGAAAAATGGTCTATAATTAAAGGCCCCGATTCAGTAACAAAGCACAAAACTATCAAAAAAAATGGCAATAAAGATCACAGACGAATGTATAAATTGCGGCGCTTGCGAGCCCGAATGTCCAAATAATGCAATCTACGAAGGCGGCGCTGAATGGCGTTTTGCCGATGGTACAACCGTGAAGGGGAAATTTAAAGGACACAACAGTGGGCTTGAAGTAGATGCCGATGATCCGCAAACTCCAAAAAGCATGGATGTGTATTATATTGTGAGTGATAAGTGCACCGAATGTGTGGGTTTTCATGATGAGCCTCAGTGCGCGGCGGTTTGTCCGGTTGATTGCTGTATAAAGGACGATGATGTGGTGGAAGCCAATGAGCAGTTACTTGGCAAAAAGGCGGCCTTGCATATTTAAGAAGCGGGCATTTTCATTTTTTCCCTCTTAAATCTTTAGAAGTTGTAACCGCAATTAGACAGTAGGAGCCTTCTTTAAGGCGATTAACTGTCTTAGTGCGGTTAATCCCGATTTAGTGTTTGTTAGGGTTTCGAATCTTTTAATATCAATTAAACCCTTACAAACACTTACATCGCAAGCAGATGCTTTTTCAACGCCTGTTTAGGGTTTAATAAGACGATGACGAGCGCCTGATTAGTTCATCGGTCGAAAAATCTTTACAATACCTTTGCTGACGCTTTGTATCTCGAAGGGATCGAGCCCCACTTTGCGACCATGTGAATCGGTGTTTTGCTGGGCCAATACATAATTTCCTTTGGAATTAACTTCATAAATAATTGCGGTGTGGTGCGCCAGATCTTCGTGAAAGATCCTGTTGCCGCGTCGGTAATTAAGTTCCACCCCTTCAAATTGGATGATATCGCCCGGAAAAATGCACTCTTCCGACTTCTTTAGTTCTTTGCCAAAAGAGAATTGGTGATCCCAGGTAGCACCCACGGTGTTAAGGGCTTCGGAAGCCAAATCCCAACATTCTCCGCGCCCCACTTTTTTAGAAATCTGTGTCTTCACAAAGGCCACTACCTTTTTATTTAGATCAGGTATGGGTCCGCATTCAGGCAGAGGTGCATAAAAAGAAGAGTTCAGGAGAATAAAAGGAAGCAGAAAAAAGTATAAATGCCATTTGCTCATCGTATAAGTTCTAGAGGTTAAAAAATCAAAGCTCCTTTATTCAAAACAGTCCTGCACCTTTCGCATCCTACAAGAGGCACCTAAAACTGCAGAAGTTCTTGAATGGCCTTTTCCACTTTTGAGGCGTTTGGCAGCATGGTGAATTCGAGTGTAGCGTTTAATGGAATGGCCGGCAAATTTTCGGCACCCAACACCTTTACCGGAGCATCAAGCGAATGGAAGCAAGCCGAGCTGATGCGGGCGGCGATACTTTGGGCAAAGCCATTCAGTGAAGGTTCTTCAGTTAACACCATCACCTTGCCGTGCTTGCGGGCACCTTCAACAATTGCGTGTTCGTCGAGTGGGAAAATTGTTCGTAGGTCGAGGATTTCGATTTGACCGGCAAATTTTTTAGCCGCTGCTTTGGCCCAGTATACTCCCATGCCATAAGTAATTATGATAAGTGATTTGCCTTTTGCAATTTGTTCTTCGTCGGCCTCAATAACTATTCGCGCTTTACCAAAGGGGAGGATGTAATCTTCATCGGGTTCAATGGTTTTGGCATCTTCCGTGCCTTTTATTTTACTCCAGTAAAGTCCTTTATGTTCGAGGATCACTACCGGGTTGGGGTCGTAATAAGCCGCTTTCATGAGTCCTTTAAGATCGGCGCCGGTGCTTGGGTAAGCGATCTTTATGCCGCGAATATTCGCCAGCACACTTTCAATACTGCTCGAATGGTAAGGTCCACCACTTCCATAAGCGCCAATAGGCACTCTTAAGATCATACTCACGGGCCATTTGCCATTTGATAAATAACAACTGCGACTTACTTCGGTAAACAGCTGATTGAGACCCGGCCAAATATAATCGGCAAATTGTACCTCCACAATGGGTTTGAGTCCGGCAGCGCTCATGCCTACCGTTGAGCCTATAATAAATGCTTCCTGAATAGGAGTATTAAAGACCCGGTGACCGCCAAATTGTTGCGCCAGGGTGGCTGCTTCGCGAAACACGCCGCCCAGTCGGGCACCTACATCCTGTCCATACAACAAACATTCGGGATGTTTGCTCATTAATTCTCTGATGGCGAACAAGGCACTGTCCACCATGACGGTTGGCTGCTTGCCGAGGGGACTTCTGTTTCCTTTTTCTTCTGTTACCGGAGTGGGAGCAAATTCGTGCGTAAACAGGTCCTCGGGTCGTGGGTCTTCTTCCAACAGCGCCCTTTGATAATCGGCTTCCACAAGCATTTCGGCCCTTTCCTCCAGTATTTTTAATTCCAAAGCATCCACGCCACCTATAATGAGTTGATTGCGCAGGCGTGGCAAAGGATCTTTTTTTTCAGCATCCTGGAGGTCATCGCGGTACCATTCTTTTCTCACACCACTGGTATGATGGTTCAATAAGGGCACTTTGGCATGAATAAGCATGGGGCGTCTCTCTTTGCGAATCACCTCAAGAAATTCTTTGATGGTGTTGTAGCTAAGAATAAAATCGGTTCCATCAATTGTTCGGGCTTCAATTCCTTTAAAACCTTTGGCAAACTCGTTCATATCCTGAGAGCGGATTTCGCTGGAATGCGCGCTGATGTCCCAGTCATTATCCTGAATCAGAAAAAGAATGGGAAGTTGTTTTAAGCTGGCCATGTGCAAGGCTTCCGACACTTCGCCTTCGGTACAGCTGGCATCGCCCATAGAACAAACTGCAATTGGGTTGTTTCCTTTATAGTCGGCGGCCATGCCATTTTTCTCTATGTATTGCAATCCTAATGCAATGCCTGTAGTTGGAATGGCTTGCATGCCGGTGGCACTGGATTGGTGTGGGATTTTCGGCATGTCATCTCGTCTCAAGCTGGGATGCGAGTAATACGTTCTTCCGCCCGAAAATGGATCGTTTCGTTTTGCCAGCAATTGAAGCATGAGGTCAAATGGTTGCATGCCAATTCCCAATAAAACACTGTCATCGCGATAATAAGCGCTCAGGAAGTCCTGCGGCAACAGTTGTAAGCCCAATGCCAATTGTATGGCTTCGTGACCACGACTGGTAGCGTGTACGTATTTTGCGGTCACTTCACGGTTAGCTTCAAACAAGCTGGTCATGCTTTTGGCAGTACACATCAATTCGTAAGCTTTTTTTAAAATGTCGAGGGGAATCTTAGTCTTCACAGTCGTTGCTTTTGATGAAATGTCTTCCATTACCAATAATAATGCTTTAAAAATAGACAATTTTGGTCCAAGTACCCAGCAAATAAAGGATAAATTTAAATTAACACGGTATTGTACAAAATTGATTTTGAATTCGTTAAATGCAACGCATCTTCCGGTTATATTTATAGGAAATGAAATTGCCTCGCTTATACACCTGCTTATATGTCTGTATTTTAGCGCTTGCCATTGTTTTGAGCGCCTGTAAACATACGAAGCAGGAGCAGAAGGTTTCAGAAGCGTCGCACAGACCCGCGGAGGTGGCCAAAATACCTGCAACGCCTCCTGTTAAGGCAAAAAACCAACACAACCCTTCAACAGAACTGGAGCAGAAGGTGGCGCTAAATGCCCGTGAGCTGCGTGAAAATAAATTGTACGCTTTTATCAACGAGTGGTATGGTTCTCCCTACAAATACGGCGGTTGTCAGAAAAGCGGGATCGATTGCAGTTGTTTTACAAATTTGTTGTACCAACAGGTGTATGGAAAAAACATACCGCGTTCGGCTGCCGAAATATTTAAGTCTTGTGATGAGATAGGACTGGAGGAAGTTGGGGAAGGGGATTTTGTTTTTTTTAAGATAGGAGGCAAGAGTATTTCTCACGTGGGGGTGTATCTTCGAAAAAATTATTTTATCCACGCGAGTACCAGCGAAGGGGTGGTTCTGAATAATTTGGAAGAGGCGTACTATAAAAAGTATTTTTTTTGCGCCGGTAAGGTAAAAAAATCATGATGGAAGGTCTTCAACTATCGATTCCGCAAAGGATCCAACTACTAAAAAATGTAGTGGTGTTTTCTCTTCTGGCGTCGCTATACTTGAGTGTTCACCTGTGGGCCGGAGAACGAAATTTCCCGTATACTTCCCTATTTTTTTCTGCGCACATAACACCTCCCTACGATTATATGTATTTGATTCTGATCACATTTTTTTGTTTGGCATCATTCGTTCTCAAATGGCAGCGGCTTTTTATTTTTCTTAGTGTACTTGTTTGTGCCTGGTTAGTTGTTTGCGACCTCACGCGTTTACAGCCCTGGCTATATTACTACGCCAGCCTGCTGCTGATTTATATTTTTTACGATGGGCGAGTGGATGATTCTAATAAATACACATCCTATTTTATCATCCTTCAACTGGTGGTTGCCTCAGTTTATTTTTATACGGGAATCAGTCAAATGAACAAAAACTTTGTGGACTCTGAGTTCATACTGGTGATTTCACCATTGAAAGAATTTATGAGTGAACGGCAGTTTTTGCTTTTGGCCAAAATGGGGAAAGCCGTGCCATATATTTTAACAGGCGTAGGCATAGGTCTAATGGTCTCTTCCATCCGTTTTTTGGCGGTAGCTCTGGCCATCGTGATGCATTTTTTGCTTTTGCTGTTTCTCTTTCCCTCGGTAAAAAACCCCAATTACGCCTTATGGTTGAGTAATTTGGTGTTTATTCTGCTTTTATTTTTGTTGTTTTCCGGAAAAACAAAACAGCGGTATTTCAGCCCCACCTTCCTTCTGCAAGTGCCCATCTTTTACGTGTTTGTATTTTTATTCGTTTTGGCACCTGCTTTTAACCGCTCGGGAGGCTGGCCAGACTTCCTTTCGTCGAATTTCAGGTCCGGAAACAACAATACGGCGCTGGTACGCTTTAGTGAGCGGGTATATGAGAAGCTTCCCTTGGTTGAGCGGCAATTTGTGCTTTATTCGGGCAACGGCTATATCTTAGATTATCAGGACTGGTGCCTGAAGGAGCTGCATTCTGAGTGTTTTCCCGATAAAAAGGTGTTTACCCGTATTTACGATCATGTAGTTAGTTTAAATGCTGAGGATGTTAAAGAAATAGAATTGAAATGTGTCCTACACCATGGTTTATTGCGTAAACCGTAAGGTAATTTTATATTTGTGTAAAGTTTCAAATTGATGAACAGGATTTTGATTGGCGTAAATGCCATTTTAGTGGTTGCGGTGGCGTTTTTGTTTTATAAAGTAAACCTAAATGAGGGTTCGCATGAAGAAGGCAAGAAGGCTCCTGAACAAAGCGCATCGGTGAAGACGGAGGTAGTGAAGCGAATTGAGGCGGCGGCAACTCCTGTAACCGGGAAAATCGCATTTATAGATATTGACCGCCTGAATGAAGAGAGTCTGGAGATTGGTGATCTGGTAGCGGAAACTAAACGCAGAAAGACCAATATTGAGGCCAGTGTTGAAAGTCTAAGCATGCGTTATCAAAAAAAGGTTGAAGAGTTTCAACTGTCGCAAAAAGCCGGAATTGCTTCGCAAAGTGAATTGGAGGCAAAGGCCCGTGAAATTCAAGAAATTGAAAAGGAGGCCCAGAACAAACAGTTGCAAATGGATAATTTGTCGATGGATATTAATGACAAGAACATTCAATTTCAAAAAAACGTAAAGAATTTTCTCATCAATTGGAACAAAGGACGCTACGATTTTATACTTTCCTATAGTGATGCAGTTCCCAGCATGCTACTTGGTAATACAACACTGGAGGTTACCGATGAGATCATTAAGTCACTGAACGAGGAATACAAGGCCGCGAAATCAAAAAAATAAGGATATGAGTAAACTGCGTGAAAAAATTGAGTCGGTAGCTGAATTTCATGAGGTATTCAAAATTGGGAATGCCGACACCATCCAATTGATTGAGGAAAGGGACTATACCCTGAGGTACAATCTGATAAAGGAAGAAAATGAGGAATACCTGGATGCCTGCAAAACCGGAGATATTGTTGAGATTGCCGATGCATTAGGGGATCAACTTTATATTTTATTCGGAACCATTTTAAAACACGGACTTCAGCATAAGATTGAAGAAGTGTATGACGAAATTCACCGCAGTAACATGAGCAAACTCGATGAGCAGGGCCTTCCTATTTTTAGGGAAGATGGTAAGATCCTAAAATCAAGCTTGTATTTTAGACCGAATATAAAATCCATACTGGATAAATAATAGTTCCTCCCGCACTATTTTAGTTTTTACTAGCGGAAAGCGCTCATTACCTGTAACACAAAAAATTTTCCCAGTTCTGGTTTTAGTATCAGAATAAAGGCTACACCAAACATGGCACCCCAGAAATGGGATTCATGACTGATGTTATCTGTATAAGACGAAGTTTTCTTTCGGCGGATGAGGTAATAGCTGACGCCAAGCAGTAAAACGCCTGCGAGCCAGCCCTGCATTGGAAAAAAGAACAAATAAATTTTACTCATAGGGCTGATCATGATAAAACAAAACATCACCGACGAGATGGCTCCACTTGCACCAAGGGAGGAATAATCAGGATTATTTTTATTTCGAAAGTACTCTGTGATAGAGGCGGCATAAATGCCCCCGGTAAATAATAATATATAATACAACTTACCCCAACGTGGATCAAAAATGGCGGGGTTGGAAAAAAAACCTTGCTCAAGGTACAAACCGAAGCTATAAAGGGCCAAACAATTAAAAGCCAAATGCATGTAATCGCCATGGATAAATGCGTGAGTGAGAAACCGGTAATGTTCACCGTGGTGATGAATGGAGTAGGGGTGAAACAGGTACTTGGCCATAACAGCCCGGTCGTTGAAGCAGTATATTGAAAAAGAAATGATAAGCGCAAGAAAGGTGTAAGTTATCATAGGTGAAAATAGAATTACAGTGTGGTCTCTGAACTGTCCTTTTTTAAATATTTGTTAATGGCGTGGTGACCCAGATAAATGAAGGGGATGAGGCACCAGGCAACCAATAGTTTAAAGGAATAGCCCCAGGTGGCGTTTCTGATAAATTCATCGAAGGCCCATTTGCCGGGAAGTACAAAAGCAATGAACTGCACCACAAACGTATCGATGAGCTGGCTCACCACGGTGCTACCTGTTGCACGGAGCCAAATCATGCGTGAGCCCGTCCGTTGCCGAAATAACCAAAACACATACACATCTACCAACTGGGAAATTAAAAATGCTACAATACTCCCTACAATGATCCATTGGCTTTGACCAAAAACAGTTTTAAATGTTTGATCGTTTACCGGACTGAAAGCCACGGCCGGTATATGCAGCGCTACCGAAATGAGCAAGAATGTGTAGGCAATCAACCCCACCGTGATATAGGTTAACTTACGAACGCCCGCTTTACCATAATGCTCGTTGATAAGATCGGTTAAAATAAAAACAACCGGCCATAAAATTATACCCAGACTTTGTGTGAATAAACCAAAAAACTGAACCAGCTTGCCACCAATGAGTTCGGCAACAATGGCATTAGTTATAAAAAATCCGGCCAAAACAAGAAATACAATATCTTTTCGTTTATTGAAATCCATAGTTCTTATTTTCCGGGAGTAAGGTAAAAAAGATAAAAGATAATTAAACACAAGGACACACTTACTATAATATTGAGTGCCGCGGCGAGAAAAAGTTGCTCTTTGAACAATAAAAAGGTCTCGTATCCAAATGATGAAAAGGTGCTAAGTCCCCCGCAGAATCCCACCAACAGGAGGAGTCGCAGGGGAGTGTGAAGATTTTCTTTACTTTGGAGCAACCACAGGGTGAGGCCAAATAGTAAACACGCCAAAACATTTGAAATGAGGGTAGCCAGGGGAAGAGAAGGGATGACCTTTTGAAACGAGATGCCGATCATATAGCGCAGCAAACTCCCCAAACCTCCTCCTAAAAATACAAGCAAATAACTCATCAGTTTTGTATTTATTTTTTTGACATTACAATAAATTCTACACGACGATTCAGCTGATGCTCCGTCTCATCACAAGCCTTACCGGATCCACAATCGTTTAAAAGATTGGAGGAACCTTTGCCTGATGCAACCCTAATTTGATCGGGAGAAGTTCCGTGTTTTAGGAGGTAGTCCTTCACCGCCTTTGCTCTGTGGGCCGAGACTTTTTCATTCGCTGCCTTAGTTCCTCGGGAATCAGTATAGCCATTTACGTGCAAACAAAGTTGGGGAAATTTTTTCATCACGCTGATGTTTGTATTCAGAATCTCATACGCATCCCGGCGCAAGGTACTTTTATTAAAGTCGAACAGAATATGGTTAGTATTAAATCCAATACTAGCTAATTGTTGGGCAGTTAAAATACCGGTAAATAACAATTCCGACTGTGCTGAAGAGGATTTATCGGTTGTAAGCGTGTTGGTTGCCACAGCAGTTGTTGTTTCATTTTGTACAAGCTGTAAGGGAATTGTTTTTTCAAGTTTATTTTCGATGATACTGCAGGAAACGATCGGGCTCAAACAAGTGTCACACCAGGCTATAATTTTGGACGACACATAATAGTGCCCCGTCTTTTTATAATCATTCTCAAATACCTCGCCGCCCGATATTAGTGCTAAGTTGTCCACCTGCCAAGTGCTGCTAATAATTTTATAATTGTTTGGGTAAGTCGTCTTGATTTTGTTCTTATAATCGGCAGTATCTGCATCCTCAATGGAAAATGAAATTTGCGCCGAGGCTGCAGGAGGACACTCTTTGTTTATTTTGTCAAGGTAAATTAATTTGTAAATGTCCATGTCTCCATACCCTCCATTTCTACCTGATGAAAAATAGCCAACACTAGTGAGACTGTCGAGCACCAAAAAAATATCATGACCCGGAGAATTAATAGGTTGGCCCAGATTTTCGGGAGTGCTCCATTTTTCCTCACTCAATGTGCTTTTGTAAATATCGTAATTTCCAAATCCCTCATGTCCTTCACTGGCAAAGTAAAGGGTGCCATCGTTTGCTAGAAAAGGGGCGTCTTCATTGAAAGAAGTGTTAATGGGTGTTCCCAGATTTTTTGGAGTACCCCACGTTCCGTTGCTCGTTTTTTGAGACACATAAATGTCGTTTCCGCCTAGTCCGCCCGGAGCTTCGCTGGTGAAATACAAGGTTTTTCCGTCGCGGGCAAGAAATGCATGATTTTGGTAATAATCAAAATGGTTGAACTTAACTTCGCCGGGATTAGCAGTAGGGCGCTGATCAAGATCAATCTCAAAAAGTTTCCCTTCCTTAAACGAAAAAAGTTTTTTACCATCCTGACTAATCGACACAACCGATTGGTGTTGATTTTTGAATTTAGAATCTGCAAACTTATCGGGGAGGGTATACCTTCGCACATTACTGAAATGAGTTGCATTAATGGTCGCCATGTACATACTTTCGAAGTACTTGCCGTCCATCTCATTTAATTCTTCTTTTTTTGAATCTTTGCGTTTTGAGGTGAAGATCAACTCATTTTGTCCCGATAAAACAGGCACGTATTCAGGCATATCGGAATTAATGGTTTTGCCGCAATTTACTAGGTAGATATTTTGGTCAGAGGTGCGGTTCTTATTCGTACGGGCGTATTCGCAATCTTCTTTTCGTTTGTTGAGGTCTTTTTGAAAATCGGTTTCTTTTTCGAGGTCCACCACATCTTTTAAACGACCGTAAAACGAAAGTGCTTTATCGTAGTTGCCATCGTGATGATAACATTTGGCGAGGGCAAACAGAAGATCGTAGGATGAGTCGCGGACCGTTGTTTTGTAAGCCTTTTCGAGATAGGGCAATGCGCTTGTATAATTATCGAGCAGCTCCGACAGCATGAGCCCCATACCTAAATTGGCATTACGGTTTTCAGGAGCCTTTGCCAGCGCCTTGAGGTAGTAAATCTTGGCATCTTTTATATTACCATTTTCCACGCACCGGTCGGCCTTTTTTAGGTAACCATCTACTTGTGAAAAAGAAGGGCCAATTACAAGAAAGAAAACCGGCAAAAGGTATGAAAGTTTAGTTTTCACTCAGCCTAAGGTAAGCATATACGCAGGTTCCCGCAAACGCATCCGTTAACAGGTTGTTGTTGAATATTTTATTTGAACTCCTAAATTTGTATCTTCGTCGATATCCTTAAATCATGACACCAATACTCCTTAACAATAAGGTCACTGAACCTTCGCACATTTTGGTACTCACCGAAAAATTCAGGAACGAATTTAACCTGCCCGAGAAAGTAACCGATTATTTTGAGGCACAGTTCAAAAAGGATGAAGCTGCGGGGACTAAAGGTAAAAAGGGAACTTTGTCTTATAATTACATTGGCAAAACTATTTTGATTGTGTTTGTTGACAAAAGTAGTGACAAGAATAAATTGCACGAACAGCTCCGAAAGCACGGGGCGGCTATGGCAGATGCCGTGAACCATCAGAAGGGAAAAGAAATTTACATTTACAATCAAACGCGATCACCAAATTTATCGTTGTATGTTGCGGAGGGAATTGCCCTTGCTAACTACCAGTTTATCAGACATCAATCAAAGTCGGTTGCAAAACAAAACTCGTTGCAAACGGTAATTCTTGCGAATACAAAAATAAATGCCGCCGAAGTACATGCGTTGAATTGTGTGTGCGAAGCCACCTATAAGGCAAGGGATTTGGTAAATGAACCTGTAAATGTTTTGAATGCGAAGGCGCTTGCCGGCGCTTTTGTGCAAATGGGAAAAGAGGCGGGCTTCCGGGTGGAGGTGTTGAATAAGGAGAAGATCAAGAAACTAAAGATGGGAGGTTTGCTGGCGGTAAATGCGGGGAGTGTTGATGAGCCAAGTTTCACTGTGATGGAATACAAACCCAGAGGCGCCAAAAACAAGAAGCCTTATGTGTTGGTGGGAAAAGGTGTGGTGTATGATACAGGAGGACTGAGTTTAAAGCCTACCCCTAACAGCATGGATTTAATGAAATGTGACATGGCCGGTGGTGCCGCCGTTGGCGCTGCTTTATATGCCATTGCAAAAGCCAACTTAAAAGTGCATGTTATAGGATTAGTGCCTGCCACCGATAATCGTCCGGGTTTTAATGCATTTGCGCCCGGTGATATTATTACCATGATGGATGGCAGCACTGTGGAAATGCTGAATTCGGATGCCGAAGGTCGCATGATTCTTGCCGATGCGCTGCATTATGCCAAACGTTTTGCGCCAGAACTCACTATCGACATAGCAACCCTTACCGGCGCTGCTGCTGCGGCTATTGGTTCCTCTGGTATTGTTGGAATGGGAAATGCATCTGCAAAACAGAAGCAGGCCCTCCACAAAAGTTCTTTCCATGTACATGAGCGCATAGCCGAATTTCCTTTTTGGGAAGATTACGATGAACTTTTGAAAAGTGATATTGCCGATCAAAAGAATCTGGGGGGACCTTATGCCGGGGCTATCACGGCAGGTAGGTTTTTGGTAAAATATACCAACTATCCCTATTATCATTTGGACATTGCGGGGCCGGCCTTTCTCACCACGAAAGACAGCTATAGGGGCAAAGGTGGTACTGGTGTTGGCGTGCGTTTATTTTTTGATTTAATCAGTAATTTATAATATGAATCTGCGATCCATACGTTGGATTATACTTTTGTTTCTGCCGGGTGTTCAATTTGCTCAGGAAGGGATGCACAGCTTGCTGGTTGCCCATGCGGTAAATGCCGAAGGATCGAAAGCCAATTTCAGACAGACAATTTATTCCTATCATTTTTTAAATGGCACGTATACCGGGCGTGATGAAATAATGAGTTTTGACGGCAAGAAGAATGGAAGAGATTATGTGCGCACGGATAAGGGCGACAACTTCCTTTATAAAGATCGCTATGTGATAACGGGCATTGGAAACATCATCGATATTGTAGATAAAAAAGTGTTGTTTGATGGAAAAGCAAATTTGGTAAAAATAAGCAACGACAGCGTCATCTATTACACGAACGATGCGTTTAAGGGGAAGTTTTATTCGGTGTATAATTTTAAGACGCATACGTATTCAGAAGTCACCAACCTTTTGTTTAAGGCAAAAACGGGAAAGGAAGTTGAATTTGATAAAACCGTGACACCATTCAAAATAAATTATTACCCTCAGGGCAAACCCAATGTGGAATTGATTCAGGACGCAGGTTTTGGCCCATTGCGCAGAAGCGACAGCAAATACACCGCCGATCCGCCCGTTTTTTGGCTCAACGACAGTTTGTTTGTGTATGTAAATTTTAATAAAGCAAACACGGAGGCGGCTTTTTACCAAGTTAATATTGAAACGCACCTTTTTAATTTGCTGGGCACATCAACTATCATTCCCGATACCCGGGGAGCTTCCTTAAAGAGATTGAGTAGTAATGAATTGGTGATGAATTATGGGTATATGGATGTGATAGTTAATCTTGAAAAAAAGACGATCACAATTCCTCTCGAATCCAAAGCGGTGAATGGCTTTAGTTATCTTTACAAGGCGGGACCAAAAGGCAGAGTGATTCTATATCATGGAAAGGAAATTGGTCAGTTCTTTTTTAATTCAGGAAATTTTGCCTGCGCCGAGAATTGTGTGGGACTGGTGAAAGAACTGATTGTTGGTGAAGAAAGCTATCAGCAGGGACTGAAAATTTGGATTAAATCAAAGAATACCTGGCTTAACGTGGATGCTGAAGAAGTGCTGTCCTTTATTGGATGGGTGAACTGGTAAAAAGGATGAAGGAAAAGAAGGCTGATAGTAATGCAAAAGAGTGCGCGCGATGTGGTGGTGTAATTACCTGTAATTCGGCTAATGTTGAAGCCTGTGAATGTAGTAAAGTGCCGTTGTCAACTCAGGAGTTTCGTTTTATCAGTTCGAAGTATACAATTTGTGTTTGCAATTCGTGTTTGATAGATCTGAAGAATGAATTTGCCCTGGAGTTCAGAAAGAAGCATCCGGGAATCACAAAATGAGGAAATCCTCATCATCTGCGCTTTCCAAAAAGGAGCAGGTCAATCATTTACTATTTTTTCCTCGTCACGTAGACTCGGTAATGAAGGGGTATAGTGGACATGTTGAGAGGTTTACCCACCCAATACGGCAAGCATATTATTGTTGAAGTTTGTATATAAAGGTGGTCTGATTGCTATTAAGCGGATTCAGCCAAAAGAGCGTCTTATCAATAAAACTGGGTTGAATGGTGGTTTCATAACGCACTCCCGGAAAATAATAGCGCACCGAATCCAAACGAGCTTCTAAATTCTCAGCCTCCCAAAAAATAACATAGCGGGGCTGTTCGGCGGCGGGTTGCGATTTGTAGAAGTTGACCAGTTCTTTGAGGGGAGTTTCTTTCGTAACGCCTCTCATACCAACCCACTTACCATAATAAAATAAAGGAGGCATCATAAAGTTGTTGTGGTTGCTATCTTCAATTAAAAAGGACCCTTTATCGTGTTTCTTATAAAGATAATACATGGCTTCCACCCGATGTCGCTTGCTGTATGACACCGTGAGAACGGGAAGGAGAATAAGATTAAGGGCAATGACAAAGATCTTGCAGAATCGGAGAAGTGGCCGATTGATCTTGCTTTGGTACTTTTCAAAGAGCATAAACATGCCAACGGTGCCTGAAATGATGATGAGGGGGATCACTGTCATTACGAAGCGCTCTTGTTTGTTGGGAAAATAGAAGTGAAATAATAAATAAAAAAATACGGGCCAGAATATCAGTGCCGTTTTTTTCCAACTATAAAAATAGCCGGCGAACAAGACGATGCTTAAAGGAGGTATCAACAAACCAAAAATAAGGTCAAGGTACATGTGCCAATTATCTGTGCCATATTGATCGGAGTTGTCGAGATTATACTGCACATAAGTTTGAAACTCGGCAAAAGGTCGTTTCCAGATCATCATATCTATACCGCCCTGAATGAGAACGATTCCGGCCAGATAGGTGATGCCAAAAAGCAGTAGGTGTTTGAAAGATGTTCTACGAACGAGCAACGCAAGCACAACCCCGGCACCAAGAAAAATTGTTTGAAAACGAATTGAAAACGCAATGCCCAGCCACAAGCCTCCCAAGAAAAAGTGTCGCCAACCAAGATTTTCTTTGCCCAATTCATAAATTGACATGAGAATCAGCGGCACACATACAAACTCAACCAAATTTCTCACGCTGATAAAGGGCATAAACCAGAAAAAAGTAAGGAAAATGCCTACGTACCAGGCAGTTTTTTGGGAAGCATATTGTTCGGTGATCTTGTATCCGTACTTAATAATAAGCAATGACCAACAGGCATGAAGGAAGCGCACCACGTACATTTTTGTTTGCGGGTTCACCACGCCAAGTGAGGTTAAGAATTTAAACAGGAAGTAATGGATACCTGTGTAGAACAATGAATGTCCTGAGGGTGTTCTGTCGGGGGCGGCAGCAGAAGGCAACCAATCGTTGTAGTCATATCCGTCTACCCAACTTTGTGAGGCCTCAATGATGAGAAAATGATCATCGTGCCAGCCAAAGCCTTTACTAAAAAAGACGGAAAACAGTCGAAGGAAAAACCCGATCCACAATAATTGCTGCAGCGGGGTATAGTTGGAGCGAAAGGTTTGAATAAATTGTTTCACTTTTGAGCAGTTTTATACAGGTAAAGAGCAACAAAGGAAAAAATAATATTTGGTGTCCAAACTCCCAAAAACGGAGAGGTAAATCCTGTGGTGGCAATTGTTGTAAAAATGTACATGAGCATGATGTAAATGCAACTCAAAAACAAACCGAGCGCGATCTGCAGGCCAACACCACCGCGCACTTTTCGCGACGACACGCATACGCCAATAATGGTAAGTATAAAGGTGGCGAACGGAAATGATGAACGTTTGTATTGTTCCACTTCATACAGTTCAATGCGGTTCGATCCTTTTAACTTTTCTCGAATAATGTATTCGCGCAATTCAAAATAGGTCTTTGTTTCAATTTTGCTCTCATCGCGCCACATATCAATTGGTGAAAAAGCCAATTTCACTTTCTTGGAAGGTAAATAGGAATTGATTTGTTTGTAAATGGGTTTAGTATTGGTGAGGGTATCCAATCGGTCTTGCGCAATTATTCGCCGCTCTTTCACATTCGTGAGGATCCATTCTGAACTCAAACTGTCCCACTTCATATTATCGGCACTCAGAAAGTAGGTTTGTTTGTTATTTACCACGTCTTCCAAACTCATTTTATAACCGGTATTTATTTTATTGTCGTAACTCTCAATATATAGCACGCGATTAGTACCTATCTTCTTGTGCATATTGTGTTCGTCGTTATTGTAGTTTTTATTGATCCATTTATCTTCAAAACCAATCTTTACTTTGAAGGCCTTGGGCAATACAAAATGATTAAACACAAGCGAACTCAGGGAGAGAAATCCTGCGGCAATGATGTAGGGGCGAAGGATGCGCTTAAAGCTGGTGCCACTGCATAAGATCGCAATAAATTCGCTTTGATGCGCCATTTTGGATGTAAAGAAGATCACAGAAATAAAGATGAAGAGGGGGCTAAACATATTTCCGTAGTAGGGAATATACATTAGGTAATAGTCGAATACAATTTCCCTGAAGGGAATATCATTGGTGCTGAAGGTGGGCAGCTTGTCTTTAATGTCAAAAACGATAAAGATCATCAAGATGAGCGTGATGGAAAAGAAGAAGGTACTGAGAAACTTCTTTATAATGTATCGGTCTAATTTTTTGAGCATGGCCAATTATAAACGCTGAGCGAGTTGACTTACCATTTTAGTTTTCCATTCCGTAAACGAGCCGTCCATAATCCTTCGTCTGGCTTCATTCACCAGCCAAAGGTACATTCCTAAATTATGAATGCTGGCAATTTGCGCCGCCAATAATTCGTTACAAATTACCAGATGTCTAAGATAAGCCTTTGTATAGTCTTTATCAACAAAGGTAGTTCCGTTTTCATCCAGCACAGAGAAATCATTTTTCCATTTTTCGTTACGGATATTGATGATGCCGTTTTGAGTAAAAAGTAAGCCGTGACGTGCATTTCGGGTTGGCATCACACAATCAAACATGTCAATTCCCAGAGCAATGCTTTCTAATAGGTTTACAGGAGTGCCTACACCCATCAAGTAGCGGGGTTTATCAGTAGGTAATATAGTTGTTACCACATCGGTCATGGCGTACATTTCTTCGGCCGGTTCGCCCACACTTAAACCGCCAATCGCGTTTCCAAAACAGTTTTTGGAAGCGATGTATTCAGCTGATTGTATCCGGAGATCCTTAAAGGTGCTGCCCTGTACAATAGGGAATAATGCCTGCTGATAGCCGTATTTTGGCAGTGTAGCATCAAATTGGGTGATGCAGCGATCGAGCCAGCGATGAGTGAGCGAAAGAGAATTTTTTGCATAAGAATAATCGCAGGGATACGGCGTGCATTCGTCAAAGGCCATCACGATATCGGCCCCTATTGTGCGCTGAATATCCATCACACTCTCGGGTGAAAAAAAATGCGAGCTCCCATCAATGTGACTTTTAAAAGTGGCTCCTTCTTCAGTTAGTTTTCGCTGTGCCGCCAAAGAAAAAATCTGGTAGCCACCGCTGTCGGTTAAAATGGGTTTGTTCCACCCGTTAAATTTATGAAGACCTCCTGCGCCGGAAATCACATCCAGACCCGGACGGAGGTAAAGGTGGTACGTATTTCCCAGAATAATCTGCGCGTGAACATCGTTGGCCAGTTCACGTTGATGCACTGCCTTAACTGTTCCCGCTGTGCCAACCGGCATAAAAATTGGTGTTTCAATAACGCCGTGATCGGTTTCAAGTGTACCTGCGCGGGCGCGGGACTTTGTATCGGTATGGAGGAGACTGAATTTCAAAAGGCTAAAGATACGATTTCTTGTTAAGGCATTTAAGTTTGTGGCTAAAGTTCACAGGGCTAGGACCTGAAAAAACAGTGTTATAGTTACTCCCATCATGGAAAAAGAATTCGAATCAGAGGCAAAACTTCCTTCATGCTGCTAAATTTGTAGTCGGCCAAAACAAATTGTTTCAGATCTGCGTGCTCCTCATCGGGAACTGCCACTACTTTCATTTGAGCGGCTTTGGCGGCTATGATGCCGTTTATGGAATCTTCAATCACCAAACATTCGGAGGGTAGCACACCTAGTTTTTCAGCACAAATTAAAAATACTTCCGGATGAGGTTTGCCATGTTTTAAGTACTCAGCCGAAACAGTTACTTGTAAAGTGGTATGGAGTCCCAATTTGGTTAACACCGCATTCATGAGCAAACGTGACGAAGAAGTGGCCAGCCCCATGGGAAGTGATTTTTGCCTGCAAAAGCCAATAATCTCCGGAATTCCCGCAATATACGCGCCTTCTTTTTCGATGAGGTCGAGTAGTAAATTCATTACCCGTTCTTCTATTAATGGCGCAGAAAGGTGGACAAGTTTGAAATGTTGAAGCCATAAGTGAATCACCTCTCCAAAGCGCATTCCCATTGTTTTGCGACAATCTTCTTCGGTTAAGAACATGTGGTATTCCCCAAAGCCCTTAATCATAGCTCTTCGCCATAATTGTTCGCTGTTTATTAGCACGCCATCCATATCAAAGATCACGGCTTTTAATGGTTCCTGCATTGTTAATTATTTTGTTTAATAAATGCAAAGATATCCAATTTAGCGGGCCATGCAGGCGGTACCTTTGCACATATGCTTTTTCCCGATTTTAAACAAGCCGGAGTACCTGAAATAGTAAGTGTCCTGGCTGTTTCGGGACTACTTTTGTTACTCATTAATTATGTCATTAATTACCTTCCCATCTCTCTCTTTAAAGGAAGCAGATTAGCGGAAGATACTGAGTTGCGGCCTTTGTCGGTGATCATATGTGCAAAAAATGAAGAGGATCATCTTACCGAATTTCTTCCCAAAGTTCTTAGTCAGGACTATCCCGAATTTGAAGTAATTGTGGTAAACGATTGCAGCGATGATAACACTGAAAATGTAATCGATGAATTTTCTAAGATCTTTCCAAACTTAAGAAAAGCCACCATTAAAGAGGATCCCTATTACAAGCACGGGAAAAAATTTGCCATGTTGGTGGGAATTAAAGCGGCAAAATACAAACATCTGGTGTTTACCGACGCCGATTGTTATCCCGCAACCACAAATTGGTTAAAAGAAATGTCAAAGGGATTCACCCCCGCGAAGGAAGTGGTTTTGGGATATGGTGCGTATGAAAAGCGAAAGGGTCTCCTTAACAAATTGATTCGTTTCGACACCTTCATGATAGCTGTTCAGTATTTTTCGGCAACAGTTAAAGGAAAGCCCTATATGGGCGTAGGTCGGAATTTGGCCTATACGAGCGACTTGTTTTTTAAGGAACGTGGTTTTTCAAAACATTATCACATTCAATCGGGCGACGATGATCTGTTTGTTAATCAGGTGGCAACACAAGTCAATACCAATATCTGCCTGAGCAGTGAAGGGATCACCTATTCAATGGCAAAAACCGGATTTAAACAATGGAACATTCAAAAACGGAGACATTTAACCACTGCGCCGTTGTATTCATCTGCTTCAAAAATGAGGATCTTGTTTAATTATCTTTCACAGTATTTCTTTTACCTGAGTCTAATCCCTTTAACCTTTTCAGTAAACACACTTCTACTTATTCCCATCCTGCTGTTGTTGAAGATCATTGGTCAGGTGCTCATCCTTAACAACGCATCGAGGCGCCTCAATGAAAGGGATCTGTTGGCTGCCTGTGCTGTGTACGAATTGATTTTATTGTTTATTTATCCTATCTTTCAGGTGAGCAAATTGTTCTACAAACCAAATTCGTGGACGAATTAGAAGATAACGACCAGAGACTTACCACCAAGGCAGTTTACGATTATAAATTGGTGAGACTCGCCTTGGACAGTGGCGATCAAAAAGCCTATGCTGAGCTTTTACAACGTTATAAAGAGAGTGTTTACTTTATGATGATGAAAATGTGCAGCAATAAAGATGACGCGGAAGATCTAACGATTGAAGCATTTGGCAGGGCTTTTAAGAAGCTAGAACAATACAGTCCCGACTTCGCCTTTAGCACCTGGTTATTTAAAATTGCCAGTAATAACGCCATTGATTTTTTAAGAAGAAAAAAACAGAAGTATTCGGTGTCTATCGACCACCGAAGCGAAGATTATGAAGGCGGCGATCATAGCGCCAATATCAGATCTACCACACTTGATCCCGAAGAGAGTTTTATCAAGAAACAGAAAATAGAAAGGGTGCGGTTGCTGGTAGATAATTTGAAACCGAAATACAAAGACATGATCGAACTCTTCTACTTTCAGGAAATGAGTCATGAAGAGATCTCCAGTAAAATGAATCTTCCCATTGGTACCATTAAGGCTCAACTGTTTAGGGCCCGCGAATTATTGTACAACGCGCTTAAACACGGCGAAGGAAAAATATAAGTGCCCGCATTGATCAGCAAATATTTTAAAGAGTTAACTAAGGAACAACTGTTGGCATTCGATCAATTGTTTGAGTTATACCGTTTTTGGAACGAACAAATCAATGTGGTATCGCGTAAAGACATTGACCTTTTATACGAACGTCACGTCTTACATTCGCTGGGCATTGCTAAGGTGTTGAGTTTTAAACCCGGTACCCGCGTACTTGATGTAGGCACAGGAGGCGGCTTTCCGGGCATTCCTCTTGCCATTTTGTTTCCTCAATGCGAATTTATTTTGGTAGACAGCATCGGAAAAAAAATAAAGGTGGTAAATGAAGTGGCCTCTGCATTGCAATTAAAAAATGTGAGTGCGCACCATCAGCGTGCCGAAGAAGTGAAGGACAAATTTCATTTTGTAGTAAGTCGTGCCGTCACCGAATTCCCCGTGTTTTATCAATGGGTGAGGAACAAATTCCTAAAAGAGAATTTTAACGACCTGCCCAATGGCATCCTCTATCTCAAGGGGGGCGACCTCAGGGAAGAGTTTGGGAGGTTTTACGATCGTGCCAAATTTTTTGATCTCAAAGATTATTTTGAAGAAGAATTTTTTGAGACCAAGAAAGTGGTGTATAATAAGATGTAATACAGCGTTGAACGCAACGACGCAACAATTCTTGCCCGGGCATCGGGAGTAAAAAATCAGAATGTTACCGTACAGGTCTCCCCTGAAAAACAGAACTCCAAACCCTTTGTCTAAGATACTTAAAACCTGGCGGCAGCAGTATTAGCATCCCTTTTTTCCTGATGCAGATGCGGTGCCTTTCACTTTTTCAATCTTGCCATCAGAAGGCTTTAAGTTTAAAACTTTTCTAACTTCTTCATAATTGGGATTGATGATAAGTGCTTTTTGCCAGCACGTTTGTGCCGCAGCGTAATATTTCAAATTATAATATGCGCCGCCCAAACTATACCAGGACTCCGCATCCGATGGTTTGATAATGGTCCATTTCTGGTATTCTTCCATGGCCAATTTGTAATTACCGTCATTAAAAGCTGCTGCACCACGCTGCATTAACATACTGCCAAATACCTCATAATAATTATTTAGGTAGGGGTTGCTTGGGTACAATTGTTCGGCATACTTCCAATATTTTATGGCCTCTACTTCTTGCTGCAACTTAAAATAGGCAAGACCCAGATTCAAAAATCCATTTACATAGCGGGGGTGAAGTACTACAGCGTGTTTCAGATAGGCAATGCCTCTTCTTAGCGCGGCTTCACGTTTTGAAGCATAGCCGCTGTCGGCCACTTCCTTCTCGGTGATATTCAGTGTGCCGTTATAGTCATTAAATTTTGTGGAATCTTCTCCGGGCAAAACAATCCCTGTAATTTCCTTCGTGTCGGCTAAATCGATCCATCGGGCACCGGCATTGCCCAGCACCAATACCGAATTTGGCTGGTTCTTCACATCTTTTAAAAAGAGCGTCACATCGTTCTTCCAGTCTTTGCTTCGCTCCCAGCACTTCATGCCGGCAAACAACACAGCTAGTAAGAGTATAGTCAGCAACACGCTGCGTTTGGTAACCATACTTCCCTGCAAGGCATCAAGCAATTTCAGCATCAACCAAGCTATGATAATTGCCATGCCAAGAGAGGCGTGAAAGAGGTAACTTTCTAACATCACCGTGCCTGTAGGCATGGTGAGATTGCTTACCGCTACAAGAAATGCAAAGTAAAAGAGCATTGCAAAACCAAGGAGATGGCGCTTGATGGTAAGCCTTAAGCCAACACCTAAAAGTGTGAGGTAAATAAAGAGTGATAACAGAAAATCCCAATCACCTAATTTGCGGTAAGCAATACTGGCATACGAATAATCTGCCACCAGTGGATGTGGAAAGAACATCAGTTTAAGATCGACGAGGAGTGTATATACTTTGGTGGCAAAGGCTTCCGAATCACTCGCCAATAGAAATGGATTGTTTAAGATTTCAGTATCCGGAATCCCCGGCGCCATGTTCACCGCATTGAGGCGTAGTGCCAGATAAATAGTACCTGCCATATAGAGGCCAATCATTAAGGCGCCATTTCTTTTTTCTGTAAAATAAGATCTGAAGGCAACTAAATTTACAACGATGTATGTAAGGGCGATAGAAAACAAAACTACCCAGTCGGGCATAGAAAAATACCAGGATTTTATGTCCATTACAATCATGGCTGCCCCTGTTAGTAGAAAGAGCAAAAGGGGCACCAGGTTTTGCTTCAAGCGCCATTGGATATTTTCAAAAACAAAGTAAACAAGTGGAATAAAGAGGAAAAGAAGCACTGCATATTCTTTTGACAGCAGCGCCAAAAGAAACATCAGTGCACAGACAACCAAAGAGCCCGTGTTTTTCTTTTCCAAATAGCGAAATGAAAAAATAAACGTAAGTACAATAAACAAAAGTGAAAAAATATCGTCTCTCCCTCTCACGTTAGCCACTACTTCGCTGTGAACCGGATGGATCATAAAAATAAGGGCGGCTAAAAAAGCCAGATCCTCATAATTTTTGAAGAGGTATTTTGAGAAAAGCAAATATACCAGCACACAGGCCAACGCATAAAGCCATATGTTGTTGAAATGGCGAAGTCCCGCGCCGTAAACCTGGCAATCTATTTCGTTAAAAACGCCGTCCGCATTTAAATCTTCCGAGGGATCGTTCTTAAAATTTTTATTTAAGTCCCAGCAATAATAACACTCGTCGGGCTGAGCCACATGATCACCGTTTTTGTCAACATAATCATTGTATTCATAAGTGGCTTCGTTCTCGCCTGCAAAATTGGTGGCAGATACTTCCTGCTCATCGAGCACGCCATTTTTATTTGCGTCTTCGGTATGCATGTAGTATCCGGTTCTGTATGGACCTATTAGTTGTTGTTCGAGCGCATACGAGATTACCGAAACCGGACGGTATCGCCCGCCTTGCAGTTGGTCGTGGGCATTCATTCGGCGATAAAAACTATGGTAAAGGTCCTTACTGAGAATGCCTTTAATACCGCGAACGCCCTTGAGCACAAATTCGTTTTGATGGATAATGATGCCATCGTCGAGTGCGTATTCGTTATAATAGGATGGGGCATAAAACACTAGCGCTATAAAAAATAAAACAAAAGAGGCCTGGCGGCGGTTAAAAAATGGAAAATAGCGAAAGGTAGACTTTGCTGCGCTTTCAACAGAATCGGGGGAGGAGGTAGTTATGTTTTCCATGGTTTAATTATTTTGGTGAAACAAAGGTTTGAATGCAGGAGAGTACTGTGGAATTCCTCACTGCTGCAAGACTTGATGCTTGTGTTGAAGAACTCAGTTCCTGTCGAAAAGGGATTGGTTTTTTATTGAGGAACAGTACTGCTGCATAAATGAGCAAGAGAGCAATTACCGCATGGTAGAGTTTTATTTTTAAATTGAGGAAGGAGGCAATAAATACAAAAACATCCGGGCGTTCCATGGCAATGGTTTTATGCATCATCACCCTACTTCGTGCGCGCTGCAAGGCTTCTAAAGAAGGAGGATTAATTTCGAACTGATCAGGCGAAAGATGTTCTTTCAACAAGTCGTTTATTTTTTTTGAGGTTTCCATGTTAGTGAATAATAGGGTTGAACACTTTTAATTTATCTTCCAATATTTTAAGGGTATAATGCAATCGTGATTTCACGCTTCCTTCGGCACAATTCTGAATCTCAGCGATCTCACGAATGCTCTTATCTTCCTGGTATTTGAGAAGAAATGATTCCTTTTTTTCGAGAGGCAGTTCGTTGAGGGCATCTTCTAAAATTAGGCGAAATTGCCGTGCATCTATTTTGGCGGCCAAGGCAAGAAACGATTCTTCTTGCACGAGCTCAGTTTGTTGTTCGAGGTTCTCATGGTTGTTTTTTACAACCTCTTGGTGCCGGTAATAATTTTTGCAGCAGTTGGAGGCCACCGAAAAAATCCAAGTCTTAAAAGAACGTGTTGTGTCGAATTTCTGCGGAGCCTCTGCAATTTTCAGGAAAAGGTCCTGCAGAGCATCTTCGGCAAGCGCTTTATTGTAATTCAACATCCTTACAAAATAAACCATCAAGCGTTTACTGTAACGAAAATAAAGTTCATCAAATGCCTCCACTTCACCTGTGCAGATTAAGCGCATTAATTCTTCGTCGCTGTAAATAGAAAACCTGTTTTTTTTCAAGGGAATTCGGGCCTCATATCTAGTTAAATGGATTCTGTTTTCTTAGTACATGTCATCTATAAACCTGTACACGCCAGCTTGCCAAAAGTTCATTTTTAGTGAAATTATAAAAAAGAGGCCGAAAGCAAGATGAAGGTAGTCAATATTACCTAGTAAGGCCAGCACATGTAGAGTTATAAAGGATAGGACGATATATCCGGAATATCTGAGAATGCGTTTAATTATTCCCCACAAATGTGTGCAAACTACCACTTCAACGCCTTTTGATTTACGTTTGTTTATCCCCGAAATTGTATGTATTATTAGGCTACCGTTTTATGTCCCCACTTTTCGAAAATATTGGTGCCAAGGCCCTGAACAGAGATACTCTTCTCCGAAAAAAACGACCGTTGACCCGTCTTGAGCAAGCCAAAGCATTCATTATACTTAAGCGCTTGGCCAAGCGTGAAACCATTAATGGCGCAATGATTCTACTGGGAGTAATTTCAGCTTCATTCGGCCTTAAAAGTTTTCTCCTGTCAAATGGTTTCATCGATGGAGGAATTACCGGCATTTCTTTATTAATATCAACTGTTACGGGCATTAAACTTCCCATTCTCATTGTATTGCTCAATATTCCCTTCATCATTGTAGGGTATTCCCAAATTGGAACGAGTTTTGTGATCAAAACTACACTTGGTATTTTGGCCCTGGCGGCTATTGTGGCGCTTGTTGATTTTCCGGTACTTACTGCGGACAAGTTGTTGGTGAGTGTATTTGGTGGTTTTTTTCTGGGGGCCGGCATCGGCTTAACCATGAGAGGCGGCGGCGTTATTGACGGCACCGAAGTGATGGCCATCTCTTTTAGTAAACGCACCGGATTAACCATAGGTGATATCATTTTGATTGTGAACATCATTATTTTCTCTTTTGCGGCATGGCTCCTTTCCTTCGAAACGGCTTTGTATTCAATTTTAACGTACCTTAGCGCTTCGAAAACTGTAGATTTTATAATCGAGGGAATTGAGGAGTATACCGGAGTTACTATCATTTCGGGAAAAAACGAAGAAATTCGATTGATGATTACGGAACGACTGGGTAGGGGCGTTACGGTATACAAGGGAAGCAGAGGTTTTGGGAAGACTGGTGTTAAAAAGGGAGATATCGATATTCTTTATTCTGTAATTACAAGGTTGGAAGTGGCTAAGTTAAATGCCGAAATTGAAAAGATAGATCCGGCAGCCTTTGTGATTATGAATAGCATTAAAGATACCCGTGGAGGGATGATCAAAAAGAGAGTATTACATTTAAACGAGTAGGCAGAGGTATGTGGAAATATTTTTCAACGATTTTATTACGTAACAAAATTGGGTTTGCGGCGGCTGTGCTGCTGCTCACTGCTTTTATGGGCTGGGAAGCCAGTAAAATGCAACTATCCTATGAGTTCGCTAAAATTCTGCCCGATGATGATAGCACGTTTATAGAATACCAGGAGTTTAAAAAACAATTTGGGGAAGACGGCAATGTGATGGTGATGGGTTTTAAGGACAAAGATCTTTTTAAACTTGAGGAGTTCAGAGACTGGCATGAACTCGGAAAAAATGTCAAAAAAATTCAAGGTATAAAAGAACTTATGTCGATTACCACCATTTTTAGAATGGTAAAAAACGACAGTTTAAATAAATTCGAATTCACCCCCCTCATTAAGAACCCCATCACTTCGCAGCAGGAAGTTGATAGTTTAAAGGCGGAAATACTGAATATGCCCTTTTATGAAGGCATCATCTACAACAAGGAAACAGGGGCCACGGTGATGGCTATCACGTTTAATAAAAAGGACCTCGATTCAGAACGCCGCTTAGACATTGTGAAGGAGATCAAAGGCCTGGGTCAGGAGTTTTCTTCAAAGCACCATGTGGCTGTGCATTTTTCGGGCATGCCATATATTCGTTCTGAAATGATGACCAAAGTGAGAAATGAAATGACCTTGTTTCTCATTCTGGCGGTTTTGGTTACCGCCATTATCTTATGGCTTTTCTTCCGATCCCTTACTACTGTCCTATTTTCGGTGTTGGTGGTGATAATTGGTGTTATATGGTCCATCGGAATCATGGAGTTGTTTGGGTACCGTATTACCGTTCTTTCAGGTTTGATTGCCCCGCTAATTATGGTAATTGGATTGCCTAATTGCATTTTTCTCATTAATAAATACCAGAGCGAATTCATGTTGCATGGCAACAAGATCAAGGCGCTGCAGCGAAGCATTGAAACAATTGGTATCACTCTTTTTCTGGCAAATATCACCACCGCGATTGGCTTTGGTGTTTTGTATTTTACGAAAAGTTCGATGCTTGTTGAGTTTGGTGTAGTGGCGGCAGTGAGTGTTTTGACTACCTATCTCATTACGCTCATCATGATTCCAATCATTCTGAATTATCTGCCTACTCCAAAAGCAAAACACACCAAGCATCAGGAAGGTAAACGGATTACCGGAGTACTTGAAACCATCGACCGGCTCGTGCAAAGAAGAAGAAGTTCGATTTATTTTGTTACTACGCTGGTAACGGTGATATCCTTGTGGGGCATGACCTTTATCGACATGAACGGATACGTGGTGGATGACCTTCCGGAAAAAGATCCCTTGTATTATGATCTTCATTTTTTTGAAGAGAATTTTAGAGGTGTGCTTCCCTTTGAAATTTCGGTTGACACTAAAAAACCAAACGGTTTGCTAGCCGACAATGCCAGAGCTTTATATAAAATCAAGCGACTTGAAAAAATGTTTGGCGATTACGATGTTTTTTCAAAACCCATCAGCATTGTGGAGGGAATCAAATTTGCCTATCAGGCCTATAGAGGTGGTGGCTCTAAATTTTATTCGATGCCGGGCGTCTCAGATTTAAAAATGTTATCAGATTATAACGGCACGTTAAAAGGTCAGAACAATAAACTTCAGAATTTTGTGGACACTGCCAAGCAGATTACCCGCATTAGTTACCAGAGTAGAGATATTGGTTCAAAAAAAATGAAGGCATTGATGAGTGAACTGAGGCCAAAAATTGATTCTATCTTCGATCCCAAAGAATACAATGTGCATGTAACAGGGCACAGTTTGGTGTTTCTGAAAAGCAACGATTATTTGTTAAGTAATTTATTGGAGAGCTTGCTCATCGAAATTATTTTGATAGCCATTGTGGGCATTGCCTTGTTTCGTTCGGTTCGCATCATTTTATTATCTAAGTTACCCTGCCTTATTCCGCTGGTAATCACAGCAGGGGTGATGGGGTTTTTAGACATTCGATTTAAACCTTCTACCATTCTCATCTTCAGCATTGCGTTTGGTATATCTTCAGATGGAACAATTTATTTTTTGACCAAATACCGGCAGGAATTAAAAAAACATAAAAAAACAGCGGCAGAGGCCATTTCCGCAGCTATTAAAGATACCGGTTTAAGTATGGTCTACACGTCAATCATTCTTTTCTGCGGCTTCGCCATATTTGCTGCTTCCAGTTTTGGTGGTACCGCCGCAATGGGTATTTTGGTATCACTTACACTCATTATGTCCATGTTCACCAACCTAATCCTTTTGCCCGCAATCCTCTTGTCTATCCATCGCAAATCCTTAAAGAAGATCATTATCGAGCCGCCATTGATTGACATTGAGGAAGCTACAGAGGAGCGCAGCACGGCTATTTAATTTTCTTTTACAAAATTTCTTTTAGAAGGTTTACATGTTCGTGTAAACCTTTTGTTTTTTTATTTCTTCAGGAATTTTGTAATTTTAATTCTGAAGAAGTAATCAATTGCATTTAAATTAATAGTTGATGAGCATGGACGCAGCCTTAAAAGAATCATTGTGGAAACAATTCGGTGCAGCCATCGACATGCTTGAACAGGCAATTTCTGAATGTCCCGCTGAACTTTGGGACACGCAAGAAAAATTCTGGTATAAAGCCTATCATACCTTGTTTTTTTTGGATTATTACCTCAGCTCTGACCCAAAATCGTTTTCACCCCCCGCGCCCTTCTCACTTTCTGAATTTGATAATTCGGGGACCTTGCCCGAACGCGTGTACTCAAAGGTTGAATTAGTAACCTATGTAAAACAGTGTTACGAGAAATGTCGTCAACGTATTGAGCGTATCACCGCACAGAATTCACATGAACGCTGGGTAAATGAGTATCGTAACTACAGTACCTTTGAAATCCTAATCTATAACATGCGCCATGTGCAACACCATACCGGGCAATTGTATTTATTATTACGACAAGGTGCAGGCAAGGCTCCCCGATGGGTGTCGCAAACTCCTTCAACTGTTTCGTAGTGCATGTGTTTTGATCCGGGTTAAAAAAAACACCAAATAGGGATTAACGTGGACCAATGGCGCGTTATTTTTAAAATAATAAAAAAAAATGAAACCATGACAAAACAAAAAATGACTATTTGCTTATGGTTTGACGATCAGGCAGAGCAGGCGGCCAACTATTATGCGGGCATCTTTAAGGATTCATCCATTGGCGCAATTAGCAGGTATGGGAAAGAAGGAGCTGAAATACACCGCAAACCTGCCGGAAGTGCCATGGTAGTGAGTTTTTCACTCAATGGCATGAATTTTATGGCCTTAAATGGAGGGCCCATTTTTAAATTTAATGAAGCAGTTTCCATTGTGGTCTCGTGCGAAACTCAGGAAGAAATTGACCATTATTGGGAAGCACTCACGCTGGATGGCGAAGAAAGTAATTGTGGCTGGCTGAAAGACAAATACGGGGTGTCGTGGCAAATAGTGCCCGCTGCATTATCAAAATTAATGAGCGCACCCGACGCGGCAGCTTCGCAGAGAGTAGTAAAAGCTTTCATGCAAATGAAAAAATTTGAGATCGAAAAATTGATTCAAGCACAACAAGGGATATGAAATCGGAAGTAAAGAATGTGGAGGCCTATTTGGCTGCCCGGGAAAAAGACGTGAGGGTAATTCTCGAAAAGGTAAGAAAGACCATTAAAGCGGCGGCTCCCAATGCCGAAGAAGTAATTAGTTATGGGATGCCCGCTTACAAAGAACATGGAATTCTGGTGTATTTCGCTGCTAACAAAAACCATACAGGACTTTATCCAACGGCAGCCGGCATCAAAGAATTTGAAAGTGAACTCGAACCGTATAAATTTTCAAAAGGAGCCATCCAATTTCCATACAATGCTCACTTGCCTCTGAAGCTCATCTCCCGAATAGTGAAATTCAAATTGCGAGAGAATGTGAATAAATTAAACCTGACAAAAAAGAAACGCGGAGTGTTGCAGAAAAGCGATGAACAGACTGATCCAAAATCGGTGCTGGCGCATATTCACGCACTGGACCCCGCAACGGGCCAAATGGTGAACGCCATACGAAAAATAATTTTAGGTGCTGATCCAACAATAGGAGAAAGGATCAAATGGAACAATCCAAGTTTCTTCTATACCGGAGAAATGAAGCCATTTAATCCTAAAGAATATAAACGAGAGATGGCCGTTTTTAATTTATATAAAGGCAGGATCATGTTGGTTTTTCCAAGCGGCGCCAAGGTGAAAGATACCAGCGGTATATTAGAGGGTGCTTATAAGGACGGGCGAAGAATCGTGATTTTTGAGGACATGGCAGATGTGAAGGCAAAAGCAGAATCCCTGAAGTCTGTCATAATAAAATGGATTAAATTAGTACACACCAACTAGAAACCATTTGAAAAAGACAAAAATCATTTTAGGAGACACTTACCAGCGATTAAAATAAAAATAGATCAATTACTGAATTCAACGCAGGACTAATTTTACGCTTCTGGTTTGGTCACCAACAGTTAGAACAAATTGGTATATTCCCGCGCTAAGGGCCGGCTTCATGGGAATATCAAAAATCGTTTTATCATTGAAAATTATATCCGGAAATTCTCTCACAGTTGATCCGGCAGCATCAATAATTAAGAGATGTGCCTTTTGATTGATCCCTTCTGAAACAATCTCAACCTGAATGTTACCATCACTTGGATTTGGATACACCAACAATCGAACTCCTTCATCATGAGAATTATCGACAGAAACGATCGGGCTGAAATCAAAAGTTTGGTCAAGATCTAATGCTTTCAGCTGGTAATAACTGATGCCATTATTCGGATAATTATCTTTTGCAGAGTAATAAAGTACTTGTTGACTGTTGTTAGCAGCTTTTACCGTTGCAATTTCTTTCCAGCTCACTCCATCAGAACTTCTTTGCACAATAAATTTATCAGTATTTTTTTCGGTAGCTGTGATCCATCGCAAACATACTGCCGATTCACAAACGCTAGCCTTAAAACTAATCAGCTCGAGTGGCAAAGGACTGGTAGCATAGTCTAAAGACCCGACTGTGTAATACCCATCACCGGCCGTGTTATAGATGACACCATTAAAAGTAATTCTATCTCCCGCAAAGCTAGTGGCGCTCATCACTTCTGTCCAAGCTCCGGCCAAACCCGCGCGGTACAATAATTTATAATTTGAGGTTGGGCCGGCAGCAGCGCCTCCTGTTCCACTGTCGCTGAAATCAAACGTGAGATTTACACTTTCGTTCGTTCCTCCAACATGTGTCCAGTCAAAATACCAGATTCTTCCCCACCTTGCATTTGCGGGACCCACACTCATGCCTCCCACATCGGTGGTATTAAGAATGTTCGCACCTGTCTGATGTCCGAAGAGGAGATATTCTCCGTTCTCCATTGCCGTGGCTTGAGTAACATCCAAGCCACCACTAATTGATGAGGCAGCACTGGCATTATTACCGGATGCTTCTTGTCCTACACCTGCCACTTCAAAATCATAATTGCCGTTTACAGGGGTGTCACCGGCATACTTGTCATTACTTACCAAACCAAGTCCGTATTTTGAGGCCAGGTAGTTATTAAGAATGTTCATTTGCGCATCATTCACATTGTAATTATAAATTATTACTTCTGTAAGAAAACCCTTTAACCCATTGTTCGCTCCCGAATAGTGCCGACCTATTTGCGGTGTTTGTGGAGAATAGTTGGCATCAGCGTTAGTTACCGTTGCTTCCAAATTTCCATCTACAAAAAGATTATAGGTTTTTGTTGCTCCGGGCGCTTCCCTATAAGATGCAATACGAAACAGACCGTTGGAAACATTCACTGCACTCACAGGTCCGCCAATCCCGCCACCTGCTCCGTCTCTTTTTTGAAAACCGTACTTATTCGTGTTCGTAATTTTCAAACTTGCCAATTCATTTCCTTCGGTGGAAGGCGGACCTCTGTCTATGATATAGCTCCCCGCACCGTCACCCATCGCGCCAGCAGTAAAGGCAGTATCTTTAAACACAACCAAATAAGAATAGCCGGTGTTGTTAGGAATCGAAGGAACCCCGCTTGCGGTTATATAATAATTACCTAGAAAACGCAGGGCAGGGAAGCCGTTTATAACATTGGTGATGTATCTCGGGCGGTTGGCTGCTGTGGCCTGCACAGCATTATTGCCAACTCCCGAAACATCATTCCACTGTTGCACCATATCGCCACTTGCGGCAAGCGTAGTGCCTGCATTGTTATAAACACTTGCATCGGCTTTAAGCCAAAATCTGTTTTGAGTAGCAGAGGCAGCGTTTGTGCCAACCCCTGCGGGGCCGGTTTGAGCCAAAAGTGGAACCGTTCCGAAACCGGCTAAAATAACCAAGAAAGCGGATCGTATTTTAGGAATTGAAGGAGTTGCTTTCATGAGTTTACATCATTAATCTAAATTAACGATTCTAACAAAATTAGTCAAATTTTCCGGAGGGTGAATGTGATGGAGATTAAATTGATATAAAAAATGCGAATTTCAACTGAAAGCAAAGTCCGAATCGGCATGGTCTTGTTGTATACTTTCAATAATTAAATAAGGAAACACGTAGGAGAGGGAGCGGAAATTTTTAGAATTTGTTTAAATTAGCGAATACGTAAAACTAGTAGATATGAAAAAAACAAATTTGCTGTATTGGATTTTCACGGCTCTTTTTTCCGCCGCCATGTTGTTTTCTGCGATCCCCGATATAATGATGGTTCCCGAAGCCATCACGTTTATGAATCACCTGGGCTATCCTAGCTATTTTATACTTTTTATTGGGGTGGCCAAAACTCTAGGGGTAGTTGCCATTCTAATTCCGGGTTTTCCACGAATCAGGGAATGGGCCTACGCCGGTTTGTTTTACGACTTAATAGGGGCCACCTATTCGGTGATTGCAGTAGAAGGATTACAGCCTCAAACAAGTTTCATTTTGGTGTTTTTTGGACTGGGCCTCGGTTCCTATCTATACAATCGCAAGGTGAATGCAGAATCCCACTAAACACAGATAACACTGATTGATCTTACAAACCATAACATGAGATGCACTCCTAATTAACTTACAGTGGAGCAAAAACAAGGGGGATTCCTTATGAAGAAAATAGGTGCAAACAAGATTGTTTATCTCTTGTTGTCACTACTCATCCTTGTTTTTATTTTAGTTGAAGCTAGGGGTGAGGGTGATTTTTTGATCTTTCAGTCGGCGGCGAGCGATTTGCTGAAGAGCGAAAATATTTACAGAAAAGAATACAGTACTTGGTACCATTATTATTACGACGTTGTATTTGCCCTTTTACTTTATCCTCTCTCCTTCCTTCCGCTTTATTATGTAAAAGTGCTGTGGTTGATGCTCAATGTGTTTTTTGCCTATCGGATCTGGCAGATTATTTTGAGTTGGCTTCCATTATCGCTGATCACTGAAAAGGGGAAAAAGCAATTCGTTAGCCTTTCGGTCGTTTTTGTATTTGCCTTTCTTTGGGATAATTTTCATTTAAGTCAGGTTACCATCTTCTTGTTATACCTTACTTTTGAGGGACTGCACCTCATCAACACGCAAAGAACGCTGAGGGGGAGCATCTTGATTGCGTTTGGAATAACAATGAAGGTCTTGCCCATTTTTATTATTCCTTATTTAATCTACCGGCGGGAGTGGAAATCTACTTTTTTTGTAATTCTGTTTAGTGGGTTGTTACTTTTAATTCCGGGTTTTATAATCGGATTTGAATTCAACAGTTTTCTCTTACAAGAGAGATGGAAACTCTTAAATCCTACCAACGTAGTTCATATTCTTGATACCAACGAACGCAGTTTTCACTCCCTAACCACCTACTTTGCAACTCTTTTGGTAAAAGATTGTCAGGATGTATATGCCTTACCCCTTCGCCGAAATATTGCAGACATATCGCTCGTTAGCTTGAACCTGGTAATTACCATGAGCAGACTGGCGCTTATTTTGTTTGCTATTTATTTTCTGGGCAGTAAGCCCTTCAAAAGTGTCACAAGCCACCTCCAACGACTTTACGAATTGTCCTATATCTGTTTGATAACTCCGCTGATTTTCCCCCATCAGCAGTTATACGCTTTCTTTTATATTTTGCCGGCCTCTGCTTATTTATTATTTTTTCTTGTTGCGACACGAGCCCATCATATCATGAAAATGGGATTGACTGTTTCTATGATTATCATCTACTTCTTAACCAATGCGCATGTTATTTTGGGGCAATTCAATCACTATTACAATCATTTTAAGATTCTCACCTACGGAGTGTTTGTCCTTATTGTAGTATTGGCACTTTATAAACCCAAAAAACTTTTCGACTTGGTAATTAGGAAGAAAGAAAATATGTCTACGGCCACTGAATCGGCTGAAACTTAAACCTGAATACAGTTCAACTGATTTGCAAAGATTAGGTTAACTCTGTTAAATTTTGTTTTTTACGTGTGCGGATGGTCCTAGTTTTTTTACCTTGAACTTTAATTTTAGTCACAGAACCTGTAAGTATGAATTCAGAGAAAAAAAAACCTTCAAAGTTTGCGCGTTTCTGGAAGGTGTTGGGTCCGGGTTTGGTTACCGGAGCAAGTGATGACGACCCATCCGGTATTGCCACCTATTCACAAGCAGGAGCTGCATACGGACTTTCTACTTTGTGGACTGCAATTGTTGCATTTCCGCTCATGGCCGCCATTCAACAAATGTGTGCCAGAATTGGTCTCGTTACAAGCCAAGGTCTCACTGGGACACTGAAAAAACACTACCCTCGTCCGGTGTTGTACCTCATGCTGATTTTTAGCTTCCCTGCTATTATTATGAATATTGGGGCAGACATTGCGGGAATGGGGGCTGTTGGAAATTTACTTTTTCCTGCAATTAATGCTACATATTTCAGTGTGCTATTCACCGTCTTGTTACTTGGTTTAATTATCTATTTACCCTATCAAAAGATTGCCTCTGTATTAAAATACATGTGCATTGTAATGTTGGTGTATTTTGTGGTGCCGTTTTTGTATAAGCAGGATATGGCGGAAATTATGAAAGCCACCTTCATTCCTGAAATCAGAATGGATAGAGATTTTTTAGCTGTGTTGGTGGGCATCTTGGGAACGACCATTTCGCCCTATCTGTTTTTCTGGCAAGCATCGGTTGAAGTGGAGGAAATGAAGAACAAGAAAAAACATTTGATGGTGAATAAAAAGATCATTCATGAAATGAGACAGGATGTTGATTTTGGCATGGGCTTTTCGGGTTTTGTAATGTATTTTATCATTCTTACCACCGGCACTGTTTTATATAAGAGTGGGGTGCACCAGATCGACACCGTAGAGCAGGCAGCGATGGCATTGAAACCTTTGGCCGGAAATATGGCTTACCTTCTTTTTGCGATAGGGGTAATTGGCACCGGACTCATTGCTATTCCGGTTTTAAGTGGTTCGCTCTCTTATATTTTTACCGAAACGTTTGGATGGGAACAAGGGCTGGATAAAAAATTTCATGAGGCCAAAGGATTTTATGTGATCATTGCCATTTCTTTGATTCTTGGTTTGTCGCTCCATTATATCGGAATTTCACCCATCAAGGCCCTCATATACACTGCTATTTTATATGGCATTACAGCGCCCGTGCTCATTGCCATTATTCTCCATATTTCAAATAATAAAGAAATAATGGGGAAATTTGTAAATGGACGTCTTACAAATATTCTGGGATTTGCCGCACTTATCATCATGACGGCCGCGGCATCCCTTTTAATTTACGTTCAGCTTTCGGGTAAGTAGAAAAACCAGAGCAAGATGATTTTCATCATATCCGGCGATTTAATTAAATTACTGCTTATCTTCGTTTTACAATAAGTTACAGCCGAAAGGTCACTCGCGAGATTATAAACTATAGCGTACGCGTCGCGCTATACTTGCTGCTGTTTTCCGGAATGAGTTCTTAATTGTTCTTCATTGATTAAGTAGAAACATGAAAAATCCGCCGAACTGGAAACATATTTTATATGTAATAGGGGTAATCGCCTTTGCGCTTGGCGCGCTTGATCCGCTGGAAGGCTCTGTGGTGGTGGTCATTGGTAGTGTTTTAATCGCGCTTAGCGCTTTTCTTATTGGTGACAGACACCGTAAACTCTTTTTTTGGGCGTGTGTAGCTATTTTATTTGGTGTGTTCTTCCTATTTTATTTTAGCTCTAAGGGTGGATTCGGCGGCGGTTCCAGCCTTTCGTGGTGGTGGGGCCTCCTCATAATTCCATACCCTGTTGCCTGGCTTGGTGTTGTTACACTGCTCATTGTGCGAACGATTAGAAAAAAAGCATCTTAACAAGATTGGCGTGAGGTGCTTTGATGGTTGAAAACTTAGGATAAATCAAAAGTTAAGGATTCTCTATTTTATTGAACTTTAATAGACTCCAAAAGTTATAAATGAATAGTTTCCAATTTGAACAGTGTTTGAGATTTCTTCTGTTCAACTAGGTTCAAGTTTCGGAATTGCATATTTAAAATTAAAACACATGAAAAAACAGAGTAGTGCCTTCGCATCATCCCTTCTTTTTTTTCTTATCTTCTTTTTTTCTCAAACTGCCGTATTTTCGCAGAGTATTGGTACAGGCTGGTTTCATTCGGCGGCAATTTGCAACGATGGGTCATTAAAAGCATGGGGACTCAATAACAATGGCCAATTGGGAAATGGCAACACGCTAGGGGTCAACCTTCCGGTATCTGTAAATACACTTACGGGCGTGATCGCCGTATCGGGCGGAGCCGGCCACACGCTGGCACTAAAAAGTAACGGCACCTTATTTGCTTGGGGTTTAAATACCGATGGTCAACTTGGGAATGCCTCAAATACCAATACCAGTAATGTTAGCGCTGTGAGCACGCTTACCGGAGTAATCTCCGTTGCATGCGGGGCTTATCATTCGCTGGCACTTAAGTCAGACGGTACCGTGTGGGCTTGGGGCTGGAATTCGACAGGTCAATTAGGAAACGGAACCAATGTGAGCTCCAATGTGCCGGTCCTGGTAGGCTCACTATCGGGTATCATTGCAATTGCGGCGGGACAAATTCATTCAATGGCAATTAAAAGCGATGGCACAGTATGGACCTGGGGAGGAAATACCTATGGACAACTCGGTATTGGAAACAGCACCGACAGTAATATCCCTGTAAAGGTGGCAGCACTTACGGGAATTATTTCTGTGAAGGGAGGAAATCAATTTTCTATTGCGCTGAAGAACGACGGAACAGTGAGTGCCTGGGGCTACAACAATTATGGAGATCTTGGTAATGGAACCTATACGGGAACAAATTCTCCGGTTCCTGTGAGTTTACTCGCCGGTATTACAGCAATTGCAGCGGGGGGGCATCATGTTCTCGCAATAAAAAATGACGGAACATTGTACAGTTGGGGTTATAATAATTACGGACAATTGGGAAATGGTGCAACTGCAAATCTCAATGTGCCGGTTCAGATCTCTACTCTTGCAGGTATTGTTGCCATTGAAGGAGGATCATCGCATTCGCTGGCCTTGAAAAATAATGGCACACTTTTTTCCTTTGGCTATAATTCTGACGGGGAACTTGGAACCGGCACATATTCCAACAGCAGTGTACCTTTGCCCCTGAGCACACTGTGTTCAGTTGTTACTAGTTTGAGTAACGCAGCCAAGGATTTAAGTTTTTCTTTTTTTCCAAATCCCTCCAACGGGAAATTTCAGATAAATGCCAATGAGTCTGATCTTGATGGTGCAGCATTGGAGATCTATAATAGTGTAGGTGAAAAGATCTTTGTATACAATTCAGAATCTCTCAAATCAGGTACTATCATTGATCTTTCTCACATGGCAAAAGGTTTTTACCTCGCTACTCTTCGGGCGGGAAATAGAATTAATACAGTAAGAATAGTTTTGGACTAAGATTAAGAAATCTTTCCGCTTATAGCAGTTTCTGCATCTATCCGAAAAAAAGCGGATCATCCGACCCGACTTTAAATGAAAGGAAATTCATCCAATTTTCATATTTTTAGAGATCGTTTGGTCATTTTCGACAGTAACCTCGCATAAAATCCAAATGACCGTCAACGTATATTAATTTGAAATGAGTAATTCAAAAATAGCTGACTGGGAAAGAATTATAAGTGCATCGCCAATTCCAAAAGAGAGGGTAGATGCCATGAACCATCTTGCCTTTGAAATACGTAATGCAGACACGTTGCGTGCTATTTCGCTGTGCCGGGAGGCTTTGAAATTATCTTCCGAGATAAAGTATTTAGAAGGTGAGGCTACAGCGCTTGCCAACGAAGCGTTTTGTTATGTGCAGATTACTGATTATGATCTGGCACTCGAAAAATTATTTGAAGCCCTGCGTATCTTTGAGGAAATTAAGAACGAGGAAGGACTGGCCCGTGTACGGTATAACTTATGTCTTGTCTATTTTCGATTCAGTGATTTTTACAGAGGTCTGGAAAATATCGGCAAAGCATTTTCTTATTACGAGAAGATGGGGGATAAGAGCGAAATGGCCCGCTGCTATTTTCAAATGGGCTATCTCTATCAATCTCTCGGCGATTACAAGAGCGCTTTGGAGTATCATCATGCCAGTTTGGAGCTGAATCGGGAAATCGCTAACAAAGCGGGTGAAGCAGCAGCGATGATGGGAATAGGGCAAACGAATATTGCTACGAAAGAATTTGAGGTGAGTCGCGACTACCTTCTCAAAAGTCTAAAGTTGAGAGAAGAGATACAGGACTGGAGAGGGTATGCGGCATCTTTAAATGCATATATGACTCTTTGCCTGGAAACCGGACAGAACGATGAGGCAGAAGAGATCTCAAAAAAAGGGATCAAACTTGCCACTAAATTGGGGGATAAAATGGGAATCTCGAGGTTTATGCTCGATCTGGGAAAGATTTACTTCAAACAAAATAAAACGGATGAGGGAGAAAGAGTTCTGAATGAATCTCTAATTATTGCCGATAAGATAAACCTGCGGATGGCTCTTGCACCATTGCACCTTGCCTTATCGGAACTTTATGAGTCGAAAAGAGATTATAAAAGGGCCTTGGATCATTTTAGAAAATTTCATAAAGTGAAGGAAGAAATGGTGAACATCGACGCCGCCATGAAAGCAAAAAGCGCTCAATTTGAATCAAAAATTGAAAGTTCAAAACAGGATGCAGAGATCAACCGTCTCAAAAACGTTGAACTAAAGAATGCTTACAATGAAATAGCAGAAAAAAATAAAGATATCACCGACAGCATCAATTACGCCAAAAGAATTCAGCAGGCCAAGCTGCCTACACGAAATGACATACTTTCCACACTTCCTCAGAGTTTTGTGCTTTTTAAACCAAAAGATATAGTAAGTGGAGACTTTTATTTTTTTCAAAACCATTCTTCTGATTCTTTTGCCCAAGGGTCGTGTTTCATTGCAGCAGCCGATTGCACAGGGCATGGAGTTCCGGGCGCATTTATGAGCATGATTGGCTCTGAGCGGTTGGAAGATGCCGTATCACAAAGTAAAGATCCGGGCGAGATCTTACAAGTGCTGAATAGGGGAATGAAGGCCTCTCTTCGTCAATCCGGTAGCGAAGACTCTACCCGTGATGGCATGGATATTGCTCTGTGTTCCATTTTTCAAGACGGTCTAAAATTATACTATGCGGGTGCAAATAGACCTTTGCTGCGCGTTCGAAGAGATGATGCGGGTACACCTCTCTTATTTGAATGCAAACCTACTAAATGTGCCATTGGGGGACATACCCATGATGATCAGATATTTGAAACTCATGAGTTGCACATGAAGAAGGGGGATACCTATTATTTATTTACCGATGGTTATGCCGATCAATTTAACGGACAAAATGCAAAAAAGTTAATGATCAAAAAGTTTAAAGAATTGCTAGTAGCGATTCATCATCTAAGTATGAAAGACCAAGAAAAACACCTAGATGAATTTATTGATAATTGGAAAAGTGGAATTGATCAAGTGGATGACATTTTGGTGATTGGGATAAAAATATAAGATCAAAATTTGGGATGCCAAACTTAACGTTTTACAGAGCCTGCTGTACAAAAAAAGTTTACCTTTAGTTTTTTTAGAAAAGGAAATTATCCTGCTTAAAAGATGACAAACGAAGAAACCGCCATTAGAACCACCTGGTTCAGCATAGCTGGTAATACGCTGTTAGCCGTAATAAAAGGCCTTGCCGGTTTTTTTGGAAATTCTTACGCCCTCATTGCAGATGCGATTGAATCCACCACCGATATTTTTTCTTCATTCCTCGTTTTGTTTGGATTAAAATACGCGAACCGACCGGCCGACAAAAACCATCCTTACGGGCATGGAAGAGCAGAACCTCTAATCACCTTTATTGTGGTTGGATTCCTAATAACTTCCGCTACCATTATTGCATACGAGAGTTTGAAAAATATTGGCACGCCTCATGAAATGCCACATATGTGGACACTTTTTGTGTTGGGAGCCATCATCTTTTGGAAAGAAGCTTCGTATCGTTTTGTGATTAAAAAGAGTAAACAAACAATGAGTTCTTCCTTAAAAGCCGATGCCTGGCACCACCGCAGTGACGCCATCACGTCGGTATCGGCCTTTGTTGGAATATCAATTGCTTTGATCTTCGGAAAGGGCTATGAATCGGCCGACGATTATGCAGCCTTGTTTTCTTCAGCATTCATTCTTTACAACAGTTACCTTATTTTCAGACCTGCATTGGGTGAGATCATGGACGAACACGTGTACGACGATTTGGTGGAGGAAATTAGAAAAGTGTCGCATGAAGTAAAAGGTGTAATGGACACCGAAAAATGTTTTATTCGAAAGGCGGGAATGAAATACCATGTTGATCTTCATGCGATCGTTGATGGACATATTTCCGTTACGGAAGGGCACGCCATCGCACACCTGTTAAAGGATACGTTGAGAGAACAAATTCCTCAATTGGGTCATGTATTAATTCATATTGAACCACACAAACAGCATAATTAATTTTAGTTTAAGAAAAAGAAAAAAAAGATGGATGACGAATCAGTTTTTTATGAGAAACAAAAGTTTAATCAGTGGTGGTTATGGATCATTCTGCTGGGACTGAGCGCCTTGTTTATTTTTGGTTCTTATCAGCAAATAGTAATGGGTCATGTATTTGGCGACAAACCAATGAGTAATCTTGGTTTAATGACCATTACGGCATCTGTGCTTTTACTTCCCCTCTTATTCTATTTTTCTAAATTGGAAACACGCATTACCAAGGAGGGAATTTATGTAAGATTTTTTCCTTACCACCTGAAGTTTAAATTTTTTCCATGGGATTCGATTTCTCAGTGTTATGTTCGGCAATACAGTGCCTTAACTGAATTTGGCGGGTGGGGGTTGCGCCGGGGTTTGTTCGGGGCAGGAAGAGCCTTCAATGTATCGGGAAACAAAGGGATGCAACTTATGTTTAACGAAGGAAATAAATTACTGGTAGGCACCGCTAAGTCTGAAGAGCTTACACAAGCTTTACTTTCAATCGGAAAATTAATAGATTAGAAACACTCCGGTTTCGGTCTCGCATAACTTTTGCCAAATAGGAGGCTCCAATTTTTCTGTCACATTGTTATTTTTTTACAAACCTAAAATTCCTCGTACCTATTTCAGTATGTAAACGCACTATGTAAACTCCCGTCGGTAGTAGTCCGGTATTGATTTCTATATCTCCCGATACGATTGTTTTTGTATTGTCAACATAAACGGTGCGTCCCAAGACGTCTGTAATGGAGAGTTCCTCTTGCAACACACCTGCAGGAATACCCGAAATGTAAATGCGTTCGTGAGCGGGATTAGGAAATAAAACCACCTCAAGTGTTTTTAAGTCTTGATCGTTAAATCCGTAAACTGTATTATTTGCAGATAACAATTTAAGGTCAGGATCGATAAATACTTTTGAGGCACTAAAATGTAGAGAGAAATTGAATATTTGTCCCGAAAATATATGGTTCAAAACAACTGTGCTATCTCCGTCTTTTCCCGCCAACTTCACCGGCACAGGCATTTCAAAAAAGGACACCGAGCTATGCGAGGTCGTTTGGCTAAGGGTGAGCGTGAGGGCGCTTCCGCTCTGTGACCACCTTAACTGATAACTTGGATAACCCTGCTTATAATACCATTGATCAAAGAATTTTGTCAGATCCTGTCCGCTGCTCACTTCACAATGTGAGATCAGTTGTGGCGTCTTTGCAAATTTGTTTTTTAGCGCAGCGTCTTTCAAATAGTTTTTGAGTGCCTTATAAAAAGCGACATCCCCTATTTTCCAACGCAGCATCCGAAGTAAATACCCCCCCTTTGAATAACTCAATCTGCTGTCGAAAATCCTGCTTACGCTAGTGGTATCGTCACACAATACCGAACCTCCCGGTTGTGAAGTGATACTTTTTACAATGTTTGGAAGTCCGTTGCGCCACTCATCCGGAAAATAACGCTCCGTATTTAACCATTCAAAATAGGTGGCAAATCCTTCATTTAACCAAATGTCTTCCCAACTTCCGCAGGTAATATAATCGCCAAACCATTGGTGCGCACATTCGTGTGCCATCAGCGAAAGGCCAAATCCTCCCATAAAACTCATCGTTTGATGTTCCATACCTCCTGCCCAGCCAATTTGCGCATGACCATATTTTTCTTTTGCAAAGGGATAGTCAATCAGGAGGGAATCAAAGAGTTGAATGATCTTGATGATATCGGGCGTGGAGGCTTTGGCAGAAGAAAGATTTTCGGGATATACATAGTTTAACACCTGCAAAGAACCGGTTTGAAGCGGAACAAAATCAGAATAACTGTCGTAGTTGGTGACACCTATGGCAACAAGATAGGCAGCGATAGGGTAGCGACTTTTCCAATGAAAAATCTTATTTGTACCACTTAGGTTCTCCGACACTAAAATGCCATTGCTTGCCACCCGGTTTATTTGCGGTGTTTTCACAAACACATCAATGGAGTCAATTTTATCAGCCAGATTTTGTTTACATGGCCACCAAGTCTTTGCACCAAATGGTTCAGAGAGGGTCCAAATAATAGGTGCACCTTGATGATTGGTTTGAACAAATGAACCAAAACCGTTACCGCTTGGTTGTCCCTCGTAATTAATTGTAAGGGAATCAAGGGCACCTTTAGGAATTGTTGAAGGAAATGTGATCGTTAAGAGATCAGCGCTGGACTGCTGAGTATAGGTTAATGAAACAGAATGATAAAAAACTGAATTTATGGTAAAACTGGAAACAAAATCAAATTCAATTTTATTAAAACCTGTTACTGTGGGTTTAAAAAAAGTGGTGATACTGCCTTTGATGTAATTCACCGAAGGGTCAACTTCCCAGTAACAGCGGTGATAAACGATGTCGTTATTGTTGATTGCCGCACTCGATAAGGGCGATTTGCTCTTAACCCATTGTTCTTGCTCAAGATCACTAATCTGCTTGCACGATGACTCTTCGTGTGAGAACTGGGCCTTTACAATCACGCTAATAAGAACGCAACACAATATGTAGAATGTTTTCACACGTTTTTTGTTTCGTGAATCAATTGGTTTTCGTCCACTTGTTTCTTCACAAACTCCTAAAGGATATCAGTATAAAAATTTTTCTTAAATCCCTGATCAACAATTACGAACTTTGCACCGACCAAGCTTCTCGGGTGCTAATCTCACTTCGTCCGTTCATTTTCAAGTACAAGAACAGCTCCATCCGATACGCAGTTAACCACTTTATGGGCGCGTTAATGATGGCCATGCCCAAAGGCATTTTATCTTTGTTTGGAAGTTCTACTTCTTTTGAAAAAAGATCGTCGTCGGTGATTTGTTCCATGTACATCTTAATGTCCTCCATCTGCTTATCGAGTCGCTCTGTAAAATTTGCAAGGGTAAGTGTGCTGCGGTACTCCCTAATCTTGACCCATTCTTCTTTGGTGAGGTCATTGAGAACGAACCACCGCATCATGTTACTCCCAATGTTCGACAAGTACTGCATGAGTTCACGGGTACTTCTCACTTTTTCTGCGGGACGGTAATCAAAGTCGCGTTCCTCAATTAATGGAGCCAGTTGTTTTAATAAATTAATTTCTTTTTCAAGACTGAGCAATAAATGTTGTTTGTACATAATTTTAAGAATTACTTTTTAATAAACTGCCCCAAACGCCAAGTGGTAAATTCACACCACTTTTGGCCGGAAGATACAACTCCCCTATACTGAGTTCAGATTTGTTTTTGTTGGCGAAGGGTTTTAAAAGATTTTCCGGCACCAACGCCGAAAATCCCAATGAGTAGGCATTTAAGATCAACAAATGTTCTTTCGGATCCAGAATCTGCAATACCCCATTCATCATTTCGGCAATATTATCTTCCAATTGCCATTTTTCACCGTTGGGTCCGTGGCCAAATGCAGGGGGATCGAGAATAATACCTTGATAGAAATTGCCCCGACGCATCTCTTTCTTTACAAATTTTAAAGCATCGTCCACCAACCAGCGAATATTATCCAGTTTTGATTTCTGCATATTTTCATTTGCCCAAGTCACCACCTGTTTGATACTGTCAACATGCGTTACCTCGGCTCCCGCCGCACGCGCTGCCAGCGAAGCTCCTCCCGTATAGGCGAATAAATTTAAAAATTTAGATTTTGGTCTGGGTTGAAGAAAGGAATAAATCTTATCCCAATTCACTGCCTGCTCCGGAAATACGCCTACATGTTTAAAAGAGGTTAAGCCCAATCTAAATACGAGTTCTTTTGAGCTCGCCTTCTGTGCACTTCCCACCGAATATCTGATTTCCCATTGATCCGGCATCTGTTTGAGTTTTTTCCAATCGCCACTACTCGACGATCGTGGTTCAAATTTTACATGTGCTGTTTTTTCCCATTCTTGTTCAGAATTCACTTTCGGCCATACAGCCTGCGGCTCGGGACGAATGGTGATGTATTTGCCAAATCGCTCCAGCTTTTCGAAATTGCCGCAATCGATCAATTCGTAATCTGAGAAATTTTTAGGCGAAAGTAATTGCATAAAATGGTTTTGAATGAATTGCCGCATTTTTGAATGTCAGCAAACTCCAAAGATAAAAAAGCATTGCCACAATTAAAATAGGAGGGTTAACAAATAAGTACTCAAAAGCTGGCAATAACACATAATTTAAAATATATTCGACAAAATTATATTCTTCCTGTATGCAAACGAACCGCTCTGCCTTTGTGACACTCATTTCGGTTTTTTTTTTCTGGGGCTTTGTAGCGGCCAGCAACGACATCCTGATTCCGGTTTTTAAAGAGAAATTGCATCTCGAACAATGGCAAAGCCAGTTGATCTCAGTAGCGTTTTACGTGGCCTACACCGTTGGTTCTCTCATTTACATTGTCCTTTCGCGAATTGATGGTGGAGACATACTCAATAAAATTGGGTATAAAAATGGGATCGCCTGGGGTTTATGTATCTCTGCCGCCGGAACATTATTATTTTATCCGGCTGCTCAACTCGTGTCTTTCAATTTAATGATCACCGGTTTATTCATCGTTGCTTTGGGCTTTTCGCTGCAACAAACTGCTGCCAACCCTCTGGCCATTGTGATGGGAAACCCAAAATTTGGTTCTCAACGTCTGAGTTTGGCCGGTGGTGTAAATAATATAGGAACTACCATAGGTCCCCTGGTGGTAAGTTTTGCCATTTTTGGCTCAGTGGGCAGTAATCTTAAGTTAGATAGTATTGAATCCGTTAAGGTGCCTTATCTTTTTCTGGGTTTGGCATTTCTTATTGTTGCGGTGATCTTCAAATTCTCGTCTTTGCCCAATCACATCAGCCATCTGGAAGGTGTTACAGAAAGTTCAACTAACTCGGCTCAAAGATCGGGCTCCTTAAAGTACCCTCAGTTGGTGTTGGGCATGATCGCTATTTTTGTGTATGTTGGCGTGGAAGTTTCTACCGCATCCAATCTTCCCGAATACATGCGGCAATATATTGGCGTTGAAACCGGCGCAGCGGCACCTTATATATCTTTGTTTTGGGCCAGTCTCATGATCGGACGCTGGACGAGTTCTGCTGCAGCTTTTGAAACTTCTGCAGGTTTCGGAAAGGTGCTGCGTTTTATCATGCCCTATCTGGCATTTGGAGTGTTTCTTTTGGTGAATGCGCTTGCCGGGAGTGATCTCCATATTTTTTACCCTTACGCCGGGGTGATTCTCATTTTAATTTTAGCAGATTTGTTGAGCAAGGGCAATCCCTCACGTCAATTATTCATCTTCTCTTTATGTGGGATCGCTGCTTTGATAACGGGAATGGCCACGAGCGGATTGCTAAGTGTCTATGCCTTCATCAGCGTGGGGTTATTTTGTTCCACCTTATGGCCTTGTATTTTTACCTTGGCTATTTCGGGATTAGGAAAATACACCAATCAGGCATCCAGCTACTTAATCATGATGATTATGGGAGGCGGCTTGATCAGTTGGTTTCAGGGTTGGTTATCGGGCGATGAACACATGGGTATTAAGGCAAGTTATCTTGTAGGTGTCTTTTGTTTTTTATACCTTGCCTTTTATGGCTGGAAGGCCGGAAAGATTTTGCGCGCACAGGGTATTGAATTGGAGAGCAGATCGGGCTCGGGACATTAAATTAGCAGGATTATTTTTGCCTCTCGGTGAGTTTGATTAAATTTATTTCATTTGCATACAAACATTTTAATTCATGCTTATGGCAAACCGTCGAAAGTTCCTAAAACTCTCAGCACTTACCGCAGCTTTAGTTGCAGTAAACAAAAGTAAAGCCACCGGTTTTTTTTCCTCTCCTCAAACTAAGTCCATTAAACCCATTGTCATTTCAACATGGAGGTTTGGTTTGCAGGCCAACGAAGCGGCATGGAAGATTTTGAGCGAAAATGGCACGGCCCTGGATTCTGTTGAAACGGGAGTAAAAATTGTGGAGGCCGATCCCAAAGAGCGAAGTGTTGGACTAGGTGGCCGACCTGATCGCGACGGCAATGTAACCCTCGACGCCTGCATCATGGATGAGAAAATGAACATTGGTTCGGTTGCCTTTTTGCAAAACATCGTCCATCCTGTTTCGGTGGCACGTGCTGTAATGGAAAAAACACCGCATGTGATGATTGTGGGTGATGGCGCTTTGCAGTTCGCCTTAGATCAGGGTTTCAAAAAAGAAAATCTGCTCACGCCCGAATCGGAAGCGGAATGGAAAGAATGGCTCAAAACCTCCAACTATCAGCCAAAAGTAAATGTTGAAAACCACGATACCATTGGCATGATCGCCCTTGATGCGCACGGAAATCTCTCCGGTGCCTGCACCACCAGTGGCCTTGCTTATAAAATGCGCGGTCGGGTAGGGGATTCCCCTATTATTGGTGCGGGATTATACGTAGATAATGAGATTGGTGCTGCCACTGCTACCGGCCATGGTGAAGAAGTAATTCGAATTGCAGGATGTCATACTGTTGTGGAATTGATGAGACAGGGCCTCGACCCCGAACAAGCCTGTAAAAAGGCGGTGGAACGCATCATTAACAGTGCTAAATTGCGGAACAAACCTTTGAGCGAATTACAAATCGGTTTTATTGCCATTAACAAGAACGGTCAACACGGCGCCTACTGTTTACAAAAGGGATTTAATTTCGCGGTTTATTCTCCCGATATTCGTAACCAACTCCTCGATGCAAAAAGTCTTTTGTGATGCACAAAAAAAAGATTCTCGAAATAGCGTGTTTTAATTTGGGTTCGGCAATAAAAGCCGCCTCTGCCGGTGCCGACAGGATTGAATTTTGCGCCAACTACTGGGAAGGTGGTATCACTCCTTTGCAAAGAGATATTTTGGAAGCACGGGAAAAAATAAATGTTCCCATCCACGTGATCATTCGTCCGAGAGGGGGAGACTTCAATTACTCAGAGGCTGAGTTTGAGGAAATGGAAAACGCAGTTCATTTTTGCAAGGAAAAAAAGATCAACGGAGTAGTTATTGGCGTTTTGACTGAGAATTTTGAAGTTGATTTGCAGGCGTGTCAAAAACTAGTAGTGCTGGCACGCCCCATGTCCGTGACTTTTCATCGCGCCATCGATCATTGTTATCAAGAAGATAAAGCCTTTGAAGACCTTATTTCTTTGGGAGTAAACAGAGTACTTACATCGGGAGGAAAATCGAATGCGCACGATGGCATTGCAGAAATAAAGAGATTGCAACACCTGTACGGCGATAAAATTATCATTATGCCCGGTGGAGGTATTCGTTCCGGAAATATTCAACAGGTCATTCACACCGGCTCCCACGAATTTCATTCCTCCGGTCTTACCGACAATAGTGTAACCGTAGACGCATCGGAGATAAAAAAACTAAAAAAGTTACTATCATTGTAGTCGGAATTTTAGTCTACAATTTATATGTTCAGGACCTGCCTCATTTCACTTTCACTTATTGCATTTTCTCCGCTTTTATTTTCTCAATCGGGAAATGCTTCCCTGGTAAATCCCTTTATTGGCACCGGTGGACATGGGCACACGTTTCCCGGACCTGTTTTGCCTTTTGGAATGGTGCAACTTAGTCCCGATACCAGAGTAGATGGCAGTTGGGACGGATGTAGCGGGTACCATTACAGCGACAATACCATTTACGGATTTTCCCACACGCACTTGAGCGGCACAGGGTGTAGCGATTGGGGTGATTTTCTGGTAATGCCAACCGCGGGCGAACCAAGTATAGAACCGGCAGTTTATTCTTCCAAATTTTCACATATAAATGAAAAAGCAAGCGCCGGCTTTTATGAAGTACTTCTGGATGATGATACTATTAAGGCAGAATTAACAGTAACTCCAAGGGTGGGAATCCATCGTTACACCTTTCCCGGAAAAAAGGAGGGAAATATTACCATTGATCTGTTGCACCGTGACAAAGTATTGAATTGTTATATTTTTCTAGTGGACAGCGTCACCATTATAGGTTACCGCAGCAGCGAGGCCTGGGCAAAAAAACAGGAGATTTACTTTGTTATGAAATTCTCGAAGCCCTATATTAAACGTACCATGTATTCCAATCACAAAGTGATTGAGCGATTTGGGAAATTCAAAATTCGGCCCGAGGGCGGTGTGTTCACATTTGATGTGAGTGATGGAAAACCCCTAATGGCCAAACTAGCCATTTCTCCCGTAAACACCGATGGAGCAAAACGAAATTTAGCCGCGGAGGCCGAACACTGGGATTTTGAAAAATACAAAAAAGAGGCACAAGACGCATGGAACAAACAACTTCAAAAATTCGAAGTAACTGATAAAAGCAAAGATAAATTAACGGTGTTTTATACCGCCTTGTATCACTGTTTTATTCACCCTTCGCTAAGTATGGATGTTGACGGACAGTACAGAGGTCGTGATGATAAAATTCACCGAGCATCCGGGTTCACCAATTATTCCGTTTTTTCTTTATGGGACACTTACCGTGCTCTGCACCCCCTGTTCACCATTATAGAGCGAAATCGCAGTACCGATTTTATTAATTCCTTTTTGCATCAATATCAGCAATCGGGACGATTACCTGTATGGGAACTCTCGGCCAATGAAACGGATTGCATGATAGGTTTTCATTCCGTGTCGGTGATCGCCGATGCACTTGCAAAGGGAATCAAAGGCTTTGATGCGGATAGTGCTTATCTTGCCATGAAAGCCGCCGCAAATTATTCGGCGTTTGGAATTCCACTCTTTAATAAGAATGGCTATTTGTCGGTTGATGATGAAAGTGAAAGTGTGAGCAGAACGCTTGAGTACGCCTATGATAATTGGTGCCTTGCGCAAGTTGCCAAATCTCTTGGAAAAGAAGAGGAAGCTGCAGTTTTCCTAAAACGATCTTTAGCGTATAAGCATTTGTTTGACCCTAACTCCGGATTTATGCGTCCACGCAAAAATGGAAATTGGCTGAATCCCTTTTACCCCTCCGAAATTAACAATCATTTCACCGAAGGAAATAGTTGGCAGTACTCGTTTTACGTGCCACAAGATGTGGAGGGTTTGATCAAATTGCATGGAGGGCCCGAAAATTTTGAAAAGAAACTTGACCTTTTGTTCTCCACCAACGAAAAAGCAATGGGCCGCGAGCAAGCCGATGTTACGGGACTCATAGGACAGTATGCGCACGGCAATGAACCCAGTCATCACATGGCCTATTTGTATAATTTTGTGGGCAAACCTCAAAAAACAATTGAGCGCGTAACGCAGATCTGTAATGATTTCTACAAAAATACACCCGATGGCTTAATTGGAAATGAAGACTGCGGTCAAATGAGTGCCTGGTATGTATTGAGTTCTTTGGGAATGTATCCCGTTTGCCCGGGATCGCCCGACTATGTGCTGGGCACACCAAACTTCAATAACATCAAAATAAATTTAGAAACCGGCAAAACACTGAACATCTCTTCAGAAAAAAAAGGACGAAATGTGCTTTCCGGCTTGACGATCAATTCAGTTTCTCACCTCAGTTCTATGATCACGCAAAGCGTTTTGTTGGAAGGTGGTTCGATTAAGTTTTTATATTCTCCAAAAAATGAATCTCACTACGGCATCGGTGAAAATGCAAGCGTAACTAAAGTAGTAGGGGTGGATGTTATTCCTGCGCCTTTGGTTGGCGCCGCAAATCAGGTATTTAAGGATAATCTGGAAGTCAGCATAAAACCAATCGATCAAAACTCATACACAATTGTTTACACGAAAGATGGGTCTGAACCGGTAAGAAATTCAATCGGGTATCAAAATCCAATAAAGATTGATTCAACGTGCAGTATCAAAGCAAAATTATTTTCGCTAAATGATAGCAGTTCGAGTACGGAGGCGCATTATTATAAATTAAAGTATAAGTATGAGATCACCATTTCATCGGAAGCCAATTCGCAATATGCCGCAGAGGGGGCTCAAACTTTAATAGATGGTATTGAACTGAGTACTAATTGGCGTAAGGGAAATTGGTTGGGGTATCAGGGACAAGATTTTAGTTGTACCATTGATTTGAAAGAAAAAAAGGACATCAGTTATATGCGCCTTGATTGTTTGCAGGATACACGGTCCTGGATTCTGTTTCCAAGTCGGGTAAATTTTTATAGTTCAAGCGATAACAAAACGTTTAACCAAATAGACGGGGTGGATACGCCTGTGGAACCAACTGATTTGAAAGTCCAGCTTGGAAAATTTGAGAAATACTTTCAAAAACCGGTAAATACCCGCTATCTAAAAATCATCGCTCAAAATTACGGCAAACTCCCCGATTGGCATGAGGGCAAAGGGGGAGATGCCTTTATTTTTGTGGGGGAATTAGAGGTGAAATAAAATATTGAACTTAAAATGAGTTCAGATCTTTTTGTTTTTTCTTAGTTCCTCGATACGGAGCAATTGACTCAGATCATTTAGGTCCTTGGCTCTCCCGGAGATCATCTTGTTTTGTTTAAGATGAGTAAAATGGATAAAGGGAATACTAAGGTTATCAATTTTTTCTGTAAATCTCATTTCCCAGGCCTCATCCCAATTTACACCCGTAATTTTTGTGAGGAAATCGATAACAAAAGGAGGAGTACTTCCTATGTGAAATGCCAAGGGAGCTGTAAAATCACTTTTGCTTATCAGTTCAATATCCTCTGAAAAGATTTCTAGTTCACGCAAGGCGCCTACCAATTTGTTTTTATTTGACTCCGTTGGTTGAAGCCATACATCAAGATCACCCGTTGGTCTCGAATAGCCATAGAAATTAACAGCTACGCCCCCCACCAAAATGAAATTGACATCATGTTTTAGGATGACCTTTAATAGTGCAATATGTTCATCATGGAATATATTCATACCCTGAGAATATTATTTTCGCGTTTTTGAACTTCAATTTTTTACCTTTCACATTTCTGAAAGCATAAAAGTTTAACTGCTGCATCATGGCGAGTAGTTCTGCAGGACTTTTCTGCATGCTACTCTGCAGTAAATAGTCACCTTGAGTCTCAAGTGTACTAAATGTAATCCCCGAATTTTTATACACGGTAAGAGGGTCTTTTACGACAATGGTCTCGGAATTTTCTATCCTCTTTTTTTTATTTGCCATGTGCTTTCCTCGAAAAAATTCGATTTCTCATCATAAATGTATAAACAAATCACGGTTTTTGTTGTTTGTACCAAATATTCATACACTTTTTTACGTTTTTTGGCTTCATAAATGTTCACTGTGACCCTTCAACTGCCGGTGCTTTTAGGATCAATAAATTTAGAATATCTTTACCATTCGTATTTAATAAATGAGTTCCTCCAAAAAATACTGCAATAGTTTAACAAGTTACTCCCGTTTTACGACGCGCGAAGTAAGTATCGGTGATCTTAAAATGGGCGCACAGCATCCCATTCGTGTACAAAGCATGACCACTACCGATACGCTCAATACTCTAGCCACGGTGGAGCAAAGCATTCGTATGATAGAGGCAGGTTGCGAATTAGTGCGCATCACCGCCCCAAGTATGAATGAAGCGAAAAATCTGGAACTTATTAAAAAGGAGCTCGTGAAGCGCGGTTATAATACGCCAATTTGTGCCGACATCCATTTTACTCCCAATGCGGCCGAGTTCGCTGCGAGGGTAATTGAAAAGGTGCGGGTTAATCCGGGTAATTATGCCGATAAGAAAAAATTTGAAAACATTGATTATACCGACTCTGCGTACGAGGAAGAATTGCAACGCATTCGCAAACGCTTTACGCCCCTGGTTACAATTTGTAAAGAATACGGCACCGCCATGCGTATTGGCACTAACCACGGCTCTTTGAGTGACCGTATCTTAAGCAGGTATGGAGATACACCTTTAGGTATGGTGGAAAGCGCACTTGAGTTTTTGCGGATCTGTGAGGAAAATAATTACTTCAATATTGTTATTTCCATGAAGGCAAGTAATACTCAGGTGATGGTGGAGGCTTATCGTTTATTGGTGGCTAAAATGATAGAAACCAATCGCAATTATCCGCTACATCTGGGAGTGACAGAGGCAGGTGAAGGAGAAGACGGAAGAATAAAATCTGCAGTGGGAATTGGCACTTTATTGGAAGATGGATTGGGGGATACCATTCGTGTTTCCCTCACAGAAGATCCCGAGTTTGAGATTCCGGTGGCTAAGCTTTTGGCAAATCGTTATTCCAAACGAAGTGGTCATGCTGCTATCACAGAAATTGATTTTGAATTGCCCTACAATCCCTTTGAACATGATAGAAATACAACAAATGAAATTCTAAATATCGGAAAGACCAATGTGCCCCGTGTACTTGCCGATTTTTCGATGCGAACGGAGATCACAGCTGCAAGTCTGTTTGGGGTGGGATACAACTATTCTGTGCCCTTAGATAAATGGAACCTCAGCGACATGGCGGTGGATTATATCTATGCCGGAGATAATTTGATCAATTTTGAAACTCCCGGTACCTTGGGAATAATTTATAATTCAGAGGTTTGGAAAAAAAACAAAAACCAAAAAAGAGTCTATCCTCTCTTTTGCGGCGAAGAGTACTTTAACACAAAGCAACGATCTGAGATCCTGAATTTTGTGGCGGTTGATAGTGCTGCCTTAACGAAATCCTTTATCGACAAAATCAAAATGGAGCACTCTGTTTGTTTGGTCCTGGATTCGTTTAATACCCATACCATGCCCGAGTTGAGGAGAATGGCGATGGAACTTAAACACAGACATTGCCCACTCCCCTTTATTATAAAATGCAATTATAAAGATCTAAGTGAACAGGAATTTCAGCTTTATTCGAGCACCGATCTGGGTGGTTTGCTGTTGGATGGTTTTGGAGACGGAATTTGGATCAAACAAAAAGAATGCGTGAGTACACAGGCTTGTAATTCTACAGCCTTTGGTATTTTGCAGGCTTCTCGCACGCGTATCAGTAAAACAGAATATATTTCCTGTCCGAGTTGCGGCCGTACTTTGTTTGATCTTCAGGAAACCACACAAAAGATCCGCGAACGCACCTCCCATTTAAAGGGAATAAAGATCGGCATCATGGGCTGTATCGTGAATGGTCCCGGCGAAATGGCCGATGCCGATTATGGTTATGTGGGAACTGGGCCCGGTAAAATTAGTCTGTATAAAGGCAAAGAAGTAGTGAAGAAAAATGTGACTGCCCTAACTGCGGTTGACGAACTTATTGCATTGATCCAAGAACATGGCGACTGGGTGGAGAGAACCATGTGACTCCCAAAAAGGGCCTTTTTTGTTTCTCCTAATTCAGCTTTGGGTTCTGCTCCCTTACTTTTGCATCTAAAAGTGCTTTAATTGAAAAATCTTGTGTTTTTTTCAATTTTTCAAGAATCGATTAAAAAAATCAATATCTTAGACTGCTTTAATTCTAAAATCAATGACTATGAAAAAATTTTACGTTCGAATACAATTGTTTGCACTTCTGTTTTTAGTGCTGGGAACAGCCTTTTCTCTGCAGGCTCAGCAATCATATACGTTTACTACCGCGGGTGCTACGGGGGTTTCAGGCCCTTCGCAAACCCAGATTAATGCGGCTTATCTGAGTACAAATTTAAATGGTTCTGTTACAGTGGCAGGAGGGATCCAATCGTGGACCGTGCCGGCAAATGGTTCCTACCGCATTGAAACATATGGTGCGCAAGGTGGCGGTTCCACCGGAGGAGCAAATACTGGCTCATTGGGAGGATTTGGAGCGGCCATGATTGGCGACTTCACGTTAACTGCTGGACAAGTGCTAAGAATTCTTGTGGGTCAGCAGGGGGGAACAGACCCCTATGGAGGTGGTGGAGGCGGTGGATCCTACGTTGTTAATAGTTTGACTGTTCCTCTGGTTGTGGCCGGAGGCGGTGGCGGAGGTAATGGTTATGTGGGTTACAGCCGTGGTGTTTTTGCCGGCGGTTGTGGCGTGATCACAACTACGGCAGGTAATTCAAATCAAACAACAGGTACATATGGTGCTGCTGCTCCCGGTATTGGAGGAGGAGCAATAGCTATGGGCGGTACCCAAGGATATGGGGGTGGCGGTGCTGTTGCTGCAGGCGGCGGCGGATTTTATAACAATGGCGGGACGTCAACTAACGGAGGTTTCCCTGGTTTAGGGTTTATACAAGGGGGCACAGGAGGGGCAGGTAATGGTTCCTTCAATATGGGTGGCTTTGGCGGCGGCGGCGGTGGCATCACTAGCTCCGGTTATGGCGGTGGCGGCGGTGGCTATTCCGGCGGCGGCGCAGGGAATTGGGATGGAACCACACATGGCAATGGCGGTGGTGGCGGATCCCTCAATTCCGGTTCAAACCAAACCAATACAGCTTGCTTCAATGCCGGAAATGGCAGAGTGATCATTAGAGAGCTATGTAATATAAGTCTAACAAGTTCAGGTTCGAGTAGTTTGGCTCCGAGTATTTGTAGTGGGCAATCACTTACTTTAAGTACGAATGCCATCAGCCCTTATACGTGGTATAATGGCAATACTACTAATAACAGCATAGTTGTTTCACCTACTGTTACCACTACCTATTCAATTGTGGGAACTAGTACAGCTGCCTGCGTTGCTTCTGCATACATTACAGTAACCGTGAGTGGCGGCCTTCCTGTTTTAGCTATAGCCAATCCAAGTAACAATATTTGTTTGGGTCGCACAGTTTCATTAACAGCAACAGGTGCACTTACCTATACATGGACCGGCGGCGTGGTGAATGGTCAAACTTTTACCCCGGTTTCAACGCAAAATTACACAGTGTCGGGACAAAATGGTTGCGGTATTTCAACAGCGGTTACGGGCATAACAATTTCTCCACTCCCGGTTTCAGTATTAGCAAGCCCATCCATAGTGTGTCAGGGATTCCCATCCACCCTTACAGCAGTAGCAGCAGTTACGGGTTACACCTGGCAACCCGTTAGTCTGTATGGTTCAAGCATTACCGTGGCACCCATGGCCAACACGATCTACACAGTTACGGCAAGTGATGGTACTTGTTCAGGCACACAAACCTTGACTCTAAATACAAAAATTACGCCAACTATAACAGCGAGTGCTGTAAATACGGTCATTTGTCAGGGGGCATCAATAGTGCTCACCGCGAATGGCGGCTCTACGTATGTGTGGACACCCGGAAACTTATCCGGTAGTACCATAACCGTTAGTCCATTGTCTTCTACGCTTTATTCAGTGGCTGGCACCAATTCCGTAAATTGTACCTCTTCTGCCAATCAGATAATTCTGGTAAATGCCAGCCCTACCCTTAATATTGTTGCCAATAAAACAACAGTGTGTGCAGGTGATGCGGTAAATTTATTTGCCAGTGGAGCTACTACCTATACTTGGACCAACGGGCCTTTCACCTCAAGTTATACTGCGAACCCAACAAGTTCAACAGTGTATACAGTGAGTGGAAATCAAGGAACAAACATCTGTGCAGGTACAAATACAATTGCAATCACTGCCATTGTTTCTAATGTCACGGTGTCTTCAAATACCGCCGTTTGTCCGGGTGGTACTGCTACTTTAACTGCCGGCGGTGCGACTTCGTATACATGGAATGGAGTGCCTATGGGTGGTAACGGAAGTTTTCAGGTATCACCTTCAAGCACAACTATCTACACCTGCGTGGCAAATACCACTTCCGGTTCAGTAAGCTGTCCCACTACTAAAACAGTGCAGGTGGCCATCTTCCCAAATCCAACAATTACTGTGGTGGCTACTAAATCTCTGATTTGTAAAGCACAGTCCAATACACTCACAGCCACCGGAGCTGTTACCTATTCATGGGGCGCTGCCGGAACAGGATCTGTTATCGTGGTAAAACCAAACAACACTACCATCTACTCGGTGAACGGAATTGACATAAACGGATGTCAAGGTTCACAATTGATCTCAGTGATAGTAAATGCCTGTTTGGGAGTTTCGGAGTTGACTAGCGGAAATCAATCTGTGCTTATTTATCCAAATCCAAGCGCCGGCGAACTCACTATTTCATCTCAATCAGATATCAGTTTGAAGATTAGTAATGAACTGGGACAGGAAGTGAAACACATCGAACTCTCTGCTCAAAATGGACATGTGGTATCGATCAGTGATTTGGCTTCTGGAATTTATATGATTTCCGGACAAAATGAGAACGGACAAGTAAATCAGAAAGTGATTGTAACGAAATAGAAAGTTTCAGGTAAAGACCTCACGAGTCTGCACTATTAATGAACCGCAGTTAAGCAAGAGTTCCGCGAAGGTCGGAACCTTGTTTAATTGCGGTTTTTTTATGCCCATCTTTTTTACTTGTGCTGAGACCTGCACTGAGCTTGTCGAAGTGTTGTCGAAGCGACTTGTGCTGAGACCTGCACTGAGCACTCGACCTGAGTACCCGCCCTGAGCCCGTCGAAGGGTATCGAAGGGTATCGAAGGTTGTCGAAGGGTGTCGAAGGGAATCGAAGGGTGTCGAAGGGTGTCGAAGTGTTGTCGAAGCATCAAGCAAATTGGAAAAGAAAAAATAGTTCGAATTCAAGTATGATCAAAGACCGGCAATAGCCAAGTGGGCTATTGAGCCCGACTGAGCGGTAGCGCAGGCACGAAGATTTTCGGAAAAATTTTCTGAAGCCTTGTCCCGAAACCTTTGTAGAACTCTCGATATTGATTCCGGCTTTTTCCGACATTTTTGTGCGATCTTCATATCTTTACTTTGTTTAAATAATTGAATATTGAAAAGAAATAACTAAATTTAGTATACTCTAGAAATTTAATGCTAGGGTAAAGAGCAATTGAAATAAATTAATGAGTATGTAAAGAAAAAGGGAAATGCTCTTGCAGATGAGATACGTATTGGCATTAGCCATTTTAGGAGCTTGCGGAGCTCCCCAGGGCAGCGGCGATAGGGGTCATCATAACCCTTGTCGAGGGGGTTTATCCACTAATTATAATTTCACAGAGAATATCAGAAAGCTTTGTGTGCGCCCCGAGGATCTAAATACGGCCGCTGAGCAGTATTCTTTTATAGGACGGTACTTCTCCGCTCACAAGGCTTTTGATCAGTTAATGGGTGAGACCGGACCCCAGGATATTTACTTTGATACTTCCGATTTTAGGGCGCATTCTGCTATTGAATACATAGTTGAAAAGGCGAGGGGGAGTCAGATCGTGATTATTAATGAAGCTCACCACGTACCTTATCACCGGTTTTTTACCATGTTGCTCTTGGCAAAGCTTCATGAATCAGGATTTACCTTTTTTGGGGCTGAAACTCTCAGTCATTCAGATACCGTCTTAAACAATAGGGGATATCCTACCCTTCGTTCAGGATATTATACCCGGGAACCGCAATATGGAAATTTGATAAGACAGGCAATTAAAACAGGTTTTTATGTTTTTGCCTATGAGGCAAGAGGGGGTGTGGATGGCAAACTGCGGGAAATTGAGCAAGCACGAAATATTGCACGAGTATTAGAAGTTAACCCAAAGGCCAAAATACTCATCCATTGCGGATTTGGTCATTTAATTGAGGGAAAAGTGGAAGGCTGGGAAAAAGCAATGGCCGGACGAGTTTTAGAGTGCACCGGCATTGACCCTTTGACAATTGATCAGGTGGAACTCAGCGAGCATTCCGACAAAAAATTTGAAAACCCCTATTATCGTAAACTGAACTATAAGTATTTTAAAGTAATACGAAACAGTAGTGTCACCATCCCCGTAAACTTCAGAATTGGGGGCAAAAGCAGCGACATCTTTGTTTATCATCCTCGCACAAAACTCTTATACAACAGACCTGACTGGCTTTTTCAATTTTATAAACCAAAGTTTTTGGTGAATGATATTAAAATTTCATTTCCGGTAATTATCAAAGCCTATTTGGCACAAGAGAATGATGAAATTGCGATTCCCATAGATGTGATTGAGGTTGAAAAAAAAGCTGACAGCACTGCGTTGGCTTTGATGCCGGGGAATTGGTATACCATTGTTGTAGAAAACCAAAATAAGCAAAAGCAGATTCTTAAGCTTAAATTTTAAGCGGAACTTAGCTTTGCCCTATTCATCTGCTCCTAAAGCTCAATATGATTATCGGAATGTAATCACGCGACACAGACAAGAGAGTCGAATCAATTATAATATTGTCGGTAAGAGATCCTTCCAACCGATCCTTCTTAGGACGGAATCCTCTTAAGCGCTTCCAGCAAATAGCTCCAATACTTTTGTACCGAACTAATTTGTACGCATTCATCGGGAGAGTGTGCCCCGCGAATATTCGGACCAAAAGAAATCATTTGCATGGCAGGATAATTGGTACCCAAAATGCCACATTCAAGTCCGGCATGGCAGGCGTTTACATGGGCTTGTTCTTTGTAAAGTTCTGTATACAAATCACTCATTAATTTTACAATAGAGGAGTCCGGTTTTGGTGTCCAGCCGGGATAAGAGCCTGCAAACCCCACAGAAGCGCCACATAATTCGAAACACGATTTGATCGCATTCGCCAAATCCATTTTTTCTGAATCTACCGAACTGCGGGTTAAACACTGAATGGTGTAGCTGCCCTCTTTTACCAACACACGCGCCAAGTTATTGCTGGTTTGCACAAGGCGGTCAATATCGGGACTCATTCGGTAAATACCGCAGGGGCAAGCGTACAGGGCGCGTACTAATTGCCCTTGAAAGTTTTTGTTTAAGGCAGTTTTTGGAGTGGCAATAGGTTCTGCATGTAAAACTAAATTAGGGTCTGTAGTTTTGTACTCCGCTTTTAAAATGGAATTTTTGTGGTTAATGAATTCCATAAATGATTTTTCGTGGTGCGCATCAACGCTAATGTCTGCTACCGATTCGCGAGGAATGGCATTGCGCAGACTTCCTCCGTCAATAGTGCAAATTTGAACACCAAATTTTTCTGTAGCTTGTGAAAGAATGCGATTCATCAATTTGTTTGCATTGCCTCGCCCCAAATGAATCTCCATTCCCGAATGCCCTCCGGTTAACCCTTTTACCGAAATGCGGTACCCCTTGCTACCGGCGGCTACCGATTCATTTGAATATTTTCCTGTGGCCGTTACATCCACTCCTCCCGCACAACCAATGGTCAGTTCTTTATCATCTTCTGTATCAAGATTTAGCATGTATTTTGATTCCAATAAACCTCCCTTTAAGTTTAGGGCTCCTGTCATTCCGGTTTCTTCATCAATTGTAAAGAGAGCTTCTAAAGGGGGGTGGGCAATTGTTTTTGATTCCAAAATGCTCATAATGCTTGCCACGCCAATACCATTGTCGGCACCAAGTGTGGTGCCTCTGGCTTTTACCCAATCACCCTCCACAAACATATCAATGCCTTGTTGGTCAAAATTAAATTTGGTGTCGCCATTCTTTTGATGTACCATGTCTAAGTGACTTTGTAAGCAGACTGTGGCACGTTTTTCCATTCCGGCACTGGCCGGTTTCTTGATGATCACATTTCCAACTTCGTCGCGGATGGTGGGTAGGCCTAATGATTTTCCGAATTGCACAATAAACGCAATCACACGTTCTTCTTTTTTAGAAGGGCGTGGCACTTCATTAAGTGCCGAGAAATTTGACCAGAGTTGTTTTGGTTCTATTGAATTTAGCATGGTGTTTTATTTTGAAAATAGGTTGTTTTCGATTTGCAAGGTACTGAATTTTGCGTGAGGGATGCGAAAGGTTTAGCCACCGCAGACTCGCCTTTTTTTGGCGAGGCGAGGAGGCCGCAGCGAAGCACGACAAAAGTACAGTGTACTTTTGGGCGAGGCAGTGCGTAAGCCTGTAGCAGCCCGACCCTCATGAAACAGAATTTTCTGATGTTTGTCCTGCTTCTGTTTCATGAGGGGCACGCCCAAAAAAAATAACAATTACTTCAAACTTCCAATCATATCTTCGGGACGCACCCAAAGATCGAATTGTTCGTTGGTCACATATCCCAGCTCAATCGCAGCTTCACGCAACGTCTTATTGCCTTTGTGCGCTGTCTTGGCGATTTTGGCCGATTTTTCATACCCAATATGCGTATTTAATGCAGTTACCAGCATCAATGAATTTTCGAGGTGTTGTTTTAAAACGGGCAGATTTGGCTCAATGCCCACGGCGCAATTATCATTAAAACTCACACAGGCATCGCCAATCAATCGGGCCGACTGTAAAACATTGGCCGCCATCACGGGTTTAAATACATTTAATTCAAAATGACCCATTGAACCGCCAACAGTCACCGCCACATCATTGCCAATTACTTGCGCGCACACCATCGTCATGGCTTCGGGTTGAGTGGGATTTACTTTTCCCGGCATAATAGAAGAACCCGGTTCGTTATCGGGAATAATAATTTCACCTATGCCGCAACGGGGTCCCGATGATAACATCCGGATATCATTAGCAATTTTCATAAGTGAAACCGCGTTACGTTTTAAAGCGCCGCTTAATTCAACCAGGGCATCGTGTGCCGCAAGTGCCTCAAATTTATTGGGCGCCGTAACAAATGGTAGTTTCGTTAACTCCGCAATTTTTTTGGCCACTAACACATCATAACCTTTTGGGGTATTAAGTCCTGTACCCACCGCAGTGCCCCCAAGAGCGAGTTCTTTCACAGCTCCCAATGCATTGTTAAGCGCTCTGATACCCATCTCAATTTGTTGCGCATACCCGCTGAACTCTTGGCCCAACGACAATGGAGTAGCATCCATAAAATGCGTGCGACCGGTTTTGATAATGTTCTTAAAGTCTCCGGCTTTTTTTGTTAAGGTATTGTGTAGTTTTTCTAAACCGGGAAGGGTGATCTCTACCACTTGTTTGTATGCCGCAATATGCATGGCGGTGGGGAAGGTATCATTACTCGATTGTGATTTATTTACATCGTCGTTAGGATGTAGGACTTTTTTCTCGTCTTCTAATTTACCGCCCTGCATCACGTGCGCCCGGTAGGCAATCACTTCATTGGCATTCATATTGCTCTGTGTACCCGAGCCGGTTTGCCAAATCACGAGCGGAAATTGATCGTCGAGTTTGCCGGCAATAATTTCGTCGCAGGTTTTGGAAATGAGATCGCATTTGTCCTTCGCAAGTACTCCCAATTCGTGATTGGCCAGTGCCGCCGCTTTTTTTAAATACCCAAAGGCATAAATAATCTCTTTAGGCATGCTGGCCTCGGGACCAATTTTAAAGTTATTACGGCTGCGTTCGGTTTGAGCACCCCAATATACATGAGCCGGTACTTTTACCTCGCCCATGGTATCTTTTTCTATCCTATATTCCATAATCAAAAATTTAAAGCACAAATTTAACAATTTGATACTTTGCCGGGGATATTTTTCGGGAATAATTAGATGTGAATAAAGAAGACCTTATTTTTCGGCGATCTCGTCCAATTCATTGAGAGCCTTAGATACATGCAGCTTCAGACTTTGAACCAAGACATCGCGTTCGTCTAAGAACAAGAGATCGGCATGAGCAAAATCATACAGACTTGGTTGGCGACCGGCAAATTTGGAGGTCTTGATGCCTGCTTCGGGTTTTCTAATCAGAAGTTTTCGGTCCAGTTTTTCACACGCGTCGAGCTCGTATAATTTTTTATCGGTGATCAATTTAATTAGTTCGTCGGCATAATCGGGTGAAGTGGCATAACCGGCATTTTTTAAACCATAACACCAGCCTTTAAAATCATTTACGGATAAATAAAACAAAGAGGCATAACGCGGACGAGAAGAAAGAAACAAACTGTGATCGGTATAAGATTCATCAATGCTGGCGTACCTCCTGAAACATTCGTTGGTACTATCGTCATCTTTTAAAATGGTGTCGCCTTCCCAGCCATTATGACATTTTATTCCGAAATGATTATTGGAACGTTTCGCTAATTCGCTAGTTCCGCTGCGGCTTTCGAGAATGGCTTGAGCCAGAATCACACTCGCAGGAATATTAAATTGAACCATCTGTTCAATGGCTTCTTCGGCATATGAATCAATATAGTTATAGGTTCTGAGAAGTGGTGGCTGGGCCTTGAGAACAAACGTGCAGAGAAATATCAGTAGAGCCAAGTGAAAGGATCGTTTGTTGAGGAGACGGTGAATTGAAAATCCGGTATTTATCATCTACATTTACAAAAATATGCGTACTTCTCATCAGTATCTGAAGGCCGACATTTACATATTAACAATCTGTTTTTGAAAAAATGAAGAATTTCTCCTACATCATCGTCTTTAGCACGGCTTTTCATCTCTTAGTTCCCGCGCAAGGGCTTGTGAAATACCCGGTTACCGAGAAACAAACTCAAACCGACGATTATTTTGGTACCAAGGTGGAAGACCCTTACCGCTGGCTGGAAGATGACCGGAGTGCCAATACGGCCGAATGGGTGAAACGTGAGAATAGTTTCACCGAAGATTATCTCAAAATGATGCCAGCGCGGGCAAGGTTAAAGGCGCGTCTCACCGAATTATGGAATTTCAACAAACAAACGGCTCCCTACAAAAAGGGTGATCTGTTCTTTTGCAGTCGGAATAATGGCTTACAAAATCAAAGCGTGCTCTTTGTGATGAACACCTTAAGCGATGTAGGGGAAGTATTATTAGATCCAAATACTCTTTCCTCAGATGGCACTGTTTCTTTGAACAGCACGTCTATTTCCAAAGATGCAAAAACTCTGGCTTATGGTATCTCGCGAGCAGGAAGCGATTGGGTAGAAATTCATTTCAGAGATATCGCCTCTAAACAAGATTTGCCTGATGTTTTAAAATGGGTGAAGTTCAGCGGAGCAAGTTGGGTTGGCAATTCGGTGTATTACAGTCGTTACGATGAACCTCAAGGAAGTGAACTTTCTCAATCAAATAAGAATCATAAAGTGTATTTGCACCATTTGGGAGCTGAGCAGCAAAAAGACGAACTGGTTTTTGAAGACAAAGATCACCCCAATTATAATTTTGGGGCCTGGGTGAGTGATGATCAACGTTTTCTTTTTCTGAGTACCAGTGAGAGCACCAGCGGTGAAAAACTAATGGTGAAAGATCTTACCGATCCGGCAGGAAAATTTGTAAGTATTTCCGACAATTTTAATAATGATTATAACATCATTGATAACGATGGTCCGAGAATTTATGTGCTCACAAACAAAGACGCACCCAAATACAAACTGGTCACCATCGATGTGGTGAATTCCGAAATAAAAAACTGGAACACGCTCATTCCCGAGTCGGCTCATTTGTTAGAAGGGGTTCGGATCTGCAATTTTAAGATCATTGCCAATTATTTGCAGGATGTAAGCTCGCATCTCTACTTATATGAAATGAGTGGCAAACGTCTCAAAGAAATTCCTTTGCAGGGGATTTGTCGTTTAAGTGCTTTTAATACCGATAAGAATTACGATTTCGCTACTTACAGTATTTCCCAATTCACAAGTCCTGAGCAAACGTATTATTTAGATGGCAAAACTTTTGAAAGTAAATTGTTATTCAGTCCCAATTGTAAATTCGATTCTAAAAATTACATCACCGAACAAGTATTTTTTCCGAGCAAAGACGGAAGTATGATTCCCATGTTTATTACTCACCGCAAAGGATTGCAACTGACTCCGCAAACGCCATGTTTTGTTTATGGCTACGGTGGTTTTAATATTTCAATTGCTCCCGAATTCAGAATTGACCGAGCCGTTTTTTTGGAAGCCGGCGGAATCTATTGCGTCCCCACGCTCAGAGGTGGAGGAGAATACGGGGAAGAATGGCACAAAGCCGGTACTAAATGCAATAAACAAACGGTCTTTGATGATTTTATTGCAGCTTGCGAATTTTTGGTGTCCAAAAAATACACCTCTTATACTAAAATCGCCATTCACGGCCGCAGCAATGGCGGATTACTAATAGGTGCCGTTATGACTCAGCGTCCTGATATTTGCAAAGTGGCCATTCCGGCTGTAGGTGTTTTAGACATGCTGCGCTTTCATTTATTTACGATTGGCAGGGCCTGGACGGTTGATTATGGCTGCAGCGATAATAAAACAGAATTTGAGTGTTTATATAAATACTCGCCCTTACACAATATTAAATCAGTGGCCTATCCCGCCACGCTCATTTTAACGGGAGATCATGACGACCGTGTGGTACCGGCTCATTCATTTAAATTTGCTGCAACCTTGCAGGAAAAAAACACCGGACCTAATCCCTGTCTCATTCGCATTGATGTGAATGCCGGACACGGTGCAGGAAAACCAACAAGCAAACAAATTGATGAGTTTGCAGACTTGTGGGCATTTACTTTCAAAAATCTGGGTATTAAGTAGCGTTCTATTCTGCAATTTCAAAGCACACTTCCACCTTGTTTTTGCCACTTTGCGATCCAATATTTTCAAAGTTCAAATTATTAAAAAAACTCCATCTACCTATTTGCTTTATGGTGCTTGTAATATCAAAGTACATAGAACTTAAAACAAAAATTTCTAACAGAAAATTCATTCATGAGTGCAAAAAAATAGCAGATGCATGACTAAAAAATAAGATAACCAACGAAGAAAGCCCTATTAGAGCGAGTCTAAACCCTACAATTATCGAAATTTTACGAAAATTAGAGCTGCTGACGTAAATCGGACAAGTCAGGAAATGCCTGCAAGTATGTATTAGAGGCCTATCCCCTTTGCCATACACATTATTAACTCAGAAAAACTGAACCGGGTTAATTCCCAACAAAGATTTTTTGTGTGAACAATTGTTTGTTTTCCCTGTCGATAATAAAATAAACACCGGGCGCAGCAATAGAAATATGCTCTTTGTGATTATTCAGGTCGCTGAGGTGAATATACCTAATCAGTTGACCGACGGCATTTACAAGGCTCAGATTGATGTCTAAAGGACACACAATTTCAAATTCGCCCCGGTTGGGATTGGGACAGATCAATAGTTCAACGTTGCTGGCTTCAATTTCTTTCACGCCCGTGCAGGCGGATACTTTTACAGATACAAAAGCGACATCGCGGCATCCGTTAGCGTCGGTGCCTGTTACTGTATAATTCTGCTGCCCGGCAGGGGCAACCGTTACTGAAGCACCGGGCGGAAAAGTATTCCAGGTATAAGTGGTAGCCCCGGAGGCTAATAAATTTACGCTTTCTCCCTTGCAGATCACACTTCTGCTCGCAACGGCAGTAACGGTCGGATTGGGATTGACCTGTACCCCGATACTTTGTGTACTTGTACAAATTACATTGTTGGAAGAAGAGGTGGCGCTTACCTGGTAAACCGTATATAACGTTGGCGAAACCGAAATGGATGGAAAAGGAAAGTTGCCATTCCAGATATAACTGAAAGCGCCGGTGGCAGTTAAAGTAGCGGTGCCACCTACACAAACGGCGGTGTTGCCGGTAATGGTAAATTGGGGCTCAAACACCACAACAGTTATTGTCTGAATTGAGGCGCAACCAATGTTGATAAAAGTACCTTTAACGCTGAAAGTTGCAGTGCTGGTAGGATTCACAACCCATATAGGATTTGCCGGTCCGCCAGTCCAGCTGTATGTGTCGGCGCCCAGGGCGCTGAGGGTGGAGGTGCCCCCCTTACAAACTAATGGATTAGTGGCCGATATGTTGATGGGAGGAATCGTTTTTACAAAGATGAACTGCGAAACGGTAGAAGAACAACCAAGGCTGTTTGTTCCTGTCGCCGAATAAGATGAGGATGCGAAAGGGTTCACTACGATAGCTGAGCCAGTCCCTGCTGGCGGCATCCAGTTGTAAAGCGAAGCCCCGCTGACGGTCAGCGTCGCGGAATCACCCGGGCAAACTACGGAAGGGCTAACCGCTATGGTAAGGGTTGGAATCGGTTGTGTGATAAGGCTCACGGTTGTGGAATTGGCGCAGGTGCCATCGGAAGCACTGAGTGTAAAGATGGTGCTCACAGTTGGAGATACCACCACAGTTGCGCCTGCTCCCCCATACGGTTGCCAGGTGTAACCCAAGGCGCCCGCGCCTGATAAAGTTGTATTGCCTAGGGAACACACGATGGATGGGGAAGCCATGGCGATGACGGAAGGAAGACCATTGACGATCACTGAAACAGTTTTTATATCTATGCAGTTCCCTATGGATTGGGTGAGGCTGTACACGGTAGTAATGGTAGGGCTAACGGTAATAATGGAGGCGTTGGAAGCTCCCGGCATCCAGGTATAGTTGCCGGCTCCTTGAGCAGAAATAGTACAAGTTTCACCCATGCAGAGCGACGAAGGCGAAGGCACAGGGCTTAGCGAAGGGCCCGGCAAAACAGTAACCGCTGCCGTTGATGTGCCAGTGCAGCCAAACACGTTTGTGCCGGTAACGGTGTATACATTGGTAGAGGGCGGAATAAATGCGGAACCATTAAGAATCCCGCCCGTCCAGGTATAAGAGTTGGCACCTGAAGCGCTGAGTGCTGTTGAATTTCCAGGGCAGAGGGTAACGGAACTGGGGTTTGCAGAAAGCGTAGGATTTGGATTCACTGAAACGGTTACCACCGCTGTTGCGGTGCCACAGCCATTTGCGCCGGTTATGGAATAGGTTAAAGTTGAAGTGGGGATAAACGGGCTGGCATTGCTCACGCCCCCGCTCCAGGTGTATGAATTGGCCCCGGCGCCACTGAGCGTAACAAAATTGCCTTGGCAAATTGAGTTGCTGCTGCTGTTAATTGTTACGCTCGGCAGGGTGCCATCAACCGTTACCGTAATAACACCAAGTGAAATACACCCGAGCGAATTGGTGCCCGAAACGCTGTAAGTGGTGTTGACTAAAGGCGACACAATAACATTGGAAGAGTTTGACCCGGTGCTCCAAGTATAGGACACCTGACTCGGTGCGTTTAATGTGGCGCTGCCACCCACACAAATATTAGCCTGTATAAAATTGAGTGGCATCACGCCAATGCTCGTGGTATAACTGATTACCACTTCACCACTACCGCTGATGTTGCCTGACGTAGTGTAGGCACTTAAAAGACTGCCAAGATAACTTGAACCGCCACCGCCGCTTCCGCCGCAACCAGCCGTGTAGATCTCTCCATTCCAAAGGCTGTACTGCCCTGGTCCTCCTGTGAGTCCACCACCATCGCCTCCGGTGAAAGCGGTGACGGTGAAGTTCGAGCCTTGGTTGGCATAGCTTTCTGTACCTCCGGCCCCGCCTGTCCACAGAGTCCCCGCGTAACCACCTTGCCAAAAGGCCCAACCAGAAGTGCCAGCAATGCCACCGGCTGTTTGAGATCCACCCGTAGGCAACACATATCCACTAATGCCTGGGTTACCTGCACCGCCGCCACCCCCATAATAACCGCCGCCGCCGCCGCCGCCGGTACCTCTGCCGCAGTTCATTATTCTATTACCCCCCGCTCCCCCTCCTCCACCGCCAACAATTACCCGGTTAGCTAGTGAATTGCCGTTCAGCCTTACATCTGAGCCACCACCACCAGCGCCACCAATGGCCACGGTACAGGTCGAAACGCCGGCAAGCCCGCCACCGTTATAACCATTAGTGCCGCCTGCGAAAATGGTCAAAACATCCCCGGGGCTTACGGTCAGTACACCAAAAGCTGTACCGCCTAAACCTCCAAGTACCCCCATTGCATTAGTGCCCCCCCGAGCGCCCTTGGCTGTAAGACTCAATGTGGTTACACAGGAAGGTACCGTAAAAGATTCTGGGGATCCGGTAAATGTATACGTGAGGGTGACCTGCGCCCTGTAAGGGTTATGGCAAAACTGTAATACAAATACCGTTGAAAAAATATATTTGGCAAACTGTTTCAAAACTTTGAATTCAAAGAGTCAACTCTAATAATTAAAGCATATCAAAGATACGAAATATTTCCGGCCACCGGTCGTTTATCCAACCCCTATAACCGCCGCCGCATTATATTTGGTGTCACTAAGCGGATAGTGTTTACCTCCCTGATCCTGAAGGAAACCTATTTTTAAAACGACAAAAGTGCGCTGCGCTTTTGAGCGAGCTGGTGCTGCAGATAAATCCTTGCCCTTTATTTTCGGTGCTGTTTTCGGTTTTAATAAGACATCTTCTTGTTCAGTGTTTCTTGGCAATGTTTTTACGCCGCTAATTTTTATGTCAGCTTTTTTCTCAATGAAGTCAATCTTGGCCCAGCCACCGCAAAAACATACATGTGTTGCCCCTTTGGGAAATTTGATCGCGCCCTTTTCCGCAATTCCTTTAATTGTAATACAGCCTGTCTTTTGGTCAATCGCATATGGTGCTTTTAATATCCAATCTAATGGTGCATTTTTATTAAAGTTAAAGCCCTTAAACAGATTAACCGCTTTAGGATTCACCAGTCCCATGCCTACGTTCCGCTTCCCGTGCGCTGATTTTTCGTCGAGGTTTTTTACGGCAATCATCAATGAATTCACCCTGGTATTGAGGTCGCTATCTGAAATCCCACTTATAAGTTCAGCCACAGCCTGCCTGAAGACCTTGCCCGATGCCGAGCACCCGCCGAACTCAGTACTGTTTCTATCTGCCTCCGCAAATGCGGGATTATTTTTACGCGTCTCCCTATCTGGCCCCCATTTAGTCCTCACAACATCTCCATGCTTCGTTGTATAAAAAGACAGATTTCCAATTGTTCCTTTTATTTTTATTAACCCTTTCTGCTTTGCCATTGGTTTTTATTTTTGTATCTTTATATTGGTCTGTTATTATTAGAGTTTTTTTCTTTAAAATTCTCTTACGCAATTTGCTGGTCTAATAAAAATAACAAAAAAGCCGCTATTTTCCAAAAGATGTCCCAGTGATGTCCCGGTAATGTCCCAGAGATGTCCCAGTTATGCCCCAGTTCCTTCCCCGGTCCCATTAACACACCATCCTTATCTCAGGTTTTGATTCCCTTAGGCTTATAAGTATGTCCTCTATGGTGAATCAATACCTCTTTGTTAAAAACATTCTAAATGCAGCACTTCCTGCTTTTCTATTACCTTTAACTTTATACAGATGAATCGATTTATTACCAGTTTCCTTATTGCCATTGCCATCCTGTCCTTGTGCTCCTTTCAGGTGCCACCTAAAAAAAAACAGGACCCCGCTTTTGTTTCCATACAAAATAAATGGGTTGATTCGGTATATAATTCCCTGAGTCCCGATGAGCGCATTGCCCAGCTATTCATGATTGCAGCCTATAGTAACAAAGACCTCAAACATGTGAAAGAGATCAGCGATCTGGTGACGAATTACAATATTGGCGGACTCATTTGGATGCAAGGCGGTCCGCTTCGTCAGAGTCAATTGGCCAACTATTATCAGTCCATAGCCAAAACACCTTTGCTTTACAGTATGGATGCCGAGTGGGGTCTGGCCATGCGTTTGGACAGTGTGCCGCGATATCCCAAACAAATGACCCTTGGCGCCATTCAAAACGATTCGCTCATTTATCAATTGGGAAGTCAAATTGCCAAAGAATGCAAACGAATGGGTGTACATGTAAGTTTTTCGCCTGTGGCCGATGTAAATAATAATCCTCTCAATCCGGTAATCGGCATGCGAAGTTTTGGGGAGAACAAATTTAAGGTGGCACAGAAAGCCGCCATGTATATGCAGGGATTACAAGATCAACACGTGATGGCCACCGGCAAACATTTTCCGGGACATGGTGATACCGATAGTGATTCACACCTGAGTTTACCAAGTTTATCGTTTACTAGAGCGCGATTAGATACTCTTGAGTTTTATCCATTCCGCTATTTATTCGATCGGGGTTTGGCCAGCATCATGGTGGCCCATTTAAATGTTCCAAGTTTAGATACATCAAAAAATTTACCAACCACCTTATCGCCCCGCGTTGTTACTGATCTCCTAAAAACTGAAATGGGATTCAAGGGATTGATCTTCACCGATGCCCTCAATATGAAGGGAGTTAGCGCTGCTTACGAACCCGGAAAAGTGGATGTGATGGCACTCTTAGCGGGCAATGACATATTGTTATTTAGCGGCGATGTTCCAAAGGCTTTGCTGGAAATAAAAAAGGCGATCGTCGAAGGAAAAATAACGCAGCAATTAATAGATGAACGCTGTATGAAATTGTTACGTGCAAAATATTGGTGCGGACTTAATATCAAACAAGAAATTGCCAGCCGCAATTTGGCAAAAGAAATTAATTCAAAAGAAAGTGCTGATCTCAATGATCGATTGGCAGAGGCTTCCATCACCTTATTAAAGAATGAGAATAATTTTTTACCCTTAAAACAAACCGACAGTTTGCGTATTCTGGAAATCTCTTTTGGAGAAGAAGAAGAGAATGCATTGATAAGCACCATGCGTAATTATGGCTATGCCGAACATGTGGGACTAAAACACGATGCCGATACCACGGCAGTCCGATATATGTTCAGCAGAATCAGAGAAAGTGATCTGGTGGTAATCCAGATCAACAAGGCCAGCGCCAAGCCCGATAATAATTATGGAGTAGGGGAGCAAACCCTCCGCCTTATCGATACTATAGCCCGACTCAGACCTACCACGCTGGTACTTCTCACCAATCCTTATTTATTGAATAAGGTCAAATCACTTACTAATTTTAGAGCAGTGATCATGGCCTACGAAAACCTGCCTTCCTTGCTAAAAGCCAGTGGCAATGCCATCATGGGAGTTTCTAAAGTAAATGGAAAGCTCCCGGTAAGCACCCAATATTTTAAAAGTGAGTCAGGACTCACCTTGCCGCCTCCAATTGTGTCGAACGATCAAATGAAGGAAAAATTCTTTTTGAAAAAATTTGGAGCAATTGATAGTATTGCCCTTGCTGGTATTGCAGAGCAAGCCTACCCGGGTTGCCAGATTGTTGCCATGAAAAACGGTGAGATCATTTATCAGAAGTCTTTTGGCTCCTATACGTACAGCAAATATTCGAAACAGGTTGATAATGGCACCATGTATGATCTTGCCAGCGTTACCAAAATTGCGGCAAGTTCTTTGGCACTGATGAAACTGAGATCAGATGGTAAATTTGATTACACTAAAAAATTAGAAGATTATCTCCCCGACCTTCAAGGAACAGACAAGGGCCCGCTTCTTATTGAAGATGTACTCACACATCAGGCAGGTTTGCAATCGTGGATCCCTTTCTATCAATCTACCTTAAAGAAAAATTCAGAATTTAAGCCGGGTTATTATTCAAATACAAGAACTGAATTATTTCCCACACAAGTGGCAACAAATTTATATGTGGTAAAGGGAATGAACGATTCTATTTACAAACGTTTGGTGAGTTCAAAAATAGAGAAGCCCGGAACGTATTTATACAGTGATTTGGGGTATTATTTTATGCAGCAGATCATTGAGTTCCAGTCGAAGAAAAAAATTAATGATTATGTGCAAAGTCTTTACGCTGATGTGGGAATTGGATTGAGATACACGCCTCTAAATTATTTCTCGCGATTGCAAATTGCACCTACCGAAAATGATGAAAAGTTCAGAAAACAGATCATCCAAGGCTATGTGCACGATCCGGGAGCCGCACTGATGGGTGGTGTAGCGGCTCATGCAGGTTTATTTGGCAACGCACTTGATTTGGCAAAATTAATGCAACTGTATTTGAATAAGGGCGAGTTGAACGGCGTTCGAATACTTGACAGTAATGTGGTAAAGGAATTCACCTCTTGCCATTTTTGTCCTACTAACCGCCGCGGCCTTTGTTTTGAAAAACCTGAATTGGATGCCACCAAAGATAGTCCGGTTACCGCCGAATGTAGTCCCGAAAGCTTTGGCCACAGTGGTTTCACAGGTACTTTTGCCTGGGCCGATCCAAAAAACAAATTGGTGATAGTGTTTTTAAGTAATCGCGTGTATCCAAATGCGGAAGACAATAAACTTACCAAATTGGCCATCCGAAGTAAAATTCACAAGGCATTTTACGACGCTCTAAAAAACTAATTTGCATTTTGAAACTTCTTATCCTTACACAATATTTTCCGCCGGAAGTTGGGGCACCTCAAAATCGCCTCTTCGAACTTGCGGTGCGCCTTTTGAAAGCAGGCGTTGAGGTCACTGTGCTCACTGCCATGCCAAACTATCCGAAAATGGAGGTGTATCCTGAATATCGCGGAAAAAAGTTTTTGCATGAGAATATGGAAGGCATTTCGGTATACCGTTCTCGTATTTTTGTTTCAAAAAGTAAATCCATACTTAACCGCCTGCGAAATTATTTTTCCTTTGTTATTTCAAGTGCCCTAGCTTCACGAAAAATAAAAGGCGATTTTGATTTTTTGCTCTGCGAATCGCCCCCTTTGTTTTTGGGCTACAGCGCCATGTACATTGCCAAACGAAAAAAAGCAGGTCTTATTTTTAATGTAAGCGACCTTTGGCCCGAAAGTGCCGAAAAACTTGGTGTGGTGACAAATAAATTGTTGCTAAAACTCGCCTATAATTTGGAAAAGAAATTATACTTGCGATCGGTGCTGGTAACCGGACAAACACAGGGTATCTGCAAAGATATTGGAAAGCGTTTTCTTACAGTCCCAACATATTGGCTCCCCAATGGGGTGGATCTTGGTTATTACGATCCCTCTAAAACGAAAAGCACCGGATGGAGGTCAAAATTGGGATTCTCTCCAACTGATTTTGTATTAATGTATGCTGGTATCATAGGCATTGCTCAGGGCCTTGAAATCATTTTGAAAGCTGCACAACGTTTCAAAACACAGCCACATGTAAAATTTGTGTTAATGGGAAATGGTCCCGAAAAAGAAAAATTATTGCAGCTAAAAACCGAGCTTCAACTCAACAATTTGTTTTTTTTGGATGCCGTTTCAAAAAAGGAAATGCCTGGTATTTTGAAGGAAGTAGATGTGGCTCTTGTTCCGCTTCGCAAACTTGAACTTTTTTTGGGGGCCATTCCATCTAAAGTATTTGAAAATCTGGCCATGGAAGTCCCCGTTTTATTGGGAGTTGACGGGGAGGCCAAAGACTTGTTTATTACAAAAGGCAAAGCGGGTCTATTTGTGGAACCCGAAAATGTGGAAGCCCTGATTGCCGGAATTCACACCCTGGAGCAAGATCGCGCTTTGACGAAAGAACTGGGCGAAAATGGCAGACGATTTGTAATGGAGAATTTTAACAGGGAGCAAATTGCCTCACAATTTTACACACAGCTTACAAAACTCTTACCTGTTAGTAAAACCGTAAGTAAATAGCGCAATAAATAGCCTCTTCTAAAAAGGTATTCTTATTTTAGTACATGAAAATGTGAACTCAAGCAATGGAAATTCCTCTAAAACAGAAATTATTTTATTTTTTCCCGGTTCTATTTTGTTTTTGTTTGCCCTTTGGCACAATCGTGTTATCAACCACTGTCTTTTTATGGATCCTGGTGTCTTTTTTTAACATAAAGATTTCGCACTTACGCGCAGGATTGAAAAACAAAACGCTTTGGTTATGTTACAGTTTTTTTGCGTTTACCGTTTTCAGTGCTTTGCTTTCTCAAAATAAAACGGAAGCCGCCTTCAGCCTTGAAGTGAAATTGAGCTTCCTGTTGTTTCCTTATCTTTTCTTTTGTTTTGAATGGCCACCCGCCATCTTAAAAAGATGTGTCATTTCTTTTGTTTCGGGATGTTTTTTTGCCTGCCTCTACTTAATTGCCCGCGCCTTGGTATACGTTGCGAATGGCCAACCCGAATACCTTTTCTACACATTATTCTCTGACCTCATTCACGCCTCTTATTTTTCGATGTACCTCATTCTGGCCATTATTTTTGTATTGCTACTATACAGGAATTGGTTCCATACTCAAAAAAGTGTGATCTACAGTTCGTATTTTTTTGTGTCTATATTTATTGCGACTATTTTTTTATGTTCTTCTAAATTGGGAATGATTAGTTTCTTTACGTGTTTGCCCCTGGCTTTGCTTTACAAATGGAGAGAACACCTCAATTTCAAAGTAATAACCGTCTTTACGGTCGGTCTTTTGGTAATTCTTATACTGATGATAAAAGTATTTCCGGAATCTTTCAGCAGGTTAAATTCCCTCAAGATCCTTTCCTCCCAAAATATCGACAAAACTTCCGGCGAAAGCACCACCGTGAGAATCCTCATTTGGGAGCAATCAATGGAGTTGATTAAACACAATTGGCTGATGGGGACAGGGGTGGGAGACGCAAACGACGAACTTTACAAGCGCTATGAAAGAAATGGATTGCTGGGTGCATCAAAACACCATTTAAATGCGCATAATCAATTCTTTCAAACATTTATTGGTGCAGGCATCGTAGGGTTTTTGATATTACTAACGTTCACCGTTGGAAAACTCGTATATGCCATTCGTCGGAGGAAAATTATATTGTTTTTATTTACACTACTCATCATTATGAATTTTATGGTGGAAAGCATGTTGCAAACATCTGCGGGAGTGTTCTTTTTTGTTTTCTTCCTTTGTTTTTTTAGATTGGCCGATGAGTCTGAACTGGCCGATGGTGCCGCCATGAATCCGTACTGATGAAAAGCCTCGTACATCCATTGATAACTAAAGGAGTCTTCCGGTTAAACATCAACAGGGTGATTGCACTTTTTTTTCTTGCCAACATTACTTTACCGGCACAACAGAACACACATTTTTGCTGGCCAATCGACTCACCTTTTACCATTACGGCAAATTATGGTGAACTTCGTCCGAATCATTTTCACGCGGGTCTCGATTTTTCAACCAACGGCTTGGTTAATCTTCCGGTGTATGCCGCAGAGGAAGGTTATTTGTCTCGAATCCGCGTGAGCGCCACGGGCTACGGAAAATGCGTTTACATTACACATCCCGGTGGCAGGGTTACCGTTTACGCCCACCTAAATTCTTTTAGTTTAAAATTAGATCGCGAGATTAAAAAAGAGCAGTACACACAGCAAAAAAATGAGATTGATTTTATACCGATTGCCAATACCGTTCTTGTGCGAAAGAATGAGATAATTGGCTTATCAGGAAATTCAGGGGGATCTACGGGCCCCCATTTACATTTCGAGGTGCGAGAGGAGGTACGTGACATGCCTGTAAATCCAATGGCTTATTATGACGTTCACGATCAAACAGCCCCTCATATCGAACACATCGCATTCTATGATCTTGCCGATACTACCTCACCTCAATTTATTTCCAGCTACAAAGTGAAGAAGAACACTCTGGATAGTTTCTTCCTCGATGGCGATAAGATCACGTTAGATCACGCCATTATTGGTTTTGCTTTTTCGGGATTTGATCAAACCGCCCTCAAAGGGAATTCAAACGGGATCTATTCTGCTGAATTGTACCTAAATGGGCGATTGATCTATTCACACGCCATGGATGATATTCCCTTTAGTGAGGGTCGGTATGTAAATGAGTTTAGTGAAACCAAGGGAAAAATAAAATTTCAGAAGTGTTTTTTGCCCACACTCTATCCCGAACATTTATACAAATCAATGTTCGACAAAGGAAGAATCTTGCTGCCCGATACCGGTTTCCAAAGCCTGCAATTAGTGTTAAGGGACGAATCCGGAAATCGTTCTGCATTGAACTTCAACGTAAGAACTCGCAAGTTTAATTTTTACAGATCTCCTTCTTTTAAAGGGCATAATTTAGTCAACTGCAGCGAACCTACTACTGTCCGTGAAAATGGTTTGGAACTGTTTACTCCTGCAAATACCTTGTATAATTCAGTGTCGGTGATTCTTGAAAATACGTTAATCAAGAATAACAAAATAGCAATTCTTCCCCCTTATGTGAATTTGAATTCCGCGGCCACCATAGGTTTTCAAGTGCCTCTTAAGTTTAAGGCATGGGCAAGTAAACTTGTTTTAAAAAACTCCTCTTCCGTGACGAATTCACTAATTAGAAATGATTCCGTATTTTTTATGATCAAGAATTTCGACAGCTATGAACTGCTTATCGATTCAATTCCTCCTTCCGTGAAATCAAAACAAGGATCATTAAAGAATATGAAACAAGGGGTTTCGAATGCCATTGCATTTCACGTTACCGATAAATTAAGTGGCATTGGTAAATATGACTTGTACCTCAATGAAAAATGGGTAGTAGCCGAATACGATGCCAAATCAGATCAGATAATTTATTATTACGAGGATGATACCCCTCAGGGACTGCTCAGGTTTAGATTGGAAGTAGAAGATAAAGCAGGTAACAGAACCACCTTTAACGACTCCAAAAGTCGCTAGGGTCTCATCGCTGAAGGGCTTTTCAAATAATTTACGGTCTCCAGACCCGTATTAAATAAGAGGTCCAGAATGCTGAGATTTGGCATAAATGGAAATTTACTTCCGAAAGTTTGATAGTACCCGTTTTGCAATTGAGCATTCACACGTGCATCCAATCTGAAATCAAGTTTTGGGTGAATCAAATCTCTTGCATCCGATCCTTCGACTATTTTGGTTTCGTAGTTAGTACTAAATTGAATTTCTTTTTTCAATTTAAGTAGTTTTAGAATAACCAGTAGTTGTTGCCTGTTATACTCCAATAAGGAAGGAAAAAGTTGTGTGTAAAAAGTGTTAATATCATCTTCAAAAAAATCGAAATAAGGTGAATTTTTATAAGCACTGGTGAGTGCTCGCCAGTGATTTTGTTGCCAGGGCATTTGATAAGAGATCTCAACGTCTTTCACCAAGATTTTAGGTGCTCTGTTAATAACTGGAACCGAGAGGTCAAGCACGCCGTTGGCGGAAAGAATCTGCGTTCTGTTCCTGAAACTTTGTTTTTGGTAATGATCCATTTGTTCGATCACAACCTTCTCAGAATTGATTATGTAATAAAAATAGTGGAGATTAGGCCAGTAGGCCGAAGAGAGAAGGCAATTCATTGCGCACGTCTGATGGGGTAAATTATCTTACCCAAAATCTGACTTTCGGGAAGGAACCCCCATGTTCTCGAATCAATGGCATTGTCGCGGTTATCGCCCAACACAAAATAGTAATTCTTTTTTACCACATACGTATGACACAGTTCTCCATTAATAAATATACTATCTCGTTTTACCTCGAGATTATTTTTTTCATAGTCGTGAATTATTCCGGAGTAAAGTTGAATACTCACGGTGTCAAGCGCGAGGGTATCATTGATCTTGGGCAGGTACAGTTTCCCATAATGATCGAGGTTCCAGGGATAATGTGGGCTGTAAGGAAAACAATTTTCATCGGGTGTATTCGATTTTTCTGATTTTCGCTCGATCGACACAATCATGGAGTCGCTTTTTATTGACTCGTATTCGGTCCGCGTTAAGGCAAAACTGTAATCTAATTTATCGGATATTTCTCCACCTTCAGTTAAATTATATCTTGCGCAAAAAGCACTGTCCAATTTGCCTTTGGCTTTTAAAAAATAATTGTGTTTCACACCCGCATTTCGGTCGAGGTATTTCCCATTCACGTACACCACCTTATCAGTTATAATTAATGTATCTCCCGGCAAGGCCACAACACGCTGCAAGAGAAAGGTCTTGGTCAAGACTGAATCGGGTGATGGAAATTCAAAATACACCACATCATTTACCGCATAAAAATTGAGAAGTTTTTTGATAACAACGGCATCTCCGTATTTGTAATTGGCAAGCATGTCGCTGCTATTTACACGTTTCACATCAAAGGCAAAACCTTTCAAAAAAAGAAAGATCACTAAAGCAATGCAGGCACTTACTAGCCAGCTTACCTGCTTCAAACGACCATAAATATTTATTATTTGTTTGATGCTTTTTGTAATTTCAATTTACGCCGGTGATTCCATTTTGAATAACCCCAGATGCCGAAGATCGTAAGGAGAAAAGGGATCTTAATTGAATGCAATTTCCCGTCTTCCACATAGCACAAAAAACGTTCCCAGCGGAATTTTCCGTTTTTGCTATTCTTGAACAAAGAACCCACTACCGATTTGCCACTAATAGGATTGTTATCGGCATACTTCATACTAAACCATACAAAGAATGGGGAACCCACCACGTGGTCGTAAGGCACAAAACCCCAACTCCGACTGTCGGCACTGTTATGACGGTTGTCGCCCATCATAAAATAGTAATCTTGTTTAAATGTATAACTGCTAATGGCTTGTCCATCATACAACACCTTTCCGTTCATTGCCACCACCTCGTGAATACCGTCGTCGTAAGTGTTCATGATCTTCTGATACAAACACAAATTATGGGTGTCAATGGGTAACGTCATTCCCGCTTTTGGAATTTGTAAGGGACCAAAGTTGTCGTTGTTCCAGGAGTAAACAGGATTGTGCGGAAACACACGGTAATCGTAGTAATTAAGAGGTTCCGTTTTTTTGGATACCGTGTAAACTCCCGGAATCATTTTCACTTTTTCGGCAACATCTACCGGCATGTTGAGATCATAATAACACGTATCGGCACTTTCTCCAACTTTCCCGGCTTCCGACACATAAATATCAAGTTCATCCAATAATCTGAAATTACTTAGGGCATGCGTGTTTTCCGCAGTTACCGAATTCTCTCCAAAAATAGTGCCGTTCGTTCTTACCACATACCGGTGCTGCGCATGTTCGGGCATCACTTGTTCTTTGTTATTTATGAAAACGCTGCCGCTTCGTACTTCGAATTTATCGCCGGCAATTCCCACACAACGTTTCACGTAATGATCACGTTTATCAACCGGACGGGCCACAATGTTGCCGTATGGTTTTTCGGGACCATTAATCTGTTTCCAAGCTTCTCCCTGATAATACGCATCGGGTTGTTTGCCGCTGTCATAACCTTTTATAGTTTGTGCTTCATCACGAACAATTTGATAATAACTGCTGTTTTGATGACTCAACAACACCGTGTCGCCATCCGGGTAATTGAAAACCACAATCTGATTATTTTTTACATGACCAAAACCTGGTAACCTAAAGTAAGGCAACTTAATCCACTCCAAATACGACTTCCTAGTTTCACTAAATGGCAGGGTGTGATGTGCAAACGGAAAAGACAAGGGTGTTTGAGGAATCTTAGGTCCATACGCAAATTTATTCACGAATAAAAAGTCACCCACCATCAACGATTTTTCCAAGGAGGAAGTGGGGATGGTAAATGCCTCAATAAAATAGCCACGAATAATGGAAGCGGCAATCACGGCAAAAATGATGGGATCAACCCAGTTTTTTATGAATTTATTGGGCTCCAGCTTGTATTTACTTAAACCCGAAAATTTTGCAGCAGGGTCGTAACCTATCTTCACAAACGAAATATAGGGGAGTACAATGGCAAGAAACATGTCGCTATTGCTTAATTTATTAAAAGCACGGGCCACGTTAAATCCATACACACCATACATGATGATGTTAACTCCTGGTACAACCATGATTAAACACCACCACCAGGGCTTTTCAAGCAACTTTGCGAGAATGTAAAAATTATAAATAGGCACCCAGGCTTTCCAACCCTCGGCCCCGGCCTTCACAAAGAGTTTACTAAGTCCGAAAAAAGAAGCTAAAACTAAAACTAAAAAGATGTAATTTCCCATAAAATGTAAAGCGTGAAGATATGTAAATTAAATAAATCAAAAACGTGTGAGTTTTTACCACATTGTGTTTGCTCCTGTTAATATTTGTTAGGGTAGAGCGCCCGTTTTCGACCTCAGCCTAAAGGGCCTTTTAAACGGTATTTTTGCTGTTCATCCAAAAATAAATTCTATCTTTACTCTCGAAAAATAAACCTACGTTGTTGGTAGGTATATAAAACAATATGATAAAAATTACACTCCCCGATGGTTCTGTTCGTGAATATGAAAAAGGAACAACATCTCTGCAGGTTGCACAAAGCATCAGCGAAGGCTTAGCGCGTAACGTTTTAGCTTCTCAGGTAAATAATGAAGTATGGGATGCCAATCGGCCCATTAACGCCGATGCTTCTCTGAATTTATTAACGTGGAACGATCCTCTGGGAAAAAACACCTTGTGGCATTCGTCTGCCCATATCATGGCCGAAGCTTTGGAAGCGCTCTATCCGGGCGTAAAATTCTGGGTGGGTCCGCCGCTTGAAAATGGTTTTTACTACGATGTGGACCTCAATGGTCAAACAATTACTCCTGCCGATTTCGAAAAAATAGAGCAAAAAATGTTGGAACTTGCCAAACAAGCCAATTCCTATGTTCGCAAAGAAATATCTAAAAGTGATGCCATTGCTTATTTTAAAGAAAAGGGCGATGAATATAAATTAGATCTGCTGGAACGTTTGGACGATGGCAACATCACGCTCTACTCACAAGGAAATTTTACCGACCTCTGCCGTGGCCCGCATATCCCCAATACCGGCTTCATTAAAGCTGCAAAAATATTAAACATTGCAGGTGCCTATTGGAAAGGTGACGAAAAAAATAAGATGCTTACCCGCGTGTACGGCATTGCTTTTCCCAAAGACAAAGAACTGAAAGAATACCTCACCATGCTGGAGGAAGCGAAAAAACGCGACCACCGCAAATTGGGGAAAGAATTGGAATTGTTTACATTTTCCGAAAAAGTGGGAATGGGGTTACCGCTCTGGCTTCCAAAAGGAGCTATGCTGCGCGAACGTTTGATCCAATTTCTTCAGAAAGCCCAAACAAAAGCAGGCTATCTACCGGTGGTAACACCACATATTGCGCTAAAAGAATTATACGTCTGCTCAGGTCACTACGAGAAATATGGCAAGGATTCTTTTCAACCCATAAAAACACCCCAAGAGGGAGAAGAATTTTTCCTCAAACCAATGAATTGCCCGCACCACTGCGAAATTTATAAGTCCTCCCCAAAATCGTATAAGGACCTTCCGGTGCGCTATGCCGAGTTCGGCACTGTGTACCGTTACGAACAGCATGGCGAATTGCACGGCTTAACCCGCGTGCGTGGCTTTACCCAGGATGATGCACACCTTTTTGTGCGTCCCGACCAGGTAAAAGAAGAATTTTGCAAAGTAATTGACCTCGTGTTGTACGTTTTTAATGCCCTCGATTTTAAAGATTACACCGCTCAGATCTCCCTGCGTGATCCCGAAAACAGTGCAAAATACATTGGTTCCGACGAAAACTGGATCCTTGCCGAGAAAGCCATTATTGAATCGGCCGCTGAAAAAGGGCTGAAAACAGTGGTGGAATTAGGGGAAGCCGCCTTTTACGGACCGAAATTAGATTTTATGGTGAAAGATGCCATTGGAAGAAAATGGCAACTGGGAACCATTCAGGTTGATTACAACTTGCCCGAACGTTTTGAATTAGAGTATACAGGCAGTGATAATCAAAAGCACCGTCCCGTAATGATCCACCGTGCGCCATTCGGCAGTCTCGAAAGGTTTATTGCGGTATTGATCGAACATTGCGGAGGAAATTTCCCGCTTTGGCTCACACCCGATCAGGTGGCCATACTGCCCATTTCCGAAAAATATAACGAATACGCCCAAAATGTATTAAATTTATTGAGTAATTTTGATGTTCGTGGATTTGTGGATGATAGAAATGAGAAAATAGGGAAGAAAATCCGCGACAATGAAATAAAAAAGATTCCGTTTATGTTGGTGGTGGGTGAGAAAGAGGAAGCTGAAAATACAATTGCGGTGAGAGCAAGAGGAAAAGGCGATATCGGCTCCTTCAGCGTTAAAGATTTTGCAGCCTATGTTGAGGAACTAATTGCCGGTGATTTTGCACAGAAATCAGTGCCGGAATAAAAAAAAACAAATAATAATTAATAGAATAATTACACAGTAGAGTTAAAAAAGCGGAGGTCACTATCAATCAAAAGAAACCATTTATTCCAAAAACAAACAAACCCGGACCACCAACAACTACAGGAACGGGATCTTCAACAGGTGATAAGCCGGTGTTTAAACAACCCAGAGGCTTAAAAGCCGGATTCAGACGTCCGGGCGTTAAAGAAGAACTTCATAAAGTAAATAACCGTATTAACTCGCCGCAAGTGCGCGTGGTAGGTGATGATATTGAGGCAGGAGTTTATCCCATTGCGAGAGCACTTGAAATGGCCCGCGAAAAGGGTCTAGACCTGGTTGAAATTGCACCGAACGTTGATCCTCCTGTATGTAAGATTATCGATTACGGTAAATTCCTTTACGAGCAAAAGAAAAAAGCCAAGGAAATAAAGGCCAAAGCTGCTAAAATTGTGGTGAAAGACATTCGATTTGGACCTCATACCGATGATCATGATTTTAATTTCAAAAAGAACCATGCCATCAAATTCCTTCAGGAAGGATGTAAAGTTAAAGCGTATGTGTTTTTCCGTGGAAGAGAAATTGTTTTTAAGGTGCAAGGTGAAATCTTGCTACTTCGTTTCGCGAATGAACTTGAAGAATGGGGTAAGGCCGAGCAATTACCAACTTTGGAAGGCAAGAAGATGCTCATGCTGATTGGACCACGAAAAAAATAAGATTAATAATCAATATGTATAAAAAATGGCCGGACGTATTATCCGGCCATTTTTGCATTGTTTAAAGAGATAGAATCGTGCAGGCAGATTGAGAGCCCTTTTTGGGTAGGTATACGCGGCACGTGTCTGCTTCTTATTTCTGCTAACTTATTAAAAGGGAGGACAGCTCAGGGACTCCTTTTTTCAATTCCACTTTTTGATTTGAGTCTATCTTGCGATCACAAATCTGCGAGTGATAGTTTCTGAGTTTTTGTTTCGAAGCTGAAGGGAATAGATGCCGGGTGAAAGATCGGAAATATTTATTTTCGCGGAGTTATCTTTGAATGATAATTCTTCTTCCTTGATGAGCCAACCGAGGTTGTTATAAACAACAAAAGTTCTAAACTCTGCAAAAAATTGGGGATTGAATATTTTTAGCTCAATGAAGTCTAAAGCTGGTTGTGGGAAGACGCCTAATTCATCATTGAGCATTTTTAATTTTGCCAAGCCAACTAAATTCATGTGCACTACGACTGAATCCCATTTTGGACCACTGCACCAAAGCTGTTGACGCACAACATAAGTTGTAGTAACGACCGGCTTTACCCATAAACCCGCAACAGTGGCAATAGGAGTGGCCGTGTTAGGTAATCTATACCACTGACAAGCTTCATCAATACCAACATCTGGTTGGCGGCCTAAGAAAGCACTGTCACCAAGAGCTACTGAAGCATCTTGACCAGCATATGCCGGTAGATCAAGATCAACTACACTTACATCATCTATGTAAATATCATTTGACATTGTAGTCAAAGTTGGAGAATTAATTAAAAGTGTGTTAGTTGCTGCATTGCTCTTAAAATTACCGAGCATCAAATACTTTTCTGATCCAGTAGCGACAAAAGTACCGATAATGGGAATCCAATTTAGTGTGTCGGTTACAATACCAAATGTATTAGAAATCTGTGGGCTAAGATATACCAGTGGGATGTCGCACTTTGTGATTGTGTCGAGCATACTATCTCCAAAATACATTTGGTAATTTTCTATTGCCACCAGATTATTATTGGTATTTACCACATGTAACTTTGCACAATATGTCTTTCCAGCACTTAAAGACCCTTTAAGTTTATTCCTGGGATACCCTCTTAATAAGCATGTGCAGTAGAAGTCAGAAATAATGAAATTGTTTCCGCTCCTAGGAAATTGAAAGCCGTAGGATGAGTATGGAGCAGAATTAAGTGGTGGTAGGCTACTCAGTAACATATATGAATATGCGGTGCTGTTTATTGGTCCCCAGTATGCAGCACCCGCAAAAGGATTTACCGTAGCAGTTGGTGTTATTTCTTCAAAACTCGGGTTGTTTACATAATTTGCAATCTGTGCCCCAGCGGGCAATGAAACCAACAACAGGAAGACAATCAATGACTGATATGTGTACGGAATGCGAAACCGCTTTCCGTCAGCGAGCAATGAGTAGTTTTTTGGTGGTGCTTTCATTTCTGAAATTAATGATCTCAATAAAATAAGCGCCGTTTATCAAGCTTAAATTAAAGGTAGTAATAAATTGCTTTGATCCGAAGTTGGACTCAAATACTACTCGACCACAAAGATCCTTAATCTTCACTTTTAACCATTCACTTTCATTCCTCGTTACAATTCTAATTTGGTCCTGGGCAGGATTTGGAAATAAGTCCACATCCCATTTAATTTCTGCAATACTTGACATTGTCGGAACCTGGTTTTGTGATGCAGGTCTTGAACTTGTTTCCTCGATACAATCCTGAAAATATTGAAGGGTTTGGTAAATAGTGTTGTATAAGGCTCTAGCTTGATAGATGCTCGGGCCCCCGGTCTCGGGGCAAAGAGTTGCCAAATCATGTAAAGAGGTGCTTTCTGCCTGCGATATTGTATCCCCTGTGTGAACAATGGAAACGGAATTGGTGATGTACTACTGCACTGTTAAGAAAGAGGTAGCTGGAAGCTAAGCCTAACTGGGAAATAATTCACGAAATAAGTTCAGACCCGGCTTAACTTGAAGTATTGCTCAAAAAAAACTATTTTTACTTATCCATGAGAATTTCAACCTTCATAGTTGGTTTCATCTTTTGCTTTGGGCATCTGCATTCTCAGGATAAAGCCACTGTAAACAACCTGGGAAAATACTATGCAATAATAATTGGCGCAAGTAATTATGTTGATCCCGGTATTCCGGATTTAGACAGCTTGCCAATTAAAGACGCCTTGGCGCTGAGAGAGGTGCTTGCCGCGCATTACTTATTTGAAAAAGAGAATACACTCCTGTTGCTTAACCCAACGCGTAGAGATATTGTTATCGCTTTCAGCGAAATGGCAACAAAAATTACACCAAAAGACAATTTACTTATTTTCTACGCCGGCCATGGCCACTACGAAACAGAAAACGAAATTGGCTATTGGTTTCCCTGTGATGCTGAAGCCGGAAACCCTTCAAATTGGCTTTATAATGACCAATTGGTTGTTGATATTAAAAAGATAAAATCATTACACACGCTTTTAATATCGGATGCCTGTTTTAGCGGGAGTATATTTAAAACCCGTTCTGCACTGGATGATGTCAGTGAGCTTGTAAAGCAAAAATATGAATTGAAAAGTAGAAAAGCGATCACTTCCGGTACATTAAAAACTGTGCCGAATAAAAGTGTGTTTGTTAAGTACTTGCTCGAAAAGTTATATAGTAATAACACAAAATATTTTAGTGCCAGTCAGTTATTTCACAGTATCGAAGAACCGGTTTCGAATAACAGCGGAACTCTTCCCCAATTTGGAGTCATTCAAAATGTTGGAGATGAAGGAGGTGACTTTATTTTTGTTGCCCGCGGGGCATTAGAAAGCTTTACCAATGCAATTGGCTTAGCAGGCGGAGTAATAATGGCCACTAAAAGCGCGCAAAGTATGGCTTTTGAGGTTGCGGCAGAAAATGAAAGAAAACTGAAGGAGGAAATGGCTAAAGCAGAAAAGTACTTTGAAGAAGGTGAGAAAAAAAGAAAAAATCAACTTTTTATAGCCGCTATTAATGAATATAATGAAGCAATAAAACTTTTAGCAACAAAAGGAGCGTATTATAGAATGCGCGGACGTTGTTACAATCAAACCGGAAATAAAACTGCGACCTTAAATGACTATAACAAGTCAATTGAACTGGCTCCTTATGATCATTTGGGTTGGGCCGATAGGGGAAGCTATTATTTATCTGCCGGCGAATACGAAAAAGGAGTGGTAGATTATACAAAGGTGATTGAACTTGCTCCCGCTGATCCAAGCGGTTTTCAGTATAGAGCCGCTTGTTTAATGGGGCTGAAAAAATATCAACAAGCATTAATTGACTACCAGTCTGCAATTCAATTTGCTCCAACCGAGGGCTGGCTCTATGCCGAAAGGGCACGGGCAAAATTAAATCTAAAAGATTATGAGGGGTGTATAGCAGATGCTAACAAGGCGCTTGAGAAAGTAAAGGATAAATTACAACGTGCGAATGCTTTACAAATAAAAGCGGCGGCTTTATTAAAGACCAAAAACTTTTCACAAGCATTATCTACCTATCAGGAATTAGAAAAAATAACAAACGAGATTGCCCCGGGTTCCAAGGATCTTCCTGAATTAAAAATAGACCTGAAGCAAGGTTTAGCCGAAATTTATAAAAGAAGTTGTGAAAGTGCAATTGGAGATGGAGACATCAAAGGCATGGAACAATATTATAGTGCTTATAGAGCAAGGGCGTCAGACGATAGGGATATTGAGGAATTAAAACAAAAAATATGCTCCGTCTATTATGATAGTGCGCTTTATATGATGCAAATGCCTGACGCCAATGACTTAATACTTGCTAAAAAATATTTTTTAAATGCCAAAGATTCCTGTAATCATAGTGGAGTTACAGATGAGTTGATAAAAAAATGTGATAAGAAAATTGCCAAATATTTAAGACCAAATAGAGTTTTTTTAGCTTATTGTTATGATTACAAATGCCCCATTGGGATTGCCTTTGGCGGTATCAGAAATCGAAGCACAGGATTCTATGCATCCTTTAGGTGTAATTCTGACGCCTTTACAGAGTCAGATGGTGACTTTAAAAATGAGGATTTTTCCAAAAGTGGAAAAGATTCCATCAGCAGTGCAGGTTCAACAAGAATTGCAAATAAAGAAGCTCTGATTGGATTGACGCAGGCCTTGGCTTATCCAATTTGGTTGTATTTGGGGGCTGGAATAGGAGCGTACCCTGTTTATGAAAACATAGAAAAGTTTTTTTCCGGCAAAAGTCAGGGGAAATTTTGGATGAAAAATACAGATCAATCGAGTTTGAAACCAATTTTTGAAGTCGGCATAATAGTCGATTACAAGGGGCTTAATCTAAGATCCGGAGTGAAGGCCAATTCCCTCAACAATTTTATTTTAACATTCGGTATAGGATTTTCCTTCTAAGTCAAAAAGCCGGTAAGGCGATTTGCGTTCAGTTTACAATTTTTTGTTTATCCTTTAAACTTCAGTTTCACTCTTTGTGTTTTTAATAACCACAAATTTCGTTCGGGTAGAGTACGCACCACCAATATGAGATTGTACCCCCGTGCGCGGTAGCATAACAACAGAAGCGGCACAGTACGTCCTATTAAGCAAGTTGTCTCGCTTTTATTGAATTTTTGCAATGAAACTTGTCCGTAGATAGATAGTGTATTATTATTTATATTGCATAGCACCTGGGAGTTTAGATTTTAGGTGCACGTGACTACGCACGCGGAAAATGATGAGTGCAAATAAAAAAAATGATTATCCGCTGAAAGAACGTTAATTGGGCCGTAAGCCGGTAGAGAAAGACCTGTACGGACGATATGCATAACCGAGGCCCTAGATCTAAAGAACCAAAAGTGTGGGTGCAGAAAAATAGGTTTTACAAACTTACTATTTCAAATCATTGATCACATTCGCAGCTTCATGGATATACACATCTTTCGCCACATTCTTCACCCAGCGTTCTTCGCGATTCAATCGCGAGGTGTCATTGGCCTCCTTGAGTTTGTCCTCGTCGAGTAAACTGGCACTAAAGCCCTTGATCTCTTTTTTTAGATCTTCATATTTTTTGTTCTGCTCACGAATTTGTTTTTGTTCCGCTCTAAAAACGTCCAGTTTCAAACTGTATTTCGTGTCATCTTTCTTTAATTTGATTTCTTTCGCTTGCTGTTCAATAAGGGCGAACTGACTGCTGCCTGAAACCCGTTTGCTGCTGTTCTTATCCACCGATCCGTAATTAATGGTAGTGAATTCTGTATAGCTCGCTTTGCCAATTTCATCCCAAGGCATGGGGTTGGTATATTCTTTTTCGCCCAATTCCAACAATGCATAAGGATCGGGTAACATGATGTCTGGTGTCACGCCCTTTAATTGCGTAGCACCGCCATTGATTCTGTAAAATTTTTGCTGGGTGATCTTTACCGATCCTATGGGTTTAATGGTATCAAACTGCGGCAACAAGTAATTATCAAGATCTACAAACGACTGCACAGTTCCTTTGCCAAAACTGGTGGTACCCATTATCACTGCCCGCTTATAATCCTGCATGGCTGCGGCCAGAATTTCACTGGCACTCGCGCTGCTGTGATTGATCAGGATAGCTAAGGGACCGTCCCAAACAACCTCCGGATTTTTATCATCCATAATGTTCACGGCATTATTTTTTCCACGCACTTGCACAACGGGTCCTTTAGGAATAAACATGCCCGCCATTTCTACCACTTCTTGTAAAGATCCGCCTCCGTTGTCACGCAGGTCAATAATCAATCCTTTTACATGTTGTTTTTTTAATTTCTCAATTTCTTTTCTCATGTCAGTAGAACAGTGATGGGCCCCGGTCCTGCTAAAATCGGTATAAAAGGAAGGAAGATAAATATAGCCGATCTTATTCTTATTGTCTAACACAGCACTCTTAGCAAACGTTTCTTCTATCTCCACTACATCCCGAATAATCGGAATGATCTTAATGCTGTTATCAGCTTTTTTTACGGTTAAACGAACTTCCGTGCCCTTCTTACCCTTAATGAGTTCAATGGCATCTTCCATATCCATGTTCGTGATGTCCACTGCTTCTGCACTTCCCTGAGCCACCTTTAGAATATCATCACCGGCTTTTAATTCTCCTTGTTTAAAACTCGGACTTCCCACAATGATCTCGCTCACTTTTAAGATTCCGTCTTTCGACTGTAATCGAGCACCAATGCCCTCAAATTGTCCGCTCATTCCCTGATCAAATCGTTTTTTGTCCCTGGGCGCGAAATACTGCGTGTGGGGGTCATACACACCCGTAACGGCATTTGCAAATTCAGCAAAACGATCCCGCGAACTAATTTTATACAAACGTTTAAACATGTCCTCCTGCGATTTTAATGTTTTACGTCTGGCCTCTACTTCCAGAGAATCGAATGGTTTTTTAATAGGGGGAGTTTGGGCCAATTTATCTTTGTTTTTTGCACTGGTATCCGGTTTTTCTTCCTTCGTCATCACTTCATCCAAACGCAGAATCACCTGGTACTTTAACCATTTTCTCCATTCGTTCTTCAGCGCAGTTTCATCTTTGGCATAAGAGGCTTTTTTGAGATCGAGCTCCAGTTCCTCGTCTACGTTATAGTCCATTGGCCGAGAGAGAAACTCACGACTCCAGGCCTCTTTTTCTTTGATCCGTTTCGCCACAATATCCTGGGTGGCCTTGTAAAAATCATGTCGTTGCGTGGCAATCTCATCGTCAATGTCTTTTTTGTATTTGCTGAGTGCGTCAATATCACTTTGAACCAAAAACTGTTTATTAAAATTAGTATTGATATACAAATCAAATACTTTTTCACTGAAGGCATCATCAAGCGTTTCGGGTGAATAGTGCAATTGTTTCAGACTGTCAAACAACAATCCAAAAATAACATCGTTTTTATCAAATACGTAGTTAAAATAAGTAAACGAAGAAAACAATAGGACGCTAATGATAACGAACGTTTTTTTGGTGATCCTTGAAAGTATTTTTTGCATGAGGCTCAGTAATAGTATAGTGTTACACAAATTTAATTTTTTATATCACAAGAACTATTCCACTTGTCATATATTTCGGCCTCAGACACTTAAAACTTGTTTAAATATTGTTAAAAGCAAAGTCGGGAAGAAGGTTATATTTAGGCTTTAGAAAGACCGTTTATGATCGATTTTACAAGGGCACAGCTCACTCATTTTGTGATTCATTTCGTTGGCAACAAAGGCCTGGGAGAAGAACTCACCTGCAGCGATAAGACATTTGAATTTAAAGATGATTTTGTAAAAGAAACTGTTCTCCGCTATTTCCTCAGCCCTTTCAAAACGGATATTTACCATCAGTTTAAAGGCAAGGTCGACATTTCTCTGGCCAGTGTGGCCAATGCCTGTGAAGATCTTTTTGGGTCAAGAAGCGAATTCATTCGGTTGTCAAAAGAAGTGGCCAACCACTTGTACAATCAAAGCATGCACCCCAAAATTAGTGGAGGCGAGTTCTACGTTTGTTATTTTAAAGACGCTGTAGTAGACGGCGAACTCTGTGATGCGGTTGGTTTTTTTAAAACAGAGAACAAAGAAACGTATTTAAAAGTATTTCAACACGTGGATGCTTTTGATATGGATTGTGATAATGGCATCAATATCAATAAACTGGATAAAGGCTGTCTGGTATTCAATACCGACAAAAAGAAGGGCTACAAGATGAGCATCATCGATACCAATAACCGCAATGCAGAGTGCGCACTTTACTGGGAAGAGGATTTCTTAAATGCTACCATTAAACCAAACGGGTATTATCACACCAAGAATTTTATTGATACCTCTCGTGGTTTCTGCGAAGAAATCCTCACCGAGGCCAATAACGTAAACAAGCAGGATCAAATGATGATGCTCAATAAAAGCACTTCCTATTTTAAAGAAAAAGATAAGTTTAACATAAAGGACTTTGAGAAAGATGTATTGGTGCAGCCGGAGATCATTGAGGCCTTTAACGATTACCGCAGTGATTTTAATAAACGCATGGACCTCACGGCCATTGATGAGTTTGATGTGTCACAAACGGCCGTTAAAAAGAATCAGAAGTACATGCGCAGCGTGGTAAAGCTCGATAAGAACTTTCATATATACATCCATTCAAAACACGATTATGTGGAAAGGGGCTTTGACGAAGAACGCGGACTTAAGTTCTATAAATTATATTACGTCAACGAGGAATAGGGCAGAGATACCCTGAACCTGCAACCTGTGTCATAAGTAAGATCTTACTGAGCATTTAATTGTCCGATTTTTTCTCAACTATCGGCTTTTCGCTTCACAATAAGGACATACTCCTTATCTAATAGCAAATAACCAAACTCGTAACAAAAAACATAGGTATGGTTGTTTTTGGTAACTACCTGATTGGTGAAATAACTGAAATTAAATCCCTTGTCAATCAGCTTTTGTTTCGGCACGGTGGTTTTGTCCCCTTGTAAAAGATCTTCAAGTACCCTCCTGTTTTTTCGAAGGGTATTGTTGATGTTCCTCACATAATTATTGCTGTCGCTGTTTTGTTTGTTATTAAACGAATTGCGACACAGGTCGCTGCAGAACTTTTTGTCGATTCTGCCTTTAATAACTTCACCGCACTCTGGGCATGTACGTTTTTCCATAAACTAAATATAATAACTAAGCTATTATCTTCAAAGTATTTTTTACCATCCGGGCTTTTTGTTTGGCTTTAAGTAGATCTACGTCCACAATAGTGGCATGTCCCATTTTACGGAAGGGCTTCGTGAGGGCCTTTCCATATAAATGCACATATACCCCGCTGAATTTCAATACGTCTTCCAATCCCTGATAAATTGCCATTCCTTCGTATCCAAAATCACCCAGCAAATTCACCATCACGCCTGCGCGCACAATCGACGGGTCGCCCAAAGGCAGATTCAGAATCGCCCTCAAATACTGTTCAAACTGAGAAGTCACATTGGCCTCGATGGTGTGATGCCCACTGTTATGCGGTCGCGGTGCCACTTCATTCACCAGCACTTTTCCATCTTTGGTCAGAAATAATTCAACAGCAAGCAAACCCACGATGCCGAGTTTTTCGGCCACATCGGTGGCAATTCTAATGGCTTCTTTTTCAACCGATTTTTTAATGTCTGCTGGACTAAAAAGAAATTCCACCAGATTGGCTTGAGGATTAAACTCACATTCTACCACAGGAAAACATTTTATTTCGCCACTTTCGCTCCGCGCCACTATTACCGAAAGTTCTTTGTCAAAATCAACCAGTCGCTCCAGCACACTGGCACTGTCGAATGCTTTTTCTAAATGATGAGGGCTCACCAGTTTTGTAACTCCTCTGCCATCGTAACCGCCTGTTCTGAGCTTTTGAAAGAAAGGAAAATAATCAGCGTATTTGGCGATCTGTTTTTTGTTTTCAACCAGAAAAAAGTCGGGACTCGGTATATTGTTTCGCTGGTAAAACATTTTTTGTGAGCCCTTGTCTTGAATTAGTTCGATGATATGAGGCTGTGGATATACCTTTTTTCCTTCTTTTTCAAGGGCTTTCAGCGCTTCTATGTTTACATTTTCAATCTCAATCGTGATGAGGTCCTTGTCTTTTCCAAAATCATATACGGTCTCAAAATCGGTGAGACTGCCCTGTGTGAATTTCTTCACCAAATGGCGACAGGGTGCATTTTTATCGGGATCAAGCACCGATATGTTTAAGTTGAGATTGATGGCGTTCTGAATGATCATTCTGCCCAACTGACCTCCTCCCAAAATACCGATATGCAATTGTTGTATGGTTTTGCTCATAAGTTGATTCACAAAGATAATTTAATCTTTCTTCCCGATCACATTTTCATAAAATCTTAATTTTCGGCGAATTCTTGTGCTCAGGTGGCCGGCGAACCCATTCAAATTATTCCTTTCACTCAAAAAAATGACTACTTTTGAATATGAATAAACCGTTATTTCTCTGCCTCCTGGCGCTTAATGTTTCTTTTTCCGGGGCACAAACCTTAAACAAAAAAAATATTAAGAAGGACGTCTCTTTTCTCGCGTCCGACAAACTGAAAGGGCGAGGTACCTCTAGCCCCGAGGAACTGAAAGCGGCCAATTATATCGCCGAGCAATTTCACAAAGCGGGCTTAACCGCCTTTAATAATTCTTATCTCAAACCTTTTGTTTTTAAAAAGAGCTCAAATCCACATGATACGTCAACGGCGGGCTTAAGAGATCGTAGTGCGAACAATGTGGTGGGTTTTTTGGATAATAATGCGCCTTATACAATAGTGATTGGTGCCCATTACGATCACCTTGGTTTGGGGCAGGATCACAACAGTTTGGATGCAAATCCTGAAGGAAAAATTCACAACGGCGCCGACGACAACGCCAGCGGTAGCGCCGGAGTGATGGAGTTGGCAAGGCACTACTCGTTCAATAACGTAACAGAGCCATATAACTTCCTTTTCATTTGTTTTAGCGGCGAGGAATTGGGTTTATTAGGTTCAAAAAAATGGTGTGAGAATCCTGACATTGAACTGAGCAAAATCAATTACATGGTAAACATGGACATGATTGGGAGATTAAATGATTCTACAAAAAAACTAATCATTTATGGCGTGGGTACTTCTCCCATCTTCGTGCCATTATTAGATTCCATTCACTCGGCATTAAGCCTCAAAAAAGACAGTAGCGGTATTGGGCCAAGCGATCAAACGTCGTTTTACTTAAAAGATATTCCGGTTTTGCATTTTTTCACAGGGCAACACAGTGATTATCATAAACCCTCGGATGATGCCAATAAAGTTAATTATGATGGTGAAGTGGCGGTGCTTGGTTTTGTTGCAGCGGTTATTGAAAAGACGTTTCATTATCCCAAACTTACTTTCGCTAAAACGAGAAACCCCGACATGGGAAAGGCTTCTTTTAAGGTCACCATGGGGGTAATGCCCGATTATACCTACGAAGGTCAAGGCATGAGAATTGACGGTGTTTCCGACAATAAGCCTGCATTTAAAGCTGGACTTCAAAAGGGAGATGTTGTAAAAAAACTGGGAGATTTTGAAGTCACAGATGTTCAATCTTATATGAAGGCCTTGTCTAACTTCAAAAAGGGAGATTCAACGAAAGTGGAAATCTTAAGAGACAAAGAAATAAAAGAATTTAAGATCACCTTTTAAAAAGAGGTTCCAAAGAACACTTAGTTTATTCGTAACTGTTGTCCCGGCTTGAGATAATATCTTCTTCCCACACCATTTAGTGCCAGTAATTGTTTTAACGATAAGCCGTAAGCATGTGCCACGTCGTACCAGGTATCGCCTTTCTTTACCAGATAAAGATTGCTATTGGAAGGAAACGCACAGAGTTGCTGACCGGTGTTTTTGATCACAATGCTGTGATAGTGCAATTTGTTTTCCTCAAAAGAAATTAGAGCTCCGGGATTGAGTGCATGTCCTTTATAACGCATTTCAAAATGTAAATGAGTGCCGCTGCTGTGTCCGGTGCTCCCTCCTAATCCAATCAACTGCCCGCTCAGCACCACATCACCCGCTTTTACGCGTAAACGCGACAGATGGGCATACACCGTCTCCAGTCCACTTGGGTGCATAATGATCACCACGTTTCCAAAACCACCCTGTTTTTTGGCCACTCGCACTTTTCCCGAAAAGGCAGCACGAACTTTATCGCCTTTGTTCAGGTCAACATCAACTCCTTTGTGCAATTTTCCATCGCGCCAACCATAATTCGACGTAACAATGCCTTTGATGGGCGGGGAATAATAACTCAAATACCCATTTTCTATAATCAGTACTTGTTCGCGTGGCAAATCACCTAAATTGGAAAGCGGAAATAATGCCAATTCATCTTTTTGAGAATAGAAACTCAAATCCTTCAAATCCAGATGTGTGAGGCGCACTGAATCACTATTATTTGTTTTTAAGATGCTGGAATAATAATTTAAGAGTTCATAATCTTTAGGTGTAAAATCAGAAAGATCAAATACCGAATCGATGAGATGCACCAAATGCGCTTTCGTAATAATAGTATAGTTTTTTAAGGTATCAGGGGTACGCGTTGGATCATTTCCTGCGATAGAATAGTTGAGGCAGAAAACACATAAAATAATATAAAGCAGATCCTTCATAAAAAGGACCTTTAAGGTAGTAAAACAAACCTAATTATCAAATTCCGGAAGATTTACGGCTAACGGATCCGATCGGCGCTCTTTAGGAGTTCAATGTCTTTCCTGATATAATGCAAGGCCAGGTAGGCAGCCAACATACCAAAGATGCCAATAAGGGTCCCGAAATGAGTGTTTTCGACAACAGTAACACTTTCCGTTAGCTTTACAAAAGGACATAACTCAATCATTAGGGTAATTGTGAGCCATAACAGCATCAGCACATAACAGAGTTTTGCCTGCAATTCTCGCTTCTTATAAAGAAAAATGGCGATACAACTCAAAAGTAATGCACTAAAATTAACGACAACGGCAGCAATATGGCCTGGAGTGGCTAAAAATGTATCGGAGGATAATGGCAGCAAGTACACAGGCACAGTAGTGTTAGCACTAACCACTTTCAGACTGGGCACAAACAAAAGTGCAATCCCAAAAAAGATCAATTGAATTAAAAATAAAGTTTGGCGTCTTTGTATCATAAATGGTTTTGTTTTCGAGCATCAAATTTACCAATTATATAGTTTCAATTCGTATTTTCCTGAATCTACCTGACGTGTAATCACAAAACGGCTTGGACTGAGCGTTATAAAATTAGGACGGCTGCTGCTTTCGATACTTGCTGTCTTTTCCAATTGATAGATTTTCGGTTTAGGTCGAAGTACAAAGTAGTGAATTTTGTTTTTTTTCGGATCTGATTTTATAAGAACCCACATGGGCTGTTGACCTGTATCTGTTTTAAAGGCCAACTTCCCGGGTGAAATCAATCGTTGAAAAAAAAGACGGTCGTGATAAAAATTGTCCTCGTAACACAATCTACCATTTTTATCCATTTTGTCGCGCGTGGCGTAAAGATCATCAATGTTTTTGTTGGAGTTGATGGTGGTTTTTTGAAGGACGAGTTTTTCTTCGCTGCTTTTGAAAATTAAAGGCAAGGTGTTGACGTATCGGAAACATTCGTCAGGAAATTGCAGTTTAAACAAGTCGGCCTCCACAAGATAATCACCAAATTTATTTCTTTGAATGGAAGGCATCCTTAATATAAAACCCTCTGAATTGGTTTGCTCTCCTTTTTGTGAAATAATCGGGATCTTGAATTCTTGCCTGGTTTTTACCTCACCGCTCGAATCAATTTCCGCGAAAAATAAATTTACCTGAGATTGACTCGTAAAACTTAGTTTTTGGTCTCCTGCTTTTAATTCCTTGTCATTAAATTTCTGCCCGAACAAAACCAGAGAACGCTTTTTAGCTTCAAACAGGGAGGTAGTGTACTCATAGGTATTCGTTTCATTTTTTTCATTTAACTTAGAGCCTCTCACAAATTTGCCGGTTTGGGCATCTATCTGAAGCACCCACTGCCCCGGCATTTCTCCGCTTCTATGAACAAACAGATACACGTGTTTTGAGGTAGTAAAAAAGATATGTGCTGATTCAACATTTTTTCGTTCAAAAGGAAATTGCCATTTGAACGTATATTCAAAATTCTGAAATTCCGATTTCAAGGTATATTTATTGAGAAAAAATTGTTTTCCGGTGCTATCACCTTCAATCTTTATCGCATAAACGTTTTGTCCCTCATACAACACATCGTTTGCAAACACACCGGCACTGTTCAGACGCGCCACATCAACCGAATTTATCAGGGCTACTTTTTCAAATAATCTGTTAAAGCGCAGGATGCTGACCAATTTTTTTTCTTTTTCCTGAAGGTAGATATTCAGGAAATTATGAAGCGTGTCAGAATACAGGTCGAGAAAATCAGCAGTAGAAACTTTTCCAATATCTAAAAATGAACTGTCGGTTTTATTCAATAAACTGTCAAGTCTATAAATGGCAACCACCGCATTTTTTTCACCATTCTTGAAACCATATACATAGAGGGATCCGGTAAATTTTTGACTGTTTGCGTGTTGGAGTTGCAATTCAAGCGACTGCGGAAAAGCTCGCAAAGCGATCAATAGAGCGGCGGTAAACAGATATCGCGTTTTATTTTTCAATCAGCCCCAATTCTTCCTTTTTATGGTAATCTAAAATAAGAAAATAATATAAAAGGACCCCAAATGCATACAGCAAAGCGGTTAAAAGAAAAATATTAGCGAATGTAAAATGGTACACAAACAATACGGTCACCATTAATCCGCTCAGTACCCAGCTACCACTCCAGATGGCGGAGGTTAAGGCACTGGTGATTTCACGATTACGTTTACCCACATAGTTAAGTACCAATTCGGAAGTCATAGGGCTGGCCATATTCATGAGGGGTTGTCGTATCAGGTAACAGGCGCCTGCCACCACCACCGCAATCGAATACTGACTGTAGTATTGCGTGGTAGCAAGTGCTACGAGCGAAATCACTGCCAACGATTGGGTGCTTGGAATGGCGATCTTGTACCCAATTCTTTCTTTAATTTTTGGCACCATCATGGCAAAATAGGCAACCAAAAGCGCGGCGACAAAGCTAAGGAGTGAAAACTGGCCTTTGTCTAAATGATGCACTTTGTCAAAAAACAAACTAATAAAAGGAATTGTGAGTCCCGCTCCCGTAGCGATTATGAGTGTTGGAATGAGTGCCTTTGTGATTAGTCCCCAATCTGTTTTGTATTTATAAACGGAAGAAAAAGAGCGTACCTTTTCAGTCTCATCAACTACCTCATACAAAACTTTTGCTTTATTCAAAAAATACAAGCCTCCAAATCCAAAAACCGAAAACAACAATAAAATAAATTGTTCATCAAACAAAACAGGATTGATGAAGTCGAGCACGGCAATGACGATCCCACTCACTATCCCTCCAAAACTCCAGGTACTGTAACTTAATGCAATGGCCGACGTTTGATGAATTTTAGGGGCATTCCGCAAAATAAAAGGAAAGACCGGGATCTGCATGAACGTAAAGGATGCTCCCCACAATATCAACGCCACAGGAGTTACAAAAGGAAGGTGGTAGGCGATGGAAAGGATACTGATAATTCCAAATGTGGGAACGCACAGGTTTGAAATGAAAAACAGAGGCATAAGTCTTCGCCCCTTTATAAAGTTTCCCAAGGGAAGAGCCAGAACAAATACGCCAATAAACCTGAATGTAATGTAGAGCGCTATTTCGCCGTCAGCATAGCCTTTTCGCGTCATATACAAAGGCAAAATATTCATAAAGGTGGCATTCACTGCTTGAATAAAGAACTCCGAAGCTATAACGTTTCGAATGGGGCGTTCTAACTTCCCGTAATCCCTAATGAATGCGAATTTTTCAATCATCTTTCAGTTGCTCGTCAATAAAAGCCTTAATAGTTTCAAAATCGCTCGCCTCCAATTCCGTAAATAAATCCCTATTCTTAAACCAAGTAAGTTGTCGTTTGGCGTAATTTCGGGTATGCTGTTTTATTTTTTCAATAGCGGTACTTAGGTCGTACTTGCCTTCAAGATGTTCGTATAACTCTTTGTACCCAACTGTTTTTAAAGCATTGGTATTCTTTTGGCTGAAAAATTGTTTGGCTTCTGCCAGAAGTCCTTCTGCCATCATTTCATCCACGCGTTCATTAATGCGCTTGTACAATTCCGGTCTGCTTCTGTTGAGCAAAATCTTTACCGCCTTAAATTCCCGTTGCACGTTTCCTTTATCTAAAAAAGAGGAGTAGGTCCTTCCTGTATGCCGCATAAGTTCCAACGATCTAATCAAACGTTGTGGATTTTTTGGGTCAACGGTTCTGTAATATTCAGGATCAATTTCTTCCACTGACTTTTGCAACCATTCCAGTCCCTTAACTTCATACTCTTGGTTAATCGCCGCACGCACCGAAATAGGGACCTCCTCAAAGTCATCCACGCCGTTCAAAACCGCATCAATATATAAACCCGAACCGCCCACCATAAACACAACGTGATGCTTCTCGAAGAGTGTTTTCAACATGCCGATGGCATCTTTTTCGAAATGACCGGCGCCATATAAGTCGCCAATGTTCTTTGTATTAATAAAAAAATGCTGCACCTCCTGCAATTGTTGCCGGTGTGGCTTGGCAGTGCCAATGTTCAGTTCCTTGTAAAATTGCCTTGAATCGGCCGACAAAATAACCGAGTCATAGGCCTGCGCCAGTTTAATAGACAACGCCGTTTTACCCACCGCAGTAGGACCTGCCAACACAACAAGATATTTTACCGGAGGAGCTATGGATTTTTTTTTATAAAGTTAGATTCTATAAAATTCTGAAGGGTTTTATTCATGATTGTTTGTGAACAACTCTTTTTCATAACTTTATAAGAGTAGAGCTTCTCTGCTATTTTTATAAAATGTTCAAACCCTGGCATAGCTTTGCCTTTGGCATATTACTATTCCTGCTGCTTGGCTTGCTAAGTTTTGTCTTTCCCGTTAATGGAATTTTTTTGAGCCAATACCTTGAATTGCGATTTCCCGCAGCCGGGGACTTGTTCTCTGAAACGCCGGTCAAAAAAGACATTTCCAAAATAATCGCGGCCGCAAATGAAGGAGAAGAACTCACACCTGCTGAGCTGATGGTTTCGTCTGAAAGCGCAACTGCCGGCATTTCCGCTACTCGTGACAAACCAAAGAAATCGTTGGCAATTGTCCCTAAAAGGAAATCACTCCAACCCATCACAAGTATTCAACAACGTAACCAATCAGCACTTAGAAAATTTTTTAAAGCCCTCGTTGATCTTCGCAATCAGTCATCACCGGCCGTTCACGTATTGCATTATGGCGACAGTCAGATAGAAGGCGACCGAATTACTGATTTTCTTCGACAAAAACTTCAGTCGCAATTTGGTGGGGAAGGCCCGGGACTGCTGTCACTCATGCCCCTCAGCCCGAGTAGGATCAATAAAATTTCGACCGCGCCGGGTTGGGAACGTTATACAGCATTTGCAGGCAAAGACAAACGTGTGAGTCACAGCAATTATGGTGTCCTTGCAGGTTTCAACCGCTTTAGTGCCAGCAAAAAAATAACAGATACAAGTTCTACACTCACCACAAGCTTGTCGGTAACAACCACTCGATTTGGAGGTCCGGCAGTTATGTCGTATAAGAAATTTAAATTATTTTATGGTGGCGCAAAAAGAAGAACGTGGTGCGAATTTTACGATGGCCCCGCATTGATGGCTGCCGACAGTCTCAGCGCCGGCGGGGTGTTTGCTGTAAAAGAATTTAACGTGGGGAACGGCTCATTTACGCATTCAATTAAATTTAGGGGCAAAGATAGTCCCGACTTTTACGCAATTTCACTCGAAAGTGATCACGGAATCATGTTGGATAATATCGCGTTGAGAGGAAGCAGTGGCACTTTTTTTCATCTCATCAATCAGGTTCAATTAAAACAATTTTACGACTATTTAAATGTGAAGTTGATCATTCTTCAATTTGGCGGTAATGCTTTACCGGCAATAGAAACAGAAGAAATGGCTCTGAATTATGCAAGTTACCTGAGAAGTCAGATTTCGATTCTCAAAAAAGTGGCTCCCAACGCCAGTATTATTTTTATCGGCCCCTCCGACATGAGCATTAAAAGTGGAATGGAATATGTGACGTATCCTTTTTTGGAATTGCTACGAGACGCCATAAAAAAAGTTGTTTTGGAGAGCGATTGTGCTTTTTATGACATGTATGACAGCATGGGCGGATATAACAGTATGCCGTCGTGGGTCGATGAGAAACTTGCGGCGTCTGATTACACACATTTTAGTCCTCAGGGCGCCCGAAAAATTGCAAGTTTGTTTTATACCGCCCTTATGGATGAATATGCTAACTACTTAAAGACGATAGATTGAGACCCTTAAAAAAAATAATCTATTCCACATTCTTGATGTTAGCCATCGAACACAGCGGTGTAAGCTGTTATCTCAAGGCCCAGGATACTGCTTTTTCTTACCCTTTCATTCAGAAGGAGTTTAATCATCTTAACTTTTCAACCGACAGCAGTTCTTTTCTCAATTTTTTTAATAAGCTCGAGCAACTTAAACAGGGAAAAGAACAATGTATTAGCATCGTGCACATGGGTGGTTCGCATGTGCAAGGTGGCGTGTGGAGTAACAAATTTATCAGCAAGTGGCAAACAGCCTTCAACAGTGCAGGGGGAGGGTATTTTGGCTTCCCGTATAAAATTGCAAAAACGAATGGTCAACCCTATATGACCTCATTTACTTCCGGCAACTGGAAACGTTGCAGGGCTGTGGGCAAAGAATTTTGCCTGCCATTAGGAATGAGTGCCTTAAGCATCATCACCAACGATAGCTCAAACTATTTTGGGGTAAAGACAACTAAGAAAGCAACCTGCCGGTTTTTTAACAGGGTAAAAGTGTTTCATAATTTTAATTCTAATTTCGACGTGGCAATGGTTGAAAATGACAGTACGTTTCTGGCAGGTGAAGAACACCGGGAGTTTGGGTACACGCTTTTTCGCCTCGATACGCTACGTGATTCAGTTTCTTTCTTGCTCACGCGAAGCGATACCCTACAAAAAGATTTTGCCCTTTATGGCTTTAGTGTTGAAAACGATCAATCTCCCGGGTTTTACCTTGCTGCATTGGGTGCCAATGGGGCATCCAGCAGTTCCTTCCTGCGCTGCGAATTCCTGCTGCCACAACTCGAATCACTGAACGCCGATCTGTTCATCCTGTCGCTTGGCGTGAATGACACGCAGTCCAAGTCCTTTGAAAAAGAGGATTATATCGAGAATTACGATACACTCATCACCTACATCAAAAAATCAAATCCCCATGCGGCTATCATTCTAACAACTACTACCGACAATTATATCAAACGCCGAACTTCCAACAAACGCACCATTACCGCGCGTGAAGCCATGTTTGAACTTATGGAAAAACATCAGGTCGCCGTATGGGATCTATTTTCACTAATGGGTGGCTATAAGTCAATGCCCAAATGGCTTAAAGTTGGACTTGCTTCGCCCGACAAAGTGCATTTTACGAACAAAGGCTACGAACTCCTTGGAGACCTCATGTATGAAGCAGTGCTCAAAGCGTATTCCAACAACATACCAAAAAACTAAATCATCGAATTACTAAGACATATACTTAACTATTCTCAGGAAAAGCCTCTGCTTTTTACGCACTTGTTTTTTTGGGGTTTCTTCTTGTTGGTTCTGGCCGGTTATTCGCTCGTTTACAAGTTAAACAGGGTGCGTACTCTTTATTTACTCCTCATTAGTTTGTTTTTCTATTTCAAAACCAGTGGTGTATTTGTAGTGTTATTAAGTTTTACCATCTGCAGCGATTATTTCTGGGGTAGGGTCATCCATAAAAGCAATTCCGAGATCAAGCGCCGTCTCCTTCTGTCAGTCAGTGTTATTCTAAACCTTAGCGTGCTTTGTTTTTTTAAATACGCCTATTTTTTTAACGAAAGTTTTAATCAAATAACAGGTAGCGAAAACATCTTCTTTAATCATGTTGCACAATTTTCCAATAACTTTTTCTCCACCCACTTCAGCGTTGAAAAATTGCTTCTCCCGGTTGGGGTTTCTTTTTTTACATTTCAATCCTTGTCCTACACCATCGACATGTACCGCCGAAAGATAGAACCGGTGAAGAATGTGTTTGACTATGGATTTTTCGTATGTTTTTTTCCACACCTGGTGGCCGGCCCCATTGTGAAAGCGCACGATTTCATTTATCAGATTTACCAACCCTATAAATTGAGCCGTTTTGAATTTGGTACTGCCTTGTTTTGGATCATCAATGGACTGTGTAAAAAGATAATTGCCGATTATATTGCACTTAATTATGTTGACCGAATATTTGATAACCCGAATTTGTTCAGTGGTGTTGAAACCATTTTCGGCATTTTCGGATATTCTCTTCAGATTTATATGGATTTTAGCGGGTATACCGACATCGCCATCGGACTTGCCCTCATTTTGGGTTACCGACTCAAAATGAATTTCAACTCACCCTACAAGGCAACCAGCACCAGTGAATTTTGGAAACGCTGGCACATTTCTCTTTCCTCTTGGCTTCAGGAGTATTTATATATTCCGCTGGGTGGTAACAGAACCGGCACGTGGGGATCCTATCTTTCACTTTCAGTTATCATTTTGTTTTTGGTTCTTCTGAGCGGCAAATTGTGGCTCATCTTGGTTGCTTTGTTCATCGCCGTTGTGTGCCTCATGATTGCCTATTTTTCTAAGAGCTTTCAAAATAAGCTGAATACCAATATTAATGTCATGGTGACCATGTTATTGGGCGGTTTATGGCATGGTAGCAGTTGGCTCTTCATCATTTGGGGTGGTCTCAATGGTCTTGGCATCATGGTGCATAAATTATGGGCAAGGATCTCTCCTTTTAAAAACACGAAGAGCATCTTGATCCGATTTGCACTAATGCTCATAACTCTAAGTTTTATAAGTTTTACCCGAATTTTCTTCCGAAGTGAGGATCTTACTACCGTAAATACGATTTTCGACCGCATCAATCATCATCTGGGCTCTGACCTTATTATGAAAGTAATAATTGGCTACAAAGCGGTTTTCCTGGTGATTCTATTGGGCTATTTGATCCATTGGATCCCCGAAAAAATAAAACAGGTGTACCGAAACTGGTTTTCCTCGCTCCACATCGTGGCTATGGGATTGATCATGCTTCTGGCTGTTTTTGTGATGGTGCAATTCATGAGTGGCGACATGCAGCCATTCATTTATTTCCAGTTTTAAAAGACAAGATAAAATGCTAATTCGTCTTTTTGACGAAAGAGGCTAACGCTTCTTCTTTTTAATGATCATCGAAGCCAACAATTCCAATCCATCCAGGGCCTTCTTAAAAACATCAAAATAGAGTGTTACCATCAGCACAATACTCATCATCCAAATTACTCCTATATTAAACCAGTAAGTGGAGTAATACAAATTACCCACCTTTTTTTGTGGGGCAAAAAAGTGAGCTCGTCCGTATGTTGATTCCAAGGGATCCTCAAATACGGGATCCGTTTGCTGAATTAAACGGCCATCTTTTTCAAGACATTTTTCGCCACTGATATCATTTGCATTTTTAACCAGCTGCGTGAGATTTTCATTTTCATAATCGTCTTTGAATGCCACCAAACCGTCATTGCCCATTTTCTCCATCAATTTCACCGTGATGTCGTTGTGTTTTTTTCTGGCCGCTATATCAACATTTATATAATGATTCTTTAGCGTAACCGACAGGTAGTTTTTGATGCCCAGTGCCGTTGTTTCACTGTACTTTTCCACTGTAATATCATTTATAACCGGACACTTCTTCTTGCTGTACCGTTCTTCTTTCTCCAGCTCGTTGTGAAGCAGTGAAAGGTCATTTCTTAACACCTCAGGTTTTGTGCCGGCTTTCAGTTCCGCTTCAATTTTTGAAACTTTGTTAATCACCTTTTGCATCCAAAAATCTTTCTTGTAGCTGGCAATGCTAATGCGCTTATCCTGTTTGTAAAAAGACCTTTCGTACTCGTTTTCTTTGAATTGGTTCACGGCCAGAGCTTCAAATGCCCATCGACTTGCCATTATTTCTCCCGCAATGGGAACACTGCCGGCAGCTGCCAATGTTGGATTCAATTTATCAAACTTCACCACCACCCCGGCCAAGAGCAACTGTGGAATTATAAGAAATGGGATCAGAATGTAAATAGTCACCGCACTGTTAAAAGCCGACGAAATATTCAATCCCAGAATATTTGCAAAACAAGAAGTGGTAAAAAGAATCATCCAATAGTCGGAATACATCCCTTTAATTTCTAAAATATAATTGCCTACCAAAACAAAAGTGAGAGTTTGCAGTGCAGAGAGCACAAACATGATCACAATCTTACTGCATAGGTAACTGCCCTTGCTGAGATTTAAAAAAGACTCTCGTTTTCGGATCTTCCTGTCCCTGATAATCTCTTCGGCGCTCACGGTTAATCCAATAAAAAGAGCAACCACTACCGACATAAACATATAGGCAGGAATGTTCTCATTTTCCCTGAAAATATAACCAATTCCTTTTTCCGCATCGGTATTGAAGTAACGTACCAAATAAGCTAAAATGAAAGCAAGTAGAGGAGCTTCCAAAAAATTGATAAGAAGGTATTGCGTGTTTGTTAACTTACTTTTTACATCACGTGTCAAAAACACGCCAAACTGCTTAAAAATATTAGGAACCTTAAAAATACTATCAGGTATTTCGGTGTATTTTTTTTCGGAATGTATTTTTGTTTCAATCAGTTCCTTATAATGGGTATTCCAGGTAACCGGACTCACCTTTCTGTTGTAGGTGAGATTGCCGTACTCGTCCAGCACCTTACTTTCAATGATATTGAAGATCTGCTCGGGGTTTACGTTTCCACACCAAACACATTCCGATTCTTCCGCGTTCACATGATTTACCAAACGTTTAAAATAACTTACCGCATCTACCGGATTGCCGTAATAAATTGGGTAACCACCAACATCCAGAATCATTAGTTTGTCAAACATCTTGTAGATGTCCGACGAAGGCTGATGGATTACCACAAAAATCAATTTTCCTTTCAGTGCAAGTTCTTTCAGAAGATCCATGATGTTTTCAGAATCTCTGGAAGATAATCCCGAAGTAGGTTCGTCAACAAACAACACACTGGGCTCACGAATAAGTTCCAATGAAATGTTTAGACGTTTCCTCTGACCACCGGAAATGGTTTTTTCGAGAGGCGACCCCACTTTCAAATGACGGGTCTCACTTAAGCCCAGATTCGCCAGAAGCTCGTTGCAATTTTTTGCAATTTCAGTATCAGGCAAATTTCCAAAACAGAGCTTGGCATTATAAAATAGGTTTTCGTAAACAGTCAATTCTTCAATGAGCAAATCATCCTGACTCACATGGCCAATCACCCCTTCAATTTCTGTGCGCTGCGTGTGAATATTTTTCCCGTTAATGGTCACCGATCCGCTGCTCGGAACATCGTTTCCGTTCAGTACATTCAGAAGTGTTGATTTTCCTGCTCCTGATCCACCCATGATGCCAATCAGTTTACCACTTTCCTCATTGATATTAATATCTCTGAGTCCAAGTTTTCCTCCCTTAAATTTAAATTCCAGATTCGTTACTTCAAACGTTACACGTGTTGACGAACCGTCACTCAAAAAGCGACTGATAATATCACTGTAGTATATGGGGTTTACTTTACTTGAACGGATAGATGACCCGGGCGTGAAAATATGCACGCGTTCTCTGGAAATTCCCTGTCCGTTCATCTGGAGTTCAATTTTTCCATAGATGCGGAGCGCATACATTGCCACACTTTCAATCTGTACTATCCGAATGTCTTCGTTGATAGGCTCACAATAAACATGTTTGCTGTGGTTCTCATAGCCATTGGGTTTATTGTTGATGACTAAAATATTGGGATTGTTCGGAATGATCTCCGGACCATCTTCAATAAAAGATTTTAAGACCTGAAACTCCTCGTTGGGGATGTTAAATGTTTCTGCAACCGTTACCACAAACTCATATTCCTGTCTGGAGATATCAGTACTTGAATAGATGAATTCAAGTAACCGGATCAGCACAATTACCTTTTGGGGCTGCTCCAGTTCTTGATTGATTTGCGTACAGATCTTCAAAACTTTTACCGAATTCACTGAGGTACGCTTGGCGGCTCCTTCTTTACGCTTGCTGGCGTTTTGATGTGATTCCAGATACTCGTCAAAAATCTTGAGATAGATCTCCACCTGTTCAAGATTTAATTGTTGTTTCAGGAACGACTGTACGATTTGCCTGCCGGTATTATTTATCCCATCCACTTTCGCAATGATGGCGAACATCTGCATTAGGGCCCTTAAAATTCGTTCACTCATAGTAGTGTAATCTTATTTCTTTGGTGTGATTGCGTCATAAAAAAACGAAGACATTTTTTTGATTTGGTTGGCGTCTTGCTTTGTAAATTGGGTTTCTGCTTCTCCAAATACAATCCCCGTTATTCCCGAATCTTTATACGTGGCAAAATAGTTTTTGTACACTTCTACCAAAAACATACCCGACGTTTTGCTCACCTTAAATTGTTTAACATCTTTTTCGTGACTGCTTTTGCTGCCCGATCTTATTTCAAGCATGGCCACCTTGTTAAAATAAAAATTTTGAGTTACAAGAAATCTCACATAATATTTGTGATCGTTTGTTTTGAAAAATCGAACCACCGAGAGGTCATGCAACACACACTCCACATAGTCGCCTTCTACCACCTGTTTAGTTCCTTGAATCGACATCGTATCCGACACAAACGAAGGAATATACTTTGGTTGCCCTTGCAAAGCAGAACAAAAGAACGTAAAATAAAAAATGACTAAACTGAATCTCATCCTATGACTGCCTGCTCTGTTAATGGACTTCCAATATACAAAAAAAGGATAAAGTCTGCTTTATCCCCTATTAAAAAATTAAATTCCCATTTTATTTTTGTTTGAAACCGATCAAAATAACGGCGCAACCCGATCCCGGATTTCTGGTACCGTCAAGCTGAGCCTCGATAATTGTTTCCAGTGTGGACTTTACCTTAAAATCCCAATACGGTGAATTCTTCTGATTTTTATTTGAAAATAACAGATTCCGATTCTCATCGTAAATATTAAAAATCAAATTCCCGTCGGAGGTGCCGCTGCAGGCTGCAATCCGATAGGTGGTCTCCCCAAAAAAGGTGGTATGGAATTCGGCATATTCCTCCGAATTCAAAAGCAGCGAACGGTATTGCTGCCCATCTGAAATAAATGTTGAAATAATATGTCTCGCGCACAGGTTCGCAATGGAATCGCACTGCGCTTTCATTTCCGCGCCGAAGCACAGGAAACTAAGAAAAAGTGCTGCTATAAATTTTTTAAATGGCATGAAATTATGATTTTTCTGAATTAACTATTTTTGCCCGAATGATCTTCACTTTTTCAACGATCTGAGTCAACTGCTCATCCGTTACAATTACTTCGGTTGTGCTGTTAATATAAGTAATCTTCTTAGTGCTATCGTGCACCGGCTCTATGAAATTGTATTTAAATGAAATTCCTTCGTAGATCTTCGCCAAGTCTTTTAACCCCGCAGTTAATTCAATCACTTCGCCCGACGTACTGGAACCAAGAATTTTAAGGATACTGGTTAAGGCTTGTTTTTGTTCCGCAATTCTGTATCGAATAGGATCGCTCGGCTTATTTCGATAGGCCATACTTGAAAAATGCATGCTTTCCAACCAGCCACCCGCAAGAATCAAGCTGCCCACCTCTGTTCGTTGATTATCTTTTAAATAGGCATCACTGCCCCTATAAGCAAGTCCCACCAGCACCATCATACTGTCTTTGTTGGTGATGTTATTCTTAATCCGTTCCATGGTAGCTGCGTCAAAAGCCGCCGATAAGCCAAGTTTATCGGAAAGTGATTTAATAGCGGCAAGGTAACCAAGCGCGTCCTGCGTTTGGCTATATAACGACACATAGCCAAGGTCGGCACCGTAAACGCCCAAATTTAAGGCACGAGAATAATCGGTTGAAAACGTGTTCACCTTATTTGTGCTGCTCAGTATAGAATGATCATAAGCGATCCCGCTTTTTTGGATCAACATGGCCGTTTGTATGGGGGAAGGTACACTGAAAAGCTCACCGGCAACATTTAATACTGCCGACTTAATCGTGTCTGAAGCGTCCAATAATTGCTCCTTATCTGCTTCAGTACCTGTTCCGCAGGAATAGAGCAAACTTCCAATTACAGAGAAAGCCAACACGTGTTTACTGAACAGGTCTCTTAAAATAGTCATTGCGGTGTGAGTTTTAACCTCGATTTATTATAGCTGCAAGTAAATAAAAATTAATGAGATGTCAAAAAAAATTAGTTCACCGCGAGCCTGCTCCCTGTGGTCATTAACCTTCTATTACTACGGATTTGAAATGGTTCATTTGAAAAGGAGTCCATTTTTTTGTTGGCAATTTTTTAGATACTTTTAAACACTTTATGAAGCCCACGCTTTCCGATACGATAGTTGCTCTGGCAACGGCCCATGGCAGCGCTGCTATTGCCATCATACGATTGAGTGGTGCAAGAGCCATCCCTATCGTAGACACGTTTTTTTACAACCGCGAACTAAAAAAGAAGTCGCTTATCACTAGAAAATCACACACCGTCAGTTTTGGCATTTTGCTGCATCAGGAGGTGATCGTAGACGAAGTGCTGGTAACTCTTTTCAGATCGCCGGCTTCCTATACAGGAGAAGATAGTGTGGAGGTTTCCTGTCATGGTTCCCCTTTTATTCAACAACAGGTACTTCAGCTTTTTCTCCATGCAGGTGCCCGCATGGCGCAGCCCGGTGAATTCACCATGCGTGCATTTCTCAATGGAAAGCTCGATTTGGCGCAGGCCGAAGCAGTGGCGGATCTCGTAGCGAGCAATTCACCCCTTTCGCACCAAGTGGCGATGCAACAAATGAGAGGCGGCTTCAGTTCAAAGATCCGTGCGCTCCGCAGCAATCTCATCAACTTTGCTTCGCTCATCGAACTCGAATTGGATTTCAGCGAGGAGGATGTTGAATTCGCAAATCGCTCCGACCTAAAAGCTCTGATTTTAACCATCACCAAAATCCTTGAAAACCTAATCTCCAGTTTTGACCTTGGAAATGTAATAAAGAACGGGATTCCCGTAGCAATTGTGGGGCGCCCAAACGCCGGAAAATCAACTCTACTCAATGTTTTGCTGGAAGATGAACGCGCTATTGTGAGCGAAATCCCCGGAACCACACGCGATACCATTGAAGATGAAATGACCATTGACGGGGTTTTATTTCGTTTTATTGATACGGCCGGACTGCGCACCACCACTGATCTTATTGAACAAATAGGTGTTAACCGCGCCTACGAAGCCATGAAAAAGTCGGCCATCATCATTTATCTCTTTGATGCCCACACATTAAGTAGTGGCGATTTGAGAGAGGAAATGAACATACTAAAGAACCATCTGGGAACCTCTCAATTGGTGCTGGTTGCGAACAAGATAGACAGTGAAAATAGAGAGGACCTAAAAACAGAATTTTCAGATTATCCCCACATGATCTTTATTTCGGCAAAAGAACACCTCCATATTGATTTGCTGAAAGAAGAACTGGTGAAGTTGTTTGATACCCGAACATTAGATACCTCCGATACCATTGTTACCAATGCGCGACATGCTAACGCCCTTAAGAATGCCGCAGCGGCACTAAGTAAAGTGAAGGAAGGGCTGGATTCAAAAATTCAAAGCGATTTCCTGGCACTGGATATCCGGTATGCCCTTGAAGAGCTCGGTAATATTACGGGGCAGGTCACCAATGAGGATCTTCTTGAGAACATTTTTACACGTTTTTGTATCGGGAAATAGTTCCGTTTCCCTATGCGATCGCATTATGGCAATGACCCTAAAGACGGGAAATAAAAAAACCGTTTAGAATTTCTAAACGGCTCTTCAAAAATCTTAAATCTTACTTCTAAAATCTTACTTCTTTTTCGCGTAACGGGTACGGAACTTGTCCACACGTCCAGCAGTATCCACCAACACCTGTTTTCCGGTGTAAAATGGGTGAGAGGTCATTGAAATATCTAACTTCACGAGTGGGTATTCATTCCCGTCTTCCCAGGTAAGTGTTTCTTTCGTGTCAGCACATGAACGGGTCAAAAAAGAGTAGCCATTGCTCATATCTTTAAAAACACACAATCTATAATTATCCGGATGTATTTCTTTTTTCATGGTTCTAAATTTTTATTTCGGGCTGCAAATATAGGCATTTAATTTCATTTCCCAAAAAAGCCTGTTTTATTTTTATTTCGGGCCCGGGACGTCAAAACCCATTTGTTAAAATGAGCCCCAAAACGTGCTTTACCCCCTTCTTGGTATTTTGAGAAAACCTAGCACTAAAATTGCAGAAAGAAAGGCCCGAAATTACCAAATTTGGCCGATTGAAAAGCGAGGGTAAAGAGCTAATAATTAATTAATTATGTACTCAAAAAGATTATTTTAAGTGAGATAATTTGTTTTTTAGAATTCTTTAACTAATTTAGCACCCTAGGTACATCACATAAGTGTACCTCGTTATATTCTTAAAAACAAAGTATGAAAAAACTTTTCTCCAAGATTGTCTTTGCAGTAGCTAGTTTTGCCGGGGTTGCAGTAGCTCAGCAAGACCCTCAGTTCACTCAATTTATGTACAACAAATTGATCTACAATCCCGGATACGCCGGTACTTCAGGTGGTATTTGCGGGGTTTTGCAATACCGTAAACAATGGATGAATTTTGATGGCGCCCCTACTACCATGGCCTTCGCAGCCGATATGCGTTTAAAAACGCTTCCTCTTGGAGTTGGAATTACCGTTATGTCAGATAAAATCGGTCCTATGAACACGTTCTTTGCGAGGATTGCTGGTTCGTATAACATTGCCAAAATTGCAGGAGGAACCCTGGGAATAGGCGTAGACGTAGGTATTCTTCAAAAAAGTATTTCTTCAAATTGGATAGTACCGGAACCCCTTAAAAATGACACCCGCATCCCCGGAAGTGGTGGAAATATTCCCGGTACCACAGATCCTTCTTTCAATAATCCCGCACTCAATAAAACTACGTTTGACGTTGGCCTTGGCGCTTTTTACCAAATTCCCGGTAAATTTTATGTGGGATTGTCATCTACTCACTTGCCTGCCCAGCAGATAAAAGATGGTAGCCTCGGATACGCAGTAAGCCGCCACTACTACATGATGGCAGGTTACACCTTCCAACCTACAAAATGGAGTAAAATTACCCCAAGTGTGTTGTATAAAACCGACATGGCTTCCTCTTCACTGGATGCTAACTTAACGTTCTTGTGGAGTGATATGATCTGGGTGGGCGGTACCTATCGTTTGAATGATGCGCCCGCGCTTCTTGTAGGATATCAAAACGTGTTTGGAGAGGGGAATTCATACACCTACAAGATTGGCTATTCTTATGATTTCACCAATTCCAATTTACAGACCTACGCCAAAGGCTCACATGAATTTATTTTAGGTATTTGCTATATACCGAAAGTAAAGAAACCAACCAGATACCAAAACGACAGGTTTTTAGAGTAATATATGCGTAACCTTTTATCAAAAATCCCGTTTAAACCACTTATAACTAACAATTGATGTTAACAACTTTATCGAAAGGTCACCGTGTAACTATAAGACTGAGGTAAGGTTATAAACAAAAACAAGTAATATGAAAAAACTCTTGATACTAGCCACATTCGTAGCCGTCATTGCTGGGTGTAATCAGCGAACCGGTGAATTGATCGGGGTCCAGGGACGCGAGAAGTGGTATCAACCAGATCCCTTCGGCACGCTCTTTATACCGATGGGCAGCTACCACATGGGTCCTGATGACGAGGAGGCGCCTATGGCGCATACTACGAAATCAAAAATGGTTTCAGTTCAGGCCTTTTATATTGACGACTCCGAGATCTCTAACAATGAGTACCGCCAGTTCGTTTTTTGGGTGCGTGACTCCATTGCCAGAAGATTATTGATAGCCGGTGGGCAGGAAGAAGACTTTGGTGTAACTCAGGAAGATTTCCTTTCACAATGGCCCATTTATACCGGTGATAATAACCTGCAAGAACCTTATGTAAATTGGGAAACTCCAATTGATTGGGAAACAGGGGATGAGGACATTAGAGGGATCTTACAGCCAATGTATCTGCCTGAAGGAGAACGTTTTTATAACAGGAAGGAAATAGACACAAGAAAGCTGAATTACGAGTACTACCGGATAGACATCCGATTGGCTGCTTCAAAATCAAATCGTTTTATTCCAAATAAATCGCCTGATATTAAAGATGCAGCGCATGATTATAAAAAAGCCGATTACATTAATGGGGTGACATTAAATGACGGAGCTAACGGAGCAGCCGGTTCGCCTGCCACGCCGGTGACCGATCCCGCCAAAGACAGTAAGACACTCGGTACCTATAATGTAAAAGATCAGGTTTCAGTTGGTCAAGGAAATTACGTTCCGCGTGAACGCAAGGGAGTTGATCGTTCTGTGTTTATTGTAAAAGATGTCATCAATGTGTATCCCGATACCTTGGCATGGGTGCATGATTTTACATACTCATTCAACGAACCCTTAACGAATATGTACTTCTGGCATCCATCTTATGATGATTATCCGGTTGTTGGGGTTACCTGGAAACAAGCCAGAGCATTTAGTATTTGGAGATCTCATCTGTTAAATAATTATCTGATCGGAACAGGTCAATCAATTGTGAATGACTTCCGTTTACCAACAGAAAGCGAATGGGAATACGCAGCACGCGGTGGCCTCGAAAATTCACCCTACCCTTGGGGAGGTCCTTACATTCGTAACTCAAGAGGTTGCTTCCTAGGTAACTTTAAGCCAATGCGCGGTTCTTATATCGACGATGGAGGTTTTCACTCCTTGTATGTTTATTCTTACAACCCTAACGATTTTGGTTTGTACTGCATGTCGGGTAACGTTTCAGAATGGACAAGTAATGCTTTTGACGAATCTGCATACGATTTTCAACACGATTTGAACCCTGACTATTTGTATGAAGCACAGGATAAAGATGCCAATGTGTTGAAGAGAAAAGTAATTCGGGGTGGAAGCTGGAAAGATGTGGGGTATTACCTGCAAACAAGCGCTCGTACCTATGAATATCAGGACACTTCAAAATGTTATCTTGGCTTTAGAAATGTGATGACATTCCTTGGTCGTTCAAAATATGACGATCTATAGATAATCTTATATTCATAAAAACACACAATTAAGAACATAAACCAACAAACACAACACAGCTATGAGTAAATTACCGAAAGTTCGAGGAATGAAAAAAGTTATGCACATGGTAACTTGTTTCGGAGCAGCCACTGTTATTCTTGGAGCCCTCTTTAAAATTATGCACTACCCGGGAGCAGAGATCATGTTGCCGGTGGGATTGATCGTTGAAACTTTTCTCTTTATAGCTTTTGGTTTGGACATTCCTCACGAGGAAGTAGACTGGACGCTTGCTTATCCTGAATTGGCGGGTATGGGGCATGATGAAACTCATATGGATTCCAAAGACCAGGATAATTTGCCTATAACACAACAATTGGATAATTTATTAGCAGATGCCAAAATTGGACCGGAACTTATTGAAAGTCTGGGTTCAGGCATTAGAAACTTAAACGACACTACCGGAAAGATTGCCGATATTTCAAATGCTACTGTGGCTACAAATGAGTATGTGGACAGTGTTCGGAGTGCTTCTAAGAACGTTAGCCAGCTGTCTGACACCTATAGTCGCGCAGCCGAATCGATGGCCAGTTTGGCCGATTCAAATAGTGTGAATCACGACATTGGTGACTCCCTTGTAAAAGTGTCCAAAAATCTTTCGGCGTTGAATGCAACTTACGAATTGCAGTTGCAAGGCAGTAGCTCACACCTGGAAGCTACCAGCAAATTTTATGATGGATTAAATGAATTGATGAAAAACCTGCACGCTTCCGTAGATGATACTAAAAAATACCGCGAAGAAATGGCGATGTTATCAAGCAACTTAACCTCATTAAACACTGTGTATGGCAACATGCTTAGTGCTATGAATGTAAGACAATAAGTAATAAGTCAACTTGCTATCATTGCAATAACTAGTAACATCATCTATTAACTCTAACAAAACAACTCAAGAAAATGGCAGGCGGAAAAGAAACCCCTAGGCAGAAGATGATTGGCTTAATGTACTTGGTACTTACTGCCATGTTAGCCCTCAATGTGTCGAAACAAATTTTGCAAGGTTACCTTTCTGTAAACGAAAGTTTGGAGACTTCTAAAAAGAACATGATTGAGAATAATGTGCGGGTGAGTGAAGCATTCAAAAAGACGATAGATGGGAATAAAGCCGCAGAGCCTTATTATAAACAGGCTTTGATGGCCCAGAAAGATATCGACGTGGCGTATAAATATTTGGACGAGGTGAAGGGAAATATGGTGAGAGCGGTTTTGAAATATGACGAAAGCGTAAAAGTGTTGGGAGATACCATCAACCTGCGTCGCTACCCTCAAAAGGACAAGATTGATAATTACGACATGCCCACTACCGTTTTATTAGGAAGCAATGAGCATAATTTAAAAAAAGGACCTCTAACGGCCGATGAGTTAAGAGAGAAACTAACTGCTTTGCACGATAAGTTGATTGCGCAATTAGATAAGATGCAAAAAACCGAAAATGAGCACTTATTGCAAGGCGACTACGAAAATCTTAAGAAAAAAATCGCCATTGTTAAGCCTACCGATAGCGGAAGAAAAGATGAGGGAATTACCTACACATGGCCCTTGGATAATTTCTATCACCTGCCAATGGCGGCCGTATTTGTGAACTTAAATAAAATGCAATCCGACTTAAAGAATGTGGAAGCTGAGATACTGCAAGTATTTAGTAGTGCTAGTGGTAAGTTGGCGATTAAGTTTGACAACATCTATGCAAAAGTAATTGCGCCTTCATCCTATATTTCCGCCGGAGAGCCATACAAGGCTGAGATCTTCTTGGCAGCAACTAACTCTAAGTTAGGTGCCGGTGATATGGAAGTGATGGTTGGCATCGACTCTGCTGCTGCCGCTAAAGGTGGTAAAGGCAGTCCGGTTCCGATTGAAGCCGGAATGGGTAAATACCAGGTAGGTACCGGTGCGCCGGGAGATCAAAAATATTCAGGTGTTATCAAATATAAAAAACCGGACGGAACTTTTGAATATTATCCTTTTAAGGGAGAATACAAAGTGGCTAAATCTGCTGTGGCAGTATCGGCCGATCAAATGAACGTATTTTACCGTGGCGTTACCAATCCGGTTTCTGCGGGTGCTGCCGGTGTTTCTCCGAGCGACATTGTGATTAACGCCTCAGGTGCAGGTGTTAAATTTGTGCCAAGAAGCGAAGCAGGCAAGTATGATTTTACGTTCAGCGGACTTGGGGAATGTATGATCACTGTTTCTAGAAAAGGCCCCGATGGGGTAAAGCCTTGTGGCCCTCCCGTAAAATTCAGAGTAAAGCCCTTACCTAAACCTGAGCCAAAAGTAGGAGGTAAATACGCACCGGATGAGATGAAAAAAGGTGACCTTTCCACGGTTGGTGCAATTGGTGCCGGTGCAAACGGATTTGACTTTCAGGCCAATTATGTGGTGCAAAGTTATGAAATTGTAGGGAAAGTGAAGGGAAATGTAAAAACAGCAAACGGTAACGGCGCCAATCTTGCTCCTGACGCCATTGGCATTTTTAAGAACGTTGACCCCGGCACAAAAATTTATATTGACATTAAAGTAAAAGGTCCCGATGGGCTTCCGTATTCCGCTACTTGCGGTATAAAGGTGCTGAGATAATAAGACATTTAATCTAATAAGATGAAACACTACACACATATCTGTTTAATTGCCCTGCTCACGTTTTGTGCATTTTTTGCCAAGGCACAGCAAAGCATTTTTCAACCGGGAGATTACAAAGATGGAATCTACGACAAAGAAAATTCAGTGAGCCGTCGCTACATTCCATACACCCATCTTCGTGAAGGAGATGTTATTTGGGAAAAGAGGATTTGGAGAGCCATCGATGTGCGCGAGAAAGTAAATCAACCTCTCTACTTTCCAACGGAAAATAACGTGAGTAGAATCTCCATCATGCAGTTGATGACCAAATATGTGTTGTCGGGACAAGTTATCGCTTTTGAAGATGAGGAGTTTTTGGTGCCTTATGAGAAGTCGGCAATTCGCGACAAAATGGTTTTGAAAACTGACTCTGTTGATCAGGAACTATTTGATGAAAGTGGGAATCCCTACACCGTTAAGGTTGCAGGGGCCACTGACTCTACTTGGTTGTATCAGAACTTCTGTGAAATCGAATTAAAAGAAGATTGGTTTTTCGATAAACAAAAATCGGTTTTGGAAGCCAGAATAATTGGCATGGCGTTTAAAGTTCTTTTGAAGGGGAAAGAAGATTTGGGCTGTAACCCTTTCTTTTACGTCTACTTCCCGGCTTGTCGTCCTTATTTCGCAAAACATGAAGTTTTTAATGTGAAGAATGACAGTGAGCGCAGAACATTTGAAGATATTTTTTGGAAACGGCAATTTGCGAGTGGCATCAGGAAAGAATCCAACGTGTATGACAGAAAAATTGAGCAGTACTCCAAAGGAATAGATGCCCTGTTGGAATCCGACAGAATTAAAGGCGATATTTTTAGGTTTGAACATGACCTCTGGCAGTTCTAATCGAACAAAAGATGTTGAAAGCCCTCCTGAATTCAGGGGGGTTTTTTTATGCATCGACGGACCGTCAAAGGTTAAAAATTCTAAATTTGGAATTCTCGTTTTAAAACTTGGTATATTTGTTGATACTGTCAATTACCATGAAAAAACACATATTATTTAGTGCCCTCTCCTTCCTGTCATTACTCACTTTCGCCCAAAAACAGGTACCGGAAAAGAAGTTCACATTTAAGGTCGAAGGAACGATTAGAAATTTTGCAGGAAAGAGTATTTTTCTCCATCACAAATGGAACGAGGCAGATTTTACTGACTCATGTAAAGTAGTGAACGGAAAGTTCTCTTTTAACTTAAAAAGTGCCGAACCTAATATGTATTGGTTCACCACTACCAATAATTTGAACGAACCGTCGAATTGTATGTTTTTTGTAGATCCACTTACCATCAAAGCAAATTTGATAGGGGATTCTTTGCCTTATTCTCAAATTGAGGGAGGTCAAAGTCAAAAAGACTTCCTAGAGTACCGCATGATTATTAACAATTTAGTGATGCTTCAGCGGAAAATGCAGAATGACTATAACGTAGCCACTCAAAGTGGGGATGTGGCCACACAAAACGCCATCCAATCCGAATATCAGCAGCTTAACGGCCAGTATATTGCCAGTTTAAAAACGTTTGTCAAGAACCATCCAAAATCTGCGGTGAGCGGGTACATTGTTTACAACGACTTTAATAATCCCAATATTCCGTTCGAAGAGGTGGTTGAGACTTTAAGCTATATTGATAAAAGTCTTGAAAACACAAAATTTGTAAAGCTAGCCAATAAGCGGGTGGACGATAAAAAAGGGACTACTGTTGGTTTTAAAGCAACTAACTTCTCGCAAGCTAATCCCGAGGGAAAGATGGTGAGTTTAAGTGACTTTAAAGGAAAATACGTTTTGGTGGATTTTTGGGCCAGTTGGTGCCGTCCGTGCAGAATGGAAAACCCAAATGTGGTAGCTGCCTACAACCGTTTTAAGGATAAAGGATTTACTGTATTGGGCGTGTCTATGGATTCGAACAGAGACCCGTGGTTAGCAGCGATTAAGCAAGACCAATTAACCTGGACGCATGTGAGTGACTTAAAGGGCTGGGGCAATGAAGTGGGGAAGATTTACAATGTGACCGGAATTCCTCAAAATTTTCTCATCGACAAAGAGGGCAAGATCATTGCTAAGGACCTTAGGGGCGCGGCGTTGGATGAAAAACTCATTGAAATACTGAAATAATCCCTGAGATAATTTACATTTGCAAAAATTTTTTAATCGTATGAAGAAGAATAGATTCGTTGTCCTTGCGTTAGCTTTAACAACATGGGTTAGTAATATTAATGCGCAGGATCAAGTGGTGATGACTATTAATGGAAAACCCATCTATAAGTCAGAATTTGAAGCCGTATACCGCAAAAACAATGGAAAGGAAGTTGGTAATAATACCAAATCGGTGAGGGAATATGTGGACCTATTTTCCCTTTTCAAAAGTAAAGTGTTTGAAGCAGAAAGTCTGGGCCTGGATACCCTGCAATCTTTTAAATCGGAACTAGCAGGCTACCGCCGTCAGTTGGCTGCGCCGTACCTTACTGATAAGAATACGAACGAGAGCTTGCTAACAGAGGCGTATGAGCGCATGAAGCAGGAAGTGCGAGCCAGTCACATATTAGTAAATGTGGAAGAAGGCGCCTTGCCCAAGGACACGCTGGCCGCATGGACAAAAATTCATATGATAAGAAATGCGGTAATGGGCAAAATGCCAACTGCAGCCGAAATTGCGCATTATGAGAAGCTTCTAAAAAACAGCACCGAAGTAGCTAAACAATTGAGTGCCAAAGACAGCACCCTATATAAGCAAAGAATGAATTCGGTAAGAATTATTGAAACGGCCTGCAAGAATTCGCAAGATAAATTCCAGGGCTTAGCTGCAAGTACAAGTGACGATCCGTCGGCGGTTGAGAACAAAGGGGATTTGAATTATTTTTCGGCACTTGATATGGTTTACCCGTTTGAGACGGCAGCTTATAACACGCCGGTGGGAGACGTGAGCTCGGTAGTGCGCACCAGATTTGGATACCACATACTTAAGGTGTACGACAAACGTGTAAACAGAGGGGAAATAACAGTGTCGCACATTATGGCAAAATTTGGGAAGAACGCCAGTGATTTGGAAAAGAACAATGCCAAGTCGAAAATTGATGAGATTTACGCGAAATTAAAAGGCGGCGCGAGTTTTGAGGATCTTGCACGGCAATTTAGCGACGACAAACAAACCAGCGACAGAGGGGGACAATTACTGCCATTTAAAGGGGGTAGGCTTCCGAAACAATTCGAAGACGCGGCTTTTGCACTTAAAAATAATGGTGATGTGAGCGAACCGGTTCTTACGCCCTTTGGATGGCATATTATTAAACGCAACGATTTAAAGCCCGTTCCCGCGTTCAATGATATGAAAACTGAACTAAAAAGCAAGATTAGCCGAGATAGTCGTTCCCAAATGGGCCGTGTGGCATTGATTGAACGAGTGAAAAAAGAATACAATTTTAAGGAGAATCTGAAGAATAGAGACGAGTTGTTGAAGGTGCTGGACTCTACCTATCTGAAAGCCACCTGGGCGGCGTCTCGCGCCGCAAAACTGGGTAATAAAGAGATCTTTAATTTTGCGGGAAAGTCCTACACACAAAATGACTTTGCGAAATCTCTTGAATCTCAAATGTCCTTTAGATCGACTCAAACTAATATTTCGGAGCTAATGAATGGGATTTACAAAACCTGGGTGGAGGACATTATTGTGAATTATGAAGATTCACAACTTGAAAATAAGTACAAGGATTTCGCTAATTTATACCGCGAATACAGAGATGGGATTTTGTTGTTTGACCTCACCGATCAAAAGGTGTGGAGCAAGGCCGTGAAAGACACTGCGGGTTTGAGGGTTTTTTATGAAAAGAACAAAACCAATTACCTCTGGGATGAACGAGCCGAAGTGACCATTTACAAATGCCTTAACGAGAAAATTGCCAAAGATCTGCGGAAAATGCTGAAAGAAGGGAAGTCCGAAAAAGTGATTACTGAAGTGCTCAATAAAACCTCGCAGTTAAATGTATCGGTCGAAAACATCACTTACCTGAAAGGTGAAAACAAAGCGGTGGATGCCAGTTGGAAGGTTGGAGTTATAGAGAATAGTCAGATTGAAAAAGACAATAGTGTTCGGGTAATGGTGATTGATAAGGTGCTTCCCAAAACGCCCAAAACCATTGGCGAATGCAGGGGTAATGTAACCGCCGATTACCAAACTTATCTCGATGCAGAATGGTTGGCCTATCTGAAAAATAAATACCAGGTGAAGATTAATGAAGACGTGTTAAGCACGATAAAATAATATTTGCACATATAACGACCGGCTGAGAAAAAAATCCAGCCGGTTTTTTTTTATCTTTTTTATTCGGAAATCAAGGTGGAAATCTTAAAAAAATAGTTTAGTTTTAGATATGTTTTACAAGGTTGCACAAACGATCTGTATTGCCACAATAGCTCTTCTGCTTTTGGCCTGCAAAGCCCCTCAGGAGGACACGCCCTCTTCGAAGGTGAAAATTATTGCAAAGGCCGGCGACAAAGTGCTAAATGCGGATGAATTCAGGACAAATTTCGTTTCAACGGGCATCATCAAAGACAGCTCGTATAATGCTAAAAAGTCGATTGAATCGTGGGCCACTGAATCATTGTTTTATCAGGAGGCGCTGTCTAAACTTGTGAGCGAAGAAATCCAAATTGAAGAGCAGGTGGAAGAATACCGTCAAACATTGGTGAATTACATTTACCAAAGTAAATTGGTGGAGGCAAATCTTGACACCCTTGTTTCCCCGGATGAAATTGAGTCATACTATAATGATCACCGAGACAACTTTATTTTGAAGGATAATATTGTGAAAGTAAATTATTTGAAGGTTCCCTTAAAAGCTCAGGGTTTGCCGAAGATCAAACGCCTGTTGTGGTCAGTAAACGAGAAAGACAAACTGCAGTTGCTGGAATTGTGTAGTCAAAATGCGGAAAATTTTTTTCTCAACGATAGTACTTGGTTGTTTTTGGATGACATCAAAAAAGAAATTCCGGCATTAAAAGAGCAACCCGATTTTAGCCTAAGAACCGGAAAGGTGCTTGAATTCAGTGATGAGGAATATTACTATTTTCTAAAAATAAAGGACGAGAAAGTGAAGAATGGCCTTTCGCCCCTAATCTTTGAAAGAAACAATATCAAGAAATTTATTTTAAATAATCGCAAGTCCCAATTGGTTAGTCAGTACAAACAAATCATGCTTGAAAAAGCCAAAGCCGATAAACGTTTTGTTATTTATTAGGGTTGGGTTGCCGAAGTTATTGCCGCCCCTGACTTGTCCGGCTGATTTTTTGTAAATTATAACTCATTGATTATATGACAAT
>JAQSCW010000027.1:0-11330 GCA_029945625.1 bacterium
GCAAAAGGACCAACGTTTGAAATGGAAGAATACTGCCATTGGTAAGTAATACCCAGTGAAGGGGTAAGTGCACCTATAATCATTGATGCATCTTCTCCCGGGCACAAAGACCAAGTGGGGCCCGATACAGAGTTTGAAGGCATTGCGCCTGAGCAAGCAGGGGACAAAAATTCAAGCGCACCAATATCGGGAGTGCTTGAATTTCTTACATCTCCCATATAGTCAAATACTAAGCCAAGCGGACTTGCATAATTGTCAATTAACACATTGGTTGGATGTAAATCAGTTGCCGAAACGTACATAGGATCGACTGAAATATCATTATTTTGAAGGGCTGTGGTCCAGGTGGCGATGCTGGCTTGAGCGCCATTGTAATAGCCGATATTATTTGCTCCCGATCCGGACACCATGATGATGTCGTTTCTGTCTACAAAAATATTTCCGGTAAGAGCAATATATAAGCCATATCTGTTGTTACCTGAACCACCTCTGCGGCAGGTAATAATATTATTTGTAACAGAATTGTTATAGTTTGCTGTACCATAAGGATATAGTCCGTAGATGGTACTTGAACTGGTTGACCCTGCCCAATCGAGATCTATGGTGTTATTGTAATAATCACTATTTGAATAATAGCAGTAAAAACCATAAATACTGCCGTTAGTCTTTAGGTCAGTAATAATGTTATTTCTGTATTGCCCACGAACGCCACCGGGAGTATTGGTATAATATGTATACATGGCATAGCAGCCGGCAGTGGTGCCTTGATTGCTTTCAAATAATTTCCAAACCTTATTTCCTTCCACCAAAGCCCCATTTTGCCAGTATCCCATAATTCCATACACAAAAGAAGTGCTGGTTCGGGTCATACGATCGAGGGTATTTCCTCTCACAGTAATAAAACTCTGATAAGGGTAATACAAACCGTAGTAATAGAAGTCTGTAATTCGGCAGTTAAGAATATTATTATTTACCTGATACGGTGAACTGGTAAGCCCATAAAACACGCAGCCATAATAGCCGTTTGACATTGTACAGGTATTCACGGTATTGAAACTTCCGCTGTTAGAACCTCCGCTGGTGGGACTTGTTGCGCTGGAAGAAACCGCAAAAGGGCACTGCATGCTGCTGGTTCCGTTTAGCGGCGCGGTAAATGTGCAATTATTAAACGTATTGCGATCAGCGCCATTGGTTAAGATACAAACCAACGCGTAAGTCGTTCCCTGACCTTCTATGTTTAAGTTATTAAAGGTCATGTAGTCGGCGCCGTTTAACAATAAGGTATGAGGAGCGCCTGAACTCGTGGAATTAAACACCAAGAGGTTTCCATTACCATTAATTACAATTTTGTTGGTGCTGGAAGTGCCTGTGATGGCGTTAAACGCAGGCTGCTCATTATAAGGCCCCGATAAAGTAATCACATTCACTGTTACCGGTCCCGACACACCATTTGTATTGAGGTCTGTTGCCAATGCGGTAAAGGTCTGATAATTTGTTCCTGCAGTAGCGGCACCGCTGTTAATGGTGTATAAACCACTCAATGGCTGGGCTACTGATTTGAATGCGAAGATGCTGAATAGCACAGCAAAAGCACAAATGACATTGTATTTTTTTCTCATAATTTCACTTATTTTTTGATTAATAAGTTCGAAATTAGAGTAAGATGAAAATAAAAACTTTGATTTAAATCAATGTTTTCTTATTTATTCAAAAAAAGGAGCCGATGTTTCACCTAAATAGAATCTTGCAAAGCAGTGTATATTCTGAATGCAAATTAGAAATAACAGAGATAAAACGTGTTGCAATACATCCAATTAAAAATAATTTAGTGAGAAACAATAATTTTTTGTCTCACAATTTTGCCGGCAGCTGTTCCTTCAATAAAATAAACACCGGTAGATAGGCCATTCACCTCCACGCGGTTGTTGGTAGTTGCGTCCATTGTTAGCGATCTCATTTGCTCACCTAGACTATTTATAAGGAGGAGGTTCATATCTACATCTGATTCAATCATAAATTTCCCTGCGTTGGGATTGGGGAAAATGTTAAGGTGTGCATTTTCAAGAGTGGATCCCGTAATTCCATCGCAAGCCGCCACCGATTGTGTAATGGTTGCAGAACCCTTGCAATTGTTAACAGAAGATCCGGTAACGGTGTACACTGTGGTAATTCCAGGATTAACAATGATCACTGCTCCTGTACTTCCGTTGTTCCACAAATAAGTATTTGCGCCATTGGCTGCCAGCGCCACATTTTCGAAAGCACAAATTATACTGGCGCTGCTTGATACATTTAACACCGGAGAAGGGGATACACTAATAGAAACAGTACCTGTCCTTGTAGGACAACCGGGGTTATTGCCTCTCACCTGATAAGTGGCGTTTGCCGTTGGCGTCACAACAATGCTCGAGGTGGTAACACCGCTTGGTAGCCATGTAAACGTAGAGGCACCCGACGCGGAGAGTGTTGCGCTATTTCCGGTACATACAGCAGTTGGACTTGCAACCACTATGATGGTAGGATTGATGCTCACGGAGATGGAAACTGTTGCCATTCCGGTGCAGGTACCCGCAGCACCAATTACAGTATACGTGGTGGAAGAATTTGGACTTACCGTAGCATTGGCCGTGGTAGCACCGTTGCTCCAGCTATATGAATTTCCTCCCGTTACTCTTAGCGTGGCAATATTTCCCGAACAGAGCGCGGTAGGCGTGACAATCGCATTGAGCGATAAGGTAGTGGATGAACCTAAGGTGTATGATTTCACCGCCACACAACTATTACCATTGGTAACCGTAACATCGTAAACACCGGCAACAGTTGCAGAAATGGTATTAGTAGTAGCGCCGGTAGACCAGCTGTAGGTATAGGGTGCCGGATTCTGACCCACCGCGGTGATAATACTGATACTGCCCGGACAAATGCTATAAGGCGAACTGCTTACGGCAACTGTAGGTTGTGCAATGTTAACAGTTGAGGAACGTGAAATACTGCACCCATTGGTGCTCGTAATTACACAGGTATAAATGCTGGTTACCGATGGTGAAACAGATATACTAGTAGTTGTGGCCGAAGTGGACCAGCTGTAGGTATAAGTTGCACCTCCCGCACCTACGTTGAAAATAGAAATAGTAAGTGGCAAACCCCCCGGGCAAGATGTTTGTGCCGGAGGATTCATTTGACCTGTAGGGCCTGCAAGTACCTGAATAGTTTGCGTAACCGGACTGCTTTGCCCATTGCCATTCACGGCAATTAGAGTAATGGAATATACCCCTGCAGTAGTTAACATGACAGTTGGATTTTGAATCGTAAATAACTGGTTACCTCCCGGACCGGGAAACTGCGTCCTTACAGTGTAAGACCAAGCATTTGGCGTATTACTTGAAAGATCGGTGATTTGAATCACATTCCCCGAACACACCGGATTGGGACTCACACTGAAGTTAGCTACCGGCACCTGTGCGAGAATAGCACTGCTATAGACAGTAAGAAGGACTGTGAGAATGGTGAAAAATGAAGTAGATGTTTTCATGTTTGTAATTTTTATTTGGACGTATGCAATTGCACAAAGTTTAATTTCCGGTCAATTTTTTACAGCAATCGAAGGTATGTTTTCGAAACATGACAAACAAACAACACGGGTTTGCGACAAGAATTTGAGGTGTATTACCCCTAAAAACGGTGAATTGACGATAATGCTGAAGGTCGCATCAACCCTGCCACTAATCTGAAATTGAGAGAGGCACTGTTTTGTGTTTTCAGTTCACAGCATATTTTTAGCATTGAAGCTAGTAGATTTTATATTTTACTGCATCATCATTTGGGGGCAATGGGCCGTTTTAGTGTGAAAAGTTAAAAGGGGATTTTGTGCCGGTCAGCCTTTCCAATTAGGAAGTTGTTTTTATTTTCAGATCAGAACAAGTAAAACGGGCTATTTCTTCTTTTTAAAGCTGCAAAACAAAAAATTCTGAATGCTATCGGATGGGGTCTTATGGTTTTCAGAAATACACTTGATCTTCGTGAAATCTTTATCAAAAACCGCGTTCATTTCAACCTCATTGTATTGTTTGGTGTCTAGCCCACTGCACTTTTTTGGGCCAATTTCTGAAAAAGTGCCGATGATCAAGTTGCCATCTTCGGTTAATGCGCGTGCTGCGATGGATTCATAGTTTGCAATTTGCACATTGTTGGTTAAAAAATGAAATGCTGCACGATCGTGCCAGAGGTCGTAGCGCTCTGTTGGGTTAAAATCGAGAATATCGGAAACGATCCATTTTACGTGATGGCTTCTTTTACCCAGACGTTTTTTTGCACGCTCCAGTGCCGACGCAGAAATATCGAGTACCGAAACATTGGTATATCCCATGTCAAGAAGATGATCCACTAGAAAACTATCGCCCGCTCCAATGTCAATTATCGCGGCGCTCTTTGGTAAATTGGATTGTTTCACAAATTCGAGTGATGTGGCGGGATTTGGTTGAAACCAACTAACATCCTTAAGTTCTTTGGTTTGATAGACTGTTTCCCAATGCGCTTTGCGCTTTAAATCTTCCGGTTCTTTGTTCATGCTAATTTAAAACAAAGATACAGGCAGTGCTCGCATAAACACTTAACATAAGATAAATAATCACTTCAGTCCCCTAATTCGGCTAAGACTCACCTGGGTAATTCCAAGATAAGAAGCAATGTATTTAAGCGGGACTCGTTTTAATACATCGGGCGCCTCTTTGATTAGAATTTTGTACCGCTCTTCTGCGGTGTGAAATTGAATGCTTTCTATTCGATGTATGGTTTCCACATAGGCCGATTCAACGATCAACCGAAACAAACGTTCTATTTGAGGATAGGTATCATAGAGTTTAAATAGTTGGGTGGCATTGATCGCCACCAGTTCAGAATTTTCAATGAGTTGAATGGCCTTTTTTGACGCCACCCCCGTAAAAAGACTTTCAACTCTGGCCACACTATTGTTTTCAAACGCAAAACTCTCTGTAATATCTACGCCATCTTTAAAGTAATAGATCCGTGCGAGGCCCTTTTTGATAAAGTAGATTGTTTTGCAGGTATGACCTATGGGCTGGAGAACGGTATTCTTTTTTACGTCGATTGCTTTTGAGATAGATGCGATAGCGTGCTCTGCTTCTAATGAAAGTGGATTGAATTTTTTGAAATACTCAAATAACGAAGTCAATTCAACAGTGGTATCAGGTTTCATTGGTCTCAATCGTTAATAAAAACTATGCGCTTTTAGTGAAAGAATTTCAGTATTTCTAAAAATTAAACACGGAGCCACAAGATATTCGGAGTTGGACAGAGCATACTACTATAAAACTCTGTCAATCTCAGACTCTTCATGTCTCTGTGCTCGCCCGACCGAAATAATCATCCATTTTGTGGTTCGGGCGGGGTTTCTGTCTCCTTTTTAACCCTGCCCGACTTATTTGAATATATTTGGTCGCTCAGGCGGGCGCAGAGGTCGCAGAGTTTTACAAAGGACGCGGAGAAGAACGAAATTACTCTGTGTGCTCTGTGTTTTTTTTCTCTGTGTGCTCGGCGGTTTCTGTCTCTTTTCTGTGTTTATAAATAAGAACTTCATCCTTCTGTTCTTCAAACCTTTCCACTTTCAGTCGATTTGGTTCAGTCTACACTAAAACACAAAATTGAAAAATAAATTCTGCATTTATAACTATTTCTGTTTTTTTTTTGTGATTCAACGAAAATTCAGGAATTCTACATTTAAAAAAAGAAGGGGTAATTTTCGGTTTTTCTTTCTTGTACTGCATCAATGGAGCCTAAAGCCTGACGATGCGCCGAGAATCAAGGCTTCTACTCAGAAATTAGATTTCTTCTGCAAGTAAAAGTTCGATGGCTAAGCTGCAAGTCTAAAAAGCTATTTGAACTTTTTTTAAGTGAAAATCGTTGAACAGTTGTTTTTACATAAGGGTTTAATTTTTTTCTTGCAACCGGTTGTGAATTTATCTCCGAATTGGTCTGTAGTCCTCCATAGTATTTATTAATGTCAGAATAAATGTACTTAGCACGTGAATGTAGTTTTGTTTGCAATTTACTATAGTTTAATCCCCACAACCAAAATATCATCGGTCTGTTCGAGCTCACCTTTCCAGCTACAAATCCTTGCATCCAATACATTTTTGAGTTCTTCGGGTGACTTTTCACTATTTTCTAAGAGCAAATTTTGTAGTTGTTTGTATTTAAATTTCTTTTCGTTCTCACCCCCAAATTGGTCGGCATATCCATCTGTAAAGAGAAACAAATAATCTGCCTCATCCAGTCTAATTTTGTGAGTTCTAAATGGAAGTGGATTCTCGGTTTTTCCTATGGGCTGTTTATTAGCGGCAACTTCCATTAACTGATTTTTCGAAAGATACCATAGAGGATTATTTGCCCCGCTCCAACAAACTTCAGCACTTGATTTTTTGATACCCACTATTGAAATATCCATCCCATCTTTTACATCGCTGTCTGAATTCGCAAACGTCTCAATTACAATTTCGCGGGTTTTATCTAAAATCAGACCCGTGTCCCTGAGTTTAAATTCTTTAACACTTCTGTTCAGGGCATTGTTGCAAACCACAGAAACGAGCGCTCCGGGTACGCCGTGACCTGTGCAATCGGCAGCTGCCGCAAAAACCCAATCATCAACTCGGTTAAGCCAGTAAAAATCACCTGCCACAACGTCTTTGGGTTTATACAGTACAAATGATTCGGGAAATATTTCCTTAAATAAGTATTGCGAAGGTAGTATTGCCTCTTGGATTCTCAGCGCATATTGAATGCTTTGCGTAATCTCTAAGTTTTTCTCATAGATTATTTTTTCAAATGTTTTCTGTTCCGTAATATCCAAATAAAATACCCGAACTACGCTAAGTTCAGCCAGGTACGAAGCCCTTTGAATGTAGTGTACATGGTTATAAAAAAACTCTTTAGAAAACTCTTTAATAGTCCCATCGATCAACGCGTTAAAATTCAGAACCAATTGTTCAAAAAATTGATGATCTACTGATAGCGCAGATACGTGAGGGAAATGTTTAAAAAATGCCGGATTTTGATAGGATATTTTGCCTGATTTTTCAAGTTCTACAATGGGACTTGGATTTTGTTCGGGAAAGGACGCCAATCGATTTTGAACCGATTTACTCTTGTGCAAAATGGCCTCCTGATAGCTATTGATACGTTTTTCATTTTTATTACTCGTAAAAAGTACCTTTGAGAAAAGATTAGTTCTCTTTTTGTATTCTCTGCAAGTAACACACATCGCAATGTGAATGCGAACACGTAAATCCTCAAAAAAACCTAAGGGCTTTTCTGTTCCTTTGTCAATAAGCCCTTGAATATAATTACAGTCAGCTAGTTTCATCTCAGTGTAAATATACTTCAAACTTTTTTCACAGGTTACTTTGTTTCAAAAGCGATTCTTTTAATTTGCGTTCGCATTTTCGAAAGCAAAAGTCGGTTGTTTTTTCGCTGAGGCACTTTTAAAATTACCCTAAAACGGAGCTCCTTTTTTCTTATTCAAGCCACCACATAATTGTTGCCTAAAGTTTCGTTTTGGCTATGTTTGCTGATTTCACCTCAAGTGCGATTTAGAATTTAAGTGGGTTAATTCTTGTGGATGGAAAGAAATAGGATACGGAAGAATTTCTACCTTCCCAACTACATTCGAAATTTGCTATAATTTTGCTCATGGCAATTAAAATGTATTCTTCTCATAAATAGATACTTATAAGCAAACGTTCGCTTTTTTTCTCAATACATGATTTTTGTCAGTTTTTTGTCTACTTTAGTGTAAGTGAATAGATAAGCCTTCCTATTCATCGGCTCATGTCCTCATTGAAGGTAAGCCTCTGTTTTTTTCCCGCTCTCATTTCTTCTATTCTTTTTGTTCTTGAACTGAACTATGAATTTTTAGTGGCAATTAATTTCTAATTTTTAATATGATCTACATAAATCAAAAAACGATTCGAATACTTTGGTCACGGAAAGACTTTGCACTGTCACCCGCTTTGCGCGTTTGCCAGGCCCCTTCGTATAACAATTTCATAATCTATTACTAATCTCATAAAAACAATCTGCATGAAAAATATCTACTCAATGTTCATTTTCCTTGGGGTTTCCTTAGGAACAAACGCACAGGTTCCGAATTCATGGTCATTTGTTAATTATAACGGGGGCTCCAACGGAGCAACTACTATGGGAAAATGCGCAAGCTTTACAATTGCAAATTGTGCTTATGTTTTAACAGGTGGTGTTATTAATAGCTGGTCCAATAATTTTTGGAAATATAATACTTCAACACAAGTCTGGACTCCCCTTGCGGCTTTTCCGGGTGGCGCACGTACAGGAGCTATTGCGTTTACAATTGATGGAAAAGGATATTGCGGTTTTGGCTATGATGGTTCTAGTTATCTTAATGATCTATGGAAATACGATACTATTACTCAATGGAGTTTGGTGCCGGTAACCACACCCTATCCTCCAACTTTAAACGCTGCGGTAGGTTTTTCCATTGGAAAAAAGGGATTTGTGGGAACGGGCTTTTCTCCATCTCTGGGAGGAGAAACCGGTGTGTTTTGGGAATGGAACTCGGTTAATAATACCTGGGCGCAAAGGCAAAGTCTTCCCGGAGGGATAAAAAAATACATCGCATCTGCTTTTACTATTGGTAGTAAAGGATACATTGGTTTGGGATCGGACGGGATCTCGGGACCAACGCAATCTTTTTATTCTTGGGACACAGTGACTACAAGTTGGACCTCGCTACCCCCTTTTCCTGGTTTAGCAAGGTCTGGGGCCACCGCATTTTCTATAGGCACAAAGGGATATGTAGGATCAGGAACAAGTGGCAATCCGAACGTTGGTTATACTGATTTTTTTGAATGGGATCCGATTTCAAATGCCTGGACGGTGATACCCACTATCGCGGGTTTACCGGTGGGACAAGGCAGGTATTATGCAACAGGATTTTCAGTCGGCAATAAAGGGTACATAGTTGGGGGAGGATTATCAGGTGTAACATTTAACGACTTGTGGAAATACACTCCTCTAACCCCACCCACTCCAAGCATTTGCCTTGTTACAGTTGACACTTTAAGTATCAACAACGAAATTTATTGGGAAAAAGCACTTTACCCGCAAGCAGACACGTTCATCGTTTTAAGAGAAACTTCATCCTCCAATTACACGCCCATTGCTCGTATTTCAAAAAATGCATTTAGCAGTTATGTTGACACAAACCGAAGCAAAGGACCATTTAATGGTAATCCCAATTTCACTTCCTATAAATACAAATTACAATATCATGATGCCTTTGGCAACTACAGTGCACAAAGCCCTTATCATCAAAGCATTTTTATTCAAGACCAGCAAAATGGAAATTTCAACTGGAATTACTATTTTATTGAGGGTATAGGAAATATCCAAACCGCCACATATATCTTATCAAGAAGAAATGTTAATACCGGCATCACGACAACAGTTGGAGCAACATCTGCGAATTCTGCCAGCGATAATCAATACACAAGTTTAGCACAAACCGGTAACGTTAAATGGTTTGTAAGTACCAGCGGATTTAATTGCACCCCCAGCCAAATGAAGGCCGGCAAAAACGGAACAAAAAGTAATAGTAGTAATGAAAGGCAATTTCCAACTAGCACAGGAATTGGGAACCATGTTATTTCACAAAATGATATTCAAATTTACCCTAACCCTGCTGACAACAACCTAAATATTGAATGCGCCATCCCCGCCCTTTCCATTCAAACTGAAATACGGGATGTGACAGGCAGGTTATTAGTGAATGAATTGCTTAACGGCGGTCATACTCAAATGGATCTTAAGAATTTAAGTAACGGCATTTATTTTTTGAGTTTATATACTGATGATCGTTTAATCGATAGTCGGAAAATTATTGTGCAGCATTACTAATAAAGGATGATCGCTTGAGATAGCTTATGTTTCTACATCTGCATTTTTCAGGAATTTCATAAAAACACCCAAAACCGGCCCAAAACTTGGATTTCTGAATTAATTAGGTATTTTTAAACTATCAAAAATATTTCACATGAGAAGAGCAGTCGCCTTTATAGGTTTTCTATTGTTGTTTTGGGAATCTACACGGGCACAATGTGTGAATAGTTGCTCAGTGTATGCTACCAGCACCATTGCTTTTGCGCCCATTAATGCAGCGCCACACAACACCATCAATTTTGGAGGTTGCACCGATGATTGTGTGAGTTCACCCATTCCGCTTGGCTTTAATTTCACCTTCTTTTGCCATACTTACACAGCATTCGTTGTTTCTACAAACGGTTTTCTGAGTTTCGATCCGGGTTCGGGGGCCGGCTGCTGCGCAGGACAAATCCTGCCCGACCCTTCCACTCCAAACAATGTTATTGCTTTTAACTGGACCGACCTGAATTTATATACCACGGGTGTTATTTCATACAGCACAGTTGGAGTTGCTCCCAATCGCAAATGTGTGGTTACTTATTCAAATATTGCAAATCATAATTGGCCTTCTTCTCCCTTAAACACAGGACAAATTATATTATATGAAACCATCAACCACATTGAAGTGCACACTACTATTATAAATATTGACCCTGGCACAAGAGCCTGTACCCAAGGCATTGAAGATACGTTGGGACTTAATGGATACGCATCTCCCGGCTGCAATTCCAGCACTTTCAGTATGACAAATACGGCCTATCGTTTTTGGTCAGGTGGCTCCCCAATTACCCCTGCTGCTATCCTTGGAAGTAACAACGTTTGTTCAGGAACGGCTCAGGTGTATTCCGTTGTTCCTTCTCCCGGCGCAACGAGTTATGTGTGGAATCTACCTGCAGGTTGGACCGGAACTTCCACTACAAATACTATTTCTGTAATTCCCAGTGCCACCGGTATCCTCAGTGTGTCAGCCACAAATTCATGTAACCCCAGTCCCAAAACAACGCGCAGCATCACAATTAAATCAAGCCCTTCTGTAATTGCTACACCTTCCAGTCAAGCCATTTGTGCGGGTGATTCATACTCAGTTACCGCCAGTGGCGCCGTAACGTACACGTGGAGTTCAGGGAGCACAAATACGGTTATTACAGGTAGTCCGGCAGCTAATATAACCCGGAACGTTATAGGTACCGCTGCTAATGGATGCACTGATATTGCCGTCGCAACTATAACGGTTAACGCTTTGCCGGTTTTAACCATCACTCCCAGCAGCACGGTCATTTGCTCCGGAAAAACAGTCACCCTCACTGGCACGGGCGCGAGTACCTACTCCTGGACCAGCGGACCCATAAATTCCATTTACA
>JAQSCW010000027.1:11430-26244 GCA_029945625.1 bacterium
ATGTGAGTCCCACAATTACGACTTCATACACATTAACTGGCACTGCTGCCAATTCGTGCACAGATAATGCGGTGATTTCTGTTTCCGTTAATGCTTCACCGGCACTCACCATCACTCCCAGCAGCACCGTCATCTGCTCCGGAAAAACAGTTACCTTAACTGGTACAGGTGCGAGTACTTATTCCTGGACCAGCGGACCCATCAATTCCATTTATAATGTGAGTCCCACAATTACCACCTCTTATACATTAACAGGAACTGCGGCCAATACCTGTACAGATAACGCCGTGATTTCAGTTTCCGTTAACGCTCCACCGATACTCACCATTACTCCCAGCAGTACCCTCATCTGCTCCGGAAAAACAGTCACATTAACAGGTACGGGCGCGAGTACCTACTCCTGGACAAGCGGACCTTTCAATTCCATTTACAATGTGAGTCCCACAATTACGACTTCATACACATTAACTGGCACTGCTGCCAATTCCTGCACGGATAATGCGGTGATTTCAGTTTCTGTAAACGCTTCACCGGTACTTACCGTCACTCCCAGCAGCACAGTCATTTGCTCCGGTAATACACTTACACTCTCGGGCACTGGCGCAAACAGCTATACCTGGACGGGCTACACCGCATCAGCCAGTATAGTGGCGAGTCCAACCATTAGCACTAATTACACACTCAACGCCACCGCACTTAACGGTTGCACAAATACCGCGGTCCAAAACGTATCGGTAAATGCTTTACCGGCACTCACCATCACTCCCAGCAGCACGGTAATTTGTTCCGGAAAAACACTTACACTCTCGGGCAGTGGTGCAAACAGTTATACCTGGACGGGCTACACCGCATCAGCCAGTGTAGTGGCGAGTCCAACCACCGGCACTAATTACACACTCAACGCCAGCGCACTTAACGGTTGCACGAATACCGCTGTCCAAAACGTATCGGTAAATGCCCTCCCTTCGCTTTCTGTTGCGGCAAATACAAGTGTGGTTTGCCGGGGTGGTTCTGCACAATTTACAGCCGCGGGTGCCACTACCTATACGTGGAATACCGGACTTACGACCACAACAATTGCAGTGAGCCCTACCATTACAACAAGTTATTCCGTAACGGGGACATTGGCATCAACGGGTTGCAGCAATACAGCAGTTCAGAATCTATCCGTTAATGCTCTTCCTGTTCTATCCATTACCGCAAGTAGTTCAGTTATTTGTGTTGGAAGAACCACAACTCTTACAGTAACGGGGGCCGGCACTTACAGTTGGAGTAACGGACTAACGGTTTCCACAATTACGGTTAGCCCTTCTGTAAACACAAGTTATACGGTGAATGGAACTGCCTCCACAAGTGGTTGCAGCAATACAGCAGTTCAATCCATTTCCGTGATTGCACTTCCTGTCATTTCAATTTCTCCATCGAGCACGGTGATCTGTTCAGGAAATACCGTAACCCTTACCGCCACCGGTGGCAATATCTATTCCTGGTCAACTGGTTCGATAACTCCTGCCATCGTGGTGAGTCCCACAACAAGCACCACATTCACTACTTCCTACTCTGTAATAGGTACATCCACGGTAACCGGATGCAATAATACGGCGGTGCAAGTGCTTTCAGTAAGGGCACTCCCGAACTTAATCGCTAGTCCTACCGCCACTGCAATTTGCCTTGGCAAAACTGTGTCATTAGTGGCGAGTGGTGCCAATTCTTACACCTGGAATACGAGTGCTACTACCGCTGTAATTGCAGTTAGTCCAACCACAAACACTTCTTATACTGTTACCGGCACGTTTGCCGCTACCGGATGCAGCACTACTGCGGTTGCAAATATTACCGTAAATCCCAACCCGGTTCTAAGCGTGAGCGGGAATACATTTATTTGCGCCAATTCGGGAGCAACATTAAATGTTAGTGGTGCATCGTCTTATACCTGGGCAAGTACATCAGGTACGCTTTCAAATAATTCAACACTTGTAGTCACGCCTTCTGTCACCACCAATTACAGCGTACTTGGAAATAACGCATTTAATTGCACCTCCACTGCTGTTTTTCAAGTAAAAGCTACTGCACTTATAACGCCCAGCTTGTGTTTGGTTACCGTTGATAGCCTTAGCGTAAACAACGAAATATATTGGGATAAGGCGCTCTATCCCCAGGCCGATACGTTTATCGTAAGGCGGTTAACTCAAAAACCGTCGCCCAATATATTTATATATAGTGTTATTGCGAGAATTTCAAAAAACGGAAATAGTTATTATGTCGATACAAGCAGGAAGGCCGGTGGTTCTCCTTCCTTTGACGGGAACCCAAACTTTAATTCATACCAATACCAATTGCAATACCGCGACACCTGCGGTAATTTAAGTTCGTTGAGTAAATTTCATCAAAGTCTATTTATTCAGGATGCCAAGAATGGAAATTTTAGTTGGAATACCTACAGCGTGCAGGGACTGCCTTCGCCCGCTGCGACCTATTATTTGTGTCGCCGCAATGTGATTACCGGAATAACCACCACTGTTGGTTCCACTCCAAATTTATTTGCCACCGATCCGCAATATAATGCGCTTTCGCTCGCAGGAAATGTGATATGGTATGTTGCAGCCGATGTGTGGGAGTGTGCCACCCCAACAGTTTCACTAAATGGAAGGGCAGCAGCCAAAAACGGAACCAAAAGCAATCAAACGAATGAAAGACAATTTCATGTTGATGGCGTGACCGCAATTTCCGAATTGGGAAAGGACATTCAGATCTATCCTAATCCGGTGCAGGACGAATTAACTGTTGATCTGGGTAGTTTGCTCTTCGCTCTTCAACTAGAAATAAGAGATGTGTCGGGCAGACTGATTGCCCGGGAAAATTTTACCGGTGGCAGACATATAATAGATATGAAGGCGATAACAAACGGTGTTTACTTTTTGAGTGTATATCAAAATACCGACTTAATCAGGTGTCAAAGAATCATCGTGCAACATCACTAATGAACTATCCTTGGCGCGCAAACATTTGTGGGCTTCTGCTTTTTGTCCTTGTCATCGCACAGGGCTATGCCCAGCAGGGCGATTATTTTGTACAAAATTATTTACCCAAAGACTACCCAGGGGGACAAAACAATAACGGCGTTACACAAAATAACGAAGGCCTGATTTTTTTCGCTAATATGAATGGCGTACTTATCTATGACGGCTTGAATTGGGAAATTTGCAAACGTGCCGATGAAATCACCATTCAATCTATTGCCAAAACTGCTTCCGGTGAAATTGTGGTGGGCACTGAAGACGGAGATATTGCCAAGATCTCAAAAAACGAGAAAGGAAAATTCATCTATACTTCTTTGCTCGAAAAGATTCCGGAGAATCAACGGCCGCATAATTTTATCAGACAAATTTTGGTAGTTGGAAAAAAGACGTTTTTTCTCTCCCCTGATAAACTGGTTGAATATGATAACTCTAAGCTGAAGTTTTACGAGCCCACCGAGAGTTTTCATGCCAGGGCAATGGTCATGGGCGGACACCTCTTCGTCACCGATGTGCATCAACATATTTCGGTAGTAGTAGATGGGAAACTTTTGCCCGTGGAAGGGACGCAAGAGTTATCGCATGAAAGACACTTTTCATGCAATCGGATAAGCGCTAACAATTATGCAATCGGTTATAGGGGCCTGGGTTTCTTGATAGCGCGGGTGGATTCCGTTCATCCTACCCGCAGCACCTTTCTTAAGAAATCAATTCCGGGGGAAGAAGAATTGATTGGAGCGGAAATAAATAATGGATGCCAATTACGAAACGGCAACTTCCTGTTGACGACCAATAAAAAGGGAGCGTTTGAACTGGATGCAAACTTAAACATTCTGAGACGCTTCGATTCCCGCAATGGGGTGTACGATGATAATATAAAAGCAGCTTTTCAGGACGTTAATGGCAATTTATGGCTGGCGCTTTTTTACGGCATTTCTCTTATTGAAACCAATTCAAAAATCTATCACTATGGTCGCAACAACGGCATTTCCGGAGTAGTTCAAAGCGCCTGCTATTTTGAGAATAAATTACTGGTAGCAACCGACAAGGGCGTTCAGTATTATGACAGTGTAAACGGAAAATTCAATCTTTTCCATGAGTTCAATAAACAGAGCTGGTATTTGTTCCCGCTAGGTAAAAGACTTTTTATTGGCACAGCCAAAGGATTGTTTGTGTTCACGAAAGATGCCTTTTCGCAGCTCAGTGAAAATGAAACCTTCTTTCTACTCAACGATCCCATAGAGGAAAACGCCGTTTATGCCGGAACCGCAGAGGGTGTGGATGCCTATCAGGTTTCTGAAAAAGGCATACAATTGCGCCACTCTTTTAATTTAGGAAGCCCCATTAAAACCATGGCGAGCGACCACAACAATAATACCTACTTTGTTTCAGTTTTACATACAGTCTATTTTTTGAATCACGACAAAAACAACACCTTGGATTCTTTGTCACAGGCCGACGCATTGCCACAACATTATTTTGAAACGTCGGTGTTTTCTTACAATAAAAAATTAATGCTCGGTACCGATACCGGCATCTATTCACTCAAGAAGATCAGTGATCATCATTATAAATGTGTAAAAGATCCGGAATTTTGGCAACCCACCAAAAGCGCGCAGATCTTTAGGGCCGCGCAATTATCAAATGGCATAATTTGTTCCCAAAAATATGTGAACAATGAAAAAAATATTCCCGAAGAAAAAATAACACTCTTGGCCCAAAGTCCTTTCACCTCTAAAATAAAAACGCGCATCTTAAATCATTTGAGTCATGTTACTCCCAATGCAATAACCTACGATAGTACAAGGCGACTCGTTTTTATTTGTGCCAATGAGGGGCTGTTTTTTCTAACTACCGGATCTGTCGAAAAAAAGACCGGTTTTCATTTGATTTTGAAGCGACTCATTACCAAAAACGATACGCTATTAGAGAATTGCTCCGAAAACAAAGAGATAAGAACGCTTGCCTTAACAATTCCATATCAAAATAACGATCTTAAAGTGATACTCGGATTTACAAGTTACGAAACCTCTAGCGGAGAGTTCTCCTATAAGCTGGAGGGAAGAGATTCAAAGTTTAGTAAATGGGATCAGGAAAATATACTTGTATGCAGTAACCTGGCAGAAGGCAATTATAAATTGATTGTAAAGGCCAGAACCGAGTTAGAAGATAGAGTGTATGTATTAGAAATCCCATTTAGGGTCTCCCCACCCTGGTACCGTTCCGCTATGGCATACGTGATTTATATTGTCCTTTTTCTAGTATTCATTTATATCCTCTTAAAATTGAATAGTCGACGTTTGGTAGACCTCAATAAAAAACTTGAAAAAACAATAGAAGAACGGACTAAAATTATTTCGCATCAAAAAGAAGAATTAGAATTTAAACAGAAAGAAATTGTTGACAGTATCAATTATGCGCAACGTATTCAGGGAGCCCTCTTGGCGAATGATAAAATTTTGCAAGACAATTTACCTGATCACTTTGTATTCTTTCAACCCAAAGATGTGGTGAGTGGTGATTTCTACTGGGCTTCTACCCTGGCAAACGGACAATTTGCGCTAGTAACAGCAGACAGCACCGGACATGGAGTTCCCGGCGCCATTATGAGTATGCTTAATATTTCTTGTCTGGAAAAAGCCATCGAGGTTGAAAACCTCATCGAGCCTGCTGAAATCTTAAACCATGCCCGCATAAAAGTGATAGAAACACTTAAAAAAGATGGCAGCGCCGAGGGAGGAAAAGATGGCATGGATTGCTGTCTTGTTTCCTTTGATCTGAAAAAGCACACACTCACTTATGCAGCCGCTCATAATCCCGTATGGATTGTTCGGCGCTCTGCTCCCGCATCTAATTCCAATCTGGAGACCGATTTGCAACTGCTCGAATTTCCTCCCGATAAAATGCCCGTTGGAAAACACGATCATGATCATATTCCATTTAAACAACATACCGTTGAACTTCAAAAAGGTGATATGGTATACACCTTAACTGACGGACTCCCCGATCAATTTGGCGGCCCCAAAGGAAAAAAATTCATGTATAAAAAACTAAAGGAACTCCTCCTTTCCATGGCGCACCTGCCATTGACCAAACAAAAATCATTAATCACCCACGCTCTCAAAGACTGGATGGGCGCCCTTGAGCAAGTCGATGATATCTGCGTCATCGGCGTGCGCGTTTAGCGTGCGACGAGGGCGCTAGATATCACGATCCCGAATGTGTCTCGGGATATGATGATATCTGCGTCATCGGCGTTCGTGTGTAGCGTGCGACGAGAGCGCTAGATATCACGATCCCGAATGTGTCTCGGGATATGATGATATCTGCGTCAACGGCGTTCGTGTGTAGCGTGCGACGAGGGCGCTAGGGATCAAGCAGTACACGTGGGGAATGCTCTCGAATCGCAATAAAGAGGGCCGGATTCCTTTTTGCTTCCCTTCGGTCTTGGTTCCTGAATCCAAATGACAACTATCTATTCCGTTAAGAGTTTCAACTAAAATGTGCAAAATAGTTTTATTATATTTGATTCAACAAAAAAATTTAATCATGAAAAAAATAGTATATGTCATTTTGGGACTGCTCGCGCTCTACCTCTTGCTGGCACTTATTGGGCCAAAACAAGTGAAAGTGGAGCGGCACATCACCATCAATCAACCACTGGTGCTGGTGAAAGAAAAATTGGGAGATTTTAAGTTCTTCCATGATCAATGGAGTCCATGGTCTGAAAAGGATCCGAATATGGTGAACGCATACAACGGTGTGCCGGGTGAAATGGGGCACCATTATTCTTGGTCGGGAAATAAAGATGTTGGTAAAGGTGAAATGACGCTGATGGGTTATAACGGCGATACCTTGATCCAAACATTGTCCTTTGCCGGCGAAGGCGATGCGAAATCCTATTTTATTATGAAGGATAATACAACGTCAACCGATGTTACTTGGGGCATGGTTTTCCCTGTCTATTTCTTTCATCGTCCCATTATGTTATTTATGAATATGGATAAAATGGTTGGTGGCGATTATGAGAAAGGATTATCAAAGCTAAAGACCCTTCTTGAAGGGATGCAAACTGTGGGATCGGCATCTCCTTACGACGTTAAAGAAATCGTTTGGGAAGAAAAGAATTTTGTGGGCAGTAAACGCACCAAACTTCATGCCTCTGAGATGCAGAAATTCTTTTCGGATAATTATCCAAAATTGGGGGCTGATAGTGAAAAGAACAAACTGCAACTGCTCATGGCACCTTGTGCAATTTATTACAGTTGGGATGATAACACGAAAGACTGCGAAGTGGCGGCAGTATTGTGTTTTCCAAAGGGAACAGGTATCAAAGGGTGGGAATCACATTCCTTTCCGCGTTCAAAGGTGTTAATGGTATCACATTACGGACCCTATGAAAGGATTGGCAGCGCTTATGAAGCAATGGAAAAATACGTTGATGCAAAAGGCCTCACTCTTAATGCTTCCATTGAGGAATATGTTACTGACCCGATGAGCGAAAAAGATTCGACCAAATGGCTCACTAATATTTATTATTTATTGAAGTAGCGGAGATTTAGATTTTCTTCGGACTCAGTTTTTGTGAACGCTAGCGAGACTAGAGCCTCGTCCAATGAGATACCTGCTGCATTTCCAGATCTTTAAACGCCATGGGAATTTGTTCAATCACATCACTGATTAAGATACTTTCTAAACTATATTCTTTTGCACAAAGATCGGCTGCGTAACCATGCACAAATGTGCCAATGAGAGCAACTTGAGGAGCCGAGTAGCCGCGTGTTAGTAATCCCAGGAGGATGCCACTGAGTCCGTCGCCGCTGCCGCCTTTCGCCAAACCGGCATTTCCGCTTGAATTAAAAAATAAATTACCGTCCGGCATGGCAATGCAGGTATGAGCTCCTTTCAGAATCACAATGCAATTAAATTTTAATGAGAATTGTTTTAAGATCTGCAATTTCTCATAATCATCCGTTGCTTTTTCGGTTAAACGTTCAAATTCTTTTGGATGTGGCGTGAGAATAGCGGCAGGGGGCAAAAATGTTAACCAAGTTTTGTTTTCAGATAAAATAGTTAAGCCATCGGCATCGAGCACCAATTTGCCATGATAATACTGCAGCAATTTTTTTAGAACGTTCTGAGTGTCTTCTTGGGTTCCAACACCCGGGCCAAAACAAATGGCATCAACATCTTGGGGATCTTTTAATTCAGAAAGATAGTCATCGTGTGCATCTTCCCGCGACATGGCCTCGGGTAAATACGAGTGAAGTGCTGTGATGGTATCCTTTGTTGATTGCAAGGTGAGTAAACCGGCTCCGCTTCTTAAACAAGCTTTGGAGGCAATAAGTGCCGCTCCGCTTTTCCCCTTGCTGCCGGCTAGTAATAAGGCATGTCCGTAAGTTCCTTTGTGAGAAAATTTTGCCCGCTTCTTCAGAAGATAAGCAATGTCTTTTTTGGTGAGGTAATAATAGTTGGAAGAGGTCTCTTGTATTTTTTTTTCACTCAGACCAATGTCGAGGATCTCAAATTCGGGCACATACAGGCCGTTTTCAGGCAGAAGAAAGGATAATTTAGGAAACTGAAAACTTAAACACAAACTGGAACGAATGATACTTGTATTTTTAACAGAACATTTGTCTACATACAATCCACTAGGCATATCGATGCTGATGATCCTGCATGGACTATTGTTCAGAAAACTGATTACTTCCCCAAGAAAACCTTCAACGGGTTTGGATAAGCCGGTTCCAAGCAAGGCATCTAGCACCACACAGTTAGTATTCTTTGGTAATGATAAAAGTTCAGAGGAATTGTTGAGGTCACTGAGGGCCTCAGGAAACTTTTTTTTGAGTACCTGGTAATTTGTTTCCGCGTCCGGCGAAAAAGTCTCGGTATAATTAATTACAAAAGCTGTTGCATTAAATCCCCTTTCTCTCAAAAGTCGCGTGATGGCTAGTCCATCGCCTCCGTTATTTCCTTTTCCGCAAAAAACGCGAACTTCTTCCTCGGATGAAACCAGTTTGCTGATGCGCGCCACACAAGCGAGAGCCGCTCGTTCCATAAGATCCAAGGAAGTGATGCCTTCATGTTCGATGGTGTAGTGATCGATCTCTTTAATTTGTTCTGTTGAAAAAAGTTTCATAAGCAATCGAAGTTAGGAATTTCAGGATTCAAAAAAAATGCTGAATGTCATGTGCTAATACTATTTTCATCAGGGACAATTATCACAGTCCTTGCCTCCCTCTTTTTTGTTTTTCATTCGTTTATAAACGAATTTATACAAAAGGTAAAAAATTGCAGAACCTAATAAGAAATATACTATGAGTAGTTGCGTCATTTTATTTTTACTACGGGAAGGATAATACTGGAGATCGCATTAGCCTGATGAAATACTTTTATTTCACAAGGCGTAAATTGGCTGTCGTCGCACGTATAAATGTCGATAAATTGCTGCGGGTTTCTATCAAAGATCGGGAACCAGGAACTCTGGATCTGTATCATTAGCTTATGTCCTTTCATAAATGTGTGCGCCACATCGGGCAAACTGAATTTTACGGTTTCAATAAGATTTGCATCAAAGGCTTCCGGTTTTTCAAAACTCTTGCGGTATCTTCCCCTGAAGATCTCGCCCCGCACCAACATTTGGTAGCCGGCCATCTCCGCTTCGTTTTTCACACCCTTGCAGCAATAACTTGTATCGTATTTAAAATCATCGGGAAATACGTCGATCACCTTCACCACAAAATCTGCATCGGAGGAACTGAGATTTACTTTTAAATCGGCCACCACCGGACCGGCCAGGGTGAGGTCCGTATTAAGAACTTCGGTTTCATACACCAATACATCGGTTCTGCGGGAGGCAAAACGCTGATCATCGTCCATGTACTCGCGTGTGCGGTTCAAGTGTATGTCTTCGGTATACGGCACCGGTTTATCGGGATCGCTGATGTATTTGGAAAAGGAGTTTGTATCGCGCGGACTGTCATAACTCAATTTGTGTTTTTCGCGAAGGTAAATGGGTGTGTATTCAACATTTTTTGGTGGCCATGATTCAGATCGACGCCAATTATTTTCACCGGTATAAAATATGGTGGCCTCCATGAGTTTAGAGATATCGCCTTTGCCTTTTAAATAATAATTAAAAAAGAGCAATTCGAAATTTTCCTGATAAAACGGAGACGTTTTTTGACCAAAACGAATGTTTCCGAGCGAACTTCCATCGCCCCGCGACCAGCCCCCGTGAAACCAAGGACCCATAATAAGTTTATTATTGGTTTGTGGACTTTGACCTTCGATGGCTTTATATAAATTCCAGGCGCCAAAACAATCTTCTGCATCAAAGGTGCCGCCAACAATGAGCATGGCGGGTTTAATGTTCAAACAAGCACGCCGGGCATCGCGCGACTTCCACCAGGCATCGTAATTGGGATGCTTCATGAGGTCGTTCCAAAACGCAATACTATCGCCTAATAATTTGCTGAAATTTTTAAGGGCCCCTTTTTTCAAAAAGAAATGATAATTGTCTTTTTCAGGGATCTCGTAGCCGCGTCCATGCTCGGTGGTGGGCTTTGGCCTTGGTCTTCCAAAACCCGAATAAAAATTAAAACCATCCATGAGGGCAAAAGTCCCGTTGTGATGAAAATCGTCACCCATAAACCAGTCGGTAACCGGTGCTTGCGGACTCACTGCTTTAAGAGAAGGGTGATTGCTGAGAGCCGCCATGGTACTGTAAAAGCCGGGGTACGACACACCAAATACGCCCACATTGCCGTTGTTATTGGCCACATGTAACACCAACCAATTAATTGCATCGTAACTGTCGCTGGCTTCATCCACATCGTTTTTAGTCTTTTTGTTAGCGATAAAGGGACGAACATCCACAAAATTCCCTTCACTCATGTAACGACCGCGAACATCTTGCATTATGAGGATATATTTTTCTCTCACATAATTGGCCCAGCTGCCCGCGTACAAACGCGGCGAAAACAGGCCGGCACCATAAGGAGCGCAGGAGTAGGGGGTACGCATCATCAAAATGGGATGTTTTTCAGATTTATCGATGGGCGCATAAATGGTGGTAAAGAGTTTGATGCCATCCCGCATCGCAATTTGAACTTCTTGTTTGGTATAATTGTTGGCAAGCCAAGTGGAATCTATCGTTTGCGCTGAATGCGACAAATAGCTGCAAGTTAAAACGAACGCAAAAAGCGGCTTGAGTAGGGGGCGGAATTTTTGAATCATGAAGAGTAAAAATACGGGTTTTGATTAACAATTAACAGTTAAAAACATTCATGCCCGGGTTTTGAGTCATTGACGCATTCGGTCTATATTTAAAAGATAATGGCACCTGAAAAAAGAAACAAATTCAGAGACAGTGAAACCCTTGCGGAAACTGTAGCGGAACGCATGGAAGAAACCTATTCGCAACCCATCGCGCAAAACGACATAGTGGATTTCGAAGAAAAGAGACCTTCAAAAAAAAATAAGGTAAAATCTCCTCCCAAAAAAACTGTTGATCCTTCTCCACCCCTAGAACCAGCTAAAGAAAAAGCGAAGGCAGTAAATCGCCTCAAACAAGTTATAGAATTATACAACGACGAACGCAGTCAGAAGATCATCGGTCTTTTACTCATTTTAATCTCCGCCTATTTGAGTATTGCTTTTGTCTCCTACTTTTCGAGTTGGGATGTGGATCAGGACAAAGTTCTGGGAAGCATGCAGGACCTCTTTCTGCCTGAGACCAAGGTGATGAACTGGCTTGGAAAATTTGGGGCCATTGTGAGTCATTTGTTCATGTATAAAGGATTTGGAGCCGCCTCTTTTATTTTTGTACCGGTTCTTTTCATGTTTGGATTACAAAAGTTGATTCAGCGTAAATTCATTCACGTGGGAGCATTTAATGCTAAATGGTTGTTTCTCATGGTGTGGAGTTCATTGGTATTGAGCAGTATTTTTTCGGAAAAATTATTTTTTATGGGCGGTGGTTTCGGGCACTTCATCAATTTGTGGATTTCGAATTACGTGGGAAATATTGGTCAGATTGCCCTGTTAGTATTTTCAATGTTGACTTTTTTAGTGCTCAGTATCAATCTTAATTTTAAGCTTCCATCTCGTCCCAAATTTGAAGCAGATGAAGAAATTGAAGCCGAAATAAAAGGCGTATTCAGTGCAGAGCCTTTGGTAAAGGAAACAAATAGTTCCTATAATGAACTCAACGGAATTAAATTAAGTGCCGAGGAAGAAGCTGAACTTTTGAATTTTGAAATCATCACCAAAGGAACTGACACAAAGGATATTGGCTTTGAAGTAAGTACTCTTGAAAATGAACATGAACAAGCGCTAACCGAAACTAATTTAGAAGAAAATGCGAGGCAGGCATTAAGTACCGATCTATCTGTTGATTTGTCGGAACCAAAAGGAGAGCCTGTACTTGAAATAGCTGAAACCGCCAACGATGCCGATTTTATTGAGGACGAAAACAAAGCTGCAAAATTGGTGGAGCAGTTTGGTGAATACGATCCTACACTTGATTTGGGCTCTTATCGTTTTCCCACCTTTGATTTGATGAACGATTACGGCAATGTTCAGAGCAAAGTGAATCAAGAAGAATTGATCGCCAATAAAAACAAAATCTTAAGCACGCTCAAAAATTACGGCATCGAGATTGATAAGATCATGGCTACGGTGGGACCTACCGTTACATTATATGAAATAGTGCCTGCGGCCGGCGTGCGGATCAGTAAAATAAAAAATCTGGAAGACGATATCGCTTTGAGTCTGGCGGCGCTTGGCATTCGGATCATTGCACCCATTCCGGGGAAAGGCACCATTGGTATTGAAGTTCCTAATCTCAATCCCGAAATGGTTCACATGAAGAATATTCTCGCTTCTGAAAAATTTAATAATTCACAATTTGAATTGCCCATTGCTTTAGGTAAAACCATCAGCAATGAAATTTACATCGCCGATCTGGCGAAGATGCCACACTTGCTCATGGCCGGCGCCACTGGACAAGGTAAATCGGTGGGATTAAATGCAGTGCTGGTTTCTTTGCTTTATAAAAAACATCCTTCTCAAGTAAAGTTTGTATTGGTCGATCCCAAAAAAGTGGAGTTAACGTTATTTAAAAAAATTGAACGACATTTTCTTGCCAAGCTTCCTAACTCTGAAGATGCAATTATTACGGATAATACCAAGGTAATTCACACACTTAATTCCTTGTGTATTGAAATGGATAACCGGTATGCCTTATTGCAGGACGCGCAAGTGCGCAACATTAAAGAATACAATACTAAATTTGTAAACCGTAAATTAAATCCAAACGACGGACATAAATTTTTGCCTTATATCGTTTTGGTAGTGGATGAGTTTGCCGACCTCATTATGACGGCGGGTAAGGAAGTGGAAACACCCATTGCCCGTTTAGCACAATTGGCGCGTGCCATTGGCATCCATTTAATCATTGCCACACAACGACCTTCGGTGAATATTATTACGGGAACTATTAAAGCTAATTTCCCTGCAAGGATTGCCTTTAGAGTAACAAGTAAGATTGATAGTCGTACTATTCTCGATTCAGGCGGTGCCGATCAATTGATAGGCAGAGGAGATATGTTGTTGAGTACCGGAAATGATCTTATTCGCATTCAATGCGCATTTGTAGACACGCCCGAAGTAGAGAAGATTACTGATTTTATCGGAAATCAGCGGGGTTACCCAAGTGCTTTTATGTTGCCGGAATATTCAGGGGAAGAGGGCGAGAGCGGAAAAGAAGAGGTGGATTTGAGCGAACGGGACAAGATGTTTGAGGATGCGGCCAAACTGGTGGTACAATTTCAGCAGGGAAGCGCCTCGTTTTTACAACGAAAATTGAAACTGGGCTATAATAGGGCGGGTAGGATTGTAGATCAGCTTGAAGCTGCCGGCATTATTGGTCCCTTTGAAGGAAGCAAGGCCCGGGAGGTGCTAATTAAGGACATGGGCCAGTTAGATACTATTATTCAGGGCATTAAGAACAAATAGGCCCAAAAACCCCAAAATATGATAAATTTCAGGAGGACCTCCCAGTTCCTAAACCTTTTTTATCTTTGGCGGTCTAATTAGAGATGTTTTATTTCGGAAAAATTGTATGAAAAAACTAGTTGTATTTCTTTTTATCGGGATCTGCGCGATGGGCTTTGCTCAGGAACAGGACCCAAAGGCGAAAGCGATTTTTGATGAAGTAAGTAAGATCACGAAGGCCTACCGTACCATTACTGCGGAAGTAGTGTTTAGCGTGTTTACCAAGGATAAGAAGGCGGCCGACAAACCTCAAAACTGGAAGGTGCAGGTAAAAGGTCAGAAGTTCAAATTAGAAATTCCCGGAACCATTGTTGTATGCGATGGAAAGACCTTGTGGAATTATAATAAAGACGCGAAAGAAGTAACCATTAAGAATTTTGATGACAGTAACAACGAACAAAATCCCAGCAAAATTTTCACGATGTACGAAAGCGGCTATAAATACAAATACGATAAAGAACAAAAGGTGGGTGTTGTATTGTGTCATGCAATTGATCTGTATCCGGCGGTGAGTCCTGAAAAAAAGAAATTCCACACCATAAAAATCTTCATTGACAAAGCAAAAAAACAGGTGGTTCAGGTACGAATGATGATGAAAGATGGTGGCACCCAGGAATACTTAGTGAAAACGATGAAACCAAACATTGAAATTGCCGACAATTTATTTGTATTCGATTTAAAAGGTTTTAAAGCCGATCAGATCAACGATGAGAGGGATTAGTTCCTTACTACTCTC
>JAQSCW010000028.1 GCA_029945625.1 bacterium
CATTACCAACACCGGTTAAACTTACAGGGTTACCTGAGCAAATGGTGGGACTACTCGCAATGCCACTTACTGTTGGTAAGGGATGAATTGAAACAGAAATAGAAGCACTGGCTGTGCCACAAGCATTTTCACCGGTTACTGAATACACGCCACTCACAGTTGGAGCAAAAGGTATGCCATTTAAAACTCCGCCTGTCCACGTATAACTTGTAGCTCCGCCTGCTGTGAGAACAACAGTGCTATTTGGGCAAGTGCCACCTGTAGAAGGAGTGCTGGCAACGCTAATTGTGGGTGTATTATCTACAGTTACGGTGATGGCACTATTGGCAACACAACCAAAAGAATTTGTACCCGCCACCGAATACGTGGTGGTAACACTGGGGCTTGCAGTGATCGAATCTGAATTTGAAGCCGTACTCCAGGTATAAGTTGTATTTCCGGTAGCCACCAAAGTGGTGGTTGCACCCGCACAAATTGAATTAGAGCCAACTACTGATATAGTAGAAGGACTCACAACGGTTGTCTGAGTGGCCAAACAGTTATATCCCGGGGTAAATCTGTAGCATTCATTTGTGGCAGTCCAGGTTGAAGTGGCATTTCTACCCGGAACTACTGAAGCAATAGTTCCTCCCGAGTTTTCAATCCCATTAGTTCTCGCGTAACTTGTATTTGCCGGGACTGTGGTTGAGTGAATCTCAATGCTGTTAGTAGTTTCAAATAATTTAATCTGTGATGTAATTGGGCCATTTCCAGAACTATAATATGGAATGGCGTTAAAGCTCACTACCAGTGTTCTGTTGGGTGAAATCCCGATAGTAGTGTATGTAATAGAACCTCCGGTTCCCGGATTTAAATCGGTCCAGCAATATGCCACCAAATTACTTGGGTTGGTGAAATTAGGTAGTGTCTGACCTGCACAGCAACCCTGGCCGGTGAGGGCAAATTCAATGAATCCATTTGAGCTGATATAGAAATTGGTATAGGGCGTGCAAAAATAATTGAAGGTGAATCCAATAGGCAAAATTCCTGATTCTTGGTCATCCCCCAAAGAAACATTTGCTCCAAGTGTGGTAGAAGGCGCAAAACTAGGTGTAGTTATTACATAGGCTGTACAAGATCCGGTAAGTGTGATAGTATGCGTACCCGGGCCGGCTACTGAGGGGGTAAATACCGATCCCACAACTCCGGGGCCCGAGAAATTGCCCCCCAACACAGTAGTGGTTAATGTAGAATTTAATGAGTTGGTACAATAATTGGGCGATAAGCCCGAAAAGGTACATTGAGAATAACTAAAACCGGTTATGAGAAAAGAAAAAAAAGACAAAAGGGCGAACCTAAAAAATAATTTTGTTTTCATGAGAGAATGTTTAGAGAGATTTGCGTTGTAAAAGCATTAATAACACACAAATGTAGTAAAAATTTTGGCAGATTAATTAGGATAATTTAACCGCTGGAGGCTACTTATTGACCTCAAAATCCGAACAGAATCAGGTTTCATGGCAACAAAAAAAAAGAACCTTCCCGTTGAGGAAGGTTCTTATTCTAAAAACAGATCTGAATTTATTTTGTTACGATGATCTTCTCGTTAAATTTAACGTTGTCTTTTTCTCCCATAAGAATATAAACTCCGTTTGACAAATTGTTCACCTGAGTACTGAAGTTATTCTGTTTACTCAACTCTATGGTTTGCACCGTTTGCCCAAGTTCATTCACAAGAATCAGGTTAAGTGGTGAATCAAAAGTAAGTGTCACCTCGCCCGTGCTCGGATTCGGATAAATGGCCAAACCTTTATCTGATGCTGAACCCAGAGCCTCAATACCGGTACATGAACTCACAGAGATGGTGATTACTGCGTCTTTGCGACAACCACTGGCATCTGTACCTGTTACAGTAAAGTTGTAAGCAATAGCACTCGTAGGTACCAAAACAAAGGAGGCGGTGTTTTTAAAATTACTCCAGAAGTACGTAGAAGCACCGGATGCCGTAAGTGTATTGCTTTCGTTGCGACACATAGTGGTTCTAGTTGCAGCAGCAATTACGTTAGGTAACGCGTTCACAACTATAGCAACCGATCCTGACTGTGGACAATTTAGTCCGTTTGTCACAGTAGTGGCACTCACCAAATACACTGTATTTGTTGAAGGCGACACCACGATATTAGGAGCATTTAATCCGTTGGACCAGGTATAAGTTGTAGCACCAGATGCTCCAATGGCCAGAGTACCGCCGGCGCAAACACTTGATGAGGCAGTTACTGAAAATGGAACGGTATAAACTGCAATGCTGATGGTACTAGTACTGTTGCAGCCGGTTGTGGTGCTCGTGCCAACTACACTATAGGTGGTGGTAAGCAGGGGATTTACCGTTACAGAACTGCCACTGCTGGAACCAGTCCATGAGTATGTATTGGCACCACTTGCAAACAAATTAACTGCTGCGCCTTTGCACACACTCGTTTTACTTGCTGCAATCGCGATGGTAGGACTGGGGTTGGTTAAAATGATCTGCGAATTTGATGAGGTGCAACCAAATACATTACTTCCCGTCACATTATATAAGGTTGATATTGCAGGATTAACAGTTACCGTTTGTCCAGTTTGAATTCCCGGACTCCAGGTGTAAGAAACAGCTCCCGAACCCGTAAGTGTCACCGCATACCCCTGACATACCTGAGTAGATGAAGCAACTACGCCAACTGTAGGAATTGGATTAACAGAAACCGAAACTACTGATAGTCCCGAGCAGGTTCCATCGGTAGCAGCTACAGTATATGAGGTGGTAACTGTGGGGCCAACTGTGATGGAAGCACCGAATAGAGCAATGGGGCTCCAGGTATAGGAAGTTGCTGACGACGCTGCACTTAATACGGCAGGACTGCCGGCACAAATTAGTGTTGGTGTGGCAACAGTTGTAACCGGTAAAGGAGCCACCGTTACTGATTGCACGCCAGTTGTAATACCGCAGCCGTTTTGGCCTTGCACTGTATATTGGGCGGTGACAGATGGAATAAAAGCCGCTCCATTTACTGCACCATTACTCCACGTATAAGTAAGAGCACCGGTTGCTGTTAAGTTTACTGTTTTACCCAAACATACTTGCGTGGTACTAGCGCTGATGGCGAGTGTAGGTATACCGGGGCTTACAGTAATAGCTAACGTCACTGTTGAAGCGCACGCCAGGGTGTTTGTTCCTGTTACACTATACACGGTTGAGGTGGTAGGACTTACAACAATGGTTGGGGATGTAGAACCACCGGGCTGCCATACGTAACCTACCATACCCGGACCACTTGAAGTTGCGAATAAGGAAAGGCTATTGCCGGTACAAATTAGTGTTGTGGAAGAACTGCCAAGTGTAATTGCGCCGTTATAGTTGTAAGAAAGTCTTATTTGACCACTTCCGGCTCTGTTAGCGGCAAGATTACTTTGCGAAGTACCTCCGTTAAAGGAACCGCCACCACCGCCGGCATTATCGTTTTGACCTGCGCCGCCGCCGCTATAGCCTCCTCCCGCACCGGGAGTACCGCGATAGCACCAGCAACCTCCTCCACCACCACCAACTCCTCCGAACGTAGAAGTTCCTGAAGTAAAGGGCGAACAAGTTGGAGCAATAGTTCCACCATTAATAAATGCAAAACCGGGAGTGGCTCCACCGGGACTACCGCAAGGGCCGCCATTGGTGTAAAATCCTCCACCGGGTCCGCCGGTTCCCAATCCTGTGGGTTCAGCAGAACTACCACCATTTCCGGCAGTTCCTCCCACTCCGGTACCGCCACTCGCCGAATTCTGAGCTGTAGTTCCTACTACTGCTCCTGAATTCGCCGCCACACCGGTAGAAATATCTCTTCTTCCTCCTCCACCACCAGCTACCAAAAAGGGAATCGGTGTTGTGGTACCTGAGATTTGCGCAATAAATGAACCACCGCCACCGCCTGTGGCAGCACTCGGTCCTGAACTAATATCGCCACCCTGACCACCAACCAGTAACCTAAACACCTGGCCGGGAGTTACGGTAAAGACACCCGACATGTAAGCGCCCAAACCGCCTGGATAAGTACTTCCGGCAATGCTTCCGCCTTGTGCCCCCCAAGCCTCCATTGTAACCGTTGAAACACAAGCAGGCACGGTGAAGTTCACAGTGGCCCCCGTGTAGCTGTATGTCTGAACAACAGCCTGCGACAGCGCCGTCTCGGCACTACCGCAAAGCATCCCTGCTATTAAAAGCGGAATGAATTTTTTTTGTACTTTTTTATTCATCGTTTTTTTGTTTTTGTGGATTGTTAAATTGTTGTGATTGTTTGTGTTTATTTTATTGTAATTATTTTTTCCTTGAATGTATCGTTTTCATTTTTGCCCACCAAAAAATAAATGCCTTTGCTTATATTTTTTATTTCAGCTCTGTAATTATTCTGATCGTTTAGCTGAAAAGTTTGCGCGGTTTGTCCCAACTCATTGATTAGACTCAAATTTATATCCGAGTCATATTTAATGGTAAAATCTCCTGTATTTGGATTTGGGTAAATCTCCAGAGCAGGCCGGGCAAATGACCCGTTTAAATCAACACCGGTGCAGGCACTCACATTAATGGTAAGAGAGGCTGTTTTCTGACAACCATTGGCATCAGTGCCTGTTACAGAATAAGAAATAGGGACTGCGCTTACCGGCTTGATCACCACAAGGGTATTGGTGCTAAAATTACTCCAGGTATACGATATAGCACCACTCGCGGTGAGTGTTGCACTTTCGTTACGACACATAGCGGTGCGGGTGGATACCACGGCTACATTGGGTAACGTCTTCACCGTTACCTGCACCGAACCCGTGGTGGCGCAATTCATTCCAATGGTATTGGTAGTGGCACTTACAACATAAACTGTAGAAGATAAAGGCGCCACCAAGAGGAAAGGGTTGTTTTGGCCGGGTCCCCAAGTATAAGAACTGGCTCCGGAAGCACTAACGGTCACCGAACTTCCGAGACACACCGTGGTAGGTCCCGACACGGTAAGAGGAACCGCAAATACTATGATACTAATGGTTTTGGTATTACTACAACCGCTAGAAGTATTGGTGCCTGTGCAACTATACGTAGTAGTTACCAGTGGTAAAACAACCACCGAATTGGTAGTTCCGGGCACGCTCCAGGAATAAGAAGTTGCACCACTGGCAAATAAGGTGACCGAAGCACCCACACATGCCTGAGCCACACTCGATGTGATATTAACGGTGGGGCTGGGCATGGTTACAACCACCTGGTTGGCAACAGACGTGCAATTAAAAGAATTATTGCCCACAACATTGTATAAAGTAGAAGCATTTGGACTTACCGTTACAGAGTTTCCGCTTAAATTTCCAGGCATCCAGGTATAGGAAAGAGCTCCGGAAGCAGCTAAAAATACAGGGCTTCCTGAACAAGCAACTGAAGCGGAAGCACTAATGCCAATGGTGGGAACAGGATTCACTGCCAGAGCCAGGGTGCTGATGCCTGCACATATACTGGTAGTTCCCACAACAGTAAACACCGTTGGTGCTGTTGCTGTAATAACAATACTGGGGCCGTATAAAGAACCCGGGCTCCACGTATAATTCACTGCTCCCCCGGCAGATAGTGTTGCGGTTCCACCGGCACAAATCAATGTTGGGCTAACTATTCCGATCACCGGCAGAGGCGATACCGTCACTCCCATAACGGCGGTTGAATTGCCGCAACCATTGTTGCCCGTCACAGTATAATTTGATGTGCTAAGCGGGGCGAATGGAACCCCATTACTTACCCCGCCTGTCCATGAATAATTGATGGCCCCGCTCGCGGTTAACATGACTGTTTGAGTGGGGCAAATAATGGTGGTGCTTTGAGTGACAGACAATATAGGAGTGGAAGTATTTACCGTGAGCGTTAACACTGATGATGAAACACAGCCCACTGAATTTGTTCCCGAAACTGTATAATTGCTTGTTGATCCCGGCGCCACAACAATGTTAGTAGCATTTGAGCCACCCGGATTCCAGGTATAACTCAACATGCCACTTGCTGTAAGTGAGGAGCTGCCTCCTATGCACAGCAGGGAAGGTGATGCCGAAGCAAGTACCCCATTGCCATTAAAATTATAAGTGATCGTCACAAAACCATTACCGCTTTGCGATCCGGATGTATAATTGATAGAAGAAAAAATTGCATTATTCAGGTAGGATGTGCCACCGCCGCCACCGCCGCCCGACCATGCACCACCACCACCACCGGCCCCACCGCCTCCTCCACCACCACCATAATATCCGCCGCCGCCGCCGCCGCCGCCTGAGCCCGTATAGCCGGCACACCCAATCACGCCGGCACCTCCGGCCCCACCAATTCCCAGCGCCCCATTGTTTCCTGTTCCCCCTGATGCAGAGCAATTCGAATTACCTGCGCCCCCTATTCCCCCTGCTAATAAAGTTGCTCCTGTTCCTCCGGCTCCACCGGTTCCGCAACCGGTACCACTTACTCCCGAAACACCTGTTGAATTAGTTGCAATTCCGCCAATTCCTCCGGGACCACCAACGCAGGATCCCTGAGGACCGCCTGAACCGCCGCCTCCACCGCCGGCAATAAATATCCTGTTAGTGAGTGCCACACCCCCAACACGTACGTCGCTGGCATCTCCACCAAATCCCGACGTGTTTGGTCCACTTACCCCCGGTGCACCACCGCCATTAAAACCGGCTTGTCCGCCAACAACTATATTTAAAACCTGTCCCGAAGTAACGGTCATTACACCGCTTGCCGAGGCTCCTAAACCGCCAGTGCCAATTGAGCCACCGGAACCGCTTTGACCTGCCGCACCTGCAGCTGCAATTGTGATGCTACCCACACAGGCAGGCACAGTGAATGCCTGTATAGAACCGGTATAAGAGAATGTCTGAGAGCTCTGCGCAGATACTTTAAACACGCATAGTGAAAAAAATATAACAACGAGAAATTTTAAGTTCAAGTAATTTACATTCATAGGCGTTAAATTTTAGACGTTGTGAACTAACTCGAGTAAATGTATTTAAATTTTATTATAATCTGCTTTGACTAGTGTTAAAAATGGAGGTCCCCACAACAAAATTGAAAATCGGATGGAAAATCTTAAAATAAGACTACTTCTTTGAAAGAGATCTATTGATGTTTCAACACTGACTACGTTTCTTGCCCTATTTTCATCGCTGTAATATTTTATGGCAGCATAAAAAACAGCTGTGCTCACTCAGTCAAAACACACTTTTGCTAAGTCGCTGTTTTTTTAGTAATTTAATGGTTAAGTTTAAGCAAAATTTAGGCCATGCAAAAATATCGCGCAGTTATTATAGACGACGAAGAAGACAGCAGGAGCAATACCCGCAACATGATTCAGAATTATTGCGAAGAGATTGAAATTGTTGGGGAGGCGGAAAATGGGCCTGAGGGAAAGAAGAAAATTCAGGAACTTAAGCCTCAGGTGGTATTCCTCGACATAAACATGCCGGGGATGAACGGTTTTCAAATGCTGGAGGGAATTTATGACCGCGATTTTTGTGTGATCTTTTTGACGGCTTACAGCGAACATGGCATCACCGCCGTAAAAGCAGGTGCTACCGACTATCTTCTAAAGCCTTTGATGCTCAGCGAACTTCAAGGAGCCATCAAAAAAGTAGTATTGCATTACGAAGGAAAAGAAAGCCAGCACGGTGCTGCAAAAACAGAAGAAAACAAAAATCTGGTATTGATCAACCATAGCAAAGGATTTACACTGGTGGACTTCAAGGACATTGTTTGGCTTGAAGCAAGCGATAATTATACCAATTTGTTTTTGAATGGGCAGAAGAAGATTATTGCCAGCAAAACTTTGAAGGAATTCGAATCCATTTTGCCTCCCACCGAATTTTTTAGGATTCACCGATCGGCCCTCATCAATATTCACTATGTTAAAGAATACAGTAACCATGAGGGTGGGGAAGTCATATTAAGCGATGGCACACATGTGCAGGTAAGCAAAGCCCGAACGCAGGAGTTCGCCGAATTTATCCGTTCGCGATCGGTTACACCCAAGTAAAATTAAGAACAGTTTGAACTTTGTGGTAAAATTATCCCCCGCAGTATTTTCGTGATCTTAATTTGTTATTCTTAATTACTCCTTATTAATCCTAAATGCTGCCGCTTTAAAGAGCTTTTTGTATTTTTATGCTTTAAGAGGCTGATCACACCCCCCTTTTTAAAGATAAAACAATTTTATACTTGTACATTATTTTTTTGAACTCTTTGAGATCATATTTGGTTTTATTTTTGGCGCTGATCACTCAGCTCTCTTCTTCCCAAACGCCATCTTTTAATTTTCAAAAACTGGGTAGCGAAGAAGGTCTTAATAATGCAAACATTTTCAGCATCGACCAACATCAAAATGGGTTGATGTATTTTACGACCCAAAATGGAATCTATTATTATGATGGCTATAATTTTAATAAACTTGAAATCGACAGTCTTAAAAGCAATGCGCTGATTAATGCTTCCTTTAAGAGTAGAAATGAACTGTATCTTTCACTGCGCGACGATGGCATTGCCACGTTCAATCTGGACACGAAAAAATTTACCCGCGACCCGCGACTCAACTTAGCGGATAATAATGCCGACAATATCATCATTACTAAACGTTTTGCCTTTCTGCTCATTTCCAGTATCAAAATTGTAATTGTGGATCTTAAAACCGGCCGGGTGATGCAAGATGAACTTAAGAAGAGGGAAAATCTGGCCTATTGTTTGTTTCAGACCTCCGACGGAAAGGTGCTGCTGGGGAGAGGGGATGGCTTGTATGATCTCACCAACGGCAAACAAACACGACTGGAAATTCTGAAGAACACCAGCGTGTATTCTATTGCTCAGGATCTGCAAGGGCGATTACTGGTTGGTACCTCCGGTAAGATTGTGATTGTGAACAAGGGAAAAATAGAACAAGAGATTACTCCTGTTTACAAACGAAAATCTTCCACCTTTATGCCGGATGGGGGCTTAAGCATCAATAAACTCATCGCCGACAATTACGGGAGAATCTGGTTCTCTTCCTTTCCCGAGGAAAATCTTTTTCTGTATGAAAACAACATGGTGTACGATATTTTTGAGGTTCTTGATATCCCACCCTCTCTCATCAAATGCATTTTTAAAGACAATCAAGAGAATATTTGGATTGGCACCAATAACGATGGCGTGTACCTGATCCAAAATCCTTTTTTTACTTCTCTTAATTTTTCATTCAATAATAAGGTTTTAAACATCAACCAGGTATTTCTTAAAAAGGATCTTTTGGTAGCGGCAACCAGTAACGGATTGTACGGGTTGAGTCTCACTAATTTTAAAACAAAAACGCTGTCACAGCCCGATGAAACTTTTATTGAACCGATTTACAACATCAGCGAATTAAACGATGTGGTGTATTACACCAAGATCAATGAGATCAACGTGTTTCCCTCTTTGTTTGTGGTTTCGGGCGGCACCTACAAATTCCGACCGGTAATCGCGCGGTTGTTTTATCCCATCGATAAACAGCACAGCGTTATCGCAGATTGGAACCTCAATATTCTATTGTGCAATGCCGATGGCAGCGTAACAATCGACACCCTTATCTCATTTACAGATTACCGCATTTCTGTGAACTCACTTCTCAAAAAAGAAGAGTTGCTTTACATCGGCACAAGTAACGGACTATTTACCTATAACTTCAACACAAAGAAAAACCAAAATATTGTGCGCACTGAACTTAATTACAACATTAACGACATGGCAATGATTGGTGATAAACTTTACGCAGCGCATGAAGGTGGAATTACTGAAGTGGATGGGGGAAAACTCATACAGCAGATCGGCAACTTCCGACTTAATACCGTAAAAAAGATAAAACAATTTGAGGATCAGGTATGGTTAGCCACACTCGATGGCGTATTTATTTGCGACAGGAACCTTCAGCCCTTAAAAACCCTCAATAAATCAAATGGCTTATTATCCAATTCAGTAAATGATATTACGTTCAACGGACAAACCATCGGCATCGCCACTGCCCGAGGAGTGTCTATCACCGATTTTAAAAATATCCTCCGTTACAATTCCAAATTGCGTCCGGTTACCATTGATCGCATTACAAGTAACGGCGATCGGGTGGCCGACCAAAACGGTGAGTATGTTTTTAGCCCCAATCAAGAGAACATCTCCGTGTATTTTTACAGTCCTGTCTTCAACAAACCAAATAAACAATATTTCAAATGGAAAATGGACGAAGGGGACTGGAATTTTTTCAGTAATCTATCGTTTGAAGCAAGTTTGATTGGGGGTCCGCATGTGATCGCCATTTCCGCGTCGCCCGACAATATTACCTGGAGTAATATCACCGAACTAAAAATCAAAAAAGAAGAGAAAATGACTGAACGGCAATCGATGTATTGGTTGTTTACTCTGGCAAGTTTGTTTGTAATCGCGTCCATAAGTTTTGTGTGGATTCGCCGCGTCAATCTAAAGGGAAAAAAACGCCTAAGAGAAGAACAACAGGTAAATTTATTGAAACACCGCGCGATGAACTCCTTGTTGAGTCCGCATTTTATTTTCAACTCACTCACGTCCATTCAAAACTACATCAATACCAACAACGGACTCCGCGCCAGCGAATATTTGGCCAAGTTTTCACGATTGATCAGAATGATTATTGAAAAGGCGTCTCAAAGTCACATTTCGTTGTTTGATGAATTAACACGTCTTACCTATTATTTGGAACTGGAGAAAGAACGGTTCAAGAATAAGTTCGACTATTCCATTCATATCAGTGATGACATAAACACAAATCTCATCGAGATCCCCAACATGATCATTCAACCACATGTGGAAAATTGCATCATACATGGCATCTTACCCAAACAAGAACCCGGAGAATTGAGTCTCGATTTTAAAAAATTGCCTAACGGAAATCTTCTCATCACCATTGAAGACAATGGAATAGGATTGATCAAAGCACAAGAGCATGCTAAAACGGGACATAAATCGTTGGGGACTGCTACCATTCGCGATATTTTAGAAATCAACGCGAAACTCACCGGAAAAAAACAGGTGGTGAGTATGACAGATAAGTCCACACTTGACCCCGAAAAAAGCGGAACCATCATTCAGATAGAATTAGAACTCTGATCGTGATTAAACAGTTACTCACATATTCACTTATTTTATTTTGCCATTTCGTGTGGGGACAAAAGATTAGTTTAATTCCCGATACCCTCAGTTATTGTTTTGGAGATAGCGCGCATGTGGAGATCAAGAGCCGTTTAGAAAACAATGCCATTGTTGCCTGGTCAACGCCTCAGGGAATTATTATCAACACAAAAAAAGTAAGTGCCATCAAACAAGGTAAATATTATGTGCGGGTAGTATCTACCATGTACCCCGGTCCTATAAATGACAGCACCTATGTACGTGTGTTCTATAAGGTGCGACCCATCCTGAGAGACACTCAATTATGCAAGGGAAAAACTTTGGTATTAGATGCACGTTATCCCAGTTTACGTTATTTATGGAGTACAAATGAAAGCACGCAAAAGATAACGATCGATGCCCCGGGCCGCTACTGGGTGAAGCTCATTAATGGTGCATGTGTAACAGCAGATACGCTGCAGGTTAAACTATTACCGGGCTCGGGAGCCTTGGTAAGTAGTGAATACACGTTTTGTTTAAACGACGACTCCAAAATAATTTCGGTAAAGGTAAATCCCGGATCAACTATTTTGTGGAACACAGGCGCTACAACGCCCACGGTTCAAGTTACCAGAGAAGGCATGTATTTTGTGCGGTCTCAAGCGAATCATTGTCCGGCACAAACCGATTCGATCAAAGTAAAATTAAAAGTATGTGAGTGTGAAATGATTATCCCCAACAGTTTTACGCCCAATGAAGATAACCGAAACGATTATTTTTTTCCGGTGCTGCAGTGCGAGTATTCATTTTTCAACATGAGCATCAGCGATCGCTGGGGAAATTCAGTATTTACAAGCAATAGCGTTAGCGGAAAGTGGGACGGCAGGTTTAAAGGAAATTTATGTCCGGAGGACATATACGTGTATCGTATCGAAAGTACCGAAAAAGGCAGTGATAAAAAACAGGTGCGAAACGGACAGATTTCTCTGTTCAGATGAAGGAAAAGTAGTTATTTTGGCGACCTTTTCAAAAACATAGCCATCACAAACGCCCCGCCAAATCCAAAGAACAACATGGGAATCAGTTTTCCGGTGGTGGCTTTAAATGCAGAGAGATCGCTGATTTGTTCTTCGATAATTTTTGGAAAGTTCTCCACCTTCAGTTTATCGGGATGTGCTATTTGTTGCGCCGTCAGAATATTAAAGTAATCTCTGCTGTTATAATATTCAATGGCTATGTCTTTGTACTTCCAGTTAAATTCGATGTAATTATACATACTCACAAAAATGACCGAAATTGACAAAATCGTGAGGGCAAGTTTTATCGAATCTCTTCCACTGATAATACCACCAAGATCTTTGTCTCTGGTTTGCTGGATGCCGAGATAAAAGAAAGGAAAAATGAAGAGAATGCTCACCACATTGGAGTAATAAAAACCAAATTTAGTGAGGGTATATCCTCCTAAAAGAATTACGAGTTTAAAAATAATTACCAATGCCGCGTAGATGCAACCGTAAATAAGCGCGCGTTTATTCATTTGTCATAGTAGTTTTAAAAAATGCGAATTCAGCGCTAAATTTTCTTCCCTATAAAAATTAAATACAGAGGTACAAGAGATCCGGTTTGCACTGAGAATAAAAAAACAAAACTGTGAATCTCCGTCCCTTCGTGTCTCTGTGTTTATAAGTAAGAATTTCATTCTTTTGTTCTTCAAACCCTTCGACTGAAAGTCGATTTGATTTTGTTATTTAGCCGTTCATGCTGATAAGAAATTCTTCGTTGGTTTGACTGCGACGCAAACGATCGAGCAAAAATTCCATGGCTTCCTGCGGATTCATATCTCCCAGATGTTTACGAAGAACCCACAAACGAGTTAAGGTTTCCTTGTCAATTAAAAGGTCATCACGACGTGTAGAAGAAGCTAAAAGATCAATGGCCGGATAGATCCTACGATTCGATAACTTCCGATCCAATTGTAATTCCATATTACCTGTTCCTTTAAATTCCTCAAAAATCACCTCGTCCATTTTAGAACCGGTTTCAGTTAAAGCTGTAGCAATAATAGTTAATGAACCACCATTCTCTACTTTACGAGCCGCTCCAAAAAACCGTTTTGGTTTGTGTAAGGCATTGGCATCCACCCCACCGGTAAGTACTTTGCCACTTGCGGGAGATACAGTATTATAGGCACGGGCCAAACGAGTGATGCTGTCTAACAAAATAACCACATCATGTCCGCATTCCACCATACGTTTCGATTTTTCGAGAACAATGTTGGCGATCTTCACATGTTTTTCGGCAGGCTCATCAAAGGTACTGGAGATCACTTCCGCTTTTACACTACGGGCCATATCAGTCACCTCTTCCGGACGTTCATCAATCAATAAAATGATCAAATATACTTCGGGATGATTGTAGGCAATGGCGTTGGCAATATCTTTCAATAACACAGTTTTACCTGTCTTTGGCTGCGCCACAATCAATCCGCGTTGTCCTTTTCCTATTGGAGAAAAAAGATCCATCACGCGGGTACTCATGTTTTCCTGTGGATGACCTGTAAGTTTTAATTTCTCATAAGGGAACAACGGAGTAAGGTAATCAAAGATCACACGGTCACGCACAAATGAAGGGTCCCGTCCGTTAATTTGTTCTACTTTAATTAAGGGAAAATATTTTTCACCCTCTTTAGGAGGACGAACTCCACCTTTTACCACATCACCCGGTTTTAACCCGAATAATTTAACTTGTGATTGTGACACATACACGTCGTCGGGCGAATTGAGGTAATCGTAATCGGAACTGCGAAGGAACCCGTAACCATCGGGCATGATTTCTAAAACGCCGGTAACAAAAACAATGTTATCAAAATTATAATATACTTTTTCCTGTTTCTTGGCAGGTTCTGTTTCCGCTTCTTCTTTCGGCATCCCCTGGATGTCGTTTTCATTGTCGTTTTCCTTTTCTTCCTGCGAACTCTCGTTGGTTTCCTCGATTTGCTTCTCTTCCTCAGCCGGTTTGAATTCATTCACGGGTGCAGGAGCTTGTACTTCTTCTTCTGCCTCGGGCGAACTTTGGGTTTCATGAATGGTTTCTTCATTCATCGGATCTAACTTCACTTTACGTGGTCGTTTTTCTCGTTGTTCTTTAACAGGTTTGTTCTCACGTGCCTCGTGTTTCTTTTCAGTTTTCATGGTAGCAAATTTTTCTGCAATTATTTTTCCAAGTTCAGGATCACTTCCCTGAGCATCTACTATTTGTAAGATAATCTCATTTCTTTCCAGACCTTTTGCATCAAGCGAAAATGCTCTCGCGATTTCCTTTAATTCAGATAAGGGCCTGCCACTTAATTCAAGTACTTCAAACATTAGGAGAGATAATGGTATTGATGATGAAAGTTTGGAATGTTATTTTTTTTTTGATGATTGTCAGCCGCAAGAAAATGCAACTGTAATAATACGCTGCAATATTAATAAATAATAATGAAACAAAAAATAAAAATGCGATGTTTTGGCCTTTTTTAAGGCTAAAAGTGCGATGCCCCCTGTTTCCTTTCAACTAAATTCGATCCGTACATCAGGAAAAGGCACAAATAATTCCACCCATCAAGCCCAAACACAAAATCCAATAACCGGCATTTAAGGCGATGTATTTAGATCCCTTTCTCTCAAACAAAGCGTTAATTCCCAAGATGGGGAGGGCCAATAAAATTCCGGCAGCCGTTCCGTGAAATGCCCCGTGTTTAAATGTACGGTAACTCGTTCCATAAAGGTTCATCAGTTTCTTTAACAACAACGATGATTCGGAATTAGGATCTGATGAATCCAATTGATTTGTTAAGATAGAGGAAAAGTGAATTTGGTGAATCACCACAAATTGCATGAAGGTGGCAATGAACAGTGAAAAAAGAGTGGTCATTCCAAAAATCAACAGCATGTTAGATCCTTTCATGTTTTCAACACTTAGTCCACTTGCTTTCATCCAGGCATTGCCGAATACTTTGGGATGATACCATACAAAACCAAGAATGAGAGGCACCACGGTGGCCCCGGCAATTGCTATTACGGTTGTTCCCATCTGTTGAATATAAAAAATTTTTAATCTTGTCTGCAAAAAAATTTAAGTGCCCCGCTTGTTCTAAACAAAAAAAACCACTTACAAGCTCCCTCCTACTTTTCAAGGAAGGTATTAAAATTATTCACCGTCGTGCTAAATGAAAACACTTCCCCTACTTGGTAATAATTCGCTTTATCCACACAATGTTCATAGGCGTATTTTGCATACGTTAGTTTGTCATCATCCATCGTAAAGAGTTTGCAAATTTCCTTCACTTGATTCACTGAAAGACACGCGTTTTTTGTGGCCACTTTTGCAGTGCTCATCTTGGTGTCGGAAAATGGTTTTGATTCAATTGACTTTTTAAGGTTGTTGAAATTGTTCGTACTCATCGCCGCGGTGCAGCCTGCCGCAACCGGAGGAGCACTGCTTGTTTTTGGACTTGCTGCGGATTCACTTACAGTAGAAGACGAAGAATATGTTTTGGTAATGGTGCTCGAACTTGTTGATTTAATTGTTGTTTTCACGGCCGGTTCTGAAACCGTTACATCTGCTCCCTGAAACGTGATTCCAACGGAGGCAGGTGGCGAATCGGTTTTAATTGTAGAACCTTGTGTACTTGTACCCGTTTGTGTGTTCGCCTTTTTAGGAGCGTCAACAGTCTTATCAGAAATTTGCGAGGAACTTGTGGTTTGACCGGGGGCTTGATTTTCGGAATCATTCACCATCATGTTGAGCGTGATTTGCGGCGCTGTAGTGCCTACCCCCATAGCGGGTTGTGAGATGCCCGACGTATTAATTTGGGTAATTGTTTCGCCGGTAGTCATCCCGCCACTTGTGGCGCCATTTTCTTGCGTTTGACCCGTGGTATTATCTCCCGAAGGCGTGTCGGCAGTGTGGTATTCGGTTACAGCAACATTGCTGCTTTTAGACTCATTTAGGGGAACCTGACCAAAATAACGCAACTTTAATTGTTTGTTTTTATCACGTTTGATCCTGGCGCTATGCTCAAAACCGGCCTCCAACATCATGGTTTGCTTTAGTTGCGGAAGGGCTTTGTTTTCGAATTCTATACGAAGACTCACATTGGAGCTCAAACCACTGATCTTCACATTTGTTTCGGGATTCATGTTTTGTTTCACGCCATTCACAAAGGCATAAAAGGCATCCCCGTCTTCCGAAAAAATGATGAGGTTAGCAGTATTTTGGCTTCGTGCAATCAGACTGAACAGCATCATGCCTGCAAAAATCAAGAGGAGTTTTTTCATTGTTTAGATATAGAAAATAAAAGAATCGGATCCAAATACGGGGTAAAAGATAGAAATTAGAAATGTGAAGACAAAATTTAGACAAACTTTTCACCTTTGTCCACTTTCACATCGTTTACAAAGTTTCTAATCTGTTGCTCATCTTGTTTTTTGCAGATCATTAAGATCCCGTCACTTTCCACCACAATATAATCTTCCAGTCCCTGCAACACCACCAGTTTTTCTTTTGGAACCTGAACAATGCAGTTAGTGCAGTCGTAGGTCATGATGTTTTTACCTACCAGAGCATTTTTATTAACATCTTTGTTAATATGAGTGTACAAACTTCCCCAGGTGCCCAGATCGCTCCACCCGAAAATGCTCGAACGAACATATACGTTGGTGGCCTTTTCCATCACACTGTAATCAATAGAAATATTTTTGCAACTGGTATAAGTACGTGTAATGAATTCCTTTTCTTCGGGGGTATTGTAAACATCCCACCCTTCTTTAAACATATTCCCCAATTCGGGGTCATGTTTGTCGAACGCTTTCAAAATACTTTCGGTACTCCAGATAAAAATTCCCGAGTTCCATAAAAAATCGCCACTGTCTATAAAGAAATTGGCCATTTCAGCGTCGGGTTTTTCGGTAAATGTTTTAACTTTATTTATTCTCCTGTCCTTTTCTTCAACGTCACTCTTAATGAATTGAATGTATCCGTAACCGGTGTCGGGTCGAGTGGGCTTAATACCAAGGGTAATCAAACAATCCTGAGCCGCCGCTTTTTCAAAACACGAATTGATGGCCTTTACAAACGTACTTTCTTTTTTAACCAAATGGTCACTGGGTGCTACCAGCGTGATGGCTTTGGGATCACGCTTGTGAATTTTATAAGAAGCATACGCCACACAAGGTGCTGTGTTTTTTCTGGCGGTCTCACCTAAAATATTGTCAGTTACTAGAGCAGGCAATTGTTCTTTCACCAAACCTACATAAGCAGTGCTGGTTACCACATAAATATTTTCGGGTTTACACACTTTTAAAATGCGATTATACGTCTGTTGCAGCAGGGTTTCCCCCGTGCCCAGTATATCCAAAAATTGTTTTGGCTTGTGACTTGTGCTCATGGGCCAAAAACGTGAGCCCACTCCTCCTGCCATTATGATCGCGTAATGATGTTCCATAAACCTCGTAAAAATATGAAATTATTGCTTACTAGCGGTTCGGGACAAAATTAAAGATAATCTGATTTCCAGAAAAAAAATGAGGTCTCTCGTCCCAAAAGTAAGATCGTTAACCGTGCTGATCGGTACACTTCCTGATTTACTCGTTAGTGACTTAAAATGCAATCAAAAACGCCTTATAGTTTGACTTACATTTAGCCAATTTTTCCTTTTTTTGGGTCGCCGGTACGTGTATCCTACTGAAAAACACCCATATTCGAAATAAAAGCGTATATTTGCCGCTTATTATCTATAAAATAATCTCGCCATTAGTCGGCACGTAGCATTAAAGCGAGGTATTTGTAGCTTTATTGTAAAATTTAAAATTTAAAAAATGACATTTCATGAATTGGGTCTCAACAGCGACCTTCTAAAGGCTGTTACTGATCTTGGGTTCGAAAATCCGACGCCCATCCAACAACAAACTATTTCCTTATTGGCCTCCGAAAAAACCGATCTGGTAGCTTTGGCGCAAACTGGTACCGGAAAAACCGCTGCTTTTGGTTTGCCAATCCTAAATTCAATCGATTGCGATTCAAAAACTGTGCAGGCACTTATTTTAGCGCCTACCCGCGAGTTGTGTGTTCAAATCACCAACGATATTCGTAATTACGGAAAATACATCAAGAATTTTGGAGTAACTGCTATTTATGGTGGTGCTCGCATCGACGGACAAATAAAAGACATTAAACGTGGCGTGCAGGTGGTTGCTGCAACACCGGGCCGATTAATCGACATGATTGAACGTCGTGCCATTAATTTGAGCACCGTTAAAATTGTGGTTTTAGATGAGGCCGATGAAATGTTGAATATGGGTTTTAAAGAAGACCTTGACATTATTTTGAAAGAAACGCCGAAGGACAAAAATACCTGGTTGTTTAGCGCCACCATGCCCAAAGAAGTGGAACGTATTGCCCGTAACTATATGAGCAATCCGAAGGAACTTTCGACCGGAAAGAAAAATGAAGGAGCTGATAATTTGGAACATATTTATTATGTGGTGAGTCCGCGTGATCGTTACCTCGCTCTTAAACGTGTGGCCGATTATTATCCTGAAATTTTCGGGATTGTTTTTTGCCGTACCAAGGCCGAAACTCAGGAAGTGGCCGATAATTTGATTAAGGATGGTTACAGTGCAGATGCATTACACGGTGATCTTTCGCAAAGTCAGCGTGATTTTGTGATGAAACGATTCCGCAGCAAAACGCTGCAAATGTTAGTAGCTACCGATGTGGCCGCCAGAGGTCTGGATGTGAACAATGTAACACACGTTATTAATTATAATTTGCCCGAAGATGTAGAAAATTACACGCACCGCACCGGAAGAACTGCCAGAGCAGGGAAATCGGGAATAGCGATTGCAATTATTACGCCTAAGGACAACGGAAAAATTAAAGACATCGAGCGCATTATTAAGAAAAAATTTGAAAAGAAAGATGTGCCGGGCGGATTAGAAGTTTGCGAGAAGCAATTATTTAATTTAGTTCACAAATTGCATCATGTAGAGGTAAAGGATGAAGAAATTGAAAGTTTCTTGCCTGCCATTTATGAAGAATTAAAAGATCTAAACAAAGAAGAACTCATCAAACGTTTTATCAGTGAAGAATTTAACCGTTTTCACGAATATTACGATAACGCCCCCGATCTTAACATTGTGAAAGGTGCTATTGACGGTGCTTTTGGAAACAGTCGCACCACCCGTTTCTTTGTGAACATGGGTAGTTTAGACGGCTTTAATATTCAGAGTTTAAAAGACTTTTTGGCCGATGCGGTAAAACTGCAAACGCGCATGGTGTTTAATTTGGATGTGAAAAACAGTTTTTCATTTTTCGAAACTGAAAGTAAATTGGTAGATACCTTTTTAGCACTTAACTCGCAGGAAATTGAATTTAATAATCGTAAAGTATCCTTGGAAGTGAGTCAACGTCGCATGAAAGATGGCGGAGGCGAACGTCGCGGTGGTGGTGGCGGTTATAGCGGTGGCGGTGGCTACAAAGGCGGAGAAAAACGTGAAGGTGGTGGATTTAGAGGCGGAGAAAGAAGAGACAGCAAACGTCCACGTAAAGCAGGTGGTTTTTCGGGTGAAAGAAGCGGAACAGGATTTGGTGAGAAGAGCTTTGGACGCGACGGTAAAATTGGCGGCGGCGAAAAGAAAAAAGGCTTCGGTAAAAGCCGATTCTAAATAAGATCATTTTAAAGGTCGCAGAATTGCGGGATGCCTGAATATAAAAACTCAGGTCATTCCCTAGTTCTGCGGCTTTTTCTATATTTGTAACTCTAAAAAACCAGCTATGCCTCAAATTTCAAACAAAGCGGTGCACATGCCTGCTTCACCAATCAGGAAATTAGTTCCTTTTGCCGATGCCGCAAAAAAAAGAGGAACAAAAATCTATCATCTTAATATTGGGCAGCCCGACATTGCTACGCCTGATTCTTTTTTGAAAGCCATCACGTCAAATGATTTAAAGGTGGTTGAATACAGCCATAGCGCAGGCAATGAGAGTTACCGAAAAAAATTATGTAATTATTACAAAGAATATAATATCAATCTTGACCCCAACGAGATCATCATCACTTGTGGCGGAAGTGAAGCCATTTCTATTGCCATGCTCACTTGTTTTAACCCGGGTGATGAGATCATTATTCCGGAACCGTTTTACGCCAACTATAATGGATTTAGTAACAGCGCAGATGTAGTAGTGAAGCCCGTGAGAAGTTTTATTGAATCGGGATTTGCCTTGCCTGCTATTTCTGAGTTCGAGAAAGCCATCACCCCAAAAACAAAAGGGATCATGATCTGCAATCCCGGTAACCCCACAGGCTATCTTTACACAAAATCGGAATTGGAAGCCTTGCGTGATTTGGTGAAAAAACACGATCTGTTTTTACTCAGCGATGAAGTATACCGCGAATTTTGTTACGATGGGAAAGACTATGTGAGCGTGATGCACCTCAGCGGCATCGAAAATAATGTGATCCTTCTCGATTCTATCAGCAAACGCTACAGTGCATGTGGTGCAAGAATTGGAGCGCTCATCAGCAAAAATAAAATCATTATGGCTGCGGCTTTAAAATTTGCTCAGGCGCGTTTAAGTCCGCCCAGCTACGGACAAATAGGTGCCGAAGCCGCACTCGATACTCCCAAATCGTATTTTGAAGGCGTAAAAAAGGAATACGTGGCGCGCCGCGATTTTGTGATTGAAGCGCTCAATAAGATGAAAGGCGTATTTTGTCCGAAACCCAGTGGTGCTTTTTATTGTATTGCGAAATTGCCCATAGATAATGCCGATAAATTTTGTCAGTGGTTGCTCGAAGAATTTAATTTTAATTCTCAAACTGTGATGCTGGCGCCGGCTACCGGTTTTTATTCTACACCGGGTGCGGGAAGCGATGAAGTGCGGATTGCTTATGTGCTCAAAATCGAAGATTTGAAAGGTGCCATGACTTGTTTGGAAGAGGCCTTAAAGGTGTATCCCGGAAAAACAGTCTAGACTTTTGGGATTAATCTTCTTTAACCTTGTTCTAATTTATTTTTTCGCAAATTTAAAGATGAGATTTTTTTAGTCCGACTAGAGAAACTCAGGTTTGCAGATGAAGAACTACCTTTTAAAACAAATTTACCGATCGGCTTTTTATCCGCTCTTATTTGTATTGGCCCTCTGGATCGTTTTCTTTTTTCAAAGTAACACCATGTATAATTTTACAAAATGGGGAGTATTGCCTAGGGAAATTTCTGGACTGCGCGGTATTATCACGTCGGTTTTTATTCACGGTGACCTCGGACATATTGCTTCCAATACGATTCCCGTTTTGGTGTTGGGAATGCTGCTCTTTTATTTTTACAGGAAAATAGCCCGATCGGTTTTTTTCTGGATCTGGCTCATCAGCGGATTATGGCTCTGGATAGGAGGGAGAAACGATGAAAATTATCCCACCTATCATATTGGTGCCAGTACGCTGGTATATGGTCTCGCCACCTTTTTATTTTTCAGCGGTATTTTTCGCCGACATTTGCCTCTAATGGCTGTATCCTCGCTGGTAGTATTTTTATACGGGAGCATTATGTGGGGAATATTTCCTTTAAAAACGGAGATCAGTTGGGAAGGACATTTATTTGGCGCAATTGCCGGTGTATTAGTGGCGTTCAGTTACAGAAAAGACGGACCAAAACGCAAGGTATATGTATGGGAAGAAGAAACGGAAGATGATAATACAGTTGCCGGGGTGGAGGAGTTTCCTTCAGAAGAAAAACTTTCGCCGCCCCCTACAGATCCATTTACTTTTAATTTTATTTATAAGAAGAATGAGGAGGATCAGAAGTCAACCTAATTTGAATTGACGCAGTAGTATAAAAGCCGCGAAACTGCGGATGTAAAAAAGGGGAATCAGTGTAAGGAAGAAGTTTTCCGATTCAGTTCATTGCCGCAGTAATTCAGATGATGCGGAGCCGGGTGTGTTGCTCTCAAGCATTGCTCAAAATATCTACCCTAACGAATCAAGTATATTAGAAGCAACTGGCGCAGCTTAATTAAACTCCGGGCAATATAAACCCGTACTTAATTTTTAATTTAACATTTCCACTAGAGCATTCACCCACTCCTCATTCGAATTGAGACTATTCACCAGCGTGATCTTTTCGCCCCCATGTTGTTTAAAGATCTCTTCGTATTCGTGGCCTATTTCATAGAGGGTCTCCAAACAATCGGCCACAAAGGCCGGCGAAAATACAAGAATTTTTTTGGCGCCTTTTTTTCCCAATTCCGCTATCACCTTATCACTAAAAGGCATCAGCCATTTACTGTCAAGTCGGCTTTGAAACGAGGTCGTGTATTTTTCTTTCGGAATAGCGAGGGCACTTACCAATCGCCGCGTCGTTTCAAAACAATTGGCACGGTAGCAATACCTATTGTTTTGAGTGATGCTCTCACAGCAGCTTCCCATCGTGCAGGTATTTCCCCCGTAATGCGCCGAAGCTTTCATAATTTGGCGCTCGGGTAATCCGTGATAACTAAACACCACATGATCGTAGTCCTCCATCTTATATTTGCGCGCCTCCGCCACCAAGACTTCCACAAATTTTGGATGGTCGTAAAACTTACTCATCACGTTCATATTTGGAATCACTTCCCACTTCTTCACAATTCTAAATACCTCTTCCAGCGTGCTCCCGGTACTCGAACTCGCGTACTGAGGATACAAGGGCAGCACATAAATACTTTCAGGCCGCGCTTGTCTAATGCGCTCTAAAGCACCTTTTATGCTGGGACTTTGATACCGCATACCAAGTTCCACACTATAATCGGGACCCATCTTTTTCTGCAATTTTTCCTTCAGCGCCAAACTGTTTAGTAATAAGGGAGAACCTTCAGGAGTCCAAATATGTTGGTAAAGTTTGGAAGACCTAAAACTTCGAAACGGAACAATGATCAAATTCACCAAAATAAATCGGCCCACCGGATGGATATCAATCACCCGCCTATCATTCAAAAACTGGGTCAGGTATTTACGCACCTTACTAGGTGTTGGCGAATCGGGTGTGCCAAGATTAATGAGTAATACTGCTTTGGTCATAAACTCAAAAGAAATTAGGTAGGCTCCTGTTTAATAGCTTCAACAGGCTCTTGCGTCATAGTATTCGGCTCTGTTTGCTCAACTGCCATTGGGTTTTGTTTTTTCGCAAATCGTTTTTGAAAAAGTAAAATAATTACCACTCCTGCCGAAATAGAGGCATCGGCAAAATTAAAAATGGGTCTGAAGAACTGAAAATCTTCCCCACCCCACACCGGTAACCATTCGGGAAATTTACCATCAATGAGTGGAAAATAAAACATATCTACCACGCAGCCATACATGCTGGGCGCGTACCCACCCGTTCGAGTAAATTGAGCAATGCCATCGTAGGGAATGTACTCCTGAAAATCGGCATGCAACATAGTGCCTCTGTCAAAAATAAGTCCGTAAAGAGCGCTATCAATAATATTGCCAATAGCACCCGCCAAAATCAACGAAACGGCGAAAATAAACCCCGGATGCTCCTTTTTTCGAATCAGTTGTCTAATGTAAAAAGCACCCGCCACGCAGGCAACAATTCTAAAAATACTGAGCGTTAATTTTCCCACTTCACCCCCAAACTCAAAACCAAAAGCCATGCCCGGATTTTCGGTAAAATGAAGAATGCACCAATCGGTCAATCGCCCCACTTCGCCGAGTGGATAATGTAACTTTATGTAGATCTTAATAAATTGATCGATGAATAGAATTGAAAAAATAGTAATCAGCGTAATGTCTTCGCGTTTCTTCATGTATTTTTTTGCTGCCCAAAGATAAAGTTTTAATCTAAAACCATGCGGTATTCTCGAATTTCAAACCCTAAAATTTTCTAAATTTCGGCGTCTGAATTTTATTTTGTTTGTACCCGTTTTAAAACCCCTGCAGCACATTTGGGCGCCGCCCCATGAAGCGAAGGCTGCGTTTATTGTTGGCAGGCCTTCTGCTTCATGGGGCCGCGCTTTCGCGGCTCGCTCTTTCTTCGCCAAAGAGACAGCGAAGAAAGGAGCTCAAACAAACCACTCTATCGCTGGCGCTCCCGCTACTTTAGCACCTCCATATTTGCGGTCATTTATCATTACTGCATGTCAAACCACATAATTTTGGCCCCCTCCACCCTATCGCGCTAAATAAAATCGTCAAACAGATCTCCGCTAGCCCATCATGGTGAACGGGTACTGGTGGACCGGCCTCATAAAATTTTCGGTTCTTTTATCCTTGTGCTGAGCACTTGCCCTGAGCACTTGCCCTGAGCACTTGCCCTGAGCTTGTCGAAGGGTGTCGAAGGGTGTCGAAGTGACTCGCCCTGAGCACTCGCCCTGAGCACCTGCCCTGAGCTTGTCGAAGGG
>JAQSCW010000029.1:0-109254 GCA_029945625.1 bacterium
AAGTGGGGTCAGTTTGAAGTGATGAAGTGGGGCCTATTTAAGCGGAATTTCCAGTGAAGGACACGAAGGGCTTGGCTCTTTTGCCCTGCTTTTCTAATATTTTTAGCCGAGAGGCAGGGCAAAAAGCCGCAGCGAAGCGGAGCCCGGAGGGGCCTGACCCCTGAAGCAGAAAGGCCATACGAAATTATTAGGAAGCTTTTCGCTTTAGGAGGCGTGCCCCATTAAAAAGGATCGCGGCGCGGGGCGATACCATATGCACGGTAGAATACTGAGTTGGCAGCAATGAAGCCCGTGAGGGAAAGAGGGTCTTCTTTTAAGGTTTTTTTTGAGTCAAGGTAGCTCTGTTCCACATCTTGTGCGAAGGTTTGTACAGATAAGATGCACAGGAGGAGTGGTATGGTTGGGTAGAGATTCAATTTGGGTCTTAAATCAGAGTCGAAGCTAAAGAAAAGTTTTTTATTTAACCAAGATCAAGTGTGTTTTTAGAAAAATTTAGACGGAACTCAATTTTTATTCGACGAATTTTGGGTGCTGAGCAGGATGATTTTTTGGCTATCTGTTAAAAGGATTTGGTATATCCGGGGTTTTAGGACGTTCTGAAGGCTGTTAAAAAAGCAGAGGGGGCAGTGTAGAGAAGGTATGATTTGTGCCTTGTGGGTAGAAAATTTTAAAGCTTAATTTGGTTCCGTGTTATCGTGACTTCAGTGCCTTCCCGCCGGGCTCAACGAAACCTTAGCTGTTTAGGTGTAGTTTATTTTTTGAGTGTCCAACCGATACTAAGTCCAGCCCAAGGAAATGCACGATAACCAAAAAACGCCGCACCTGTAAAATACTCTGTGTATGACCAGTCAGAATTATATTTACCACCTTTAACTCCACCGATTTTATTAACACCAGCAATTGGCGGAGTCAACGTTGCCCGAAAAAATATTCCGCCAGCAGATTTTTGAAAACGATACCCGACTTTTGGAGTGAAGAACGAATAGAAATCATTACTATGTCCAACGAAATCATTTGTCTGTAATATACCATTGTTGTCGATGTATCCTTCAGAAGCACTAATACGACCTTGTCTCAAATACATTGCGGTAAATCCAATTCCAAATTCGACATGATGATTCTTTTGCCCAAAAATAAAATTATATGAAATAGGTGCGGCTAAGACGAAGAGCTCAGGATGTGGAATAATTGTCAAGCCAGCAGTAAAGGATGTTTTAATTTTTTTGTCAATATTATAAAGTCGGTCGAAAGAAAATGAATTGTAAAGTCCTTGTCCAAACACCTCGAAATAAATCGAATTTCGCTTAATTTCTAGCGATTTAATATTTTCTTGTCCAAATGAAATCATTGGACTTAAGAAAACAATTGTCTGAATGATTATTTTTTTCATATTGTTGTCGTTTTATAAATTACACCTAACGTTTTGGTAACTGGCGCCGTGCCGGTCCAAACGTAATGTTATAAATATGCAAATGTCCAACGAGATGCCAAAAGAATAAGAAACCAGGCATGGCGCGAGACTGCTGTTATGCAGCGTTGCGAACGTATTGCTTTATTGTATTTAGGTCTTTTTGTTTATGTTTTATTTCATCTTCGATGTCGAAGTCGTCTTGAATACCCAACCAGAATTTAGCAGAATTACCAAAAAATTTGGAAAGTCTTAAAGCCGTGTCAGCCGTGATTCGTCTATTACCTTTGATGATTTCAGAAATACGTGTCTGCGGAATAGAGATTTCTTTTGAAAGTCTATACGCTGTTATCTCCAAAGGAATTAAAAACTCCTCTAGTAAGATTTCACCTGGGTGAATGTTTTTCAATTTTTTCATGTCTTTGTTTTTTTTAATGATAGTCTATTAATTCAACTTTAAAGGCATTGCCATTTTCCCAATGAAAAATTAAACGCCACCGGTCATTAACCCGAATTGAATAAAAGTCCTTACGATTGCCCTTGAGTTTTTCAAGTCTGTTAGCAGGCGGAATCATGAGGTCTTTAATGTCAAAGGAGTTATTGAGCATTCTTAATTTCCTTCGTGTAGTCTCCTGAATTTCTGTCGAAAAACCTTTCACCCTTTCGCCTTCCCAAATTTTTTGAGTGGTCTTGTCGCCGAACGAAACAATCATACTGTCTTTTTACGTTACTAACGTCAAAGATAAGTATTTATTAGAATTCCTGCAAATTTATTTTAGGGAAATTTTTGCCCGAATTTGGTCTGTCTGAGCAATGCGGCATAACGTTTTGCGGCCTTGCGTAGTTTTTTGCTAATGTCCACCAACACATTTGAGCGTTAACACGCAAAAGATGGAGCGAATTTGCTGTTAGCGGGTCGTGCGTTTTAGTTTTGGAAGTCCAACTGTCTTGAGGATGTTATTAGCCTCTTTCAGTTTTTCAGGAAAAAGAACCTTGTCCGCAATTTTGTCGAGTGACTTGTTGATGATTACAATAGGAGTCTTGCGTTTATTTAGGTCCTTAATTTTCATAATACAAATATACTACTTTTTTCTGCGAATTAAAAATGCCTGATATTCAGTCCCACTGCGGAATTCCTGCCATTTATCGTCTTTGAGTCCGAAGACATGAAAGTCCTTTTTTATTTCTTTAAGATTATTTGTGATACCAATTCTATACAAGCGAGTCCGTGCGATATTACTACCTTGAACATAAATCCAAGTGTCTGGATGTTTGTCGGTGAATGCGTAAACCGTCGAGGCTACTGTCGCGAGCACCTTTTGACTGTCACCGTTATTTGTAATTACGGTGTCATTAATTTCTCCGTTCGCCTCGTCTTTGTCGCCAAAACCAAGGTTAAAAAAGTCTTTTAAATTTGTCTCGGTATATTGAACGAGTTTTTTGATTCGTCCTTTTGGTCCGACACTTGTAAATTCAAACAGCAATAATTTTCTGTCCGACTCGAGCTGATATTTTTCGTATTTCATACTTGTCTAAAGGTACGTTTATTCTCTTTTCGGCGTCCGTCCAAGCATGCCCGCTAACGGTTTGCGCTTTGGTGCCGGCACCACCCTCTGTGGGGCCCGGCTTTTAAATACTCCGCTACCTGACCAATTTACAGGAGTTACGTGGTGTATTTTAGGAAGTGGTTTTTCTATTATATTTTAATACCTGCTCGTATTTTCAATCAGGTATAAAATAAGCAAGATGCTTAGTGAAAAAATAGTAACTGTCAATGAAAAAATAAGTTTCGATGATGACCTAAATGCTTCATTATTCAACTGTTTTTCTGTTTGTTTATATTTTATGTATGAAAATAACAACACGAGTGCTCCTACCCCAACCAGTAATATGCCTATTACAGATGAATATCCATGTTGAGGCGGAAGGCTAGCTTTTTTGTCAAGTAAAAGGGAAATTTGTTTGATGAATAAAGAAAATTTTACGACCACAAAGCCAAATGCCATTATACCTATACTTGTTCTTATCCAGGCTAAAAGTGTGCGTTCATTTGCTAAATGCTCTCTCGCATTCTGCTGTTTAATTATTTCAGTAACCAACGCTTTGTTTTCATTCTTCAAGTCTTCCATTTCAAATCTTATTTAGATGGAACAATAAATAACGGCTTTGTGGAATGTCTGATTACTTTTTCTGCAACACTACCCATTAATAGATGCGATAATCCGGTTCTGCCATGTGTTCCTAACACAATTAAATCGGCCTCCCATTCTTCAGCTACTTTTAATACTGTCTCGTAAGGTTTGCCTTCTTCTACAAAAGCCCATACTTTATAGTCTTTAAATACCTTGTCAATGAGGATTTGCTGACTTTTTTTGAAGTCATTTTTTATACTATCAGCCAAATCTCGGGGAGTTACACCACCTTCGGTGATAAGACCTGTTGTATCAACAACGCTTAACAATGCAATCTCTGTATTTAGTTTTTGCCCCAGTTGAAATCCAATTGAAGCAATTTTTTCGGAAGTAGGGCCATCGTCAAGTGCTATTAGTATTTTTTTCATCTTGCTTATTTTTTATGTCTGTAAGTCAAAGTTGGTCCATTTGGCACTGCTTACCGCTAGCTACCGGGTATGCCCACAATTTAAATATTCACCAAAGGGGAGGTATAAGCAACAATAAATTAGGCTTATTTTGGCAGAATAAAGGTAGTAGGGAAATTTGGAGAAACAAATGAATTAAAAGGGGAAACTGCAACAGGAAATATTAGTGGCTTTTTGACCTTTACCTGGGAGCAGTTCCCGTTTCAACCGGCAAAAATGTATTTGTTTGATATTTCAAAAAAAAACAGTGTGAGTGCTTTGCTATAATTGTGAGAATGCGTGAAGGACACAAAGGGCTTGGCTCTTTTGACTTGACGCGGCCGGCATTTTACCGGGAACGGCAAGGCAAAAAGCCGCAGCGAAGCGGAGCCCGGAGTGGCCTGACCCCTGAAGCAGAAAGGCCATACAAAATTATTAGGAAGCCTTTCGCTTCAGGGGACACGCCCAAAGCAGAAAAACCTGAAATATGTAGGGATAGTTTTTTGCTTCAGGGGGCACGCCCAAATAAAGGAACTATTAATCAAAACAATAGTTATGATGCTAAAGCAATGCCGTGTTGAAGATAGATCGTCAAATTCTTTTCACAAAATTTAGGTTTTGGATGTTTTAGTGAAATTGCGCGGTAATGATTTTTTTAATACCTTTAATAAAATTAATCCCAATGAGAAGTTATCTACTACTTATTTGTCTCAGTATTTTTGTGTGGGCCTGCAAAAAGAAAGAGACGCCTCCGCCGGAGCCAATTAATTCCAGCGCCTATACCATCAGTAATGCTAAAAGCTTTTCAGGTTTTTTTTCATCCGATTCGTATACAATCTCTCAATTAAATGCAACTGGTATTACAGGCGGTCATAGTGGTGTAATATTTAGCTCTGAGCCGGTGAGTAATATGGAGCCCTCAAAGGCTTTGGCCGTTTCGAGTGTTTCACACAATGATTTGGCACTCACCTTCGACAATGCCGGTTATGCCCAGTACCGCTCGTCCATGTCGTATGACCTGGGCAAGGAGCGTTGGCAAATTGAAGGGGCCAATGGCATTCCTTCCTTTTTGTACAGTGTTGAAGGAAATGACCCACATTGGTCGGGATTCTCAACACTACCCGACACCATTCGCCTGAGCGGGAGCTTCAGCTTTACGCTGAGTGGACTCAGTAATATTACAAGTGCCACGTTGTTTTTAAGCGACGGCACTAATGGGGGTCACGGTGGGCAAATTTCAAAGGAATTAAAGGCGGGAGACAATGTTGTTGTTTTTAATGCAACTGATCTGTCTGAGTTAATGCCATCACCTTTTGCCGGATTCCTTAGTATTTATGCTGAGAATACCTATGGGTTGAACTTCTTCGGAAAAGATTTTCAGTTTAAAAAATACAGGGCGTATTCAAAGTACCTCATCTTACTACCTTAACAACCATTGCCATGAAAAATAATTATGTTGCCACCGTTGTTATGGTGTTGATGCTATTGGTGTCAGCCGTTTCAAAAGCCACGCACAACCGCTCAGGAGAGATCTTGTACAAACGGTTGCCGCCATTTACCAATAGTAATTATACATACAGTATTTCTGTCGTAAAATATTTTGATGACGGCCCTAACATTGCCGACCGGTGTGCCGATACTATTTTTTTCGGGGATGGCAGCAAGGGTATAGCTCTGCGCAGCAATGGTGTGTCGGGTTCGTGTTGCGCCACCAGCTCTTGCGGGGTGATGATTTCTACTTACGCGGGCTACCGTGTGAAGATGAGTATCTATTCGGTTGTTCATACCTATCCGGGTCCGGGCAGTTATGTGATTCGGTCTTCCGACCCAAATCGTACTTCCGGCATTACTAATATTCCAAACTCGGGAAGTACAGTATTCTACATAGAGTCTGTGATGAATCTTACTCCAAATATGGGTGAAAATTCGTCTCCGGTTTTAAGTCGCCCGCCAATTGACAGGGGACAAACAGGTCAGTGTTTTTTCCACAATGCGTGTGCCTATGATTTGGATGGTGACAGTTTATCCTATGAGCTCATAACGTGCAAGGATCAAAGTGGGCAAACCGTTCCGGGGTATTTTCTTCCGCCGGTTTCAACGGGGGGGAGCTTTTCATTAGATGCGGTGACCGGACTTTTGACCTGGTGTGGTCCGCAGATTCAGGGCGTATTTCAAATTGCATTTTTGGTGAAAGAATTTAGAAAGTTTGGCTGTCCGGGAACCTACCAACAGTTGGGATATGTTGAGAGAGATATGGAAATGGTTATTGCGGCAGGTAGTAGCCCATTTGTATTTTCAAGCACTGGTTTTCAGGATACCTGCATTGTGGCAGGGGCAGTGCTTTCTAAAACTCTTACCGCATCAATTAGTCCTGGTAGCACGATAGAAAAACGATTATACGGTTATATGATGGCCCCCGAAAATGCACCCACTGCGGTATTTAGTCCTACTCTCCTTGCATTGCAAAGCGGATTTCCGGCTGTTGTCAGCTGGACAACCTATTGCTCCTACGTTCAACGATTGCCACAACCTTTGTATGTGGCGTATACCAATCCAAACATTCCAATACCGATGACGTATTACCGTCAAATGCGAGTGAAAGTACTTCCGCCCTCCCCAAAAATTACCTCGGCACAAATTGCGCTCAGTAAAGTTACGCTGCAATGGCAGGCTCCTGCGTTGTGTGCAGCCAATATTAGCGGATACAATATTTATAGAAAGTTTGGAACAAACAGTTGGAGTCATGCACCCTGCGAAACTGGAGCGCCTTCTTCTTCAGGTTTCTCTTTGATAGGTTCAACTTCTTCTTCGGTGACTTCTTTTGTTGATAATGATCTTTGGACGATTCCGAATGGGAGTCAGGGTAATTATTTAGTAACCGCACTCATGAATAACTGTGCCGAAAGCTACGCTGATTCTGCCAAAGTGGTAACTCTAATGGTGGGTTTAAAAGAAAATAAATTAGAAAACAGTGTGAAGGTCTTCCCAAATCCTTTCAGCAATTCTTTTGAGATTCAAATTAAGGGCAGTGAATATTATGCAGTAGAAACGACCTTGTATTCACTCGATGGAAAATTACTTCAGGAGAAGGGATATCAGAATGTTCAAAACAGTATTTTGATTGATGCCCGTGATTTGAGTCCGGGCGTGTATTTCCTCAAATTAAAAAGCAAAGACGAAACGGCGAATTTAAAATTGATCAAGGAGTAAGATCGACAAAACGTTTTGGATGTGATATTTAGGTAGCAGAAAAGGGTTTATTCTTAAACGGAAAATGAAGTGTGTGCGTCAAAGTACTCGTCTTCAAAATTGAAGGCTCAGACCGGGAAAAAACGTTTTAAAGTCGTTTGTAAAAATAAGGTCTTCTGTAATGGTGACGTGCTTGAATTTGGTGACAAAATATAATTTTGCCGTATTCCCAAAAAAGTAGTCGCCGCTCCTCCCTACAAGATAACCCAATCCAAGGCCGTACCATATATTTTCACCATCAACCACATCGAAGAAACCTTTGAGCAAGAATTCAGCATTTACAAACGTGTTGATATAGGTGTGGTAGTCTTTGCTGTTATCGGCTTTTAGTGTTTGTTCAAAGAAAAAATAGGAATCGGCATTTAGTCCCGCTTGCCATTTTTCGGCATGGCTAAAACAAAAGCCATAGTGAAAACTCGGACTGAGTGTATACCGTATGAGGCTGGCGCCTACACCCACATTGAATAATATTCGATCACACTTTTTAAGGGAATCGGGTGGGGAGGTTTTGCTGCTGTCGGCTTTTTGTCCACATAACATGGAACAGGCGAGCAGAAATGAAAGTAATAATGGGGTGGTTTTCATAGCGTTATATTTTGAGTAGAATTAAACTAGAAAAATGTTCATATAAATTCTCTAAAAAAACATCACTCAGGGATGGTCTCTGTCTCCGCAACTACTCAGCTACCGGCGGGGTGTGTGCCTCAAGCAGACAAGGATAGCTCCAGGCGCAGGGCACCACAATTTCATTCACCACTACCACGGTAACGTTACCATTTGTTACAGTAAGTTCCAAAGCTACTTTTCCCCATTCTGACTTTAAACAGGTTTTATCAAAATGTGAAAGTGATTCGCCGTTGGGAGAACTCTTAGAATGGCGCCAGCCTTCTTTCACTTTATAATTTCCGTCTTTCAGTTTTATCTGAAATATGCCTAGGGCATCAGTTTTTACTTTGCAGGCTTTCCCCTTTGAGGGAATGATTACCAGAGAACGATTGGCATAAGGCTTAGGTTTTTGAATTTCAGCTAAAAGTTCATCACTTGGGCGCGCGCCGGCACAATAACTCTCGTGGTAGCTTACTTCAACACGTAGCGACTTATTTTGCGCGTAACCCGAAAAGCACGCGAATAAAAACAGAACAATAAAATTCTTCATAACACCTTGCATACCTCAAATATAAGTATTTCGCCTAAACAGCGTTAATTCGTTGAATAAATTTGGTATTTTCACTAATTCTAAACTTAAAAAATGAAAATGAGATTCATACTTGTTACACTGCTTATGATGACTCAGCTTATAACTTATGCACAAACATGGGTGGAGCTGGCTAATACTCCCGGCGTAAATTTTTACGAGATTCAAAAACAATTTAATGCATTTTATAAAGACCAGGATCTGAGTCAAAAAAGCATTGGGTACAAGGCTTTTAAACGTTGGGAATATTTTGTTGAGCAACGGGTTTATCCAAGCGGTAATATTTCTTTAATCAGCGAAGGACCTAAAAATTACCAAACGTTTCTCAAAGAATATTCGGCCACTCAGGCAGCGGCAAAAGGTTATTCGGGTGCCTCGGTGAATTCGGCTACCTGGATTCCGGTGGGTCCCTTCGGAGCTCCCACAGGATCGCTTGGCACACCAACGGGTTCGGGTCGCGATAATTTTATTTGTTTTCAACCGGGCAATAATTCCATTTTATATGCCGGCTCGGCAGGTGGAAGTTTGTGGAAATCTATAAATGGAGGCACCAGCTGGAGCAGCATTACCGAGGCCATTCCTACGCCCGGCTGTTCTGACTTGCTTATTGACCCCACCAATGCCAATATTATGTATTTGGCAAGTGGAAGTGGAGACGATCAAATGGCGGCTTATCCGGTGGTGTCGGATGGCATCTATAAAACCACCGATGGTGGCCTCACCTGGCTGCCCACCGGGTTAACGTTCAGTTTATCACAAAGCCGATTCATTCATAAATTAGCCTTTGACCCCACGAACTCTCAGATTTTATTTGCGGCTACCAATTCGGGCATTTACAGAAGTACAAACAGCGGAACTACTTGGACGGCTGTGAGCAGCGTGAGTTGCTGGGATTTAAAATTTCATCCCACCAATCCCAATATTGTGTATGCTTGCGGTAGTGCTCTTTTTAGATCCACCAATGCGGGAAGCAGTTTTACAATTGTATCTTCTGGCATTCCTACTTCCGGAGCTTACCGCATGGCCCTTGCGGTGGCGCCGATTAGCCCATCAAATTTGTACGTGCTGGCTTGCAAAAGTTCAGACTGGCAGTTTATGGGTGTTTATACGTCTACAAACGATGGTCTTAATTTTACCACTGCATCAACAAGTCCAAATATTTTGGGAAATTCCTGTGGTGGCGGATCTACGGGAACCGGCCAAGGTTGGTACGATTTGGCTATTGCGGCTTCACCAACGAACGCCAACGAAATTGTGGTGGGTGGGGTAAATGTATTTCGTTCTACCAACGGAGGCGTTAACTGGAATGTAATAGGTTGTTGGAACAATACGCCATGGGTGCATGCCGATGTACATGATCTCAAATATAACTCTAACGGTAATCTCTATGTTGCCTGCGATGGGGGAGTGTTTTCATATACCGGCAGCAGCTGGACCAATATAAACGGACAACGTAACATAGCACAACAATATAAGATCGGACTTTCTTCGTTAACTCCTAATCTTTGGATCACAGGGCATCAGGATAATGGCACGAGTGTAAAGAATAACACTACATATACCTACCGTTTGGGAGGTGATGGGATGGATTGTTTTATTGACAGAACCAATGATCTCATGATGTTTGGATCTTCTCAAAATGGCGGATTAAGAAGGTCCACCAACGGGGGAGCAAGCTGGGGGAATGCCACCACAGGCTTAACAGGAACCGGAGGATGGGTGACACCCTGGAAACAAGATCCGGTGGCGGCGAATACTATTTACTGTGGATACAACCAATTGTTTAAATCAACTACCGGGGGAACAAGTTGGACACAAATGGGAACGACGGGTGGTGGCGGCAATGTGATCGAATTTGCGGTGGCCCCCTCTAACAATCAGGTAATTTATGTGGTTTACTCCGGCTTCATTCGTAAAACGAGTAATGGGGGTCTTACCTGGACGAATGCTACGCCAACCGGAATTGGTGGATCGCTCACCTTCATTACTATTGATCCGAGCGATGCCAATACTGCCTGGGTAACGGTTAGCGGATATACGGCAGGGAACAAAATCTTTCAAACTGTTGATGGCGGAACTACCTGGATGAATGTGAGTGCAAATCTTCCTAATCTTCCGGCAAATTGTTCGGTGTATGAACCCGGCTCAAACGACCGAATCTATGTGGGGATGGATATAGGCGTGTACTACAAAGATAATTCATCTGCTACCTGGACTTTATATAATGCCGGCTTGCCAAATGTGGCCATAATGGATATGGAAATGTCGCCGGCCGCACCGGGTAAACTGTTTGCAGCAACCTATGGACGTGGCGTGTATGAAGCCGACGCCTTTCTGGTAACAGCCGCTCCCATATGTGACTTTACCGTTTTTGGAGGAGTATGTGTGGGTAAAAACAATGTGCTGGTAGATAACTCAAGCAATAATCCAACCGGCTGGACCTGGAGCATCTCGCCTTCTGCGGGTGTTACCATAAATACACAGAGCGTAAATAATCCAACTGTTACTTTTTCCGCAGCGGGGATTTATACCGTGTCGCTTATCTCCTCCAATAATTTTGGAATTGGAGCTATAAAAACGCAAACTATTACGGTGTCTCTGATGCCCATATTGGTGGTATCGGCAAATAGTCCCACTGTGTGCTGGCAGGAACCATTTACACTCTCGGCAAGCGGAGCAAATACGTATACCTGGAGTAATGGCGGTGGCAATGCTTCAGCAGCCACTTATACAGCACCGGGATTTAACTGGACGTATACTTTAACGGGGGCAAATGGTGCATGTTTCGCCAAACAAACTATTTCAGTAACAGTAACAAATTGCACGGGAATAAGTGATTTGCGTTCCGATAAATACACGTTTAAAGTTTATCCAAATCCGGCCACTGATAAATTAAATATCCAATGTGGCATGGTGGGAGGAGTTAGTTTGGTGATCACAGATGTGTCGGGAAAAATTATACGTGAGCAGAATTTACTATTTAAGAAAGAGAACGAGGACATACAACTTAACATTTCAAATCTCTTAAAAGGGGTGTATTTTGTGAAGATCACGCAACCACAAGGAGAAACACAAAGTATAAAGTTTGTGAAAGAATAGACTGCTCAATTAACACAGATCTTCCTATTCTCATCGCAGAACCCTTCTGTGAGGGACTCAGATAAGTATGTACAAGAAAAAGTCCGCGGAAATTTCAGGATTCTATTCTGCCAAATTTCGTATATTTACTATTCTTATTTAGTTTACTATGAAAAAATTTAGCGCAATCACTCTCCTTATGATGTTGGTGAACCTTGGATATTCACAATCGTGGATAGAAGTGGCCAATAATCCCAAATCTAATTTTTACGACATTCAACGGGAATTCTATAACTATTTTAAAGACAAGGACATTACGCAGAAAAGTAATGGTTATAAACCCTTCAAACGCTGGGAATATATTGTGGGACCAAGGGTGTGGCCAAGCGGCGATATTTCCTTATTAAGTCAGGGACCAAAAAATTTTCAAACATTTTTGAAGGAAAATGAAAGCGCTCAGCAAAGTGATAAAAATTATTCTAGCAGTTCGGTAAATTCAACTACCTGGGTGCCCGTAGGGCCGATGGGAGCACCAAGCGGCTTAGTTGGCGGATTTCCAAGAAAAGCCGGACGGGATAATTTTATCACCTTTCAACCCGGCAGCTCATCCATTATTTACGCCGGATCTGCCGGAGGAAGTTTATGGAAGACCACTAACGGAGGAACTACCTGGAGCACCATCACCGATAATATTCCGGTGGCAGCTTGTTCTGATTTAATTATTGATCCCAATAATACAAACATTATGTTTCTGGCTACCGGCGGAGGAGACGACCAAATGTCGGCCTACCCCATGCGCTCGGACGGGGTTTACAAAACTACTGATGGAGGATTAACCTGGGCTCAAACAGGATTAGCATTTAGCGTGTCGCAAGGTAGGTTTATTCATAAGTTGGCTTTTGATCCAACAAATTCTCAAATTATTTTTGCCGCCACCAATGTGGGTATTTACAAAACTATTAATGGGGGTACCTCATGGACCTCTGTGAGCACAGTAAGTTGCTGGGATTTAAAATTTCATCCCACTAACCCCACTATTGTTTATGCGGCAGGTTCGGCTTTTTACCGCTCAACTAATGCCGGCAACAGTTTTACAGTAGTATCCAACGGCATTCCCACCGGCAGCGCCTACCGCATGGCCATTGCGGTTACACCCACAAACCCTTCGTATGTGTATGTGCTGGGCTGTAAAAATACTGATTTCCAGTTTCTGGGTTTATATTCTTCCACCAATGACGGCGCTAATTTCACTACTGCTTCCACCTCGCCAAATGTTATCGGAAATTCCTGCCTCGGTGGTTCTACCGGAGCCGGAACGGGTTGGTATAATTTATCGATTGCTGCTTCACCTATTACGCCCAATGAAATTGTGGTGGGAGGCGTTAATGTGTGGCGTTCCACCTCAGGAGGGGCAACCTGGAATAATGTAGGCTGCTGGATCGGCAATACAACACCGCCGTATATTCATGCCGACATTCACGAGCTGGAATACACTACTAGCGGTACTTTGTTTGCCGCATGTGATGGAGGTGTATTCAGCTGGAACGGAACAGCGTGGACAGATCTTACCGGTTCACGTAATATCGCCCAAATGTATAAGATCGGACTGTCGGCCCTCACCCCAAGCGTGTGGATTACCGGACATCAGGACAATGGAACCAATATTAAGAACGGGGCCGCTTATGTTGCCAGTTTAGATGGCGATGGCATGGACTGTTTTATTGACCGTACTAATAATAACAACATGTTTGGCGAGCAGTATAATGGAAGCTTGAAGCGTTCCAGCAATGGTGGTGTAAGTTGGGGAGCAATTACTTCAGGTATTACCGGTGCGGGTGCCTGGGTTACGCCATGGAAACAAGATCCGGTGATTGCAAGCAATTTGTATTGCGGCTTTAATCAACTATTTCAGTCTACCAATTTGGGAAATTTTTGGACACAATTAGGAACCACAGGGGGATCGGGCTCGATTGTTGAGTTTGCCGTAGCACCTTCAAACAATCAGGTAATTTATGTTCTTTACGGTGGTTCCATTAAAAGAACTGTTGACGGTGGTGTTACCTGGTCAAACGTGGGGCCCAATCCATTGGTGGCAAGTCCTACTTTTATCACCATCGATCCCAGCGACCCTAATACCGCGTGGGTAACATTAAGTGGTTATAGCGCAGGAAACAAAGTGTTTCAAACCATCAACGGCGGGGCAAGCTGGATGAATATTAGTGCCAACCTTCCAAATTTACCTGCAAATTGTTCTGTGTACGAACTCGGCTCAAATGACCGCATCTATATAGGGATGGATATTGGAATTTATTATAAAGATAATTCATCTTCTACCTGGACTTTATACAATACGGGTTTGCCCAATGTAGTAGTAATGGATATGGAAATGACACCGGCTTTACCCGGTCAGCTTTTTGCCGCAACGTATGGCAGAGGAGTTTATCAGGCTGATGTTGTACCTGTGAGTACCGCTCCGGTGGCGGGCTTTACTGTTTATGGAAGTTTATGTGTTGGCACCGACAGAGTATTTGTAGATAATTCAAGTAATAACCCCAGCAGTTGGAGCTGGACAATTACTCCCAATACGGGAGTGAACATTAGTTCAACGAGTGTGAATAATCCAACCGTTTCATTTACTAACCCCGGAACTTACACGGTGTCGCTTGTTTCGGGAAATAATTTTGGTACCAGCGCTGTAACTACACAAACCATTTTGGTTGGTATTACTCCAACTCTTGTGCTGTCGCCGTTAAACCCAACCGTGTGTATTCAGGAGCCCTTTACACTCAACGCCAGCGGAGCTACCACGTATACCTGGAGCGATGGCGGGGGTAATACAGCAAGTGCCACTTTTACAGCACCTCCTTATAACTGGAGTTATTTTGTTACCGGAGCCAATGGGGCTTGCGTTTCGAAAGACACCATCAATATTAAAGTGATAAATTGTGTGGGAATAAAAGAAATTAAGAATCTGAATTCTAAATTCAGTATTTATCCCAATCCAACAAATGATAAACTAAATATTGCGAGCGCAGGCGCAAATAATGTGGTGATGGTGATCGCCGATGTGAGCGGCAAAGTGCTGCAAGAACAGCATGTCAATTTCAAAAAGGAAAAGAATGAGTTTCAGTTGAACACCTCCTCGTTGCCCAAGGGCGTTTATTTTTTGAAGATCACGGAAGAGCAGGGAGAAACTCAGATCATTAAGTTTGTGAAGGAATAAATTTTATTTTTCTTAATTCAAGAAGGCCGGACGTTTGATTCGGCCTTTTTTGTTTTTGTTAGAGTTTCAATATGCACCCTGAATGGAGGCGGGTTGATTTTGGTCATTGCACGGCAAACAATTATTCCTTAACTTTAGTGTAATTAATATACATCACATGAAAAATATTATTCTTAGCGGGGCGTTCGCACTAGTGGTACAACATTGTTTTTCTCAAGAGTGGGTAAATATGATAAATGAACCCGGAAAAAATTTCTACGAGATTCAAGCAGCTTTTAATTCATATTGGAAAGACAAGGACGTGAATGTGCCGGGGAATGGCTACAAACCTTTTAAGCGCTGGGAGAATTTTATGGAGCCCCGTGTTTATCCAACAGGTGATCTTTCTTTGCCTTCAAGTACTCTCAAAAATTTTGAAGAGTTTTTAGCATCGAACGGTCAACAGAAGGCCGCTGCACCGGTTCAAAATAACACACCACTTTCGGCTTCCACTACCTGGACAGCAATAGGACCAATGGGTCCCATGAGCGGCGTAGCAACAAACGGATTTCCGCGCAAAGCGGGCAGAGATAATTTTATCACGTTTCATCCCACAAATCCAAGTATTTTTTGGGCCGGTGCTCCCGCCGGAGGTTTGTGGAAGACCACCAACGGAGGTAGCAGCTGGACTACTGCCACAGACTACTTAACTGTGATAGGCTGCTCTGATCTTGCAGTTGATCCCACTAATCCCAATACAATGTATTTGGCCACCGGCGATGGCGATGCAGGAGACACCTATTGTATTGGCGTTCTTAAATCAACCGATGGTGGAGCCACATGGAATACCACGGGGCTCACCTTTGCTGTGAACTTGCAACGTCAAATGCGCCGACTGATTATTGATCCAAGTAATCCCCAAATACTTTTTGCAGCCACCAACGTTGGGGTGTATCGTACCACGAATGGGGGTAGCAGCTGGACCTTGGTTGCCAGCGGAAATTTTTATGATTTGGAATTCAAACCAAGTCACCCCAATACAATTTATCTGAGCGGAACTACATTTATGCGCTCCACCAATGGAGGAACCTCTTTCACCACCATTTCATCCGGAATTGCTACTACCGGTTCAAACAGAGTTGCTTTGGCAGTAAGTAACGCCGACACCAATTATGTGTATGCCTTGAGGTCATCAAGTTCTACAAATGGATTTGGAGGATTGTACCGGTCGACCGACGGTGGAACCAATTTTACACTCATGTCGAATGCGCCCGATGTGTTAGCTAACTCTTGCAGCGGTGCTGCGGGTGGCGGACAGGGTTGGTATGATTTAGCCATCGCCGTTTCACCATTGAATAAAGATCAGGTTGCTGTTGGAGGCGTGAATGTGTGGTCAAGTAATGCCGGTGGCAGTACCGGAACATGGACATGCACGGGTTGCTGGATCGGCACATCGTCGCCCTCGGTATATCTGAAAGCCGACCACCATGATTTGGATTATAGCTCTAACGGTACTTTATATGCCGCAACCGACGGAGGAGTATTTAGTTATAATGTGAGCAATTGGATCGATTTGAACAACCAACGCAATATTGCCCAGATTTATAAGATCGGTTTATCGGGATTATCTCCCAATAAATGGATCACCGGTCACCAGGATAACGGCTCGAACATTTATAACGGCGTCACCTATCAGGCGAGTTATGCCGGAGATGGCATGGATTGTTTTATAGACCGAACAAATGATAATAATTTATTTGCCTCCACTCCTAACGGTGGTTTGGTAAGATCAACAAACGGCGGAGGATCATATTCCAGTGCCACTTCGGGACTTTCGGGCACTACCAATTGGGTGACCCCTTGGAAACAAGACCCTCAGGTGGCCACACGTTTGTATGTGGGATTGTCGCAAGTATTTGTATCTAACAATTTGGGTGCAACCTGGACTCAAACAGGCACTACCGGAGCTTCCGGAACAATTGTTGAATTTGCCATTGCCCCATCAAATAATCAGGTAATCTATATCATCCAAGGTACCTCGGTAAGAAAAACAACGAATGGTGGCGCAACTTGGTCGGCTACTGCCGGCGGACTGGGAGGCAGTCCCACGTTTATCTGCATCGACCCGCTTGATCCTCAAAACGCATGGGTAACAGTGAGTGGCTATTCTGCAGGGGCAAAGGTGTATCAAACTATTAATGGTGGTACTTCATGGACAAACGTTTCCGCGAATCTGCCCAATCTTCCTGCAAATTGTTTGGTATATGAACCCGGTACCAATGATAGAATTTACGTGGGCATGGATGTGGGGGTTTATTATAAAGATAATTCATCTGCTAACTGGACACTTTATAATTCGGGTTTACCGAATGTGCCCATCAGCGATTTGGAAATTTCGCCGGCGGCTCCCGGTAAATTACGCGCTGCTACGTACGGAAGAGGCGTGTACGAAGTGGATGTGGTGCCAACTTCGGCAGCACCGGTGAGTGCTTTTACGTTTAGCGGAAATTTCTGTCCCAACAAAACGATAACACTTCAGGATCAATCATCCAATACACCCAATTCATGGCAGTGGTCGGTATTGCCTGCCGCCGGGGCCACCCTGAGTTCTACGAACGCGCAGAATCCCGGCCTCACTGTTTCCTCGTCGGGCGTTTATACAGTTTCTCTGATTGCAGGTAACTCCTTCGGACTTGGAAGTACTTCAGTGCAAAACATCACCATTCTTACTTCTCCTACATTGGTTTTCTCAAACATGAGCGATACTATTTGTGGGGGAGAAAGTGTTCAATTCAGCGTTTCGGGTGCGGGTTCATATACTTGGCAACCGGGCGGACTTAATGGTAGCGTGGTATCATACACACCTGCTACCACACAGGTGTATACCTGCAATGCCTTGGGAGTAAATGGCTGTGAAGGTTCCGGTGTCGTTACGGCCATTGTTGCCGAGTGTCTTTCTATTCAAAACAGAAAGTCTGACAATTCAGCATTTCATGTTTACCCTAATCCTGCGAACGATAAACTTACGCTGGTAAGTAACGAAGCGCTCGATGTCACGCTGTTACTGAGTGATGTAACAGGAAAAGTGATCAGTGAACAGCAGGTAAATTTCAAGAAAGAGAAAAATGAATATCAATTAACTATTTCCTCCTTAGCAAAAGGAGTTTATTTTCTGAAGATCAGTAAAGAAGGGCAGGAAGTTCAGAACATTCGATTTGTAAAAGAGTAAAAGGAATATACTTAAAAAAATCGAACACTTGATTTTTTGGAGGACGATTCTACACCGAATTAACGAACTGTAAAAAGCGTTTATTTCTTTTTCTTTTTGCTCGATTTTGCATTGGCGTTAAAATCAAGACAAAGATTTACCCAGTACTGCAAATCTTTTTTAGATCGCATGCCGCTTTCATCAACAAACACATAACCTTTTAGTGGTCTGCCTGAAAAGTCCATGGGCCGGCAAGAGGGCATTTCAAGAACAGTTTCTTCGAGAGCCGGATCAATTCGGCACATCATTTCATCTTTTATTACGCCGGCGCACATTTTACCCTTCACCATAAAACAAACGCCGCCAAACATGTGTTTTTCTTCCACATTGGGAACAGAGACAAGGGATTCTCTGATGCGATCAACTAACGATTCATTGTAGGCCATGTTATTGTTTCATCATCACGGTGGTAACCGGGTAAGGAATCACGATGCCATTTTCTTTGTATTTTGTGTGAAGCGCCTTTATGAACTCGTGTTTCACAAAGAATTGTTGTTCAAATTCAGCAGCTCGTAAAGTAATCCCTAAAGTGATACTTGAATCAGAAAAACTTTTGTAACGAATAGTAGGCTCAAAATCTTTTACTCCTCCGTTTACTGTTTGCATCGTTTCTTTGGCCGTTTGTAAAGTAATCTTTTCTACGAAAGAAAGATCGCACTCGTAACTCACACCCACCTCCACACTTATTCCCAATTCCATTTCAGGGAAATTAAAATTGGTGATGATGGCAGTAGAAAGTTTTGAATTGGGAATGATGATGAGGTTATTCTGCATGGCCTTTATCACCGTGTTTCGCCAGGTAATGTCGAGGATGTATCCTTCTTCGCCGGTATTGAGTCGTATATAATCGCCGGTGCGAATCTTCTTGGAAGCAATGATCTGCAATCCGGCAAACAAATTCGACAATGTTTCCTGCAAGGCCAAAGCCACTGCTAATCCTCCAACGCCCAGGGCAGTGAGAAGAGGGGCAATGGACACACCAAACACCTGCAAAATAAGCATGGCTCCAATAAGAAAAATAACTACCCGAATAATGTTGAGGATAATGGAATGGGAAGGAGAATTTCCAGAATGATCGTTGGTTTGTGCTTCTATTAATTTTACCAGCAGTCGGGTTACCAATACCGAAAGAGACAAAACCAGCAAGGACATGCTGATCTTATTGGAGAGTTGTCGGAACTGCTCATTGAGCTCGCTGTTATTTACGGCAATGGAAAAAGCCAATAACATCATCCACACAGGAGCCAGGCCGCGGATGGCAAGAAACAGAACGTCGTCAAATTTCCATTTTGTTTTTTGCGCGTATTTTTCAATTCGGGAAAGAATGGTCTTCTCAAGAAGGTATCCCACAATAAATCCTCCCAGAGTGTAAAGAGTGAGGATGGCGTATTGTTCTATTTCGTGTGTGATCATGGTAAGCAAAAATTAATGTGTTTTCTATTGTAAGGCAATGGTTTTAGTAACAGGACACAAATATCAGAAATTATGAGGAATTCTCTCTCATTCGTAATTTGAGTTCCGACTTTTATTGTGCACCAAGGAAACGAGATTTTATGGTAATATAGAGTCGTTTAAAGGGCATTGGCAGAGCTGGAGAAGACCTTCTAAAGGAATAATACAGTTAGCCCTCACGGTTGGTGGACGTGTAGAAATTTGATTACTTTACGTCAATGAATTATATCGACTACATTTCAATTGACCCAAACGTGCGTTTTGGAAAGCCTTGTGTTAAAAAGACACGTATTTCCGTTTATGATATATTGGGTTGGTTGGCTGAGGGGATTACTCATGAACAAATTATCTCAGACATTCCTGAATTAAATGAATCGGCAATTCGTGCGTGTTTAGCATTTGCTGCCGATAGAGAGCATAAATACAAAATAGCTTCATGACACTTCTGTTCGACCAGAACATTTCCTTTAAGGTCGCTAAAAAAATACAAGGTGTCTTTCCAGGTGCACAACATCTTTCCGACCTTAGACTTGAGGGTGCAAAGGATTTTGAAGTGTGAGAGTTTGCCAAAAACAACAATTGTTGTATTGTAACCTTCGATTTTGATTTTATAGACCTTTCTACTTTAAAAGGTTCACCTGCAAAAATAATCTGGTTGAGATTGGGAAACACAAGCACTGAAAAAATAGTTTTTAGACTTCAGTTGGATTCAAAATTGATTACAGATTTCATGGCAAGTGAAGAAACTGATTTTCTGGAAATCAAATAGACATTGGTAATAATACTCGCTTGGGGCCCACTATAGATATTGCAACACATAAAGGCAAATTTCTTGCATAGTTTCCTTCGGGACATTCCCCGGTAAACGCCGGGTCAAAGTCCACCGCTGCTCCTCCTTTTTCAGTAATCCCGTAATCATCTTGGACATGAAAGCCTTTTAGAAAAGACTGTATCAGAAATATGCCGCAGCGCCAGAATGAAATCTTCTGCTTTTGCAACTCTACTTTTAAATTACTAAACCATATTAAGATGATTTCTTGGGCAAGCCATTGGAAATTGGGAACAAGCAACACGCTAAACAAATAATTATTTATAGATAAATTTTTGCCTCATGATCCGACAAAGCGATTGGGTAAAGTACCCGTGAAGTTGAATATCACCACCTAAATCACAGTACTGGAAAAAAAATCGCCCTGCAACATTAGCAGGACCTAAGATTTTTTTTAGCTCCCTAGCCCCCAATTGCAATCATACTTCGGTTCTGTTGATTGAGGCTCGCATCCGAAAATTCCTCGAAGGTGTCCATGCCACCACGGGTGGATTTTTTCTTCCATACATTTTCAAAAATGAGGGGTCGCAGATCTTCTCCATTTCTAAAGGCCGTTAAGAGATCGGTTTCGCTCTGAGAAAACAAACAATTTTTCATTCTACCATCAGCGGTTAACCGCAAACGATTACAACTATCACAAAAGGGATTGGTAACCGAAGATATCACTGCAAAAGTTCCTTTATACCCTTCAATTTTGTAACTCTTGGCAGTGTCATTTTTTTTGTCTTGTAACTTTTGAACCTTGGCACCATAGTCTGTATTTACCAAGTCCATAATCTCCTTATACGACAAACCCTTGCTCCAGTCCCATTTGTTTCCATTAAAAGGCATAAACTCAATAAAACGAAAATGTACGGGATTCTCTTTCGTGAATTGGACAAAATCTAAGATCTCATCGTCGTTCAGCCCTTTCATAATTACGGCATTGAGTTTTACATGAAAGTTTTCTTTGATTAAAAGATGAATGTTTGAAAGTGTGGCTGCAAAATTATTGCGGCGGGTGATGGCGGCCGTTTTTCCTTCCTGTAAAGAATCCAGACTAACATTGATGGAATGGATCCCTGCCTTTTTAAAGGTGTCGATGAATTGATCCACTAAAACTCCGTTGGTTGAAATAGCAAGTTCGATGGGCAACTTTGCCAGTTGTTCGATAACTTCTTTGGCATCATTTCTCACCAAAGGTTCGCCGCCGGTTAATCTGATCTTTTTGATGCCCAAACTCACGAAGGTTTTTGCAATGGCGATTACCTCATCTGTTTTCATGAATTGCGCTCTGGGACGAAGCACGATGCCTTCCTCGGGCATACAATACGTACAACGCAAATTACACCGCTCGGTGAGCGAGATGCGAAGGTAATCGTGTGGCCTTCCAAACTGGTCTAAAAGAATATTGTTTGATGAATGGTCCATTTGGTTCCTTCTTATTTCCCGACATTACTTGGTGTGACGGCCGGATTTTTATATTGTCCTTTGCTTTTTCTAATGGTTACTGCCACCACTTTGTATTCGGGACACATTGCTTCGGTATCGTGTTCTTCGCTGGTAATCAAATTTAGCATCACTTCCGGAAAGTGGAACGTGGTACTTAATATGCCCGGTTTCACTTCATCGGTAATTTTCGCCTTAATATCTACTTTGCCTCTTGGTGATTCAACACATACCATATCTCCATCGTTGATCAGATTCTTTTTTGCATCTGCCGGATTCATCATCAGTACATCCTCTGTAAGAATATCTACATTCCCCGTTCTGCGCGTCATGGTGCCGCTGTTATAATGTTCGAGTTCGCGGTTGGTAGTAATAATGTAAGGATATTCTTTGCCGTTCTTCTTCGTTTCAGCGCTCTCGATATAGTCGAAATAATGAAATTTTCCTTTTCCTCTCTGAAACTCTTTCAGGTGTAAAATTTCCGTATCACTTCCGTCTTTTTTCACCGGCCATTGTTTGCCGTTATCTCCTAATTCATCCCATTTCACGCCTGCAAAAAACGGAACAATCTGTGAGATCTCCTCCAGCATGGTATCGGGTTGATAGGCGGGTTGAGCATAACCCATCTTATTCATGATGTCCACCATTATTTCGCCATCACTTTTGGTGCCCGCCAAAGGTTCCACTACTTTTTGAACGCGTTGAATTCTTCTTTCTGCATTGGTATAGGTTCCACTCTTCTCGAGAAAAGTTGCACCGGGTAAAATCACATCGGCGTATTTTGCCGTTTCAGTCATAAAAATCTCCTGCAATACCAGTAAATCTAAATTCTCCATAGCGGCAATCACCTTATTGGTATTAGGATCTGTCTGCACCACATCTTCCCCCATCAGCCATAGCGCTTTTAATTTGCCTTCAATAGACGCATCAAACATTTCCGGGATCTTTAATCCCTTTCCTAGCGGCATTCTGGTTTTATAAAAATCTTCGTAGTGTTTGTTTATTTCGGGATCATAAGAGCTCATGTATCCTGCTCCCTGATGCGGTTGACAACCCATGTCGGCCGCGCCCTGCACATTATTCTGACCACGGAGCGGATTTACGCCAACGCCTCTTCTTCCAATATTTCCGGTGATCATGGCCAGATCGGAAATAAGCATCACCGTAAACGATCCTTGTGTGTGCTCGGTTACCCCCAATCCGTGGAACGACATGGCATTTGGTGCTTTGGCATACGCAAGCGCCGCCTCCTTCACCAGAGTTTTATCCACACCGGTGATTTTTTCCATTTCGTTGAGATCCAATTTTAAGATCTGCTCACAAAATTGCGCATAACCTTCGGTTCTATTTTCAATAAATTCCTTGGCTTCAGCTTTTTCGGTGATGATAAAATACAACATCATGTTTAGCAAGGCCACATTGGTGCCGGGTTTCAATTGCAAATGGTAAGTAGCATACCGCGCCATCTCTGTTCTGCGGGGATCAATCACAATGCTGGTTTTTCCCTTCATCGCAAATTGTTTGAGCCGGGCCCCAGTTACAGGATGTGCATCCGTTGGATTGGCGCCAATAATCATGATACAATCGGTGTACTTAATGTCTTCTACCGAATTTGTCGCAGCCCCTGTTCCAAATGCACGCTGCATACCCAGTGCCGTTGGTGAATGACACACCCGAGCGCAACAATCAATATTATTAGTTCCTATTACCGCGCGAATAAATTTTTGCATGAGGTAATTTTCCTCATTCGTACAACGTGCCGAAGAAATGCCCGCAATAGAATCGGGACCATGTTTGGCTTTGATGGCAGTTAACTTTTCTGCAATATAACCATAGGCCTCATCCCATGTCGCAGGCTCTAGTTCTCCATTTCGGCGAATCATCGGCGTGCGAATACGATCAGGGTGGTTGTAAAACGAAAAGGCAAAACGTCCTTTTAAACAAGTATGTCCCTCATTCACTACTGCATCGTAAGGTGCCTGAATGGATTTTACTTTATCATTCACTACTGCCACATCCAGATTACAGCCTACTCCGCAATAGGTGCAAACCGTACGCACTTTTTTTGCGGCCACTATCGATTTTGATTCAAACACATCGGAGATGGCTGAGGTGGGACAAGCCTGGGCACAAGCTCCGCAGCTCACACAATCAGAATCAAAAAATGAATTGTTATTGCTTTTTATAATATGACTGTCGAATCCTCTTCCCGCCATGCTCAGTACAAATTCACCCTGTACTTCATCACAAGCGCGTACACAGCGAAAACAATTGATACATTTGGAAAGATCGGAGGTCATGTAAGGGTGACTCAGATCTTTTTTTCGATCGAGATGATTTTTTCCTTCGGGATACCGCACATCGCGCACCCCCACCTTGGCAGCTACTGCCTGTAATTCGCAATTATTGTTTACTTCACAGGTGAGACAATCCAGTGGATGATCGGTAAGTACCAATTCCACAATGTTCTTACGCAGTTTCACAATGCGATCGCTGTGCGTATAGATGTACGAATTAGGGATAACAGGTGTATGACAAGAAGCTTGCGCTTTTGAAGGGCCTTTGGCCACCAGCGCCACATCCACACTGCACACACGGCACGACCCGAAAGGATCTAGATTGGGTGCGTCGCAAAGTGTGGGTACAAAATCTTTACCCAAATGCCGGCGCACAAAACTCAAAATGGTTTCGCCTTTTACAATGGGATAAAGTGTATCGTTGATGTATGCAGTTGATTCCATGGTATTTATTTTTTAAAATAAGGAGCCAATTCGTTTTCAAAATAGTGTAATGCATTTTTAATGGGAAGGGGGAGTCCGCCGCCCAACGCGCAGAGTGAGCCCGCTTCCATAGTATCGAGCAGATCGTTCATTAAACTCAGTTCCATTTTGTAATCTTCTTTCTGCGCTTTCTCCACCATTTCGTACCCACGTGTAGAGCCCAAACGACATGGAAAACATTTGCCGCAACTTTCATGTGCCGTGAAACGAAATAAGTGTTCTATGTATTTAATAAGAGGATACTCCTGTGGAATACATACTACCGAGGCATGCCCCAATAAAAAGCCTTCTTTGGCAAAGGAATCAAAATCCACACTCAGGTCCTTGATTTTGCTCACCGGAACCAGGCCTCCAAGCGGACCACCAATGTGCATGGCCTTCACCGGTTTTTTGAATCCTCCTCCCAGCTCCTCAACAACAACAGATAAGGGTGTGCCCATATCCACTTCGTAAATGCCCGGTGTATTAAAAAATCCATCTAAGGAAACCAATTTTGTGCCGGTTGATTTTTGAGTGCCGATGGCCGCAAATTTTTTCCCACCCTGTTGAAAAATGAAGGGCAGGTTAGCGAGTGTCTCCACATTATTTACCACCGTAGGTTTATTAAACAAACCTTGTTGCGTGGGGTAGGGCGGACGAATGCGCACTTCCGGACGTTGACCTTCAATTGACGATAATAAAGCGGTTTCTTCACCACAGATATATGCGCCTTGAGCTTTGATCACTTTAAAATCAAAATTAAAACCCGAATCATTTATGTTAGTACCAAGTAATTTTTCGTTTCTCAATTCGGAAATACATTCGGTAATTATCTCTACCGATTCGGGATATTCTCCGCGAATGTACACCACGCCACAATCGGCACCGGCAATGTAGCCGGCCATCATCATGCCCATTAATAAGGCATGGGGACGATGTTCCATCACATAGCGATCGGAGTAGGCACCGGGATCACCTTCATCGGCATTGCATACAATGAATTTAGAATCTGATGCAACGTTTTTGCAAGACTCCAATTTAAAAGCCATCGAGAATCCGGCCCCACCTCTGCCTCTTAATCCGGAATCTTTTAATTCAGCTAACAGTGCTTGAGGGGATTTTTGAATGGCATCGGAAAAAATCTTATAATATTCTTTTACAGGCGGGTATTCGGCGGTAAGAATTCCGGCGCCTCTTGAAGAGACATTGTATTTTTCTGCTGTTTTCTTTTTGCCCGCTTTAATATTCTCGATCTGCTCAATGTCTTTTCCCGAATAATTTTTTCCGTCAATGTGAAAAGCACTGTTTTCATGACACCTTCCCAAACAACACATTTCTCCAATTTCTTTGGCATCAAAATGTTTTTCAATTTTTTTATGGAGGTCGTCCTGAGTTCCCGCAGTCATACAGGCGCTGCCATTACATACGTACACCTTCTTTCCCTGATTTTCGGGTTTCAAGAAATCGTAAAAGGAAACTGTTCCGTAAACGGTCGACTTCCCTACTAAAAATTCCTGACGCAAAGCTTCAAGCTTTTCTGCACTGGGAGTCCCTGTTTTGGAAGCCGCTTCCCCCAGTTCTTCGAAGAGATTTTTTTCATGACCTTTGCGGCCCAGTAAATGACTTAAGTTAGTTGACATCGTTGTTGTGTTTAACCTTGCCTGATATAAAATGTTGAGTTCCCACTGCTACTTGCTGCGGGTTGGAATAAATGGTGTATTTATTGTTTCTGCAAAATGCCATTAAGGTAATTCCCGACTCCTGCGCGTTATCAATGGCGAGACTCGAGGGCGCAGAAACTGCAGCCAGAAAAGGGATGCCTGCCGCTTTGGTTTTGCTGACAATCTCATACGAAATTCGTCCACTCACCGTGAGGCATTTTGCTTTTTCGAGAAGTCCCTTATTCAGCAAATGTCCTATCACTTTATCTACTGCATTGTGTCGGCCAATGTCCTCTTGAAGTGTAAGCATCTCACCATGTATTGTGAAGGCCCCCGCGGCATGAGTTCCGCCTGAGAGCTGAAAATTCGTTTGTCCCTCAGAAACTTGTTCGAACATTTTAGGAACGAGATCACCAAGCAGAATATCGGAATTGTGGAGTGCTTCCCCTTCCATGTCGTCGAGGGAGGTTTTGCCGCAAATGCCGCAGGATGAGGCAGAGATCACATTGCGTGTGTTCGCAAAATCTTTAACCACCAGTGTTGCGGGAACCTTTACGTTTATCGATGTGATATAGCCTTCTTCGTTTTTGGCGGTTACCTCTACCACAGGATGAATCGTGCGATCGGTAATAATTCCCTCTGTGAACAATAACCCACGCGCCAAATCCACTTCACTACCTGGTGTTTGCATGGTCACAGTAAAAGGCACCTCATTCACCGCTATACTCAATGCCACTTCCACCGAAATAGAATCTTCCAGATTGGAAAATTCTTTTCCGTTGTAAAACACTCCTTTATAGCGATCAATCATCATTAGGAAAGTCCTGTTATGTTTCCGTTGTTATCAATGTCCATTCCTTCAGAAGCAGGAACGGCGGGTAATCCGGGCATCCGCATCATTTCACCCACAATAGCAACTACAAATCCGGCACCTGCAGCCAATTCAAATTCACGAATATTAATTTTGAAATCACGCGGACGACCCACTTTTTTCTCATCTTCTGAAAATGATTTTTGCGTTTTGGCCATGCATACCGGATATCCGTTCACGCCCAGCTTATCAAATTCTTTTAATTGCGTTTTTGCTTTTGGGGAGTAAGTCACATCCGAAGCTCCGTAAATTTCGGTGGCAATGGTTTTGATCTTGTTTTCGATCGATAAGTTCCAATCGTACAATTGTTGGTACTTGTTCGATTTGCTTTCGATGACTTCCACCACGGCTTTTGCGAGGTCAGTGGTGCCGTTTCCGCCATCACCCCAACCTTTTGAAATCACCGCCTTTACACCCAGGGAGGCACATTTTTCGATCACGTAATTAATTTCTGCCTCCGTATCGGTGTAAAAATTATTAATGGCCACTACTGCGGTCAGTCCAAATTTTTTGCAGTTCTCAATGTGTTTTTCAAGATTCTCGAATCCTTTTTTAATATAATCAAGATTGGGAGTATTGTACTCATCGCTCTTGGCACCACCGTGGTGACGCAATGCCCGAATAGTTGCCACAAGCACCAAGGCTTTTGGTTTTAAGCCACCCACCGGACATTTGATGTCGAGGAATTTTTCAGCACCCAAATCGGCGCCAAAGCCTGCTTCGGTAACAACATAATCACTCAGCGACATGCCGGTTTTTGTGGCAATGATGGAATTGGTTCCCTGCGCAATGTTGGCAAAGGGGCCACAGTGAATAATGGCGGGATTTCCTTCTAAGGTTTGAACCAAATTGGGTTTAATGGCATCTTTCAATAAAATTGCCATAGATCCTTCTGCTTTTAGTTCGCGCGCGAATACCGGACGTTTGTCGAACGTATACCCAATAAAAATATTACCCAATCTCTTTTTAAGATCGGCAAAATCTTTCGACAGACATAAAATGGCCATTACCTCTGAAGCCGCAGTAATGTTAAATCCACTTTCGCGGGGAACACCATTTGCGGTTCCTCCAAGGCCAATAACGATGTCACGTAAAGAACGGTCGTTCATGTCCATTACCCGCTTCCACACGATGGTGCGGGGATCGATGTTTAAATTGAATTGTTTGCTTTGAATATTATTATCAATCAAGGCGGCCAGTAAATTATTGGCTTTTTCGATGGCCGAAAAATCACCCGTAAAATGCAGGTTAATGTCTACCATGGGGATTACTTGTGAATATCCGCCTCCGGCTGCTCCACCCTTCATGCCAAACACCGGACCTAAAGAAGGCTCTCTTAACACCACCATGGCTTTTTTGCCAATTTTGTTCAAACCATCCGTAAGACCAATCGACACAGTTGTTTTACCTTCTCCTGCGGGAGTGGGATTGATGGCAGTTACTAAAATGAGGTTACTTTTGCTCACTTTTGCTTCATCAATGAGGCTCAGGGGCAATTTGGCCTTGTATTTTCCATAATATTCAAGGTCATCTTCTTTGATTCCAAGCTTTTTTGCAATTTCATTAATGTGAAGAATCTTTGCGGCGGTTGCAATGTCGAGGTCGGTTAAGGTAGTTGTGCTCATAAATGGTTTGTTAGTAAGTTCATTAAGTTTTTTAATTAAACGAAGTGTCTAAGTTACCAAATTTTCTCATTGAAAACACCTTGCAAATGCCTGACATTCGCCTCATTTTCTGCTGAATTATGTCATAAAACGAATGATTTTAACATAAAAAAAATCTGAATTCTCAACCTGAGTATTTTTTTTGTCATGCTATTTCTTAGGAATAAAAAAGACTTCCACTCTTCTGTTTTTTTCCCGCCCCTCGGCTGTGCTGTTGGACTCTATCGGTTGATCATCAGAATAACCATGCACAGCAATCCTGCTTTTATATTCGGGAAGTTTGCTGAGGATGTATTTTTTAATGGCCTCAGCACGGTCGAGTGATAATCGCTGATTGAAGGGTGCGCTGCCAATACTGTCGGTATGACCATTTATAACGAGATCGAAGCCCGGGTTTGTAATTAATTCGGAAACAATGGAGTCTAGGCCTGATTTAGAGAGGGGTTTTAACACGAATTTATTTGTATCGAATAAATACAAGGCATTTAATGAAATTTGTTTGGCAGAACCAATGGCGGCAACGGCATCGATATCGGCGCCGGGCCACATCCGATCGTTTCGCGACAAGGAAGTTCCCGCATCCACTAACTTAATATAGGTGAACAGATCTCCCGGCAAGGTTGAATCTCCAATATCCACCAAGGTATTGCCCCCACTAATTTTTCCCACATTAATCCATTTTTTACCGTTTTTCGACACATAGAGGTAGGTTTCTTCCACATACCGTCCAACTTCAAACACACACAAATCGGGACCGGGAATGTTCACCAGGGCATTATCGGTAAAAGAAAGGCAGAGTTCGCCACCAATTCCCAGCGAAACAAATCCGGTAACCTGTTGCGCTTCAAAATTGGGAGCGCCAAGTGCGTCATTTCCTTTTGAGTTCTCGGGCACCGGCGAAGGATTTCCCGGCCGGTAGTAAATCACTTTATCGCAAAAAGACAGGTCTCCCAGAGGTAAGGTAATCTTGCCCCCATGCCCATTACTGTATTCTTTTGGAGTTTGAGAATGCAGAATACTAAGAGAACAAAAACAAATAAAAATGATCTTTATCAGCTTCATATAATTGCATGGAAGATACGCATTATGGCCAGATCAAAAGGGGGGATTGGCATTAAGTCAAATAATGCTATTTTTGCACCACGTAAAAAATTTATACATGAAAAAAATAGCGATTATTTTATTGGTGGTGTTTGCTGCCAATGTTTCCGTAAAAGCCGACGAAGGCATGTGGCTGGTGCACCTCATTGGTGAAAAAACCTATGCCAACATGGTAAAACGAGGACTTAAGCTTACAAAAGAACAATTGTACAGCATGAATAAAAACAGTTTAAAAGACGCCATTGTTTTATTTGGCGGTGGATGTACGGCTGAAGTGGTGAGTAAAGAAGGTTTGTTGTTCACAAATCACCACTGCGGGTATGGCAATATAGCTGCATCCAGCACAGTAGAGCACAACTATCTGAAAGACGGTTTTTGGGCAAAATCAAAAAAAGAAGAAATTGTTTGTCCCGGCTTAAGTGTTCAGTTTTTGGTAAAAATTGAAGACGTTACTGATATGGTGAATCTTAAACTAAAAGATGTGAAGCCTGCCGACCTTTCGGCCAAATTAATTGCCATACTTACCGAAATGTCAACCAAAGCCACTGATGGCAGTGGCAACGAAGTTAGAGTAAGCAGTTTCTTTAAAGGAAATCAATTCCTTCAATTCACCTACCAACGGTATACCGATGTACGTTTAGTGGGTGCGCCCCCCGAGAGTATTGGAAAATTTGGCGGCGATACCGACAATTGGGAATGGCCGCGTCACACCGGTGATTTTTCAATTTTCAGAATCTATATGAGTCCCGAAGGAAAACCGGCAGATTACAGCGACAAAAATGTTCCTTTTTTAGCAAAATCGTTTTTACCTATTTCGCTTAAGGGTGTAAATGATGGTGAATACGCCATGATCTATGGATATCCCGGTGGCACTAACCGCTATGAAACTACCTATGGTGTAAAATTGAAAATCGACATAGATAATCCAAGTCTGGTAAACCTTCGTGCAGAGCGCTTAAAAGCCATGTATGCCGAAATGGTGAAAGATCCTGCCGTAAAAATTCAATTGGCAAGTTCGTATGCAGGAATTGCCAATTACTGGAAGTTTTTTGACGGGGAGAGCAAACAATTACTCAAGCACAATGTGATTGCTCAAAAAGGTAAAGAAGAAAAAGCATTTGAGGCTTGGGCCAAGGGAAAACCCGAATACGATAATTTATTTGCCAATATTGGCGCTACATACGATGCTTGGAGGCCTTATGCAAAAGGAAGAATGTACCTCAATGAGGGCATCAAAGGTTCGCCGCTTCTGGGGTTCGCGTCTTCACTTAAATCATTAGATGATGCACTGAGCAGCCCGGCTTCAGCTCCCGAAGAAATTAAAAAAGCGGTGGCGATGGCAAAAACCAATTTCAGTGCATTCTTAAAATCCGAAAATACTGCTTCCGACAGAAACATTGTGGCGATGGTAGTAAAGATGTTCTTTACCGATATTGCGGCAGATCAACGTCCGCAAGCCTTTTACAACATGATGCAAAAAGGATACGGTGATATGGCCATGGATGCCACCTACCAAAACTTTGCAAAAGCAGTGTTTGAAAAGACCATGCTCTTGGATGAAAACAAATGGGATAATTTTATTAGCAAATCCGACACAGCGGCACTTCATGCTGACTTAGCCTACAAAACTGCTATGGCTTTTGTAACTAATTTTAATGCCAATTACGCCAAATTTTATACGCAATTTACGGCAAACAATTTTGCTTATAACAAATTGTATTTGAAGGGTATTTTGGAAATGAAAAAAGGGCAGGAATTTTACCCCGACGCCAATCAAACCATGCGTGTGTCGTATGGCAATGTAAAATCGTATTCTCCGCGTGATGCCGTGAAGTACCGTGAGATCTGCACGTTGAACGGTGTAATGGAAAAATACTCCCCCGGTGATTACGAATTTGATGCGCCTGCCAAATTAATCGAACTGGTAAATAACAAAGATTTCGGACAATACATTGATAAAAAGGCGAACGACATTGTGGTGTCTTTTATTACCACCAACGACATTACCGGAGGTAATTCAGGATCTCCCGTTATTAATTCAAAAGGAGAGTTAATTGGTTTGGCGTTTGACGGTAACTACGAAGCGCTGAGTCATAAAATCGCATTTGATGGAGAATTGAACCGCACCATTTGTTTGGATGTGCGTTATTTACTCTTCATCGTTGATAAACTGGGCGGTGCCAAAAACATCATCGATGAATTGGTGCTTTCGAAACAATAGAAACTCATTTTGTGAAAGAAGCCGGCTTAGAAATTTGCCGGTTTTTTTTCGTTGCTATGGTCACGTTGCCGGGCCAGACGGGGGGAAACACATATCTTACAACAGCGAATTAAAATACCGTGAACAGTACCTGCACGGCGCATATGTCTTTTTGATCCATTGTGCGCCCGTAAACCGCAATGTGTGTTTCAAATAGTTGTTATGAAGTAAGAGACAAATGCAAGGAATTAATGTTCTCTGTCCACTATCACCGGTTTAGAAATATGTTGAACCCCGCGGGCAAAATTCTGGATCTTTATTTAATGCGCTTTGCTCTTGAGCACAATTTGTTTCAATAAATTTCTTAATGAATTTACTTTCTTTGCAACAAAACCGAAAAACGAACTACTCAATGATTAATTTTCTCCGCAGAGCCACCTGGCCTTTGTCATTCTTAAATAAAACGAAATAGCAGCCCTCATCCAGCTCCTTAATATCAATGGCCTCGCTTGCTGATAGGAGTACCTGAGATTTAACCCTCTTACCTAATGCGTCAACTATTTCAATGGCCGAAAATTTGTCTTGTACTTTTGTTTGGTCAACCATCAGGTAATCGTGGGCCGGTACCGGAAATAAAAATAAACCCTCTTCGGAAGCCAGTTCTGTTAAGCCGGTGGGATTTTGGCAATAGGCAATTGAGGAATCACAGCCAGTGCTGTCGAATTTCACATAAAACAGGGGGTCGGAAATGGAATAATTATTAATTTGTACGGCGGCCACCAAACCTTTATCGCTTGTAATACCCATGTGCTTGCTGTACATGCGATTATCAAAATAAGGTTTCTTTGGATCGGCAAAGCGGGGATAACTGTAATAGCGGTTACTTAGCATCATCCCATTGGCATTGAATTTGGTGATCCTCACCATTTCATCATATCGGTAAGGTGGAAAGTACTGGTATAAAGTATCGATTGTACCATTTGTAATATATTCAGTTCCGTTTGATACAGCATTTACCGTATTGAACCAGTTGGAAGCATTTGGACTGTCGAAATTCTTCCGATAAAGAAAGTTAGCGCTATCCAAACATAATTTCGTATGCGTGGAATACATAAGGTTTGCACTTCCGGTAGATGTTAAAGATGAGGTGATTGTGCTGCCCACAAGAATAATGCTGCCATCGGCCAATTGGGCCATGTCGGTATAGTATCCCTGTTCAATGCCGATCCTCTGCTCTATCTGGTTACCAATGCTGTCAGTGATTATCAGAATTGGATACAAGGAGTCCGGCGCGGTACCATAACAGGACCCCGCTATCACAATTTTTTTGCTTGCTTTGTCCTGTAATACACAGCGGCCATATATCACATTACTGGGGGCCTTTACGTATTTTTTTTTCCATAGGAGATTACCATTCACGTCGGTTTTTATTAGTAATGCTGGTCTTCCTGCGACATTTGCAGTTTCGGTAAATCCGGCAAGTAAAAAGCCACCATCAACGCTTGGAGCAACTATCCCTGTAACCGTGGTAGCCCCAGCTTCAGAAAACACTTTTTGCCACAGTATGTTACCGTTAAAGTCGAATTTTAAAAAGGCCCCATTTTGTTGCACGCCTTGTCGAAGAACTCCGGCATAATAAATATTTCCCTGTGATTTAATGGCTTGGCGGTTAGTTCCGATGTCAAGATGGTAAGAGGAAGGACTCCCCGTCCGTTTCTCCCAGGTCACAGCACCAGCATTATTCAACCCACTAATGACTAGCTCACTATAAGTTACATTGCCTAAATTCCTTGCAATTAAGCCAAGCGCAAAGTAGTTTAAGGGAGTTGTTTCCTCAATAAAGTAACTTTCGCAAGTTGATGCTCCGCTGGGGGTAAAAACCGAACGGAAGCCCTGGGCATTTAAGCACGCACAGCCAAATACGTAGGTCCATAGGAATAGTTGATTCAAATTACGGTTTAAAGAAAGTTAAAAGTGTAATAAAGGTACAAAAATTCGGGAACAACATCATTTGATTAGGAGAGCGCCAAGAAAGATGTCCGAATGATAGAATTTCTGTAAGTCAATTGAATTTGTTTTGCACTCCTTGTCATTATGCTTCCGCATTTGAGCTTAGTTTCGGAATTTTGGTTAAACTGATTTTACGTGATTTGCCGCTGTCAACAATTGTATTTTCATTAATTCTCTGTATGGCTTTAAAGAGTGAAAAATTCTTTTTCTTCTTAGAAGATGGGCGGTGCCAAAAACATCATTGACGAATTAGTACTTTCGAAAATGTAGAATTTAATATCTTCTTCTAAGGAAGCCGGTTAAGAAATTAACCGGTTTTTTTTGTGATGTTTGTTTTTTTTCCGTTTAGCCTTTTTCTCCAAGGTTTCTCAATATACTCATAAGTTAGGGACGAAATGAAAATTACAAGCAATAAAAAGATGATGCAGAGGGCTATGCCCTGGTGGGGCGGAGGGTTAATAGTCCCAGGGCCTTTGTAATCAAAACCTATCTTCTCCAGCATGGGCACAACGCAATTTAATATCAAAAGATAGTGCCACATATAGATGGAATAAGAAATCTCTCCTATGTATTGCAGCGGCCTCAACATCAGGACTTTGTTAATACTACTTTTGTTTGCTACCAAACTTAAAACAACCAGCGAAAGAAGGGGGATGTAGAACAGATCTAAAATTCCTTTGCTCATTGTATATATCAGCGCAAAGACACACGCTGCGCCCACCCAATCCTGTGAAAGAAAATGCAACAATTTCTTTGTCTGATAGAATTTATAAACTAACATTCCTGTCGTAAAGCCTGCAAGTCCTCTGATATAACCAAATTCGTAACTTACATTAATGTCGTGGTTATTTGGCATATCCCAGGGAGAAGTTGGTCTAGGTATAACGTATACGATCAGCACATAAAGGGCGATTACCAGAACAGTAAGCAAAAACAGGGCGAACGACTTATATCTCGCCATAAAGAGTGTCAGAAAGGGGAATAACAGATAAGCAAACCATTCTGCGCTTATGCTCCAGGATGGAACATTCCATGTGTATATCTCATGAAAACCAAAAGATTGGAGCAAAAGGAGATGTGTAATTATGGCTTTGGGATTATTAATTAACGTCGTTAGTGGACCACTCAGATACGGATTAAGGGAAAAATAGATGATAATAACGAGAATCAGAAAGGTAAAAAAATGCAGTGGATAGATCCTGGCAAAGCGCGCCCGTAGGTACTTCAAATAGCTTCGCCAGCCCACAAGGTCTTTGAATTCGCTGCCATAATTATGCAGGATAATAAATCCACTCATTATAAAAAACAAGTCTACCATCAGGTAACTTTTATTTAGAAACATATTAGTACTCGAAAACGGCAGGTGAATGACGATGCCGTTAAAGTGAACTGCCACAACAAGTAACGCTGCTAAGCCCCTCAGAGGAGTTAGGTTTGGTAAGAGCAGGGCTTTGGGTTGCATCTTTATTTAATTAATGAAGAACTATTACATTTGATGAGGTGAGAACTCCCGTAGGCACACAAAGATAGAAGAAGTTTAATAAGCGGCTTCCGTTCCATACCAAATTTTTGTGGTTTGTCATTTTGGCTATTTCATCAAACATGCGTATGTGTCAACATTTGTTTTTATTGCCCCTTTGAGGAGTCGATAGCAACTCTAGCTAGCCGAAACTCAAAAACTCCAAAAGCCTTATCAATATTGAATCTTTAACGAAAACACCAGGGACTTAAAATGCAAGAATTTAAGTGCTGAGAACTAAAGCCCGCACCCCGATTGGATCTATAATTCATAAATTAAAAGTCAGAGTTAATTTGACGCTGCACGGCGATGCGGGTGAGGGATACGCAGGGGTAGCCCCCGCAGCTTCGCCTTTTTTGGCGAGGCGAGGAGGCCGTAGCGAAGCACGACAAAAGTACAGTGTACTTTTGGGCGAGGTTTGCGTAGGCCCGAAGCAGCCCGGCCCCGATGATTGAAAAACAAAACAAGTATTAACGTGGTTTTTCAAATCATCGGGGACACCCCCAAAAAATCAGAAAACTCACATTCAAAAGGGGTATAAGCCACTCTCAATGAGGGGAATTGGTAAAATTTACCTATCTTTGCCCCCTTAAAAATCAGTAAATGTCCACAATTATTAGAAACATTGCCATTATTGCCCACGTTGACCACGGTAAAACGACCTTGGTTGATAAGATTTTACATACCTGTAAATTATTTCGCGACAATCAACATACAGGGGATCTGATCCTCGATAACAATGACCTGGAGCGTGAACGCGGCATTACCATTCTTGCCAAAAACGTATCAGTAACCTATAAAGGAACCAAAATCAACATCATTGATACTCCCGGTCACGCCGATTTTGGCGGTGAAGTAGAGCGCGTGATGAATATGGCCGATGGCGTGATCTTATTGGTGGATGCCTTTGAAGGTCCTATGCCGCAAACCCGCTTTGTGCTTCAAAAAGCAATAGAAGCAGGAAAAAAAGCCTTGTTAGTGATCAATAAAGTAGATAAACCAAATTGTCGTCCCGATGAGGTGCACGACAGTGTTTTCGATCTGTTCTTTAATTTAGGAGCAAACGAAGAACAATTAGACTTTCCAACAGTTTACGGATCAAGCAAACAAGGTTGGATGGGTGCTGATTGGAAAAATCCGGCTACTGATATCACGTATTTATTAGATACTATTCTCGAAAAAATTCCAACTGCGCCACGTCGCGAAGGAACTTTACAAATTCAAATCACTTCTCTCGATTATTCCAGTTTTGTGGGTCGTATAGCGGTGGGACGTGTGTTCCGCGGCATCATTAAAGAAGGTATGCCGGTGAGTGTGGTAAAACGCGATGGCAGAATTCAAAAATCACGCATTAAGGAATTATATATTTTTGACGGATTGGGCAAGGTAAAAGTAGCCGAGGTGGAAACCGGTGATATTTGTGCCTTTACCGGTATTGATGGGTTTGAGATTGGTGACACCGTTGCTGATTTTGAAAATCCGGAAGGCATGCCGGTGATGCACATCGACGAGCCCACCATGAGTATGATGTTTACCATCAATAACTCTCCTTTCTTTGGAAAGGATGGTAAATATGTAACATCACGACACTTAAGAGATCGTTTGTACAAAGAATTGGAAAAAAACCTCGCCATGCGTGTGGAAGAAACAGGATCTCCTGATTCATACCTGGTATTTGGTCGCGGAATTCTTCACTTATCGGTGCTCATCGAAACCATGCGTCGCGAAGGCTACGAATTAGCGTTGGGCCAACCGCAGGTAATCATTAAAGAAATTGATGGGGTTAAATGTGAACCAATGGAAGTTCTCACCGTTGACGTTCCTGAGGAATCATCCAGCAAAGTAATTGATTTAGTAAGTCAGCGTAAAGGTGACATGTTGGTGATGCAACCAAAAGGCGATTTGATCCACATGGAATTTGAGATTCCCTCACGCGGTATTATTGGTTTGCGAAATAACGTATTAACTGCAACGGCCGGTGAAGCTATTATGGCGCATCGTTTCAAAGCCTACGAACCCTGGAAAGGTCATATTCCGAGCCGTATTGCCGGTGTATTGATCAGCAAAGATAAGGGAGCAGCAGTAGCGTACAGTATTGATAAATTGCAGGATCGTGGTAAGTTTTTTATTGAAGCAGGAGAAGAAATTTATCCGGGCATGATCATTGGGGAACATATTCGTCCCGATGATTTAGTAGTGAATGTGTGTACCGAAAAGCAACTCACCAATATGCGCGCAAGCGGTACTGATGAGAAAATGCGCATTGTTCCAAAAATAAAATTCAGTTTAGAAGAAGCCATGGAATACATTCAGGGCGATGAGTACGTGGAGATCACCCCACTGAACATTCGTTTGCGTAAGATCTATTTAGATGAAAATACCCGTAAACGGATGGGTAAAAAACTGGAAGCGCAGTAAACTAAATTTTTTGAAAAATTTAGCCTCAACATTTGTTGGGGCTTTTTTTATGAGAAAATTTTATGAAGTATCAAAGGATCAAGCCGAAATGTTGGGAAAATGTATAGTATTTATTCCTTGGATATTTTTATAAATGGAAACAACTAATTTGCTGCGTGAGCGATTGTAGTGGAAAGCCCACAGCCACGCCTGTCTCTTTGCGTGGCGAGGACTTGGAACGGAAAGCGCGACCCCGCCAAACGGAATAAAAAAAGAAAGGCGGGGGCAGGCCCAAATCAGAAAAACCGGGAAGTTTTCTTGGTAAGTTTTTCTCTTCATGGGGGCAGGCTCAAAAACCTTCTCCTCAGTTTTTCCGATTGACCCCTATCAAATCGTTGATTTTAATTTTTGGGATGGAGAGGCTGAAAGTCAACAAATAAATAGGTTGCTTAGTACAGTTGCATCGTCATACAATCTGCTGAAACTGTAATTGTTTTTTGTGTTGTAGCTGTTCCCCACACATAAGCGGCAGACTTAGCGTACCAAGTATGAGCTCCTGCAATGAGGTCTTTGGTGCAGGTATTGGGTGCTCCACAATAAGGCGCAGTCGAATAAGGTCCTGAAATTAGTCCGGCATACGCACCGTCAATATACACGCTGATGCTGCCTCCACTTAACACCGCAGATTGCGACCAAAATGTTAATTGCACAGTGCGCGGTATTGCCATTGTCCCCAAAGTTTTGGTATCACCGGGAGGAGGCGAGACGGTACTTTTAGTACACGTCCAAAATAGAACTGACAAAAGTAATAGGAAAAGTCCGCCTTTTAAGATTGTTTTCATGATTTAAAAAATAGTTTAAAATGTGAATCCAAGTTTTATCTGAAGGGTATTTGCATAGAACTTCGTTGGAGTAATAATTTCCTGGTCATTACTATGATTCCTATTATCTAAAATTGTTGAATAAACATCCTGCTTTATTCCACCAAATAGATAATCCAGTCCAAACGTAAAGGGCATATACCGGATGTTAAACCCAATACTTTTTCTAAATGCAAATGCAAAGCCCGTAGCATAAGTCGAACTGTTAAGTGAAGGGCTGGCCCCGCTCCAATTGGCCACAACGGAATAATGATATTCGGCGACGTCGCCGGTTGTTTTAACTCTTCCCAGAAAAGCCATGGTAGGGCAAATATTGAAATAGGCATCTACAAAGAACTTGTCAACGATTTGATAAGAATATTGCAAACCAAATTTATCGCTGAGAAACATAAAATTTTTGGAATTTGCTTTTTCAAAATTTGGACCAAGGCTGCTCCAATCAAATTTATTCATGGAAAAGTTCAGGTAAGTAAAATTAAATGCAAATGCCATTGATTCGGGAAGCTTTAATTTCTTCAGGAAGTACATTCCTCCCATTTCAAGGTAGAATCCTGTTTTAGCCCCAAACCCGGTATTATTAGTATAGGCATCCGATATAGTGGCGGAGGCAACCGGTGCTTTTTTCCAAGTACCCATAGGAATGCATGGCCCCCCGTAAATGTACCCTCGGTTTTTCCAGGGTCCCGCCGATTCTTTGTCGTTTTTTACAGGCGCAGTTCCACCTCCTCCCACAAATTGAGCAAAGCAAGTGGTGCCAAAAAATAAGAGAAACGCGACTGAAAGATTAAAATTAATTTTCATGTCTAATTAATTTTGTTTTCGTTAAAACAGAAAAACCAAGAGGTTCTTAGCTTCTGTAATTCATTTTCCAAAGCCCAAAATTTGCTTTGGCGTTTCCGCGGCCAGAAATAAAATAGATTTGTTTGCCATCGTGCGACCATTTGGGCGAAACATCGGCTCCGGGATGGAAAGTAAGTTGCGTCAATTTTGTTCCATCAATACTCAGTGTATAGAGATCCAGATTCATGGGACGAATATTTGTGGCACGCGTATTGGAAACCAAAAGAATAGTTTTGCCATCGGGTGAAATGTCGGGACTTGAAAAACTTTTATCACGTGCCCCAATAATTTGAGTCTCGAGTCCTGATTTAGTATCAATCATCCATATTTCACCGTTTCCGGTTTCCTTATTGCCTCGCGTCACTAAAAGTCGTTGACCATCCGGCAGCGGACAGGGAGTAAAGCCCTCACAATATTGTGTCATCAAGGATGTTTCTTTATTGTATCCCCAAACGTAATAACGATAACTAATAACGCCTGTGGCACCAACAGAGGTTTCTTCTTTGGTATAATAAATTATTTTTCCATCCGGCGAATAAATGCCTCCACTTTCAGCCGAGCCCGAAGAGGTAATTTGCTGTATGGCGGCACCTTCGGTAGCGTTAATGGTATATACATTTTGATTGCCATCCGAATTATCACTGAAACAAATCATTTTTGAATCGGGCGAATAGGCCATATCCATGATCCCGCCTTTAAACGTGCGCTGAATAATGGAGGAACCGCCCGCAGTCCTTTTTAAGTATATATTTTTTGCATTATTAACCTTACATATATAAGCCACATAGTCCCCGTCGGGCGACAAACCTATAAAAGGCGCAGCATACCAGCGAATGGTGTGATATTTTACAGAACCTACGAAAAAATTTGAATTTTGAATACCGGGGCCAATAACGGCATCCTCTTCATTTGAAATCTTGGTAAAAGTAATCCCACCTTCTTCGGCAACACTAACAGCACTTGAATCTATTTTTGGGACAGTGACACAGGACATCATGATACCCACACAAAATAGAATTGTGGCAATGGCGCGATAAGTTGGTTTGTTACTCATTGTATCACAAAAGTAAAGATATAATTCAAAAATGCAAATATGATTCTTGTTCGGTGAGCTTGAATTTTTGGCTGCCGATTTTGTTCTCAAAAGGCTTATCAGAAAGGGTTTCAGAGCTTTTTGTTCTAATAAGTGATTGCCAATCAGTGGTACAGATCAATTAGATGTGCCAACACTTAGTTGCCCAATTCAGGGATGTAAAAAAGCACCTAAAAACACAAATTCTGTCCGGACCTATTTTGAAAAAGCAAAATGGGGGCAATTTCAAGAAATAAATTATCACATAATTAATAACAATGCCTTGTTTTAAATTGACATTGCCTTAACTTCATCACACAAAACTAGTGCTTATGCCTTATTCCATCTCAGTTTCCCCGCAATTTTCCTGTATAATCGTCGGCGTCTTTTCAATGGAATAAACAAGTTGATGTTCAAATCAATTTTGGGCTTAACAAAATCTATCCTTACCTATTTATAGTTTTATCACAAGTTATTTAATTTATTAGTATGGCTAAAAGAGCAAGCAAAACAAGTATCGGCGAAAGAAAGATTTTTGTACTGGATACCTCTGTTATCATTTACGACCACAATGCGATGCGTAATTTTGCAGAACATGATGTGGTGATTCCAATAACAGTACTGGAAGAATTGGATAACTTTAAGAAGGGCAACGACACCAAGAACTATTCGGCCCGTGAATTCACCCGCTACATCGATAAGATGAGTAAGGACAGTCTTCAGAACTGGACGGCCATCAATGGCCCCACCAGAGGTATGTTCAAGATCGAAATGAACAGCTCCTCAAAAGTGAATGCTGAAAAGATCTTCGACGATCGAAAAGCCGATCACCGCATCCTTAATATTGCACTGTTTACCGCCGAATCAAATCCCGGACGCAAAGTGGTATTGGTGACCAAAGACGTGAATTTGCGCATTAAGGCAAAAAGTCTGAGTTTACTGGCCGAAGATTATGAGACCGGAAAAATAAAATCGGTAGATGAGCTGTACACCGGCAACAGCGAAGGCGTTAAAGCCACCAACGAACAAATTGCTTCTATTTATAATAAGGGAAATTGTTCCGCTAAATCCATTGTTAAAAAAGGGGTGGCCATGCCCAATCATTATTATGTTTTAAAAAACGGCTCTCAAAGTGTGTTGGCACGTTACCGCCAAGAAGACGAAACCATGCAACGCGTCATCAAAACGGCAGCCTTTGGCGTGATCCCTAAAAATGCTGAACAAGCATTTGCATTAGATGCCATCATGAACCCCGAAATTAAACTGGTTACCATTCAAGGTGTGGCCGGTACCGGAAAAACATTATTATCGCTGGCCGGCGCCCTTGAGCAACGCCGCAATTACCATCAAATCTATTTGGCGCGTCCCATTGTGCCATTGAGTAATAAGGACATTGGCTACCTTCCCGGCGATGTAAACAGCAAACTCAATCCTTACATGGAACCACTTTGGGACAATTTAAAATACATCCGCAGTTTGTTCAGCGAAAAAGATAAAGAGCACAAACAACTTAACGAAATGGTGGAAGCACAAAAGTTGGTGGTGTGTCCCCTCGCCTATATTCGCGGAAGAAGCCTCAGCAACGTATTTTTTATTGTGGACGAAGCACAAAACTTAACGCCGCACGAAGTAAAAACCATTATTACCCGAGCGGGCGAAAACACCAAGATCATTTTTACCGGCGACATCAATCAAATTGATACGCCGTACCTCGATGCGCAAAGTAACGGACTCAGTTATATGATCGAGAAAATTAAGGGCCAGGCCTTGTATGCACACATTACCCTCGAAAAAGGAGAACGCAGTGAGCTGGCAAATTTGGCAAATGATTTGTTGTAATAATTTTTAGGGCAATAGTTTTCTTTTCGGCGCGTGTTTATCTGCCCTCGCTGTTACCGGCCCGGCTTTTCTTGGGCGTGTCCCCCTGAAGCAAAATTAAATGTTTATCCAGTGTTTTTGCTTCAGGGGGCCGGGCTCTTCGCTTTAGCCGGCTTGCAGCTCCTTCATGGCGCAAAAAAACAGGCGCCTGCGGGGTCTGCCCGCTAAGGCGGCCAGCCTCCGCCGCGCCGCGCCATGATGACCTGCTTCGCCGGGCTGACGCTGCGATCCCTCACGCTAAGTCTCCATTAAAATTCTGCTTCACCGTATATTTGGGAAACACCAATTTCTCGTAAAGACTAAAAACTTAACCTCACAATTTTTTTAAAACACAATTTTTTCCCAAAAAAATCAATTCGTTTTTTTCCAAATCATTTCGGACTCTAACTTTGTGTAGTGTTTACTTATAGAGGAGAGATCGAGAGTTTCTCGTTCTCCCAGGGCGATAAAAGAATTGGGTCCGGTACTGTCGTCAAAAAGACGAAACACCATTTCACGCATGATCCGATCAAAATAAATAAGCACATTTCTGCAAATGATCAGATCAAACTTGCCCAAATAATTTCCCGAAGCGAGGTTGTGATTTTGAAAACTTATTTGTGAACGAATGTTCTCGGAAATTTTTTCTCCCTCGGTCGTTTTAGTAAAATAGGAAGAGAAATTTTTCTCACCACCCGCCAAACGATATTTAGCTTCATAAAGTGGCATCAGGCTGCTATAAAATAACCCTGAGTCGGCACGCTCTAACACCCGTGAATTAATATCCGTAGCCAGTATAACACATTTCTCCAACAGACCGGCTTCCTGAAAAAGAATGGCGGTGGAATATACTTCTTCTCCGGTGGAGCAGCCGGCATGCCAGATCCGGATGGTGGAATGTTGTGTTAGTTGAGGAATAAGCTGACGATTTAACGTGTTGAAAAATGCCGTATCACGAAACATCTCCGTTACATTCACCGTAATGTGATCAATAAAGTGCTGGATATAATGTTTGTCTGATCGCAGTTTTGTAAGTAATGCCGAATAGTCTTTAAAGTTTTCAAGCTTCACAAAACGGTTCACCCGTCGTTCAAAAGAGTCCCTTGAATAATAACGAAAGTCTTCGCCGTAAATTTGCTGTAAGTCAGTGAGGAGGGTTTCTATTTCGGTTTTACCTAACATTTGGGTGCAAATCTGAACCCGAAGGTCATCATTTTTTTTGCAATGGCAGATGTGCTGCCGATGATAATTATCAGCTTATCTCATTAGTTATCAAGTTCATTATTCTACTTACTTAAAGCGAGCGGGACAAAATTAATTAATTTGGCACAAGTTTTGCGGCATTTATAGGTGTTTTGGTGCATATTGTTTTTGAGAGATATGTTAGGTCACCAAAAAAATTACCACAAACCGACAACATCACTAGAGTGATGTTGGGATACGGTGAAACAAAAATTGATCGATAAGATCATGAATTTTTTAGCCGGTGCTCGCAAGGGTCCGGCTTTTTTTTGGCTTAGTTTCCAAGCACCAAAGAGCCCTAAAAGCCACCATCGCGTATTTTCGTGGTACATCAGCAAACGTTCGGCTTTATAATAGCCCTCAACAGCCTGCCGAGGAACAAGTTTCTAAAACGGGCGCTCGTGCTTTAGTTAGGAGGGCGTGAAGGAGGCAAAATCATAAAATTTATCTGCATCTTTGTGGCCGAAAATGCCAATCAGTAAGGTCACCATAGAAGAATTTCTGAAATTTGACAAAAACATTCCAATCTTGGATGCGCGAAGTCCTGCAGAGCATGCCCATGCGCACATTCCCGGGGCCGTTTCGTTTCCCATATTTTCGGATGAAGAGCGCGCCCGAATTGGCACAGCCTACAAACAGGAAAGCAGAGAAAAAGCCATTAAAATTGGCTTGGATGCGTTTGGAAAAAAAATGCTTAGCATGGTGGAAACACTGGATGCTTATTTTACAGAGCATAAAATTTCATCTAAAGAAGTGCGGGTTCATTGTTGGCGAGGTGGCATGCGCAGTGCCACTGTAGCCTGGTTGCTCGATCTGTATGGTTATAAGGTATATTTATTGACCGGTGGTTACAAAGTGTATCGTAACCGGGTCTTACAACAATTCGAGAAAAATTACAGATTAAAAATTCTGGGAGGTTATACCGGTGGAAATAAAACGGGTGCATTGCAGGAACTAAAAAAAATGGGAGAAGCCGTCATTGATTTGGAAGGACTTGCGGGACATAAAGGATCTGCGTTCGGAAATCTCGATTCCATTCCTCAGCCCGGTCAGGAACATTTTGAAAATTTATTGGCGTTTGAACTTGAAAAGGAAAGTAGTATTCCACACAAAATGATCTGGGTGGAAGGTGAAAGCCAGCGCATCGGTTTGGTAAATATTCCCAAATCATTTTTTATAAACATGCGTAATTCTACTTTGCTTTTCCTAGATATTCCTTTTGAACAACGTCTCGATCACATCCTATCCGGTTACGGAAAATACGAGAAAGAACACTTAATTGGCGCCATTCTTCGAATTAAAAAAAGATTGGGCGGATTGGAGACCAAAAATGCGATTAATGCCTTGTTGGAGGACAATGTTAGGGAGTGTTTCGCAATTTTATTACATTACTACGATAAACTTTATCTTAAAAGCACTCTTAATAAAACAGAAGGCGAACGTGAGATCACCTATTTAAACAGCGCGTCAACGGACGCCAAATTAAATGCCACAAAATTAGTATCAGATGAATTTAACAGATAAACCAAAGGTATTGTTAACGGAGTATTCTCACGGAGGAGGTTGCGGGTGTAAGATTGCACCTCAAGTTTTGACAGAGATCTTAAAAAGTGATACGATGCAAATGGTCGACAAGAATCTTTTGGTAGGCAACAGCACCAACGACGATGCCGCTGTTTACGATCTTGGTGATGGCAGGGCACTCATCTCTACCACCGATTTTTTTATGCCCATTGTCGACGATGCTTTTGATTTTGGCCGGGTAGCTTCAGCCAACGCCATCAGCGATGTTTATGCCATGGGCGGCACGCCTACTTTGGCGCTTGCTATTTTGGGCTGGCCGGTAAACACACTTTCTCCCGACATCGCCAAATTGGTGATCGAAGGTGCAAGGTCGGTGTGTTTGCAAGCAGGAATTCCTTTGGCGGGGGGTCATAGCATCGACACCAAAGAACCCATGTTTGGTTTGGCAGTAAGCGGACTCATTGATATTAAACACTTGAAAAAAAATTGCACGGCAAAAGAGGGCGATCTTATTTTTATGACCAAGGCCCTTGGAACGGGGATTATGGCCACCGCGCAAAAACGAAAATTATTATTGCCCGAAGACCAAATTACCTTAACCAAACAACTCACCACGCTTAATGCGATTGGCGAAAAACTGGGAAAAATAGAGGGTGTAACAGCCATGACCGATATTACCGGATTTGGATTATTGGGTCATCTTTCGGAAATGGCAGTGGGCAGCGGACTTAGCGCCTCCATTGAGTATAGCCAAGTGCCAAAAATGGCAGGATTACTAAATTACGTGAAGCAAGGAATTTCGCCGGACGCCAGCACCCGCAACTGGAATGCCTACAGTAAATTGGTACATTTTGAAGAAGGAGTTGATGTGGCCGAAGCGTTTAAAATACTTCCTGATCCTCAAACCAATGGGGGGATCTTATTCAGTGTTCGTCCCGAAGCACTTCCTCAAATTCAAAGTTTGTTGCGTGATAACGGCTTGGAAAAGTTTGCTAATCCCATTGGCAGAATGCTGAAGCAAGAACAAAAAATTATCAGGGTGGGGAATTAAATTAATTTTATCTTTGTTTTAATGACCATTGCTATATACGCGCGCTCATCCAAAGGAAATCACTCAGGGTACATTGAAGAGATTTATAAGTACCTCAAGAGCGAAGGTGTAGACGTAATCATTTTCGAACCCTATTACCATTATCTGAAAGAGAATTTTGATCTCAAACTCGAGATCAACACATTTTCCACATCGGAAGAACTGATCTCACAGGCTTACTATATGATTTGTTTGGGTGGTGATGGCACCATGCTCGAAACACTTACCTATATCCGCAAATCGGGAATCCCCTTGCTGGGCGTTAATACCGGCCGCTTGGGCTTTTTGGCATCGGTGAATAAAGATGATTTACAGAAAGCACTATTTCTCTTACTTCACGAAAAATTTACGTTAGATAAACGCGAATTGATCGAGATCAGTGGCTGTGATACCTGTTTTAAAAAGAACGAAAATTATGCCCTAAATGAACTCACCATTCATAAAAAGGATAGTAGTTCCATGATCAACATTGATACCTATATCGATGGCATGTATCTCAATTCGTATTTTGCCGATGGCTTGATCATTTCAACACCCACCGGCTCCACCGCGTATTCGTTGAGTTGCGGAGGCCCCATCATGATGCCCGATTCCGATAATTTTATTATCACCCCCATTGCACCTCATAATCTCACCGTGAGGCCTATTGTCATTTCCAATAACAAAGAAATCAGATTTAAAGTCACCGGACGAAGTGAGGACTTTAACGTATCATTAGATTCCCGCAGTGCCAAACTTAGTTCGGGTTCCGAAATCATCGTTAAAAAGGCGAAATTTCGCATCAATCTAATCAATCTGGAGGGTCAGAATTTCTTCACCACCTTACGCAATAAAATGATGTGGGGAATCGATAGAAGGCAGTAATTACGGGCTTTTTACCTCATTTTTAAAATTTCTTGAACCACTTGTAAAAATGTGCATTTACCTGTTACGGATTTTTCTTAAATTTGAGAATAAGCATACCGTAATGAACAAGAACTTAAAAAAAGCCTTGAGTATTTTGATACTCTTAACCGGCCTCTTAAAAGCTCAGTCCTTTGATGCGGGCTTGTGGACGGCTGTTTCTGAGTCAGCCATTCCCCGCACAGGTGTAAGACAAATAATTCCTCAGAAATACCTCAGCTATCGCCTTAATGCCGCGGCATTAAAGGACAAACTGTTTACCGCGGCACAAGATCGGAACGTTTTAATAGACCAAAGTAATTGTATTGTTTCATTGCCATTGCCCAATGGAACGGTTCAGCGATTTCGCGTGGTGGAAAGTCCGGTGATGGCGCCCGAACTGGCTGCTGCCTTCCCACAGATCAAAACATTCAGCGTAAAAGGTATCGACGATGTTTATGCAAATGGAAAAATTGATTGGACAGAATTTGGATTTCACGCCATGATCAGAACCGTGAACGGAGATTTTTTTATTGACCCTTTTTGTGTGGGTAATATCAGCGACTATCAAATTTATTATACCTCAGATTTTGAGAAGGCGCCAGCGCAAAGAATTACCGAAGAGGTGGTGATTGTTGAACCAGAAGCGGGGCCAACTACACCCCAAAAGAAAGAGGGCTTGGGGAGCACCGCGGGCAGCAAACCCGGAGCTATTTGTGTGGGTGCTCAGTTACGAACGTACCGTTTGGCAGTAGCCTGCACACATCAGTATGCCATAGCAGCCACGGGTTTAGCAGCACCTACAGTGGCACAAACTCTGGCGAAAGTAGTAACTTCGGTTAACAGAGTGGATGGTGTATATGAAACCGAAGTAGCAGTTAAACTGGTTTTGGTACCTTCAACTACTCTTGTATTATATACTACTCTGGCCAATGATTCCTTCACCGGTACGGCTAATAGTAATTCCGGGCAACTTTTAGGATTAAGTCAAACCATCATCACAGCATCCATAGGAACCGCCAACTTTGATATCGGCCATACCTTTAGTACAGGCGGCGGAGGTTTAGCTACCTTGGGTTGTGTGTGTAAATCGAGTTCAAAAGCACAGGGCATCACGGGAAGCGCAAGTCCCGTGGGTGACCCCTACGACATTGATTATGTGGCACACGAAATGGGTCATCAGTTTGGAGGCAATCACACTTTTAATGCCACCACAGGAAGTTGTAGTGGCAACAGAAACGGACCAACTTCTATGGAACCCGGCAGTGGTGTCACCATTATGGCGTACGCCGGAATATGTAGTTCGAACAATGTAGCCGGCAACAGCATTGCTTATTTTCACGGCATCAGTTACGATGAGATCGTTAATTACACAAATTCAGGCGCGGGAAGTAGTTGCCCCGTAATAACCGGCTCAGGAAATCAAGCACCCATTGTTACGGGCTCAGGTAATTATGCAATTCCAAAATCTACTCCTTTTAGTTTAACCGGAAGTGCCACTGATCCCGATGGCGATCCGGTAACCTACTCTTGGGAGGAAATGGACGCAGGAAGTGCAGGAGGAAATTGGAATTCGGGACAAAGACCCTACTTCCGCTCGTATGTTCCGGTAACCACACCAACCCGATTATTTCCACGCGCGTCGGTTGTTTTCAATGGAAACTACACCGGTACGGTGGGAGAGTATTTGCCGGGCATCGCACAAACTCTTAATTTCAGATTAACAGCGCGTGATAATAAAATGGGCGGCGGAGGGGTGTGTTACGACGAAACTCAGATTGTGGTTGATACCGCCGGTCCTTTTGTGGTGCTCTATCCCAGCGCTACCGGCATTGTATGGGGGGTAAACAGACTGGAAACAATTATCTGGGATCCCGCTTATACTGATCAGCCACCGGTGAGTTGTGACTCTGTGCGCATTTTGATCTCCTATAATAATGGCACCAACTATTCCGTATTGGTAAACTCTGCCCCAAATTTTGGCTGGCAACAAATAACGGTCCCCAACCTTACGACCACCATCAATACCTGCAGAATAAGGGTGGAGGGCAAGGGAAATATTTTTTACGATATCGGAAATAATAATTTTACTATTTCTTTTGACCCAACGGTGGGTGTGCGTAAGATCTCACAAAACAACCCGGTGGGGCTGAGTGTTTGGCCAAATCCGGCCAATGATCAACTGAATTTTGGAGTGAGCAATCTAAATAGCGCCGGTATTACGCAGGTAATTTTGATGGATCTGCTTGGCAAAACTATGCTGGAGAATTCTTACGTAAATAAATCGCAATTAAAGGAGACGCTCGACATTTCTCAATTAAGCAAGGGAGTATATTTTATAAAGGTAATCAACGACACTAAACAATCGGTGTACCGTTTGGTGAAGGATTGAGGAATTCGGGGTGCTCGGCCTCATGGGATTTTTCATGACAAGCGGGAACATGTAATTTCTAATTAGACCAATTATAAACTGTGGGTCATGGAAAATAATTAACAGAATAAATTTGTGTGTAAGACGGGGAGGGGGTAATTTAACGCAGCAATCCAGGCCACAGATCATCCGTTAGCGCGGATTTGCGTGACCGCTGGAGCGTGAGGTAATCCGTGCTTTGTACAACAGCAATTATTATCTTTGTTTTATGTCCACTAAATACAAGGCCATTAGTAACGATAATGCTTATTTTGTCACTGTTACAACCGTGAACTGGGTGGATCTGTTTACACGTCAGAATCACAGGATGACGATAATCGATTCGTTAAAATATTGTCAAAAACAAAAAGGCCTTGAAATTTACGCATACGTTTTAATGCCGAGCCACCTGCATATGTTGTGCCGGGGCAAAGAAGGATTTGCCCTGAGTGATATTATGCGCGACTTTAAGAAGTTCACCTCAAAAAGACTCATTCAAAATATCAATGAAGAATCTGAAAGTCGCAGGGAATGGCTTCTGGAGATCTTCTCTAAAGCGTGTGAGCATTTAAGCAGGGGGCAGGAGTATAAAGTGTGGCAGGATGGTTATCATGCTGAAGCGCTTTATACCAATAAATTTGTTTTTCAAAAACTTAATTACATTCATGCTAACCCGGTTAAAGACAGAATAGTTGAAAAGCCCGAGGATTATATGTTCAGCAGTGCAAGAAACTATGCAGATCTTGATTCGTTAATTGAGATAGAATTGATTCCACATGAAATTAAAACTGTGCGGTAAATTTTAAGGCGCACGGATTGCAAATCCGCGCGAACGGGATTATATGTTCAGCAGTGCAAGAAACTATGCAGATCTTGATTCGTTAATTGAGATAGAATTGATTCCACATGAAATTAAAACTGTGCGGTAAATTTTAAGGCGCACGGATTGCAAATCCGCGCGAACGGGTTTTTAATTTTATTCTATAAATTACAGCTATTTCTCTTCAGAGTCTATAATCTCAGGACCTTTTCACTACATTGTCAAAACTTTTTTCTGAACTGTGCATCACATCTAATTCCCAGCCTTTAGGATAAGGTGCTTCAAGTAATGATCCCTTGAGTAAATACGGATACATTTCGGCGTAAGTCATAATTTGATAGGGACTGATGCGTCGGTATATATGCGAACGGTGCAAACTGTCGGAGTGTTTGATGCCGGCAGCAGACATTAATTCTACTGCAGCTTTTACAGTTTCATGCTGGAAATTAGCAACGCGTTGTCGTTTATCTACCACATCCAAACCATTAAAAAGATCCGGATTTTGAGTGGCCACACCGGTGGGACATCTATTGGTATTACACTCTAATGCCTGGATGCAGCCAACGGCCAGCAGCATGGCGCGAGCCCCGTTGCAGAGATCGGCGCCGAGGGCAATATTTTTCACCAGGTCAAAACCGGTATGCACTTTTCCGGAAGCAATGATGCGAATGTGTTTTTTAATTCCGTATCCATGCAGGGCATCGTAAACAAAGGTAAGTCCCTCGCGTAATGGCATTCCCACCGAATTGCTGAATTCAAGTGGTGCTGCTCCGGTTCCTCCTTCACCGCCGTCAACAGTAATAAAGTCGGCCATAATGCCGGTAGTGATCATGGCTTTGCAAATGGCGATGAACTGACTTTTTTGTCCGATGCATAATTTAAAACCAACCGGTTTGCCGCCGCTGAGGTCGCGCAGTTTTTTAATAAATTCCACGAATTCAAGCGGCGTGCTAAAGGCCTTGTGGTAGGAAGGGGAAAGTACATCCTTTCCTTTTTCTACCAAACGAATTTTAGCGATTTCTTCGGTTACCTTTGCTGCCGGTAAAATGCCACCATGCCCGGGTTTTGCTCCCTGCGATAATTTTATTTCGATCATCTTTACGTTAGGAAGAGCAGCACGCTCGGCAAAAGCTTCGTAACTAAAACTACCATCCTGATGACGGCAGCCGAAATAACCTGTACCAATTTGCCAAATAAGATCTCCGCCGGGTTGGAGATGGTAGGGACTCAAACCTCCTTCGCCGGTATTATGTGCAAAACCTCCAATTTTGGCGCCTCCGTTCAGAGCCATGATGGCGTTTTTGCTCAAGGATCCAAAACTCATGGCAGACACATTGAAGATACTTGCAGAATAGGGTTGTTTGCAATCCGGTCCACCTACCAATACGCGGGGATCATGAATGCCCTGCTCCAGCGGAAGGGGATTGATGGAGTGGTTGAGCCACTCATAACCTTCTTCATATACATTCAGTTGGGTACCAAATGGTGTACTGTCGGTCACCTTTTTTGAACGTTGGTAAATCACATTCCGACTCAGGCGATTAAATGGAGCGCCGTCGGTATCCGACTCTACAAAATACTGATACACTTTTGGCCGCATCCATTCGGCCCACCAGCGCATACGGCCAATAATAGGGTAATTACGCTTGAGCGTTTGTTTGGTTTGCACCATATCCATAATGCCCAACACAAATAAAGGTAAGGCCACGGCATAACACCACCATAAATAGGATTCAAAAAAACCAAGAACACCAATAATGACAAAAACAACGATGAATGCGAAGATGAATTTATTTTTCATACGACAGGATTTAATTCTTTACGTTTAATTATCTAAAAAAATAAAATGTTTACAAATTGCCCATTAAACAAAGTAAATATAATAAAAGCCTAATTAAGGTCAAATTGTTTGCGGTTTTTGGTCTTGAGAATCAAAAATTTCAAATTTGCCCTAAGCCACTTAGTCAACTGAAAATTCTTTTCTGAGACTGTTGGCCAGCTGTTCTATGGGCATTCCCGGTTCCAGCCAGTGAATTTCAATCCCTTCTTTTTCCATTTTTCTGAACCAGGTCATTTGCCGTTTGGCGAACTGAAAAATAGCGATCTGTAATTGATCAAACAGTTCAACTCTCGTGATTTTATGTAGGAGATAGAGCGAAACAAATTTGTATTCCAGTCCCAAGTGCTGCAAACGTTCGTGTGAAATTCCCATGGTCAAAAGGTGGTTCACTTCCTTCACCAAACCTTCTTCCATGCGTTTTTTTAAACGTTGCGTTATTTTCTTTTTTCGTTCTTCGGCATCGGTGTTAATTCCAAGGTAATAAGGTTTGTAAGCGGGTGTGACGTGCTGTACTTTATTTGGAAAATTCTGAAGATGCTCAGCAATCTCAATCCCCCTGAGGAGGCGCTTGCTGGAACTTCTATCCACCTGCTGTGTTAGTTCTTTGGGATACCCCTCAAGTTTTTTCAGGAGTTCCTGTTTTTCAAGATGTTTAAGTGTAGCGCGCAAGGTTTCGTTTTCTTTGATGGCGGTAAGTGAAAAATCCTTGTGGAGGGCATCCAGATACAAACCACTCCCACCACAAATAATGGGCAGTTTTTTTCTTGCGGTGATGTCGCGGTACGACTTTTCCAACTCAGCAATGAACTGGTGCAGGTAAAACTGATCGCCGGGTTCTGCCACGTCGATGAGGTGATGAGGAATAATCTTGCCATCAATTACGTATTCTTGCAGATCTTTCCCTGTTCCAAGATCAAGGTGCTTATACACCTGACGTGAGTCGGCGCTAATGACTTCCCCATCGAGGTGAAACGCCACACCACAGGCCAGCGCTGTTTTTCCGCTGGCCGTAGGACCAAGAACCGCTATACAATTGTACGTCAAAGCAAGAGCGTGTTGAACTGCCGATGATAAGGATACAAATATACAACAAACGAAAAGGCAGATGAATTTATCTGAAAGGAACAACAATACTATTGCGATAGATGTTGCGTTTGATGCGTCGATTTGTGCGTATTTTCATCAAAAGATTCACGTTTATTAACGTCAATTAGTTAGTTCAATGGTTAAATTTGTAAATAATGACATTGCACCATGACATCGGCAGAATTTAACGAACTTGATCTTGAGCACCGTTGTGATGCCATTTTGGAATGGGGATTTTTTCTAGGCAAAAACAAGTCAGCAGACAGCAACAGAGTTTTGTATTCGGTGAATGGATATTTTGCGGAGATCAACATTCGACTTGCCGACAACAAGATCCTGGAAGCGAGGGCATTTACCAGCATGGCAGCTTCCGAAAAGAATTTTTATCTCATCGATAAAGAAAATCCGTTTATTAAGTTATTGGGCGGGATGGAATGATTCCTCAAAGGGAAACCGCCATCTCTTAAAGGATCAATCGGAATTGTTGGAGAAATGCATTTTATTTATTCCTTGGATTTTTTTTATAAATGGAAACAACTAGGTTGCTGCGTGAGCGATTGTAGTGGAAAGCCCACAGCCACGCCTGTCTCTTTGCGTGGCGAGGACTTGGAACGGAAAGCGCGACCCCGCCAAACGGAATAAAAAAAGAAAGGCGGGGGCAGGCCCAAATCAGAAAAACCAGAAATTGTTTTTGGTAGGTTTTTCACTTCAGGGGACAGGCTCAAAAACTTTCTCCCCGGCTTTTCTGCTTGACCCCTCTTAAATAAATTCCTAATTTCAGGCTACAGTTCATCAGAACAAAAAAATAGTAATTTTACCGAATAATTTTTCCAAACGCATGAAAGTACAGTTATCAAAACCACATCCCTGGCATGGTATTCCTATTGGCGACAATTGCCCAAAAGTTGTAACCGCCTATATAGAAATGGTACCGAACGATACCGTTAAATATGAAATTGATAAATTAACGGGATATCGAAAAGTGGATCGTCCCCAAAAATTTTCGAATTACCTCCCTGCGCTGTATGGTTTTGTTCCGCAAACCTATTGTGGCGAAAGTGTGAGAGCGTATGCCGAGGAGATGGCCGGAAAACATGTTGAAAAGGGCGATGGGGACCCACTTGATATATGTGTGTTAACGGAAAGGAATATCACGAGTGGTGACATTATTTTGGAAGCCATTCCCATTGGTGGTTTTAGAATGATTGATAAGGGTGAAGCCGACGATAAGATCATTGCTGTTTTAAAACAGGATGAAATATATGGAAAGTTGAAAGACGTTTCGGAATGCCCTGAAACCTTGATTGATCGCCTTAAACACTATTTCCTCACCTATAAAAATATGCCGGGGCATGAAAGTAAGGCCGTTGAGATCACACACCTGTATGGAAGTAAGGAGGCGCAGGAAGTGATCTTAAGAAGTGTAAAGGATTACAATGACACGTTCCGATCGCATTTGCAAGTTGGCGTCTGATTCTGAAAAATGATTTAATCAAAAAAGAAATTACGATGCAGTCGCCTCCAAATGTTGCTGCCATTTCCAGGCGCTGAGCATCATGTCATCCAGCGAGTATTCAGGTAACCAGTGTAATTCTTTTTTGGCCAAGGTATTATTTGCATAAACAGCAATAACATCCCCTTCTCTTCTTGGTCCAATTTTATATGCCAGTTTCTGCCCCGAAACTCGCTCAAACGATTTTATGGCTTCCAATACGCTCACCCCTTCTCCGGTTCCCAGATTAAATAAAGAAACCTGTTCCTTGTTTTTCTTATCTAAAAGATAATTGAGGGCTTTTACATGCGCATCGGCAATATCACTCACGTGAATATAATCACGGATGCAATACCCGTCTTTGGTATCGTAATCATTTCCAAAAACACTGAGCGAATTTTTTCCAACAGCAGTTTGAGTAATAATGGGCACCAAATTGTTTGGCTTGCTGATAGGATATTCGCCAAGCAAACCGCTCATGTGCGCTCCTACGGGATTAAAATAACGAAGAACTACAGATTGAAAAGCAGGAAGTGAACGGGAAAAAAAATCGATCATTTCTTCTCCCATTTGTTTGGTGTGGCCATACGCACTAATGGCTTTGGTCATAGGAGTTTGTTCAGTAACGGGAAGCTCTGTGGCGTTTCCGTAGACGGAACAAGAGGAAGAAAAAATAAAATGGTTGATGTTTTGTGCGTGTGCAAATTTCAGCAAATTGAGCAAAGAGCTATTATTATTATGGTAATAGAGCAGAGGGTCTTTCATGCTGTCGGGCACCGATTTAAATGCCGCAAAATGTATGATACCCGCAATGGAAGATAGGGCTGAGAGTTCTTTAAACAAGTTTTTTTCGTCGCAAAGATCTAACTCAATGGTTTTAAATGGGCGAGAGGTAATCTTTTTAATTCGGTCGTAATTGCTTTTTGTTGAATTGGAAAAATTATCGACCGACACCACGTCAAAATCTGTTTTGTTGAGCAGTTCAACTAGGGTATGTGATCCTATATAACCCGCCCCACCGGTAACAATGATTGTTTGCATAAGTGCTTAAAGATAAATAAAAATAGTTGCTCTGGAAATGAGAAACCGCATTTTAAAACTGCTGATGAATGCATTCAGGGTTTTACGATGGCGTGATAGAGCGAGGTGTAGGAAGTTACGGCTTGCCGGGTGTCAAAATGGTTGAGGGCAATTTGCCGGTAGTGTGTGTCGTTAGCCGGCAGACTCAGATACTTCTCACAGGCTTTCAGGTATTCACGGCGACTGAATTCCTCCAAAAGCACGCCTCCTTGATGGGTTCTGAAATAGAGATCATTGTCGCCAATACCCGAATTGGTGATAATGGGAAGGTTCATGGCCCAGCATTCGGCCATTTTTGTGGGAGATGAAGCCACTTTAGAATAGGCAGGTTTGATAAAAAATAGGGCAGCCTTCGCCAATTTTAAAAAAGCGGGTACTTCCGAATACGAAGCAGAAGAAACGATGACGCAGTGCCGCTGTTCGGGAGAATATGAATCAAGAATTTGATCCAGAGTCTCGGTATCTTTTGTAAGGACGAGTAATTTAATGTTTGGAATTCGGGTTTTCCAAACAAGAATACAATCGATCATTTCTTTGGTATAGTACCAGGTGCCGATGGAACCGGTGTAGATGATGACATGATCGTTTTGGCCAATGCCCGGTAAGTATGCCGGCAAGGTAATTTTGGGGTCAAACAAAGCGGTGTTGGTGCAACAGGGAATGATTTTCGTTTTGGGCCGAATTAATTCTTCGGGATAAAGTCGGCAGAGTTCATCAAGCCCGGCTTGCGTAAGTGATACAATGGCATCGGCATGCACGAGGAATTGTTTTTCCTTTTTTTTGAAATAGGAATAGAGCACTTGATGCACTTTGTTTTTTTTCGACCAGATGTTTCCGTCCATGCGTTCGTCGGCCCATAAACCTCGCATGTCAAAAACAAAAGGAATCTTGTACTTACGTTTGAAGCGCAGCCCAATTAGCGAAGCCAGATAGCTGCGACAATGCACCAATGAAAGTGTTCTTTCTTTGTGCACACGCAGAGCAAGGGCCCGTAGTTTTTGGATATAGAACCAGCGCGACAGAAGGCCCCCATCTTCGTTATAAATTATATAGTGCCAATCTATCGGCAGACCCTCTAGCAACTTGCGAATGCCGGATTCTTCAAGCACCAACAATCTCTTTTTTTCACACGAAAGAACGGTAATATGAAAGCCGTTCCCTGCCAGGCCGCAGATATAGGGCAAAATTTGTGATTGTCCCAATGGGTCGCTTAATCCGTCGAAGCTGATGTAGAGAGTATTCTTGGTCAATGCGCTTTATTTTTTTATTTTTATAGGGTTCTATGGATAGTCTGGACTATTTAATATCTCCCATTTACCTGGCAATTATTTTGCTGCTGGCGCATAAATTTACTCTAAAACAAAGACAAACGAAGCCCATTTACAGATATTTTTTAAGGGGTCTGATTCTTAAAATGTTTGGTGCAGTTTCTCTTGGCATGGTTTACTTTTATTACTACAAAGGCGGAGACACCATTAATTACTTTCTCACGGCCAAAGGATTTGTGAATACCTTATTGGAGAACCCCGATAATTTTTTCCACCTCTATTTTGGTGACCCCACTGCTTCTGAATTCTACTTAATGAACACGGGCAGTGAATTTGTTTATTGGGTAAGGGATCCTTTTGCGTTTACGGTAAGCAAGTACTTTGTGCCAATAGTATTGATTTGCATGAAAAGTTATCTGGCAAGTGCGGTGGTGGTGGCGAGTATCTGTTATTTAGGTGTATGGCGATTGTTCCTTGTTTTTGTACGAGAATTTCCCCACCTCGAAAAACAATTTGCCTGGTCCATTTTGTATATTCCTTCAGTAGTGTTTTGGGGTAGCGGCATTATGAAAGACAGCATTACATTTTCGGCAACGTGTTTATATGTGCATGGTTTTTATTGGTTTTTCACCCAAAGGGTGTGGAAAGTAAAATATCTTCTTGCACTGGGTTTAGGGGCTTTCCTTTTGCTCACTATTAAGCCTTATATTCTGTTTGCGCTTTTACCGGGATCGGTATTGTGGTTTGTGGCCTTGAGAGTGACTAGAATTAAAAGCGCTTTTTTTAAATTTATGTTTACGCCAACGCTTTTGGTGATAGGCATTGCAATTGGTTTGTTGGTGCTCCAGCAATTGGGAAATTCGCTGGGAAAATATTCTATCGAGTCGGTTATAAAAACGGCTTCGGGTGCGCAACAAGATCTGAAACAAAGTTATTATGGGGGCAATACCTTTAATATTGGAGACTACGAGCCAACTCCTTCGGGACTGCTTTCCGTCGCTCACAAAGCTGTTTTCGCCGCTTTATTTCGTCCCACACTTCTGGATGTTAAGAATGTGGTGATGGGAATTACGGCGATTGAAAATTCCTTCATTCTTGGATTTTGCCTCTATTTGTTAATCAAGCTCCGATTTTTTAAGTTTTTTAGTTTGATTACGTCCCACCCCTTGCTCATGTTTTCTTTTATCTTCTCCATATTTTTTGCTTTTTCGGTAGGAGTTTCCATCTCAAACTACGGCGCGTTGGTGCGACTTAAAATCCCTTGTATCCCTTTTTTCGTTTCCAGCTTAGTCATCCTCAACGACATGCTTAATCAATCGTTTAAAAAGAAAAGGGCCTCACAAAGGGTGAGTGTGGATGAAGGAAGAGTGGTGTGGTCCGGCTGATCTGATTTTTATTCCATCCACGTTTCGTACCACATCTGAAACATCAGTAAATACCAGATCTTGACACCCAATTCCGTTTTTCCCGAGAAAAAATCAGTCTTCAAGTGAGTTATCACGCGGACTTCAAAAATACCCTGTCTCTCCAGTTTTTCCTCGTTCAAATAATGATCAACCTTTTCTCGTAACTTACCGGATAACCATTTTTCGACCGGGATCGCAAAACCCATTTTTGGACGGTCCATTAATTTTTTTGGAACATACTGATGCACGATTTCCTTCAGTAGATGTTTCTTTACACCCTTATGGTATTTATAATGATCCGGCAATTGTGCTGCCCATTCACTGATTCTGTGATCTAAAAAAGGGTCCCTGGCTTCCAAACCTGTGCTCATAGAAGCGCGATCTACTTTTTGCAGGATGTCATCCATCAAATACGTCTGGTAGTCAATGGCCATCATATAACTGAGGGCACTGGATGATGCGCCATGCAACTCCTTGCTATCGTATGCAGTATCCACGTGTTGAAAAGGACTTCTTAACAGAGTAGTTAGGTCTTTTTCACCAAATTGTTGACTTAGACTCTTCATCAGGTTTCGTGAAGAAGGGTCATGCAGAAGGCCTTTTAATTTTTCATACCTGTTTGCAAAATTATAAGAATGGTTTAGGAATGGTACCGACGCAGCAGGAATTTTGTCCATGATGTGTGACGTTCCTTTTCTCAACACGCCGGGTATGCGATGTAGAAACTTGCCAAATTTCATAACATAGTCGTAACGGTTATAACCGGCAAACACTTCATCTGCTCCATCGGCACTTAAGGCCACCTTCACTTGTTCATGCGCTTTTTTGCAAATGAGCATGGTGGGAATAGCGCTGCTGTCGGCGAATGGTTCGTCGTAATAATAGGGCAGATCATCTAGTAATTCAAAGGCTTCTTTTTCGGTGCAATCAAATTCATGGTGTTCGGTACCAAGGTAGCTGGCGATCTCTTTTGCAAACGGGGCCTCGTTCAATCCAAAATCAGGCACGGCAATGGTAAATGTTTTTAATTTTTCAGTTCTGTCTTTTTGCAGCAGTGCCGAAACGCAGGTACTGTCATACCCTCCGCTCAAAAAAACACCCACCGGCACGTCGGATACCATTCTGTAATTAAATGCCGACTTCAGTACGTTTTCTGTTTCCGATCTCGCTTCATCGAAGGAGAGTTGCAGTTTAGGTTTATTGTATGCCGTATAAACATCCCAATATTTATGGCTGTTGAGTTCTCGGGTGGAGCAATTGTATGTCAATACATGACCGGGTTTCAGTTTGTAGCAGTTCAGAAAAATGCAGTGCGGAGTGGGGACATTTCCGTATTGCATAAAAGCTGCAACAGCATCTAAGTTAATTTCTTTTTTAAAGCCCGGATGCTGATGAAATGCTTTTAATTCTGAAGAGAATAGAAATAGCCCATTGTACATGTAGTAGAAAAATGGTTTTATTCCGGCTCTGTCTCGTGCACAAATGAGCTCGTCTGCATTTGCATCGTAAATAACAAAAGCGAACATGCCAATAAACTTTAAAACGCAGTCACTTCCCCATTGCTGATAAGCATGTAAAATTACCTCCGTGTCCGAACCCCCTGAAAATTCGTGATCCAAGGAAAGTAATTCATTCTTAATCTCTTTATAATTATAGATCTCTCCGTTAAAGGTGATCCACAGATGTTTGTGGTGCATGGGCTGTTTCCCTTTATCTGAAAGGTCAATGATCGATAATCGGCGGTGTCCCAGACCCACCTGAAAATTTAGTTCTTGCAAAAACTCTGTTCCTGCACCATCCGGACCCCTGTGCGAAAGCGTGTGCGTCATGTTCTCCAGAATGTTTTCTGTTGAAGTAGCTTGATGATCAACGAAACCGGAGATGCCGCACATTATTAAAAGCTGTTGATTTTAGTTAACGGTGTAACTTTAAGTGCTTCTATTTTCTTTTTGCGTCTGCTTTTTGAAATTGATAAAAAAAACAGCCAGCTAAGTAGTACCGGAAAAATAAAAGTGAGAGAGTGTGTTAGGTGATGAAACAAAAGCATGTTTTTTGCGGGCAAGGTGTTAGGTTTACCGTATTCCACCTTCCTCAAAAGGAGCGCAAAAGACTCCTTTGAAATTTTGCCCTCATATACCAAATAAAGCAGGTCTTTGTTTTTTAAATAGAACTCCAAACTTCTGTTTTTGCTATAAATCGCTGCCCATTTTGGTTCAATAGAAACATCATACAAATTCCATGAATTAGTATACTTCACCTCCGACAGAAAATGGCCCGGCCCCTCTTTGAAACCCAGTCCAACGGTTCTAAAAGAAATGCCTTTGTTTTTGAGGAGGTTCAAAAACACAATGGTTTGTTGACTGCATAAACCTTCGCTGTGTTTAAGAATGTCATTTGGATCAACAATTGCTTCGAAGTGGTGCCAAAATAATTTGCCCATAAAGAAAGCGATCCAATTATCACTGATCTCGTAGGTGGCAGTGCCAAAGCGAAATCGTTTTTCAACTAATTCAGAGCAAAGCTGAACATAAGCGGCAGTATCCGTTTTAAGATCAACGCCTCTCTCAAGCGCCAATTTATCGGCAAAAGATACCAGTTCGGGCACAGAGTTTATTGTGGCGAGGTTGGGGCTATACAGTTCGGTTTCGTTTCTGAGAAAGTTGCGCTGGTTTGCAAATTTCACTAGAATAGGCAACAGACTTAAAACAAGTAGAAGAAAGTAGAGAATTGAAAATTTATGTCGTAGAATGAAGGGCACCTGTGTATGTTTAAATCGGCGAATTTACTATTTTAATTGAAGAAAAAGCAAGTTTCAAAAGAGCAAATGTTTTAAAATTCCTACTGTTCGTTTTGAAAATAATTCTTTGTAATTGTGGCTCACGGCTTTACCAAATAGGTAGACCCCCTGTCGCTTATTTTTTGACAAAATCAAATGTAAGGCTCCATAGCTCAGCATGTGGGCATAGATGTTTGTAACAGTTTTTTGACCATATTTATGCATGAAACCTGTATCGTTTTGTAATTGTTCGCGCATCATGCTTGCTCTTTCTCGTAATTGAACAGGAGTAAAGTTCAAGACACTTCGCTCAGAATGCTCCACCAGACACCCCGTAATTTCATTCTGCAAATAGATGTCGTAGTGAACACTTAATTTTAACCACAATAACCAATCTTCAGAGCCGCTTAACTTCCTATTTTCATTAAACATAGTTTGGTCAAATACGGCCTTCTGAATAAACATCCCAAAACAGCTTAATAGATTGCCATCTAGTACCTGTTTATTTAGAAGCAAAGTCTTTTTGTAATGGATCTTACGTGTGCCATTGTGCGTTTGGATTTCGTAGGCACTATGAAGAACCTTAACTTGTTCCTTTGAACTCAGATAATCATGAGCCTTTTGCAAATGCGTTTCGTAAATAAGATCGTCCGAATCCAGAAAAGTAATAAATTGACCTGTTGCCATTCGGATCCCCGTATTTCGTGCGGCTCCGCGTTCGCAATTGTTGGTTCGTGTATAATACCAACCGCGTAATTCGTGTTTCTGAATATAGTGATTTATATGTTCTCCCGTTCCGTCGGTGCTGCCATCGTCTATGATGATTACTTCCACGTCTTTAAAAGTCTGACAACGCACACTTTCAAGGGTTTTGGTGATTAGATGCACCCTGTTATAGGTTGGAATGATGAGCGAAAAAAAAATCATGTATAAGAATAATCTGTTTTTAAATCATATAGTTTGACGAATGTCAATTGTACTTTCATATAAATTCAACAAGGCCTTTATTTTTTTTTCAAGCGAAAATGTCCTCGAAAGTAAATAGCCCTCTCGGATGAGCGTTTCCCTAAGTGTGTTGTTAGTCAAAATAGAATCGATCGCTTTTTCGATCTCACTTGAATTCTTAAAGGGCACCACCAGCGCTTGTTCACCGTTACGAATACATTCGGAGGCAATGCCTGAGAGCGTGAAAACAGATGGCACGTTAGAAGCCAGTGCTTCTAGATAAACCTGACCAAATGCCTCGGCTGTAGCACTAAGGGGCGTGTGCACAAACACATCGAAGCAACGATAGAGGGCAGCTACATCGGGTTCAAAAACAATGATCCGGTAATTGTCTGAATTTATCGAAGAGAGCAGTGACATAATCTCAGACGAAAAATCTCCTTTGGCATTTGCGAGCACCAGACAAGCCTTTGGATATTTTTCGAGAAGTTTCTTAAATGCAGGAATAATGTATTGAATGCCTTTCCAATAGGTAAATCTGGATACAACACCAACAACGGGTTGATGTGCGGCCAAGCCGTATTTATTTTTTAAGATTTGAATTTGTGTTTCAGAGCAGTGATCATAATTGCTCCAGTCAAAAGCGTGATGAATAATCTTTACCTTTTTTGGGTTGGCGCCTTCTTGTTTCAGTAAAATATCAGCAACATTTTTTGAAACCGCAACGATTTGGGTGGCAAGAAAATTACAGAACTTATCGTATTTCACAGCCTTTGGGAAATACACTAAGTGCAGATCAGAATGATGTCGCGTGTAGATGCGTATTTTGATTCCTGATAGAAAAGCGGCCGCAAGTCCTATTAAGCTTGCTTCAAAAAGATGGGCGTGAACCATCTTTGGTCGGGTTTTCAAAAGTATGCGCCAAGTGCTTAGTAAAGCAGACACGAATTGACCTTTGTCATGATACGACACGTAGTAACTGGGAATATTCCTGTTCTTGAGGAAGCGAGCCAATGCCGTGTCAGGGCTAGTCCCAATGAGAATAAACTCCATTTCGAAAACTAGCGAAAGGTGTTCGCCCACCCACTCAAATTCAGGAGCCTTATCAAGGCCTGATACGATATACGTTATTTTAGGTTTAGACATTGTTAAACACCTGATCCACTATCAGATCGGACTCATTAAAAGAAATAAAATGTCTCTCAGATTGTTTTTTGGAAAAAAGGTAATTGCGCTCATTGGCATTCGGTTCTAATTGATCAACTCTGTAAATTCCCAGCGCATTAATCATGTAACTGTAATAACCCAAATCTGTTAAGAGCTTTTGAATATTAAGGTGATGATCCTGTGGCAGCTTCCCGGCCAATTGGGCATTTTTCCTCACTTCCAGACTTGAAAAAAGGATCTCAATGATTAATAAGGGAGAGTCGTTTTTTAGCACGTCCATAGCTCCCAGAAGCACTTCAAATTCATGCCACTCCACATCAACTTTTATAAAATCTATTTTTGGAAGGGATCTCTCTCGTTTAAAGTCATCGATCGTAGTGGCTTCCACTTTTGTGGGAGTGATTGTTTCAGGATCATGAAAATCTTTGAAGGTGGATGCGGAATAGGAAATTTCGGAATTGGGAACAAAAAGTGTCATGTCCTCTTGAACTTTGTCGGAGACCAATTTTCGGATGACCTCAATGTTTGACAAATGATTGATTGAAATATTTTTATCAAAACGGTCAGCGATTTGTTCAACAGGTTCGAATGAAAAAATACGGGCATGGGGATTATAACCGCTGCAGGAGATTGAAAAAAGTCCGGTATTAGCGCCAATGTCGAAAATCACAGCACTTCTTTCTGCCGCCAATTTCATAATTTTCTCGGTGCCTTTCTCATCATTTAAACCAAAATAGAGTTCCTTCAATACAAAATCATCGGAGTTGCTATACATTTTGATCACGTTGCCATTTGCGAGTGTAATCGGCACAATGCCTTTAATAGTCATGTGTTTGATGGCTTTTAGAAAAAAACTAGTACTAAAAACGTTTAGTCTTTTGATCAACGTCCGTAGGAGGAAATTAACAAAGGTGATATTCCGTATTTTCTTAAAAGATCTTTTCACGATTCTTGTTTATTGAAGTAACCTTTATATAAATTAAGTGCCACCAAAATGTCGATTAACCTAAATGAAATCTTATCGAAGAGGCGAATATTGGGAATCAAAAAATGGATGAACTGAAGCAAGTCATGCATAGGATATAACTGTAGCAAGATCTTAACTTTTCTTTTGGAAGAAGAAATCGCAACTTCTTGATGACCCATTTCAGAGGCAAGTCTTCGGGTTTGAGCCGATCTTTGTTTTCGTATCAACCAAGGTTTCATCTGCACACGGTCGCTTTCATTGTGGAATACGATTGAGTGTGGGTCAATGTAGGGCGTAATTCCACAGGAGTTGAGCCGCTTTGCAAACTCAAAGTCTTCAGCCCCCGCGTAGGGAAACCGTTCGTCGTATCCTCCAATTGTTTCGAAATTATCTTTTCGGATCATCAAAAAATAACTAGAGATCAAATTGCACCTAAAGGGCGCATCCTCCTTCCACGTGGATCCGTTTTGCCATCCTTTAAGCGAAGTAAACCCCTTCTGAATTAAATACCTTCCAAACTTCGTGTGCTCTATTGTGGTAGACAGTTCGGGAGGATAGATCCAATTTAGATTTAACGCACTAGCAGGATGCTTCAGAATAAAGTCAATGGCAGAACTTAGACCGTTTGCGGAAATAAGAATATCATCATCTAAAAAAAGCAGGAGGGAATGTTTTGCTTTTTTTACACCCAAATTTCGGGCCGATGCAACGCCATTGTTCGGATTATTAAAGATGCTCACCGAACTAACTGAATTGGGAATTGTTACTTCTGCAGTTTTGGAATCGTTAATAACAATGATTTCGTGCCCTGAATTTTCAACAGATTTGAGGGCGGCAGCTAATGTTCTTTCAAACACCAGGCCTCTATCTTTTGTTGGTATGATGATGCTTACTTCCACACTATTTTCAAACGGGTACCCGCAAAATCAAAAAATTTTCTCATTTTCAAGGGAGATTGAATATAAATATATCTTCTGAATTGCTCCCACATAGTTTCAACAGGTCTTTGCACATCCACTTCAATCTTGTTTTGTTTGCATAATTTCAAAGCCCCCCTCATCCATTTGCCGGCCGACAGAGCCGTGCAGTAATAGGTGATTGGACCGTGCACATAATTTTTGTGTGGATCTGCAATCAAACACAAAAAAGGATGTTCAACTACATCTGCTCTTTTTGATCCTTCAATTTCAAATTGCCAGGGACTTTCTTCACTGTTTAATAAACCCTGAAGTACGTCTTTATTCCAAAGAGCGATCTGTAAACTCACGCGATAGTTGGCATTCTTACTTATCACGCCGTACGCTAGATCATTTATTTTTGGTTCAAAGGGCCACAATTCATCGTACATTTTTGGGAAACAGGCCAGTCGCAAATAGCCTGCTTTCATATTTTCAAACAAAGCAATTGCTCTTAAGACCTCACGATTATCTACCTTTTGGTAAATAAAATAATCTTCGAGAATCAAAATGACATTGTCCTCAGGAATGTTGCCAAGAATAATCTGCAATTCTTCCGACCACGTTGATTTTTTTTGTGATAGGATTTGTTTTACGCCTTCTAATTCAACTATTTTGAAGTTATTCGCTAAATATACGGGAAAGGGGCAATCACTCCAGTACTTTTTGAAGAATTGGAAAAACACCGGCCAAATATCGGCGTATTTATCGCATGAGAGGACTAATATGGCGGTTGACGCATTCAAGTTAGTTCTGTTTCAATCTACAGAATATATCCGCTGACACTTTTTCGGAACCTTCACACAATGTTTGTAATTGAGAAAGCAACATTGAACGTTCTTTCCAATCACCTAATTCATTTAGATTCTTATGTGGAATTATAAACTCATAGTTTCCAAGCTCACAAATCTCGTTCATGCAATTAATAGCTGCTGTTTTCATTTCAGGCAATGTAATTTCGAATGAAATAATCTGTATTGCAGTATGTAAACCTTTCAACACCTCTAATTCATATCCTTCTACATCTATTTTTAGATATTCAGGAACATAATTTTCACTAATAACGTGGTCGAGCGTAGTAACTTCAATTTCCTCTTTTTCAGTCCATTTTTCACCCCAAAAACGTTTGCTAACTGTAACTTCGTTGATCCAATTTTTGTTCATCGATGCGATGGTATGGGAGGCCGACTTATGAATTTCCCCTTTCATTTCCTTTGGGCCAGCTGCAGCAGCAATTAGCTTGAAGCGCTCTTGGTCTTTAAAACGTATTTTTAAAATATTTTGACAGTATTTTTGTGGTTCCATTCCAATAACTTCGGCACCAAGTTCAAGAAATACTTTTGAATAAGTGCCCACATTGGCACCTACATCTATGATTTTCATTCCCGGTTTCACAAAACCATCGTAGAATTTTGAAATTGGAATGAGCGTAGATTTTTCATTTCTTTTAATTTGCCAATACTCTAATTGAAATTCTTTTCCAAATAGGGAAAGGAGTGTCCGTGCAAAAGACTTTATAAAGGATTTCAAGTTCATATGTTCTTCGCTTTTAAAGATAGGAAATTAGGCGCGACCTTTCTTTTCAAGTATTCAACAAAGACGTCAAGTTTTTTTTAGCGTAAATGGCGTCAAATTCTTTCATCACGATCCCATTTTTACGATAGCTAACAATGATATCGACCAGGGTAAAGTCCTGAGCACGCAGCTGCGCATCCAATTCAAAGTATTTGCTGCCATCCTTGTAAATATCGTGGTTGCTCATTTCCAGTAAAACAAGATCTGTTCGTTTTAACGTTTCATTCGCACCCTCCAACACTTTCAACTCGTGACCTTGCGTATCTATCTTTAACAACAGAATGTTCTTCCCAGCGGTAAAGTGGTCTAGTTTTTTGGCTGGAACCTCTGTTTTAAATTCAACCTGTAGCTGTCCTTTAAAGTCTAGGACGGAATCATCCTGCTCATTCAGCGAATTAAGGGAAGAGGATACTTTGTTAGAGGTCACAAAAAAGGGAAGCAGTTCCTCTTTATTTGAAATCGCGAAATTGAATACATGAATGAGTGGAAATGGCTTACAGTTAACGGTGGCCATTTTAAAAACTGCCTCATTTGCCTCAAATGAAATTATCTGAATTCGTGGAAAAGCCCTTGACAGCATGATCGAAGTTTCCCCATCAAATGCCCCAACATCTATGATAAATTTATCCGGGTCTCGGTCAAGGCCTACTTTCTTAATCAACTGAATAGCGCGTGCTATGTTTTCAGTGCGGTTGGCAAGGAAATAATCCTTTAGAAGCAGCTTTTTTTCAGCCACTGATCGTTTGAACAAAATGTTTACGAGCTTTTTAAACATATGCTAAATGTATATAATTAGCTGAAGAATTTGAGAAATCGGCTACTAAAACTAGAGTAATTGTTATTTAGAAAATCATCGTAATTTTTCTGCAATTGCGTGTTTGGCTTCGAGGCACTTCCCCCATGCAGATGAATGATGGTGGTTTGTGGTAGATAAGCAATGTCAAAGCCTGCTTTTCGAATGTCTAAACACCATTGCATATCTTCCACATACATAAAATAGGAATCGTCTAATTTTTGTTGGGGCATTTTAGCTAAAATTTCTCTTTTGAACATAAAAAAAGTTCCCCAAATCCAATCGGGCCTTCCTTTTTTTTCATAATTCCAATAGAATCCCTGGAGATAATTACCTACCACAGATTTTGTTAAGAGTTTATGAATTCTGAGCTTTTCGATGACTAATTTAAGCGGTGAAGGGAAAGATTGACAATTATGTTGGATCATTCCATTGGGAAACTCAAGTTTGCAAGTAACTGCTCCAAAGTTAGTCTGTGAAATTAGCTCATGGGCGCAAATGGAGATAGAATCATTCTTTAACAACGTGTCGCTGTTTAGCAGAAGTATCACCTCAGCAGAGCAGGATGCAATGGCCAAATTATTTCCTTTTGAAAACCCAATATTTTCTTGGCTCTTAATTAATATAATTTGCGGGAATGTCTTCAAAAAATCATCGGGATTGCGCTCTGTGGAAGCATTATCCACAAGAATGATCTCATACTGCACAGCTTTTGTGTGTTCTATTACTGAGCTAATACAAGTGCACGTAGTGTTAAACGTGTTATAATTTATGACGACAATGGAGACCATTTCTATTCGGGTGTATTATTCCAATTCACGTAGTAACCAATTCTCAAATAGCGCCGTTTGAACCACAGCATCATAGGTTAATGCATGCTTCTTAATTTCATCTGCAAGGTACTTTCCCGAAAGTATGTCTTTTCGCATAGTTAAGATAGATTCTTGAATTTTTGGTACAGATAATTCAATATTCATGCCCGTTTCCTTGTTTATAAATTCGCTGCTTCCACCTGAATTCAGTGCGAGAATGGGTTTGCCTAAATAAGCCGCCTCCAGCATCACCAGTGGAAATGGATCTTCACGTGATGAAAGGAAAAATAAATCGGCACAGTTCATTAAATCGAAATAATCGCTTTGAGGCGGGTAAAAAGCAGAAACGCCCGCAGGATTTAACTTTTCAATTTTCTTAGAATAATAGAGATCGAAGCCCGTTTCTTTTGAAGAGCCAAGCCATACAAAATGAATGTCTTCTTTAGAAAGACCTAGTGCAGTATCAATAAAAATGTCATATCCTTTCCTTTCTATTCTTTGTCCCGACATTAAGACTATAAATTTGCCGTTAGGTATTTGGTACTTCGTTTTAATGGTGTCTTTATCCGCAGTGATTTGAATTCTACTAAAATCAACACATTCATATTGCTTCACCACGCGATTGGCCCCTAAGATTCTTAAATTTTCGCACACTCTCTCCGAACAACCAATACTTAAGAAGGCCCGCGCAATACAATTCTTCAAAGCACCATAAGTTACTCCGGAATATTGGGACTCTAACTCATGAAAATGAACGATGCTCTTAGCGCCAAATCTATGAGATAACTCAACAAGATCAGTCATCACCATGGTGTTAAAATACCAAACATCCGGCTTAAATTTCTGATGAATATGTTTAATCTGAGTCTCTTCAATTGTTAACCAATTCAGCTTGCTATAGATCTTGTTAAGTATTCGGTTGACTAGTGAACTTGCCGAACGAGAATAATCGGAACTAATTTCTGTTGGTAAAAGACGCAATAGCTCACCTTTATGTCTCGAAAACAGAAATACGTCGAATTTGTCCCTATCGAGTTGTGACAACAAATACCAGAGCATCATTTCCGATCCTGTGCGGCCCGCGTAAGGTGTGAGAAATAATATTTTGATCTTTTTACCCATCCCCCTTTTTATAGCAGATAGCACTTAAGCCTGAAATCATAGAGTTCTCTTTAGTATCAAAAACTCTTGGCGCAACATCATTTTTATCCAAATAGCGAATGCTGAATTTCGCCACCCGCAACATAATTCTTTTCATGAAGCCCCTCATTGGTCTATAAGTTACCCACAAACCAAGAAGTTGACTTAGGGCCGAATCCCAACCCCCAAGAGCTCTTATTTCAATTTTTTCAAAACCCGCTCCCTTCAATTTTTTTTCCAGTGAAAAGGGCGTGTATCGGTATTCATCATGAGGGGTCTCATGTAAATGCCATATAAAAGGGACAGTACAAAAGAACACACCGCCGGGTTTTAACACTCGGTATATTTCATTCAATAACTTTTCGGGTTCATAACTATGCTCAAGTACTTCTGTGGCCATAATCGTATCAAAGGATTTGTTTTCAAAAGGCATAACAATACCGTCCCAGGTTACATCCGGTTTTACATCTTCGTAATAGTTCGTTTGTTCTAAATCGAGACCCACATAAGATGTTATGTGTTTACTGTTAATTAGAGTTTGTTTGTAGGGCATTACGCCACATCCTACATCCAACAAACGGCCTTTAAATTCTTTTGATTGGTTTATGATAGCTTTAAATAGATTTTTTCGCACCTGATACATCCACAGATTAGTTAAGGTCAACTTCACGTCTGTAAAATTCTCTTTAATAAAAGTTTCCTCAATTCTGCTCATAATTATCAGCTTCAAGAGATTTTTGAAAGAGAATTATTGTTTTTTTGGTAAACAGCCAAACAATTTCTCCCCTTAATTTTTGTTTTAAACATATAAAGTAGTTTACTATACACTTTTCGAATAATGTTCAGACTAAAAAGCCACGAAAGTACTGCGTTTGAATTGCTCATTTTCCTCATTTGAACGCTGGTATATTCTGCAATATATTGACTGATGGGTTCAACCTTATTTAATACAATTTTGAACCCAAAATAGTCAGTTAATTTACTTAAAGAATTCGAATTCCATAAACCGGTATGATGTGGCGGTAGGTTAAGGGCGTGATGTAAATCGTGCTTATATAAATAAGGGTTATTATTTGGAACCGCAACTACCAAATAGCCGCCGGGTTTAAGGCAGGTTAAACAACTTTCAATAAAAGTACTTACATCGGTAATGTGTTCTAATATTTGAAAACAAGTAATTACATCAAAATTCTCTCTATTTTTTGCGCTAAATGACTGAATGCTTTCATCATAAATCGGTATTTCATTAGTACCCGTATAGGTAAGCGATGCCAAACTTTGGTCGATACCGCAACAATTTTTAATATCTCTTTTAGTAAGTTCTTTTAAAAAGTTTCCTTCCCCACAACCTACGTCTAAAACCCTGCTAGTCGATGTAATAAATTGAAGGGCGCTTTCATTTTCCCATTTCCACTCAGGGTAATAATCACCTTTTTTTTGAAGTTCAGCGTAAAATTCAGAATCACCCGAAACGGTGAACGGGAAATAGAACCGATATTTCGTTTCACAGCATTCGTAAATCGAGATCTGTTTTTCCTTTCCAAAATATTTAGATACATTTAATCCAATCTGATTTCGATAGAGGTCGATGATCAGCGGTACTTCAACAGATTGAACAAGCGTTGCCGGTTTTTTACTTATAGGAGAAATTACAAAGTCTGTCATTCCTTTACAATGTAATGTAGGTTCCCGCCTTCAAATTGTTTGATGCGTGCCGTAATATTATTTTTAGAAAGATAATCATGCACGGCTTTTGAACAACCATCCCAAAGGTAATAGTCATCTATCACTACTATGCCGCCACTTGCAACTTTGGGGAATAATTTAACCAAACATACCATGGTCGAATCATACCAATCACCATCCAAGCGCAAAACAGCAATTTCATTCTTTGGTGCAAAATTCTCCAGTGAATCCACAAACCACCCTTTTGTGATGATATGGTCCTTGCCCGCGCTCAGCTTCATGGCTTTTTGCGCCCATTCAATTTCCGCCCTGCAATTGTTAAAAAAGGTTTGTGAGTGTACATTCTTTTGCCAATCCATCGCAGCCTTGCCATCAATTGATTTTGCTTCGGGTAGGCCTTCAAAACTGTCAAATAGATAATAGGTACGCTCGTTACCTAGAACATCCGCGATCCCGGCGCTCATGCCTCCGCGCCAAACGCCACATTCAACAATGCTACCCGAAACAGTTCTAAATCTGTCAATAAGTTGAAGATTTTGAATGAACTCCTTTTCAGGAATCATGGTGAATTCTTTATACCTGTTGTAAAGGGTCTTTAACTTCCGCTTGTGAAGTAAGTTCTTTAAACGATCTATGACAGTCCCGGCAGCCATTTTAATTCAACATTCTCGATGATGGAACAATGGCCCCGCATTCTCTGGCATGTGGATAAAGTCTGTTTTCCTGCGGACTTTCCACAATACTAAATGAGAGAATTTCTTTTTGCCAATCATAGGTATCCGAGTAATGAGGCCCTATCCACGCACTCAGAAAGTATTCATCCGGAACAAAACCTTTCAATTCAATTTCACAGGTATAACTCTTTTTTGCCGACGAATTACCATCAATAAAGGGTGTTGTATTGGGGATAGACTGGCCGATCATTTGTCCCATTTGATTTGAAACATTAAACGCAACAAATGACGTTTTCATATTGGTAATACCTCTAATACTAAAATCTACTTGCAATTTTAAATCAGGCTGAGATCCTTTCATTTCAATTTTAATTTCTTGAAAATGGGCGTGCGACATATCAGTTTTTGATTGATGCCATCGGTTCAATTGTTTATTTACATGAACGTAAGTGGAAATAACATTGGAACTTAGTCCCGATTCTATTAGTTTTCCATGCTCCAATAAAATAGCGGATTTGCAAATTGTGTTAAGGGAATTCAAATCATGACTCACAAACAAAACCGTTCTCCCGCTTTTACTCACTTCCCCCATTTTACCCAAACATTTTTTTTGAAATTCGGCATCGCCCACGGCCAATACTTCATCAATAATTAAAATCTCATTCTCCAAAAATGCAGCAACCGCAAAGGCCAAGCGCAATTGCATGCCACTGCTGTAGTGTTTTAGGGGCGTATCAATAAATTTCTCTACTCCCGAAAAGTCAACGATCGCATCAAAGTTCCTCGCTATTTCGGCGCGTCGCATGCCCAAAATGGACCCATTCATAAAAACATTCTCTCGGCCGCTCAGCTCCGGATGAAAACCGGTGCCTACTTCGAGCAGACTAGCAATTCTGCCTCTTCCAATAATACTGCCTGTTGTGGGCGGCGTAATTTTAGAAAGAATCTTTAAAAGAGTGGATTTTCCGGCGCCATTTTTACCAATAATCCCCAGCGTGTCTCCGGGCATCACCTCAAAACTGATGTCCCTAAGTGCCCAGAATTCTTCTTTTTTGGAACCCGGTTTCAGAAACGAAAAGAGGTTTTCCCTCAAACTCAAATAAGGCTTTTTATTGCCTTCAATCTGGTATTTTTTGCTAACTTGTTTTATTTCTAAGATCGGCTTCAACAGCGTAAATATAGGAAATCAGGAAACATTTTCAAAAGGAATAGAGGCCCAAATGGCCAAAAACAAAGGCTAGTATGAATAATTTGTATTTTCCTTGTCACCTTCGGTTGAAGAGCTACAAGTAAACTATTTCTACGAAAATAGTCATGCCGGCTGTTTATTCCAACGCCTGTGTCGTATGGAAATGCTCAAAAACCAATTTGCCCTTCGATTTGCCGACAATCTTTTCAAGTTCTTCCAACGTGGCTTCTTTAATATTTTTTACACTCTTCAGGGCTAAGAGCAAGGCATCTGAAGTTTTACTGCTAATGCCTTTTATGTCGTTCAACTCGGTCCTAAAGGTCTCTCTGCTTCGCTTATTACGATGGTGCGTGATGCCAAACCGATGGGCTTCATCTCTTATTTGCTGAATAACTTTTAAAGTTTCACTGCGTTTATCTAAATAGAGCGGCAACGAATCGCCCGGAAAATAAATTTCTTCTAGTCTTTTGGCAATACCGATTACAGCCACTTTTCCCATGAGCTTTAGTTTTCTTAAACTGGTAACAGCGGCGCTCAATTGTCCCTTACCACCATCAATCACAATTAATTGGGGTAAGGGTAAATCCTCCTCTATTACCCTCGTGTATCTCCGCAAAATAACTTCTTCCATGGTGGCAAAATCATCGGGACCCACCACTGTTTTCACATTATAATGTCGGTATTCTTTTTTGGCCGGTTTGCCATCAATAAAAACAGGCATGGCGCTCACCGCATAGTTGCCCTGAATATTACTGTTGTCAAATCCTTCAATGCGTCGTGGCTGTTCCTTTAGGCGCAGGTCTTTCATCATTTGATTCATGATGCGGTCTACATGCTTTTCGGGATCGGTTAGCGCGATCTGTTTTTCCCGCTCTATTTTATAGGTAAACGCATTTTTATAACAGAGATCAAGTAATTGTTTTTTGTCCCCAATTTTTGGGATCACATAGTCACAACCCGGTAATTGGATTTCGGGGGCAAATGGCACCAAAATTTCCTTACTTGTACTGTGAAAACGGTTTCTGAACTCCAGCATGGCAAAAAGAAGAAGATCAGAATCACTCTCTTCCATCTTTTTTCGCAACTCTATGGTTTGTGCATGTATAATGGCGCCATCTACAATTTTGAAATAATGGGCATAGGCCGTTTTTTCGTCGCTAATAATATTGATTACATCTGTATTTGTAATGGAAGGATGCACGATGGTGGACTTGCTTTGATAAGAACTTAACAGATCAATTTTATTTTTTAAGCGGGCAGCCAATTCATAATCGTACTTCTCTGAAGCTAGGTGCATTTTTTCTTTCAAATCGCGTAAGGCGAAACTAATATTTCCTTTAATAATTAGCCGAATCTCCGCTATATTCTGATTGTACTCCTCTTCATCTTGCTTATTCACACACGGTGCCTTGCACCGCCCAATATGGTATTCAAGACAAGGTCTGAATTTGCCCTTTTCAATATTTTCTTTACTTAAATCATAACTGCAGGTACGAAGCGGATACGTTTGTGAAATAAGATCGAGCAGCGCATGCATTACTTTCACCGAAGCATAGGGACCAAAATACTCACTTCCGTCTTTGATCTGATTACGCGTGTAAAACAACCTCGGAAAACGCTCATTCTTTAAAATAATCCAGGGGTAAGTTTTGTCGTCCCTCAAATTAATATTGTAACGGGGCTTGAGACTTTTAATGAGGTTATTTTCCAAAAGCAGCGCATCGAGTTCGCTATTTACTTTTACCATCTTAATATCAGCAATCTTGCGCACCATAATCCGCAATCGTCCGCTGTCATGTTCCTTATTGAAGTAGGAACTTACCCTCTTTTTTAAGTTCTTTGCTTTTCCAACATATAATAAAGTATGGTCTTCGTCATAATACTGATACACGCCGGGTCCCTCCGGTAGGGTCTTTAAAAGGGAAGCAATATGATCGGAATAACCTTCAGACATGGCGTAAAGTTAGGAATATGAATGGGAAAAAGCGCGGACTTTTTATCTGATTAAATTGTTGTACCTTTCTTTTTTAATTTCGAATTAGTTACCTAAAAAAGTAAAGCCATGAAAAAACTTATTCTAATTACTTCTGTCCTCCTGATTTCGCTTTTTCTTCCTGCTCAAACAGCAAAAAATACGGGGGAAGCTCTTCCCATTGATCCAAAAACCCGCACCGGCGTCCTTCCAAACGGCATGAAGTACTTTATTAAATATAATGCCAAACCCGAAAAAAGAGCCGAACTGCGTCTGGCTGTAAATGCCGGAAGCACCATGGAGAATGACAACCAACAAGGTCTCGCACACTTTGTAGAGCACATGGCGTTTAACGGCTCAACGAACTTTAAGAAAAATGATTTGGTAAATTACCTCGAAAGTATTGGCACCAAATTCGGCCCCGATCTCAATGCCTATACCAGTTTCGACGAAACGGTGTACATGCTGCAGATTCCAACCGACAAAGAAGACAGTTATAAAAAAGGTTTTTTAATTCTCGAAGATTGGGCACACAATCTGAGTTTCGACAGCACAGAAGTGGAAAAGGAAAGAGGAGTGGTAATGGAAGAGTGGCGACTGGGGCAGGGTGCTTTTGAGCGAATGAGTCGTAAATACTGGCCCATACTTTTTAAAAATTCGCGCTATGCCGATCGTTTCCCCATTGGAAAACCGGAAATTCTGCAAACTTGCAAGCAACACTTGTTACGTGATTTTTACCACGATTGGTATCGCACCGATTTGCAGGCCATTGTGGTAGTGGGCGATATAGACGTGGACGCTACTGAAAAACTGGTGAAAGAACAATTTTCAATAATTCCGGTAACTAAAAGTCCCCGCAAATTAGAATCATGGCCGGTGCCTGATCAAAAAGATCTTCGTGTGAGTGTGGTGAGTGATAAAGAATCGCCCTACAATGTGTTGCAACTGATGTATTTTGATGAGGCGCACAAAGTGAAATCGTACAACGACTATCGGGAGCATTTAAAAAGGCAGTTGTTTAATGGCATGATCGGCGCACGGTTAAATGAACTCACCAAAAAACCTAATTCAGGAATTTTGTACGCAGGCGCCGGCTATTCAGGCACGGTTCGGAACAAAAGTGCCTATAACTGTTTTGTGTTGTTTCCCAATGGAAAAGCTGATAAAGCCATTCAAACCGCTGTGGTTGAAAATGAGAGAGCGCGCCGGTTCGGGTTTACTACAACAGAATTTGAACGAAAGAAAAAACAAATGCTCACGGAGTTTGAACAATCCTATAACGAACGCGATAAAACCGAATCAAAATCCATCGTGGGCGAATACGTTCAGTATTATTTAACAGGCGATTGCGTGCCGGGCATTGAGAATGAATTTAAATACGTAAAAGATCTGCTGCCGGGAATCACCCTTGAAGAAGTAAATGCGCTTTCAACAGCTTGGATCAGACCAAAAGGTGAAAATGCGATGCTCATTTTGATGATGTCGGAAAAAGATGGAAATACGATTCCGTTAGAGGCCGACGTTAGAGCCCTTTTTCTGAAAGCCGAACAAACCACCCCTTTGGAAAAGTATGACGACAAAGTGGTAACTACGCCATTTATTACTTCGCCGCCCATTCCCCAAAAAATTACGAAAACTGCCGACAAAGGTCACGGGGTCACAGAGTGGACCCTGGGGAACGGCGCCCGCGTATTATTAAAAGCGACCGATTTTAAAGACGATGAAATTTTATTTAAAGCATTTAGCTGGGGAGGTACAAATTTATATCCCGATGCACTTTACAGATCGGCCGATGCCAGCAATGCCGTTCAGGAACAAATGGGATTTGGAAATTTTGACGCTACCGCCCTTGAAAAATATTTACAAGATAAGACTGCCTCTCTGCATACCGGAGTGGGCCCGCTTTCGGAGACATTGGATGGCCGAAGTGGAAAAAAGGATGTGGAAACCTTGTTCCAACTGGCCTATGCTGCTTTTGTAATGCCCCGTCTTGATTCCGCAGCCTTTACCGCCTACATTCAGCAACAAAAGGGATTTATCCAAAACATGTCCTCCGACCCCCGAAAAGTTTTCGGCGATTCGGTAAACTATATCATGTCCGGATACCATGTGCGTTCGGCTCCCGAAACGGAGGCTACGGTGAATGAGGTGAACCTGGGTCGTTCCTACAAGATCTACAAGGAGCGTTATCAAGACCCCAGTGATTTTGTGTTCACGATTGTGGGAAGTTTTAATCCCGATTCCATTAAACCACTTGTTGAAAAATACATAGGCGGTATTTCAGCTCCTGTAAATCATGAGGTATGTGTCGACATTCATCAAAAAAATCCGAAAGGCACCATTAGTAAGATCTTTCAAAAAGGCAATGAACCTCGCAGTACCGTTCAATTAATTTGGGATGGTGAAGTTGTTTATAACCGAAAAAATCGTTTTGAAACCCGAGTCCTTGCCAATTTATTAAACATTACGCTACGTGAGAACCTCAGAGAAGATAAGGGTGGTGTTTATGGCGTGGGAATTTATCCCATGCTCGAGCACTTTCCAAAAGGCGCCTACCGCTATACCGTCAATTTTTCGTGTGCGCCCGATAATGTTGAAACATTGATCAATGCAACAAACGAAGAAATTAAGAAAGTGAAAACAAATGGCTGCAGCGATATCAATTTAGGAAAAATAAAAGAAACACTGTTGAAGGAGTTTGAGGTGTATCTGAAAACAAATAACTATTGGCTGAGCTATATCAGCAATGCCGATGCGTACGGAGAACAATTGAATGACTTGGATCTTTACAAATCATGGGTGGAAGCGCTGAAGAGTGATGATTTTAAACGACTCGCACAATATTACTTTAATGAAAAAGAATACAAACGTTTTGTTTTAGAGCCTGAGCCAAAAGGAAAATGAGAACGCTCTTGTTCTCCTTGTTGGGCTTTTTATTGAATGGGCTGCTAATGGCTCAATCTCATGACAATCCTGCATTTAAAACGGGAACGGAACTTCTTGCTGTCTTGCATCAAAAATTTTATCAGGGGCCCTGCAGAACCTACACATTTTCGCAGCACAATACGCATTATAAGGCCGACACGGTGTCAGGCCATAGTGAATGGAAGGAAGCTATTTCTTTTCCTGACAAATTCAGAATCGATGTGGGAGAGAAGGGTGATGGAAATTATGTGGTGTTTAGAAATGACAGCGCATTTAATTTCAAAGGAGGAAAAGTGGTAAAAGCCAGGGTTGATTCAAATAGTTTGCTGTTGATTCTGGGGGGCATGTATTACCGTAATTTGGAAGATGTGAAAGTGCGTTTGCATCAGGCGGATTACGCTTTTGAACAACTCTCCGCACAGCATTGGAATGGGGCCGAGGTGCTGGTGATGGGGGCGCTCGAAAACGACCTTAGCAGCAATCAAATCTGGATCGACAAAGCGACGCTAAGGGTATTACGCATCCTTGAAAAAATAAACGAGAAGGAGATGATGGACATGCGTTTTGAGTCGCATCAAAAATGGTGCAAGGGATTTGTTGAAACAAAGGTGTCCTTCAGACGAAATGGAAAACTGGAGCAGGTGGAGGAGTATTATGATATCACACCTGTGCTAAAATTCCCGAACTAAACACTCAAGGGTTTCACAGGTGAGGTTACTAGGGAATGTCAGATCTGGCATATAGCACAGCCGCCGGAGGTAATTTGAACAACCTTTGGGCCATATGTTAAGCCGCCTTTATTAACAGTAATGGAGTGGGCTCCGATTGGTATGTTGAGAGTAGGATATCCGGCCTGTCCGCAGCTGGGTACACTTGTATTTGTGGAAAAAGTAACCTGAACGAAGGCTTTTCCATCAACCAAAATATCGGCATTGGCACCAAGTAAGGAACCAAAAAATGTGTACAGTACGAGTTGTCCCTCCGTGGCTTTGGCTTTTACCGTTTTTACAGAATAGTCTGAGCGTGTGCCGTTTTTGGAAAAGGCTTCAAGCTTAAAGGTGAGAGTCTGATCTACCTGCGATTCGCTCACAAAAAAATCGGCATTGGATGATTTGCCTGTTTGTCCGTCTGGAAAAGTCCAACGGAATCGCTCGCTGTCGCTGGAGGTATTAATCAAATGAATGGTTTCACCCGCTTTGTATTCGGCCTTATCGGTTGTGAACTCGGCAGAAGGCTGAACTTCCAAATCGGTATTGGTGGTCTGTGATTTCTTGCAGCCGGTTTGCGTGAGGAATGCAAATAAAATAACTGTTTTGAGGCTTAGTTTGGCGAATTGAACCATGATGTAAAAATGTTTATTTCGTTAATGTTGCGGCAAATTATGAAAAATGCCACAATCGGAGGGCAGAAATGAAGTAAAATCTTGTTTTTTTCAACAATTTTCTTTGCATAAGTTCAATAAAACCGTATATTTGCCGTCCTTAAAAACAAGATAAGATGCCAAAAATGAAAACTAATTCCAGTGCTAAGAAGCGATTTAAGCTCACTGGAACCGGTAAAATTAAAAGAAAGCATGCCTACAAGAGTCACATCCTTACCAAAAAGGAAAAGGACCGTAAACGCGGTTTAACCAAGAGTGGACTGGTACATGCCTCCGACACCCCGAACGTAAAGTTCATGTTGGGGATCTAAGAGATTTCAATTAAGAGTATATCGGTTAATTAAACAAATGTTTAACCCGGATTTTAGTAAAGAAGCCTCGTAAAGAGCACTAAAATCCAAAATCGTGAATCAGGCGTTAAGCCCCTCACATTAAAAAAAAGAAAAAATGCCAAGAAGTGTCAATCACGTAGCCAGCAGGGCTCGCAGAAAAAAAATCCTCAATTTAACCAAAGGTTATTGGGGTGCAAGAGGAAATGTTTGGACCATTGCTAAAAACACCCTCGAAAAAGGTCTCACGTACGCTTACCGCGATCGTAAGAACAAAAAACGCACCATGCGTGGTTTGTGGATTCAGCGTATTAATGCCGGTGTAAGAGAGCACGGCATGAGTTATTCAGAGTTTATTGGAAAATTAAATGCCAAAGGTTTGAAATTGAACCGTAAGGTATTGGCCGATTTAGCGATGAATCACCCCGATGCTTTTGTAGCTATTATTAAGCAGGTAAAATAAGCCAACAAATAAATTAAAAGAAGCGTCTCAAAAGGGCGCTTTTTTTTGTGTTATACAAAGGGAAACTATAGTGGCACGTGTCTAGAGCTCATCTATTACCTCTTAAATCTTAATCTTAAATCTTAATCTTAAATCCTTCTTCCCGGCACTTTGGCGTCCTGTCTCCTGATTCCCTCTTGTCCTGCCCCTATTAGTCCTACTTCCCTGCTCAATGCAGTCCTGGCTCTTGCCTCCCTCAAGTCTTACCAATCCGTTTCCGACCCAATCTCGGGCCCGGAATTAGAAAAACGAGTGATTTTCCTCACTTTTGGCGGCATTTGGACATGATTTTGGTTTATTTCACACATCTAGGTGGCTAAATTGGTTAAATTTAACTTTAGTAATCCAACATTTTTGGTTTATTTGTGTTAATAATTAAAAGACGTACTAAAAACAACATGAAAGCAATAGCAAAAAGATCTGAAATAAAAGGAAGCACTTACCTGGTAAAACTGCGCATCGATAACCGCACAGTGATTACTGTAAGAACAAAAGAAAGTTTGAAAAATTGGAAAGCCAAGTACCCGGAAGCCGTTGAAATTAACTAGTTGAATTTCTGAGGTTCAGAAAACCCAATTACATCCACTTCTTTTTCTTGAAGTAAATCACCAAGCCTCCCATAATGCTGAGCATTACTACCCATATTGCAGCGTATCCATAAGGAGACCTTAACTCAGGCATGTATTCGAAATTCATTCCATACACCCCCGCTACAAATGTAACGGGGATAAAGATGCTGGACATGATCGTTAACACCTTCATCACCTCATTCATGCGGTTGGCATTGGTGCTGAGGTAAATGTCCATGATCCCACTCAACAAATCTCTGTAGGTCTCTATGGTATCAATGATGCGGGTACTATGATCCTGCAAATCGCGAAAAAACAATTGGGTATTGTCGGATATAAATTCAGACTCCGAACGCAGCAAATTGCTCAACATATCGCGCAGGGGCCACACTTGTTTTCGCAGAAAAATAACCTCCCGCTTCAAGGCGTATAATTCCAGCAATGAACTTCGTTTTGGCTCGCGAATGATCTCTTCTTCAATCTTCGCCACCTTATCTCCTATTTTTTCGATGGCGTGAAAATAATAGTCCACCACCGCATCCATTAAGGCGTAAAAGAGGTAATCGGCACCATGCTTGCGAACGCGCCCCTTCGCCTGACGCAAACGCAACCGAATGATGTCAAAGGCATCGCCACCCATAGGTTCCTGAAAGGAAATAACGGTGTCGTGAACCAAAATAAGAGAGAGTTGCTCGGCTTCTACATGATCGTTGTAGTGGATCATTTTCATGATGGCAAGGAGATAATGCTCATAATCCTCGTATTTTGGACGCTGCTCCACATGCACAATGTCCTCCAAGGTTAAGGGGTGAATATTATAGATCTTTCCAATTTTTTCGATCAGATCTATGTTGTGAACCCCTTCCACATTGATCCATTTAATCATCCCCGGCCTAACGTTCGCCAAACATTCGGAGAGGTCGTAAAATTCTTTCTCAAAATAATCCTTTTCGGTAAATTCAATAAGCGTGATCTTTATCTTGGGGCTATTGTGCACTCCGCTGTATTGAAGGGTTCCGGGAGGAGCCCCTATGTTGCGGAACTTATTCTGTTTCTTCATGTTTCGATTCTTTATTTCCGCGAACTACTACGACAATTTCCCCCTTCACAGGTTTTACAGTAAAATGTGCAATCAACTCCTCAAGCGTTCCGCGTTTGGTTTCTTCAAATAATTTACTGAGTTCGCGCGATACGCTTGCTCTTCGGGCAGGACCTAAATATTCCTTTAGTTCCTCTAGTAACTTAAGTAACCGAAAGGGCGACTCATATAAAATAAAGGTTTTCTCTTCCAGTGCCAACAATTTCAATTTGCTTTGTCTCCCTTTTTTTTGAGGGAGAAATCCATAAAAACAAAACTCGTTGCAGGGAAAACCACTGTTCACCAAGGCGGGTACAAAAGCAGTGGCTCCGGGCAGCGTAATTACATTTACGTCATTTACAATGGCTTCGCGGATCAATAAAAATCCGGGGTCAGAAATTCCGGGCGTGCCCGCATCGGAAATAAGCGCAATGTTTTTGCCCGTCTTAAGCATGTCAACGATCTGTTCGAGGACTTGATGTTCGTTATGCTGGTGGTAGGAACGATAAGGTTTTTCAATCTGTAAGTGTTTCAACAGGAAAGAAGAGGTGCGGGTGTCTTCCGCCAAAATGAGGTCCACTGATTTAAGCGTGTTGATGGCCCGCAGCGTAATGTCTTCGAGGTTACCGATGGGAGTGGGGACGATGAAGAGTTGACCGGACATGGTAAAAATTATTTATTTACGATTGACAATTTGCAATTTACAAATTATCTGCGTTTCAATTTGAAATTGGCTAATTTACAATTTACGATCGAAATTTGCGACTTGGTGATTGACGATTTTTGATTTGACGATTGCTGGGGGCGAAGACGCTTCCTACCAGTGTGCTTGCTTGTTACTTTGTGTACTCAGTATCCGCGCCTTTAGCGGCACAGAATTTGTGACGGGCAGGAATCTGTCACAGGTCACGATAAAAAGGAAAAGTAAAAGACTCTTCGGGCGCTGCGCAGAATAGTTGGTGAAGCGCCCTCTGAGTGACGCCTTAATTGGAACAGAGAAAAATCTAAAAATAAAATAATGATACCGTCATTCAGAGCGCTTCACCACAAAAAATGCAAGCGCGAAGAATCTGTTATAAGCCCTTACAAAAGGAGAAAGTTAAGAGACTCTTCGGGCGCCATGGAATTATCGGCCTATGCGCCCTCTGAGTGACGGTCAATGGTTAGAGATTCTTCGGCCGCCCCGGTAGTAATTCGAGAGGCGGCCTCTGAATGACGGTGCATGGTAGCAGACTCTTCGGGCGCCACAGGACCTCTCATCAATGCGCCCTCTGAGTGACAGTCATTGGTATGATTTTCTTAGTGCTTCTTGGTGTTCTTAAGTCTTAGCAGTTTCTGCCCAAGCAACTGCCTACTGCCCACTGCCCACTGCTTACTGCCCACTGCTTACTGCTTACTACTTAGTGTTCCTCAGTGTCCTTAGTGTCTAAGTGCCCGCCCGAACGACCACAAGGGTGTACTTGTTCTGGTCGGGCGGGCCCACCCGTACGACAAAGTTTGATATTTGGCCTGGTCGGGCGGGGTTTTACTTAAAGCTCTGCATATCGCATAACTTCTTATAGGTGCCGTTCAGGCTCAGAAGCTCCTGGTGATTTCCCCGCTCAATGATTTCCCCTTTACTCATCACAATAATTTCGTCGGCGTTCGCAATGGTCGACAAACGGTGGGCAATCACAATGCTCGTGCGATTCTTCATGAGGTTGCTCAAGGCATCCTGAACCAATTTTTCACTTTCGGTATCGAGTGCCGAAGTAGCCTCATCTAAAATAAGTATATCGGGGTTCTTCAATACCGCGCGGGCAATGTTTAACCGCTGACGCTGACCACCGCTTAATTTCCCGCCTCGATCGCCAATCACCGAATCGTAGCCATTTGGCAAAGCAGTGATAAATTCATGCGCATTGGCGATGATCGCCGCTTCAATCACCTGCTCGCGCGTCACGTTTTTCATCCCAAACGCAATATTACTTAATACGGTATCGTTAAATAGCACACTCTCCTGTGTTACTACACCAATCAGGTCGCGAAGAGTTCTTATTTTGAGGTCTTTGATGTTGATGCCGTCGATCAATAATTCTCCTTTATCGGCATCGTAAAAACGGGGCAACATATCTGCCAGAGTGGTCTTACCGCTTCCGCTTTGACCCACCAATGCAATCGTCTTCCCTTTTTCAATCGTTAAGTCAATATTCCTGAGCACATAGCCCTGATCACCTTTGTGGTAAGCAAAGGAGAGATTCTTATACACGATCTGGTGCTTCAGTGCCGGCAGATCTTTGGGATGTGTCGTTTCTTCAATGGCATTATCGGCATGCAAAATTTTATTGATGCGCTCTTCACTGGCCACCCCTTTTTGTAAATTATTGTAGGCCACCGTAATTTGTTTAATAGGGGGCACCAATTGTGAAGCAAAGGCAAAATAGGTAATGAACAAGGCGCCACTTAATTCTCCCGTAAATACCATGCTTCCCCCTAAAAACAAAATAAGCATCAAGATGGCTGTTACCAGTACTTCCGATAAAGGTGAACTCAGGTCTGTTTTTCGGTACACGGTCACCGACTGTTTAAAAAAACTTTCGTTGAGGTCTTCAAATTTCTTTTGCATGGGAGCTTCCGCGCTAAAAGCTTTAATCACCTTTAAACTTCCCAACGTTTCTTCAATCACGCTGATCAAATTGCCCAGAGTTTCCTTGGTGCGATGGGCAGCGCTTTTTAAACTCTTGCCAAGAAATCCAATAACCAGAGCAGCCACCGGCATCAACACAAGCACATAAATGGTAAGCGGAATACTTATAAAAAGCATGCTGGTAAACAAAATCACAATGGTGAGCGGTTCTCTGAAAATCATTTCGAGCGACTGCATGATGCTCCATTCAATCTCCTGAACATCGGTGGTCATGCGACTCATTAAGTCACCTTTTTTTTCTTCACTGTAGTAGCTGAGCGGCAGATCGAGGGATTTGCGGTAGATCTTATTTCTCAGGTCACGCACCACGCCATTTCGGATGGTGGCAATAAAAAACATGGCCAAGTAGCGAAAAATGTTCTTAAAGAACGTGATTACAAACACCGCCACACAAATGATGATAAGCGCATTGGCCTTACCGCCCAAGGTGATCAATAATGCCAGATTATAGCTGGACAGTTTCTGTAAATACGCGGGCGAAAACTCGAAGTGGGGCGGACCCGAAAGCAAAATACTAATGATGCCGTTGTCGTTGGTTTTAAAAAGGAGGTCCAAAAAAGGGACAATAAGGGCCAATGTGGCGGCCGAAAAGAGCGCATACAGGATGTTAAAAACAATGTTGAGGACGGTAGATGTTTTATAGTACCGGCAGTACTTTAAGACCGAAAATAGTTTTTTCATGTAAGCAACAAATATAGCACAAAAACTCAGTACATTTGTGCCATGGAAAGCCTGCGACAACAAAAAGTAAACAAGCTACTCGCCAAAGAACTGGCCGAAATTTTCAGAAGTGAAAGTCGTTCTCTTTTTGGTGGTGGTTTCATTACCGTTACCGGAGTGCGTGTGAGCCCCGATCTGAGTTCCGCCAAAGTGTATGTTAGTATTATGGGGGGGAGTAAAGATAAAAACGTGATCTTTAAAATGATTGAAGATCAAAATAATGTGATCCGAAAAAAATTAGGAATGATCGTAGGTAAACAATTGCGCATTGTTCCTGAATTGATGTTCTTCATCGACGATTCTCTGGACTATGCCATGAAGATTGACGCGCTTCTAAAAAAGTGATCCTCTGGATGTTTCATTTTACATAGCGAAACGTTACCTCATTTCGAAAAAGTCCAACAACGCCATTAATATCATTAGTTGGATCAGTATCTTTGCCATTGCTATCACCACCGGCGCACTCATTGTGATCCTTTCTGCCATGAATGGTTTAACCGGTGCAGTGGCCACTATTTATAATGCATTTGAACCCGAAATCCGGATCACGACCCTCAGTGGAAAGAATTTTTCAGAAGATCCCAAATTACTTTCTAGCGTGCTATCTACTCAAGGTGTTCGCTTGGTATCGCGGAGCATCACCGATAAAATTCTAATGAAGAATGTCGATAAGCAAACGCTTGTTACACTGAAAGGTGTGGATGAGAATTTTGGCAAGATCACCAAAATTGATTCTTCCCTCATAGAGGGTGAATATGGTTTAAGTGAATTGCACAACCGAAAAATTGTTTTGGGAAAAGGCATTGCCAATCAACTCGATCTGAATTTGCATGTGTTTGTAAATGAATTAAGCTTGTTCAGTCCGGTGAAAGGAAAATTAAATAACCTCCTTCCCGACGATAATTTAAATCAGATCTACTGCAGTCCGAGCGGCATCTTTTCACTCAACGAAGAATTAGATTACCAATATGCATTTGTGAGTTTGGAAACGGCGCAAAAATTGTTTGATACTCCCGGTAAGATCAGCGCTCTTGAAATTGCCTGCGAGAAGGGCCAGAGCGAAAAGGTGCAGAGCCTCCTCAAGGAAAAGTTGGGAAAGGAGTTCCAGGTGAAAAACAGGTACGAGCTAAACGATGCTTTGTTTAGATCGCTGGAGACCGAGAAACTGGCCACGTTTATTATTCTTGCCTTTATATTGGTAATAGCAACTTTTAATATTATTGGTGCCTTAACCATGCTCATTATCGAGAAGCGAAAGGATATCAAAACACTTTACAGCATGGGGGCAACTATGACACTCATACGAAATATATTTATGCGCGAAGCCTTTCTAATTTGCGGCATTGGTGCTTTGCTCGGGCTGGGGTTGGGTTTGTTGGTGTGTTGGATGCAGATCCAATTTCATTTGGTTGCTTTTGGAAATGATTTTATCATTCCCTATTACCCCATTGAATTGAGGGTGATGGATTTTATATGGATCTTTTCATTAATTATGTTGATAGGGTTTTTGGCAGCGCTCTATCCGGTGCGTGTGTTTACGAAGCGAGATTTGGTGCATTAGGGCGATGGAGCACACAGAGTGAATTTGTTCTTCTCCGTGCCCTCTGCGTAAACCTTTGTGTTTGTGGTTAAAAAGGCAGAAACCACAAAGAGCACAAAGGAAGGGCACAAAGAGGCACAAAGGTTGATCCTCTCTGTGTTTCTCTGTGAGCTACTCTGCGACCTCTGCGGTTAAAAAAGCAGAAACCTCGCCCGGCTTCCAAAAAACCGGGAAAAGTATTTAAATTCCTTAAAACTTAAATCCGTTTAATACCTCTACCAGCGCATCAATCTCGCTGCGGGTATTAAAAGAATGAATGCTGAAACGAAGCCGCTCGGTACCGTGTTTTACTACCGGACTTTTAATGCAACGGATGTGGATGTTCTTTTCTGCGAGTGCTCTTTCGCAGTGATCGAGCTGTTCGTTGCTGCCTATTTTCATGCTGTGGATCGCACTTTGTGTTTTGACGCAATGCTTTAAGTTGCCCGATCGTGAATAAAAATAAGCGATGTTATTTTGCAGGGCGTCTTTTTGATCTGTTTCAATCAACAACTGATAAGCGTGGAGAATGGCGTCAATACAATGTTCGGGTAGGGCCGTGGTATACATGAATGAACGGGCAAAATTAATGAGGTACTTGGTTAAGATCTCGCTTCCCACAATGGCCGCACCATGACAACCCATGGCTTTACCGTAGGTGTATATGCGAGCAAAACAATTTGCCTCAATGCCCAAAGCGTTGCACAATCCCCGGCCTTGCTTGCCAAATACACCAATGGCATGGGCTTCGTCAACAATAAGAAAAATGTTTTTTCCGGGATTACAGATTTCTGCTAATTCAATTAAGGGTGCAGAATCACCGTCAAGGGCAAACACGCTTTCAACAATCACATAAATACTATCAAAATTCTTTTGATGACGGCCTATGAGCTCTTCCAGAGAATGAAGATCGTTGTGACTGAATTTATAGTGGGTGGCCTGACTCAATCGAATGCCATCGTAAATAGAGGCATGCACAAATTCATCGTATAAGATGAGGTCTGTTTTTTGAGCCACACTCGACAACAAACCTATATTGGCATCGTAGCCCGAATTAAAAATAAGGGCACTTTGCGCATGATGAAACAAAGCAATTTGTTTTTCAGCGTCTTCAATAAAATGGCTGTTGCCACTGATGAGTCGCGAGCCCGTGGAGCCAAGAGATTTTGGACCCGCCTCGGAGGATTCCTGTACTTTTTTGCTGAGTAATCCTAATTTAGCGAATCCCAGATAATCGTTGCTGCAAAAATCGATAGGGGGGAATGAATTTTTTAGTTTCCTCAACAATCCGTTTTGTTCACGCTCTATGAGCGCTTTCATCATATGATTCGGGTGTTGATTCATTGAACGGGGATGTTATATGAGAGGGCTATCAAATTTAGGGATTAGGATTAGATTCTGCAATTAATTGCTTAGCGGGGAACCACTAAGACACTGAGGGCACGAAGAAGCAATAAGATAAGTCTATTAGGAAGTTAGCAGTGGGGAGTAGGCAGGGGCAGTAGGCAGTAGGCAGTAGGCAGGGTCAAACAATCTTCCCGTCACGCATGGTGAGAGTGCGGTCGGCCATGGCGGCCAAGGCTGTGTTGTGGGTCACAATCACAAAAGTTTGTTTGAATTGATCGCGGAGTTGAAAAAACAAATGATGCAATTCTTCCGCATTTTTACTATCGAGATTGCCACTTGGTTCATCGGCAAATATCACTTTAGGGTCGTTGATAAGCGCCCGCGCCACAGCCACGCGTTGCTGCTCGCCACCACTCAATTCGGAAGGTTTATGGTGCAGACGATCTGATAAATTAAACACGTCCAATAGTTCCGCTGCTTTTTTTTCAGCGTCCTTCTTACTTTTATTGGCAATCAATGCCGGAATGCTCACGTTTTCAAGTGCCGTAAATTCGGGCAATAATTGATGGAATTGAAATACAAATCCTATATTCTTATTGCGAAAAGCTGCCAGTTTTTTATCCGATAAATTGGTGATGCGCTCGCCATCTATCTCCACTTCTCCCGAACTCGGCCGGTCGAGCGTTCCCAAAATGGTTAACAACGTAGTTTTGCCCGCACCCGAAGAACCTACAATGGAAATAATTTCTCCTTTATTAATTTCCAAATCCAGTCCTTTGAGAATTTCAAGTTCGCCAAATTTTTTATGAATGTTTTTTGCACGTATCATCACGACAAATATAAATAACACAAGCATGTGATCACCAATATTCCTAAGATATCCAATACCAATCCTACCCGCATCATATCACGAATCTCTATTTCCTTTGTTCCAAAAACAATGGTATTGGCAGCGGTGGCCACCGGCAACATAAATCCCAGGGAAGCAGCAAACGTGGCCGGCATCATCAGCAAAAGGGGAGGCAGGTCCAGATCTTTCTGCAGGGCCAACATGATGGGAAGGGCCAATTGAATACTGGCAATATTGGAGGCAAATTCAGAAATTAAGGTAACAATGAGGCAGATTCCCAAAATGATTAACAGGGGCGACACTCCCTTAAGTATAATTAAACTTGTGGCCAGCCAATTGCTCAAGCCCGATTTTTCAAAACCATACGCCAATGCAAAGCCTGAGCCGAACATTAAAATAATATCGTAGCGCAGCTTTTTTGCATCTTCCCAAATAAGTAAGGCTTCTCCCCGGTTTTTCTTTGAAGGCACCAAAAAGAGTACAAAGGCCGCCAAAAGTGCCACAAAGGCATCATCGATATAAGTGGGCATCACAAACAAGTGGTTCCACCCTTTAAATACATAGGTCCCGAAATCGATGTCGGCTCTGGTGAGCCACAGCAAAATGCAGGAAACAAAAAGGGTAAAGACCCATTTTTCTTCGTAAGAAAAACGTCCTAATTTATGATACGCTTCTGTAAAATAGTGGGGCGTGATTTCTAACTTCACCTTTTTTCTCAAAAAATAGAAGTACAAGACTAAAAATGTTAAGAGCAAAAATGCCAGAGAAATGGGGAATCCAATCTGACTCCATTTCATAAAATTTAATTCGGCGTCTCCGGGAAAAGCCTCCTTATAAGCTTTAAAAAAATACATATTGGGAGGAGTTCCCACCGGCGTGGCCATGCCGCCAATAGTGGCAGAAAAGGCCAATCCCAATAAGAGGGCCGCCGAGAATTTTTGTTTGTGCTCTACAATGTACTGTTTGGTTTCGTGAATAAGCGCAAATACGGCACCAAATAACATCATGGTAGTGGCGGTATTGCTAATCCAATTACTAATCAAATAAGTAGATAACATGACTCCCAATAACATGGTAGCCGGATTTCTTCCCACCAAAGAAAGAATCTTCAACGCAATGCGTTTGTGGAAATCCCATTTCTCAATGGCAAATGCCAGCATAAATCCGCCGATAAACAGAAAAATAATACTGTCGGAATATTGTTGGGATACCGATTTACAATCGGCGATACCTAAAACAGGAAGTATAAAAACCGGCACCAAAGCGGTGACGGCGAGACCCACCGCTTCGCTAAACCACCAGGTGCACATCCATACGGCTACTCCGGCCATGAGGCTTACCTGATGGTTGTTTGGATCGAGATCGGCAAAGAGCCAAATGAGCACCGCGAGCAGCGGACCAAGGAGTTGGAAGAAATAATTTTTTCTTGAGGTCACAGTAATTTGTTGGGGCTTAAGTTAAATTAAATTCTGTTTTCCGGGAGGGCTTTCAATGATTAAATGCAAACAGGGTTGTTTTTCTTTTACTCATTCTTAATTCTTCTTTTTGGGAAAGGTGAAAGAATCTTCAGGCACATTTCCTGATTTCGGTACGCGCTCTTTGAGTGACGAACTATCCGAATTTAAGAAGTATTCAAAATGACACAGTGATTCCGTTATTCAGAGCGCTTCGCCAAAAAAAGCAGGAAAGCGCGAAGAATCTGTCAAAGGCCCAATTATTTTGGAATCCCCGGAACAGAGATTCTTCGGCCGCCTATTTACTCTTTAGCGAGGCGGCCTCTGAATGACGGTGCATGGTAGAAGACTCTTCGACCGATTTTCATCATTTCGGTTAGCGCCCTCTGAGTGACGATCAATGGTAAAAGATTATTTGGCTGCCGCGGATCTACTGGGTTATGCGGCCTCTGAATGACGGGTTGTTTTAATGCCACCTAAAAAGTCTTCATGATTAAACGAAATAGCATGAAACACATTCAAGCTTAGGCCCCAGATTTTAATCCAAAATCCTTCCCGATAAATTGTTAATTTTGTTTCTTATGGCGAAATTCATTTCCAACGTAAAAAAAGTATTTGAGTTTGTCACCAAACGGCTGTGGAAGGTGAGAATCAGCAAACTGAAAAAGGGCGAAGGGTTTCTCATCCGCCAACTTCGTGTTTTTGTATTGGCATTTAAGGGGTTTATTGATGATAATTGCCTTACCTCCGCCACCGCCCTTACCTTTTACACTTTATTTTCTATTGTGCCCATACTGGCCCTTGCATTCGCGATCTCAAAAGGGTTTGGCTATGAAAAAAATCTACAGGAACAAATTCTCAACCAATACCGGCAGTACGAAGATATTCTCAATAGCGCCTTTGTTTACGCCAACTCCTTACTGTCAAATACAAAAGGAGGCGTGATCGCAGGCTTTGGGGTTGTGCTCTTGCTCTGGAGCATCATGTCGTTGCTCATGAATATTGAAACCATTTTTAATCATATCTGGGAAGTGAGAAAGGGAAGAACTGTTGTGCGCATCCTCACCGATTACCTCACCATCATGCTCATTGGTCCTCTTATGCTCATTGTTTCAGGGGGTTTAAGTGTATTGGTGCAAAGTGAACTTGCCCGCTTCTACATGCTCGGTTTCGTAAGCACCTTCATCATTAAAACCTTCGCCTATTTAATACTCGCGTTGCTTTTCACGTTTTTGTATGTGGCCATGCCTAATGTTAAGGTTAAATTCAGTTCAGCCTTTATTGCCGGTCTGGTGGCCGCCTTCTTATTTCAGGTGCTGGGATGGGTCTACGTTAATTTCCAGATAGGCGCCAACCGCATGAATGCAATATACGGCGGCTTTGCAGCACTCCCTCTCTTCCTCATCTGGGTGCAATACAGTTGGTATGTGGTATTGCTGGGGGCCGAACTGGCGTATGCGAATGAGAATGTGGATCACTACGAACTGGAAGAAGACATTAAAAATCTAAGTAACCGTTACAAAAAAGTGCTGGCCTTAATGATTGCCAACCTGATAGCAAAACGTTTTTACAAAGGAGAAAAACCATTGAATGCAACAGAGATTTCCTCTCAACTCGACCTTCCCTCACGGTTGACCCGCATTCTGCTGAATGAATTTGTGCAAACGGGAATCCTCGCCGAAGTAAAGACCGAAAAAGATAAAGAAATTGTTTACCAACCCGGCATTACCGAAAGTAAATTAACGGTAAAGTTCCTCATTGATGCCATCGACCGAAAAGGAGTGAACAGCATCCCCATTAACGATAGCTCCGAACTAATCCACATCACCAAACTCATGCATGAGATGGATAAATTATTAGAAAATGATCTGGGCAGTATGAACATTAAAGATCTGGTGAAATAATTGAAAGGTCACCTAGCCATAGTCATCTTGTTTCTCCTGGCAGGGAATTTTCTCTGCGCCCAAACGGATAGTCTCAAATTAAGCAACGATAGCGTTGCGCGCAAAAAAGAAGAAAAAAAGCAGATCTATTATTCGCCCCGAAAAGCGGCTCTCATGAGTATGTTCGTACCCGGGTTAGGCCAGGTGTACAACCGCAAATATTATAAAGTTATTATTATCCATGGCGTGGGAGTAGGGGCAGGGTATATGTTCGCCTATAACCAAAAATTATATAATGAATACCGCCAGGCCCTTATTGCGAGTGTCGAAAATCCCAATGGAACGGCCGTTTATAACGGGAGAACCTATACCACCGACCAATTATCGACCGAGAAAAAATATTATAAAAAATACCGCGATATGGCCGTTATTGGCTTTGGTCTGATTTACCTACTCAACATCATCGATGCCAATGTGGATGCGCATATTAAAACGTTTGACGTGAGTGACGATCTGGGATTTAAAATCAGCCCTTGGCAAGGTATTTATGCAATGGGCTCCAAGCCGGGCTATGCCGCAGGAATAGCATTAAAATTAAATTTCAAATAAGATGAATATTGCATTGATAGGTTACGGTAAAATGGGCAAGGAAATTGAAGCCATTGCCCTCCAAAAAGGACATCACATTGTTTTAAAAATTGATAAAGATAATGCCGATGCGATCAGCGGCGAAGAACTCAAAAAAGCCGATGTGGCCATTGAATTCAGTACGCCGGGAACCGTGATTGAAAACATAAAACAGTGCATGCACGCCAAGGTGCCAATAGTTGTGGGCACCACCGGGTGGTACGATGACTACGAGGCCATAATTGCCTTTTGTCAGGCCAGGAACGGCGCTCTTTTTCATGCCACTAATTTTAGCATTGGTGTGAATTTATTTTTTAAAGTGAATACTTATCTCGCCGAACTCATGAATAAATATGAGGAATACGACGTGAGCATGGAAGAGATTCACCACATTCACAAACTCGATAAACCAAGCGGCACGGCTATTACATTGGCAGAACAGGTTTTAGCTAAAATTAAACGCAAAACAAAATGGAGCATTAGCGATAAAAGTGCCAACACTTTGTTCATTAAGGATGTGCGAGAAGGGGAAGTGCCCGGGACACATATAATGAAGTACACCTCAGCCATTGATGATCTTGAGATTATGCACAAAGCCCATAACCGTAAGGGCTTTGCCATGGGTGCAATAATGGCGGCTGAGTTTTTAAAAGGGAAGAAAGGGATTTATACGATGAATGATATTATTTGAGAGTAAATCGGTTTCTATATTACTGCTGATAGCGCGGAAAATATAAGACGCAGATTTCGCAGATTTTTTTGAGGGTTAATACTAATTATAAGCCACACCCCAAACCTATCTAATCCATATTATTTCATCCTCTGCGTAATCAGTGCAATCTGCGTTATTTTTTGTTGTAGAATTGCCGCTGATTTCACGGATTTCGCAGATTTGATGGAAGGTTCATGCCAATTTTAAACTTACAAATAACCCAATCGCATCCTTATTCTTTTGTATTCTGCGTAATCTGCGTCATTTTTTTCAATTTAGTTTCCTTTCTGCTCCATCCTCTACGTAATCTGTGCTATCTGCGTCATATCTCTTTTTTGTCAATTTTTGCTCCTTTGTGTTTTACCTTTGTGGAATCTGAGCCATCTGCGTTATATTTGTTGTACATGCACCACTGGATCAAACTATTTGAAAATCAATCTGAATTTGAGAATTTCATTCAACTCAACACCTTTGTGGTGTTTGAATTGCGTGGGGAAAAGATCTGCATTACCAGAACACCAAAAGGCTTTTATGCCGTGCAGGACCGCTGTCCGCACAATGGCGCGAGCCTAAGCAGAGGGATGTGCAGCTCCAACAATGAAATTGTGTGCCCCCTTCACCGCTATTCCTTTGATCTGGAAAGCGGAAAACAAACCTCCGGCGGTGCTTTTGCGTTGAGGACGTATCCTATTTCTATTAAAAACGAAGGAGTGTTTGTAGGGATTAAAGCGAAGTGGTGGGAAGCATAAATGTTTTACCACAAAGTAGTCATCTTGAGCCAGCCCGAAAGACATAAGAGAATCTTCTTCGGTCTGGCGGGCGATAGCGAAGGACTCGCCTGCTGACGCATAGGCGGCGCTGCGGCGAGCAGGTCTGCTCGTGCGTCGGCTAACGGGTAACCGTTCGCGCCTGCACTATCATTTTTCTTGATGCTTCGACAAGCTCAGCACAGGTCGCTTCGACGCCCTTCGACTGGCTCAGGGCGAGTCACTTCGACACCCTTCGACAAGCTCAGGGCGAGTGCTCAGTGCAGGTCTCAGCACAGGTTGCTTCGACAACATTAAATTAAGAATTTTGATCGATAACATTGAGGATTAATAGTGTCAATTGAATTCCATCTAATTTTTCTTTTCCACTTTTGCTTGATCAAAAGTGGAGCCCGTCCGAACGGATGATTACTTGAGAGCAGCCGTCCATCCGGGCGGGCAAAAATCAAGGCGATTTGCCAACCTGCATTTTTCGCGATGACGCTTAAATGTTTAACCCCCGTAACGAAAAATGCGGGTTCGCACCAAATCGCCTTCTGCCACCGCACTATCCAAGACGTAGCTGTGTTTGCTTACGCGCTAATCATTGGCATTAGGGTTCAACTCTAGCTCTATGAGACCAGACCACCAGCACCCATTCACCGAGAGGTGGTTGCGGGGTAGGTGCTGGATGCCGATGCGGCCGCTGAGTGACGGGGAAAGGGAAAAAGTAAGAAAAATCGGAGGCAGTGCAACTATTGGAGTAGCAACCTCTGAGTGACGCCTTGCTTGGAACAGAGAAAAGCTAAAAATAAAATAATGATGCCGTCATTCAGAGCGCTTCGCCAAAAAAAGTGGAGGCGCGATGAATCTGTTATAGGCCGCCCTAAAGGGGGAAAAGTAAAAGACTCTTCGGGCGCTGCGTAGAATATTTGGTAAAGCGCCCTCTGAGTGACGCCTTGCTTGGAACAGAGAAAAGGTAAAAATAAAATAATGATGCCGTCATTTAGAGCGCTTCGCCAAAAAAAGTGGAGGCGCGATGAATCTGTCACAGGCCACAATAAAAGGGGAAAAGTAAAAGACTCTTCGGGCGCCACAGAAATACTGATTTAAGCGCCCTCTGAGTGACGAACCATCCATGACGTGTGGTCATGTTCATCATCAACAAGTGCCCCTATCTCAACACAGAAAATCACTTTCCATTCATCACCTTATCTAATTTCCAGGTGAGCAAACCGGCACCAATGCCTACCACCATGCCGCCCAGCACATCGGTAGGAAAATGCATGCCCAGGCGCATCCGCGAGTAACCCACCAAACCCGCGTACAAGTATGCGGGCACCGCCACATACCATTTTTGATACGACAGTGTTAAGGCAGTAGCACTTGCAAATGCCGCCGTGGTATGTCCGCTGGGAAAGGAATAAGGCCCCGCATGATCGCGTTCAATAATATCATTGGGGTACTGCACTTTGGGGCGGGGACGTTGGATTGCAAATTTCAACGTGGAGGTAACCAGAGCAGCTACTCCAATAGTAATAGCACTCTTATACGCATTGCGAATCATTACCTGATCGTTTCGGTGGTACCCGTCAATGGCGGGAACAAGAATGCTCAGCGGCATCACAATAAATACGCTTTTAGAAGTGCCCAACATAAAATTATCCCATTTAGGGTACTCCCCCTGGTTAATGTTTTTGAGAATCTTGAGATCGAGGGGTTGAGAGCGCGTGGCAAGGGAAATGAAGACTAAGAAGAGCAGTAAATATCTTTTAGGATTACGAAATAGTCGCATGGCTCCAATCATTTGAGAAAATTACGGATAAAATGGCTAAGGTGGTAACCGGCCCTTTTTTTTTGCTAAACAATGTGGGTGTGGAGAAACGGAACCGCAAAGAAATTAAGAATTATGAATTAGAAATGAAAAATTATCCGCCTACGCTATGGCTATGGCGGCCGAGGGAGGCAAGACAGGAAAAGATGTTAAATTGTAAATGTTGAATGTTAAATGGGGAATTTGCAATATACTACCCTTCTACACCTTAAACAACGGATACTTCTCCATCATCGTATTCACCTTCTTCTTAATCTTCGCCAGCTCTTTCGGATTCTCTCTCTGCTTCAAAACAGTATCCATCAATTCCACAATCTTAAAACAATCTTTTTCCTTTAACCCACGGGTGGTTATGGCTGCTGCACCAACGCGGATGCCCGACGTCACAAACGCACTCTTATCATCAAAGGGCACCATGTTTTTATTCACGGTAATATTTACTTGCTCCAAAGCGGCCAGTGCCTCTTTCCCGTTTAAGTTCTTATTTCTGAGATCAATCAAAAACATGTGGTTATCTGTGCCTTTAGACACCAAATCATAACCTAAATCTACAAAGCCTTTCGCCAGCGTCTGTGAATTTTTCACCACCTGCACACAATAATGCATATAGTCGTCGGTTAAAGCTTCTCCAAATGCCACAGCCTTGGCCGCGATCACATGTTCTAAAGGACCACCCTGTTGTCCTGGAAATACGCCCATATCCAGCAAGGTACTCATCATTTTTGTTTCTCCTTTGGGTGTTTTTTCACCGAAAGGATTTTCGAAATCCTTGCCCATCATAATGATGCCGCCACGGGGACCTCTTAATGTTTTATGGGTAGTGGTGCTCACAATATGGCAATGCGGCAATGGATCATTTAAGATCCCTTTGGCTATTAATCCGCTGGGATGCGAAATATCTGCAAATAATAGAGCACCTACTTCGTCAGCGATCTTGCGTAACCTGATATAATCCCAATCACGGGAGTACGCACTTGCGCCGCAAATGATCATTTTAGGACGCTCTTTTTTGGCCGTGTACTCAAGGGCCTCGTAATCAATAATGCCGGTTTCTTTTTTCACCCCGTAAAACGTAGGGCGGTATAATTTACCTGAGAAATTAACAGCGGAGCCATGGGTTAAATGTCCGCCATGTGATAAATCAAGACCTAAAATAGTATCTCCCGGTTTCAGACAGGCAAGCATGACTGCGGCATTGGCCTGGGCCCCGCTATGCGGTTGCACATTTACCCAGGCAGCGCCAAATAATTCTTTGGCACGGTCGATGGCCAATTGTTCCACTTTGTCTACCACCTCGCAACCCCCGTAATAGCGCTTAAACGGCAGACCTTCGGCGTATTTATTGGTGAGGATGCTGCCCATGGCTTCCATCACTTGTTTGCTCACGTAGTTTTCGGAAGCAATGAGTTCAATGCCGCTGGTTTGGCGGTGGAGTTCTTCTTTAATGAGTTTGAAAATGGGGGTATCGCGCTTGATCATAAGTGGTGGCTTTAAAAATGCCTGAGGGCAAAAATAGTCATTATAAACGTTCAAAGATCCCCTTCGATAAACTCAAGGGCCATAGTAAAAGGTTCCCCTTCGATAAACTCAGGGGCCATAGTACAAGGTTCCCCTTCGATAAACTCAGGGGCCATAGTACGAGGTTCCCCTTCGATAAACACAGGGGCCATAGTACGAGGTTCCCCTTCGATAAACTCAGGGGCCATAGTTCACACTTCGGCAGGCTCAGTGTAAAAGGTTCCCCTTCGATAAACTCAGGGGCCATAGTACAAGGTTTAAAGTTCAAGAGGCGGGATACTAAATCCGGTTAAAACGGATCACAAATCCTGCCCAACGGGCCTATAAACAGGGCAAGATTGCAAATCCTGCCCAGCGGACTGTTAAAAAACCGGTAAAACCCAGGCATTAACACTTAAAATGCAACCCACCCCAACAAATGAAAGTAAAACAAAATGTAAAAAAGCACGAAAAGTATCAGAGGCAGAATAAGATAGAATCAGTACTTTTTAACAGAAAAAATGCTGACTCTGCTGATATTTCAAGTTTTTTTTTGTATTTTCACCTCTCATACTGAATCGTATTTTAATTATTTTAAGTCATGAAAAATAAATTTCTCACAATCTGCCTCGCTACAATATTTAGTTTTGTAGGTACGAATAATGCTCTGTATGCAACAGGAATAAATTATTATTTACAGGCGGGGGGGACCATAACAAATCTTAACCACTGGTGGACGGTGCCGAATGGCTCTGGTGCTAACCCTACAAGCTTTGCACTTGGCGATATCTGGAATTTTAATAACCTGAACTCTGCTGTTACATTAAGTTCTCAATGGGGCCTGGATGCTGCTGCCACTGTAAATTTGGGTGATGGTACTGCGGCATTTACTCTTACTTATGGCTCAGGTGCCATATTGGGTATTACTAGCAGCACAGCAAATTTAGTCATAAATAACAACGCAACACTTTTGTTAAATACCAATTATAACTTTGATAAAACAAAAACCACACTTAATCCAGGAAGTATAATATGGTATCAGACGGGCACAACGTTGCTTGCTGAAGATGATTACGATAGAGTGTATGTTTCAAGTGTCCTATCTGCGTCAGGTTCTACTATGACAATAAATAATTTCTGGATTCCTGATACTTACACAGTTAATCTAATTAGTAACTCCCGTCTTAATTTGATTGGAACTTGGTATATGTCGTCGGGCGCTTTGGCAGGAGATGGAACCGGACATATTTTTATTACTGGCGGTAATAATGTTTATATTATGGCTGCTGCTGGAGCAAGTTTTGCAACACTGAACGCTTCTGGGGGTGGCAATATCTATTTTATTAGTGATATGACTGTTACTGGAGATTATGATTGTTCCTCGATAATGCGATTTCAGGGTTATACGTTAACATTGAATGGAAACATCACTTTACATGAGTTTTTTGGTTATCCCGGTTCATATTTGAATATAGGTGGCACTGGCACAATTACTAATAATTTAACCTTTCTTAATTCCTCAGTATTTTTGTATCTGAGATCAATGGCTGGGCTGATTCTAAATCGGCCTGGGGCCATACTTAACGTTGCAAGTCCGCTGGATATTTATGATCAATTAACGGCCTCTAATGGAACTATTAATTGTGTAACTCCAGGAGACGTGAGGCTGCATTCTGAAACAATTGCTGCTCGAATTGGGCCGATGGGTGCTTCTGGCGGCATAACGGGGAGTATAATAGTCGAAACGAAGGTCCCCGGACCTAACACGGGCTGGGCCATTCTTGGGGGATGTGGTGTTGTGGGTCAGACAGTTGGCAGTTGGGATGGCCAATTGCCTATGTCTTGTAACGCCTGCTTAAATAGTACATCGAGTGTGGGAACAGGTTTTAATTCAGTTCAAGGTTGGAACGAAGTAACTGGTGATTATGATCAAAGTGTGGGTGCTGGTACCAGTATTTCATCCGGAAAAGGTTTATGGTTTTATGTAGGTACTGGTTTGAACACCACTACCGATATCAGTCTTACTAATACTGGAAACATTATTCAGCATGGCGGCACCATTCCTTTGTCAAAAACTACCGGCACCACCAGTTACAATTTGATTTCTAATCCTTATGCAAGTCCAATTTCCTGGGCTAGTTTCAGGGGACTAAATACAAATTCTTCCAAAATGAATGATGCCATTTATGGCTGGAATGCTGATTTGAATGGGGGAACCGGTGGAGCCGTGCAATATGTGGGAGGGACCTCCAATCCTAGTGGAATTACAGGAATGAATAATGTGATTCCGGCAGGACAGGGTTTTTATGTAGAAGCGCTCTCAACTACTACTATTGATTATGATGAAACCATAAAATCGACAGCAAACACAGCAGCAAATCCTTTATTACGTGGAGAAAGAAAGAATAATGATCCAATTGTGAGATTGCGTTTAGCTGATAACAGTAATTATGGGGATGAAACGGTGATTCATTTTCACCCTTATTCAAGCAACAGTTTTGATGGAGCCTGGGATGCTCATAAGATCTTTCAAACACCGGGCTATGTGGGCTATCCTGGCCCTTATACTGCTTATACCAGCTTGTCTACAAAAGATGCAAATGACCTAGATTATGCCATTCAGACTATACCACCCGCTACACAGAGTGTTATTAGTATTCCGGTATTGGCTAAAGTGATGAGTACCGGCACCTATAGTATTTCAGCTCTTGAATATGAAGATGTAAATAATTGCATTATTTTGATGGATAAATTATTAGGGAAAACACAGGATTTAAAGGCAGGCCCCTATGTGTTTACAATAAGCGATACAACTTCCGCTCCTCGTTTTCTTTTATATGTGTGTAAGGAAGATAATAGTGCGCCAACGGGCATTATCAATAATTATTCTTCGTCTAAAAATGTGATAATTGCACAAGACATGGAAAGCGCTTATGTTCAAACTCAATTTGATAAAAACACAAAAGCAACAATATCTGTCTTCAATATTGTAGGTCAAAAATTGATTAATGATATTGCTGTAGAAGGAACTGAGACCATGACACGATTGAATTTAAACGTACATGATCAGGTGGTGCTAATTAAAGTATCGACTGATACTGAAAGTTTGACAAAGAAGATTGTGGTTCATTAATTTTTTCTAATTTATCAAATTTAAACCCCTTGCTATTGGTGAGGGGTTTTTTGTTGCCCATCGAGAGCCTCAGGGACCCTCTTCGAGAGCCTCAGCGGCCACGCTTCGAGAGCCTCAGCGGCCGCGCTTCGATTAACTCAGCGGGCACGCTTCGAGGGTCTCAGGCACCCGCCTTCGAGAGCCTCAGCGAGAATGGCGCAGAGAGAAAAAGTAAAAGTTAAGAATTAAAAATTAAGAATTGACCATCTACGCTAAAGCTACGGTGGACGATGACCACCTACGCTAAAGCTACGGCGGACGATGACCTGCATACGCTGAAGTTACGGGGGACTAGTCAAAAATTTTTTTTTAACGAGATTTTTGCAGGCACCCGATTTAAGAAAAAATTCTATGAGGCCGGTCCACCAGTACTCGTCCACCGGGAGGTGCTTACGGGGTAGGTGCTGGATGCTGATGCGGCCGCTGAGTTTATCAAAGCGAGCCTGCTGCTGATGCGGCCGCTGAGTTAATCGAAGCGAGCCTGCTGCGGTCCATCCGCAGACTGCGGTAGTTTTCTAAAATAGAAAGTCAAAGAACTCTCACACTGTGACACCCTTCGACGCCCTTCGACTGGCTCAGGTCGGGTCACTTCGACACCCTTCGACAAGCTCAGGGCAGGGCTCAGCACAGGGCGCTTCGACATATTCAACATAATTAAAATAGGAACCTAGTGCAATAGGTTGTGGGATCCACGCTGCCACTTGAATTCTTTCTAATTTCTCTTCGTTCTTTTTTCTTGAAAAAAAAGAACCCCGCCCGGCCAGAGCAAACATCTTCTTGTGTCGGTCGGACGGGCAAAAATTCAAGGCTTCATAGAATTTTTCGGAAAATCCTCGGTAATTCAAGCTGAGCCTTCGATCATGCCATTCCACCTTACTTTATTTCCGGTGTGGAATGGCAGCGAAGGCTCTACGCACGCCCACGCACAGGCGCCTCTGCTTTCTCGAAAAGCCATATGACCATCAGATGGTGCTATTCCCACGCGGGCTTTTCTCGAACTCCTTTTGAATTACCTCGATTTATCTCGAAAAATTCTATGAGGCCGGTCCACCGGTGCCCGTCCACCGGGAGGTGCTTGCGGGGTAGGTGCTGGATGCTGATGCGGCCGCTGAGTTAATCGAAGCGAGTCTGCTGCTGATGCGGCCGCAGAGTTAATCGAAGCGTGCCTGATGCGGTCCATCCGCAGACTGCGACAGTTTTCTAAAACAAGCGGCATACAGTTACCATCAATAATATCTAGAAGAAAATCATGTAGTGTTAGGCCCCGCAGGAATTTTTTCGACCACGCCTGCCCGGCTGCGCCATTCAGGCGGACTTTTTGCCTGCACGCGATTTAAGAAAAAATTTTAAGAGGCCGGTCCACCGGTGCCCGTTCACCGGGAGGTACTTACGAGGCAAGTGCTGGATGCTGATCCGGCCGCTGAGTTTATCAAAGCGTGCCTGCTGCTGATGCGGCCGTTGAGTTAATCGAAGCGTGCCTGATGCGGTCCATCCCCAGACTACGGCAGTTTTCTAAAATAGAAAGTCAAGTGAACTGTCAAACTAAGCACTAGCCAACACGTAGCTATGTTTGCTTACGAGTTTATCATTGCCACTAAAATTCAATACTACGAGGCCGGACCACCAGTAACCGTTCACCAAGATGGGCTAGCGGAGATTTGGATTTGCAGTGGTTTAGGATTTACCCAACGGTCCAGCAGATTGCGTGCTTCCTTTCAGACATGACCCTTGTTTCCATGCTCATCAGAAACAGTCCTAACATAAAGCCTCTCAGAAGCCACCAAAATCAAACAAATAATGGGGGATTGTAAAATGCCCATCAACCAACGGCTGAGGGTATATTCGTCATCGGTTAAACGATTATGCGTTAAATAGCCATAAAGCTGAGAGAATACCGCTAGCATCGTAATTAAGATATAGGAATAGACTAGGATCTTATTAAAAAAGGGAGTGGCGGCGATTTTTCTAATTAAAAAGTAGGAGATGCTAAAATACATGAAAGTACAAATTAGGGTAAACGGGTATTTTATATAGTAAAGAGTTTCATAAGAAAAGCCAAGGAAGTACCTCATACTTGCCGGCACGGCCATATTGGTGGAGTGCCCGTAATACTTAATATAGAGGATGTTATTGAGGTGTACAAAAAAGTAATCGCGGGCAAAACCTAATAAAGCGAAGAGAAAAAGAAAAAAGAATAACCACCTAATCTTTTTCATTAGAATTGGTTTGAAGCTTATCCGCAAATTTATTTACCCAGAGCATCCAGAGGCCAAAAATAAAAAGATACACTAAAAAAGTAAAGGTATAGGTATGGTTAAAGTTGAGGTAGGACGGGGCATGGAAGGCAATCATGGCCAATGCCACTACGCGAAAGATATTTGCAATATGAATCAGAATAATTCCCAAAGGAATGAACCAAACCTTGTGTTTAATTGGACCGGGGTACGCCAGAATAAAAACGACAAAAAGGCTAAATAGACTAATGGCATTGCAATTGGAACCCACCCAAACACCGGTGGAACCATCAATACCGATCACCTGCACGTCACGATCTTGCAAAATTGTAAAGGTGTGATAACCAAATAAATTGAGGAAAAAGTCTGCTGATTCAATGATTGAACCTATAAAATGTTGGTCATAGTAGGTATATCTTCTGACAATAAACTGATGGCTAAAAAAGAGGGAAAGGTAAAGCGCGGCCGCAAGCAGAATGAACTTGATAAATGCACCTGACGCTGATTTGGCCTGCTGCATGGGCTGATGAAATTTATAGAACTTTCTTACCTTTTTGGAGAGTGCCGTACATTTTCTTTGCCCCGTAGGCTACACAGGCAGCAATCAAAAAACTCAAACCTCCATCAATTGGAATACATGGTGGGGGCCAACAACCGGGACCCCCGGTGACTGGCGGAGCCGGCGCTGAAACTAAAAGTTCTGTTGAAAACAGAACGCATGTGAGTAAGAAAAATTTAAAGATTCTCATTAGAAGTGTACAAAGCTACAAAAAAAACCTTAAATCTACCAAGCATTGGCAATATTCCTCTATATTTGTTAATTAAAAAATTAATTGGTACAGCCCCATAAGCATAAGAAAGAAGCCATTGTATCTGCAAAAGACTTGAATCTGGTTTTTCGCGTATTAAAATCCAACTGGTGGGTACCATTTTCAATTCTTCCCATTTTTTATGCCGTCGGATTGCTTTGGGTATACCGTTTAACAACTGTTTATAAGGCAAGTACCGAGTTTCTCATTAAATCGGAAGACACGTATTATAAAAACAATGTGTTAAGCGATGCGGGCTTTATGTCTAATGCCTATCTCGACAATTCCAACGAGACCAGAATCATCAATTCCTACGACCTTTCTGCCAAAGTCATTGATAAACTTCTTCCAACACTTCAGGTGTCGTACTTTATTGTGGGCAAAGTAAAAACCACAGAGCAATTTAATAATATGCCTTTTACTATTAAGGTTAATGCCATTAACCCTAGTTTTTATGAAAGAAAATTTGACTTACGGGTTACAGGACCCAATTCCTATGAATTGACTATCCTGGAAGGGGGTTCTTTCAAGGTATTGAAGGGACAGTTTGGACAGGAAATGGTAGATCTTGATCTCAGCATGACAATCAATACGAAGGATACCATAAGTGAAAGCATGGCGATAAATTTGGGAAACATTTTTTATCAGTTTTCAGTGCATAGCCGTGAATTTTTAATTGAGAATATAAGAAGCAACCTTTTGGTGGAAAACCCCGAATTCACGCAAATACTTAAGGTAACGCTTAAAGATGTAATTCCTGAGAGGGCTATCTTGATTTTAGACACTCTCAATATGGTATATGCCCAAAACAAACTCCAATCCAAATTTGATTTGAACGAACGCACCATCTCCTATATCGACAGGCAATTGAATGAGATTACTTTCTCCTTAAAAAGCATTGAAGATACTATGGAGGATTACAAGAAGAAAAAGTCGGTGATCGATCTGGATTGGGAAAGAACTGATTTTCTTCAAAAAATTGGAGAATACGATGGCCAACGTTCAAAACTCCAATTACAACTCAGTGCCCTGAACGATCTTGAAAAATACATCATTGAAGATAAGGATCCGCAATTTCTACCACCCGGCGTATTTGTAATTGAAACTGACGGATTTATGAGTAAAGCGGTACAGGAGTTATACAGTAAACAAATTGAACTCAATCGCTTGTATGGCTTAGCCAGAGAAACAAATCCTTCAGTGGTCGAACTTAAGGCAGGGATCCGAAAAACAAAGCAAGATCTCCTTATTTACATTACGAATGTCAGAAAGGCCACCAATCAGCAAATTGGAAATATTAATAAAGAAATACTGGAATATGTCGCTGCGGCCCGCAATATCCCCATAAAGCAGAGAGATTTAATTAATATCCAACGGAAGGCGGCCGTGAGTGAACAATTATACAGTTTTTTATTGGAAAAGAAGGCGAGTACCAAAATAGCTCGGGCCGGAATTGTGTCGGATGTGAAATTTGTGGAAGAACCTAGACTCGCAGGTATTGATTCGCCTGATAAGGGAAAAGTGCAAAAACAAATAATTTCCGTTGGAATAGTCATTTCATTGCTCATAATTCTTCTCAGGACCTTCTTCTTTACTAAAATAAAATCTGTTGAACAATTGAAAGAATTAACCACCTTACCTCTAATTGGTGTGCTGCCATTTTTAAAGGAAGGTGAATTCGGGGGTATATTAGTAAATGAGGAACCCAATTCACAATTGGCTGAGTCCTTTCGGAATTTCAGAACAAATCTCCAATATGCCAATGTGGATGCTCAAGCAAGCAGTTTTTTGGTTACCTCCTTTTTACCGGGGGAAGGCAAAACCTTTACTAGTGCTAACTTGGCAGCTGTTTTGGCCAAAACGGGAAAAAGGACGATTCTTTTGGAACTAGATTTGCATAAGCCAAAAATATATACCCGATTTGGAATTCCAATACCGGCAAAAGGCATTAGTACCTTTATTAGCGGACAGGATAGTTTTGAAGAAATTGTTTCGCCCACCCCTATCGATAATTTGTTTTGTTTATATGCTGGTCCAATACCGCCCAACCCATCAGAACTCATTCTATCTCAAAAACTGAAAGATTTGATTGAATTGGCTAAGTCAAGATTTGACTATGTGATCATTGACAGCCCACCAATTGGCCTTTTATCTGACTCCACCTATCTCATTCAATATGTGGATACCTGCTTATTTGTCTTAAATACGAAATCCAGTACCAAAAAAACAATCAATTTTCTAGAAGACCTAATTGAAGACAATCACTTTAAGAATGTGTTTTTATTACTGAATGGCGCCAAAATCCCCAAAAGACGCTATTATAATCAAGGATATGGTTATAATTATGGCTATGGTTATGGCTATGGTTATGGAAAGGGGCAAGGTTATAGGAAATGATAAATTTTGAATTTTAAATGATAAATTGGGTTTTCGGCAACCTAGAGGCAGGAAACATATAAGACACGATGACAAAAGGAATTAAAAATTATAAATTAAGAATTAAAAGTTGGGTTTTATTTATAGTAGTTTCTGTTAATCACAGCGGTGCTAAGACGTTTGAAGAAAAACACAAAGACACGGAGGCACGGAGGGGAAATTTTGAATGATAAATGTTAAATTATAAATTGTTTCTGGGTCATTCTGAGATATGATTAGAGGAGCTAAATATAAAATGATAAAAGGGGAGGAGGCTAAAGCTAGTTTTTAGTTATAAATTGAAACACAGAACCTCGGAGACGCAGAGGGAATGGCGTTTTATTAGTTTTAAGTTTCTAGTTGAAGTGCAGAGATATAGAGAAGTATAGATTGCAGAACGCTAAGTCAAGGAAAAAAAGGGAGTTATGAGAGCTAATAATGGTTAAAGATAAGTGGATGCCGTGAAAACGGTCTTAAATGAGAAATCAAGGACACTTTCCTGGTAGGCTTGGACATAGATGAGTAGAAATTTTGGATTAGACATCATGCGGGCTTTTTCCATTTGGCTTGTTTTACTGCAGCATTGGGGTTTTGAGGTGCCGGGGCTTTCTCCTTTGAAGATAGGAGGAATTGGTGTAGAAATATTTTTCGTTTTGAGCGGTTTTTTAATTGGAGGGATATTATTTCGTGAAATAGACAAGGCGCAATCGTTCAACAGGACCCTAAGCACATTTTGGACTAGAAGATGGCTACGCATTTTGCCTTTGTATTATGCAGTTCTTTTGTTTAAATTCATTTTTATAGATCAGTCTATCGGCTGGAATTTGTGGTACTATGTTCTATTTCTTCAAAATAATTTTTACGGTATTCAGTTTTTAGATGTATCCTGGAGTCTTGTAATAGAAGAATGGTTTTATTTATTTACTCCGATTTTTCTCCTTTTTGCATTTCGAATCTTCAAAACTAAATCAAAGGTGCTGATGGCTATGTTTTGCTTTGTGATTTTTATAAATATGATAAGATTCATCTATGTGTATCAGTATGATGTACCCTTCCAAGGTGTCAATTCAAATTTTCCGTTTAGATTCGATTCTCTTTTTTTGGGGGTAATTATGGCTTTTGCGCATCACAATAAGTCGAAGATTTTTGAAATGCCCATTTCAAAAAAACTATTTGGCATCGGCTTGTTGCTATTTTTTGGATATTTATTCTATTTTTGGACACTTTCATATCGATGCAACTTAATTAATTCTTCTTTGATTCCCCGAACTCTGGGGTTTTTCATTTTGCCATTTTCAATTTCGTTAACAATACCGTTTATGACTGGAATAAATATGGATTATGCAGAAAGTAAAAGATTCGGCAAAATAATTTGGCGCTTTATTAGTACCACCAGTATCCTTACCTATGGGATCTATTTGATACACCCATTTGTTTATGACATGAAACTCAATTTCGCCATAACTATCCTTATTACATACGCTATATCATGGATCATATATAATTATTTTGAAAGGCCCATTTTAAGGTTTAGAGATAAAATTACAGGTTTTAAGCTTGCGCACAAATGAGGTGGTTTTGTATAAATTTACAGAGCTATACTCGTTTTGACGGCCTTTTGCAGCTCAAAGACTTAAAGAACCTGCTAAAATTTGCCCGGCACTATGCTTCTGAGTTGAGAAAAATTAATGATTTTAGAGAATATAATCATTTTCTTCTTTGTTTTCATGTGTAAATCGAGTACTTTTACTACTCAATAATGATTGAAACACTTATATCCTCCAAAACCCGGATCAAACTTCTGATGAAGTTCTTCCTTAATAGCAGGAATACCGGTTATTTGCGCAATTTGGAAGAGGAATTTGGGGAATCTTCAAATGCTATCCGGCTTGAACTCAATAAATTCGAGAAGGCGGGATTTCTGGCATCCAGCAGTGATGGCAATAAGAAAGTGTACGCCGCCAATACCAAACATCCTCTTTTTTCGAATATCAATAGCATCATTCTTAAAATGACAGGCATTGAATATGTGGTGGATTATATGCTCCAACGCATCGGCGATTTGGATAAGGTGTATTTGGTAGGGAAAATGAGCCGGGGGCATAATACAGAGATCATTGACCTGGTACTGGTGGGAGATAATCTAAACAAAACGTTTTTGATTGAACAGATTGAAAAAGCAGAGCGAAAGATTAATAAAAAAATAAGGTACGTGCATTTTAGGAGTGATGAGTTTGAATTGGTGAAGATCCAGGAACCGGGGATGCATCCGCTGTTGATTTGGGCGAGGTGAATTAACCACTAAGGCACTTAGAGCACATAGGAGCACTAAGACGGGAGGCAGTTGGCAGTAGGCAGTTGGCAGGGCAGAAGGGAACCAGGAGAGGTAAACCCCGCCCGACCAGAACAAGTACACGCTTTTGGTCGTTCGGGCGGGCACTAAGGCACTGAGGACACTCAGAAGCACTAAGTTTGAAAAAGTGAGCAGTAGGCAGGGGGCGGTGGGCTGTAGGCAGGACGAACGAGACAGGAGGCAGGACAGAAGGGAACCAGGAGAGGTAAACCCCGCCCGACCAGAACAAGTACACGCTTTT
>JAQSCW010000029.1:109354-151152 GCA_029945625.1 bacterium
AGAACAAGTACACGCTTTTGGTCGTTCGGGCGGGCACTAAGGCACTGAGGACACTGAGGAACACTTAGGAAGGAAGGGTAACCGCAAAGGTCGCTAAGGAAGGTGAAAGAGAGTATAGGAAAAGAAGAGGACGCAAAGTACGCTTCGGCAAGCTCAGCGACCGCGCGATGCTCGATTTGGTAGGGAGAAACCACTAAGGTACTAAGGGGCACTAAGGAGGGAATTTTAAATTATTAATTGAAAATTAAGAATTAAGAATTGGGTTTAGTTGAATTAAATTCAAACAGACAGAGGGGTTGGTTGGGAAAAAGGAACAAATGATAAATGTTGAATGAGAAATTTTTAATGAACTATGTTCATTAAAAGATAAGGTTTAAAGACAATTCAATATTTAACATTTATAATTTAACATTTTAGTCATGGGACTGAGGTGGCGAAGCTATGTAGAGATTATAAATTTTGAATGATAAATTATAAATGAGGGCCCAAGGAAACAAGAAGAAATGATAGATGTTAAATGAAACCCCTATAATTATTTTTAGGTTTATGGGAGCTATACGTAACACGAATTTCAAAGGGATCGAATTCGATTCCTTTCGGACAGGAGTGAGATTAACGCTGTTACAAGCTGGGCAAGAAAAAGACGTTTAGGCGAACCGATTGCAAATGTGGTAAAAAAGCCCATCCAAATTAGTGGTTTCAGCTAAACCACAGATTGTCCCGAACTCTTTAGAGGAAAGGACCATAGAAGTAAAGGAAAAGAAATTGAATATTTTCGCATAAATAAAATGAAGACCCTTAAAAATAAAAATCCTCTTTCATCATTAATTAAGCAGATTCGATCGCTAGTTGAAGGAGCAAGGGTTAATGTTACGCGAAACATTAACAAAGAAATTCTTCAAACCTATTGGCAAGTGGGAAAGCATATTGTTGAGTTTGAGCAAAAAGGAAATATAAAGGCTGAATACGGAAAGCAATTGCTTTTAAATCTTTCTAAAGAACTTGTATTAGAGCTAGGCAAAGGCTTTTCTCGTTCAAATCTTACTTATATGAGACTGTTCTACCAACGCTATCAAAAAGGTGAGACAGTGTCTCACAAATTGAGTTGGTCACATTATTTTGAACTTTTAAAAATAGATGATGAATTAGAAAGAAGTTTTTATCAGCGACAGGCTATTACCGAAAACTGGACGACGCGAGAATTGAAAAGACACAAAACTAGTGCATTATTTCAAAGATTGGCATTAAGTAAAGATAAACAAGGTATTCTTGCTTTGGCAAAAAAAGGACACATTATTAAAAATGACACAGATCTTGTAAAAGACCCATATGTGTTAGAATTCCTTAACATTCCGGAGAAGTATAAGTATTCTGAAAAAGAATTGGAACAAAATATCATTGATAATTTACAGGAGTTTCTACTCGAGCTTGGGAAAGGTTTTGCATTCATTGGCAGGCAATATAGAGTGACTCTTAACAATAAACATTATCGGATTGATCTTGTTTTTTACCACCGAATTTTAAAATGCTTTGTGCTCATTGACCTAAAAATAAACGATATAGAGCACCATGATATTGGGCAGATGAATATGTATCTCGGATATTTTGAAACTGAACTAAATGAAAAGAACGACAATCCGCCAATAGGCATTATATTATCTGCTGAAAAGGATTCAGTGATGGTGGAATACGCTATGCATGGTATTTCAAACAAGATTTTTGTTTCAAAATACCAGCTTTACCTACCCGACAAAAAGACACTACAAAGGAAAGTGCAAGAAATATTAGATAAATAGTGGCACAAGTCAAAATGATTAATGCAACAGTTCATTAGTTCAAAGTAAAAATTCAAAATTCAAAATTCGACGCTTCGATAAACTCAGCGTCCACAAGCTCAGGGCAGGCGTTTAGCGTGAATGAATCAAATGTTCATGATTGTTTTAAAATGCAGGTATGATTAAGTCAAAACAATGACAAGAAAAACCCTCATTAAAAAGTATAGAACCTTGTTTTGGTATTTCGACCAGGCAAAACTCGACAGGATGAGTGATGCGGTATTAGTTGAGTTTATTTTAAATTATGGGAGTTGGGAAGCTTTTTGTGATTTAGTTAAAACCTTAGGTATGCATAAAGTTGCTAAACTATTCAATACACAAAGAACAAAGAAACGAACAAATTTATTACCTGAAATTAGTTACTTTTTTAAATTGTTTTTTAAAAAACATGCACCTCAACATATTAAGTAAAGAACAATTTCAACAACTCGAATTGCTGGCTGCATTTAAGCGTGAATATATTCTCGTTGGGGGAACAGCAATTGCACTGCATATAGGGCATCGCAAAAGTATTGATTTCGATTTATTTAAAAGCACTTCAATTAATGCTGCAAGAATAAAAAGCACATTGGCTTCTAAAAATGTGAAATATCAAATTTTATTTCAAAACGATGAAGGGTTTCATTTGATGATAAAGGGTGTGAAGTGGACTTTTTTCTGTTATCCATTTCCAGTAAATGAAACGTTGATTTCAGAAAAACAGTTTAAGATGCCCGATTTGTTAACTCTTGCGGCGATGAAAGCATACGCTCTTGGGAGGCGCTCAAAATGGAAAGATTATGTTGATTTGCTTTTTATACTTGAAAGCCATTTTAACATTGATCAAATTTCGAAACGGGCAGCTGAACTATTTAAAGACGGTTTCTCGGAAAAGATGCTACGTGTACAAATGGTTTACTTTAAGGATATAGATTATAGTGAAACAGTGGAGTGGGTGGTAAAACCAAGGAGCTTAAAAGAAATTCAAAACGGGTTAATTCATTATGCTTCTCAATTATAATTTTGATAATCGAATCTCTTCACCTCTCTTTCGTTTTCCCTGCGACTTCGCTGTTGCTTTGCTCAGGGCAGGCTGTTCAATGTGAGGGGTTAAAACCGCCCTCGCACACCCGATATTTATCGGAAGCGGCGGACGAGGGTTCATACTTAATTTCAACGCAATTCTCAACCAAAACAATTCTCCCGTTAGGAATACAAATTGAAAAGGCATTTATTCTAACAAAATGAAACAAAATAATCCGATAGCAGGAGGTTTATCGTCTCATTTATTTTGGGATGTGAATAAAGAAACACTGGATTGGGATAAACACCTACGGCTTATTGTGGAGAGGGTAATACAGCGAGGAACATACAAAAATTTATTGTTGATAGAAAAAGTGTATGGGAAGGAGAAAATTAGTGATGTTATAAAACATCTTCCTTTTTTGACTACAAAGGATATGATGTTTGTTCATAGGTATTATAACATCGCTTTAGAGGACTTAAAATGCTATAAAATGAGGCGAAGCTTCGGCCCGATAGGTATCGCATTCAACATTTAACATTTAACATTCAACATTTCAAAAATTGCCCTGGAAAGTCCTATACGTGGCCTCTCGCTCTGAGAAAAAAGTGAACCAACGGTTACAGGAACTAGGATTGGAATCATACGTGCCATTGAAGACCGAAAAAAAACAATGGTCAGATCGTATAAAGACAGTTGTGAGTCCTCTTATTAGCGGTTATGTTTTTGCAAAAGTGAATGATGCTACGCGCGAGGAAGTATTTAAGGTAAATGGTGTTATAAATTATGTACGTTATAATGGTGGGGATGCGGTAGTGAGGGAACAGGAAATTGTAGCACTAAAATCTATTGAAGAAAAAGGGTACTATATAGAAGGGTCTTTTTCGGAAGAATGGAAGACTGGTGATAAAGTCCTAATTCAATATGGGCCATTTAAGGGGCTATATGGTGCTATACAATCGGAGGCCCACGAGGATGTTTTTAAAATAGCCATAGAGGATATTGGATATATTTTAACGATAAAGGTGCCGAAAGAGGTTTTGGTGAAGCATAAATCCTGAAAAATTTGCACACATTGAATATAGGTATAGGTGGGGGATTGTTTTGTGGATATTATAAACCACATAGAACACATAAGAAAAGGAGATAAACTATATGCCTAGAAGTAACTCATAGTGATTTCGCTTTGCGAAATGAAAGCTTAAATAAGGATGAAACACTTAAAACATACAGTAGTATTAACAGTTGAAACCAAGTTTCAACTCTTTGTGACTCTTTTAAAATTATACCATGGACCTATTAGCAAGGGAAACTATGTGTTCTATGTGGTTTATTTTTTTATAGTCCAATCATGATAGTCATTGTCGACTACGGCCTTGGAAATTTAGCATCGGTTTTGAACATGTTTAAGAAAATTGGAACTAAAGAAGTTGTCATTTCAGGAGATGCGGATGTAATTTCAAGAGCAGATAAACTCTTATTGCCCGGTGTGGGTGCATTTGACGGAGGGATGGGGAATTTGGAAAAATCGGGGCTTCTGCCTGTTTTGAATACGAAAGCACTAAAGGAAAAGGTGCCGGTATTAGGAATTTGTTTGGGCATGCAAATGCTCAGTAAGAAAAGTGAGGAAGGTGTGAGACCGGGACTAGGATGGATAGATGCGGAGACCATCAAATTTAATTTGGATCCTGCTTTAAAACTAAAAGTGCCTCACATGGGTTGGGATTATATTCAAGTAAAGAGAGAAAACCCACTCATTGAAATGGAATCAAAAAGCAGGTTTTATTTTGTTCATTCTTATCATGTAAAATGTTTTGATGAAAAACAATCCTTGGCTACCTGTCATTTTGGTGAAGACTTTACGTGCATGGTAAATAAGGATAATATTTTCGGGACTCAGTTTCATCCGGAGAAGAGTTTGAAATTCGGCATGAAACTTCTCGAAAATTTCGCAAAGATTTAACCACAAAGGCACTAAGATCACCAAGGAACACTTAGTACTGATAAACAATGATTCAAATAATATTACACAAAGAAAGAGCATTTCACTTAGTGAACCCATGTGTCCTTTTGTCTTAGTGGTTTTGTAGCATGGCGCTGAAGAGAATTATACCTTGTTTACTCTATGACGGCTCAGGCCTAGTAAAAACCATCAAATTCAAAAACCCCTCTTATATTGGTGACCCAATTAATGCCATTAAGATCTTTAACGAAAAAGAAGTGGATGAGCTCATTTTGATCGACATCATGGCCTCAAAACAAAAACGCAAACCCAATTTTGATAAGATTGCAGATATGGCATCTGAAGCCTTTATGCCTTTTGCGTATGGTGGAGGAGTTAAAACGTATGAGGATTTTGAACGTTTGTATAAGTTGGGTGTGGAAAAGGTAGTTGTTAATTCATTGATTCAGGAAAAGCCGGAGGTGATCAAAAAAGTAATTGCAAAATACGGTGCACAGGCTGTGGTGGCATGCGTTGATTTTAAAAAGCCATTAATTGGCCGCGTGGCCCCTTATTCGTATATCGGTCATAAAATAAAACACGACCTTAATGGATATGCAAATTATTTAGCGAATGACATAGGTATTGGAGAATTGATGTTATATAGTGTTGACAAAGACGGAACATGGGAGGGCTATGACTATGGACTGATCGGTGAACTTTTAAATGCAGTAGATATTCCGGTAATAGCCTGCGGTGGCTGCGGCTCTGTTGCCGATTTAAAAAAAATATTATACGAAACTAAAGCTAATGCGGCGGCAATTGGAAGCATGGCGGTTTATAGCAAAAAAGGAATGGGCGTGTTAATAAATTTTCCTCAAAGAAATTCAGTAATATTGGAGCAGTAGTGGCTTACGAAAATAAAAATAATGATTATTGGGATATCGTAGTTCAGCCAAAATCTACATTTTTTCAATTTGATTTCAAGGAACTGTGGGCTTATCGCGACCTTATACTATTAATGGTAAAACGCGATCTTACCGCTGTGTACAAACAAACAATTCTTGGTCCATTATGGATGTTTATTCAACCAATTTTTATTACAATTATATATAATTTCACGTTTCAACAAGCAAAGTTGTCCACCGATCACATTCCATCGATTTTGTTTTACCTTGTAGGTCAAACATTTTGGGTTTTTTTTGCCGACTGCTTAACTAAGACCTCTAACACTTTCATATCCAATGCAGCAGTGTTCGGAAAGGTATATTTTCCAAGATTGGTCATGCCAATTTCAATTGCTATATCAAATTTTGTTAAATTAGGTATCCAGATATCACTGTTGGCTGTATTTTACTTTTATTATTTGATTACAACTGATGATTTGCAGCCTCATTGGATTTTTTTCCCAGCTATTTTGTTTTTTATTTTACTTTTATGTGGCTTCGGTCTCAGTCTCGGTATTCTTTTTTCTTCGGTAACAACGAAATACCGTGATTTCAATTTTCTTATTACTTTTGCCGTTCAGTTGTTCATGTTTTTAAGTTGTGTTATTTTTCCCGCAACCATGTTTAGTGGTACCAAGCAATTCGTAGTTTTGTGTAACCCTGTGGCAGGTGCTTTGGAAGCAATAAAATACGTATTGACGGGCCATGGAACCTATTCAGTTACACTTTTACTCATCAATTCATTAATTACAATTCTATTTTTAATCCTTTCGGTAATAATGTTTAACCGAACCGAAAAATCGTTTATGGATACAGTTTAGGATGTCGCAAAATGTTATAGAAGTAATTGATTTAAGTAAGCAATACAGGTTAGGGCAGGTTGGCACTACAACATTATCTGACGACTTAACTCGTTGGTGGTATAAGTTAAAGGGCAAGGAAGACCCCTTTCTGAAAGTTGGTGAAGAAAACGATCGCTCAACTAAAGGCGAATCAAATTACGTTTGGGCTTTAAAGGATCTGAACTTTTCTGTAAAGAAGGGCGAAGTTTTGGGAATAGTTGGTAATAATGGAGCTGGTAAATCTACCCTCCTTAAAATTTTATCCCGTACCACATCGCCAACCACAGGTTTATACAGAATTAAAGGTCGCGTAGCTTCACTGCTTGAAGTAGGTACGGGTTTTCATCCAGACCTAACCGGCCGTGAAAACGTTTTTTTAAATGGAGCGATTTTGGGCATGACAAAAGCAGAAATCAAAACAAACTTTGACGAGATTGTCGCATTTAGCGGAGTTGAACGTTATATTGACACTCCGGTTAAGCGTTACTCATCTGGAATGTACGTGCGATTGGCTTTTGCCGTAGCGGCGCATCTTAATCCGGATATACTTATTGTAGATGAGGTGTTAGCTGTTGGAGATCTCGACTTTCAGAAAAAATGCCTAGGCAAAATGAAAGCGGTTAGCAACCAAGGCAGAACGGTACTGTTTGTTAGTCACAATTTATCAGCTGTTAAAAGCCTTTGCTCACAAGTAGCTTTTATTGACAAGGGAAAACTGGCTGAAATAGGTGATACGGAAAAGATTATAAATTCATATCTTAATAATAATCAACAAGACTCGTCGTTACGTAGACTATTTAATGAAGAAAATGAGTTCGAGAACGAAGAATTTAAGTTGCTGGAATACTGGGTATTACCTTCGAATGGGAGGGAGAATATTTTCGTAGATTCGCCTCTTAAAATCGGCTTTAAATTTAGAATTAAGAAACAATTATTTAGTTTTTATACCGGGGTACATGTAAACGATCTATATGAAGAGTGTGCTTTTATCACGACAGAAATTCCTGGGCCAATTGGTGAGGGGGATTATGAATCTAGTTTCGAAATACCTTCTCATTTTCTTAACGATAGAACTTATGTGATAGATGCTTATTTTGTGAAGAATGGGAATGACATTGTCATGGTGGCAAAGAAATTAATTAAATTTGAAGTAAATGATGTACAAAGATTAGAAGGACAGTTTATGGGCGAATACATAGGCTCCGTGAGGCCTAAGCTGAATTGGAAAACTACCAAAATTAACACCTAACAAATTTATATTGGAAACAAGAAAAGAATATTTGCCTTTTGGAAAACCAAATTTTTCGGAAGAAGAAATTGATGCTATAACGCGTGTTATGCGTTCAGGTTGGATAGGTATGGGGAATGAAGTGCAAGCATTTGAACAGGAAATATGTGCTTACATTGGATCAAAACATGCAATTAGCATGGACTCTTGTACATCGGCACTATTTCTGTCGTTATTGGCCTCAGGAGTAACCGAAGGTGATGAAGTTATTATTCCTTCGCTCACGTGGTGCAGCACAGCTAATTCTGCGATATATTGTGGAGCAACTCCCGTATTTTGCGATATAGATGAGAGTACGCTTTGTTTAACCGTTGAAAACGTGTTAAAAGCAATATCGTCAAAAACTAAAGCTGTCATGGTCGTTCACTATGGCGGCTATACGGTCGATGTAGCTGAGTTAAGAGCTCATTTGCCCGATAGAATTGCCATTGTTGAAGATGCAGCCCACGCATTTGGTTCGTCTTTTACTAATGGAAGTAAAGTTGGTTCTTCAGGCAACTTAACCTGTTTCAGTTTTTATGCAAACAAAAATTTGTCTACGGGAGAGGGAGGTGCGGTATGTACGAACAGTGATGAATTGGCTAATAAACTTAGAAGCTTGCGGCAGCATGGAATGCCCGTTAATGCTTGGAAAAGGTTTATTAATCCAAAAGCGATGATTTATTCCCAGATAGAGCAATTAGGTTATAAAATGAATTATATTGATTTGCATGCCTGTATCGGACGAGTGCAACTAAGACGTTTTAATTATTTGCAGATTACCCGACAAAAAATAGCGGATACATATCTTTCAGAATTGAGCAAATTGCAGCCGAAAATAAAATTCCAAAACGGATTAGGAGAAATGAGTCATGCCAAACACCTCTTTGTCGTTAAACTTCCGGTAAGTGAATTAAAATTAAATCGCGATGAGTTTTTAATTGCTATGAGGGAATTGAATATTGGGGCAAGTATTCACTATATGCCATTACACATGATGGATTTTTACAAAACCAATTACAGTGTTCAAAAATTACCCGTTAGCGAAAAAATATTTAATCAAATAATAACTTTACCAATAAGCGCAGCGATGACTGAGCAAGATACAAATGATGTAATTAACGCAATTAAAACAATTTACAAATGAGCACATTAACAAATGACAAAAATGTTAGATATGGATTTTATGGACGCTTAAGCCCTGAATTCCCTTCTCAAATTATTATCGATTCAACAGAGTTATGTAACTTAGCATGCATTCATTGTCCGCATCCAACATTCAAACAATCCGAACATTATGCCGGGCGTTCGCAAGACGCTGAACTTAACAAAAAGATAGTGGATGAAGTACGCGAACATGGAAAAGGTATTACACAATATATCAGATACACCGGAGAAGGTGAACCATTGTTGCATAGATACATATACGAAATGATTGACTATGCTGTTAAGAATTCGGGCACAATGGTGACTTTGACAACTAATGGAACATTGTTGACTCCTTCTCGCATCGAAAAATTATTAGATACAGGTGTAAATGTAATTGACATAAGCACAGATGCTTTTAAAGATGAAACATACGAGAAAATTCGTGTGAATGGTGATTTAAAAGTGGTGCGCCAAAACATACTTAATTTAATTAAGAGAAATAAAGAAAGAGGCGGCTTGGCAAAAATTATTTTAAGTTTTATTGAACAACCTCAAAATCACGGTGAAGGCCCATCGTTTGAGCAATTTTGGAAAGAAGCTGGGGCGGATTATGTTGTTGTTCGACGTTTGCATTCTGGTGCTGGAGCCGTAAAGGAATTAGCTCAGGATTTAGTGCGTGAGGCAGATTCAGAACAGAGAACTCCATGCTTATATCCTTGGGAACGTATAATTATTAACCCCCGTGGCGAACTTGTTTTTTGTCCGCAAGATTGGGTGCATGGCTCAGTAATTGTTGACTATCGTACAACTACAATTAAAGAAACGTGGCAAAGCAACTTCTACAAAGAATTAAGAGAGGCTCACATGTGCAATAAGTTTGAAAATCATGCGTTTTGCGGTAATTGTCCTGACTGGAAGCAAACGCGTTGGCCTGATGAAGGCAGAAGCTATGCCAATATGGTTGAGGAATTTAAGAATAAAGAACTCGAATAAATTGATATTACATTCTAAGCCCTGGATTACCACTGAAGATATTGATGCAGTTACTGCAACTATTGCTACGGGCATGTTAGCTCAGGGAATGGTAGTTGAGGAGTTTGAAAGTAGTTGTGCCGATTGGGTCGGTGTAGGAGGAGGTATAGCAGTAGCCTCAGGTTCATCGGCTATAGAACTTGCACTGAGGGTACTGAATCTAGGAGTAAATGACGAGGTTATATTACCCACGTATGTGTGCAAATCGGTTATGGAAGCAATTTTGACAGTAGGAGCTACGCCGGTTTTGTGTGACATTGGTAAGAATTGGGTGGTTGAACCACATAATGTGGAAAGCAAAATTAGCAATAAAACAAAAGCTATTATTATTCCGCACATGTATGGAATATTTGCTGAGGTGAACTTATTCAAAAAATTTAATATTCCTTTAATTGAAGATTGTGCTCAAGCTTTGGGAGACAAATCCATCGATAATGTAGTAGCTGACCTCGGTGTATTGTCATTTCACCCAACAAAATGTTTGACCTGTGGCGAAGGTGGGATGCTGGTTTCTTCTGATAGGAATCTATTAAAACAAGCGAAAATTATTCGCGATGGCAATGAAATGGCAAATGAAAAGCGCGTTATTGCACCCATGAGCGATATTCAGGCAAGTTTGGGACTAAGCCAGTTAAGACGGTATCCCGATTTTTTGAAACGAAGAAGAGAAATTGCAGGAAAGTATTTAACACATCTTGCGGCAATCAACCTTCGACTTGTAAATTACGATGCTAAGGCAAGTTCAATGTTTTTTCGTTTACCGCTGAAGGTTGAAGGCGGGCTTACAAAGTATCAGACTAAATTTCTTAAGAAGGGAATTCACATTCGTAAAGGTGTTGATAGACTATTGCATCGCTTAAGTGGATTGAGTGATAGTGATTTTCCGGTAGCAACGGAACTATTCAATAATACAATTTCAATTCCGATTTATCCTAATTTGAATGATGAAGAGGTTAATGCTTGTATTGAAGCGTTGGGATTGTTAAGGTAATATTGACAGTAAAGCACATATATTTCCCCAATTTAAACGGCATACGATTTCTGGCTGCTTTTTTTGTGCTGATAAATCATTTGGAGTGGTTCAAAAACACGGAAAATGTAGCTAATCTTAGTCAATTTACAACGGTTGCAAAACTTGGTGGACTGGGGGTTACTTTGTTTTTTGTTTTGAGTGGGTTTTTAATTACATATTTACTTCTTACTGAAAAGAAAATAGCTGGTGATATTAATATTAAAAATTTCTATGTCAGGCGGATACTAAGAATTTGGCCACTATACTTTATTATTATTGGACTATCATTTTTTATACTGCCACATTTTATTAGTATAAAAGGCATTGAACTTAATTTGTATGACAAGTCCTTTTTTATTAGGCTGGTTTTATTTATTGTTATGTTACCTAACCTAAATTATGCGGCTTTTAAGCTCGTTCCTTTTGCTTCGCAATTATGGTCGGTGGGCGTTGAAGAACAATTCTATTTAGCATGGCCTTATTTAAATAAATATAAAAGCAAAAATATTGCAGATTTCCTTTTGGTAATAATATTTGGCATGTGTTTGCTTAAGTTTTTCCTGCGATATTATATATTAAACTACAATGCGGGAACTTTTGCAACAGTATCAAATAACTTATTGGTTCATTTCCGCATTCAATGTATGGCCATTGGAGCAATTGGCGCCTATATCCTTGTTACAAATAAAGCAGAGACATTAAGGTTCATATATTCAAAAAAGGGGCAGGTATTGGCATTGATTCTCTTAGCTATCTCTGTTTTAACTCCCTTTGATGCAGGTTTGTATAATGATGAAATAATTTCAATAGTATTCGTGGTTTTGATTGTAAATGCAGCCACTAATCCCCTCTGTCTTTTTAGTTTGGAAAATAAGTTGTTTTTATTTTTGGGGAGAATATCCTACGGTATCTACATGTATTAAATTATAGCAATTAAACTGGGGTTTTTAATTGTATTTAATAGCATTGGCTTCGTAGATCATATTTTTCTTTCAAATGTACTTTATTATACGGTTTCGACAGTACTTACAATAGTTATCTCAGCGATCTCATTTTTCCTCATTGAAGAAAGAATATTGCGGTTAAAGAGTGGATTTTCGACAATAAGCAGTAATTAACGATGCTCATACAGAACCAACATTACCGAACTATATGGCTAAGTCCAGAAAACGAGGAGGTTGTATGCATCATTGACCAAAGATTACTACCTCATAAATTCGTGGTAGAAGAATTGCGTACAGTTAGTCAATTAATTACAGCTATTAAGGATATGCATGTGCGGGGCGCAGGTTTGATTGGAGCCACTGCTGGTTATGGAATGTATTTGGCTTGCCGTGAAGCCAAAGAAAATCACGGGAGTGAAGACTATATTTATGCCGCGGCAAAAGAGTTAATTTCTTCGAGGCCAACCGCCATTAATTTGGAGTGGGCAGTAAAACGGCAATTGAAATTAATACAAACCAAACAAACCATTGATGATAAAATTATAATTGCGAAACGAACCGCAATTGAAATAGCGGATGAAGATGCGGAATATTGCAGACAAATAGGATTGCATGGGGTAAGTTTAATTGAAAAAATAAGTAAAGTAAAGCAAGGCGCTGTGGTTAATGTTTTAACACATTGCAATGCAGGCTGGTTGGCCTTTGTTGATTTTGGCTCGGCTCTTGCTCCGATTTATAAAGCACATAACGAAGGGATTAAGGTGCATGTATGGGTGGATGAGACCCGTCCACGAAATCAGGGGGCCAGTTTGACAGCATGGGAATTATTAAACCACGGAGTACCTCATACAATAATAGCAGACAATACCGGCGGGCATTTAATGCAACATGGTATGGTTGATATGGTGATTACCGGGGCAGACAGAGTTACTGCAGCCGGTGATGTCGCTAATAAAATAGGCACCTATTTAAAAGCATTAGCTGCAAAGGACAATAATATCCCTTTTTATGTCGCCTTACCATCTTCAACGTTCGATTGGAATATTTACGATGGCTTGACGGAAATAGAAATAGAAACACGTAGTGCAGACGAAGTTAAATACATTTCGGGAATTTGCAACGATGAATTTATTACAGTTCTTGTAGCCCCAAAAAATAGTAGTGCTATTAATTATGGATTTGATATTACACCTGCGCGACTTATTACAGGCCTCATTACTGAGCGCGGTATTTGTGGGGCCAATCAAGAATCAATTGCTGCATTGCACAAAAATATTTCACATTAATGGAAATAGGAATTAAGTTTAAATGCAGTTGGATTGAAGGTGCACCATTACCTACTGAAAAAATAAAAGAAATTAATTATTGGAGAAAAAAAATATACCTACTTAATCTTATTGGGAAAGGAAAGGATGGAGTTGGTTTCGGAAACATTAGCCAACGATATAGAAACGATGAATTTATTATTAGTGGTGCTGCCACAGGTTTGGTTGAGAGCACTACTAATGAACATTTTTCCACTGTCACATCTTTCGATATTATGATGAATAGTTTGAATTGCAGGGGGCCAATTATAGCATCTTCTGAAGCGATGACACATGGAGTAGTTTACCGGTTGAATGGGAACATAAACGCTGTTGTGCACGTACATCATCACGAATTATGGAAAAAGTGCTTGGGAAAAATGCCTACAACGCAAGCTGATGTCGAATATGGGACACCCGCAATGGCTTTGGAAATTGTGAGACTTTATAAGGAAAGTGATTTTGCGAAAAATAAGATGCTAGTAATGGCTGGGCATCAGGATGGACTGCTTTCATTTGGAAATAATTTGAGGGAGGCTAGTGAAGTCGTAATTAATTTGATGAAAGCACTTTTGTAAAAAAGTAGTAATTATTGAATAGGATATTTGAGATAGGGAGTAGCAGGCAAAAGCACTATGTTGGCACGATTACCTGATTATTAATTGGCTTTGCAAATGAAAATGGTAGGAATAATAGGAGGTTCCGGACTTAATAACCCGGATATCATTAATGATTTACGGGAAGTAAATATAGCGACTCCTTATGGTAGCACCACATCACCATTGTATTGTGGTGAGATTGGGGATACTACTGTGGCTCTTATTGCTCGTCACGGTATAAAACATCAATACAGTCCAACTGAAGTAAATTATCGGGCAAACATTTATGCATTAAAAGAATATGGCGTTACCAATATAATAGCAACGACAGCTTGTGGAAGTTTGAAACAAGAAATTGAACGCGGACATTTTGTAATACTGGATCAGTTTATCGATTTTACCAAGCAAAGAATTAGTAGTTTTCACACCTCTTTTTCAACTGGAGTAGAGCACACACCTATGGCTGAACCCTTTGATAGAAATCTACGCGAAATTTTGGTTGCGACTGCCGAAGAGCTAAATTTTGTTTGTCATAGAAAAGGTACAGTTATAACAGTGGAAGGTCCAAGATTTTCAAGTCGTGCCGAATCAAAAATGTTTATTTCGTGGGGTGCCGATGTAATAAATATGTCTATTGCTACAGAGGTCGCTTTGGCGAATGAAGTAAAAGTGCCATACGCAGCGGTAGCAATGAGTACAGATTATGATTGCTGGAAGGATGATGAGGAACAGGTGTCTTGGGATGAGATATTGAAAGTGTTTAATCATAATGTAGATAGGGTAAAGAGTTTAATAATTCGAGCAATTCAAAAAATATAATATGCAGGTTGCAGTTATACAATCTAATTATATTCCCTGGAGGGGTTATTTTGATTTTATAAATAGCGTGGACACTTTTGTAATTTACGACGACGTTCAGTTTTCGAAGGGGAGTTGGCGAAATCGCAATAAGGTCAAATTTCGAAACGAAACAAAATGGATAACGCTGCCTGTTAAAATAAATTTGGGAATGCTAATTAATGAGGTGAAAATAAATAATTCAAAAGATTGGAAAAAGGAGCACGCTGACCTGTTTAAACTTTCACTTTCACATGCTCCAAATTATAAAGAGGCAATTGAATTATGGGACGAAGGAGTGAATAAAAGTACAGAATATTTATCTGAACTAAATGAGCACATGATGAAAACGATTTGCTCGTATATGGGCATTAGCACAAAATTTGTGCGTTCAGAGAAATATAATTTATCAGGGACTAAAACTGATCGATTGATGGATTTATTTACCAAGCTGGATTGTACTTCTTATTTATCAGGGCCAGCGGCCGATGATTATCTCGATTTCGAGCATTTTAGAAACAATAAGATAGCACTTAAATATAAATCTTATGATTATAACCCTTATCCGCAACATGATGGTTTTGAATTTAACGGTGGGGTTAGTATCATCGACTTAATAGCAAATACCGGGAAGCAAGCGCTAATTCACTGCACAAGCAAATCGACCAATCAGATTATTGTTGAATAATTGGAAAAGAAGTTAAAAATAGGTTTTGCGGGTAACACAAATAATTATCCTTATACACTTGCAATAGCATTCAGTAAATTGGGGCATGATGTTAAGTTTTTGATTGATAGTACTGAAAAGCTACATCGGCCCGAAAATAGATTTATTTTGGCCTCTAAAGTTTTCATAAATACAATAGATTTGAGTCCGTTATCTTTTAATTATTGGGAAGAAACAGATAGGGATAAGATTAGAAAGTGCAGATCTTTTTTTGCGGATAGAGATGTTATTATATTAAACTCTGATTTTGTTTCAATGAGCACAGAATTTAATCGGCCTCACATTGTTTTACTAACAGGTTCGGATCTGGATTTTCTTGCTTCTGAGAAATATGTTGAAGAGTTTAAGAATCAAATCAAAAAGAAATTTCAAACCAAGTATAGTAATTTATGGGTCTACTTTGCTGAAAAAATAAGTTATTGTATACCTGCAAGCACGAAATATTATTTGTTCTACTCAAATAGCATGTTAGTAAAATATGTAGGACTGACTATACTTTTTAAAAAAGTTAGAAAACAAATGTGCTTGCAAGCAGAAGCAATTAAGAGATCTCCATTTCTTATTAGTTTTCCAAGGGGCTTAAATAAAAGTGGAGAGTTAGTTCTAAAGAAACTAAAGGCAACGGAAAAGCAAAGAGTTTTTAATTTGATGACGGATGTAATTTCTGTAAAAAATGTCCCGTTAGTAAAGCACAATAATTCAGTTCGCATTTTTAATGTAGCTCGCTTCAACTGGCACCAGGCAACAGCGCCAAGCACTTTTACAGAAATGGATTTTAAAGGGAATGATGTCATGATTAATGGAATTGCACTTTTTGTAAAGCAATTTCCAAATGCACAAATTGAAGTTGTTTTTGTTAGAAAGGGTGAAAATTTGAAAGAAACTTATGATTTGATTAGGAATTTAGGATTAGAAGCAATTATAACATGGAAAGATGAATTATCACAAGCGCAAGTGTTGGAGGAGTATGAAAAGGCGGATATAGTATTTGATCAATTTACTACCAGTTTAGTTGGAATGGGGGGACTTGATGCGCTAGCAGTGGGTCGACCACTTATTGCTAATTGGCGCCCAGAATTCTTCGAACAATACGAAGGTAAATGGCCGGTTTGCCAGGCAACAAATGTGGAAGAAGTTTTTGATTGGCTTAAAGAGTTGGTATTTAATGAAAATAGGAGGATTGAAATTGGGAAGAAAGGAAGAGAGTTTGTTGAGAAAAAACTTTCTTCTGAAGCCTTTGCAAATAGAATACTTCAGGCACTAGTTCTAAATAAATCACTATCTAATTAAAATTGTTATGAATAATTTGAGAGTAAAGCAAGAAGACATTACATTTTCCTTTGGTAAAAACTGGCAAAATATGTTGAAGGTTGTGGCAAAAGATGATTTTGATAGATCTCTAGCCGATCTAAACAGATGGTTTGATAACCGTTATGATCTTAAAGACAAAACTATTATTGATATTGGAAGTGGTTCGGGAATACATTCACTTATGTTTTATTCGAAAAATCCGGCAAAACTTTTTTCGTTTGACTACGACAAAAATAGCGTGGCGGCTACAACATCTGTTTGGGAGAAGGCTGGTAGACCTGAGAATTGGAAAGTGGATCATGGAAGTGTTTTGGATAAAGACTATATGGATAAGCTAGACAAGTATGATTTAGTTTATTCTTGGGGTGTCCTGCATCATACCGGAAACATGTGGGAGGCAATAAAAAACGCTTCAAAAGTTGCTAAACCAGGTGGCTATTTTATGTTAGCGCTGTACCAAGATGTGAAAAATTACGAATACGATATTTTTGTAAAGAAGAAATACAATGCTGCTGGCTTTTTATTAAAAAGATGGATGGAGTGGAGTTTACATATTTGGCCTCTTATGAAAGAAAGAACACGCAACAAAAAAAATCCATTTAAGTGGAACGAAAAACTCCCACGCGGAATGAATATTTACCATGATATTGTAGATTGGTTGGGAGGTCTTCCATATGAAGTTGCAACTGAGGAGGAGCTCATTCAATTCCTTGAGCCTCTTAAATTCACCCTTGTTGATAAGGATTCGACCAGGATGTTTGGTACTTACCTTTTTCAGAAAACGCAACCCTAGTATTATGTGTGGCATTGCCGGATACATTTCATTAAAAGGCCAAAGCCATGGTCACATTGTTGAATCCATGACCCATTCTATTAAGCATCGTGGTCCTGATGGATTTGGTTTTAAAAGCATTGATAATGTATCAATAGGTCATCGAAGACTTTCTATCATTGACTTAGAAACGGGTGCACAACCAATGAGTAATGCAAGTGAAACAGTTTGGATAACATACAATGGCGAGCTTTATAACTATGGTGAATTAAAAAATGAACTTGAAAAAAGTGGCATTAGGTTTAAGACCAATTCAGACACCGAGGTAATCGTCTATTCATATCAAACCTGGGGAGTTAGCTGTCTTCAAAAGTTTAGAGGAATGTTTGCATTTGGAATTATCGATTTGAATAAACGGCAGATATTTCTTGCACGGGATCATTTTGGAATTAAACCAATTTACATTTACCAGGACGTGGCGTCCATTGCTTTTGGAAGTGAGATGCAGCAATTTAATTTAGTGCCGAGCTTTAACAAACAAATTAATTACAGTGCCCTCGACGATTACCTGTGGTTGCAATACATTCCTGCGCCCAAAACTATATTTAAGCACGTTCAAAATTTGAAACCTGCACATTATTGCACAATTAGTTTTGAGGGGATAATTTCAGAGCAAAAGGAATATTGGAATGTAAATTTTGCTAAAAAGGAAAATAAAACAAAAGGAGAATGGCTGGAAGCTACTTCTGCTGCAATTAATGAGGCGGTAAAAGTGCATTTAGTATCTGATGTACCATTCGGCGCATTTCTTTCCGGCGGAATTGATTCTACTACTGTTGTAAAGTATATGAGTGCTAATTTACCACAGCCTGTTAAAACTTTTAGTATTGGCTTTGAAGAAGAGGAATACAACGAATTGAGTTATGCTCTTATTGCGTCAAAAAAATATCAAACCGAGCATTATACTGAAATAGTTAGGCCAGACGCACTTGGCATATTGCCAGATTTAGTGCGGCACTATGGTGAACCCTTTGGCGATAGTTCTTGCATTCCAACCTATTATGTTTGTAAGTTAGCCAAACAGCATGTAACTATGGTGTTAAGTGGTGATGGTGGAGATGAATGTTTTGGTGGTTATCCATCCTATTCCGCTTGGATGAGAAATATTGACCTAATTACTGATCGATCGTTAAAGGGACGACTAAAAGCAGTGTTAAATCCCGGAGCATCTGCACGCAAAGAATTAGACGAATGGATGCAAATAATACAGTGCCTTAATTTAGATTGGAGAAATAAAATTTGGAATAAGGAGATAAATAAGGGGGGTAGAATTGAAGAAAGTATTTTTGCTAGCCTTTACAAACAAACTTCGAAAATGGGGTATGCAAATAAAGTGCAGTATATGGATATGAAAACTTATATGCCATTTGATATTTTGCCCAAAGTTGATGTTGCGAGTATGATGCACGGCTTGGAAGTTAGAACTCCACTTATAGATAGAAAAGTATGGGAATATGCAGCGGGAATACCAGAGGAGATGTTAATCAACAAAACTTCAGGAAATTGGGAAGGTAAATTACTATTAAAGCAATTGCTTGAAAAAGATTTTAGAAGTGATTTTATTTATCGTCCCAAAAAGGGATTCGCAGTTCCTCTTTCAAAGTGGTTTTCCAGCAATGGAGAATTAAGTCAAGTAATACAAGAAAAGGTGTTGGCTAAAGACTCGTTGATAAATACCATTTTTGATGTTGAAGTTGTCGCTCAAATTTATCGGGAAAACAATTTAGATGCTGTTTGGTTGCTTCTATTTCTCGAAGAATGGCTAAATCAGTTTAATAATTGAAAATATGAAATTTAAATACCAGCTGCCTGAAAAAATTGACCATCTCTCATTTCTTATAACGGGAGGGGCAGGTTTTATTGGTAGTAATTTAATTGACTTCTTATTGCAAAATAAGGCGAAAAGGGTAAGAGTGTTAGATAACCTCTCAACGGGATTTGAAGAAAATATTAAGGAATTTATTTCATACAGTAATTTCGAATTTTTTAACGGAGACATTACCATCTTTGATGATTGTTTAAATGCGTGTGAAGGCATTGATATAGTTTTTCATGAAGCTGCTCTTGGAAGTGTACCACGCAGTATAGTAAACCCGATGGCTACCAATAATGTAAACATATCAGGTTTTGTAAATATGCTTTTTGCGGCAAATAAACATAAGGTAAAACGTTTTGTTTATGCATCGTCTTCTTCGGTTTATGGTGACGATAAAAATATGCCAAAGCAAGAAAATTTAACGGGAAATTTACTTTCACCATATGCAGTTACTAAAAAAGCAAACGAATTGTACGCTGATATTTTTGCTAGAACTTATGGCATGGAAGTCATAGGACTTAGATATTTCAATGTGTTTGGTCCTAAACAAAATATAGTAGGACCTTATGCTGCGGTTATTCCAATATTTATTACTCAAATAATTAAAAAGGAGTCGCCAACAATTTTTGGTACAGGTCAAACAACACGGGATTTTACATTCGTTGAAGATATTATTCAGGCCAACATTTTGGCAGGACTGACTGAAAATGAGAAGGCTTTAAATCAAGTGTATAATGTGGCTTATGGCTCAACAACATCTTTAAATAATTTGTTTGAATACATTTCGGAAAGACTTGGAAGCAAGATTAAACCAATATACTCCGAGGAGCGTAAAGGGGATATTAGAGATAGTTTTGCGGATATAAATAAGGCAAAAAGCCTTTTGGGGTATTTACCAACCACACCTATTACGGATGGAGTTAAAATTACTGTCGACTGGTATATTGATAATTTTAATAGTAATTAGTGGAACAAGTGATAGTGGAACAAGTGAAGGGAATTAAGATCTGTTTTGTTTTACCTGATGCTTATTCCTTATTCGACAATTCGACAAATTACCCGTTTGGAGGTGCCGAAGTTAGAGCTAGCATATTATCTAAAAAGCTCGCTACTATAAAGTTTCAGGTTAGTTTTATTACTAATAACCACAATCAGTTACCATTTCAGAAACTATATGAAGTTTGTGTTTTGGCTGATCGCTATAGCAGGTCACCATTACGTAGTCCGTCGAAATTGTATAAGATACTCAATTTCTTTTATGATGCCTTTATAAAGATTGAATACAGGTATTTCAGGATACTCAAAGAGCCGTTCGAGGACTACTTTAAATACTATTGGCTTAATAAATCCAGGGCCGACTATTTCTTTGTGTTTAATATGACGTATTCCAGTCTTTCGGTGGTAGATTATTGCATTGAAAATAATAGAACTTATTTCTTATTTATTGCAAGTGACGAAGAGGTAAATATTGAAAATTCAAAACTTGGTATTGAAAAGGACGCCATATTAAAGTTTGTTAGAAATGCAACAAAAATTGTTGTGCAAAATACATTACAGAAAGATGCAATTCGCAATCTCTTTAATAAGGAAGCCTATGTAATGAATAATCCCATGGTAATGGATTTTAAACCTACTAATGCAAAAAAAATGAATTTTGTCCTTTGGGTGGGAAAATCTAATGTTATAAAACGACCGCTTTTATTTATAGAACTTGCTCGCAAAAATCCCAATTTAGAATTTGTAATGGTATGTAATAAGGACTCTGACATTATTTATAATGAAATATTGACCAAACTTCCTAAAAACGTGACTTTCTTTGAAAGTAAAACGTTAGATGAAATTGAAGAATTGTTTGCCAGTGCGCTAATTTATTTGTCGACTTCTGAGTTTGAAGGTTTTCCGAACACCTTTTTGCAAGCAGGTAAATTTGCAACACCTGTTATTAGCACAACCGTTAATCCAAACAGTTACATTACCGAGAATAATTGTGGCATAGTTTGCGAGGCGGTGTTAAATGAACTTTCAGAGGCATTAAATACAATTTATTATAACGGGGACCAGCGAATAATCATGGGAATTAACCATTTTAACTATGTGAAAAAAAATCATGAAGTTGGCAAAGTTGTTAAAGAATTTACGGAGTTCATCAAATCTTGATAATCAGTAATACAAAACCCTTGCTTACTCCACGATATTTTGAAAATACACTTTATTTTTTTGTTGAAAATCTTTCTAATGAAAGGAGAGAATCTTTTTTTGAAAAGGAATTACCTTATTTGTGTGAAAATTTTAAGAAAGTGTATATTGTTCCACTTTATCCAGACGAGACTCAGCTACATTTTTTCGCCAATAATCTTGAAGTAGTTAGTTTCGATTTTTTCAGGCCCTGCAACAGAATTCGAGTATTGTTTGCGAATTTATTCCCAATAATTACCATTTATTTATTTGAACTAATTTATAGCCACAACAAAGTGCATTATATTAGGAGGTTCACGACCATGCTAAACTTGCTAATATTACGATTTGCAGCTTCAAAAAAAATAGAACAACTCATTGGAAATGACATCGGAAATAATTCTGTCTTTTATAGTTACTGGTTTATGCAGTGGACATTTTCACTGAGCATTTTAAAATTAAAATATCCTAAATTAAAGTTGGTAAGTAGAACGCACGGTGCGGATTATGATGAAAACCAAATTCAAACTACACTACCATTCAGATATTTTCAATTATCAAAGGTAAACAAAGTGTTTCCGGTTTCACAATACGGGGCCGATTATCTTCAAAGGGAGTTTAGGTTTCCAAAAGAAAAGATTAGCGTTTCAAGACTTGGTCTTGTCGGTCAAAATGCCCTTTCGCCTGTTGACAGTACAACCCTGCATATTGTTTCCTGTTCGTCACTAATACCATTGAAAAGAGTAGGTTTAATAATTGAGATTTTGAACCAGATGCACATAGATGTGAAGTGGACACATTTTGGCGATGGCCCTTTGCTTGAGGAATTGGTTCAGAAATCGAAAAGGCTTACCGATGGTTGCATAGTTAATTTTAAAGGAAATGTACCCAATAGGGAATTCTTAAGTTTTATGGCAACCACAGCAGTAAGTATATTTATAAATGTTTCAGAAAGCGAGGGTTTGCCAGTTTCACTAATGGAAGCTATTTCGTTTGGTGTTCCAGTTATGGGAACATCTATTTGTGGTGTCCCAGAAATTGTAACGAAACAAACAGGTTTTCTAATTGATAAGAATTTTGATCCGACTGAAATAGCTATATTAATAGTGAAAAACCACAACAATGGGGCGCTATATTTAATTAATTTTAGAAACGCTATTCAAAATTTCTATTACGAATTTTTTTACGCGCCAAAGAATCATGTTTTTTTGGCGAAACAATTATTACAAATAAGTCAAAATTGAAAGTATGTGTGGCATCGCAGGCATATGGCACCTTAACAAAAATGAACTCAGTTTCGAAAAACTAAAACGCTTTACCGATTCTTTGTATCATCGTGGGCCTGATGGTGAAGGATATTTTATTGATGATAAAGCGCAATTAGGTTTGGGGCATCGTCGGCTATCTATTCTCGATTTAAGTGATGCTGGTAAACAGCCAATGTCTTTTGCCGATGATCGATACCAGATTACTTACAATGGGGAAATATACAATTTCATTGAATTACAAACAGAGTTAGCTGCGAAGGGTTATACATTTAAAACGGAAACAGATACGGAAGTACTTTTGAGCGCTTATCATTGTTGGGGGAAAGATTGCCTATTAAAATTCAATGGAATGTGGGCACTTGCCATCTGGGACAACAAGGAAAAAACTTTATTTTTAGCACGCGACCGCTTTGGCGTAAAGCCTTTGCACTTTCTTCACACGGCAACTATTTTTGCCTTTGCATCAGAAACGATTGCATTTAAACATCTCGAGGATTATGAGCGTAAAATAGATGGCCAAATGCTCGTGCGTAACATTCTTGATTATCGACGTATGGAAACCGGCGGTTATACATTGTTTGAAGGCATTCAGCAATTGCAAGCAGGTTGTAGTATCACATTAAGCAGTAGCGGGCGAATTAAAGAAGAACGTTGGTGGAAAACATTAGATCAAGTTACCCTTTACAAAAACTCTTACGAAAATGCGGTAGAAGAGTTCAAAGACATATTTGAAGATGCCTGCAAAATAAGGTTAAGAAGTGATGTGCCTATAGCTTCGGCATTAAGTGGGGGCGTAGATTCTTCTGCGGTCTATTGTATGATAAAACATTTGATGGAAAAAAAGGAAAACACAAAACGCGTTCCATCAAACTGGCAAAAGGCATTTGTGGCGACTTTTCCGGGAGCTCCTGAAGATGAAAGAAAGTATGCGGAAGAAGTCATCGCATTTACAAAAGGGCAGGTTAACTACATTGAACCTAATTATAAAAACCTGCCGCAGGATATTATTCAATCAACTATTCAATTCGATGCTATTACCGGTACAGCATTAATTGCCGTGCGTGACGTATATAAAGCTATGCGTGAAAATGGGATAGTGGTGTCTATGGATGGTCATGGTGCTGACGAAACAATGTTTGGATACAGAGCAAGCGTAGCGGAAACGTTTTTTGATGCGGTTTTATCTGGAGATAAGTTAAGGGAAGATGATATTTTAGAAACTTATATAAATATGGTGGAAGAGGAAAATAGGTCTTCTGCTGGTAAACGTTTACATGAAAGAGCGAAGCAAATTTTAGTTTTTGAAAAAGGAGGACTTACAAAAAAGTCACTTAACAAGCTAAAGCTTGAGGTAAAATCAATACTACATCCAAACCATATTTCCTATTTACAGAAAATTAAAACCGACGATTGGTTCAATGAGACTGAGTTAGATATACCATCTGTATTATTTGACAAGTATCCAGATTTCAAAAAATATTCGCGCTCCGATTCCCAGTTGTTAACAGACTTTCATATTGAACACATTCCATACAACATGCGTGATTTTGACAGAGCTAGTATGCAGAATGGGATTGAAATTAGAATGCCTTTTATGGACCATAGGCTTGTTACCTTTTTATTTGGGTTAAAGACCGAGTATAAAGTAGGCCATGGATACACAAAGCGTATTTTGCGCGACAGTATGAAGGGAATAATGCCTGAAAACATCCGTAACAGACGGTTAAAATTAGGATTGAGTGCGCCAATAACCACTTGGTTTAATGGTCAATTGAATGAATTTGTATTAGACCAAATTAGTTCACAATCCTTCATTCAATCCAAATACTGGAATGGACCCCTGGTTAAGAAATTTGCCGAAAATAGAACGAATAATAAAACGTGGAATAATGAGGAGGCAGAAAAGTTTTGGAAGATCTTAAATGCGCATATTATTATTAGAAATGACAAAAGTGCAGGAATATAAACAATGTAAGCGTTGTGTATTGGACACTACTAGCAACACTATTGACTTTGATGAAAATGGAATATGTAATTATTGTCATGCGTTTGATAGGCAATTGACAAAATTTATTACCATTGACCCGCAATTGCGAAAACGTAACTTGGATGAAATGGTTAATTACATTAAACTATGTGGTGAAAATAAAAAGTACGATTGCATTTTGGGTTTAAGTGGAGGTGTTGACAGCACTTACATGGCGTATATGGCAAAAAAGCTGGGATTACGGCCAATGGCTGTGCATTTTGATAATGGATGGAATTCTGAACTTGCTGTGAAAAATATTGAAAATATTGTTTCTAAATTGGAACTCGATTTAATTACCTATGTAATAAACTGGGAAGAGTTTAAAGAAATGCAATTAGCATATTTAAAGGCATCAGTAGTGGATATCGAAGTGCCAACAGATCAACTTATATTTGCCGCGTTGCATAAAATTGCTGTCCAAAACGGAATTAAATTTATTTTAAGTGGGTCAAATATAGTTACTGAATACGGTATGCCATCAGATTGGGCCTACAGAAACAAATCGGACCAGACTAATTTATTAAATATATATAAAGCATTTGGTAGGGGAAAAACGTTAACCACTCTTCCCAAATTTGACCTATTTAAAAAATTTGCGTACCAATCTTTACATGGAATTCAAACACTTGCATTGCTTAATTACATAGATTTTAATAAAGCGGAGGTTAAAAAACTAATCACGAAAGAACTGAATTGGAGAGACTATGGCGGGAAACATTACGAATCGATATTTACTAGGTTTTATCAAGGATACATTCTGCCAGTTAAATTTAATGTCGATAAACGAAAAGCACACCTTTCTGCATTAATCTGCTCTGGTCAGATTACGAAGGAAGAAGCTATAGCTGAGCTAGAAGAGGAAACCTATGATCCAATCCTGCAGAGAGAAGACAAAGAATTTGTGAAGAAAAAATTTGATTTGACGGAATTGGAATTCCAGGACATACTAAAGAGGACTAGAGTTGAACATGAATTTTATGGGGTTGAGAATGAAAGCGCGTTTAGCTTTATAACTTATAAAGCAATTATGGCGTTACCAGTGTGGGGAGTAACAAATTGGCGCCGCCTGAGAAATAAATTAAAACGATAACACTATGAACGCAGCCGAAATACACCACTACCTGAGTATACAGCATCGCAATATTTACCAGGAAGCTGAGCTTTTTACTCAAAACCGCAAAAAAGTGGCAGAATACAAAGATGTGCTATGTCACCCCTTTAAAAATGAATTAGGTCTTGAATTGGAAGGAAGCACGTTGAAAGCTAGTAATGGCGACATTTTTAATGTTGAAGATGACGTAATTGACTTTAGAATTATAAGTACGAAAGAAGATAAGGTGAATATACATTGGAGCGAATTAAATAAGACACTAGTTAATTACCAAAGGTATCTTACTCCATATGTGCTTTTAAATTCCTTACCGATTTACAACTACATTGGTGAGAAGACGGGATTAAATAAAATTAAAGATGCTTTGGTTATTGACGTAGGTGCTGGCACAGGTCAAATATTTGGTACATTTTTTTATCATCAGGAGTCAATAAATTATTTTCTAGTAGATCCAAATTTACGATTGCTACACGATCAGTTTTTAAGATTATACCCAAAGATAGCTACTTTTCCTTTATCTCACTTGCTTAGCTATGCTGAAAATTTACCTTTTAAAAGCGGAGTAGCAGACCTTGTATTGAGCCTATCATCCATAGACCACTTTAAGGACTATAAACAATTTATGCGGGAGGCTCACCGTGTACTAAAAAATGGCGGTCAAATACTAATTGCAAGTCATTTAGATACAGTATCGCGCGAAACAAAAAAGGTAAATGAACCCAATGAATTGAAAACTATTGTTATTAAGAATAGTTTAATGAAAAAAGTATATAACCGACTAAATCTGAAATTCGAGGAGCTTTCTAGGAAGTTCCACAATAAGAAACGTGGTAATATAGAAGATGATCATATGCATCATTTCGACGGAACTGAATTGCTGGAAAAAAGTTTAAAAGAATGTGGCTTTGAGGTGGAGCTAGCAGAAGTGTTCAAACATAATTTTTTCATCAAAGCAAAAAAAGTATCTAACTTCGAGTTATGATGTTGAGACTTAGCATTCTTGTCATCTCCTTCTACTTCCCGCCCTACGATAAAGTTGGCGGGAGACGTTGGGCAAAACACTGCAAGTATTTAAAAAAAGAAAATATTAATTTTGAGGTTTTGTGTGGTGATTTCAAAGGGACTTCGGCTTGGGATAAAGATCTTCAATCATACCAGGGACAGGTACATAGGGTCGATATCAAACGGAAATATTGGCCATACCACTTAAGGATCCTTCCTCGAAATTTTCCGGAAAAAATATATTGGAAGTTATCGCTTAAATTCTGGGAATGGAAAAGGACGAGACTTCAAGGGAATTACTTTGATGTTTCAGCGGGAAGTGAAGATCTGTTTTTTAGACGAGCTGCTTCGCTTCTGAGAAGTAATAATATAAACGTAGTAATTCTAAGTTGCGGGCCATTTAAATACAGCATTATTTTAGCGCGGTTAAAAAAGGAATTTCCCCAGCTTAAGTTTATTATTGACTTTCGGGATTACTGGGAAGACGTGCATGCTGGCTTGACTGAAAACCAAATCGAATATGAAAAAAAGTTGCAGCGAGAGGTATTGGATTCTGTTAATCTTATCTTAAGTCCAAACAGTGAAATGGAAAAGCACTATGCATCTACAGGAAAACCCTCGTACCTTTTACCACACTGTTTTGATGCGGATGACTTACAGATGGCAACCAAAAAAACCGAGTTAAACAAGAGTGTTATAAATCTTTTATATGGTGGAGCATTTTATGCCGGACTAGAAGAAAATATTGAACTTGTAAAAAAATTTGTTGATGCGTTGAATGGCGCCAGACCTTCAAAAGTAGAATTTTATGTTTCCATTAAAGGCTATGAAAACGCATTAAATCATCCGCACATTAGTCGCTATGGTTTTATTAACACGGATGAGTATTTTAAGAAGATTCAAGAGGCCGATTATGTCTTATTGATACTGCCTCCCAATAGGGTAAATGCTATGTCTTCTAAATTCTTCGAGTTGGTAGCTATGCGAAAGCCGATTTTATATTTTGGAGGTAGAGGTGCGGTTTCTGAATATATTGAAAAGTTTGAATTAGGTTTTCACATTACCGCATATAGTTTGGACGAAAAGATAGAACAAGTTCTTAGGAACATTTCTAAAAAAGCAGTTCCCGATCTGTCATATGATATATCGGCACATAGCTTTGAATACCAAACAAAAAGATTAATTAAGCAGTTGCAACTCTTGTGATTCGGCCAAAAAAGAAAGTAGAAGCCTTGGTTGCAGACGATGCAACAACAATTTTATATGGACAACGTACCCTGAATATTTTCGGGAAAGTGCATTATACTAAAATTGTTCTTAAGGCTTATTATGATATTCTTACATTTTATCGCAAAGCATTAAGAGACAAAGAATGTTACTATGGTCCTTTTAAAGGAGAGTTTGGACATTTATTATTGCACACTGTCCCATTTTTAATGCATCTCCATAAAATGGGAGTTAAGATTCACTTTTGTGGTTTAGAAATCGGCAAACCTTTTTTAATTGATGATAAGGGAGAATCGATCATTTATAAATTTTATCCTCTGAGGGATTTTTACGCGGAGGTTCCGCCTAGTATGAACGAGGCAGTGCCACCGCCAGACGTACAAGAGGAAATTATAAAATTTCAGAAAATCGCCTATGCATCAAAAAAAGGATATTTGAATATTGCCGATCATGATATGTATTGGTTTGTTTACCGAAACTGGCAATTGAAAGGAAGGCAATTCCTTTATCCGATCCAAACTATCTACAAAACCAAAACCGAAAATTCCTGCGTCATCTTTCCAAGGAAAAAGGGAGATGCTTATACCACAAATAATGGTGGTCCCTGGGATTACATGCGTATCGCCAGGATGGTGGCGCCCGGTTTTGATAAAGTATATATTACAGGGCATCCGAGCATGAGTGCAGAAATACAATCAGAAGGCAATATTGAAGTTTGTGTTTCGGCCGATAACAAAGTAGTTCTTGAAAAGTGTAGTAACGCCAGTTTGATTATTACGCAACATTCCGGCGCAGTGCATATGGGTGCCTATACCAATACAAAAGTGCTCCTAATATTTAACGGTAACCTGCCAATTAGAGGCCTGGCAGATACACTGAGATATCGTGTAAATTTATCTTCCGAACCCGTTAACTTTGCCTTATCTTATGAGGAAATAGATGGCTATGTAAAATCATTTAATAATAACTAATTGTGTTAAAAGAACTGGAATTATTTTTTGAAAAAGTAAAAAATCTGCATGTTCTGGTGGTTGGTGAAACCATAGTGGATGAGTTTATTGATGTAACTTATGAAGGGCAATCCATGAAATCCATTTGTCCTGTATTTAAATTAGAAGGCGGGAAAACCATACAGCAAGGGGGGGCACAAGCCATCGCAAATCACTTGTATGATTTTGTAAATAAGGTCGAAGTGATCACCAATACACAAAACGAAATTATCAAAACCCGTTATGTAGACATAAGTGATAAGAAAAAGCATGTTGAGATTAATAAATTTGACACTGCGAATTTTCCCAAAATTAATATTGACACCTCAAAATACGATGTTGTGATCGTAGCCGATTTTGGACATGGTTTTTGTGATAAACTAACAATTAATGATGGTTTTCATCTAATGTGTCAAACAAACTCTAATAATTTTGGATTTAACAGGATTTCAAAATGGAAGAGCCTTAAAAAGAAAAGTGCCTGCATTGATTTGCGCGAGGCTAGTTTGCAGGTAAATAAAAAAATATCAGAGCCTACAGAATTCGAGATTAAAAACATTTTTAATTACGAATTAAATTCAGAACATTTGTACGTTACTACTGGAAAACAAGGCTCTACTTACACCAATGGAAAAGAGTTTATTAAAAGAAAGTCCTTTAAAACCGACATTCTAGATACTATAGGTGCAGGGGATACTTTTTTTGCCTTTGCTTCGGTGTGCGCTGCTTTAGATGAAGCTGTTTCAGATAAATTATTAATACCTTCATTAGCGGCAAGTTTATCCACCACTTGGCTTTGCAACGAAAAATCAGTTACTAAAGAAAATCTCTTAAATCATGCCATTAAATATATATAAATTAAAATTTCAGGAATTTCTAAATTCCGAACAAATTAGCAAACAGATTTTTGAATCTGTGGAGTTAATAAAAAAGTGTAAACGCATCTTCTTTATTGGTAATGGTGGCTCTAACTCCATTTGTTCACACATGATGGAAGATTATGCCAAAATATTGAACTATCCGACATTTGCATTCAGTGACGCTGCATTAATAACTTGTTTTGCAAATGATTATGGCTTCGAAAACGCAGTGGCGGAATGGCTGAAAAGACATTTTATTGAAGGAGATCTTTTGGTAGCAATAAGCAGTTCTGGAAATTCCGCAAACATTAATAATGCTGTTGATTTTGCAAAAGGCTTAAAAGGACAAATTATTACTTTAAGTGGTTTTGAAAAAAACAACAAACTAGTTGAAAAAGGCCTAATTAATTTTTGGTTAAATTCTTCAAGTTATGGTATAGTAGAATGTTACCATCAAACCATCCTTCATATAATTTTAGACGAACTACATGCAAATAAATAGAGTACTAATAACAGGTGTAGCGGGGTTTATTGGGTCTAATTTATTGGATTACCTTCTGGAAAAAACAACATGGCAAATTACCGGGATAGATAACTTAAGTACTGGCAGCAAAAATAATATCAGTACGCACCTAAACACTACAAGGTTTAGATTTGTTAAAGATAATATTAGAAATTTAAACTCTGTAAAGCAATACGATTGCATTTTTCATTTAGCCGCATTGCCCAGGATACAACCCAGCTTTGAATTTGTAACCGAACATATTACTGAAAATTTAACGAGCTCCATGCATATCATTGAACTCATGATAGGGGAAAATCATTTTCCGAAATTTGTTTTCAGTAGTTCCAGCGCGATTTATGGCACGCCTACTACAATTCCTACTCCTGAAACAGAAGCAATTGAATGTCTTAGTCCTTACGCTTTTCAGAAATACGAAGTAGAAAAATATCTGGAACTCTTGAGCACGCGTTATCCCTTAGATTATATTTGTCTCCGTTACTTTAATCCTTATGGCCCACGTAGCTTTAATCCTGAAAATAAATTTAATGCGTATAGCAGTGTTGTCGGAATCTTTTTATACCGAAGAGAAAAGGGTCAAAAGTTATTGGTAACCGGCGAGGGGTCGCAAAAACGAGATTTTATTCACGTATCAGATTTAGCAAAGGCAAATTATTTAGCAGCAATTAATCCCAATAAACTGAACACGGCCTTTAATATTGGCAATGGTTCAACATTAAGCGTTTTAGAATTGGCTCAGCGTATTTCAGGCAAGGATTACGAATTTATTCCAAAAAGAGAAGGAGAGTCAGACATTACCTTTGCAGATGTTAAAAAGGCTAAAGATTTATTAGGATGGCATCCCGAACAAAAAATGGAAGATTATTTAAAAAGTAATTAGAATGAAAATAGGGTTTACCTGTGGTGTTTTTGATTTGTTTCATGCCGGCCATGTTTTAATGTTAGAAGAATGCAAAAACAATTGTAACTATTTAATTGTTGCGTTGAATAAAGCAGAAAACATTTCAGAAACTATTAATCCGGGTAAGAAAAAGCCAATCTTTACAATAGAAGAGCGTGTTCTGATAATGAAAGCATGCAGATATGTGGACGAGGTACTTACCTATAATTCTGAAGAAGAACTTTTAGAAATTCTTAAAACTAAAAACATAAGCGTCAGATTTTTGGGTGAAGATTATAAAGGAAAGAAAATTACGGGATCTGAGCTAAACATGAAAATTTATTTTACAGATCGCGGTCATGGACTCTCAACCTCGCTTTATCGGACACGCGCTGGCTTATAGAACTAATAAATAGACAAAGCGTTGCTCTTTAACACCTTCGACTTCCTCTTTCTCTTTTTTCCACTGGTAACGCTCGTGTATTATTTACTACCCCACAGTTACAGATGGATATGGCTTTTAGGAGCCAGCGTCTATTTTTACTCGTATTTTATCCCTTATTATCTTTTCATTTTAATCATAGCAATTATCATCGATTATTCTGCAGGCATATTAATTGAAAATTCAAACAATCAAAAGCACAAAAAATATTATTTAATTACCAGCATCTTTTCAACCGTTTTATTGCTTTTTATTTTCAAGTATTATAATTTCGCAGTAGAAAACATCAATCACCTAGGAAGTTTCGTTCAAGAGGGTTGGAAATTAGATTTTATATCAATCGCATTACCGGTTGGCCTCTCGTTTCATACATTCCAGAGTTTAAGTTATGTAATAGAAGTATATAGGGGAAAGCAAAAGGCGGAACGCCATTTTGGAATTTATAGTTTGTATGTAATGTTTTACCCGCAATTGGTTGCCGGGCCAATTGAAAGGCCTCAAAATATAATACACCAATTTTATGAAAAACATAATTTTGATCATTTTCAATTCACAATGGGATTGCGACTAATGGTTTGGGGTTTATTTAAAAAAGTGGTGATTGCTGACAATATTAACCACGTTACAAATAATATCTTCGCAAATTATGCGCACTTAAATTAGAAGGTGGCCAGACAAAATTAATGTTTAATGATTTAAAAAAATTTGAAGCGGATGATAGCACTATTTTCGTGATAGGTTCTTCTCATGCTTACAGAGGGTATGATCCGCGGATTTTTGAAGCCGCCGGGATAAAATTATTTAATATGGGTACATCTGGCCAAAATATGAAAGATTCATATACTCTGATAAAGGCAAATCAATCGAAAATTCACAGACTAGTGGTCGATATCTACCCTGGTGTATTGGAAGAGGTTTCGGAAGAGTCTACGCTCATGCTGATTCAAAATGTAAATGTTAACCGTATTGCTTTTGAAATTCTTAAAAATAACGTCACTATAAACAGCATAAATAATATGACAGCTCGGTTGTTTGACTTAAATCATAAATCCCTACCCGTACGAGAAAAATATATTTACAATGGTTATGTTGAAAGAGATACTTATTTTAAAAGTGATAGCAATCGAGCCTTCGGTAGTTTTACCCCAGGTGGGAATTTTATATACCTTGATTCCATGTTGAATTTTTGTTCTTCACACTTTATTAATACTTGGATTGCCAGTCATCCTTTAAAATGGAACGCTTCATATAGGAATTATTACAAAAATTCATATTTACCTTGGATCCAAAAAATACTTTCTAAGTACCCGGATGTTGTTTTTTTAGATTTCACCTTAAATCATTCAAATTCTGATTCGCTTTTTTCTGATGAAGGTCATTTGAATCAAAGAGGTGTAAATTATTACAATAATATGTTATTAAGGAAGTTGAGTGAATTTTAAAGATGCTGGAAGATTCTAAAGTTTTAGGACTTATTTCTACACTCACAATCTCAGGTAGAAATGTGAGAAATAGAAAATCTACTAAATAAAATAATTTAATTATGTGCGGAATATTTGGCATTATTGCTCCAGAAGCTGTTAATAAGGGGGACCTAAAATTATTGGTGAAACATGCTCAGCAAAGAGGAAAGGATTCCAGCGGATTGATATTTATAGAAGGCGGTCAATACAATATATACAGAGCAGATTATAACATCGAAAAGCTTCTAAAGAAAACCAAGCCTTATGCCTCTTCAATTGTTTTGGGTCATAGTCGACTTATTACCAATGGGCTAGCTGATAATCAACCTGTAATTAGGGATGATGTGTTTGTGCTTCATAACGGCATCATTGTGAATGATGACGAAATCTGGAAGGATCTAAAGATGGAAAGGAAATTTCAAATTGATTCAGAAGTTATAGCAGGCATTGCTTTAGAGCATCTTAAAAACAGTATGCCTATTGCAGATTTGGCTAATGTTATAATGACTAAATGCATAGGCGTTGTTTCATGCGCTTTATTGATTCAAAACCTCGGCAAAGTTATTTTATTCTCAAACAACGGAAGTTTGTATGTTGGCTTAAAGGAGGGGGCAACTTATTTCGCCTCCGAAAAATATGCATTAACAGAGATTGGATGTGAGAATATTTCTCAGATTCATAAATCATTTAAAATTATTGATATACCAGTACCAGGTAATTTGAAGTGGAATCTAAATGACTTCAAGGTTCGGACAGAGGATTTAATTCCTGAATTTGTTTACAATAAAAGCCAAGAGGCATTATTAGAATATAAGAAACATCACTTAAGGAGATGTTCGAAATGTATTTTACCTGAAACAATGCCATACATTCGTTTTAATGAGCAGGGCGTTTGTAATTATTGTATGCACTATAAACCACGCAATACGCCGAAACCGAAAGAGGAGTTATTCAAACTACTTGAACCATACAGAAGGACGAGTGGATTAGAGTGTGTAGTTCCGTTTTCTGGTGGAAGAGATAGTTGTTACGGACTACATTTAATCGTAAAAGAACTAGACCTGAGACCAGTGACTTATACCTACGATTGGGGCATGGTAACCGATCTAGGCAGAAGAAATATTAGCAGAATGTGTGGAGAATTGGGAGTAGAAAATATTATTGTGGCAGCGGATATTTCTCTAAAACGCAAAAACATCCGTATGAATTTAGAAGCTTGGCTAAAAGCACCCAATTTGGGGATGATGGCTATGTTGACTGCAGGTGATAAACATTTTTTCCGATATGCTGAGGAAGTGAAGAAACAAACCGGCGTAGAGTTAAATCTCTGGGGCATTAACCCCTTGGAAGTGACGCATTTTAAAACCGGTTTTTTAGGTATTAAACCCGATTTTGAAGAAGAGCGAGTTTATAGCCATGGTGCTATGAAGCAATTGCGCTATCACCTCAAACGCTTTCGGGCAATGTTAGACAGTCCGGGGTATTTTAACTCATCACTTTGGGATACCTTATCTGGTGAGTATTACAGGAGTCTGACTAAGAAAAATGACTACTATCATATATTCGATTACTGGCGCTGGGATGAGGAATTAGTTAATTCTGTGCTGATCAATGAATATAATTGGGAACTTGCAACAGATACCAGTACTACATGGAGGATCGGTGATGGGACAGCAGCATTTTATAATTATGTCTATTACACGGTTGCTGGCTTTACTGAGCATGATACATTTAGGAGTAACCAGATTCGTGAGGGTCAGATGACCAGAGAAAGAGCACTGGCCTTGGTTGCAGATGAGAATCAGCCCAGATATCAAAACATAAGATGGTACCTTGATACTTTAGGACTGGATTTTGAAAACGTCATAAAAACTGTAAACAAAATTGAAAAATTATTCAAGGAGTAGGAAGCAATTAATTCTTTGATGTAAGTGTTCCCGTAAATTTTCTCAACCCACCTAACCCACTTAAACACTAATAAAAAAGTGCATTTTACAATTGTTACCTATGCTTTCCCGCCTTCAAAAGAAATTGGAGGCAGACGATGGGCTAAGTTCTGTCAACAGTTGGTACAAAAGGGACAAGAAGTAACCGTTGTTTGCGCAAATGATTCGGTAAATCGAGAATACTATGAAAGTGAATTTCCCGGAATTGAAGTAAGGGTGTTGCCAAAATGTTATCCAGAGTGGCTTGGCGGTTTTACGAAATCTTTAAGGGAGAAATTATTGTATTTTATTTATATACGTGTAGTGAGCCTCATTACAAAACAAAATTTATTCGATAGGGGATATTCGTGGAAAAAAACGATGTTAACTGCATTAGCGGATATACACCGTGTAAAACCCATTGACGTTTTGGTGGTTACAGGCGCACCGTTTTCTTTATTATATTATGGGTCGCTCTTTAAAATGCGTCACAGGGAAATACTATATGTCTGCGACCTACGTGACCCATGGACTTGGGGAAGCTACTATGGAATACCGACCTTATCAACATCCAAAAAAAAGTATCAAGAGGAGTCAGAGTACAAAGCCATGGAAGCTTGCGACATCTTTTGTTATCCAACCGAACACATGGGTGAGGCTTTAAAGAAAATATATCCTGCATTTTGCTCTAAACTCTATCTGCTTCCACACGCTTATGATCCAGATAAATTTTCAAATTCAACTGTGGAGGAAAAGAGGGTTGGGTTTATTTATGGTGGCAGTCTATACCCCGGTATTGAAAAATACATTAAACAACTAGGTGAAATTGTGAAGGCAAATCCTACTTCAGGTTTTAAGTGGGATATTTATACAGGAACAAATTATCCATTGTTGGATTCAGGCTTTGCTAATGGTTGTGTTCAAAAACATTCGTTCATTCCTGAAGAACAGTTGTTTCAAAAGATTAAGAAATCTTCTGCTTATTTGGCTTTCTTCCCAATTACAGATAAAGATTTGATTTCAACGAAATTCTTCGAAATAATTTACGCTAAAACCCCGATACTGTACATTGGAGAAGAGGGTGATGTTGGAAGATTTGTTAGAGAAAACCGTGTTGGTGTCCATATATTACCAGAAAACATGAAGCGTGATTTGCCAAAATATTTAAGCGGAAATGTGCCTTTTGAAAAAGATTATTTTAATGTGACGCAATACGCATTCTCTACTGTTACAGAGAATTTTTTAAGCGCATTAAAGCACTACAGAAACTAGAGAATAGTAAATCGATGAGCAAGATAAGGTTTAAGACTTCAATAAAGACAATAGCAAATTGTCTTCAAAAATGAGTTTAGGATTATTAAGATGCAATATAAAAATATATATATTTTAATCGGCACCCGGCCAAATTTCATAAAAGTCACCCAATTTAAAAAAGTTGCGAAAAAATTGCATCCAACTTTTGCTATTAAATTAATTCATACCGGCCAACATTACGATGAAAAAATGGCGGATGTTTTTTTTAAACAGTTTAATTTGATACCGGATTATTACTTAAACATTAAATCGGCATCGGCCAACAAACAAATTGCAGAGATTATGATTAAGTTGGAGGATTTAATCTTTGAAATAGGTAAACCAGATATTTTGCTAGTACCGGGTGATGTTAATTCGAGCTTAGCTGGAGCAATATTTGCTAATAAACATGAAATTAAATTAGGGCACATAGAATCAGGTTTAAGAAGTTTTGATAAAAGTATGCCGGAAGAGCACAATCGAATTTTAACGGATGAGTTAAGCGATTATTATTTTGTTACAGAACCTAGTGGTCTAAAGCATTTGAAGAACGAAGGCAAGGCCTCCTCAAAAATTCACTACGTTGGTAATACTATGATAGATACAATGGTAGCATATAATAAAGAAATAGATGAATCAAATGTCTTAAACGATTTAAAAATTGGGGCCGATAAATTTATTTTAATGACCATGCACCGACCTGCAACGGTTGATAATAAAGCAGAGCTAGAAAAACTAATTCAATTTATTGAAGAAGTAAGTATAAAATATATAGTTGTTTTCCCAATTCACCCAAGAACAATTAAAAACGCTAAAGAATTTTCTTTGTACGAGCGTTTGATTTCAAATAAAAATTTAATCGCTACAGAACCTTTAGATTATTTTGCGTTTCAAAAATTAGTAAAGAACTGCGAATTTATTCTGACAGATAGTGGCGGAATTCAAGAAGAATCAACCTTTAGACAAAAACCCTGTCTAACTCTTCGTCCTAATACCGAAAGGCCGGTTACAGTAGAAGAAGGAACCAATACACTTTTGGATTTTGATTTAGAAAAAATAGAGGAATACATTCAACAAATAGAAGAGGGAACCTATAAAAAGGGAAAGATACCAACTCTCTGGGATGGAAGGGCAACGGAGCGAATTTTAGAAGTCCTAAGCAAACTTTGATTTTTTATTTAACATATAATGATGGCCCCTCAGGAATATTTTCTAGTCAAGTTATTGATGTTGTTAAACATTTGCGATTTAACCTCCAAGCAAAAATTAAATTGGTGTCCTTTGTTTCGGCGCGTAATTTCTTGATAGTGCGAAAAGAAATAAAAGGGGAACTACCTGATGCACTAGTTTTACCTATGTTTCCGGGCGTTTTTAGATGGAGAGCCAATATTCCGTTATTAAAAATTATTTGCCGTATATTTCGCCCCAAGCTAATAATTGGCCGTGGCCTATTAGCAACAAATTTGGCTTTTAGAGCGCACCCTAAGCGAACTATTTATGATGGAAGGGGGGCTATAGAGGCTGAGTGGATGGAGTACGATGTGGTGAAGAGTAAATCACTGCTTTCGCAGGTACATAAACTGGAGAACGAGGCCATAAATTCTTCAATTTTTCGATTGGCGGTTTCGCAGAAACTTGTTGACTATTGGGTAAGTCAATTTAATTACCGGAAATTGGATCATGTGGTAATACCATGCACTCTAAATGAAAGTTTTGAGAATATTGAGTTAAACATGAATTCTATTTCGAATGTAAGATTGGAGCTTGGTTTAGAAGGGGATGATATTGTATTTCTATATTCTGGTTCAACTGCCGGTTGGCAGTCCTTTAAATTACTTCATGATTTTATCCAGCCAATACTGTTGGCATCAATGAGAAACAAAATAGTTTTTTTCTGTGATTTAGACGAGAATATAGAACTACTTCAATCTGAATTTGGCCAGAGAGTGATCAATAGGAAGTTGCAAAGTTCGGAGGTGTCTAAGCATTTATTGGCGGGTGATTATGGTTTGCTAATCAGGGAAGAAAGTGTGACGAATCAGGTGGCTTCACCTGTGAAATTTGCCGAATACCTGGCAAGCGGTTTGTTTGTGATTATTTCGGAGAATCTTGGTGACTATAGTGAATTTGTAAAGGATAAAAAATGCGGCTATTTAAGTAATGAACATAAACATTTGGTGAAGCCTGAGTTGGATGACAAAATAAGGATTAAAAAGCTCGCGAATGATTATTTCACAAAAGCAAACTATATGCAACAATACAGCCAGCTGATAGGTTTTTGCGAAAAAGAAGAGCATTCTGTGGATTCTTAATCAAAAGTAGATTCACTCACATTTTCTCGTCACTTGATCTTATTATGGCATATTTGGATTTCAATTTAATAAATGGGCTCTCAACTAGGGAATAGGAAATGCCTGCCAAAAAGATGGTTCCAAAAATGCTGCCAAGATAAATGAAAAAATTTGTACCTAGCGCATTCATCCCTAGTCCGTATTTTTTTACTAAGAAGAGCATACTTGGAATCACTAAGAGGTGGTACATGTAGATGCCGTAAGAAATTTTACCCAAGTAAGAAAAGATACCGGTTTCCAGATTTACCCATAATTTCTTGCCTGAGCTGATATAAAGTATAATGATCAGAAAAATGAAGGAATAGAGAATGTGTATTCCATCTTGAATTAGGTCAGGAGTGAATAGAATCAAAAATGGGATACAAATTAGGGACAAATTGAAAACTCGGGCATTATACACAAATCTTTGTATATTGATTAATTTGCCACGATAAATAAGTGCAGCAATCCCGCCAATGGCCATACATTCAAATTTTGACATGGCTACAAAATTTTTGAGCACCTGATACCACCTAAGGCCGGAGTAAAAATGGCCCAAGATCAACACAAAAATTTTCAGAACTAAAATTGCCAGGATTAGGTATACGAGAAAACTCAGTAAATTTTTTGCTTTTGAGATGAGCCAGGGCCAAACCAGGTAAAATTGCTCTTCAACGCCAATGGACCATAATTGGCCAATGTGCGGTACGGCCGGAAACATGGAAAAAGCCAAGTTGGGTAGAATTAAGAGGTAGAGAAGCAAGTTTGAGGCAAAATGCTGCTTAAAATCTGTTTCAAGATAGGAAATTTGGAGACCGGTAAAATAGGGCAAAATGAAAAAACCAAGCACGCAAATAATATAGTAGAGAGGCCAAATTCGTAAAATGCGGCGAATGTAAAAGGATTTGATATTTATGGTGCCATATTTTTCTTTCTCCTCCAAAAGAAGGTAAGTGATGAGAAAACCACTCAATACAAAAAAGAAATAAACGCCGAGACCCCCTAAATTAAAAATAATGGGATTAGTCCAGCAATTTTCAAAACCAAATGAGCCTTTAAGCAATTCCACATGCGTAATAATTACTCCGAGAGCCGCAAAAAAACGCAAAGCATTTATCCCTGGAAAATAGAGCTTTTCTTTGTGACTCGTGATTGCGCTTATTTTTTGAAATTTATTCACTTTCCAACTTGATGTATTCGTTTTCAAAATTAGAATTTTTTTCCGAGTATCAAGCCTTGCGTCAAATAATTTGCACAACTATAATTTGAAATGAGAGATCAATTACTTCAAAAAGCAGAAAGTAAAAATCAATTATGGATAGTTATTTTTATCTACCTCTCAATTTTTATTAACTCATACGTTTTTTTTACAAGTCCTTTTGAATTCTATTTTGGGTATTTAATTTACATCGTGCTTTTACCTGTTTTTATGTTTCGGTATCAATTTAACCGGAGTTTGGTTTTTATTTTTTTGACACTTTTAGTTACCGGTATATTTAACATTGTGCTTGGAAATAATACTGTTGCCTTGTTTGTAAAAGTATTTGCAGGGCTCGTTATGGCATACTTTTTCTATTATTACGTGATCTTGGAATTTGAGTATAATATCGAACAGTTATTCAAGTGGTACCTGTTGGGCTCATATATTGTATGTGTAATAGGGTTAATTCAGTTTATTTCCTTTCAAATTGGTTTTACACCCGGCTATGATTATAGTTGGGTCTTAAATAAAGGGGGGGTTGTGCGAGGTGGAAATTTTGGCATTCGCGTAAACTCCGTATTTACGGAGCCCACTTATTTGGCAAGTACAGTATCTGCTGCTTTTTTTGTGGCAGTATATAATCTTTTTCGACGTGAAAATTATTATTTAAGTAAATTTCAGAGTCTCCTGATTATTGTGGTGTTTATACTTTCATTTTCGAGTTTGGGGCAAACGGGTGTTTTTCTCACTTTTATTTTTCTGGCTGTCAATTTCGGTTTGGCTAGATACATAATTATTTTAGTGCCGGCTGCTATTGTATTGTTTAATGTTCTGTACACAAATGTGAGTGATTTTAGGGAGCGGTATGATGGTTTAACTACGTTATTTTCGGGCGGTGATTTTAGGTTGGGGAAGACTCACGGATCTTCGTATATTTTGTATAATAACTATCATGTTGCGACTGAGAATTTCAAAACTAATTTTTTGTTTGGTGGGGGAATTGGCTCACACCCCGTGGCCTTTGAGAAGTATTCGCTAGCAAAAGGTATGAAGGTATACGGGTTCAATCTTAATTCGGCAGATGCGAATTCGATGTTGTTACGGTTGATTTCAGAGACAGGAATATTTGGTACAGGATTGTTTCTTTTTATTGTTTTTAAATGCTATGTGAGGAGGAATAGCCATTACGACACCAGTCACTGGCTCATTAGCAATGCCATTTTGGTGATGATCATGCTCAATCTCTTTCGGCAAGGGCATTACTTTTTAAACGGGTTTCCATTTTTTGTCATTCTATATTATTTTAATTGGAAGTCGTACCACCTATATTTAGACACCGGAAGAACCTTGTATGAGCAGACGATGGAGGATAGGGGTATTGTTGTGAAAGAGGGGGAGGATGAGTCGAGTGCGGGGCATGCTGAGGAGGCTGTGGCAAAAGTTTAGGTTATAAGTTTAAGGATTAATGGAAAATGTGACCTGTCGGGATGGACGGGTTTTTTTTTGTGTCTTTGACATACTTAGCATAAGTAAAATAAGAACCTAGCTCGATAGTTTTTGGGATCTATACGGCATTTTGAATTCTAATTTATTTCTCTTCGTTCTTTTTTCTTGATGCTTCGATAAACTGGAAATTTCACTCAAACAGACCCCTACATTTCACTCTAAACTGACCCCTCAC
>JAQSCW010000030.1 GCA_029945625.1 bacterium
AAGTGGGGTCAGTTTGAAGTGATGAAGTGGGGCCTATTTAAGCGGAATTTCCACAATATGTTACGGACAGCACGTTGTTAACTGCGTTAACACGCAAAAAATGGTCGCAAGACCTGTGTTATAGGTTGGCTGCGGCACACAGTTTTTCTGTCGGTGTCCGCATTAACGGGCATTACAATCTTCGTAATAGTATTTTTCAACGTAAAGGATTTCACCTTTTGGTGAAATAACTTGTCTGACGTATATGCGGTCTTCAATGATAAAAGTTATTCCGTTTTGAAATTTGATGGATTCTGTATAAATATTATTCTCGGGATAAAGTCGTGTCTTTTTTACTTTAACTAAATACCTTTCTTTTTGTTCGCCATAAGTGGTTTTAATATAGCCCACATAAGCATTACTGGTGTATTTTCCTTCGGCATCATATATTAGAGCAAAATAAAATGACCAAATTTCATTTTTGTCGGCCTTCAATCCTACAATCGTTTGACCAAGACGTCGAGTTTTATCTTTTTCGCAGCCTACAGCATAGTTGGCTCCATCAGGAACATTTTCTCCCTTTAATGATATTTCTACCCCAGTTGCCCCTAACTTAAATGCTAATTGCAATCCGCTTTCTAAATCGGATAGTTTTTGCCAATCCACTTCCATAATGTTCGTTTGGCTCACAGCCTTTTTAGGAACTATAAATGCCAAGAACATGATTGTGATTAATAAATACTTTACTCTTTTCATTCTATTATTTGCTCCTTTTAGACTTACCTGAATAATTGTTATCAGGTTCTTTGTAACCTTTTTTACCGTTATAAGGATTGACGTTTGGCTTTGTTGTATAATTATCCCTGTTGGTATTATTTTCTTCAGTTCTGCGATGAGATTCAACATAAGTCCCATTCTTTTTTGTGTAAGACTTAACTTGTTTGCTTTTTGGATTTTCTTGCCCGAAAAAGGATAGCGATAAAAAAAGCAGTGTTATCAAGAAGATTAATTTCATTTCTCTAATGGCCCATAAATTATTGATAATGAACTCTTCTTAACTGGTATGCAATACATCATAAGTCCTTCCTTGTTAGTTGAAAAAACAAATGTTGCCCAGCCCCAGTTATTTTCATAAAGGCGATAAGCAGCCGCTTCTGGCTTTGCGTCTATGTTGGCATATTCCACGAGAACTGGTTTGCGCTGGTCGGCAAAATAAATGTCAATAGTTTTTGAATTTTCATTAATAAAAATGGTCACCGATTCTTTAACTGTTTTTGCTAAGTCTGGATAGTCGGTGTTACCGAGAACAGTTTGATAACTATAATATTTATGGGTTGTCTGTCCGAATACGCTTAATTTAAAAAAGCAGATTAAGAAGATAAGACCTATTTTTTTCATTTTTGCATATTATCAATGTGGTGGTGGAAGCAAGAATGAACGAGAGTTCACTATTTTACAATCCGCTACCCAAAAAGCGGCCTGCTTCTGCCGAGATAAAAATAGTGTTTAATTTAGGATTTGACCCAAAGCGTGTTTTTTGCTTTTTAAACGCTTCGCTGCTCGAATCACTCAGTAAGCTATGTTCTTAAAGAAGTGCAGCCATATTCAAAATGGCATGAGCCAAAAAGCGTTTTATAAGTCTATATGTTAATTTTGATTCTTAACGTCTATTTCTCTGTGTCCTTTTACTAGCGTGGGTTTTGGGTTCGGTTCTCGAATTTCTAAAAACACAAAATAGTCAATGAATTAGCGCGTTTATGTGCTAACTAATTGACTATCAGTGCTATCTGCGGTCAGGGGGGGATTCGAACCCCCGGTACGGCTTAACACCGTACGTCGGTTTAGCAAACCGGTGATTTCAGCCACTCATCCACCTAACCGGGTGTCTTAAAATACCTGCTTTCACATGGTACTTTGGCTTCTTATGTCTGTTCGGTGGATGGCTTTCGCACAACCCTCGCCCAAATGTCCTCAAGACATTTGGCGTCCACCTAACCAGGTATTTTGGATCTTGTGTTAACACACAGTTCCACGGCATTCTTATTTTGTTAGGTGGATGGCTTTCGCACAACCCTCGCCCAAATGTCCTCAGGACATTTGGCGTCCACCTAAGAATTTTCTACCTACTTATCAGCAAATACCTGCCAAAAATAGAGCAGCAAATTTAATACTTTTTCCAATATGAACACCAATTTTATTTGGATTCATCAAATTATCCCCTTCCGCGCATTAATCTTTACGGCTCCTTTAGGCAAAATTTTACTATTTTTATCTGCAATCGCTCATGATGTATAGTAGTTATTTTCAGCTCGCACTTATCTTGGGTATTTTTAAGTCCGGCTTTTTTTTTGGACAGGAGCTCAGTTCTGTTTCGGGCACTGTGGTTGTTGCCGCTAGCGGTCAGCAAATACCCTACGCATCGCTTGGAATAAAAAAGCAATTGATCGGTATTGTTACCAATGAAGATGGAAAATTTGAGCTCAAATTGCCCGCTGATTCTGAAAACGACACCCTTGTTGTGATTGCTTTTGGTTACGAACACAGCAAAACGGCAATAAACAGTATCAGAGGTCATATGATCCTCTCATTAATATCTGCGCCCATACAACTTCAGGAAGTGGATGTTATTCCCCTTTCTCCCGAACAGCATATTCGCATGGCCATGCGCAAAACTGCGCAGAACTATCCTTCCGCAAGCTTTGAGTCATTAGCTTACTACCGAGAAAAGCTACTTGAAAACAAAGAATTCATAAAAATGGATGAAGGCATTTTTAAAACTTTTTGTCCCAATTATCTGGATACGGTCAAAAATCAAGATCAGCTCCTCCTTTACAGAACAGCCGAAAACACAAAGGCTGTGAGTTTCATGAGCAAAGAATCGAAAAAAAATAGCAATGACGAAAAAGATGGAGAAAAAGTGGAAGGCAAACATGTGGATCTGGACCTTACCTCATCGTTTGGAGGTCCCGAAGAAATTTTCAAAAGCTCCCGCATCAATCCTAAAACATCTTCTTTTTTAGACACCCTCCAATTGCATGATTACCGCTATTCCTTTGCTGCGTCGGGTTACGAAGACTTTATGGTTATCGAGTTTAACTCAAAGGGAAAAGTAGATCATGTAAGAGAAAGTGGAAGAATTTTTATCGACAGGGGTAGTTTTGCCATAGTAAAAATTGAAGAAAATGGAGATTTTATAATTCCGATTCTTATTCGTCCGGTTTTGTTCTTGTATGGCCTGGGAATCGAAAATCCGAGTTTTGTCAAGCATGTTGAATTTCAGCAGGTAAAAGGCAAATGGTATCCCAGTTACATTCATTATTCTATTAACCTCAACCTCACACGACGACACCTATTTAGCAGAAACGAACATGCACTATTTGAGATTGAACAAATTTATGCCGTGAATCGATTGATAGTGGACAATCCAAAAACAATTGATTCAGAAAAACGATTTCAGTCTTCCAAAAAAATGAAAGATCAACTGTTCAATGATGAAAATCTAAACTGGGAAACGGTGAATATTATTCAACGCTGAGAAAACAAGAATGGAGGATCATTTCTCCTCATCATCATTCAAATATAGGTCTATCAGGCCATCGGGTACCCTGAGCCATATTTTTTTTGTGTCTTCATCCATCTTTATAATAAACTCATCTACAAGGGGAAGAATGACTTCTTTTCCTTTATAGTCCACACTGATGAGATCCTGTGATCCATTTGATGAAACTGCCTTAATCGCTCCTAAAGAACCCAATTTGGAGTCGATCAACTCAAAACCTAACCAATCACTGCTTTCCTCCTCCTCCTCCACAAAATTTGAATCTATAAAAACTTTTTTACCCAATAGTGTTTTGGCCTTTTCCACAACATCCACATCTTCCAGTTTAACAATCAAACCGGTATTGGTGTCGCGCATCTCCGAAATAAAATAAGGTGCTTTGCCGGTGGCACTTTCAATAAACAGTGCATTTAGTCCTTCCGTGCTAAAAGAGGCTTCATCTTTCAAAATCAAGTGGCCCTTCACGCCATGGGTCTTGCTGAAATATCCAATGGGTAAAAGATCCATTACGCTAAAGCAGCTTTCACAAAACTCACAAATAAGGGATGTGGATTTTCAACGGTACTTTTATATTCGGGATGAAATTGAACTCCTATAAAAAAAGGATGTTTGGGTAACTCAATAATCTCCACCAAACCTGCATCAGGGTTGATTCCCGACAATACCATACCGGCATCAATAAATTTCTTAGTGTATTCATTATTAAATTCGTAACGGTGCCTATGACGCTCGTTAATCTCCGTCTTCCCGTAAATTCTATGCGCCAGCGTCCCCTCTTCTATGCGACAGGCATAAGATCCTAAACGCATGGTACCTCCCATGTGCGAAATATTCTTTTGTGCCTCCAACAGGTCAATAACCGGACTGTTAGTTGCAGGATTCATCTCACGGCTATGCGCATCTTTTAACCCCAATACATTCCGTGCAAATTCAATCACCGCACATTGCATGCCCAAACAAATTCCTAAAAATGGAATGTTTTTTTCTCGGGCATATTTAATTGCTGCTATTTTCCCTTCAATGCCACGATTACCAAAACCCGGTGCTACCAATACACCCTGAAGGTTCTTAAACATCACCGGTACATTCTTTTCAGTTAAGCTTTCACTATGGATCCACTCCACTTTTACCTTACAATCGTTCACTGCGCCGGCATGAATAAAGGCTTCGGCAATGGATTTATATGATTCTTTCAGTTCCACATATTTACCTATTAGGCCAATGGTCACCTCCTTGGTAGGGTTATGAAATTTGTTGAGGAAATTCTTCCATTTCTCAAGATGTACTTCACTCACCGTGGTCACTTCCAACTTCTTCAATACAATTTCGTCGAGCTTTTCATGCTCCATCAACAAAGGAACTTCATAAATGGTGGAAGCGTCCAATGCTTCAATTACCGCATCGGTTGATACGTTGCAAAACAAAGCAATCTTTTTTCTAATCTCTTTGTTGATGGCATGTTCTGAACGACAGACCAAAATATCGGGTTGAACCCCATATTCTAATAATAATTTTACGGAGTGTTGTGTGGGTTTTGTCTTTAATTCACCCGATGTTGCCAAATACGGCAATAATGTAAGATGAATTACTGCACAATCATGACCCAATTCCCATTTTAACTGACGCACCGCTTCAATGTATGGCAACGATTCAATGTCGCCCACAGTGCCTCCAATTTCGGTGATTACAAATTGGTATTGACCGGTTTTGCCGAGTGCTTTGATCCGGTTTTTGATCTCATCGGTAATGTGAGGAACCACCTGAACAGTTTTCCCCAAAAAATCACCCTTGCGTTCTTTTTCAATCACCGCCTGATAAATTCGTCCCGTGGTTACATTATTGGCCTGCGAGGTGCGCACATTTAAAAAACGTTCGTAATGCCCCAGGTCGAGATCCGTCTCAGCTCCATCATCAGTTACATAGCATTCGCCATGCTCGTACGGATTTAAAGTTCCGGGATCAATATTGATGTAAGGATCTAATTTTTGAATGGTGACCGTGAAGCCTCTGGCTTGTAATAATTTTGCAAGTGATGCGGCGATGATTCCTTTTCCGAGAGAAGATGTTACCCCACCGGTAACAAAAATATATTTGGTATTGCTTGACATACAGTTTTGTGAAGAGTTCCTAAAAACTGTAAGCAAAAGTACAATAAAATTAGGGATGGAAAGGGCCAAGTTATCAAAAATGAATCTTTGGCTAAAGTTTGCATATTTTAACCACAAAGCACACAAAGAAAGAGGCAGCACGAAGGTCACGAAGGAAAAAAAAGACTCCTTTGTGTAAAACTTTGTGAATCTTTGTGGTAAAAAAGCACTTGACCCACGTCCTGCGACCCAGGTTAGATATCTTTCGGATTCTACTTAAAAACTCCTATCTGCTCGAGGTAATCGTACGAAACACGCTGGCCTTTGTACAAGGCGATAACAAAACCTTGGCCCTGACCTGCTTTCACCACTGTTTTGTTGTGCTCAAGGGCTTTCCCAATAGTTTTAAAAGAACCTCCTACTGTTAAACGGGTGTAACCATCGCCCAGCATCAGTTTCTCCAATTTCCCCAACTTGTTCATGTTTGGAAAATTATAGGTTTTTGAAGTAGTAACGGCTGCAACCTGCACTTTAAATTCCAGACCTTCGGCGGTGATATCGCCGTACATGGCCGCATAACGCATGGTTTTTTCCTGCAATCCCGTTTTTGGAAAGTCCTTATCTTTTAAATAACTGTAGTCTTTTAACGCGCCTGTTTTAGTTCCCACCACTGCTGCGCCCACCGTTGCACCTGCCGTAACGGCACCTGCTGTTGCTACGGCCTGTGAGCCGGTAGTGGCTGCAATAGGGGCCGTAGGCGTTGTTGTGGCAAGTTGCGTGGTATCCGGAACAATGGTGAAATCAAAACTGTTGATCTTTTCCACATAACCGCTAAGTGCCGTTGCATCAATAGTCAACGATTTTACTTCTTTTCCCGGATAGGTATAGATCACTTTATACATTTCACCAGGTGGCAGTGTAACAAGGTAAGAACCGTTAGTTGAATTTGAATTCAATCCTTTGTACAACTTATTATCTTTCGACAAAATGTGTACGTGCACTTGTGCTTCCACGGGAATATTGTTATCGGTGAGTATTCCCTTTACAAGAATAACCGTTGGTGGCTCTTCTGTAAATTTAGCATCCACCTCGTAAATGTCTTTCAAGCCTACCCCGTCTTTGCGCACGCTGCTGTAATACCCATGCTTGCTATCGGCCGAAAGCACAAAATAAATATCATCTGAGGGTGAATTAATGGGATAACCGAGGTTCTCAGAATATTTAAACGCGGAATCTGTTAACGTCATTCGTGTGCGGAACACATCGTAGCCTCCCATGCTGTTATGCCCTTTTGAGCTAAAGTACAGAGTGCGGCCATCGGCATGAATAAAAGGAGCATCTTCGTCAAATGGCGTATTGATGGAGTCACCCAAGTTCAGCACATTTCCCCACACTGAATCGGGAAGTAAGGTAGCGCGGTACAAATCTCGTCCGCCAAATCCACCGGGCCTATCGCTGCTAAAGTATAAGAGGTTGCCATCAGGTGAAAGAGAACAATGTCCCTCCCAGGAATAAGAATTGACTTCTCCTTTCAATTTTGCGGGTTTGGAATAAACATCTCCTACTAAATTACTTTGGTAAATGTCGCCATGCCCGTCGCCCAGGTTTTGAAAAATAAAAAGGGTTCTGCCGTCGTTGCTGATAGAGATGGCTGCATCGGGTAAATTGGTATTGAGGTAATCAATGGCCACTGCGGGTTTAAACTCTCCATTCTCTTTGCGCGATTGGTAGATGTCTTCCAAAAAATCGCCATACATATCGGGTTGCATAAATTCATTTTGACGTCCGCCAATACTGTTTCTTCCGGCGTAGGTAAAGATCATCATCGATTCATCAGCCGTAATGGCGGGTACATACTCCTCGTCGGGGGAGTTAATGGCGGTGCCCACATTGGTGAGTTTGGCAGGGGTGGGATTATTGTAGAAATAGCGGGCATTACCAATGTTTTTCTTCAGCGCCACGGCGTTTACTTTACCCACATCGGTGGTATGTTTATTGAGGGCGTAATAGTCGATGTATTCGGTCGCTAAATCAAATTTATAGTTGTAAAGGGCGGCCAGTGCCACGTCGTATTGAATCTCAGGAACTTTTTTATTTTTCTCGTATAATTCGGTAAGGATGGAATAGGCATCTTCGTGCTTATCGGCGCGGTACAAGGCACATTTGGCATAAGTATACCGTAGAAATTCTTCTGAAGGATGGTTGATCACCAGGGCATCAAAAATGGGGAGGGCGCGCAGGTAATTCTCTTCTTCAATAAAGTACATGCCGTTATCTAAAGAGTCTTTTTCTGATTTGCGCCATTTGCGCACGTTCATCACCTGAGCATTAGCCCCAATGTATGACATCAAAAGCAGAAGGAGAATGAGTTTGTTTGCTTTCATCAAAATCGTTTTGTTGTTTATGGTGGCAGATATTCTTTGGTTCGGGCATTTCCAATGCAGGAACAGGCAACATCTGTGGCGCCCTTAAATTAAGGAAATTTTAGCTGAGGCTTCAAGGGCTCAAAATAAGAACTTAACAGGGGGGTCTTAATAAGTATGGAGGGGTCTTTAATGGCGGGAATTAAGAAGTAAGAAGTAAGAAGTAAGAAGTAAGAAGTAAGAATTAAGAAGTAAGAAGTGACCGGCTGAGCTGCGGCTATGTGGGATTCGGTACCTTTTATGGGTAGTATTTTAGATGTAGTGCGCTAGTTGGGGTGAAATAGGTTGTAGAATTATAAATGCTGAGGAACGGCGGGCGGAGAAATTTTAAATGGCAAATGTTGGATGTTAAATGGAAGGGATTAAAAATTGAAAATGAAGAATTAAAAATTAAGAATTGTCCGGCTGAGCTGCGGCGGAGGATTTATTGCGCTGACTTGTGTATAATCGCAGCAGGACAAATGTTTTGGAGCGGGGTTCTTTTATTGGTAGTATTTTAGAGGCAGTGCGCTAGTTGGGGCGAAATAGGTTGTAGAATTAAAAATGCTGAGGAACGGCGGGCGGAGAAATTTTAAATGGCAAATGTTGGATGTTAAATGGAAAGGATTAAAAATTGAAAATGAAGAATTAAGAATTAGGAATTAGGAATTAGGAATTGTCCGGCTGAGCTGCGGCGGATAATCACTATTCATCTCGTTCACCACGCATCATGGCTTGCGCATTTGGCGGTGTGAAAAGGGTTTCCAAGTATAATCGCTCTTGACGCGAAAAACTGGTTTTCATAAATATATATTTGTACGTTTTTTTGTTCATTCCGCTGTAGTGGATAAGGCCATATTTATATTGCCACGTTTGAAATAGATTCAATTGTATTAGAAAATAAAACACGCAAATGATGCCGAGTCTTGTTATTGAATTAAGAATAGGGCGCACTTTGTTCAAATTCCAAATCCAATTTAGAAATACAGCAAACGGAAAAGAGAGAAAGGCGTATGACTCTATGAGCGCTCGACACCCTAAAGACCCACCGTAAGACCATTCCCACCAAGAACTTAAAATGTAAATACTAACAAGGAAATACATGCTTATGAAAACAAATAAATCTTTAAACAGCTTCACAGACAAAACTATGCCAAGTAGGGAAAAAGCCATCATTGGAGTATAGATTAACCAACCTTTTCTGAAGCTCAGCAAAAAATTGTAAATCTGTGGATCATTAAAAAAGAATCTCTCATTATTGTAACTATAGTGAATGTAGTGCCCCACAAATTTCTTCCAGATCAGCAGTTGAAATATCAGGGGCAGCAAAAAAAGCACAAACGAAATACTTATTGCCATTGGATTTTGACTAATCTGTTTGAAGCGTTGCCTCAGTTTAACTTTGGAAGTAACTCCAAAAAGAATAGGAAACAAGATCACAAGTATTCCTGAGGGCCTTATCAACACGATCATTCCAGCAAGTATCCCCATCCACATAAGTGCAGGAGCACTATTACCACTAATCCACTTTAACGTGTTGTAAATAAATGCCGAATAAAGAAAAAACAAATAACTGTGTGGCAATTCACCCCAACCGTAAGTATAGAAGAACAGATTAGTTCCAAAAAAAACACACAGCACCGTGACTGCTGCAATTGGTTCCTTGAAAAATAAAAGCAGATTCTTATGACAAAAAAATAGACCCAATAGGCAATAAATAATACTTCCCCAGCGAATACTCCAATGATATGGCGGAGAGTAGCCATCATCAACTTCACCCGTTTCAATTGCAATGGCATGTCCCACAAAAAAAGCGGGCGCATACATAATGGCCATACCCACCGTTCGCTTGGTTGTAGACACATTCTGTTCCGGCACTTGTTGGAAATTCAAAAAGTACTCCGGGAGAAATGAATAATACTCAAAAACATCGCTGTAAAAGGGACCGTTTTCGGGGTCCACAGAACATTCGTAGCGATGGTGACGGTCAAGGGAAAAAATGAGAAGAAAGCCGAAAAGATAAAAAGATGGTTTTTTTATCAGCAAAGTGAAAAATGAGATCAATGCAATTCTAATATTATGAAAAATCATCCTATCCATTTAGTGAAAAAAATCAACAAAGTACAGCCGACAAGTTTGCTGAAAAATGATGCAAGGTGAGTTTACTAATTTTTTATGATTTTACAATCATAAAGCAACTTTCCATTTGTAACTTTAACAAAGTAGATTCCAGATGCCCATTCAGCTACTGGAACAGAAAATTTTAAATTTCCCTTCGGCTCAAAAGAGTAAATCATTTTTCCACAACTATTATAAATTAGCACTTTTGAATCTAATAATCCTTCTTTACTCCCAAAATCAAACCAAATACTACCAGTGTCATCGGAGATCGGATTTGGATAAATTCTTAACTCATAATTACTTTTAAACTCATTTTCTTTCAAACCCACTACAAGTTGCCATTCTTCTAACAAAGAATCTTGCTTTATAAAAAATATATCTTTATCCAAATAGCCCACTTTAGAGGTGTATCCAACTTGTACGTATCCTTTATCTTTGCAAGCTGAAATATCAAATGCTTCATCGTTTTCACTAAATCCAAATTTTCCGCTATCATAACCACCATAGTAATCTCCATCGTAATTTAAAAAGATAGTTTTAACATCCCTTTTACTTCCAGGATCTTCCTGCGTAGTGTATATGATTATGGATTCCTCTAATACAGGACTTGCAGAACGTATTATTTTATAACATTCCTCATCAAATTGACTCAGACCAAAATTTTTTCTCCATTTCACAATTCCTCCTGCCGTGAATTTAACAATAAACGCATCCTTTTTTCCTGAAGTATAGCTCTCACTTGAACCTGCAACCAATATATCCCCATTTGCAATATCAACTACGCTATTTGCACCATCAAATAAATTTCCACCGTATGTTATTCTCATTATAGAATCTCCGGCAGAATTCAGTTTGTACATTAAAACATCGCCATTTATTTCTCCGAAACTCTGAGTATTTCCTACAAGAAACAATTCGACCCCGTTTGAACTATAGATAGCCTTAAATTCATCGTTTTCCACACCGCCATATGATTTCTCCCAAATAAGTTTTCCGTTAGTAATGTCAACTTTAAGGACTTTTCCATCCATTTTCCCGCGTCCGCTGCTATAGGTACTTCCACAGACAATCACATTGTTATCAGAACTAATAAGCAAATCATTACCAAAATCCCAGTCGAATCCGCCAAAGGTGACTTCCCAAATTAACGAACCACGTTTGTCAGTTCTAACTACATAAATATCGTATCCACCTGTCCCAAATGAACTTGTATATCCGGCAAAAACGAAGCCACTATCAATCGGATTTACAACTACGCTTTTTCCAACATCAGCTTGCGCACCCCCGAAAGTTTTTTCCCACTTTCTTTGACCCATACTATCAATTAGGAGCATATAAGCGTCTGTTAAGCCAGACCCATAGCTGCTTGTAGTTCCAATGACTATATATTGTCTTCCAAAAGTTTCCTTAACAGAATATCCAACGTCATCTCCTGCACCCCCAAGAATTGTATAAAAATAATTCGGCGGTTGCCCCCACCCGTGCATGGCAAAAACAAAGGCAAATAAATATAAAATAGACTTTCTCATTTTAATTTCTTAGCTAAACATATAAATACTCCTTGTGCGTAAGCTTTTTTGGGTAAAAAATAACCTTGCAAACTATTGCTGCCCAATTTCACAAACCAGCCTTTGCTGTTCCAGGTAATGGCAGCGCCAACATCCAGATTCACATAGCCACCATAACCCACATGAAAGGTAAAGATCATATTTTTTACTCTGTGTTCAGGTTCCAAAAATACATAAGGCCGGTAATTGGCGTTAAAAATATGCCTGAACCCCAGTGCTATGGAGGTTTGTGGATTAAAATAGATTTTGTTGATCATGAGTAAATTGGTGGGGATGTTTACGTTAAAATCCTCCTTGTGCGCATTCGAAAGGTTAATGAGCAAGCTGTCGCTGTTGATATGACTGAGCGCCGAATCACGGAGATCGTTTACGTTGGTGACATTATACCCTTTAAACGTAAGTGTTGAGTCACTGCTGTATTGCACACTCTCTTTCCACCAATGCACAAAGCCCAGATTGTTGACATTTACGGTAAGCAGACATTTGTTTCCAAACCGGCTTACATAAGGTGTTTCAAAAAAGATGTCGGCGCTGGCCCCTAGACCATTAAACCCACCAAAGCGTTTGTTATTGGTATCGCTAACGGCCATGTTAAAGTTTGAATTTAAGGTGAGTTCAGTGCCATCTATTGAGGTGTATAAACTGGAATGATCGTAAGTTTTGATATAAAATAACTGTTCGCCTTTTAACACCGAAACAGAAACGCCAATCTTAGCAATGGAATCTACACTGTGCATGATGGCGCCGAACTTAAACTCCTGAAAGCGCAAGGCATTTAAACTGCAATTGCTCAAGTCGGCAGTTTGGCCCCTAAATGCGGCGTTACCATAAAACATCAATTCATAAAAATCTTTGGTGAAAGAGGAATTTAAAATTTCCTGATTACTAAACCCAATGAGGTAATCAACTGATTTTCCTCCTTTAATAAACGCATTCACATCGTAATTTAAACACAAACCGATGTTGTTCTTCGCCTTAAGTAACTCGGCAGATTCATCTTTCATCTTTGAATCAATGTAGCCCCCCCACATCAGCTTCTTACCCATTTCATTGGTGATGCCGGTGCTGCCGGCGGCAAACTCAAAACTGGTGCTCACTGAGCGACCGGTGAGGTTGTAGTTTAGGAAATTGGTGTTGTATTGTGCAGGCGTGGTAGTTGGTAAGATAAGTAACAATGCCAGACAGGCCATGGTTTTTGCCCGACCAAAATGATTAAATATTATTATCCCATTTTTTAACCACATAGGAACATAGGATTTGAAGGTTTTGATTTACCTGTAGAGTCAAAGTTCATTTTCGAACCAGAATACTTAGGCCAAACATCAACAAAAGCGAAATGAGAGTTAATGTTGGAGTAGAAGGGCACAGAGCTTTGAAGCTGCGCTTCAAAAGAGTTACCTATTAACAAACAGGCAGGCAAAAAGTGACGAATATGGTCGCGTTTAATGAAATTGGTATTGTATTGTTCGTAGGTGGTTGCCGATAACCCTAGCAACAATGCCAGACAGGCCATGGTTTTTGCCCGACCAAAATGATTAAATATTATTATCCCATTTTTTAACCACATAGGAACATAGGATTTGAAGGTTTTGATTTACCTGTAGAGTCAAAGTTCATTTTCGAACCAGAATACTTAGGCCAAACATCAACAAAAGCGAAATGAGAGTTAATGTTGGAGTAGAAGGGCACAGAGCTTTGAAGCTGCGCTTCAAAAGAGTTACCTATTAACAAACAGGCAGGCAAAAAGTGACGAATATGGTCGCGTTTAATGAAATTGGTATTGTATTGTTCGTAGGTGGTTGCCGATAACCCTAGCAACAATGCCAGACAGGCCATGGTTTTTGCCCGACCAAAATGATTAAATATTATTATCCCATTTTTTAACCCTTCCCGTCCGGTCAGGCGGACACATAGGAACATAGGGTTTGAAGGTTTTATAATACTATTCGAATCAAAGTTCATTTTCATACCCGGATTTTTAGGATAATTATCAACAGAAACGTCGTGAGAGTCTATGTTAGGGCGCAAGGGCACAGAGGTTTGAAGCTGCGCTTCAAAAATTTTACAAATAATTAGCAAGAAGGATAGTTGCAAAAGGGACATAAGCGTATGCCTGGGTTCAAAAATAATGAGTGATTGATGCGCTTTTCTTTTTCCTGCCCATTCTTTTAAACGGTCGCCCCGAAATATTTGCTGAGAGACTTTTATTTTGCCATGAGCTTCCATTATCGCTGACATAAGGAACAGATTCAATATCTCTTTACAAATTGAGAATGAATAAAATCGATATTTTATCAGATAGTTCATTTTTCCGGCAGTACCTTAAAATACTCGTTAACAAATGTCTTTTGACCTGCCATAAAAATATTGGGACAATTAAAGTTGATCAAAATTCCCTTGGGTGCCTTTAACAACTTCATGTAAGTGAGGAGTTGGGCTTCAAACAAGGGGGTAACTTCAGTCACAGCTTTTAATTCCACTACCAAACAATTTTCCACAAAGAGATCACATCGAAAATCAATGGCAAGTTCTTTTTGTTTATAAAAAACCGGTATTTTTAATTCATTGGAAAAACTAATTCCTCTCTGTTCCAATTCCTCTTGCATGCATTGCTGATAGATGCTCTCGATTAATCCACTGCCAATTGTTTTATGAACTTCAATCGCTGCCCCAAGCACTCTATAGGTCAAACCATCCAAATAACTCTTTGAAAGTGTCTTTGATTTTATCTCCTCTGCATATTTATTCATTTCTTTAATACCTTGTGCCGGTTCTATTCCTATTATTGCGTTTTTTCAGATTTTAATGTACCATGTCCTATAATTTCGCTTGCGAAATTCCTTTGTGTTCTAAATTTCTTTGCTATTCCTTCTATGTTTCTATGTGGTTATTTTGACTCTTGAACAATTTGCTCCGGTATCGGATCTTGCGTATCTGCCTTTGGTCGCAATAAACCAAAAATTAAGGTTGCTATCTTTGAGTTTCCAGGCATCTAATTACTATTCAACCCCACATTATAATTCACCTCCGCCACAATCTTAATATCGAGGGTATATGTATCCATAAGTTTAATTTCGGGGGGATTGGGGGGCATTAAAAGCAAGGATCGCACTTTGATTCTGGTTGTTTTCTTCAGATTCGCAATCTTGGCAAGGTCCACAGGAATGTATAAGGTCGTTTTACCCCGGGATATTACAATGTTATCAGCATTCAACTGACCCCTATCAATGGTATTGGCGCCGGCAATAAAAATTGAGTCGAGTAAATTGTTTTGCGCATCATACATATATCCCTGCAACTGAGCTGAAAACGGAAACCCGTTTTGGGCGTAGATCACAAAGCGTCCCTGTTTCACCTTGTCGAGTTGGGTAGTAGTTGAAAAATCTACTCCGGCATCGGAACTCAATTCAAAATAATTGGCGCTGAATCGCATGGGAATATCAATATCGGCCAGAATGCGAATGCCAGTATTATAAAATGCAAAATCATTGTACCCCGAAATGTTTCCCGGGGGAACCGGATTCATTTTAATTTCCCCGCCATAACAAATTTTATTAGGAAGGTTGGAAATAAATGCGGCTATATTACTATTACTATTATTAAAGGTAAGCACCTTGGTTGTGGGAAACAATGTTGTTCCCGATCTGCTTGCTCTGTTAATATTGATAGTCGCCAATTGATCGTTGATAAGGCTGAGCGTTTTGCTGGCGATGGTATTAATGGATTTTACATTGGAAATATTTCCGCTGAAATCAACACCAAACTCATTCACGATCGTGAACTTGAGGGTGGCTTCACTGAGCATGAATTCGGAAGCTTTAAAATTCTTGTTGAAATCAGTAAAAGTGGTATCTGTGGGAATATCCACCAACTGCTGACCAAAATATCCCAAAACAAATTCGGGGACCAACTCAGTATAGGTGACTTCCACGGCAGCACCCTTATTTGGCGGAACGTCAACCTGCTGAGCTGAAGGATTGAGACTTAATTTAAAGGTTTGACTGATAGTATTGTACCTAGTACCGTTCGCTCCCTGCAAATTCATAGAATAGCCATCCATTTTATACGTTTTAATGAGCGAATTTTTGCCGGGGGGAATGGTTTCTTTGATCACAAAAGGCAATCCATTTTTTGTGGTACCCGGTAACTTATATTCAAGGTCCATGGGTTGGGTAACATCGTTGCTGAATTTCACCAACAAGGTGCCTGATCGGATATCTGTTTGTTTTAATGACATGCCATTGCCAAAATCAAATTTTAGATCGGAAGCAGGAATGGGGATAGAATCGCCGGGTTTTAAGGTAATAGGCAACCAAAAATCATTCAAAAAGGATTTTGTGATGGTAGTATCGGGAATTTTTAAGAGCGAATCCATTTTAAGAGCGGCAATTTCTCTGTTATAGGAAAAGTGCAAGAGACCCGTATTGTCTTTCGTAAAAAGTGTGTCGCCCACAAAATTTCGGATGTTCAAGCTGCTGTTCACTACGGGAATGATCACATCCACATCCCAATTGGCAGTGGTGGGTTTTCTACAGCCCCAAAAAAGAGTTAAAACGAGAAAAATATGCCAAAATCTTTGCACCAAGGTCATGTCTTACAAATATAGATTATTTAGCCGATATGTCATGCCGATAGAGCAGATAAGCCTGAGGCTGAATGCACAGCATTTAAAAAGATGTTTTTGGTGTCAAAACCTCAGCGTCAATTCAAGGGGTTTCTGTTTCATTTCCGGTGCACAATTTTAGTATTATTTTTAAAAAACAGCCCTTTTTTTATGTACCTTTGAAACTAAGCAAATGAAATTAGGTTTACGTTTTTTTCTCTCCTGGATTTTTTCTGCCATCGTAATGTTTACGCTATTTTACGTGTGGCATGGGCTCTTTCTAAATGATTTTAAACGCATTCAATTTCCCTTAGCTTGGTTTGTGGCCTTCGCCGCATTAACTTACCTCATTTTCGGTATGTTCATTTATTTCCTGTACGAGTCGGAAATTATGAAAAAGATCCGCAATTTTTTCGTGCGTGGAGTAGTTTGCGGAGCCATTGCCGGTTTTACGTTATTTATGATTGCCACCATCGTAAACATTTCACTCACCAAACACCTGAGCATTCAACATTTGATGATTGACTGCATTTGGCAGATCAGCGAACAAATTATTGGCGGTACAGTAGTGGTGCTTTTCAAGATCGTTATTCACGAACCTCAAGCCGAACACGCCTGATTTTAGTAATTCCTTATACCTCACAGTCGGCTTATGCATGATGTATTGCTATTTATAAAATCAAAGAAATTCCTTATTCATTTTGGGATCGGGCTGAGTTTAATCGCTATCTTGGTGGTAGGTACTTTGAAATGGCTTTCTTCCTACACCAATCACGGGGAATTTGTGGTAGTTCCTGAATTCAAAGGGAAGTTTATTGGAGATCTTGCTGATTTTGTGAAGGACAAGGATATTTCTTACCAGATTATCGACAGTGTGTACGACCCCAAACAAAAACCCGGCATTGTATTGTGGCAAGATCCTATTGTGGAAGCGAAAGTAAAACACAATAGAACGGTGTATCTTTACGTTACTGGTATGGTACCACCTCAGATAATCATGCCAAAACTAATTGACCGCAGCGAACGACAAGCCAAACTGATCCTTACAAGTTATGGACTTAGAATAGGAAAAGTGGAAGAGCGACAAGCCGACTGCAATGGCTGTGTGCTGGCTCAAATCGCCAATGGCAGAGCAATTGAAGCTGGCAAAATGATTAAAAAAGGAACCGTGGTAAGCCTTATTGTGGGAAGAAAAGATGCCTTTTACAATGCCGCGTCCGACTCTACCCTGCCGGAAATTGAAGAACAGGTACCAAATTTTGATCAGGAATAAAAGATGACAAGGTTCCTCTATAGTTCTTTTATGTTTCTTTTTTCTTTGATTCTGATCTCTCAGGAAGGAATTACACCCCTTTCGGGCAACTTAAATTATGTGTACAAAGATCTTTCACTCACCCCCGAAAACAAAGTTGAACTGAATCAACACCGCCCGGGTTCCCTGCTCATCCCCTTTCGTGATGATTTTTATTATGCCTGCACTGCACAATATGCGTCTAAGTCCTTGTGGCGAAGCGATTCCTCTGTTTATGTGAATACCGGATATCCGGTAGCTCCGCCTAGTATTGGGGTGGCCACGTTCGACGGACTCAATAAACACGGGTACCCCTACCTCCCTACTCTTCAGAATCTAGGTCTCTCCTTTCCCGCCGATACTCTTTGCAGCAATCCTATTAATTTATTTACCACGGCAACTTCTCAAACACTTTTGCCCACCGATAAAATTGCCCTCTCTTTCTATTATCAGGCAAGAGGTTTCGGCGAACCACCTGAGCAAAACGACAGTCTCATTCTTGATCTTTATAAACCACGTCAGGATTCATGGAACTCACGGGTTTGGTTTACAAAAGGAAGTTCTAATCCGAACTTAAATGATACCACCTTTAAGCGGGTATTTGTATGGCTGAAAGACACTGCTTATTTGCACGACGGGTTTAAATTTCAATTTCGGAACTCCGCCACCGGCGCGGGAGATTTTGACCACTACCATTTGGATTATGTGTATTTGAATCAGGGGCGTGATTCCATTTCTGATACCATTTACGACGATCTTACATTTGGCCATATTCCCACACCCTTTCTTAAAGATTACTCCGCCATGCCCTACCAGCAATACGATCCCAGCGAAATGGCCATCAATAATTGGGTACAGTTAAAAAACAATTATTACCAGGCGCGAAACTTTTATTACGAACACAAAATCTACAAGGAAAGCACCGGACTGCAGCAATATGCGTATTCAGCAGCTTCCAGTAATATTCCTCCTTTCAAGTACAATGGCTATTATAATAATCCCCCATTTTCAAATCCCGTTTCACAACCCACGTTTACGTACAAATTTCCCTTGATGACGGATAGCACCGATTTTAAAATCAAACATTATTTGTACCGAAGCGGTACCACTACCGATTTTTTTATTGAAAATGATACCGTTATTCAACGGCATAAGTTCAGGAACTACTATGCCTACGATGATGGCAGCGCTGAAGGTGGCTATTATGTGACGGGAGTAAATGCGAAGGTAGCTTTAAAGTTTCGTGTCAATAAGCCGGATACCTTGCGTGCAGTACGAATTTATTTTGATCCCGCCCCACTTGGATCGACCGAAAAATATTATTTCAAAATTAAGATCTGGTACGATGGATTGGGAACCCCCGGTGTTGAACTGGCAAAAAAAGATACCGCGTATTACCCCATTTTTTATAAACACGGTTACAAAGAAGTACCTGAATATGTGCTGCCCATGCCCCTGCCGTTAGATCGGGGAACCTATTATATTGGTTTTCAACAGCAAGTATCAACCGGATTGGTAGTTGGTTTTGATAAAAATTACGATTCGCATACCAATTTATTTTACGATTCGGGAAGCGGATGGACACCGTCCTCCATCAGAGGCTCCTTGATGTTGCATCCTGTTTTTGGCTCATTAATTCCCCACCCCATGAGTGTGGGTGAAAACAGCATCCGCATACACCCCTTTTACAGTGTTTATCCAAATCCTTCTAACGAAAAATTTGCGATCCGTTCGCTGAAACAAAGCAATGCCTCTTTTGAACTCATCAACGAATTGGGGCAGATTGTGCTGCAAGGCCCCATCCAATCGCTCGACTTTGAAATTGAAACACACAGCATTCATTCGGGCATGTATGTTCTTATTGTAAAAGAAAACGGATTGCCCGTAGAGCAGCAAAAAATTATTATTCAGAAATAATTTTAAAATGGCTGAATTTGAAGTAGAAGAAGCGGATGAACTGAATGCCGACGACGAGCAAGCACTCTACGAACACCATAATATTAAAGTATCAAAAGGACAGGTCAGTTTTCGCATTGATAAGTTCGTGATGATGCAGATTGCCAACAGCACCCGCACCAAAATTCAAAATGCCTGCGATGCCGGTTTTATACTGGTAAACGGCAAAGCGGTAAAATCCAATTACAAAATCAAACCTCTCGATGAGATCTCGGTGATGCTCACCGTCCCTCCGCGTTCTGTGGAGATCCTTCCTGAAAATATTCCTTTGAATATTACCTATGAAGACGAGTACATTGTGATGGTCAATAAAAAACCCGGCATGGTGGTACATCCGGCTTATGGAAATTATACCGGCACCCTTGTTAATGCTCTTGTCTATCATTTTAAGAATTTACCCAAATCGCGCACCAAATTAAATAACGATCTCCATCTCGAACGTCCGGGACTGGTGCACCGCATCGATAAAAACACGTCGGGTTTACTGATTATTGCCAAAAGCGAATTGGCCATGACACGTTTGGCAAAAGATTTTTTCGACCGCACCATGGATCGGAAATACCTGGCTATTTGTTGGGGTGATTTGAAAGAAGATGAAGGAACCATTGTGGCCAATGTAGGACGTAATTTGAAAAATCGTAAGGTGATGGATGCTTTTCCGGAGGGAAGTGAACATGGTAAACACGCGGTGACACATTATAAAGTTCTGGAACGATTTGGATATGTCACGCTAGTAGAATGTAAATTAGAAACCGGAAGAACCCATCAGATTCGTGTGCATTTTAAAAGTATTGGTCACCCGCTATTTAATGACAATGAATATGGAGGCGATATTATTTTAAAAGGAATTAATACTGCCAAATACAAACAGTTTATTCAAAATTGTTTTGCCTTACTTCCGCGACAGGCTCTTCACGCTAAAACTCTTGGCATCACGCATCCCATTACCGGTGAAAAATTATTTTTCGATAGTCCCATTCCCGACGATATGCAAGCAGTGATTGATAAATGGAGGAGGTATATGAAGGATAAGGAATTGGAGTGATTTAAGGGCGGAAATTTTGTTTGATTTTAGGAATAATTTAGGGAGGAGCTGAAATTAAGAATTAAAAATGAAAAATTAAGAATTGCGGATTGATCACGCTGCGGCATTTGAATAGCTGCGGCTTTTTTTTAGATGATTTTCTAGCCTTGTTCAAAAACCTTGATGGCCTGGGAAAAATAAGGGTTAAGCGGAAAAGCTGGGGAGAAAGTTTTTGGGCGTGCCCCCGCCTTTTTTTTATTCCGTTTGGCGGGGTCGCGCTTTCCGTTCCAAGTCCTCGCCACGCAAAGAGACAGGCGTGGCTGTGGGCTTTCCACTACAATCGCTCACGCAGCAAACTAATTGTTTCCATTTATAAAAAAAATCCAAGGAATAAATTATATACATTTCCCTAACAATTCCGATAGATCCAAAAATACCCATCAACTTTCAGTCGATAGGTTTGGAGAACAAAAGAATGAAATTCTTATTTTTAAATACAGATATAGGAAGGGACAGAGTTTCACAGTTTTCTACCATTTTGTTCTGTGCCACTCCGTATCTTTTGTGACACTGTGTTTAATTATTATAGAAAAGAAAGTGTTGTGCTGAAAGCGCATTTTTTAAAAACGATTGAGACCAATACATGCAAAACAAAACCGAAATATTAAGGCCCGAAACCACTTACCACGTTTACAATCGAGCCAACGGCAGCGAAAAACTATTTCTTTCCTCCGATAATTACCGGTATTTTCTTAAAAAATATCAGGAATATATTTCACCAATTACCGATACTTTTTGTTATTGTCTGATGCCAAATCATTTTCATTTTTTGATTAGGATAAAGTCGGAGGATGTTTTGGTGGAGTATTTTAATTCGTTGCAAAGTCAAAGCGCAACCTATCGAGGGTTCAAAACCCTGGATGGGTTGGCCAAGCAAGAGGCGATTTCAAAGCTCCTTAATCAACAATTCTCTCATTTCTTCAATGGCTACACCCAGGCCTTCAACAAACAAAACATTAGAAAAGGCAGCCTTTTCATGCATCCATTTAAGCGAAAAAAAATATCGGACCGCAATTATTTATTAAAACTCGTTCATTACATTCATTTTAATCCCGTTGATGCTGGCTTGTGCGACAATATAAGAAACTGGCCTTACTCTTCTTACCAGCTGCTCATCTCAGGAACATCATTTTTTCTAAAGAAAGATGAAATTATTGAATGGTTCAATGACAAGGAGAATTTTATTTACTTTCATTCGCAAAGACGGGCAAATACTGAAATTGATTAAACTCAACTATATTTTAGAAATCTTGAGAGATGTTAAATGAAGATTTGAAAATGAAAAATTAAGAATTGCATGGTTCTAAATCATTTTCATTTTTTGTTTAGGATTGAGCCTGAGAGCGGCTTCATTGAGTATTTTAAATCGCTGCAAAGTCAACCCGCAACCCATCGAGGGTGCTAAGCCCAAGCGCAACCCATCGAGGGTTCAAAACCCTCGATGGGTTGGCCAGGCTGCGCAGCGATATGTTGCTGCATTAG
>JAQSCW010000031.1:0-69214 GCA_029945625.1 bacterium
GTGAGGGGTCAGTTTAGAGTGAAATGTAGGGGTCTGTTTGAGTGAAATTTCCATACTTATGGTGACGCAAAATACAAAGGCCACGAATTAATTGTTCGTTTTTTGCCGACTGTATTAGATTCTGCAACAATAGATAACCAGAATGGAAGCAGTATAACAACTTTTGGTGACCTTCAAGATTTTATGACACCCGCTGCATATGCCACTGTGACCAATGCACTGGAAGGCGTTTGTCGGGATTGTCATATAAAAGCTGTGAAAATATTTCCTGGACATTTGACAACTTTTACTAGCACCACTTCTCGCTTAGGCGAAACGATAGCAGTTCCAGATTTTTGGACAGCTTTACTTTTGGTTTTTCCCAATAATGCTTCGATTCCTCAGGTGTGTGGCATATTTAATAATTTACCGTCCGTTGCGGCATATGCCCACCCTAATTTGATGGCCGAATTATATTCTGTGCCAAACGATTCACTTTTTCAACAGCAGCGGTCTATTTGTAACAATACATTATACCCAAATGCTCATGTAAATGCCGAAGAAGCATGGGATGTGCAGCCGAATGGAGGTAAGAGCTATATTAGAGGAGGTATATTTGATGTTGGAGTAGATTGGGAACATCATGAGTTTAATTACAACGGCTCGAATCCAAACACCAGCAAAATAATTGATGGTTACAGTTGGAGCGCACAAGCAAAAACAAAAACACTTCCGCACGGTGGCTGTTATGACAATCTCCATGCAACTGCTATTGCTGGAATAATTGGCGCACAAAGGAACAATGGAAGGGGTGTTGCAGGTATCGCTGGTGGAAATGATTCAACTGGCTCAAAAGGAGTAAGTTTATATGACCTGACGCTTTGGGATCCAGGTGGAGGAGCTTGGCTTCTTAATTTAGCGCCAATGAACTATTTATCCAACGCAATATTTTTCTCAACTCAAAATCCCTCCTCTACTAACAGTCAACACCAGAATTATACTTTTGGACTTAATTTTCAAAATCACTCTTGGGGCTTAAGAACGCCACCAGCAGACACTGGTTTTTATGCCTTCCATAATCAGAGTATAAATATAATTACTGAAGTAATGCATAAAATTAATCGCGTGGGTACAACAGCAATTGCAGCACGTGGAAATAATACAGGGACTACTACCTCGTTTCCTGCAAACGTTGACGACGACTGGGTAATTAATGTGACTGGTACCGGTATCGACGGTCAATTCGGTCACATTGCTCCTTGGCCTGGACAGAACAACAGCGAATCAACTTCCGCTTGGGGTGGAGATGTCGACATTGCAGCCCCTAATAGCGGTTCACTTATTACCACACTTTCTACACCTGGCGCAACCTTAAATGGTCAGGGATCAATGTATAATACATTTGGTGGCACCTCTGCATCTGCTCCTCATGTTTCGGGCGCGGTAGCATTAATGATGAGCCATATTAATGATAGCACTGCGGCATACAAGAACATGGCCCCCGAAGACTGCGAGGCAATTATCCAATTGTCAGCTACTGATACCGATACTTCAGGTTGGGATCAACTTACTGGACATGGGAGACTTAATATTGGAAAGGCAATGAAGTTAATTCAAAAGCCTTGGCATACCTTATATCACTTTGGACAAAGCACGCAAAGCCAGTCTACAAATATGGTAACTAAAACTTTGTACAGCGCTTCTAACACAGTCACCTTAACAGAAGCAGTTCAAAGACCTATTACTGGCCAATGGCTTCAAAAAGGGAAATATGTCGTAAAAACTTATGAAATAACAACGACTGTTAATCATAACATTTTTAACCTAGATACGATAATTGCTTTTTGGCCAAGGTCAAGTTCTTCAGTAACATGGCCACTTTTTAATAACGGTAAACTGACGCCAAGGGAGAAAACTAAAATCACAGCACTAAATATGTCCTCTGCCACCTTAAAAGGTTATCTATATGAAGTTAAAGATAGCACCGGTACCAATTCGCTTGGATGGTGGCCCGTTGATACCTCCTATGTTCCTGTAAATAACTTAATAGGATGGTGGGCGGAATACAGTGTTTTAACCAAGAATTTTGGAAATCCTGTTGGTCTCGAAGAAAAAGGCCACGACAGTAAGGGAATAAGTATTTATCCAAATCCAACAAGCGGCAGTCAAACATTGATTGTTGAAACGGACAAGATTTGTGACTTAACTATTGACCTGTATGATCTAATGGGAAGAAAAATAAAAACTGTTTATTCGGGCAAAACTAATGAGCGGGCAACCGCAGTGAGCCATAATGTTCAGGATTTACCTAATTCTTTGTATATTTATACTATAACCATAGACGGTGCTACAAGTAGTTCAAAGTTTATTAAACAATAAAAGATGAAGAGAATACCCGTATTTTTAATGGCATTACTTGTGAACATTTGTTATTCACAAGTGACCGTTATTAATACGGGTAGTTCTGAAAGTTTATTTAAGATCTCGAGCATTGGAGAAAATTTTCTTATAAGTGGAAGTAAAAGTTTTTTGGGGAAATGTTATGGTGAGTGTGATTCGATATTCCCCCTCGTCGTACCAGCTTTTCCCAATTCAAATTATGTTTTTAGTGTTGCGCGACCGGACACGAATGTACTCTTTATGACGGCATCCTCTTCAGCCAACTTAAATCTTACTTTTTGGAAAAGTAGTGATGGTGGGTTTAACTGGACAAAAAAATTTGATACCGTTAACCCTTCCATGTATTTAGGTGTCACAATCTTTTTTGATACACTCAGTGGGATTTCGTTTTCAGATAATTATAAGAGTATAAAAACCTTTGATGGTTTTAAAACATACAGTTTTGGTGCTTGGAGTTCGTGGAATTTAGGAGGTGCTGCGCAAATATGTGGAGATAGCACAATCCTAGTCTCAGAGTGGACAGGGTTCTATGTTTCCAAAGATCGCGGCAACACTTGGGTGTATGGTCAAGGTGTAGGAACAAGTAACATCAATTTTGGATGCTTAAACAAGGATACTCTTTTTTCTTTGACGAGCGGTAATTCTTCATCGCATTTCTTGTTCTCTTTAGATGGAGGCAAGACATGGGTGTCGAAAGGTGTTAATGGGAATACGAGTTTTTCTAATGAAATTCCATTTGCAGTATTTCCAAAAAATAATAAAGAAATATATTTCCCTTCTCGAAATACTAGTACTGGTTTTGGGGTCATTTTAAAAACTACTGATCTAGGACAAACTTGGACACGATATGTTACTCCATTCAAAAAAAACCTTTATGACATGAAATTTATTAATGATAGTACAGCTTTAGTTTGCGGCGAGGGCGGATTGCTCTTTAAATGGAATACTAAGACAGCCGTTTTTACTGGTCTACCTGAAAACAAAATGAATGAACTGGCAGTGAAAGTCTTTCCTAACCCGGTCAGTGATAAACTATTTATCTTTCTTGATGAACAATCGCTTTCTGTTAAAACTACAATTACCAACGTATTGGGTCAAACAGTGTATTCTGGAGTTTTGGCAGGAAAAGATGAAATCATCGACTTTGAGGGTTTAAAAGCGGGAATCTATTTTGTGAACCTCCAAAGCACAAAAGCCTTTAGAGTTATCAAGATTTTGAAGAAATAATCTATTAGACCCGAGTTGCAGAATGAAAAATGCGCGGTACTTTTTTGCTCTTTTGATCGCGAATATTTCTTATTCGCAAATAACTGTTATTAATACGGGCACTTCTGAAAATTTAGTAAGTATTACTTCAATCGGGAAAAATTTCCTAGTGAGTGGATACCAAACCTTTTTAGGAAAATGTTACGGCGAGTGCAATGCTATCTTCTCACTCGTAGTGCCACCTTTTCCAAATTCAACTTGGGTATTTGAAGTTGATCGCCCTGATACAAATGTGCTTTTTATGACGGCATGCTCTTCATCCAATTTAAATCTTACTTTTTGGAAAAGTGCAGATGGCGGTTATAACTGGTTCAAAAAATTTGACACCGTTAATCCGTCCATGTATCAAGGTGTCACAATTTTTTTCGATACACTCACTGGTATTTCTTTTTCAGATAACTATAAGAGTATAAAAACTTTCGATGGCTTCAAAACATATTCTTTTGGTACGTGGAACTCTTGGTTTTTAGGCGGCCATATTCAATTATGTGGAGACAGTACAATTCTTCTATCAGATTTGGGAGGGTATCTTATTTCAAAAGATCGTGGTAATACTTGGCCTTTTGGTCAAGGGCTAGGCACGAATAATGCAATTAGTTTTGCCTGTTTGAACGAAGACACCCTCTTTTGTATCGCATCAGGTAACTTCCCCCCATCATATCTTTTTAGCTCTTTTGACGGAGGGAAAAGTTGGAGTTTTAAAGGCATTAACGGTAATTCGCCCGGCGCGACTGCTGCTGAAGTAGTGCCAGTTAAATTATATGTAAAGAATAAAAACGAAATATTTATTACTGCTAGAAGTAGTCCCACAGGATTCGGAACTATTTTGAAGACAGCCGATCTTGGACAATCGTGGTCGGGATTTGTTACTCCTTTCAAAGAATATCTCAGTGATATGACATTTATTAATGACTCAATAGCATTAGTCTGCGGAAATAATGGGCTTCTGTTTAAATGGAATACTAAGACTGCCGTTTTTACTGGCATTAGTGAAAATAAATCAAGCGAAATAAATGCACTCGTTTATCCGAACCCGGTTGAAAGCAAATTGTTTATAAAATTTAATGATAATGAAGGACTTGTTAAAGCAACTTTAATGAATGTTTCTGGCCAGAACCTCCTAGAAGTCTCCTTTACAGGCAATAACGGAGAGTTGGATTTTGCAGGTATGCAAAGGGGAATTTATTTCGTAAGATTGGAAAGCGAAAAAGGTCTTCGGACTTTTAAAGTTGCAATTGGAAATTGAATTATTGGTAGTCATAATCTTTTTAAGAACAAAAATTAATAACTAAAAATGAACCACTTTTTAATGTAAAATCATGACAAAAATAAGTCGATTGGTGTTCTTCACAAAAAAGAACACGGGCAAAGCCAAATCGTCTGACCGCATTGACACGACCAGTATTTCGGTCGTTATTCCGGTAAAAGACAACCAAAAAGGAATTAATCAGTATCTTGAGTATTTCTTTAAAACCCAAATTCCTGAGCACTATCCAAAGGAAATTATAATCGTTGACAATGACTCAGTTATTCCTATTGAAGTTGAGCAGCGTTTTCGATCAAACAATTTGTTGATTAAAGTACTAGATTGTAAGAAACCTGGGCCAGGTGCTGCGAGAAATGCTGGGGTCAAGGCAGCAGAGGGAGATTGGATTCTTTTTAATGATAGTGATTGTTTGCCAACCTCAAGCACAGTATCTGGGTATCTTAAATCCGAAAACGGTTCAGTAGGCTATGCAGGTAATGTCAAGTCCTTTGGGAATGACAAACTATCTGCTTACTATGAAAGTCAGGAGATCCTTGTTCCGGCCAAAATATACAACAACAAAGGAGTTTTCACCCCGCAATATATTATTACTGCAAACGCTTTAGTTTGGAAAAAAGCATTTGAAGATATAGGTGGCTTTAATGAAACAATGGATTTAGCGGGCGGTGAGGATATTGATTTAGGTCTGAGACTATCCGAAATTGGAGACCTTTCTTATTGTTTTGAGAGCATTGTATTACACGATTTTAGCGATGGCTGGGCTGGTTTCCGAAAGAGATTTATACGATATGGTCGCGGAAATCGCATAGTTGCACGTATTTGGGAAGCGGATTTGACGCCAAGACTTTTCCGAGCAAATAAAAAAACCTTATTTAATGTAGTCGCAGCAAAGCTTCAATTCCTCTTTTTAGCAATTGGATACTTTCAGGAAAGAAACTAACCACACACCATTGGTGGTAGTTGGTTTATCCTGTTTCCATAGGAAAAAAAAGGATGCGAATGCTGACACGCAGAATAGTAGGCTCAAATTAAATTTATTTACTATGAGTAAAAAAAATGTGGCTAATCACCAAGCGGACATCAAGAATCCAAACAAAGGTACTTCTGGAACGAACAAAACCTTCGATAAAAATCAAGGAAACAGAGGTAAACAACAAAATCCTAATGTAAAAAAGGGAAAGTGATTGGTGCAATGTGCTGAACGAGGTTCCTAATGAACCTCGTTCTTGCTTTCAGGAACTGTATAGTCCGTTATAAAAGAGGTTTATGTCCTTTTTCACTAAAACTATCCTATGCCGCAGCCACCTTTTTGAAAGCCACACGTTTGCGATTTTCGGCCTTTTCAGGGGTAATAAATGGCTCGGCTTCCACGTAATAAAGAAATTCATTTATCGCTACCAAATCACGGCTTAAAACCTCGGCTAGCGTTTCGTTTTCGATGCGCTCAATTTTGTGTGGTGAAATGGCTTTTGTCAAACGGCTGGTTTCCAATTCATTCAGGGGTTTAAGGTTCGAACTGGGTAACGTTCTTTCCGCCACAAAAGCATAAAAAAAAACCCTTTCGGTAATTCCGGAAGGGTTTTTTCGCTTGGTGGCGGCGATTAATAGTGTACGGAAATTCCGACCCTAAAAGCGGTGAGACAATCATGCTAAGGCCAGTATTTTATGATACAACACCTTTTGTTCTGCCCTTGATTTTGTTAACTGGATGGCGCTTTCAAAATGCGATCTGGCATCTGCTCTGTTGTTGAGCTTGGAATGAATGTCTCCCAACAAGGCGTGATACAAATAATACGATTTAAGTGATTTTTTGTTTTCCAATAAATCTACCTCTTTCAGTGCGGCGGCAGGTCCTTTTACCTGCATGAAGGCAATGATGCGATTCAGTTCGGTTACCGGCGAAGGCGCAACTCGGCAGAGCCATTCATATAATTGTAAAACTCTCATCCAATTGGTCTTATCAAATGTTTCTGCGCTGCAATGCTCAAAAGCAATCGCTGCTTCCAAGTGATAAGAACTTATTTCATCTCCAAATGCCGCAATGTTCAAATAACGATTGCCTTCTGCAATGAGGGGGTGATTCCATTTCTTTCTATCCTGCTCCGGCAATAAAATAATCTCGCCTTCCACAGTAGTTCTGCTCTTGCTTCTCGCCGCATGAAAACACATCAACGCCGTTAATGCAAATACTTCAGGTACTTGCGTATATCTATTTTCTGCAAGTAGTTTACAGAGCATCATCGCTTCGTCCATCAGGTCTTCTCTAATAACCTCTTGAGAATGCGTCGAATTGTAACCTTCGTTAAACAAGAGATAGATCGCACGGAGTACCGAATTGGTTCTGTTTTTTAATTCCTCAACAGAGGGAATTTCCAATCGCACTTTTTCATTCCTAAAAAACTCTTTTGCTCGGTACAGTCGCTTTGAAACGGTGTCTTCTGTTGTAAGAAAGGCTTTTGCAATTTCGGCGGTGCTAAATGCGCACAATGTTTTTAAAATGAGGGTGATTTGACTTTCGCTCGAGATCCCGGGATGACAACAAGCAAACATCATCTTTAACTGATCGTCCTTGATCAGTTCATCTTTGAACAATTCATCCATGGTTATAGACAAGGTGTATTCTGAAGTTAAAAGAGCCCGTGGTCCCTCCGAAAAATCAAAACGCACAGAATGTTTGTTTCTCCGGATCACATCTATCGCTTTGTTTTTGGCTACCCTAAAAAGCCAGGCGGAGGGATTTTCAGGAATACCTTTCAGTTTCCACACCGCAATAGCGTCCATAAATGTTTGCTGAACGACGTCTTCAGCGGTTTCTAAATTTTCGACGCCAAAAATGTTGGTCAACACAGAAACCATCTTTCCCGATTCATGCCGGAAGAGATGTTCGGTAAGTTTATCAGTATCGTGCGAAAGAGTCAATGTTTAAGACATAAATACACTAGGTCGTCATTTTTAGTGATTTCCCCCACAAATAAAAGAAAAATTTGCTCAGAAATGATTCCGAGCAAATTCACTTATTACATTCATTCCCTAGTTAAGGGTGAACGGATTTTAGTTCACGTACCTCAATTTTACCATCGTCAAATTGAAGAATGGGACATCCTTTCGCGATTTCAATCGCCTCATCATAGGTATCCGCCTTACACATCAGGTATCCGCCTATGAATTCTTTGCCTTCCATAAAGGGCCCGTCGGTTACCACTTTTTTGTTTCCGGTAATTTGTTTTCCGGTAGTTTCCAAAGGTTGCGCGCCAATGAATTTTCCTTGTTCAGTTAATTTTCCCATCCATTGCATCCACTGCTGCATGTGCTCCTGCCATTTTTCGGGAGATTGTTGAACGGTAGCACCATCACCACCTCTAAATAATAAAAGATATTCTTTCATTTGAATCGTATTTTAATTATTTGAATGTAAAGCTACGGCATTACCCTCGCAATCTATAATTCCGGCCATAAAGCCAAAGCCACCAATGGCCGTTTTTGGCATCATAATCTTACCTCCGGCTTTTTCCACGCGTGACAAAGCATCGGAAAGATCGGGATTTCCATTCAGATAAATTTTCGCACCATCTCCGCTCGGTTTATGCATGGGACTTTGGCACAATCCGCCCGACGCTTTTCCACTGCCTTCTTCTGAAGGAAAAAATGCCATTTGCATGCCCATCATGTCGCTTTCTTCCATTTTAATTTTAAATACAGTTTCATAAAAGTTCTTTGCACGTTTGATGTCTGAAACGGAGATCTCAAACCAGTTGAGTGAATTTTCTTTCGTTGTCATGTTGTTTTAATTTTAGTGTATAATTGATTGTTAGTTGTGTTGGTAGTCTTTGTGAAACTAATGAAAAGATAAATAATTTAGATCACTGAACTTCTGAGTCTGAAAAAATAAGCACCGAACAGTACGGTGAAGACCGAATGGATCGCCACAGGGGGGATCAGCATGGGTGGATACATGACCCCATTTACAAACTGGGCAATGAGTTGAAATATATGGTAAAAGAGCAAAATAGTCACCACATTTTTAACCGTGTCCATGGGCGTAGATTTCCAAACCGCCGTAAAGCTGATGAAGGCCACTGCGAAAATGGCAAAAGAAAAGGCTCTGGCAATGGAGGACGAAAGTCCTTCCGCTCCCGGGAAAAAAGCCGCCGGAGCGAAAAACATGCCAAAGGCGATGATGGTCTCGGCCACTGTATTGAGCCAAAGTACCCATCTCATCGTGTCTGTTTTTGAATTTGTCATAATGATGTGTTTTAAGGATTAATATTCATTTATACCTTAATGACGAACGAAAAAAGGAAATTTGGACACGATGTGAAAAAATAGTTGGCTGAGTTCAAATTTTAACATTTGGATGAAATGTTCGCAGAAAAGGAACCAAACAGTATAAAAGAGCAGCCTGAATGAGCGGGGTCTATTTAAATGCAAGTCTACGGAGGGCTATCTTAAATAGTCAAAAGTTGTTAATCCGATGACATAATTAGAGTAGGAATGCTTTGCAATCGCAACCCCCTCGATACTAGGACCCAGCATTCCTGCTTGAAAGCTTATGCTTTTATGAATGGATATTGCGATTTATAGTTCATTAATGAACCTATAGGTAAGCATGAGAGGTCAATAGCAAATGAGGAAAGTTATTTGAACTGTTTTTAATGAGTGTCTTAACAAAACAAAATGTAGGGCTAAGAATTATTATAATGAATACATTGATATATGTCATGCTTTTGGGCAATTTAGGCGAGTTAACAAGGGCTAAACATCGTACATTTGCAGCTTCATATGACATTCTGTTAACTCATATGAAGTACTAAAATGAAAAATTCACAAAAAAAACAGAAAACTAACACGGATTTATGAATTATATTAAGGTCCTTTACCGTTCTATGACCGCACTCTGGGTCTTAGTTACAGGTATCACAGTTCTTGCGTCTTATGAATACTCTAACCATAATTTTAATATTCATAGCCTTATTGGCATATTAATTGGCACCCTGATTCTATCAGCGATTTTATGTCAAATTATTCTCCAACGTCTAAAAGCATCCAACGAATCAAAAATAGACCTCGGAAAAAGTTCGGAAGAAATAACCAGTTATAAATACGCGCTTGACGAATCGGCCATTGTTGCAGTTACTGATAAAATGGGGTTTATTAGCTATGCCAATGATAATTTCTGCAAGATTTCTAAATACAGCCGCAAAGAATTAATAGGGCAAAACCACAGGATCGTGAATTCCGGACATCATTCCGAAGCTATTTTTCGTAATTTGTGGGTGACCATTACTAATGGTAGAATCTGGAAGGGTGAGCTTATGAACAAAGCTAAAGACGGAACGTTTTATTGGATGGACACAACGATTGTTCCCTTTCTGAACAACGAAGGTAAACCCTATAAATACCTTTCTATCAGATTTGATATTTCAAAACGCAAGAAGGCGGAAAAATTGTTGGAACACACAATGTCAAATATTACTGCGATTCTTGATAACTCTGGTTGCAATATATATTCGCTTGATACGGATCTCAAGTTTATTATCTTTAATCGAAGCCTACAAAATAGCATAAAGCAACTCTATGGCCTTGATATTAAACAGGAGGATAGTGTGCATGACTTATTCTTGAAAATGGACCCCGATGAAGCAAAAGGTTGGGAAGAAATTTATGCAAGAGCCTTTAAGGGAGAAACAGTGAAATTTGAAAGAGTAATCAAAATTGGCGACGTTGAGAGTTTCATTCGCTTTGAAATTTACCCCATTCGGGAAAATCATCGTGTAACCGGTCTCTCTTGTTTTGCTTATGATATCACTGACGAGAAAATAAAGGAAAAGAGACAGATGGTAATTTGACGTTGAACGTGTTCCGCGTAATGAAGATTTAAGATATTTTTCTTGCTAGGTATCACACAATATGGGAGGTCCCATAGCGCAGATCAGGAGTTTTATTAAGTTTCTCAAAGAAAAACAGGAAGCAATGTCGTTTATTCGATAAGAATGATGGTGAAGCAGAAAATTATACCGAAATCTAGTAAAAAAAATTAATTGAAGTTGTGAAAGCAACAGGAGTCTTAATAGTCAAAAGTTGGTAATCCGATAACATAGTCAGAGTAAGGATGTTACGCATTTGCAGTTTTACAGGAACTAGAAGCCGGTATCTCTGCTTGTAACCTAGGCCTTCCAGAATGGATAATAGGATAGGTCGTGTGTTGTTGGTTTATTATTTAGGTGGCAATAGAAATCTATTACCCTACGTCAATCTGAGTTCGGAAGAATCTATTTTATCCCCTAATCCGAAAAGATTTCTGAATCACTTACACATTTGCATTTTGGTGCCAGCCGTGGATTCATTACCACATCAAATGGTTTAAGGGCTTTTGATTCTTTATCGTATTTTAAAGTGAAACGTACTTCCGATTTTACGGCAAGTCCGTTTTTAACAGCGGCATTCCAATTACTCATGCCTTTTAGGGCAACTTCCACTTTTTGATTAAAGTCGGTATTAGTGCCGGTAACCATCACCTTTTTTATAGATCCGTCGAAATGTATTTGTAAACGCACATTCGCCACCCAGTTCTTTGCTTTACGCCTTTCTTTTTTGGTTAAAGACATGTTGTCCTTAAAAAATCCAAAAAAATCTTCATCCCCAAATCCATAGCAAGGCTGACGACAGGCCTTGGGGTCGCTCGACCGTCTCGGTTTGGCAGATGCCGTTTTTTTTCTGGGACTTTCCTTTACCACTTCAGGTGCAGCGGCTTCCGCTTCTTCCTGAACTTCTTTTGCAGGAGGGGCCGCAACTTCCTTGGTTGGTGCCACTTCATGCACTTCCTTGATTGGCGCTTCTTTGGTAATGACAGCGGTTGTTGCCACTGCCGCAATTTCTTTTTCCGGACTCTTTACCGGTTTGCTTGGCGTCGGAGTTTCCGGGACTTTCGCGGCAGCGGGAGGAGCCGAAGCGGCAACCACTTTTGGTTCTTCTGCCTTAGGAACTTCTCCGGTTACATAAACATAAAATCCTTGCTTTTGTTTAAAGAGCGCGCTATCTCCATTGTTATTGCATTGGCAGATGTTCTTATAGGTAGTGCTGTATTGAAAGTATTCGGGGTAGGTCCTCAAAAGATTTTCCCAGCGTTCTTGGTTGGCTTCTTCCCGTTCGGCGATAGCTGATGAATTTAATTCCGAAAATACAAGTACAATCTCCGTTACCTCTGCCGCTATAATGGCGTCGGCCGTAGCTGTTTTGTTGAGGCCATTGCTTCCCCGCTTGGAGCGAAGGAAAACATAATTTTTTCCGGAAGGTCTGTAAGCTGTTGCTGAAGAATCGATTTCAAATTCTAATTCCTCAAACGAGGTTTGGCCGGCAAGTGGGGCACAAATTACAAACAGGAATAGAGCCAGAATCGATTTCATTGATCTTATCATTTTTTGTTCCTGTAATATTAAAAAAAATAATCCTTAAAGATAAATTCAAATGAAAGTATCTTCACTAGGATAAGAACATGACTTTTGTCATTTGGTGCTGAATTTCCCCTCAATTTGTTATTAAGACACGACCCGGCAGAAAGCAAAAGGGGTTTTACCGGTGGGAATATAAAAGGTTGGTTTATAAGTATTAAACGTACCTTTAGGATAAAGGAAAAAAAAGGAAACATGAACTGGAAAAAATGCAAGGTGACTCATAAGGGCAATTTTGAGCTGTCGAAGATCAAAACCGTGTGTGAGATAAAAGAACGTGAAAAGGTGAGTTTGAAGGAGCAACTGCAAACATATTTAGAAGAATTGGACAAGTTGCAATACCTCTTATTTGCCGAAGATCGCCAATCTTTATTAATCATTCTGCAGGGGATGGATAGTGCGGGGAAGGATGGTAGCATTAAACATATTATGCGGGGTTTAAATCCTCAGGGCGTTGAAGTACATAGTTTTAAGCACCCTTCAACTCTAGAACTCGAGCATGATTATTTGTGGCGGTATATACAAAAATTACCTGAACGAGGAGAAATCGCAATTTTTAATCGGTCGCATTACGAAAATGTACTCGTTACAAAAGTGCATCCTGAGATTTTATTATCCGAACGACTGCCGGGAATTGACACCACAAAAAAAATAGACAAAGAATTTTGGAAAAGACGCTACAAACAAATAAACGATTTTGAAAAAAATACTATTCAAAACGGTACCCAAATTTTAAAATTTTATCTTCATCTCAGCAAAGAGGAACAGCGTAAACGATTTATCGAGCGACTCGAAAACAAGGAAAAACATTGGAAATTCTCCTCCAACGATATTACCGAGCGTGAATTTTGGAGCGAGTACCAATTGGCCTACCAGTCGGCAATAAAGAAAACAAGTACAAAAATTGCTCCTTGGTATGTGATTCCGGCCGACGACAAGCTGAGTGCTCACATCCTCATGAGCAGGGTCATTGTTGAAAAATTAAAGGAGATGAATCCTCGTTTTCCTGCCATCGACAAAAAAGAAGAGGAATTTATGAAACATGCCAGGGCAAAACTGGCGAAGGAGAAATAATGCTAGCATAAGACTTTCTTAAAAAAGAAGTTCTTTCTAAATACTAGTCAAGGGGAAATCGTTGAAAATGTTTTGGGCGTGCCCCCTGAAGCGAAAAACTATCCAAAAAAATTCCTGGTTTTTCTGCTTCAGGGGTCAGGCTTTCGCCACTCGCTCTTTTTGCCAGTGTCAATTTTGGGGCAAAAAGGAGCTCAGACAATGGCTCAATCCTTCACGCGGCATCAGGCCTCCTTTCAAAATCAAAATCATATTTGGAAAACAAATTGAGTTCTTAATTGAGGTAATCAGAATTAAAATCCTTTTTTTATTCTATCTCCCCCGAAATAGGAATTGATCCATTAATTCTAGTTGGTGTTTCAGTGCTTTATAAGAGGCTCTGGCTTTTTACTATGTTCCGCTTCGTGCGTACACGTTTCCCATAATTGATAACCACCCGAAAGATTCAACACCTTATCAAACCCGTTTTGGCTCAACATGCGCTGGGCCAAATAACCTCTTAAGCCGGCGAGACAATAGATAAAGATATTTTTGTTTTTGTCTAATTCGGCCATTCTTTCTCTGATGGAATCAACCGGAATATTGATGGCACTATCAATGTGAGCGCTGTTGTATTCTTCTGCCGATCGCACATCCAATAGAATATCGTTTTCGGAGATGGTATTTAACTGATTCCAATAAAAAACCTTTAGTCGTTTTTGAATAATATTTTCAGCAACAAAGCCCGCCATATTTACGGGGTCTTTGGCCGACGAGTAAGGGGGTGCATACGCGTGTTCAAATTCGGTGAGTTCAAAAACAGTGCTTTTCCGTTGAATAACTGAGGACAAGATGTCCAGCCGTTTATCTACGCCTTGGAAGCCCGCAATTTGCGCACTCAGCAGTCGTCCATCTTCGGGTGAAAAGGCAATTTGAATACTCATTTGCTCAGCACCGGGGTAATACCCGGCATGCGAACCGCTATGAGTAGTGGACACCTGGTGGTTTATTCCTGCTTTCACAAGATGTTTTGAGGCGGTGCCTGCCGTGGCCACCGTCATATCAAAAACTTTTACAATTGCTGTATTTATGGCGCCATGATAACTGTGCTTATTTCCCAAAACAATATTGTTTGCACAAATACGTCCTTGCTTATTGGCAGGACCGGCCAAGTAGGTATTCATCGATTGTTGGGTAATTGGATTGGTGAACTCGATGGCATCGCCCACTGCGTAAATGTGGGGTTCGGATGTTTGCATAAATTCATTCACCCAAATTCCCTTTGCAGTGCCCAATTTTAGTCCGGCCTTTATAGCCAGACGGGTATCGGGTTTCACGCCAATGGAAAGGATCACCAGATCAGCTTCTAAGTCATCTCCGCTCTCAAGAACTACTTTTAATTTGGAACCAATTTTTTCAAACGCAGCAACCGCCGAATTAAGGAGCAGGTTTACACCTTTTGAACGAATATGCTTTTGAACAATGGCAGCTATGGGAAGATCGAGGGGAGCCAGAATCTGGTTTCCCATTTCAATAATACTCACGTCCATTCCCAAATCGTGTAGGTTTTCGGCCATCTCCAGTCCTATAAATCCGGCTCCAACCACTACTGCTTTTTTTACATTCTTTTTGCCTACGAAACTTTTTATGTAATCAGTATCAGCTACATTTCTAAGGGTAAAGATGCCTTCGCTGGAGATGCCCGGCAGCGGCGGACGAATGGGTTCGGCTCCCGGTGACAATACTAATTTATCATACGATTCCTGATATTCTTTGCCGGTGATTTGATTAAAGGCGGTAACGGTTTTTAAGGTGGGGTCAATGTTTGTTACTTCGGTAAGGGTGCGCACATCAATATTAAACCGCTGATTAAATAACGCGGCAGTGGCCACAAAAAGTTTGTTGCGGTCCTTTATCACGTCACCAATATAATAGGGAAGTCCACAATTGGCATAAGAAATGTATTCTCCTTTTTCGAAGATCACAATTTCGGCATGTTCATCCAATCGTCTAAGACGTGCTGCCGTGCTCGCCCCTCCTGCAACTGCTCCAATAATTACGTATTTCATTTTATTTTTATTTTAAGAAGAAAGATAGTTGCACTCAACGAACTAGTAGAGATGCCATTTGTTCTTTACGGGATCAAAGATATTGATGTTTGAAATTAAACTTGGACACTTTTGTTACATTAATTAATGATTTTATTCATGTTTCATGTGCTGTACTTGAATAAAATGTTTGATCCTGAACAACGCGTTTCCCTTTGGGAAGGAAAGTCAACCGTCAAATCTTCCTCAAAAATTGGTTTAATAAGCACTCCAGCCACCATCTACCGTAACAACAGTTGCATTTACAAAACTTGAGTCGTCGCAAGCCAAAAAAAGTGCCACTTTCGCAATTTCAGAGGGTTCGCCGGTTCTTGGATTTAAGGCCAATCCGGTCATTATGCGTTCATTGATCAAAGGGGTGATCTTACTAAAATCGATGGTATCGCCAATATTGGTATTCACCGCACCCGGTGCAATGGCATTGCATCTGATGCCTGACTTGGCATACATATAGCCCGTATTTTTAGTTAAACCAATCACCGCATGTTTACTGGCTGTATAGGCGGCACCGGCGCGTGCACCGTTTAATCCGCCCAACGAGGAGGTATTCACAATTACACCGCTACCTTTCGCAAGAAAGATCTTTAGTGCGCTTCGCATGGCTTTAAAGGGACCTTCCACATTTATCTTCATCACCTTCTCCCACATGGTATTGTCCAAATCGCCCACCGGCGCAAAATGATCCATGATGCCCGCGTTATTGATAAGGATATCGAGGGTTCCATAGGTTGATACGGCCAAATCGATCATCTTTTCGATGTCCTCTTCTTTAGCCATGTTTGCTAAAAGGGTCGTTACTTCACCACCTTGCGCGTTAATTTCTGTTTTAAGTGCATCGAGCCTTTTTTGATCAATATCTGTGGCAATTAGTTTACTGCCTTCGGAGGCAAAAAGTAAGGCAATGGCCTTTCCCATTCCGGAGCCGGCCCCGGTAATGATTGAAACTTTTTTTTCTAATTTTTTCATGATTTCTAGTTGTATGATGTTCGTTTTTTATAACTGTTTCTTCTGATGAATCACGGTGTGAATGCGGTTGATTCATACTCATCCGCATCCCCCATAGCGGAGAGAGCAAATGTCGCTACTTATAGATTGAATAGAAATGATGAAGATCACAAACTAAAGAGTAAAACCGCACTCAGAAAATAGATGTACCTTCATAAATATTGGGTTTTAATTTCCTATTCGCCCTACATGACCTACATCATAGCTTGGGCCGAATTAAACCGATAATTTTGGATGAGTTGGTTGTAGGTGACTACAATTGGGTTAAAAAAAATTGAACAGGTATAAACGGTTATGAAACTATGAAGAAACGCGTTTTGGTACGTCACCTCCTTCCTTTTATTTTATTGTTTTCTCTGATGATCTTCTTTGCAATTGTCGTCGACTACGTACTTCACTTGCTCAATTTATTATCAATTGGTCGTTATCTTGGGTATGTTGGCACAGCGATTATACTCATCTCATTTATTTATTCATTGCGAAAAAGAAAACTTATTGAATCGGGTTCGCCCAAACAATTGCTTTTGTTGCACGAATATTTGGCCTGGATAGGCACCGTGGTTCTGTTGGTGCATGCGGGGATACATTTTAATGCCTTGCTGCCATGGCTGGCTACTTTTATGTTGCTCATTAGTGTGGCAAGCGGTCTGGTTGGCAAGTACCTCTTGAAAGAGGCAAATGAATTGCTGAAGTCCAACAAACAACATCTACTCAATAAAGGCATCAGCAGCGATGACGCCGATAAGAAGCTCTTTTTTGATTCAGTGGCCGTGGATGCCATGAAAAAATGGAGACTCGTTCATCTCCCAATTACGTTTTTGGTGGCCGGCCTTTCTTTTGTTCATATTCTTACTGTTTTATTATTTCAGAAATGAAGAAACTACTACTGGCAGGCAGCCTTGGTCTTGTAATCTCTTTTATGGTTCTGTATCCGCGATGGATGCTCTCTCCGGGCGATCTTGTAAAAGGTCACCAGGACTTAAATGACAAGTGTCTCAAGTGTCATCAACCCTTCAGAGGCATCAACAACGATAAATGTATTTTATGCCATAAGCTTTCTGAAATCGGAAAAGATACTACAGGTGATCTCTTAAAAAAAGAGGGCCAAAAGCGAAAGATTTTATTTCATCAGGGACTTTCAGATCAATCATGCAGTTCCTGCCACACCGATCACAAAGGAGCCCTTCCTCAGGGTTCACAAGCGCGCTTTGATCACACATTTCTTTCAGGCGAGGTCATCAACACGTGCAGTACCTGTCACCAGAAGCCCGGTGATAAGATCCACGCGCAAATCAGCTCCACATGCAAGGGTTGTCACAACACTGAGGGCTGGAAAAATGCGGTTAAATTCGACCATGCTCAACTTGAAGGAGTAGACCGAAATAACTGTACTTCTTGTCACCTTCAACCTAAAGACAAAATGCACCAACAATTTTCTCCCATTTGTTCATCGTGCCATAGCGTGCAGAGTTGGAAATCAACCGGCACCTTTAATCATGACATGATTACGGGAGCAGATAAAACCAATTGCAGCGGATGTCACCAAAAACCAAACGATTCATTTCACGGCGCTATGCTGGAAAATTGTGATAAATGTCACACCATCAGCAAATGGAAACCGGCAACTTTTGAGCATTCGTCATTTTTTGTACTCGACGGAAACCATAACACGACATGCGGCACCTGTCATACCAATACCCGTGATTACAAGATGTATTCCTGCTACGGTTGCCACGAACATTCTGAAAGTAAGATCCGTTCGGAGCATAATGAGGAAGGAATCAGCAACTTTTCAAATTGTATTTCCTGTCACCGAAGTGGCAATGAGCATGACATGCGTGGCGGTAGCAGAGAGGGCAAAGAACTCGATCAAAAGGAGGTAAACTCTGTAAAAACATACATGAAGTCAATCAAAAAGCATGACGAAAAAGAAGGAGACGACGATTAATTCGTGTTTGAAAATTAAAACAATAGTTTTGGCAGTATGAAGAATAAAGCAATTCAAACTGAAATTGATGCCTGGTTTTTGTATCAGAAACTGGCCGAGCATGAAGATGATGAAACGCTCAAAAGTGTGTTCAGCCAAATGAGTGATATTGAAAGATCTCATGCCGAAGCTTTTGCAAAAAAAGAAAACCTAAATCTTGCCGCACTCATGTTGCCCTCTTGGCGGGCCAAAACACTTAATGCCATTGGTAAACTATTTGGGTATGATTATGTACTTGGGGCCTTGATGGATACTGAAAAAAGTATTTCCAATGCGGTGATTAGCGCGAAGAAGAAAAACGAGAAGGAGATTACGGGCAGCGACACGAGCCATGTAAAGATCCTGCAGTCGATCTTGGAAAAACAAACAAAAACAGCCGGTAAACATCTCTCTAAATTTGAAAGTCGGCACCGCTCTGTGGGGGGAAACGCGATAAGGGCCGCGGTGTTGGGAGGTAATGACGGGTTGGTTTCCAATTTTAGTCTGGTGATGGGAATAGCAGGTGCAACGGCCGGGGGCACCGGCATTTTATTGGCGGGTCTTGCCGGATTATTGGCTGGCGCTTTATCGATGGCATTGGGAGAGTGGATTTCTGTAAAAAGTTCACAGGAGTTGTACGAAAACCAAATGCAGATCGAGATGGAAGAATTGGAGGCCAATCCGGAGGGAGAAGCCAGAGAAGTGGCTCTTATTTATATGGCCAAGGGAATTCCCGAAGAACAGGCGCGCACCATGGCAACAGAGATCATGAAGCATAAAGATCAGGCATATGAGTTATTGGTAAAAGAAGAGCTGGGTATTAACGCTGAAGAACTGAAGGGTTCGGCAGTAGAAGCGGCAGTGTATTCCTTCATTTTATTTTCCGTAGGAGCCCTAATTCCGGTTTTTCCGTTTATGTTTTTGGAGGGTACTAAGGCAATCGTTTTGAGCGTTGCGGCTAGCGCCATAGGTCTTTTTCTGATTGGAGGTGCCATTACTTTATTTACCGGAAAAAATGTTTGGTACTCGGGATTCAGGCAGGTGTTATTTGGATTATCGGCTGCGGCCATTACATTTGGGATCGGAAAATTGATTGGGGTTTCGGTAAGCGGTTAGATCTCTGTTCATTGTAGATCGTTAGCAAAGAGGAAGATCACCAGAATCTTCAAATCTTTATAAAATATTTATATCCTTCCTTGTACCTTTGCTGCGTAAAAGGATCCCTTGAAAAATTTTCCGTTTAAAAAAGTAAGTCTCCGCAAGCAGTACCTCATCAGTATTTTATCTGTTTTAGTGGTAGCCTTTGCCAGTTATCTCTTAGCCGGATTTATCGGATATCAAGTAGTAGCCTTAATCCTGTTGGTAACGGTTTCACTTATCGCGATGTTTTATGATATAAAGCCGGTACTTACTGCCGCTGTTATGAGCGCCCTCATTTGGAATTTCTTTTTTATTCCCCCTAAGTTTACCTTTTCTATCCATAGTACCGAAGACGCCTTGATGTTTCTCATGTATTTTTTAGTGGCTATGGTAAATGCTGCGCTTACCACTCAAATTAGAGAAATAGAAAAAGTGGCCAATCAAAAGGAAGAAAAAGAAAACACGCTCAAGCTCTATAACACCGTTCTTAACTCGTTATCTCATGAATTAAAAACGCCGATTTCCACCATTATTGGTGCTGCCGACAATTTGCAGGCTCTGGCCGATAAACTGTCGGAAGTAAATAAGCAGGAATTGATCTCTGAAATTTCAAAAGCTTCTCTTCAATTGAACCGGCAAGTGAGTAATCTATTGAATATGTCGCGTCTCGAATCGGGTTTTATAAAACCAAAGAATGATTGGTTTGACGTGACTGAATTAATATATGCTGTTACGAGTGAATTGAACGATGCACTAAAAGGCATCCCCGTACACATCGCTATCAAAGAAAATCTGCCCTTATTCAAATTGGATTACGGGTTGGTTTCGCAGGTAGTTCAGAACCTCGTTCACAATGCGGCCACTCACATTCCAAAATACGCCGTCATTACCATCCGCGCGATGTGCAAGGAAAATAAACTTATTTTGGTGGTGGAAGATACCGGTTTTGGGTTTCCAGAAGATGAAAAGGAAAAAGTATTTGAGAAATTCTACCGGTTAAAGAACTCAGGCACCGGTGGAACAGGCTTAGGCCTTTCAATTGTGAAGGGATTTGTTGAAGCCATGAATGGCACCATCATTCTGGAAAATATGCCGCAAGGCGGAGCTGTTTTCACCGTCGAATTACCTGCGCAACTTTCCTATATTAATACTTCCGTGAAGTGATGAATTTGCCCGAAATATTAATAATTGATGACGAGTTGCAAATTCAAAAGCTGCTGAAGATCACCCTTCAAACAAGTGGTTATAATTCTAGCTTCGCACTTACCGCCAAAGAGGGCCTCAGACTGGCCAAAATAAATAATCCCGATCTTATTTTACTCGACTTGGGTTTGCCGGATGAAAGCGGACAAGAAGTGCTGAAGAAACTCAGAGAATGGTGTACCAAACCTATCCTCATTCTATCAGTGCAGAGTGGGGAAGAAGAGATTGTGAAGGCTTTAGATAATGGTGCAAATGACTATGTTATTAAACCTTTCCGAAGTGGTGAACTTCTCGCCCGATTAAGGTCCTCTTTGCGCAGTTCTTTACCTCCCCACGTAGGCCCTGAACAGCTTGGCAACGCTTTGGAAATTGATGCGGTGTACCGCACCGTGAAGAAAAATAATGAGTCTATAAAACTAACAGCAACTGAATTTGACCTTTTACTCACATTGGTGAAAAATGAAGGTAGGGTACTCACCCATCATTTTTTGCTGCGAGAGGTATGGGGACCCACGCATGTGGAGGAATCGCAGTATTTGCGGGTATATATTAACCAGCTAAGAAAAAAGATTGAAACCGAACCAAATCATCCACAATTTATAATTACAGAATCGGGTGTTGGGTATCGATTTTTATCACAGGAAAACGACAGCTAAAAATGAGTTCACAACATCACAGCATTAATAAAGTTAGTGTTTCGGGGCTCCTGATCACTTTAGGAATTATTTATGGAGACATTGGTACTTCGCCATTGTATGTAATGACCGCCATCATAGGTCAGGGGCCAATTGTGGCCGATATCGTGAAAGGGGGGATTTCGGCCGTGTTTTGGACCTTAACGCTCCAAACCACTGTAAAATATGTGATTCTTACCTTAAAGGCCGATAACAATGGTGAAGGAGGAATATTTTCACTTTACACCTTGGTGAGAAAAAATAAATACAAATGGTTGTTAGTTCCGGCCATTATTGGAGGAAGCGCACTTCTGGCAGATGGAATTATTACCCCACCAATTTCTGTGTCTTCGGCGGTAGAGGGTTTGCGTTTCTTCGACGAAAAACTCAACACCGTGCCAATTGTTGTAGTTATTTTATTTGCCTTGTTTTTTATTCAGCAATTTGGAACCGGATTCATTGGAAAATTTTTTGGGCCACTAATGACCCTTTGGTTCTTAATGCTGGGAGTTTTAGGCGTGTATCAACTTTCAGCAAACTGGTCGGTAATGGAGGCTCTAAACCCTTATTATACCTATGAATTATTAAAGATTCACCCATCGGGTATTTTTATTTTAGGGGCTGTTTTTCTATGTACAACAGGAGCCGAGGCCTTGTATTCAGATCTGGGTCATTGTGGTAAAAATAATATTCGCATTTCCTGGATCTTCGTAAAAACAATGTTGGTGCTCAATTATTTTGGACAAGGAGTTTGGCTCATCGCGCATGAAGGACATAAACTTTCAGAATTCAGATCGAACAATCCATTTTATGCGATGATGCCCGAGAGTTTTATTCCTTATGGTATCGTTATTGCCACGATGGCTGCTGTAATTGCTTCGCAGGCATTAATCAGCGGGTCCTTCACCTTAATAAATGAAGCCATGCGGCTCAATCTGTGGCCAAAAGTAGGAGTCAAATATCCTACCGTGCTAAAAGGACAACTCTATATACCTTCTCTCAATTGGTTATTGCTGTTGGGTTGTATAGGTGTGGTACTTCATTTTCGGGAATCCGGAAACATGGAAAGTGCGTATGGTTTAGCCATTATCTTATGTATGCTCATGACCACTACGCTCCTCAACTTTTACATGCACATGCAACGGTATAACCGATTTCTTATTTATTTCATCATCGCGGTTTACCTCATTATTGAGTTTTCATTTTTATGGGCAAATCTAAGTAAGTTCACGCACGGGGGTTGGATCACGCTGGTAATCGCATCTTTGCTGGTGTCGGTGATGACCATCTGGCACCTGGCTAAAAAAATAAGAGACCGCTATGTGGATATGGTGAAGTTTAGTGATCACAAACAAATGCTCATTGATCTGCGAAATGATACTACACTTCCAAAATACGCCACGCACCTGGTGTATATGACCGGAGCAAACAATCCTGAGGAAATTGAGGCAAAGATCATTTATTCCATCCTCCAAAAACGTCCTAAAAAAGCCGATGTGTACTGGTTTGTACATGTTGATGTGGTAAATGAACCTTATCGTATGGATTACAAAGTAACACACATCATTGCAAATGATATTATTCGCATCGATTTCAAACTAGGTTTCCGTGTGGCTCCCCGAATTAACCTCATGTTTAGAAAAGTGGTTGAAGACATGGTAAAAAACAAAGAGGTAGATATTACGAGCCGCTATGAGTCACTGAATAAGAACAATGTGATTGGCGACTTTAAATTTGTGGTGCTCGAAAAATTCTTATCCTACGACAACGATCTGCCCACTTTTGAGAAAGTAATACTGAATATCTATTTCTTCATAAAACAATTCAGTTTAAGCGAAGCCAAGGCCTTTGGTCTCGATAGCAGTTCGGTGAAAATTGAAAAATTTCCTTTGGTCATCAGTCAAATAAAGGAACTCGATCTCAAAAGAAACATCTAAGAAGTAACCACATAGCAAGGTTAATCGCATACGTTTTGTGCGGGGGTCAACTTTACAAATGCAAAGAAATTGTGTTTGTAATTCAGTATCCATAATCGTATTTTCACGCCTTTATAAAACAAACATCTCCACATGAAAAATCAATTATTACTTACAACTGCCATTCTGATCACTTGTACCGGCGCATTTGCTCAGGTAACCGATGCCGAAAAAAACTTGAGAGCGATTGAGGTAGATACCGTTAACGGCTGGAAAAAAGGCGGCCTGATCACGTTTAACATTTCACAGGCATCCTTTTCTGACTGGGCCGGTGGAGGCCAAAACTCCATTAACTTCAGTGGCACCTTTAATGCTTTTGCGAACTATATTCATAACAAATCGCGGTGGGACAATATGCTAAACGTAGGCTATGGAATGCTGCGTCAAGGTACTCAAAACGGGTTTATTAAAACGGATGATAAACTGGAGTTCAACACCAAATATGGTCGTGCCGCGGGTCATGGTTGGTATTATGCAGCGCTGGCCAATTTTAAATCGCAAATGGCGGCAGGGTATAACTATCCGAACGACTCGGTGATCATTTCAAAATTTATGGCTCCGGGGTATTTGATTTTGGCTCTAGGAATGGATTATAAGCCGAATGAACATTTTTCGGCCTTCATTTCGCCCATTACCTCAAAAAATACATTTGTGCAAGATCAACGGTTGGCCGATGCCGGCGCCTTTGGTGTGCAGGCAGCTACTTACGATACTTCCGGGGTACTTATTAAACATGGACTCCAGCGCCGAACCGAATTTGGTGGATATGTGCGGATTATGTTTCGTCAGACATTCTTTGAAGATAAAAGCGTGACTTTACTCACCAAGCTGGATCTGTTCTCAAATTATGCCCATAACCCTCAAAACATTGACGTGAACTGGGAAACACTCATTAGTCTGAAAGTAAACAAATTGATTACAGCCTCTCTTGGTGTTACGATTGTGTACGATGATGACATCAAATTACCGGTTGATCGTAATGGTGATGGTGTAAAAGAAAGTACCGGTCCCCGTACCCAGTTGAAAGAAATCCTTGCTATTGGAATTGCATATAAATTCTAAATTTTGATGTTTTTGATGCTTTTTCCCCGTTTTTTCTCCTAATTTGAGAACAATTTGGCTTATTATCATTAAATAGTCGAACCTCAAAAAGTCTTTTTTTTCTTGGGCGCCCGAGCGGGCCACTTCGGGCTCCGCTTCGCTACGGTTTTTTCGGCCGAAAAGGCCGAAAAGAACTACCCCTGCGTGTCCCTGGCGCGAAATCGCCTTTTGTAAAAATTTCAAATAGCTAGGATTTTTAATAATACACTTATAAATATCTGCCAGCTTTAGTTCCCATCATTTAACTTTCCTGCATTCTAAGTCCTTAGTGTTTTCGTTAATGATTCAATATTGATAAGGCTTTTGGAGTTTTTGAGGGTCGACTAAATAGTAGATTTTCACGACAGTGCAGCTGGTTTTCTTCCCCCGGATGGGATGAATTCAAGTTTTAGGGAAGGAAGACAGATTTCCTGTTAGGGCGAATTCTCTCAAATTAAGGATCTAAAGCCGGTTTTTCACACCTTTGGTGCATTGTCCCGCCAATAAAAATCCCTATATTTGCACTCCTAAAAAATGGAGTCGCAGGTAAAAATATTTTCAGGAATTGCCACAGAAGTGCTGGCAGAAAAGATCGCCTCTTCCTATGGTCAACACTTGGGAAAAGTGGAACATTATCGTTTTAGCGACGGTGAACTTCAAACTTCTTATGAAGAAAGCATCCGTGGACACAGCGTGTTTATTATTCAAAGCACCATGCCGCCTGCCGATAATTTAATGGAATTGTTATTATTAATTGATGCTGCCAAACGTGCCAGTGCCCGCCATATTATTGCCGTGTTGCCGTACTACGGGTATGCGCGACAAGATAGAAAAGACAAACCACGCGTAGCAATTGGTGCCAAACTGGTAGCCGATATGTTAGCAGTTGCGGGCGCTACGAGGGTAATGACCATGGACCTTCATGCCGACCAGATTCAGGGATTTTTTAACGTGCCGGTGGATCACATGTATGCTTCCACCATTTTTTTACCCTACATAAAATCGCTCGGACTTGATAATCTCACAATTGGTGCACCAGATATGGGGGGCAGTAAACGCGCCAACGGGTATGCCAAACATTTGAAGGCTGAAATGGTGATCTGCTACAAACAGAGAGCCAAAGCCAATGTGATTGAGAGCATGACCGCCATCGGAGAAATAGAAGGGCGTAACATCATTTTGGTAGATGATTTGGTTGATACAGGAGGAACTTTGTGTAAAGCTGCCGACATGATGATGGAGCGGGGAGCATTAAGTGTAAGAGCTTTGTGTACGCATCCGGTGTTATCGGGTAAAGCATATGAGAACATTGAAAAATCGCATTTAACTGAAATGATTGTAACAGATACTATTCCTTTAACTCAGCAATGCTCTAAGATTAAAGTTCTTAGTGTTGCCGATTTGTTTGCGAAAGTGATCAACAGTGTTATTAAGCACGAATCCATCAGTAATAATTTTATCATGTAACCCGCATCACATAAACTAACAGACAAGAAGGGCCGACGCGGGCGGAACTTAATTGTCGACAAAAAAAACAAAAAATGAAAACAGTAACTTTGAGCGGTTCGCCAAGAGCGAGCGTAGGGAAAACAAACGCCACGGCTTTGAGAGCCAAAGGCTTGGTGCCATGTGTAATTTACGGTGCAGGAGAACAAATCCACTTTAGTGCGGATATTCGTGACTTCAAAAACATCATTTTTACACCTGATACCAATTTAGTAAATGTGGAAGTAGAAGGTAAATCTTACAGAACAGTTCTGCAGGAAGCACAGTACCATAAGATCAACGATCGTTTGATCCATGCTGACTTTTTGATGGTAAGCGACGACAAGCCGGTAACCGTGCAACTCCCTGTGAAAGCAGTTGGACAAGCTATTGGTGTGAAAGAGGGTGGAAAAATGACCATCAAAATGCGTAAGTTAAAAGTGAGAGGTTTAATCGCAAAATTACCTGAAGCAATTGAACTGAATGTTGACAAATTAGCGATTGGAAAATCTATCTCAGCAGGTGACATCAGTGTGGATGGCATCACCATTTTGCATCCAAAAAATATTTCAGTGATTAGTGTTGATGTTACGCGTGCAGTTTCGGTTGAAGAAACTCCGGCTGCAGGTGCTGCGCCGGCTGCGGGTGCTGCCGCTGCTGCTGCTCCGGCTGCTGCTGGTCAGGCAAAACCGGCCGCTCCGGCTGCGAAAAAATAACACCTAATCAATTCAGATTAAAAGCTTCGGAATTTTCCGGAGCTTTTTTTATGCCTTGTTTTCTGATGAGTACGGTAATAAACAAATCAATTGTACCACAGGCACCTCTTTCAATAAGAGAACCTTTCACGCGTTGCGGTGCGGCAACCTTTTGAACTAATAGGTGAACGTCTTAGAACTTGCTTCGCAAGCGATACGACTTACGTTGTTTTTTGAAGATATAACTCACCATGATCTCAAGCGACATGTAAGCATCTTTTTGTTTATCGCCCCTCACAGCAGGAGTTCCATCAGCGGCAGGCATGGTAGCTCCGGGAATATTGCCCAAACTTGGATCTGCCATCTGAGCCGATAGGGGACCATAATTAGCAGTTAAAGCTGCCGGATTATAATAACTTGAACCCACATCATCAATGTAGTCGCTAAATGTTTTTCGGTACGAAAACTCAAGTCCTACAGACCAAATCTTGTTCCAGGTAAATTTATAATAGCCTCCAATGGGAATACTAAAACCCACCCTCGAATATTGTTTGGGACCACCCGGTAAACCCTGACCCTCTGTATGTAAGTTGTACAAAGTAACCCACGACCCGTCGGGAGCCTGCCCTTTTGGATTAAAATAAAAAACGCCCGCCCCTACAAAAGCAAACAAATTGTGCGTCACGGCCTTCATACGGCCATAGTTCTTCCTAATTCCATACCTATTTCCGCCTCTTTTGGTGCTTTGATAGCCCCCTTCAATACGGCCTGTTAATTCGTAGATATTTGATTTAAAATTGAGGTTTCTGTTTTCACGGTAGATATTTGTTGTTGCGGCATCGTCTCCTTTTACATTCAAATAACTGAATTTGGCGGCCACGTTCACGTATCTCTTAAGTTTGTACCGTCCTCCAAACCCAATAGCCACGCGCGATTGATTAAAATTTAGGTCTTTTGGCGTATAATGCGAAGCATCAGCAGGGCTTCCACCCAAATCGCCCAGAAAATTACTGGTGCCTGCCGTAAAGAAAAGTTCCCTTTTGTATTTTTTCCATTCGTTGGGGCGCATAAATACCTGTGAATAAGTAAAGTACCCATAAACACCAAAAAGAAAGAAAAAATATGCTTTTTTCATTTATAGAAAATCCCGAACATCTAACAAAAATAAGGGATTAAAGGTTTATAAAAAAATTATATGAAGTATTAATAAACAATAAAAGGTTAATAATTAAGGATTTAAGCAAAGAATTTGGGATTGAAATTAATCAGATACACTTTCTCGCTCGCCCTGGTAAGCGCGGTGTACAGCCAGCGAATAAATCCTTCGTCCACATTTTCTTCTGTCAAATAACCTTGGTCGATAAATACCACAGGCCATTGACCGCCTTGCGATTTGTGACAGGTAATGGCATAACTGAACTTTACCTGTAAGGCATTGTAATAGGGACTCTTCCTTAGGTAATTCAAACGCATACCACGGATGGGCTCATCGGCAACATCTTCGAGAATGTTTTCATATAAGGATTTTTGCTCGGCCTGGGTGAGGGCAGGGCTATCTGTATTTAGAGAATCGGTGATCAATTTCAACTGCTGTTCCGGCAAATTAGGATAGTCAACAAACTTCACCACGCATTCACAGAAATTAAAATTATATAATTGTTCTCTGTTAATGATACGCGTGATTTCAAGCATATCGCCATTGGCAATAAAACCTGCTTCGGTACTGTTTTCGGCCAGCCAAAAGTAGTTGTTTTTAACAACCATCAGTTTGTCGCCTGCACACAAATCCTCTTCCACCAGCTTAATGCGGTTACGATAACTTTGATTAAACAAATTGGCACGTTTGTTACTTCGCGTAATGATGATCACATTGTCTTCGCCGTAGTTTGAAAGACAGGAATTCAGTGTGTCTTCCAGTTCGTCGCCCGGTAAGTTCACCACGTCGGCGGTGCACGTCAATTTCGGAAATAGGAATTCATCTTTACCTATTGAATTTCTTAAGGAAGTGGCATTTAAAAGTATCCCGCTTTCCAATCGCTGGCGCGCTACCTCTTTTAATTCAAAAAGACGGATGTTGAGGTGAAAGGCACTTTGCAGGTACTCGCGGTTAAGGGCCGGACTCTCAGTGCTTCCTACAGGAGGCAGTTGCGCGGTGTCGCCAATAAGAATAAGTTTGCAGTTTTCGCCGCTGTACACATATTCAAACAAGTTTTCGAGCAAACTGTTAAATAAACTTTCTCCACCCGAATCGGCACTAATCATGGAGGCCTCGTCAACAATAAACAAGGTGTTTTTGTGCAGGTTATCACCCAGCGTAAATGTAACGCCCCCTTCGGCGTTGAGTTGTTTGCGAAAAATCTTTCGGTGAATGGTTTGTGCGGGTCGCTGCGAGTAGGCACTCAGTACTTTTGCCGCTCTGCCCGTGGGAGCCAACAACACACTTCTCCATCTAATGCCCGGAAGTGCTTTGGTAAAGGCTGATATAAGATTGGTTTTGCCTGTTCCTGCGTAACCCCGCAAAATAAAAACACTTCGTTCATCACCGTTAAAGATAAATTCAGTGATCTTTTTTATGGCTTCCTGCTGATCGTTGTTGGGAACAAATGGCAGGTATTGTGGAATTATTTTTTCGAAATCCCTCGTCGCTTTGGTATCCGGCATCTTCGTCAAAAGTAAACACAAATTAGCCAATTCGTATGGGTTACACCACAATCATCTGTATTGGTTTTTTTTCTCGGAAGTTCGGGTACTGTCAATTACACAGCATACCTGTAGATCTGGTCGATATCTTCATGTCCGTCGTGTATAATGCTGAGGTCGGTAATCAAACCACTGTTGATACCATACACCCAGCCATGTAAATGAAGGGGACGTTTTTTCCATTCATCCTGCACCAGCGAGGTTTTGGCCAAATTGCGTACTTGTTCAATCACGTTCAATTCGGTGAGGCGGTCGGCGCGTTTATCGTCGTCGGCAATTTGCCTTAATTCTTTTTCGTGTTCATGATACACATCCTTAATACTGCGCAGCCAATTGTCAACAATACCAAAACGGTTGTTGCCCATGGCGGCCCTCACCCCTCCACAGCCATAATGCCCGCAAACGATTACGTGTTTTACCTCCAAATGAACAATAGCATATTCGAGCACACTCATGAGGTTCATATCGGTGTGCACTACCAAATTGGCAATGTTACGGTGCACAAACATTTCGCCGCTTTCGGTGCTGGTAACTTCATTGGCGGGCACACGACTATCGCTGCAACCAATCCACAAGTAATCGGGTCTTTGTCCGAGAGATAGTTTTTTGAAGTACTCGGGATCATCTATTTTTTTCGACATAGAAAAATGGCGGTTGCCATCGATCAGTCTTTTGTAGGATTTATCCATTTTATTTTCCATAGTTTAAAGATTATATTTTACAAACTGTATTTCAATGTTTCTTTCGGCTGATATTTCTACAAAATCGCGCAGCACTTCCTGCACATCTTTGTCGGTTGACTTATTAATGGAACCATCGATGATCATATGACTATTGTCTTTTACCTTGCTAAGATAGGAGATAACAAATCCTTTATTGAAGAAGGTGATGTGTTGTGGTAATTTCATCATGTAATTGCGTTTGCCTCCAATAATGTCTTCCACCACGTCGAAAGAGGATCTCATACTGTTGCGAATAATAAAAATTACGGCAACCACCACTCCTGCACCCACTCCCTTCAGCAGATCGGTAAGGAGCATCACACTGATGGTTGCAATAAAAGGAAGGAACTGATCCATCCCTTTGAGATAAAGTTCTTTAAACACCGAAACCTGCGTTAGTTTATAGCCTACTATTATTAATATAGCAGCAAGAGCAGAACTGGGTATCAACATGAGAAAGTGGGGAATAAAAAGCACTGAAAGTAGCAGAAGAATGGCATGAAAGCCGGCTGAAAGTTTTCCGGTAGCACCGGCATCAATATTTGCTGAACTTCGCACGATCACTGCTGTAACGGGTAATCCGCCCAACAGGCCGGAGGCCATATTTCCAAGGCCCTGTGCAATCAATTCTCTGCTTGGATCCGTCACCTGTTTGTGTGGATCAATCTTGTCGGTGGCTTCTATACTTAACAGTGATTCGATGCTGGCCACTAATGCAATGGTGAGAGAAATGGTCCAGAATTTAATGTTTGCAAGGCCGCTAAAGTCAGGCTGTATGATGTTCTGTTTCAGATCTTCTATGTTTTTAATGAGTGGTAGTGCCACTAAGTGGTCAGGTTGCAGCGCCAGAAACTCGGAGTTTCTGAAGACATAATTCAGCAGAGCTCCGACTATAACGGCCAGCAATGCAGTAGGAATAAATGAAAAGAAGCGGTTGTTCCTATAGAAGGATTTTTGACCGAGAACGATTAGCAGTAAGGATACTGCGCCAATGATCACTGCACCGGGCGTAATGTACCGAAACATATAGTAGAGGTCAGAGATCGTATTATGTCCGTCGTTTTGCATAAAGTCAAAATCGCCATCTGGATCTCGGTCGTAGCCTACAAGATGGGGAATTTGTTTCATGATTAGGATAATCCCTATTCCTGCTAGCATCCCTTTGATAACGGCCACGGGAATAAAATGTCCAATGGTTCCTGCTTTCACTATTCCCAGCAAAATTTGTATTGCTCCGGCAAAGAAAACGGCGGCAATAAAAAGTTCAAAAGTACCGAGCGCCGCTACCGAAGAAAGAACGATGGCTGTGAGGCCGGCCGCAGGTCCGCTCACGCTGAGCTTTGAACCACTTGCAAAGGTAACAACTAAGCCTCCAACGATGCCTGCAATAATTCCTGAAAATAGGGGCACATTGCAGGCTAGGGCAATTCCTAAACAAAGGGGCAGGGCCACTAAATAGACAACAATGCCTGATTTTAAATTTGTAACGGTAGATTTCATGGTAGAACTGATGTTATTTAAAAATACGAAGAGACTTCAAGTTATGAAGCCTTTGAAATTTTCAATAATCAGAACTTGGGTGGGGGTGTATGTACAGGTTTTCGTTGAAAACGATACTCTATATTCTGGGTATAAAATTTATGTTCTTGGTTATGAGTGGTCAGCCAATCGTAAGAAAACAAATCAAAATCAGACTCGGTCGGAGAGTTATCGTCTTCTGTGTCAGTCTCGTCTTCAGAAGCATCACAGGATTTCATTTTTTTAACGAGTTCGGTTTTTTGAACGAGAATTTCTTGTTTTTGCGCAGGAAAGTATTGGAATACGGTAAATAACATTCCTAACAGGAAGAACAAACTAAATATAAATCTCGCTTTTTTCAGGAATGGCTTCAAAACTAAATATAATTTAGGGATGAAGATCATAAAATTAACTAAAATAGCCAAATGTATCTCTGTTGATAAAAGTAAGTACGCTTTCGCTTCTCAGTTCTAAATATCAACATGTTTATTACGTTGTGCCCAATAATAGAAAATTGGAAACACCATGAGTGTGAAAATAGTGGCAGTAACCAAACCGCCAATGATAACAACTGCGAGTGGTTTTTGCGATTCAGAACCAATGCCCGTTGATAAGGCGGCGGGCATTAATCCTATTGCTGCCATCAGTGCGGTCATCACAACCGGGCGGGTTCTCACCTTCACCGCTTCAAAGATGGAAGTTTCGAGGCTAAGTTTATTACGCATATTGGCATGGAATTCGGAAATGAGGATGACTCCGTTTTGAATACAAATTCCAAATAAAGCAATGAATCCTACGCCACCTGATATGCCGAAATTAATACCGGTGAGGTGCAGTGCAAAAATGCCACCAATAAGTGCAAAAGGAACGTTGATAAGCACCAACAAGGCATCTTGAATGTTTCCAAACATGATGAAGAGCAATACAAAGATTAGTACCAAACTGATGGGAACTACTTGTGCCAGTCGCTTGGTGGCGCGCACCTGATTCTCGAACTCACCGGTCCATCCAATTTTGTAACCGTTGGGAAGTTTAATATGTTTCTCAACATTGGCTTGAGCTTCTGCAATGGTACTTCCCAAATCGCGTTCACGAATCGAGAATTTAACGCCAATAAATCGTTTTGTATTATCGCGGTAAATAAAAGCCGGTCCGGTTATTTTTTTGAGAGTGGCAATCTCCTTCAATGGAATTAGTGCTCCTCTCACCGAACGCACCATCAAATTCATCACATCGTCTTCGTCTTTTCTGTATTCTTTTGAATAGCGCACGCGGATGTCGAATTTTCGTTCGCCTTCGTATTTTTCGGTGGCCGTTTTTCCGCCAATAGCCATTTCAATGATACTTTGTGCGTCGGCTTTTCGAATGCCGTAGATCGCCATTTTTTCATCATCAAGGATGACACTTATTTCGGGTTGTCCAATATTTCGTAAGATGCCAACATCCTTAATGCCGGGCACATTCTTAATTTGCTCAATCACCTCATTTGCTATGTCGTCGAGTTTATCCAAGTCGTCGCCATAAATTTTTACTGCATTGCTGGCATTTATTCCCGCCACCGCTTCGGCCACATTGTCAATAATTGGTTGGGAGTAGTTGTAGATGATGCCCTGGTAATTTTTAAGAACTTTATCCATCTCTTCCACCAGATCGTCGACCGAGATCTTTCGTTCCCAATCGTCTTTTGGTTTTAAATTCACCTGCATTTGTACATAGTAGAATCCGCTTGGGTCGGTACCATCATTACTTCGCCCGGTTTGTGATAAAACCCCGTTTACTTCCGGAAATTTTTCAAGTTCGGCACGCAACAATGCCACTGTTTTCACAGTTTCGGTGAGAGAGTTGCTCATGGGCAGCTTGGCTTCCACCCATAAAGCACCTTCGTTGAGTGGTGGTAAAAATTCAGTACCCAACCAGCGTGTTGAAAAGATAGAGAATACGAGGATGATCATTGAAATGACCAGACTCTTACGTTTATTTGCAAACGTAAATTTAAAGCCATTGGAAACGATCTTGTTGAAGAACTCCACAAACACATTGTGTTTTTCTTTTACGTTCTTCTTCAGTAAAATGGAAACTAATACCGGCACCAAGGTGAGCGTAAAGATGAGAGCCCCTAACAAGGCAAATCCCAGCGTGAAAGCGAGAGGCGAAAACATTTTTCCTTCTACTTTCTGAAATGCAAAGATGGGAAGCAGGGCCGAAATGATGATCAGTTTTGAAAAAAATACGGCCTTTCCAAGTCCTGACGCAGTGTTTTTTATAATTCCAAGTTTTGCCAGTTTATTAAATTGCTCCATGCCAATTTTTTTAGCCCGGTGGTCGAGCATCACAAAAAGGCCTTCTACCATGACGACGGCTCCGTCAATAATAATTCCAAAGTCGACCGCTCCCAGGGATAATAAATTGGCACTCATGCCTTTTAGTTTCAAGCATAGGAAAGCAAACAATAAAGCGAGCGGAATGATGATTGAAACAATTAATGTGGTACGCCAATCGGCCATAAAAATGAGAACGATAAGTGTTACAAAAATGATCCCTTCAAATAAATTGTGCATCACTGTTTTTGTACAAAAATTCATCAGGTTATCGCGGTCGTAAAAAACTTCCATTTTCACATCTGAAGGAAGCACGGTGGTATTTATTTCAGTGATCTTGGCCTTTAAGCGGGCAAGTACCTCACTTGGATTTTCACCCTTTCGCATCACCACAATGCCTTCCACTACGTCGTCGTTGTCGCCCAAACCAACCTGACCAACACGTGGGGCACTAGATTCGGTAACCTGGGCCACATTTTTTACCAGAAGCGGATTGTCGTTGTATTCGTCAACAATTGTGTTTTCAATGTCTTGAATTGTATTGAGGAGGCCTAGTCCTCTGACAACATAGGCTTGTCCGTTTTTTTCGATGACATCGCCGCCCACATTTAAATTCGCTTTGCTTATGGCATCATATACCTGAGAAGGGGAGAGGTCGTACTTTTGAAGTTTAATAGGATCCACGGAGATCTCGTAGATCTTTTCCTGCCCGCCGAAAGCCACCACATCGGCGATGCCTGACACCGATCTAAGTTGGCGGTCAATAACCCAATTCTGAAGAGTGAGGAGGTCGCGGGTGTCCCTATTTTTTCCTCTGAGTACATAACGATATACTTCTCCCGTTGGGCCATAAGGCGGCTGCACATCCGGTTCTACATTTTCTGGCAGCATCACATTCCGTAATTGATTGTTCACCTGCTGTCGGGCGAAAAAATCTTCCACATTATCTTCAAAAATGATCTTGATCACCGAAAGTCCAAACATGGTGATGCTCCTCACATTTGTTTTTTGTTGAACCGAATTCATTGCTATTTCGATGGGTGTGGTCACAAAACGTTCTACTTCTTCCGCGCTGCGGCCATTCCATTCCGTAACGATGATGATCTGCGTGTTAGTAACGTCGGGAAATGCTTCAATGGGAATATTGATATAGCTGATCGCCCCTGCAATAACAAGAATCCCTACCCAAAAAAAAGTGAATAACTTGTTTCTCAGTGAGAAAGTGATGATGTTCTTAATAAATTGATTCATGGTTCATGTTTTTTTCCTGCCGGGATAGTTACCTGCCGGGATTTCATGCTTGTATTACTAGTCGTTTAAGGCGTCGTAGATGAGAAGTCCGTTTTTCGAGATTACGTTTTCGTATTCTTTGATCCCGCTGCTGATATACGTGATATCGCCTAATCGACGGTAAACTTCCACATTCCGGGTTTCGATATGCGTTCGGTTCTTATACACCATCACCCAGTTCTTACTTTTATCGAAGATTACTGCGCTACTGGGAATTGAAACTAATTGTTTGTTTTCCGAAAATTTAAGATTAACAGTGGCATTCATTTCCGGTTTCAAGAGCAGGTCAGGATTGTGGATCTTGATCAGGATCTTCATCGCTTTGGTTGTTGGGTCAATCACATTAAAGATTTTGTCCACCTTTCCCTTAAAGATCCTATCGGGATAACTCAGGGTTTGCACATCCGCTTCGTAATCGAGCGCAACTTTGGAAATATTCGATTCAGTAACATTTGCCAGCACCCACACCTCGTTAATCTGTGCAATTGAAAATACTTCTTCTGTTCTGTCGCTTCGTAATTCTTCGTTCTGGGTGATGTCCTTGTTGATGATGAAACCTGCAAGTGGTGCCGTGATGCTATATTCTGAGCCTTGCTTCAAATGATAAATGGCATAAACTTCGTTGATGCGCGTTAATTCCGAATTGGCTTTTTCAAGTTCTTTTTGTGTCGCCAAGACATCCTTTTCTGAATTTAATTTTCCGGCAAACAAGTCTTTGGCCACCTGTAAATTTTTTTCGGCCAAAGCTACATTCGATCGGGCATTTACAAGTTGACTCTGAAAGTCGGCCACCTCGCTGCTTCGCACCACTGCAAGAAGTTGACCCTGATTCACATAATCGCCTAACTCAACATGAATTTCCGAAACGATGCCGCCTGTAATGGGGTACACATGCGCCATTTTATTGTTGTCGGCCGATACTTTACCAAATAACTTAAGTTCGTCCTTCACATCCTGCATACGCGCTTTGGTGAACTCACAGCGTTTGAGCATGGTGTCGGATAATTCAAATACCTCCGAAACCTCGTCTTTTGGTGTCTGTTTGCAGGCACTTAGTGTCACTAAAACAACGCAACCTAATGCGAAAAAGGATCTTAAATTCATTGTATTTTTATTTTTAATATATTTTGGTAGCAGTAACATAATTGATTTGAGCGGCTGAAATGGCTAATTGTTTTTTTATCCGTTCGTAATCGGCAAGCGATTCGTTATAGGCCTCCACGTGGTCAACAAATTCAAGAATAGTGATGTTGCGTTGCTGGAAATTATTATTAACTCCTTTATTTACTTGGCTGAACTCTTCGTTAAATAAGATCTTTATTTTGGAGTATTCGGTAATGCTGCGCTGCATGTTTACCCAGGCTTGCTGAATATCGAGTTCCACTTCCAGTTTCTTCTCCTGCACGTAAAGGTCCATCGCTTTTTTGTCGAATTCTGCCGCCCTAATATTGCCCCTGTTAGTATTAAATACAGGAACCGGAATGGCAAGGCCTGCATTTACCTGATTGTGAAAAGCTCCTCCGCGCTGATCGTAGCTTGAATTCACCGCAATATCGGGAATGGTTTGTTTTTTCTGCTGTTTCAAGATCAGCGCCGCCAGCAGTGCATTTTCATCGGCTATTTTCAAATCGGGTCTATTTGTGAGGGCTAAGGTCTGCAAGTCGTTCAACGGTTTTAAATCAAGGTAGTTGCCAAATATGGTTTCATTCACCACAGGGTCAACATCTTGATTTACCTGTAACAGCATTTTAATTTGCTTTTGTTGATCACTAAAATCAGAAAGTAATTCCGATCGGTCGCCGCTTAACTTGATGTACACCGATTTTAGACGTACTATGTCTTTTAAGGGTAAATTTCCTTTTTCGGTTTGAACTTTGTAGGCATTAATAATTGTATCGAGAATTTGCAATTGTTTATCGTAATTTGCTATTACCATTTTTTCACTGTTAATGCTGAAAAAACTAGAGTGTAATTGTACTTTCAAATTCCTAAGCAGTTCTGAAAATTCTGATTCGGCAAGGATAGAATTTTGTTTCGCAATCTCTATTTCGGTTTTTCGCTTACCACCCAATAAGATGAGTTGCTGCACCTGAAATGATTTTTGACCGGAGGAGTCGATGTGGAAATATTTATCGTGTTGTGGATCGTACACATTGATATCGGCACTGAAAATCGGATTTGGGTATGCCTTCGCCTGAATAATAAGGGCCTGCTTTGCACTTATATTATATTGTCCGGCCAGCAGCATTAGATTATTCTTAAGAAAAAGTCCCTCGCATTCGTCCAAAGTGAGCGACCGCGTGCTCTGTGCCAAACCTATAAAAGAGAGGAGGCCGGTGAAAATCACTATGGGAAAAATCTTTCGTGTCATGGTAGTGGTATTATCTCAAATATGAAAATGCATGCGTATTGAATATACAGAAATTGGTCCGCGGTCTTTATTATAGCCGGGGTTCATAATGAATTGATACGCCACCGATGCGCCTATCCGGTCTGTCCATAAAGCCAGGTTATAAAATGCTTCAAAAAGATGCTCAGGGCCATAATTTAATTTGCCATCTCCTAACATAAAGCCAAGTCCTCCTGCGGCAAGATAATTGCGATGTTCGTTAGAGAGGCCCGACTGACAATAGGCAATTCCGATTACATCTTGTTTTCGATTCCACGAGCTGCCGTTTAATGAGGCACCAATACTAAGCGCACGGTCAATTTCGGTGAAACACCAGGTCTCATTTTTTCCATCATTGTACGAGGCTCTGGCAAACAGACCCAGATGGCGGGTGATGGCTTGTTCAAAATTTAGTCCCGCACCGTATTTACTTCTTCCGTATTGTCTGCTAGCCGTAATAGTGTATTCTTTCTTTTGTCCCGTGGGAGTGCTGCTATCAGGTACCACCACTATATTTTGAGCCGTATAACTTCCCATAAAAGCCGTGTTGTAATAAACCAATGCACTTATTTTTCCAATCAGTCCACGAAGCGCATAGTTGTATTTTAATTCCAGCACGCTGGCATTTGCCTTTGCCACATTCTTATCCATGGTATTGCCATTTGCCGTTTCAGGCATCATACTTAGCGCATAGCGCAGCTCTACTTTTTTACTGATGTATTCCAGAATTATGCTGGGCGTATAACCTCTGGTATTGGCGGCATAATCCCATGCGCCATTGCTCATTAAACCCCAGCTGAAAAACTGCGTGCGAGGATTGTGCGAATAGGTATTGTCATCAAAGTAATCCGACACCGACACCTTTCCGATGGTAAAAGAAAGGTATTTTGTGGGGATGTATTGCTCAATTTTGTTATCGGTATTGTCTTGCCATTCTCGCTCTTTCGTAAACGAGATCAACTGTCTAAAAAATCCCCGGGCCAGATAAATAGTAGGGTCGGGATTACCTACTCTAAAGGCTTCACCGTTTGTAAATGCGGCAATGCCGTAGGCGGAAGACAGACCGTGTCCTCCTGCAATTTCAGGGTTAATTACTACCTGTGCCTGAGGCCAAAGTTTTACGCCGGCAAAAATAGAACTGGTGATGGTGGTTGCCCATTGATTTTCGGTTGTTTGACTGTGCAATCCCGTATAGGCTGCATGAAATTCAGGGCGGTATTGACTCACCGTGGTTTCTTGAAAATGTAAGGTGTACCGTTCAACTTTTTTTTGAAGGGTGTCCTGCGCAAAGGAGGCACAATTTGAAGCAGTTACAATTGAAAACAGAAATGATTTCATTTGCATCATGATTTTTCTGTTTTACTCTTGCGAGACAAAAGAAAAGACGCAGGTAAAACAAAACACAAAGATAACGTGTTTCGTTCAACTTGAACAGGAATTACTTGCTGCATGTTGTACTTACCTAAAAAAGTAGTTGATATTGAAGTGTCACACAACTTTTCCGGGGCCCCGCAACAATGTCAGATAAAGTATTTTTGGTGTAAGTTGGTCGGTTCTGGTAATCTAGAGATAGTTTTGACGAATGGCCCTTGATGAACCAGTTCATTCCCACATCAAACAGTAACATGGCCTTATTTTGCAGGGCCGTATAGTCGGCATATTGCCCGCTTACATATGGCATCAATTGACCATTTTTTTCTCCTAATACACTTTTTGGGAGAAGGAATCCACATTGAGCATATCCTACTTGCCCGGTGCCGAACATGGGAAATGCGTTTCCATAAGCAGCGCTTTGCACCATATTAGTGGCGGTTGAGCCGGTTCCGGGATTCATGGCACCGTTGTACCGCAGGTAATTGGTGCCGTAGTTCGTATTATAATATCCTGCAAAGGCGCTAATCATGGTGCCCTTTTCTTTGTCTAATGGCAGATCTAAAAATGTTTCCAAACTAAGGTGCAGCATGTTATTATAGGTGGTATCCTTGTATATACCCGCATTATCTTGCGTCAAGTTCCAGGTAGCAGCTTTTTGGTAGACACCTCCAATGGCCACGTTCCAAATTTTCTTGGTGCCCAGGTAGGTGCCTTGCATGTAGGGAGTTGTGTGATTTTCGTTTTCGAAGAAATTATAAGCCACATACCCCCCAAATTGGTTATTGATGCCCGGCCCGGTTCCGGGTTGCAGAGTTGCCACGTTTACAAAGGTGGCGTTTTTGCCGATTGCTGCGGGAGCTGATCCGTTGGTGCTAATGGGAAAGGGATTGGAAAGGTAGGCGCGGTAATCAAATTTCCCCACTTGACCTCGTGCGTAAATAGCCAGGCGCCGGTCAAACTGATCGGTTTGGTCAACCGTGTACTGTAAAAATACGGGCACATCTAGGGTCATAATGGTGCCCACCGAGGGTTGTGAGAATCGCGACAGTCCGTTCAACACGGTTAATCCCCCTCCGATTTTTAATTCATTACCTTTTGAAACTTTGTATTCACACAGTGCATCGTGGAAAAACGCCGCAATTTTCCGATTCCCTCCGGGAGTACTGCTATAGGCGGCGGTATTGTTGTAGTTGTTTTGGCCGAATTGAAAATACACAAACGTGCGGTCAGTGATCTGCCCAAACATCTGGATGCGCGTTCTTCTTAATCCGATATCAAAAGTACTTGGCGCACTTTTATTGAATAATGTGGTTCCGGGATCACTCTCGTTATACCGCACCCAGACCTGATTTAAAAAGGTGACCTGAAAGAAATGTGAACCGCTTGCATTGATGTTGAACTTCAACGCGCTTTTTTCAGGTGCAACTTTTTTTGTTGTGTCAATTTGTTGCGCCTCATTTATAAGCGGTGCTATCATACTTACTAACAGAAGGAATAGTGTCTTTTTCATAAAATTAGTTTTAAGAATAAAAATCTTGCCAGGGCCCCGGAAATCTAATATATTGGAAAACTATGAAATAAACCAAAAAGTAGCACCGGGGCCTGACAAGTTGCTTGAGCTCTCTTAACTTAGAGACTCAATGCGTTTAAATTTTAATTTGTGTGTTTGACTTGATTTAAAATACATACTATTTAATAGAAAGATTAACAGTATTTAATTGCTTATGAGTTTATTAACGCGTGTAGAGGTTGGGTCAGCAGCTAATTGTCGGTGATTTTCAAAACCAATCACATTCACTTTCCCGCCATCATCAACATACGAATCAACCAAACCGTTAATGGTTACCAGACAAGTATGATCCACAATCTTTGCTTCCGACATATCAATGGTGACCTGCTGACCGGCAGGGATGTTGAGGAATTTCTTTTTGAATCCCAGGAGGTTTGAAAAAATTAGATCATCTTTCACCACCATCAGAAAATCGCCGTTCTCAATTCTCACTTCAACATTAGTTTTGAAGAGATTTTTGAGAGAAGCACCATTAATTAAATTAATGACCATTTCTAAAAGAATTCCACTGCCAACGCCCATCAGTAAATCGGTAGAAATTGTAACTAGGATGGTTACTGTGAAAACAACCAATTGCTCTTTACCAATGTGAAGGGCATGACTGAATTGTCGTGGATGTGCAAGTCTGAAACCAACAAACACCAACATTGCAGCAAGCGCCACATTTGGGATCATCTCAATAAACGGAACCGCAACCAGAATGGCAAGCAACAGAAATAAGCCGTGAAAGAAATTGGCCCAACGGGTTCTTGCTCCATACCCAACGTTGGCGGAGCTACGGGCCACCTCACTAATCATGGGTAGTCCACCCAAAATCCCACTTATGGTATTTCCAATTCCCACACCAATCAGATCTTTATTATAGTCCGTTTTGCGTTTGTAAGGATCCATGCCATCCACGGCTTTAGCTGTTAAGAGACTTTCAAGACTGCCAATCAATGAGTAAAGAATGACATATTGAATAAATATGCCTGTATGTGCAGTAATTCCCGAAAAATCAACATTGACTAAGCCATTTTTAAAAGCTTCTGACAAACTACCGATCTTCACCAAAGCAAAGTTGGCAATTTGTCCGTCGGTTTTTATGTGAAGTGCAAACCCTAAAGGTATTGCTACGGCCAACACAACAAGGGGAGCTGGAATTTTTTTTACTTTGTCGTTTTTCACGAAATTCATCAACACCATAATTAATAGGCAGGCAATGCCTATTTCGGCGAGGTGTGCGTTTTCATGTACAATGCTGGAAGGGAGCATCGCAAGCAATTGAAGCGGCTCCTTACCTTTAAGTTCTGATGGATTAATTCCAAGAAGCAAATGCAATTGTTTGGCCATGATAATGATTCCGATGGCTGCCAACATACCATGGATGGCAGCGCTGGGAAAAAAATCAGCGAGTTTTCCAAGTTTAAAAACTCCGAAAAGCACCTGAATTAAACCTGCTACAACAACAACACCCAGGGCCAGATGCCATCCAATTTCGCCATCGCCAAATGCGGTTACAGAACCCGCTGCAATAACGATTAGACCTGCCGCAGGTCCTTTTATGGACAAACGTGATCCCATAAAAAAACTCACAATCACTCCTCCCACAATGGCGGTGACCAAGCCAAAGATCATGGGGAAATTAGACGCTTTTGCAATGCCTAAACTTAAGGGCATCGCTAATAAAAATACCAAAAAGCCCGAAAGTGCATCTTTGGAGAAATTCTCTTTCAAACCCGCAAGACCATCGGCGGGAATATATTTTTTTGTTTTTTGATTTGACATAATTGTTTTACTATTTTTTGTGTTTGATGTGTGCTTTTAAAAATTCTAGGAATTGGTGCCTGCCGGGCATGCAAGTCCGATACGTGCGGTTCTTGAAACATTTTACAGTGTCAATTAGCGCGGTATAGCATGCCCGGGGCAGGACTTAAGACAGGTAGGTTTTCCAGGAATGGAGTAGAATGTAAAGTGGGATTTTCTTTACAAAATGATAATAAGGAAGTGCGGTGAGTAGGGGTTCTTCATTCTCACTTAGGGTTGCACGAGCAGTCAGTAAAAGGTCATTCGAATATTCGTCGTTGTCCGAAACTTCCTCTTCCAGGAATTCAGAGTTGCTCGACTGCAAGTACTGCAGTCCTGAAACAGTAGAAGGATTATATTTCTTTTGAATACTTAGAGAAGTTTTCCCTTTAGTCTGCGTAAGTTTATAATACGAGAGGGTATTACTACCGGAAAACAGTATACTCAACGACAAAATCACAGAGAAAAAAATTCTCAAATTTGCAGAAGTCAAATATGTAAATGGGTTACCGCGCAAGATTAAGATGATTTATAGGGAGTTTCGTGATATGTTTTTATATGTGGACCCAGAAAAATACGACCATAGAGGCGAATCAATGACAAACCGTCGATGATAAAACCCAAGGAGGTGATGGCAGCCAGCACATATTGGTCTTCTTTAATATGGGTGTAGATAAGGTCTTCACCTATAAAAGTAGGAGTAATGGGGAAACCTGTGAGTCCTAAACAGGCTACTAGAAAAGTGAAAGCAATTCGAGGATGTTCGTACACGTGTCCGTGAAAATTTCCTAGATCGGTGCTTTCTTCCAGCAATTTTATTTTTCGAAGTGCAAACATCCCAACGGTTCCTGCAAGGACTATGCCGCTGAGGTACATGAATACCTGATCGATTTTAAACTCTTCATTAAAAGATATCGCCAAAGCTACCCAGAAGTGATTCATGATAATAAGGATCCAGCTCATCAGCACATTTTTACGTTCGGTAAAGGATTTCAATACCATTGATAAACCGATTAGTGAAAATAAAGCAGGCAGATAATCTCGAATCTGGTCCGGAATATCCACGCGCGCATAAAGGCACCAAATTCCAATGAGGTAAGAGGGGAGGAAGAACCAAAAAATTGTGTGGATGTTAAGAAAGTTAAGTTTTCGGCCGACACTCTTTAAAGGGTTCCATAAAAAACGTGCCATAAAAAGATCCAAATCCCATTCTCTTAAACTCCAAATATAAATGCTGTGTTCAATTCTTTTAGGCCAGGTATCTTCAAAAGTGAGTTCGCGAGGCTGGAAATTATAAAATTGTTCCCGAATAAGGTAGCTGGCAACCGAAGGCGAAACCAGTAATTGGTATGTTCTTAAAAAAGCGTTACCGGCAAAGTGAATGAGAGCAAGTGTTTCAAAGCCCAGTCCCACTTCAATAAAAATTAATCCTATTTGGGCCACCGAAGAGTAGGCGATTTGACTTTTTACCGACGACTGAACACGGGCAATCAGTGAGGCCACAATGCTGGTTGCCAAACCAAGTAATACAATCACCACCCGCGCTGTGTATTGGTGTTCCCAGAATTCGCGGGTCCTTAATAAAAGAAATACACCTATGTGCACCGACAGCGACCCGTAAAAAATGGCGCTGGAAGGCGTTGGTCCCTCCATAGCTCTTGGCAGCCAGGACGAAAATGGAAGTTGCGCCGATTTTGCGGCAGCTGTTATAAGAATCATTAAGGCAATAAAAACGCCTACAGGACTGTGAACCTCCAGCTGGGTATTTACCAATTGATCGTTCTGCAATTGCATAAAGCTGATGTTTTGATGCCATAAATGATGACTCATCCACATGGCCATTATCAAACCAATGTCGCCAATACGATATACTGTAAATACCTTCACTGCATTTCTCACCGGTAAAAATCGTTCTCTGTAAAATGCAATTAGTAAAAAGGAACAAATGCCTAAAATTTCCCAACCAATAAATAGCGTTTCAATATTTCCCGACAAAACGGTGATACAGTATCCAATGTAGAAGAAAAGGAGTGTGTTAAAAAAGCGCTTGTATCCCTTTTCACGGTGTAAATACACCCTGCTATAGATCGAAACCAGAAATGTAAGAATTGATCCTACAAATAAATACATGGCTGTAATTTTGTCGAAACAAAAATCCAAATAGAATTCATAGCCCGCTGTTTTGTATATCACAATATCTTTAAGGTCAATGGTAAGTCCTGAATTAGAGATCCATTGAAAGAAAAGTAACACAAACGTGAGAAAATGCAGAGCCACCGTGTAGGTCGACACCGACGAGATGGCCGCTTCAAATCTTTCGGGAATACACAAACTCACCACGTATCCAAATACAGGAAGTAAGATCAAAATATGTAGAAGGAGTGTTGTGCTCATTGTTTAATCAAGAACAAAAACAGGAAGATTATCCCTGCGGGTAGTTAATAATTCTGACACATCCTGAATCCGGGAAAATTCTTTACTCAGTGGTTGGTAGAGAACAAATTCACCATCCCTGAATTCAAATAATTGTTTTGTTTCGGGATTTAAAGCTACCAGATGGATCCATTCATTAATATACCATTCATACACCGCATCGGCAGATTTGATTGTTTTTAAAACTATTTCGGGGAAATGTTCAACCACAATGAGCAACCTTACGGGGTCATGCACCTCTGTCATTTGATTGGGTAATCCGGGTCTGAGATCACCATCAAACCCGTTTGCCACACCAAAAAGACCCATCACATTATGTGGTAATTTGGTACCGGCCCCCAATTTCTCATTGTCAACTCTTGAGAAATAATACTCGAGGTTGATTCCGCCGCAAACCGGGCCAAGAGGTTTCATGATATTGGTAAGAATGGTTCCATCCGCGTCAATCCGGTAATCGTATGAGTTTGCAAATGCCCTTCTGTCGAGAAACAAATTTTTGGTGAGCAACCTCCTGCCTACAATGCAAAGCGCATTAGTGGCGTGATTTAATTCGGGCCGCGGTTCAAACAAAGAGACAGACCGCGTGAGAATCTTTTTATGAATCTCGCGCGGCGATAACTTCAAATCAATTAATTCGAATCGCCTTGCCCGCTCTCGTGCATTTTGTTCAAGGGCCTGATTGATCGCTAGCACATTTTTTGTGTGGATGGCCAATTTTTCTTCCGAAAGTAGATTTTCGTCATAAAACACCATCTCGTCGCGCGTGGTATCATGTAATGCCCCAATAAACGTTGTTGAATCAGGAATTGCTAGCCCTTTAGAACTCAGTATTGCCCTTACTTCGGCATGATTGGCCATGTTGCAAACAACCCGTGCATTTACCGAACCGGCCCTACCGGAGCAGGCACCACAGTTGTATGCGGCATAATGTGGATTGTTTGCGCTGCTTGCGCCGTGACCTATTACATAAACAAAAGGTGCAAAGTGCTCCACCAGTCCAATGCTCTTCAGTAATCCTTCCACACGTGTGGCCATCTCGTCCACCGTATAACCAATTTGCAGATCTTTGTCTTTGGCGTTTTTTTCATCGAAGTTGATGCTCAGTTTCGATACTTTGTCCATGTGGTTAAATGAAGAGGAGGTAGCCGGACTCATGGAAGGTTTAAAAATGCTGAGGAAAAGCCGAAACGCAGACCAAAAGCCGAGGGTAGGGGCCATGATCCAACCTTTAAATAAGGAATGCGTATGGTTGGTAAGATGCACGTCCTTTTTGCGGTCCTCCGAAATATCAATTTCTTTGATTAAATATTTTGGAAATACCGGTGCAGGACATTGTTTAGTATAAGATTTGCCATGCTCCGGCTGAAAATAAAATTCCACACCAAAAAAGCCGGGTGTCCCGAATGTTTCACAGGCCGGGTCAACTTTTTCCATGTAATCACGAAATGAAAGTTCACGGTCATCGATACACAACATGGCTTGAAATGTTTTTACTGCGGGCGCCGGTGCGACTTCCGGTTTACTTGCGATGGCATACAGTACATCGTCGTAGTAACTCCATTCATAAGCATCTTGCCATAACGATAGCACAGTGTCGTACTCACTTTGAGGCACCTCGGAAAAAATATCTTCGGGTCGCTCCTCCACTTTAAATCCTAAGGGCGACCATATTTCTCCGAACTTTTGATCAAGCGCGTCAATCTCCAGCAGCAACTCAAGAATAATAAGGTCCTTCAAACTTACCCGTTTGGTATCAAGTAGTGTTTCAGGAAAGTCTTCAATGGCCGATACCATGCCCGACCATCCTTGATGCGCAAATTGCTGATCGTACAAATACTGTTTGTATAGAGCAGGATCACCTACTACTATTTTTAGAAGGTCGGAAATCTTGCAGCGACTTCTCAACAAATTTTTGGCTCTTTTGCTCTTAAAGAAGCTGGCATAGGAATTTTTTTCAATTTCACGAATGGAATTTAAAAAGCCTTTGTGTAATACCGGGAAATTCCAAATCGAGATGCCTTGGTCGAGGTAACTGCAAATGATACGAAAGAGAGGAGGATGCACAAGTACATCAAGGTCCATACCAAATTGCACTTCCCATTGCGATCGAAGCTTGCCCACCCGTGCCTCAGTGGTCATGTCATATTTTTTTGAAAGAAGTTTACTTTTCCATTCGTTCACATTTTCCTTCCCCATGCGTTCACGGAGCACGCGGGAAAGCACATCTTCTCTGATTCGGCCTGATACATAGAGGCGGCGAAATTCGTCCAAGGCCAGTGAGGTTTTATATCCAAATATTTTGGAGGAATTACGCAAGGCCGTAAAAAACTTCTGATGCTGAAAGGCATGTAGGGTATTATGATGAATGAAGTCTTTTAAAGGCGACTGCGCCGGCAAATAATGCTTTAGTTCGTGAAGAACATCATGCTCATTAAAACCAGAATCCACTTTTTCCATTTTATTAATTTATTTGTTTTTATTTGGTAAACAATTATCATCCACACGCCACGGTATACGCCGAGAATGTGTAAGCAAAAAGGCCTAATAAAAATCAAATACGGAAACTTCGCACAGAGAGAAAGATCGGAACGCGAAGAGTTTCGGTAGCGAATCTTTGAGCGATAAAGGGGGTGTGAAAGATGTGTAAAGTGAAACAAGATACGGTGAAAGGTAAAATTACAGTGGCCAGTTCAAAATCATTTTCCAATTCGCTTTCCACCTCTTCAGAGATCTGCTGAACAGAACTGGCTCCCACTTGTTCGTGTTTTTGAAGTACTTGTGCATGCATTCCGCCCCCTGAGAGAAAAGAGGCCGATGCTTCAAATGCGAGCAAGGAAAACAGCATAAATGAACCCAAAAAAAGGACCAGATTAAATTTGCAGAGTGTATGTTGTTTCTTCTTCACCGGAAACAAAGATATATCTAATTTCTCCTCTTACCCCTTTTTTTAATTATTTTAACGAAGATATCAGTGGTAAGGGCATTGGATCATCGGGCAAATCTTGATTGAAATCAATATTCGTGTTTGTTGCTTTTGCTAAAAAGGCGGTCTGGTCCTTCACTATGGCGTACGATCAGCATATTCTCTGCGCCCATCATCATAATAGGTTACAAGGCGCACAACACGTCCACTTTCATTCTTAAACAATTCTAGTGTAAATGTATCATTGCCCTTTGGCCGAAGCATCGTGTTGCTCATCGGTATCAATGGAAACCTAGCTTTGCCTGTTTTTTGATAATACAATTTACCTTCCAAATACGTGAGCGCAAACGCACCAAAATTACCAACATATTTTTTGAGTGTGGCTGTGTCAACTGCTATTGGATGATTTCTAGCCTGCATGAGGTCCATTTGCCATTTTATTTTTCGGATGTCAACGGAGTCTTCGGCCGAGGAAAGGGCATTTTCGAAGATCTTCAATTCCGCTGCTTCCAGCGCATTTTCGGCAGTTACCGTAATGTCGGGCACAATGCCTGTGCCTTCCCAATTTTTTTTGCTGATGGGGTCGATCGATCTGCCAAAGGGAATATCGGAAATGAAACCACTGCTGAGCGCTTTGTAACTCACCGTGTGGGCACCTCCACGTGTAACTTCACCCACTAATGTGGCACGTTTTAACGACTGTAATTGATACGCGAGTCCCTCCGCTGCTGAAAATGTTTTGTAACTGGTGAGAATATAGATCGGAATAGTGGTAAGTGGCCCAAAACTCGAGTCGGGCACCGTCCAATAGGGCAGCGTGGCATTTTCACAACGAATATAGATGTCGGCGACATGTGTACTCGTTCTAAAAAAATGACTCACTATGTGATTTACCATATCGGGCGATCCGCCCACCCCATACCTCAAGTCGATGATCAGTGCCCGTGCGTTTGACACAAAAGCAAGCGCGGCATTGGCAGTGGCTTTGGAGTAGGCGTTGAGTCTTGAAAAGGAACTTATTTCAAGATAGCCGATGTTGCCATTCAAAATCTCGGCCTTCTTAAATCCAAAGTTCTTGCTTCGTTCTTCATTCAGTTTTTCAGCAACCATTTTGGGCACGTCTTCAATATTCCCCAGCACTTCGTTTGCCAACTGTGGATTATACTCTACGTGAAAATGTTCATCTTTTTGCACCGAAAGCACATCGGTAGTGAGCTTTCCGGCAAGAATATGGGGATCACTGATCTTATTATAAGCGCCGTCTTTAAAACGTTTTCGAAGATAACTGCTCATTTTTAATGCTGCGTCTTTGATCACATAGTACTTATTAATTTGGTTGGCCAGACTGTCAACCAGGGTTTTTGTGGCGAGTGGACTTAAAGGGAAGGTAAAGGTGGTTACTTGCGCAAGTGTGCGACCGGAAATAAAGATCAGAAAAAGAGAGAAGCAGAATAAGCGTAAACCATTCTGTTTGCGGGAAAGGTAATCCGTTTGACGTTCCTTCAGCATATACTTATTCTTCCTGTTTTTAGGCAGTTAAAGATAATAATTCTTCTTTTAGTTGCAAGCGTTTGAACGAACGAAACTCAATTTGCCGGTGGTGTAATAAAATTGACAATTATTTTTACCAGTTCTTTGTTCAAAGGCAGATCAGGATCGCCGTAAATTTTTTTTTGCACCTCCTTGTCGAGTGATTCGCAATCTTTAAGCACGTGGTTCATATTGGTAATGAGTTTCAGTTGTGCCTTGGGCTGCCCTTTTGCCAAGGCCAAGGCATCCTTTTCTTTCACCTGAAGGTCGGTAGTGCCCTGCACGATGAGCACCGGGACCTTTATTTTTTTGATCTCTTTTTGGGGATCGTATTTCATCCAGGAGATCATGTACGGCTGAATACTCGGCCTGAAAAGGCTGTAGAAGATGGGAGGGACGTTTCCAAGCGTATCGCCTTTTTTTAATTTATCAAGCATCCCATACATTTGTTCCCTCACGTCGGGCGGTACATTTTGTAATTGCTCTTTTATCACTTCGTCAATGGGTCTGCCGGCGCCGGAAATAGAAATGTAGGCCTTCACCTTTTTATTATTTTCTGAAGCGATTAGGCCGAGTAAAGAACCTTCGCTGTGTCCCGCCACAATAATCCGCGAAAAACGTTTGTCAGCATACAACAGATCGATCCATGCTTTTACATCGTTTGAAAAAGTTTCAAAACGCATCTCATATTCGTCTTTGTTCACATCGCTGCTTTGACCAATACCTCTTTTGTCAAAACGTAAGGAAGCGATTCCATTTTTTCGAAGTTCTTCGGCCAAAAACTTCAGGGAATTGTTCTGCAGCTCTTCCTGATTTCCATTTCTGTCGGTGGGTCCCGAGCCCGCAATTATAAGTACAACAGGGGGATTGAGCACCAGTTCAGGTAAACATATTGTGCCTTCTAAATTGCCTGTGGCGGTTCTTAATATGGTAGTTTCTTCCTGGGCCTGCACCTTGAAAGAGGGCAAAACCAGTGAAATAACTAGGGAAAGGGAAAGCAGTGATTTCATATAGAGTCTTGCATTAACATAATTTTGAATACAGGATTATTCGTGCTAATTCCTGTTTCATCAGTTGGGAATAAATAAGGAGAGATCGTTGCTCTTTCCTGCGATCAGGGGCCAACAGATGGCAGGAGCATACGAATAAGTAATAGTGTAATTGAGGAGTGGATTACTAGGGGTTCTTTTCATGTTTGGTTAAAAGGCGGACTAAAAGTAAAAAATTAAACCGGTTCCCCGGTAATGCGAGTTGAGGAATTCGTACAAATAAAAAAAGCCCCGGAGTAAACGGGACTTTTTTATGTTAAGAAATTTTCTTTTTAAGCAGCTTTGATCATTTGGATCTCGCAATTGATGCGAACTTCATCACTTACCATAACTCCTCCGGCCTCAAGGGCTGCATTCCAGTTCAATCCAAAATCTTTCCGGTTAATTTTGCCGCTCACCGTCATTCCTGCCTTGGTTTGTCCCCAGGGATCTTTTTGAATACCGCCAAGTTCGGCAGTTAAACTAATGTTTTTTGTGACGTCTCTAATGGTGAGGTCACCTTGTAATTCGTAATTGTCACCATCTGTTTTTTTGAAACTGCGGGTTTTGAAAATCAGATCTGGATATTTTTCTGAATCAAAAAACTCTGCCGAACGAAGGTGGGTATCGCGCTGATCAGCGTTAGTGAATACCGACGCCGCTTTTGCCCTGAACACCGCTTCCGGTGAGGAAAAATCTTCGCCTTCCGAACTAGCGTCGAGGCTAAATTCTTTAAAACTACCACTCACGTTTGTGATCATCATGTGTTTTACTTTAAACGTCACTTCACTGTGACTTAGGTCGAGATTCCATTTTGTTTTGCTCATTTTTTCTTTTTTTAAAAAGCCCCAGGCTTCCGTTATTTATTTTTTCTTTGTTTTAACTATCCCAACATGGGTACATCCATCAAAAGCACTTCTGCTTGGTCTGTAAAATCGAAGGAAACGGCATCGGTGTTCCAAATCCCAAAGCCATCACGCGCTGCCATTGGGTTTCCATTCACCGTCACTTCTCCACTCAATACAAAAATATAGAGACCATTTTCTTTTTTCTTGAGTGTATACTTCCCGGTTTGCCCTTTATCGAACTTGCCTAGATGGAACCAGGCATCCTGATGAATCCAGGCCCCGCTATCATTCGGGTCGGGTGACACAATCTGTTGAAATTTATTGTGTCGTTCTTCTGCTTTGAGCGTAATTTGATCATACCGTGGGGTAACATTTTTTTTGTTTGGAAATACCCAGATCTGCAGAAATTTCACCAGTTTATCTTTGTTCTTATTGTATTCACTGTGCGTGATTCCGCTCCCCGCACTCATTACTTGCACGTCGCCGTTCTTGATCACGGCCACCGTGCCCATGCTATCCTTGTGTTCTAGATCTCCTTCCAGTGGAATTGAGATAATTTCCATGTTATCGTGCGGGTGCGTGCCGAAGCCCATACCGGCTTCTACCGTGTCGTCGTTCAACACCCGTAACACACCAAAGTGCATGCGATCAGGATGATAGTAGTTTGCGAAACTAAATGTATGGTAACTGTTTAACCAGCCGTGGTTCGCGTGTCCCCGGGTTTCTGCTTTGTGTAAGATCGAATTTGCCATGATGTTTGAATTGGTTGTCGGTAAGTGATTAAATCCGAGTGTGTGTAGGTGCCTGAGTTCGTCGTTATCATTTTTAATCAAGGATGCCAAACTGTGAGAGGCTACGAAAAATCCGGTACTCATTAACCCTTTTTTAATAAAATCAGACCGTTGCATCTTCCACTAATTATAGGTCAAAGATAGGGTGGGAAAAAAGGCGTAACCAATAATCTAGATTAAGAAATGATGAGTTCAACTTACTATCGCTTCTTGCCGCTCCTAAGTAATTCTGATTTGAGTTTACTCAAAAATTCAGGTGTCACCCCAATGTAGGCGGCTATTTGTTTTTGAGGAAGTGTTTTCATGAGCATGGGATAGCGGCTACAAAATCCCTCGTACCTTTCCTGTGCCGTTAAACCCATATAATCCATTAATCGTGCGTGATTGGCGGCAACCGAGTTTTCGGTGATAATACGAAAAAAGCGCTCAAACTTGGGGATCTTCTTAAACAATTCTTCCTGTTCTTCACGTTTCATCACCAGCATCGTCGAATCTTCAAGCGCGTCGATGTTGAGTTTGCCGGGTTTTTTTGAGATCATGCTGTAAATGTCGGCGATCCACCAACCGGGTGGGGCAAACTGCACTATATGTTCAAACCCGTTTCGATCTATAGAATACGAGCGTAAGCAACCCTTTGTCACAAATGCGCTGAGGGTATTTACAGCGTTAGCGCGCAGTAAAATTTGTTTTTTTTTCAGACTCTTTTCGGTAAGCAACGAACAAAAATGAAGTTCCTCATCTTTTGTAAGTTGAATATGTTTGGCGATTTCCTGAAGAATAAGTGAAGTTTCCATTTGCATTGAGAGAAGTGGCAAGCCGAACAAATCCACTTGTCAATTTCAAAGCTAAGAAATTTTATGGCACAAGCAGGTCTCTTTAAAGTTTTTCATCTCCGTTTGGAAGGTGTTTTTTTAGTAAATATTTTCCCCAAAATTAATTTCATGTTCCATTTATATTATTTTAACTGCTTTTCTGATGGCTTCATCTAAAACTTCAGATTTAGAACGCTTCTATCACTAAATTCGCAAAAAATAATCACACAGAAAGAAGCAACGCAAGGGGTCTTATGATTGAAATTTTATTACTACTAGTTGTTGGAGTGGGCCTTATTTTTGGCCTTAGATGGGGCATCCGCAGTTATAAAGGAGCTTCTGAGCGACAAGGATCGGGAATCACTAAAAAATATCTGGCGCTTACTCAATTATTGAAGGCAGGGGATAAGATTGAAGGGGAACGAATCGGCGCGAAGTCGATTTCTTTTAAGATCCGCTCCCGTCTCGATACAAACAATTATGTACTCACCGAAGTAGATGGCAGATTAATCATCGTGTGGACTCTGGAAAGTTCAATGTATGGAAGAAGGGGTAAGGAGTGGTCGTTTCATGCAGATTACAATCAGGTAAAGATGTTTGAAGAAATAGAAAATGACCTTAAGCACTACCAGTTGAGTCTTCCTCGGGAGGCAAAGTAATAGTTATTTGAACCGATACCGTACTTCCACCATATTCCCTTTTCCGCCAATCCCCCAACCGGCACGGGCTACCCATTTATGAGCATCGAATGAGGTTGCAATTCCCACCAGCAGAATCACCGCACCGCTTATTCCCAAGACCTGTTGAACACTCTGATTATCTTCAAGCAGAAACGAACTTGCCGTTAAGGCACCGCCAATAAGCGAGAGGCTCATGCCCGTGGTATATTGTGTGTGAAATCGCGTGAGGCAAGTTCTCATGTACACCAATTCGTCACTTACATTAACTGTGTCTATTACCTTTGCCGACATGCCGAGTTCAATTCGATGGGCAGGATCTTTCCTCACACCATTGCGGATATAAGATTTTACTTTGCTCAATTCCACAAATCTACCCAACTCTTCTTTGTCAAGGTAAAAAATGGCATTGCTATTTACTGCCGTGATGCGACAACTAATTTTTTGATCATCCTTTTTAAAAATGGTATCAGGTTGTGACCATATTGGAAAAAAACGTAGGAAACAAAAAAGGAACGGAATCCATTTCATGATTTTTTTTACCGAATGTAGAAATAATCCCGTCACCATCTTCGTGTGCTTTGTCGGAGTTGATTCGGCGAACCTAATTGGCAACGTTCTATGTTTTAACCGCACAACTAACAGTAGTTTATGGCAGCGCAGAGAATATTAATGTATTGATTATCAGGTTATTAACTTAACACCAAACGTTTCTAGGGAATTAATCTGAAAAATGAAAATTAGTCTTGGGGGTTATTGCCCCGTTCTTGGTCATATAGTAAAGCACCTGTTATGAAAGAACAATTACTCCAATTATACCGTCAGCAACAGCCCTCGTTTAGAAATTTGGTATCGAGTTTTCCGAATGAAGATCTTGCAGGGCCGTTTTTAATGTCGCCGGGTAAACATTATCAAAAACAGAATTACCCTTTACTTTTGGTTGGGCAAGAAACGAAAGGTTGGTCGTATCATATCGATGAAATTGAAAAACAGATGCAAACCTACGAACGTTATAATGTAGGAAGTGAACTGGAAACGAATGCTTTTTGGAACATCAGTCGAAAAATTGAACACCTTCTTGGTAATGATCCATGTTCATGCGCATGGACCAATGTAAGCAGGTTTGACCTATACGGGGGGCGGGCACACGGAAAATATGAGAAAGCGATTGCCCACCTCGATCGTTTGATCTGCGAAGAAATAAAAATAGTTGCGCCTAAAGTATGTTTGTTTTTTACCGGGCCGGATTTTGACCGACGTTTAAAAAATATTTTCGAGGACATTGAATTTATTGAAATTCCGGGATGGAAGCCCAGCCAATTATGCCTCCTAAAGCATGCCGGACTGCCGGTTTATACGTTCCGATCGTACCATCCCAAATCACTGAAATTACACCGTTTGGAAGATGACTTTATGAAAACGATTTCTGATTTTATTCGCGTAGGAATAACAATTAATTAATGTACTGAACCTTTCGGGGCACTGTACAATGACTTATTTTGACACGGAGCAACGACGCAAACAAGAAATATTAAAAAATTGAAACCATGAACACAACACTAAAGAATTTTGTAGTTTACGTAGTCATAGCAGGTAAAGACAAAAGTGATCACGTACATTTGAGAAATGCCATCTATCGGTACTTGCCCCAGGCAATTGTGGAGTCACTTTACGAACCACTTGAAACCCGTAATTTTTTTAAAAAGAACTCCCCCTCTCCACACCTGATCTTTCTGGGTCTCGACATGATTAAAAGTGGCGGTAAAGATTTGTTGAACTTGTTTCGTGATTCGGAAACACTCACGCAGGTGCCCATGGTTATTTTAACCGAAAGTATGCAGCGATTTACAAGGAACGACCTCATACGATTTGGAGCCAACGACTTTTATTCAAAACCCTACCAGCCCGATGCTTTCGATAAAATTGTGGCAAATATTAGCACAAAATTGGGACTTTTGGTAGCACCCAAGGTAAACCGAGCTTAAAATAGGTGGCAATACTCTGTTAGTTTTTTTATGGCGGAATAAGGCCTTAGTTCCCAACTCATTAGTAAACCCAAAACATGCTTTGAAAAAGCATCTGCCTGCAATGTAAGTGTTTGTAAGGGTTTAATTGCTATTAAAAGATTCGAAACCCTAACAAACACTAAATCGGGATTATCCACACTAAGACAGTTAGTTCGCCGTAAAGAAGACTCCCACTGTCTAATTGCGGTTAAAAATTAAATCCTCAATTATTCATTGTATTGAGGTTGATCGTTTTTTGAACTTTCCAACAAGTGTTTATTTTTCTGCAATCAAAATCTTGGGTCAAGCGGAACAGTTCGGGAGAAAATTTTTGGGCGTGCCCCCGCCTTTTTTTTTGTTCCGTTTGGCGGGGTCGCGCTTTCCGTTCCAAGTCCTCGCCACGCAAAGAGACAGGCGTGGCTGTGGGCTTTCCACTACAATCGCTCACGCAGCAAACAATTAGTTTCCATCTATAAAAAAAATCCAAGAAACAAATTAGATGCATTTCCCCAACAATTCCGATTGATCCAAAATCATCAATAAATTAGGAAAAGTGTCAGTGCAAATAAATATTAGAGACTTATCTATGTTTGACTAATTATAACAAACGCTGAATCTTAAAAAGGTTCAGACACTCAAAAATAGTTGAGATATAATATTACTTGGCGGTTCCGGCAGAATTCACCGTGATGTTAAAGGTAATAACCTTCGTTACCTCCTGAGCATCCTGGTCATCGTGGTGCTTACCACATTTGCCACTATGGCCGCCACATTTGCCACCCTTATTAGATTGCTGATTTCCACAAGTGGAACTGCTTTCCTGTTTATGAGGAGCCTTTACATGGAGAATCACCTGATCGGTACCGCTGTAATTATCCTGTGGTGTATATTGATAGGAATTAGTTGTAGCTCCGGGCACAATGGCCACCTTGCTTTGCGCCGCGTGAGTTGCCTGAGAAGCAATCAACACATCGTTAGCTGATACTTTGCCGAGATCATACGTATACGATTTATTGGCATCCAAAACCACATTTACTGTTTCGTTGGTAGTTTGAACCGTATCCTTCTCTGCTTTCTTGCAGGACAAAAAAGCAGTAACACCTAAGATTGCTGTGAGGGCGATAAGTTTTTTCATGGTATGAATCTTGTTTGCCTAAAGGTATCTAAAAATTAGTTCAACAAAACAGCACCTATATTTATTTAACATACCACGACCAGAATCCAATAATTGCGGTGAATAGATTCGGGGAAAGTTTAAAATTAGAATAAATACAGATTCTTTGGTTAATCGAAAGGAAATTGGGACAAGGTTACCCATCTTCCGGCTCCTAACTTAGCTTAAGTAACAGATTGTAATAAATTAAGCGAAAGAACGTTATGAAAGAAAATTCACTACATTTACATTCACCTAATTCAGGGCTATTTCGCATAGAACCTTGATTAAGATCGTTAATACTAAAAAATAGACCTGTCACAGAGCATGAGATCCGTTCGGATAGTTAACCTGGTTATATTTCTTCAACTTTTTTGTTTAGCGGCTTCTTCACAAAATCATAGTTTTACCTATACCTCACCAATTTGTTACGCGGGACTAAATCCGGCTCCAATAACTTCTACAAATTTTGCCACCGGAGGAACTTTTTTGTCATCACCCGGATTAAACCTTAATTCCGGCACAGGCGTAATTACTGTTTCCCTGTCAACACCCGGTACTTATACGGTGCAATACACCGGTTCAATTTGTCTTTGTTTTACCAATGCCCCTGTATTCGCCACGGTCACCATTCAACCGCCATTGCCTCCCATCAGCATTACCGGAAATTCCATTTGCACTTCTGCCGGCGTGAATCAATACACCTTGTTGGCATCTCCTTCAAGCGGTGTTTCGTATACCTGGAGTCCAGGAAACATAATAAGTAATACGTTATTTCTCCCGCTTTCGCAGTCAAATATCACCTACACACTAAAAGGGGCCGTAGGAGGTTGCTCAACGTCGGTCGTTGCCACAACGTATAGTGTAGGCACCATTCCTATTTTTGTTGTAGGCACCACGCTCACTTGTATGGGTTCTCCCGTTACCCTCACTGCCAGTGGCTCAACGAGCTATACCTGGAGTACAGGCGCTACCGGTAGTGTGATCACCCATACGCCTTCCTTTACTACCACGTACACTGTAACGAGTCTCGATTTAAACAACTGTCTAAGTAGAGCGGTTCAGAATGTAACGGTCGTCCCCATTCCAACTGTTGGCATTTTGGCAAGTCCAACACTTTGTTCGGGATATGCATATTCTATGACTGCCACAGGTGCCCAAACCTATACCTGGAGCACAGGAACAGTTTCGCTAGGCATCGCTGTAATTCCAACCTTACAAGTTACAACCTACAGTGTGGTTGGATCTGTGTTTGGTTGTACCAATTCGGCCTTGCATACTGTGAGTTTAGTGCCTTTGCCAACCGTATCTATTATTGGCACCAATACCATGTGTCAGGGATCCAGTTTTACACTCACGGCAATGGGTAGTATTCAATCACAGACCTGGAGCACCGGTTCCCAGAATTATACCTTGAGTCTTCCACTATTTTCTACCACTACTTTTTCGGTGCAGGGTAAAGATGGGAACGGATGCATTAATCAGGCCATTGCGACGGTTTCTGTAATAGCTAATCCAACACTTACCATATTGGGTGGCAGTACTCTTTGTGTTGGCGATTCACGCACCTATACCGCCGCCGTGGCCGGTGCGGTGACCAATTACAGTTGGAGCACAGGGGCAATCACCAGTACCATGAATGTTGCGCCTACAAAGGATACCACGATCACTTATATAGTTGTAGCCACTAACAGCTTGGGTTGTTTCGATTCGGAGACATTGACGGTAAAATCATTTAAGTCACCAACTATTACGGTAACCAGCGATACCATTTGTTCGGGGAAATCGGCAACACTTAGCGTAACCTCTTCGCCAAGCACGGCACTCACGTATACCTGGTATCCGGGCCCCGGTTCGGGAAGTGTAAATGTGGTTTCTCCCTTAACAACGTATGTGTATACGGTGGTTGCGAAGTTGGGTCAATGTCCGGCAACCGACTTTAGCACGGTTACGGTGAATAAGACGATCTTTCCCAGCACCGGATTTTTTTATAACAATCCCTACTGCAGTGGACCAAACCCGGCCTCCCCGGTAATGATCAGCGGATTTACACCGGGAGGGGTTTTCTCAAGTCTCGATACGCTAACAATTGATTCCCTGAGTGGCGTGGTGGATCTGGCGGACATAAATTCGGGCAATTATTTTGTGAAGTACACAGTGGCAGCGAAAGGATGTACCCTTGCCAATTCAGGATCTGCCAGTTTAATTGTAAATAAATCGGTGACCATTGTGATGGATTCTCACGTCGAAATTTTACCCGGTGAAACGGTCACCCTTACAAACAGTGGTGGCGCCAGTAATTATCATTGGAACCCCACTTATTACCTCAGTTGTTCGGCTTGTCAAAGTCCGGTTGCCAGTCCCGCACAAACCACCACCTATTGTGTTTCATCTACGCAAGCCTGTGTAACCGGCGCCTGTATTGAAGTGGAAGTTCTTTGTGTAAATTATGGAGATCTTTCCGTGCCAAATGCCTTTACACCGAACGAAGACAAAAGGAATGACAAGTTTTGTTTGAAAGGATGGGCAGAGTGCTGCAAATCCTTTAACATCGCTATTTTTGACCGATGGGGGACGAGTGTGTTTCAGTCGCAGGATCCAAATTTTTGCTGGGACGGGACGCATGGTGGGGAGTTACTTTCTTCGGGCGTTTACATGTATGTGATCACGGCCCAATTTAGTAAGGATCCGGAAATGAAGAAATCGGGAAACATAACAATCATCAGATAAATGCGGAAGAGAATTCTTTATATACTTTTTGGTGTGTCGGTATTTGTTTTTGTGAAGGCGCAAGACATTCACTTTTCGCAATTCAACGAGCATCCGGCCCTCATCAATCCGGCTCTCACGGCCACCAATGGCAAGTATAGGGCGTATTTAGGTTATAAGAACCAATGGCGTACCGTTTCTACTCCCTATAAAACGTACGGGGCTTCTTTCGAATTTCAACCGGTTGACGGACCCTGGAAAAAATCGAAACGTAAATTGGCCAAGAATTACAGAGAACAAAATATTGGAAGGCTGGGAATGGGTCTTTCTGTTTACCGCGATAAAGCAGGTGATGGCGACATGGGTTTAACTCAGGTAAATTTATCGGTTGCCACTTTTGTACCAACCGGGCATTGGAGTTATTTGTCCTTCGGTATTCAGGGCAGTTCGGCAAGTAGAAGGTCCAACGCAGCCAATTTTATTTATCCGAATCAGTATAATGGCTCGGGCTACGATGCCGGCATGAATTCGGGCGAAAACGTTACCGGAGACAAGTTTAAGTATGCCGATTTCTCAGCAGGTATGCTTTGGTCCTACAGCTACGTAGAGAAAAACTTTGCCAACAGTAAGCAAATAAAGTTTAGGCTGGGAGGTTCGGCCTATCATCTTACCCAGCCCGACCTTCAAACAATTGGAAATAGGGCCGAGAAACTGCTGATGAAATACGTGGCCCATGGCGACATGGTATTTAGTTTGGGCAAATCACAAGTGGCATTGGCACCCTCATTTTTGGTGCAAGTACAAGGACCCTCCAGCGAGCTCATTGTGGGGTCGCTATTGAAGTATTATGTCACCAACGGAACCAAATTTACCGGAAAGGCAAAAAGTACCTGCTTAAATTTTGGGGTGTTTTACAGAACGGAAGACGCGGTGATCCTCAATTTCGCCATTTTGTATCAGGAACAATATTCCTTTGGTTTGAGTTATGACCTTAATATTTCGCCGCTTCGTGAGGCCAGCAGGGTGCGGGGTGGCTTAGAGTTTGCCTTGCGCATTACGCCTCAAGAGGATTACCTGTTCCGTAAATAATGCACATCACTTTTGAGTTCTGTACTCATTTTTTAGAGTGACTTTTTTGAAAGTAAAGTGAAATTAAGCGAAAGAGTGATCAATTGTGAATAAAGCCATGCGGAATCTCATTTTTGGCATTGGTAAAAAAATGTATCTTCGTCCACAATAAAACCAACCTTAGAGTTTAACGAAAAAAGTATTAACCAAAAAAAAACCAACGTATGAAAAATTTCCTGATAGTAGTTGTTCTGACCACATTGTTTGCATGTGGCGGCGGCGGCGATAAACACACTCCCTTGGAAGACAGTTTGTCGAACGTAAATCAAAACATGAGTAATGAATTAAAAGACAAGGAGGTCCTCCTCAAAACCAAAGAGGAGTCCATCACCGAATTTTTGAATTCATTTAATGAGATTCAGGCGAACCTCAACGAAATAAAAGCAAAAGAGAAGATCCTTTCGGTGAATTCTGAAACCAAGGATATTAAAACAGCCAATAAACAGCAAATCCTTGCCGATCTGCAATCCGTGTATGATCTCTTGAACAAAAATCAGGCAAAAGTAGCCAGCCTCAATAAAAAACTAAAAGCCTCCAACTTAAAAATTGATGAGTTGAATTTGGCCATTACAAATTTAACCAATCAGTTAACCGAGAAAGAAGCGGAGATCACCGATTTGAAAACCAAACTCGAAAAATTGAATATGGATTTTGCCGATCTTAAAGTGAAATACGCAGAAGAGCAAGAATCCTCCAGTGCCAAAACCGAGCAATTAAATTCTGCTTATTACGTGATTGGCACAAAGAAAGATCTTGTTGACAAAGGAATCATCACCAGCAAAGGTGGCTTTATTGGTATGGGTAAAGTTGTGACCATGAGTGAATCAGTTGACGGAAAAAATTTCACCAAGGTGGATGTCACCACTACCAAAGAAATTGCGATTAATGGTAAAAAAGTAAAAGTGGTTTCAACTCATTCTGCCGATTCTTATAAGTTGGTTACAGATGCGAAGGGTCTCACAGAAAAAATCACCATTCTTAATCCTGAAAAATTTTGGGGGACTTCTAAGTACCTCATCATTACAGCGGAGAAGTAAGAGATTTTAGTTAGATAAAATAATAAAAATCACCTCTGAGCAATTCGGGGGTGATTTTTTTTTTGGAATTAAATTGCCCGAATGAATTTGTAAATGGAATATTTCGGCGGGGTAGGGAATTGGTATTACTCAGGCATGCCGCTTACCGCCGCACACGAAGATGAGCCACCCACAACCTTGTTCAAAAGCAGGCAGGGCTTTTGCCTTGCATTAACAACAAGAAGATTCTTGAAAAAGAATCATTCCGACTTCAAGAGTTTGATTTCTTTTTTTACTGCTCCGACGTGCAACTCAATGGTATATACTTCGTTTGGAAATTCACTTAGATCAAGTTGAATTATTTTTGCTCTGGCAGAGCTACTTTTAACTAACCTCCCCATGTTGTCAACTACGCGAATTTCAGAAATTATGTTCTCACATTCAACCGTGAATTTGCCGTTGCCTGGGTTTGGGAAAACTTTAATTTTTGGTTCTAAATTATTTTCTGAATAAAAACCCAAACATTTGGAGACCACCACATTAACTGTTTTTAATGTAAAACATATACTATTGGTATTGGTTCCAATAACCGAATAAGCCGTTGTAAGGGTAGGCGAAAGAATAACGAGGGGTGTTGTTATTCCTGTATTCCAACTATACGTATCGGCTCCGGAGGCAGTAAGCGTTGCCGATTGTCCGCTGCAAACAGTAAAATTTCCCGAAACAGAAATCGTTGGAACCGGCAGTGTATTTCCTACAAGAGTATGTGTAATCGCGCACTGGTTTGTATTGTCATAGATTGTTATCGTATATGCTCCCGAAGGTAAAGTACTCACCACCGGTGTTGTATAATTACCAGGGGTCCATGTATAACTATAATTTCCCGAACCCCCAGCAACGTTTAGCAATACTGAGACGCTGGTGCAGGTAGGCGTAATCGCCGAAGTGGCAGTAATCTGTAATGGGGCAGCCACATTCGTTGTGATAGTGCTTACACAATTGCCACTACTGTTTTTTAAAGATATAGTATACACACCGGGACTCAGATTATTTGCTACCGAACCACTTTGGGCCGAAGGCGACCATGTGTACGAAAATGGACCCGGGAAAGGTGAAACATTAACTGTGGCGCTGGTTAAGCTAATGCAACTAACAGTAGCCGCATTAATGCTTACCGTGGGATTTACTAAAATGATCGTCTGAACGATACTATCAGGCGCACAACTGCTGTATGTCAACACCAGTTTAATAGTATAGCTTCCCATGGCGGAATAAGTGTGCACAGGGCTAATCAATGTGGAAGTATTGGCTGATCCCGATCCCGGGTCTCCAAAATTCCATGTCAATCCACTCACGTAATTTCCCGTAAAACAGCTAGTGATGCTTGGATTTGCATAGGCGGGTGGTGTAAAACTAGCAGTGCTACAGGATAGATCTTGAGTATATGACACCGGTGCCATCACTTTTATTTGGTTACTGCCGAAGTTGGGCAGGCCATAGAGCGAAGTTTTAGGGGCTATTGAAACGGCTTGTGCTGAATAACCGCAAGCACTTCCCGGCAGGTTAGGAAAATTGATTCTTGCTAATTGTTGTTGACCGGTTTCCGCTACATAAATTCTCCCGTCTGGTGCAAGTTGTAGAGCCCTTGGCTGGGTTGGGCCCGCAGTACTTGTTGCTGCTATCGAATACTGGGAGGCGAGGATGCCTGGAACAGAACCGGCACAAAGATTCCATTGATAGATTAAGAATTGATTTGAATGCGCTACGTAAAATTTGGTACCATCAGCAGAAAATTCACAGCCTGTGAAAACATACATATTGTTTAAAAGCGTTAAAGAATTAGATACGATTCCTGTTGATGAATTAAAATCGTAAAGCTCAACTGAACAGGTTAACGAATTTGTGCTGCTAGATTGGCCTATGGTAATCCCAAGTTTATTTCCCAAGGGTGAAATTTTCATCGAGTGGGCAGCCATCCATCCGGGACCTGTCTGAAAGGAACCAATCGGAGACAAAACCGGCACCGGATTAAGTCCTGAGGGAGAAAGCAGGTATGACCTGAAATTAGTTGAGTTCCAGTCATGGGAAACGATCCATACATCGGTACCATTACAGTGTTTCACACTGGCAATCCGCAATGTGCTAGGATCATAAAGCAGTACATTTTTAGTTGTAACGGAACCCATTCCGGCGGCAAGACTCATATCTACTATTGAATAACGCAATCCATTTAATGGACTGTTGGTTTGAGAAACCCCTGTTGTAAATATGTAATAAAGAATCCCTGATCCCGGTTTTCGTAAAATTAATATGCCCTGTGTAGCATCTGAACTCCCCAACAATCCAGTACCATTTAGCATTACCTGGTGCTGGGCGTTCCACACGGTGTCTCCTTCTGAATAAAAGAGCAAATTACCATTTATATCGGCAATGGAAGCACAATTGCCCCATGTTTTCATTGCCCCGTTGCTTAGGGCAGTTGGAGGATTGCTCATAAAATCCAGGCCGGCTTTATTCCCAAAATACCATTTAGAGCAATCGTTTTGGGCAAAAACGCTATTCACGCTCAAAAGGAAAAACATAACAATCTTAAGACAATAAGAGCAGAACCCGTACATAATAACAAAGTTAAAAACTTATTTTATTATGGTTCACTTATTGTTACACCTGAGCATGTCCAGCTTATTGTAATTGTTGAGAACCCTGGAGAGTTGCATCCTAAGGAAGATGAAAGAGTTATAGGCCCCAGAGTAGGATTAAGATAACCAAGATTGCAGCCAGAACTTGAAACACCATTTACAGGTGTAGTTGCTGTGGAAAATGGATTGAATATCGCTAAGTAAACATCTAGTCCGACAGTGCAGCAAGCAGTGGTAATAGAACTCCCGGAGTTTACCATTACAGTTGGACCCGTACAGCTTAAACCACAGGAAGCATCCACTACATCGTAATGTGCTATAATATCACATTTCAAAATATTTGTTATCGTAAATGGACAACTACAAATTTGGCTTTTCAATGAATAACTAGTAATAATCTGTGCGAGTGCAAAAACAATGATGATAGTTTTTTTTGTTTTCATGATTTTTAGTTTTTTGGTTTTGAAATTTATTTTATTGTGTCTACTTATTCTTTAACACTTCTCTCATTCTTCTTTATAACTATCTATTATTTAGAGGGTCCTGCTACTATTCACTTCACATTCAACTACAACCGCTATTCCTGTTTTATTTAATAAATGATTAGGGCATTATATTGCTGGTTTGTTCATAGTGCAACAACTGACAGTAAAAATCAAGGCGATCACATCTATTTCGTAATTCGGTTTTTTGGATCTTAATGTTTTCATCAATTTGGTGTTATTAATTCTCCTTCAAATGTAAAACCCCCTGCCCCAGATTACCTAATTATTTTCGTGTTTTAACATTTCCCAAATTGATAATTAACATCTGAATTGATTTTGAATCAAATTTGAATGGCAAATGATGCTGCAATGAGAGTTATTCTAAAAACAACTTCTTCCGCTTTGAAACATTGTCCTTCAAATCCCCTTAATACGATTGTAAAGTGCCTTCAGGTCTTGCGAATTGGCAGTCTTGAACTTAGACTGCTTAACGTCGATGCTCTGATCCAATTTAGGTATCACATCAAAATTAAACACAAAGGATGGTTTTCCTTTCGCCGAGATCCCTAATTGGCCAAACCTAATGTCGCTGAACATAATTCCCTCCTCGGTTTCTTTCACACAGTAATAATCCTGCGAAAATCGTATTAATCGGTGCACATCGTCCGATTTTTTATAGGGAGTAAGTAAAGAATCGTTTTTGTCCATCATTTCAAAGGTGATGGTGTTTGTTTTATCCAAAATAGAATAGTACCCAATGCGGAACCCCTTCTCTTCCTTTACAATGGCATACCATAAAATAGTGTTCAAAGGAGTTGGGCTGCCCATGTAATCGGTAGCTACAAAACCATTTCGTAAAATTTCTTTTTCGATTATGCGATTTACATTCAGTTTGATACCAAAGGTGGCCAATAAATACAGGGCACTCACACTTAAACCTGTGCCCGCAAACCAGGCCCGGGTTTTGTGTTTTTCGTTTTTGAGAAGGAGCAAAAAAATAAACGCAATGAGCAGCGGAACCATAAAAAATGGATCGAGAATAAACAAGGTGTTAAAACTGACGCGGGTATGATCAAATGGCTCAAACCATCCGGTACCATAAGTGGTGAAGGCATCCATGAGGATGTGAAGAAAAAGGCCGTGACCCACCAATACCAACCAACGGGTAAAAGAGAGAGGATCTTCCTTGAGTGTTTTTTTAAAAAGGAGAATAAGTAAAGGTGTCATCACCACCGCGAATAAAATGGAGTGGGTAATGCCGCGGTGCGTGAGAAGGCCCTGTGCCGGCGAACTCCAGAAATTGGCCACCATGTCAATATCGGGCAAATTATTCACCAGGGCACCAATGAGCATGGCTTTTTTACCGAGTTTTTTTCCGGCAACGACTTCACCCAGGCAAGCTCCTAAAACAGTATGTGTAAGTGAATCCATATTAATGATCTGTTCTTTTTCTGAATTTACGCCCCAGCATAAACGTATTCATGAGGAGGCGAAAGAAATTATAGGAGAGCCAATATACCATTTTGCGCAGGGGGTTTTGCTTTTTGTAATGTGCCTCAAGATCTATGGCCGTACAGTGGTTTTCAATAATGTCGTTCAATTCCTTTTCAAATTTCAGGATAAAAACGGGATCCATCACATCGGCATTTAGCTCACTGCTAAAATAGTGACTCAAAAAGTTGAGGTTGTAGGATCCCACGGTGGCCCAATTCGAATCCACAATCATGGCTTTTCCATGAAGCACCGATTCTTTCCACTCAAAAATTTGAATCTTGTTTCTGAGGTAAAAATCGAACAAATAATTTTCGGCATGTTGTACAGATGGCAAATCAGACTTTCCCGCTAATATAATTTTGATCTCAACTCCTCTTTTTGCGGCATTTCTTAAAATGGATCTGAAATTATTGCCCGGCAAAAAGTAAGTAGCCACAATGGTAATGGATGCCCTAGCTTTCGTAATGGCTTCCACATAACTTCGGTGAATTTCGTTGTGCCGCCGTAACCAATCGTTTCGACGGTACCGCACCAAGCCCCCAGGCTTATCCGTATTCTCTACGGCCAATTTTTTTTCCCAGGCAAGCAGTTTGTTGCTGCTGCGGTTATAAAATTGTTCACAATACTGATGCAGGTATTGATTCAAATCGCCCTTTGTGTAGATTCCAAAGTCGAGCCAGGCCGGTCCTTTATTGGAATTGTATTTATCGCCAATATTAATGCCGGTGATGAGTCCGGTATATTTATCTGCCACAGCAATTTTGTGATGCAGGCGTCTGCCAATAAAACGGTTTTCGGTGGAGAGGAAGGGACTAAAAAAGCGGAATTGGATCCCTGCTTTTAGCAGATCGTCAATTTGTGCCGAAGGAAAGGAAAAGGAACCAAAGCCGTCGAGTAACAGTGTTACTTTTACCCCCCGCCCGGCGGCGGCTATTAAGGAGCTAAGGATGCGTAGGCCGGTTTCATCGCACTCAAAAATATAGGTTTGCAAGTGCAGGGAGCTCTTGCTGTTTTGAATAAGTGTTTCGAGCACATCAAAATAGTGTTTGCCGCTGTGTACCAGTTCAATATCATTTGCAGGTAAATAAGTTTTCATGTGAAAGAGTCGGCTCCCTTCAATTAATTTGGGGTAAAGATAAAATTATTGTTAAAGTGCGGCACAGGGCATACATATTAATATTATCTTTAATAAAATTTTTAAAAAATGAAAAAAGGAGTAGTAGTTATTGGAGGAATTTTAGTTTTCTTCCTTATTATTTTTATGATGTACCGCAGCTCATACAATACTGCAATTAATATGCAGGAGGATGTCACCGAAAAATGGGGTGACGTTGGAGCAACTTATCAGCGCAGAGCAGATCTAGTTCCTCAATTAGTGGCCACCGTAAAAGGTGCCGCGGCCAATGAGCGGGGCATCCTTACGCAAGTAACAGAAGCCCGTGCAGGAATTGTGAATGCCAAAACACCTGAAGAAATGGAAGTGATGGGTAAAAAGATCAATACGGCCATCAATTTGGCTTTTGAAGCCTATCCACAAATCCGCTCCACTGAGAATTTCGGCGAATTGCAGGTGGCACTTGAAGGGACTGAAAATAGAATTTCGGTAGCCCGCCAAAATTACAACGAATCGGTGAAAAAATACAATTCACATATTCGCGGGTTTTTAAACAGCATGTTTTTGAATAAGGATACCTTCCCTAAAAAAGAACCATTTAAAGAATCTGCCGGTTCAGAAAATGCACCGAAAGTAGATTTCAGTAAGTAATAGTAGTTAAGCACCGGATCATGCCCCTCGCAAAGAAGTTTTTTACCAAGCAGGAACAAGAGCTTCTTATAAAGGCGATTGGGGAAGCCGAAATGAATACTTCCGGTGAGATTCGTTTACATCTCGAAAATTTTTGTTCGGGCAACGAAGTAAAAGCGGCATGGAAAATCTTTGTCCGGCTGGATATGCACCGTACCAAGGAGCGGAACGGGATTCTCATTTACATTGCTACTATGAGTCGAAAGATCGCCGTTATTGGAGATGAGGGCATACATCAAAAACTTGGAGATAAATTCTGGGAAAAACTGGTGCTCGATTTGATTTCGCATTTCAAAAGCGACAAACGTGCGGAAGCACTCGCTGAAAGTATTATTGAATGCGGGAAACAGTTGGGGCATTTTTTTCCGAGACAAAATGATGATAAGAACGAACTGTCAGATTCTATTTCCTATTAACATGAAAAAGAACCTTCTTGTCTTATTTACATTTCTTTGCGGGGTCTTATTTGCCCAGGTGGCACCGCGTCCGGTTCCTGCTAAACTTTATAATAATTTTTCAGTTGAATTTCCAAATTTTTTAAGTCCTGCCGAAGCCGCTCAATTGGAAGAGAAGTTGGAAGTATTCAGTAATGAAACTTCCAATCAAATTTGCGTGGTGATTGTGGATGACCTCAATGGTATGGATGCCGGCGAATATGCCTTCAAACTAGGCACTGAATGGGGCATCGGAAAAGAGGATAAGGATAATGGTATTGTTATTCTAATAAAGCCTACCGGCAGTGCAGGTGGCCGTGATCTTTTTATTGCGCCGGGTTATGGACTCGAAGGGGCAATTCCTGATCTTGCCACCAAAAAGATTCGTGAACAAGAAATGCAGCCCTTTTTAAAACAAGGCGAGAATTACAAAGCCTTGGATCAGGGAACCGATGTGTTGATGAAATTGGCAAAAGGGGAAATCAATGTAAAGGATTATACCCGCCGGCAAGGAGGCAAGGATTCACCCCTTTCAGCGCTCATTGTATTAGTGATTATTTTTGTGATACTCCGCATCATTTTTAGAGGCGGAGGAGGAGGTTCTACACTTGGAGGTGCCGGACGCGCTCTTTTTTGGGGCAGTATGTTGGGTGGAGGCTTTGGTGGTCGCGGTGGTGGAGGTGGAGGTTTTGGCGGAGGCGGCTTCGGTGGTTTTGGTGGCGGCGGCTTTGGTGGCGGCGGCTCAGGTGGGAAGTGGTAGGGAGGGACTCAAGGGAGTTAGGACTTAAGGGAACAAGACTGAAGGGAGCTAAGACTAAAGGGAACCAAGACTAAAGGGAACCAAGACTGAAGGGAGCTAAGACTAAAGGGAACCAAGACTAAAGGGAACCAAGACT
>JAQSCW010000031.1:69314-146230 GCA_029945625.1 bacterium
AAAGGGAACCAAGACTGAAGGGAGCTAAGACTAAAGGGAACCAAGACTAAAGGGAGCTAAGACTAAAGGGAGCTAAGACTAAAGGGAACCAAGACTAAAGGGAACCAAGACTAAAGGGAACCAAGACTAAAGGGAGCTAAGACAAAAGGGAACCAAGAACCAAGAATTCGGACAAGCCTGTCAAGCATCTCATTTGTCTTGCAACACGACGCCAACAAAATTATCATGTTGAACTACCCCAACGGTAACTATTTTGCTCCAATCCTATCAAATCTATTACCCTATCTATGACTGTTGCAGCAAGCTCTTCCATTGTTTTTGGTCGCGAGTAAAATGAGGGGGAAGCGGGACAAACGATAGCGCCCGCCTCAGTAACTGTTTTCATATTATTGATATGAATAAGACTTAGCGGTGTGTCGCGTGTTACCAGAATTAATTTACGACGTTCCTTTAACATCACGTCGGCAGCTCTGGTGATGAGGTCGTTGCTGATGCCCGAGGAAATGCGTGCCAGTGTTCCCATGCTGCAGGGACAGATGATTAAGGCGTCGTATTTTGAAGACCCCGAAGCAAAAGGAGCAAAGAAGTCATTTTTTTCGTACGTTTTAAAAGAATAATTTTCAAATCCCGAATCGCCCAATTCGAGGCGCCACACGGCTTTGGCATTGTCGCTAAACACCATGCTTATTTCCTGCAACTGATCTTGTAATGCCACAATTTTATCGAGAAGTACTTTTGCATAAATACTTCCGCTGGCGCCGGTGACGGCTATGGCTATTTTTGGTTTATGTGACATTAGGCCTTTTTGTTTAAATCAATATGATACGCAAAAAACAAGGTAAGAATATTACTATATAAACCCTTATTAAAGAATTGAGCTACGGGATTAGGATAAAACACGGTGGAATTTACTCCGTATCCGCGGATAGGTAAAATAGAATTTGAACATCTCAACTCCACCGAAAACTTATCTCCCAGTTTTCTTCCGAGGCCAATATTGACTCCCACTTCAAATTTATTAAAGGGATAATTTCCTGTTTCATCTGTATAATTAATTACTTCTTTATATTTAGCCAAGTAGGCTACAGAAGGACCTATGGTGAAAAAATACTTAGGAAGAAAGAGGTACCGAAAGGAGAGGGGCAAGTCAATATAATTGAGAGTGAGTCGGTACGAACTGTAATCACCGGCATTTTGATTTGGATTGTGTAGAGCCCCCTTTTGTGAAAGGTAAAATCCTAATTCTATGCTTGCTTTACTGTTTAGTCGAGCGTTTAAACCAAGTCCAAAAAAAACACCAAACTTATCGTAGCCGTCGTAAGCATCTCCGTGAATTTGGCAACCATTTCCACCAAATGAGGGTTTGAGGCTAAAGATCTGATCATGATTTTGTTGTCCGTTCATCGCCCCTTGAAAGAAAATGATCGTTAGAAATGCGGTACACAAGTATTTTGAGAAACAATTCAATTATCTTATTGGCATTTTAGAAAAACCATTTATTTATCATCCGTTTATTAGCTCAGAGGATATTCTTTCACCACTTTGTACAGGGTATCTCTTTCAACAGGAAGTTTTCCGACTGCCTGAATCATTTCCACTAGTTGTTGTGTGGAGAGTTTGGGATTTTGTTCTTCCGAACCGGCCATACTGTATATTTTTGTCGTGTCGTCAATAGTACCATCCAAATCGTCGGTCCCAAAATTTAGAGAAAGTTGTGCTGTATTTCTGCCTATCATAGCCCAATACGCTTTGATATGAGGAAAATTATCGAGGTAAATTCGGGCGATGGCATAATTTCGAAGGTCTTCAATCACACTCACTTCGGGCACATGGGCCATTTCATTTTCTTTGTTGCGAAATTTAAGAGGAATGAACGCATTAAAACCCTTGGTGCGATCTTGCAATTGACGCAATCGTTCCATGTGATCCACCCGGTGTTCGAAGCTCTCAATGTGACCATACAGCATGGTTGCGTTTGATTGGTTACCCATCTTATGCCAGATTTCATGAATGCTCAGCCATTCCTGCGTGGTGCATTTACCGCCGGCAATTTGTTCACGAATCTTTTCATCGAAAATCTCTGCGCCTCCGCCGGGTAGACTGCCAAGTCCCGCTTCTTTCATTATTTTTAAACCTTCTTCGTAACTAAGATTTGCTTTCTTAAAGATATAGTGAAACTCCACAGGCGTAAGGGCTTTGATATGCAAGCCGGGACGATGCTGTTTGATTTTGCGAAAAAGATCGGTGTAAAAATTAAGATCTTGTTTTGGAACCACGCCACCGGTGATGTGCACTTCCGTTACTTCCTGATCATCGTAACTTTTTACAATGTCCATAATTTGATCAACCGAAAGCTCCCAGCCCTGATCGCGGTTTTTTATAAGTCGCGAATAGGAACAAAATGCGCAAGAGTACACACAAACATTTGTGGGCTCCACGTGAAAATTATGATTGAAGTACACCCGGTTTCCGCTTTTTTTCTCGCGAACAAAGTTGGCAAGGGTTCCTAAAAATCCGAGTTCGGCGTGTTTGTATAAATACACAGCTTCATCAAAGGTGATGCGCTCGCTAGTTAACACTTTGGTAGCAATCGATTTTAATTCAGTCGACAACAATGATGTCGCGACAATGGAGCCGGGTTCTTGAGCGGTTAGATTCATAGTGAACAAATTTACGGCTTCTTTTTTGGGTGAAGGCAGGTAAATGCTAAAAAACCTTTATTTGTTAAAGAATTATATGTTAGGGATGTTTGCACTGCATAAAGCAGTAGTGATGTGCCGCCATAAAACCCTCCGAGGTATGTCATTTTGTTTTTTCCCCAGCTAGTTTATTTATCATTCCCTTAAAAATTAGTCCATGAAAGGGAAGGACAGAATACCAATACAATCTTCCCAATAAGCCCAAGGGCCTGAATGTTGCTGTTTGTGTGAGGATATTGTTTTTATCAATTTTGAATTCTAGCCATGCCTCACCCGGAAGTTTCATTTCGGCATACAACAACAGGCGTTTTTCTTGTTTATCCGCTAAAAGCACACGCCAAAAATCAACGGCATCGCCTGAAAATACTTCTGTTTCGCTTTTCCGACCTCTTCGCATGCCAACACCCCCAATAACCTGGTCTAAAAAGCCTCTGATCTCCCATAGCCAGTGTCCGTAATACCACCCTGTTTTTCCGCCAATGGACCATATTTTTCTCAGCGAAACATCGCTATTTGTGAGCTTAAGTGAACGAATATCTTTAAAACAACCGTTAACCGGCACCTCAATAAATTTAGTGAGGCCTTCGTTAAATAGTTTACTTGTTTGTGCATCTTTCCAACTTGAAAGCACCTGGTTTTGTTCTATTTTGTCAAACGCCAATTTTATCGCTGTATCATAGTCAATTCTCTTAATACCAAGGAGCATGGCCAAATTGTTAGGCTTACAAATCACTTCTATTTTCATGCTGTTTACCAAATTCTTTGCAAGAGCATATGAGGTGGCTGTGACAAAATATAACCAGTAAGACGATATTTTGGGAGTCATAACTGGTACACTAACAATCCGCCTTTGCAAGCCTCGGATTTTTGCAAATCGCAAAAGCATTTCTTTGTAACTTAAAACATCAGGCCCTCCAATATCATAGCTATTATTGTAAGTTTCAGTTTTTCCAATAACGCCGATTAAAAATTCTACCACATTACGAATTGCAATTGGCTGACATTTTGTTTTTAGCCACCGGGGTGCGATCATAAAGGGCAATTTCTCCACCAAATCTCGTATGATTTCAAATGAAGCACTTCCCGAGCCCACAATTATACCGGCTTTTAATGTAGTGAGTGCAAAGGTAGAACCTGATAAAACGGTTTCCACATTTTTTCGTGATGACAAGTGTTTTGATAATTCGTCGGCGTTGCTAATACCACTGAGGTAAACAACCTGTTTGGTAGTTGTTTGTTCAATACGATTTTTAAAATTTGTGGCACAAAGCTCTTCCATGTTTTCAAAGTGCCCGCTTTCTGTTGACATGGAATGAATGAGGTAATAAGCTACATCAATATCTTTTGGAATTTGTTGCAAACTCTCTTTGTTTAGGAAGTCTGCCTCTATGAGCGAGAGATTAGCAGTGGAATAGTTTTTCTTATTAAACCTGTTCTTATCTCTTACACAGCAGATCACCTCATGCCCGTCTTCCAATAGTACCGGTAGCAAGCGCTGTGCGATGTATCCGGTAACACCGGTTAGTAATACTTTCATAATAAAATTTCTTAAACTTTTTCCCCAATACAATAGTTCCTTGCCAAAATACTTATTGAAGTCATCTATTCATAAAATTGAGTTAGCACGTTCGCCTAAAATGCGTAACCGCGATTGATAGGTCACCGCGTATCTGAATCTGATCCGGAGGCTTCAATTGTTTCAATTTTATGCGGATGATTACAAATTGAATAATGGAATATAAATGGCTCATCAAAAATAATGGGTGCTTCTTTAAAATAAATTGTTGCAACATCCAATCTGAATTAAACCATTTGAGTGCCGGTAATGCCACTATTTATAATTTTCGAATACAAGTCTTCAAAAGGTATGCACCCTACAATGGAACGTATAACATCAGGATTATTTCTTTCATATTAGCTGTTGCTGAAATAGTTCCCATACTCAGGCGACGGAGGCACAAAATTTTTATGTTTTTTATCTCTGATAAAATGCGCCACCAGTGTTTATATTCTTAAAGTAGAAATGCCACCATCCACATGCAGGATCTGCCCTGTTATCCAACTGGATTTAGGAGATATCAGAAAATCAACAATGTTAACGATGTCATCAGTTGTTCCAATTCTTTTTAGAGGATGACGCTGGGCATTTGCTTCCTTTTTTTGTTCACTGTTTAGTAATGTGGCTGCCAAAGGAGTATCGGTTAGAGAAGGCGCTATACAATTCACTCTTACTTTAGGAGCATACTCAGCCGCCAATGCTTTTGTTAAACCTTCAATTGCTCCTTTGGACGCAGACACCTGCGAATGAAAGGGCAAGCCGGTTTGAACTGCAACAGTTGAAAAAAGGGTAATGGAAGCATTCTCACTGTTCTTCAATTTAGAAGCAACGGTTTGTATTGTTTTGATGGCTCCTACAACTTGCAAGTTATAGTCATTTATAAAATCTGCCGGCTTAATTCTTTCAAATGGTCGAAGATTAATACTACCCGGGCAGTAGATTACCCCTGCTAATGTGTCGGGCAAAAAAGCAAGTGAAAAGTTTTCATCTAAAACATTCAAATGACTGTACTTAATAAGTGGATGTTCTGCAGATGGTTCATTCTTATTGAAAGTGCCAAACACTTGATGGCCATTATCAGCCAATTGAAGCGCAAGTGCTTTACCTATTCCGGAAGAAGCGCCAATTATAAGATAGTTTGCCATTGAGAACTTGTATAATGTTGTTAGATAATAATAACAATTGAACTCTTAAATTGTTCTGTCAATTTATCTTAATTTTCTCCCAATTTTTGGGCCTACGATTAACCCGTCTGAATGAATCCTTAACTAGTAACAATTGCCAAAAGGCTTAGAGTGAATTTTCTAACAAATGGGACAGAGGTAAAAAGAAACGTTCTGACCTGAAGATCATGTGTTTTTGCGACTGAAGGCTACGAAAGTCCTAGCTCTTTTTTATTCGAGTTAAGCGAAGCTTTTGCTTATTATTGTTGAGCTTTTGCCAATCTATGGTTGCGGCGGACAAGTTCAAATTACTACAATAAACTAGCGAGAACAGTTTATTTCTTCGTTTTACCTTTTAGTTTCTTTTCCCTTAAATACTCCTCTCTTATCTTAATTAGGTCAATTCCTGAACAGTCGGCAAATAATTTTCTTACAATTCCCAAAGGCATCTCCTCCGCGGCGTTGAAATTAATACAGCCTTTTTGAAATTTTGCCGTAGGAAAAAGCGCTTGATATTTTGTGTACAATTTCTCCGATCCATACATGGGTAAAACATGGAGCGACATATATTTCTTCACGCCGGCAAGTGCATATTTCATCGAACCTTTTGCCTTATACACAATCATTTCTTTTCCCATCATGGGTTCTACAATTGGTACAACGGTTTTGTCTTCTTCCACAATTAGCGAGTGAATCTGCGACAGAATTGTCTGCCTGTCGGTAGATTGGTTGGAGATGTACTTTTTAACGTGTGCGTCCATGTGTTAATTTTTTTTATTTGTTAGGAGCAAATTATTCCGATTTTTATAAAGCACAGATGTTTGCGCTGAAATTACGCAAAAAAAATCGAGCAAGGCAAGCACTATTTTTGTCCACGATTAACCTGATTAAGTCTAGGAAGGAACGTTTAAATGCTAAATTGTTTTTGCTAACTCCTCTGTTTTGATCGAATTCGAATAACATGAGGTGTTATGAAGATGTTTTACCTGCTGCTACTTTCCACCAGAGATACCGCTTCCTTTGGAGTCAATATTGGTAATGCGCTTGGTTTATAGTCTTTAGTGTCACGCGTAACAATGAAATCAATTTTACTTAAAGATTTTGCACAGTTATATTGAATTGCGTCTTCAAAGTCTTTGAAGTCTGATTTAAGTGCCTTCTTTATGATATCTTTAGAAACGTCAATTATGTCTGTCCACTCATTTAACTCCGTTAACATCTTAATAGTTTCTGCATGTGAACACGATTGCCGTAGAATGTAATACATGTTATTATAAGAAACAGCAGAAATATAAATGTTTATTTGCTTCTTAAAGGAATAATTAAAAAGCCTTGCAGCTTCTGTTGAAAAAGGTTTGCGGTCTGCGAAAAAATCAATAAGTACGTTGGTGTCTAAAAAAAGATTCTTCATGATTTATACTTCCTTAGCAGAACTTTGGCTAGCTCTTTTTTATAGTCAAAGTCTTCAGGCAATTCAATTGACCCCATTAATTTTAAAATTTTTGGTGAAATACTGTCTGTTTTATTTTCTTTAGAGGTCAACGACATGAGATAGTTTTCTACGATGTCCGACAGACTTTTTCCTTTTTGTTTGGCGTATTTCTTAGCAATTGAGATTACTGAGTCGTCAATTGTCAAGGTGAGTTTGGTTGTCATTACACGTGTATATATATTTACAAATATACGTGTTAAAGTTTAAATTACAAAACACCTGTCCGTTCGAAACTTATAGGGAAATAGAGCATTGTGACCTCCATTGTGGTGAGGAATGGGAGGATCTAATTAGATCCAACTGTTTAATTTAGTACAAAAAATGCAACCAAACGGAAAGCCTTAAAAGTTCAAACACAGTATCAATTCAATTCCTTCACCTTTTCCTTCAGTAAAGCCAACTGCAGTACTTCTTCCATTTTTGTGACATAGTGAAAGGTTAAACCTTTTAAATAATCGGGCTTAATATCATCAACGTCTTTTTTATTGTCGATGCATAGAATCACTTCTTTTATACCCGCACGTTTAGCGGCCAATAATTTTTCTTTAATACCACCAACCGGCAGTACTTTTCCTCTGAGGGTAATTTCGCCGGTCATGGCCAAGGCCTTTTTAACCTTGCGCTTAGTAAATGCGCTGGCCACCGAGGTGAGCATGGCAATACCTGCACTTGGACCGTCTTTTGGAGTGCCTCCTTCGGGTACGTGGATGTGAATATTATTCTCTTCAAACACTTCGCTGCTTAAACCAAGTAGATACGGATGAGCCTTCAAATATTCCAGAGCCAGGGTAGCGCTTTCTTTCATCACATCACCCAAATTACCGGTGAGTGTAAGTTTCCCTCCTTTACCTTTACTTAAACTTGTTTCGATAAATAAAATATCTCCACCAACTTGTGTCCAAGCCAAACCTGTAACTACTCCTGCAATGTCATTGCCTTGATATTTATCTTTTATGTGAGAAGGACCCAAGATTTTGATAACACTTTCTTCGGTGATTTTAGGTGAATCCTCTTCGCGTGCAATGTGCACGGCCACGTTTCGGGCAATCTTAGAGATCTTTTTTTCAAGATTTCTTACGCCGCTCTCTGCAGTGTAAGTTTCGATAATAAATTCCAGCACTTTATCCGCAATCTTCAGCTGATTTTTCTTTAAACCATTTTCTTCTACTTGTTTAGGAATTAAATGACGTTTGGCGATCTCTAATTTTTCTTCTACAGTATAACCATTTACTTCAATAATCTCCATGCGGTCGCGCAGCGCGGGTTGTATGGTATTGAGATTATTACAGGTGGCAATAAACATTACCTTGCTGAGGTCATAATCCAATTCGAGAAAATTATCGTAAAAATTTGAATTTTGTTCAGGGTCTAAAACTTCCAATAAGGCACTCGAAGGATCACCATGGTAATCGTTCCCAACTTTATCGATCTCATCTAAAATAAACACCGGATTGCTGGTTTGCACCTTTTTTAAATTCTGAATAATCCGTCCGGGCATCGCCCCAATATAGGTTTTGCGGTGTCCGCGAATTTCGCTCTCATCTTTTAGCCCGCCTAAACTCATGCGGATATATTTTCGGTTGAGCGCCTTCGCAATACTTTTTCCTAAAGAGGTTTTTCCCACTCCGGGAGGACCATACAAACAAATGATGGGTGATTTTAAATTGCCTTTTAATTTAAGTACAGCCAAATGTTCAATGATTCGTTCTTTTACTTTCTCAAGTCCAAAATGATCATCGTCTAAAATCTGTTGTGCGTGTTTAAGGTCAAAATTATCTTTAGTTACTTCATCCCAGGGTAATTCCAGCAAGAGTTCCACGTAATTGGTCTGGATCCCATGTTCAGCCGCATTGGGATTCATGCGTTGCAATTTGGAGACTTGTTTTTCAAACAATTCTTTGATCTCGGTACTCCATTTTTTGGTCTCCGCTTTTTCTCTGTAGCCGGTGATCTCTTGCTCAAAATTATTACCACCTAATTCTTCCTGAATGGTCTTAATTTGCTGATTCAAAAAATACTCACGCTGCTGTTTATCGAGGTCCATTTTTGTTTTGTTCTGGATCTGATTTCGCAACTCAAGCATTTGAAATTCTTTGTTCAAGTATTCCAGTACGAGCAAACTGCGTTCCTTTAGATTCGCCACTTCCAGCATTTTCTGTTTGTCGGTAGTGCTGGCATTCATGTTGGAGGAAATGAAATTCACCAAAAAGGTGGGACTTTCAATGTTGTTGATGGCAAAGCCCGCGTCACTTGGAATATTGGGTGAAATCTTCACGATTTGCGTGGAGGTTTCTTTCAAATTGGAAACGATGGCCTGAAATTCCTTATCTGCTTTTAGCGGATGTGATTCGTCGAAGGCCTGCACGCGTGCCTTGTGGTAGGGTTCCACCTGTATGTATTCAATGATCTTAAATCGTTTTTTACCCTGAATAATGATGGTGGTATTTCCATCGGGCATCCGCAACATTTTGATGATATGCGCCACTGTGCCTACCTGATAGAGGTCTTCTCCGCCCGGATCTTCGGTATCGTCGCTTTTTTGAGCTACCACACCAATCGTTTTATCGCCTTTATTATAGTCTTTTATAAGTTGGATCGATTTATCGCGACCTACTGTGATGGGAATTACCACACCCGGAAAAAGGACGGTGTTGCGAAGTGGCAATATTGGCAGTATTTCGGGGATCTTCTCATTCCGCATATTGTCTTCATCCTCCGCACTTAAAAGAGGGATAAAGTCCGAATCCTCATCAATCGTGTCTTTAAAGCCAATTGAATTCAAATCGTTAAAGTCCATAGGTCAATTCTTAAATTAGTACTAAAGGTAATTCATATTTTATGCCATCCCAAAAAAATAGACTATTTGGCAGTATCTGATGGCATTCTCACAAAAAAGGTGAAACCGTTAAGTTCGTATAATTTCGTCATGCCCGGCATGCGCAGAAGCTCGCTTTGAAGCTGCGATTTTGTTACCAGGTAAGCGGGACGATCTACAATGCCATATTCCATCCACAATTGGTTGGAAACCGCATAGCTGGTTACTCTGGACGATCCGTCGCGCACCATTTCATCCAGTTTATGTTCAATGAACTTCTGTTGCTCGGGGTTCTGATAATCAGACGGTTGACGCTGGGAATAGAATAAATACGCATAACTCTTAAAGCCGTGCGTTTCTACATAACAGGGGTGTTTGGCACATTGTTTATAAAACTCAATAGTAGCGCGTTGGGTATACATTTCAATCTTTGGAATGATCACATTCACGGTAAGGATGATGAAAACCAGATTGAGTGCTAGTCCAATGTAGATTAACTTGATTTCATTTTTGAGGAGGGCCCGGTAAATTAGGACAGCTGAAGCCAGAAAGAGCACGCCGAGCAACCATTCATAGCCTGACCAATGCACATCGGCTGCCATATTTTGGGCCGCAAACTCGTCTTTAATGAGTCCGCTCTTTAAAAGAGGATCCTTCATAAATTTGAAGAGTCCTAATAGCAGTGCGGCCAGGCCAAGCAAACCGGCTACCAGCCAATACACTATTTTGAGCGGCCTTGGAAAAGCAAGTCCCTTAAAATTCTCCACCAATCCTAATGCGGCCACAAATGAGAGGGGGAAATAAGCAACAGAGGAATAGTGTACAATTTTTGTTTTAACAACGGAAAAAATTAGTAATACGACCCAAAACAAACAGAGTAGGAGGCGGCGAAAATTTCGGTTATAGGGAGTGATCTCTCTGTAATTGAAATATGATAAAATAAAAATGAGGGAAGCAGGGAAGCAGCCAATTAACAGTACCACAAAGTGATAATAGAAGGAACCGCCATGCCCCGCATCTGTAGTCTCAGCCAATCGCCATTGATAATCGATGAACTGGCGAATGATCATGCCATTTCCTTTGAGCCATTCAATGAGGAACCAACTTCCCGAAACCAGGAGGGTAGATCCAACAAAAAGTATAAAAGGTGTTGTGAAAAGCAGTTTTAATTGTTTGTTCCACACCAAGTAAGCGAGTAGTGTTAAACCCAGAATTAAGAGCGCCGCCGGGCCTTTGGTGAGGACAGCCATTCCAAGGAATAGTCCGGCCAAAAGAGCTGATAGGAGTTCTCTTTTACCTTGGGGATTGGACAGAAAGCGAAAACAATTAAAGACGGCAAGCAAAATAAATAAATTAAACCAAGGGTCGATAATGCCTGTTTTAAAATAAAAATGCGGCAACAAACTGGTGACATAGATGCCGGCCCAAAGCAACCCGAATTTTTTAGAGTGAACATGCTGCCCAATGAGGTAGAGGGTGACGAGGGTGGCGATGCTGCAGAGCGCATTTGGAAATCGAGCGGCAAACTCATTGATTCCGAATACGTGCATACTCAATACTTGAAACCAAATAAACATGGGGGGCTTTTCCCAAAAGGGACGAAAATTTAATTGTACCAGAGAGTAATTTCCCGACACGATCATCTCGCGAGCACACTCTGCAAAATTTACTTCATCCCAGTCGAAGAGCGGACAATTGCCAATAAAAGGAATAAAAATAAGGCCGGCGATGAGGGCAATTAAAAAAACAGGTAAGATGTTATTTTTTAGCAGTTTATTCAACCCCGATAAAACTAAATAAAGGACGATTTAATTTCTGTAATCTGTTGTTGTTCATAAAGACAGTGTAGAACAAAATGCTGAACGTGGTCCCAATAATACTTCCTGCGGTAATATCGATTAGCCAGTGTTGTGATAAATACACCCGGCTAAAGGCGGTGAGTGTGGCTAGTGTCAGAAAAAGTAATTTTAAACGGATATCGCGCGAGACAAAAATCAAACACATAAAAATAGCGAAGGCTTGTGTAGCATGTCCACTTGGAAAACTATTATGAATATTCATTTCCACGCCCTTTACGTAAATGATGGGATGTTTTTTGATCCACTGAAAAATGTAAAACGGTCGATGCGCATCGCCAAAATAAAAATACTTAATGATATTAGCGGCCAAACTTGCACTTAGGAAAGAAACCCCGGTGTAAAGCCCCACCCGCACATTGTAAATTATGATGAGCAGTATTAGAATGCCTGCTATGCGGCCATCGCCCAAATACGTGATGTAGTAATAAAACACATCGGTGACTTTATTTCCTACAAATTGGTTCACATAAAGGTGAAAGGTGATTTTGTCGAATGAAAGCAGGAGGCCGATTGCTATTCCCAGAATCAGCAAATAAAGCGACAAAACAAGTTTATTATTTTTGAGAAATTCCGTCACTGGTTTAGTTCAGGTCCTTTGCTTCGTTCCAGTAGTTATCGAGCTCCTCCAAGTTGCAGTCGGCAATCTGTTTGCCCTGATCCTTTACTTTGTTTTCCATATAGGAAAAACGTTGAATGAATTTTTTATTTGTTTGCTCCAGCGCATCTTCGGGATTAATATCGATGAAACGTGCGTAATTGATTAGAGAGAACAAGATATCGCCAAATTCTTTTTCTGCATTTTCTTTGTTTTTATTTTTCACTTCCACTTCAAATTCGGCCAATTCTTCTTTCACTTTTTCATACACCTGTTCCGGTTTTTCCCAGTCGAATCCCACGGCACGTGCTTTTTCTTGAATACGGTAAGCTTTTAATAAGGCGGGCATACTGTTTGGAACGCCGGCCAATACCGATTTATTGCCTCCTTTTTCCTTTTGTTTGAGTTGTTCCCAGTTTTGTTTTACTTGTTCTTCGGTTTCGGCTTTTACATCGCCGTAAATATGAGGATGGCGGAAAATAAGTTTTTCACACAAGCTGTCGATCACCTCTTTGATTGTAAAGTCACCGGTTTCGGAGGCGATGCGCGAATAAAACACAATGTGAAGCAAAATATCGCCCAGTTCTTTCTTTACTTCCTGAAGGTCTTTTTTCAGGATGGCATCACTTAATTCAAAGGTTTCTTCAATGGTAAGGTGTCGGATGCTTTCGATGGTTTGTTTTTTATCCCAGGGGCATTGCTCCCTGAGTTCATCCATAATCTTCAACAATCTCAAAAAAGAGCTCGCGCGTTCGTCCATAGATGGCAAATTTAAGAAATTAATCATGTTTTTCTTTTACAGAAAAGGTAAGGTTTGCTAATTTTATTTATTTTAGCACGTTGAATAGAAAGTTCTTGCCATACGTATTGGTTCTGGCCATTTTTCCCTGCATGTTTTATGGGCAAAACGGTCTTACCTCACATCCCGACTGGCAGATAAAACCCGTGATCAGTAAGGGTTTTATTATGATTCACCGCATCAGCATCGGACATTTGGTGAAGGGCTATCCCACATTTTACGAAGTAAATATTTCGAAGCCCACTTTAGGGAATAAATTATGGCACCTCGAAAATAACAAACCCGATGTTGGCATCAGTTTACAGGTGATTGATTTTGCCAACCCTGCTCAATTGGGCTACGCCATCACTGCGGCACCTTATATTGAAATACCGTTGAATGAAATTAATAAGCCGTCGCGTGTGGTGATGCGGATATTATGGGGTGCCACATACATCACCAAACGATTTGATATTTATGAAAACCATAAAGATATTGCCATAGGCAGCCACCTAAATGCGTTTGTGCAGTTCCGGTGGATGTGGCATCTACAACTCAGCAAAAATTTGCGTTTTGAGCCGGGAATTACTTTTTCGCATTGCAGTAACGGAAAAGCCAAGAATCCAAATCTGGGACTTAATATGGCCGGGTTATCGGCGGGGTTTAATTTTCTGATCCCTGCTGCCACGCGTCCCCTTGTTACGAGGGTAGATTCCTCAGGCAGAGCGAAGTCAAAAAACGAGATCGTGGTAATGGGAGCCTTTGGTGTTAATGAGCGTTCCATTGGTAGTCCGGAATTGATGAGTTATGTGCTCTCGGGGAGTTACCAAAGAAACATACGAAATACACATAAATTTTCTGCGGGAATGGATGTGTTTTACGATCAGAATTACCTCATTGATTATGAAGAAAAGTTCCTTGAAAAACCTACCGGGATAGACCAATTCAGAATAAGTGCACGTGTGGGATACGCTTACAACATAGGCCGAATAAGTTTGCCGATTGAAATAGGATATTATGTTTTTCAAAAGGGAAATCCCGATGCCATGGTGGTGAGCAGGTTGGGCGTGAGGTATTACAGCCCCAGCGGGTTTATGGTAACTTTTGGATTAAGAACACATTTTGCTGTAGCTTACACGTTTGAATATGGAATAGGATACAGAATGTATTTAAAATAAATGAAGCGGATTTTAGTCTACATACCTATTTTGATTCTCCTGTTGTCGTGCAAAAAGGAGAATACACTCGATTGTTTTACCTCTAACGGAAGCGATATTACCGAAACACGCTATCCGGGAACATTTAAGGCTGTGATGGTACCGGATAAATTTGAAGTAAAAGTGGTCTCAGGTTCAGAATACAAAGTAGAAGTCACCTGCGGGGAACACATCATTTCAAATATCAGTTCAAAAGTGAGAAACGATACGCTCATCCTTGAAAACAAAAACCGTTGTAATTTTGTGAGAGGATACAAACGTGTGATCCGGTTTACCGTCACCGTTCCGCAACTCGATTATCTTGAGAACAGCGGAGTGGGAGTGGTGACTTTTGATGAGGATTATAAGCAGGATTATATTTATGTAAGGGTTTCCAGCTCGGGCGATTTATATTTGAACGGGACTTTCCGCACCATTAAAACCACCTCAAACGGTAATGGTGATATGTATGTGGGAGGAAAAGCCGACACGTTATATGTGTATACCACAGGGATTAATTTTGTAAATACCCGAGCACTATCAGTGGCAAATTACATGTTCATTCATACCGCCAGTATAGGTGATTGTTATGTGAATGCGACGGGTACCAAGCGGTTTGCATTCAACATCCAAAATACCGGCAATATCTATTATTCCGGTGATCCTCAAGATCTGGGAGACGTGAGCGATGGTCAAGCCAAGGGCAAACTATTTAAAGAATAGAGAATCACCCGTCTTAATTATCAATAAACCGATCCTTTAAATGCTGTTCGGTGGTGATAATATGTGTGATAAAATTCAATTGATTAAGTAAATGAATTTGTTGGTTGGCCGATGAAATGAGGCGGTATTTCTCGGGAGTGGTGAGCTGCAGAGAAGACGCAACGCTGTACACCGATAAGTTGGCCACGGTGTCGTAATCGATGAGTTTATTTTGTACCGTGCCGAAATAATTTACCGTCGCATCCTGTAAATTAGAGAGAATGATCTTCTGATTAGAGTTAAGGTATTCAATCAGACCTGCGCCATATAATTTTGGTTTGAGTGTTTCGGTGAACTGAAGTAATTCAAAAATTCCGGTTCCCTCTACCAAAATATCCATTCCTCCATTTTCGTAGGTCTTTAAAATGCGGTTAATCTTCACTTCACAACCAAATTTCTGCATCTTGCCTTTCTCAACAAATGGAATTCCAAATGAGGCATTATTATCGAGACAATCATCCACCAATTCTTTGTAACGGTCCTCAAAAATATAGAGTTTGGTGGTTTCGCCCGGAAATAATACAACATTGAGGGGAAACATGGGGAGGGTTAATTGACGTGCTTTCATATAGCGCTGATTATTGGTGGTTGAAAATCTGTTTATCAGTTCGTTTTCTTTAGGGCTGGCAGGACTCACCATTGCTGGCAATTCGAGCTTCACCAAGTGCTGAACAAAAAGTGTGCTAAACTTATGGATCAGTTTACGGGTCAATAGAGAGATATAGTTCTTCATGGTTTCTTATCTATAGTACGATGCATGGGGGGCATTTGGTTGGGTAATGAAGGGGGAAATTGACGCAATTTCAATAAAAGAGCCAAAATGTGAGGATTTGCCTCGTGGCAAGCTAAAACACAGAAGAAATCCGCGAATAGTTTTATGTTAAACTTTTCATGGAAACCATTATTTCACTAACTTGGAGCTTAAATAACGTCTATTCTTTGGCTTTGACTAATTCACTAAAACAGCAACCCATGAAACAAATTTCAGGATACAAGTCAATCATAAATCAGATCCAACACAAAAGTTTCTTGTTGTTGATCTTTTTCTTTCTGCTTTCCGCGCATTCACATGCACAAGCTACCTTTGTTTTGAGCAGCAGTGCTTGTGCGGGTTCAAGTGCCGTTCTTTCGGCCAATATTGGCACTAATACTGCCTTGGCATACACCTGGGCCGTTTCGCCGGCAGGACCCCTTATCGCTAATCCGGCAATAGCTGTTACATCTATTTCTTTTCCCACAGCCGGCACCTATACGGTGGGCCTTGGAGTGCTCTTTACAGTTGGCTATGGTTACACCACTAATATAATTACCATTGTACCCGGACCCACCATCACAGTAACACAAAGCAGTGTGAACACCTGCATCGCAAGTAATTTCCCCTTGTTCTCAAAACCTGTTAATCTCACAGCTACCGGTGCAAATTCTTACACATGGCTACCATCAGTCCCCTCCAGTAGCGGAATAGCAACGGTGCGACCTCAAACCTCCACCTGTTACACAGTATTAGGCAATAGCAGCGGCTGTGTTGGTTCAACAGTGATTTGTGTGAATGTGCTTCCCCAGTTTTCGTTTGCTGTAAGTCCGGCTTCAGGTGTTCGCTGCATCCCCGATTCTTTGAAACTCAGCATCGTGTCAATTGGCACGCTTGCCGTGGGGCCCTCATCCGCGTTCAGCTATAGCTGGACCGAAAATCTTCCCGGAGGCACCATCAGTAGTAATCTTAGCCCAACCGTGCAGGTATATCCAACAAGCAACTCCACGTACACCGCTGAAGTGAAAGATGCATTGCAATGCGTTTCGCTTCCCGTTTCAGTGGCAGTTACAGTGGCAAATTGTATGGGGATTTCAAGTGCATCGGCTGATTTAGAAGGCATTTCAATTTATCCAAATCCTGCAAAAGACCATTTGACTTTAATACGCGGGGAAGGATCTGCACGTTTATTCTATGTAACAATTTCTGATTGTTTAGGACAAATAGTAAGAACTTCAGAGAGCACTGATCAACAAGTGGAATTGGATGTGAGTACTTTGCCTTTCGGTCTTTACCTGTTGAAAGCAGAAAACGAAATGGGGCAGAAGACTTTTAAGTTTATCAAAGAGTAGTTGCAAAAAAAAATGTTCAGAGACATTGATTTACTCTTTGATCACTTTCAAACTGGTTCTGCGGTTTTTAGCTTTGCCTGCGTCGGTGGCATTATCGGCAATGGGCACCGAAGGTCCATAACCTTTCGCCGTAACCCTTTCGTCGGAAATTCCTTTTGAGATCAAGTACTTTTTTACTTCATTGGCTCTTTCCTGTGAAAGTTTCAAATTATCTTCCTCCTGACCCACATTGTCGGTATGGCCCTGAATCTCTACTACCATGGTGCTTTTGAGCTTCAGTACTTCTACCAAATCATTCAGAGCTTTAAACGAATTTGGTTTCAGGGCTGATTTTCCGGTTTCAAAATAGACATTTTCTAATACAAAATTTTTAGGTGGATCTATCTTGATCAGAACTTCATAAGTGGCATCCTTATCGCCGGGGATCACCATTTTGGTATAATCTACATTGCTGGTAAAGGCTTTGTATTTGAGGCTGTAGGTAGCACTGATGGGAGCCAATACCTCAAATTTTCCATTGGCATCGGTGTTTACTTGAACCGTTGTTTTTGTTTGGTCGTTTACCAGTAAAACCGTTTCCTTATTAAGTGGTTTTCCTTTCATATTGGTAACCATACCCTTTAACAAGGCTAGTTTGTCGGTTGGTTTAAGGGTTTGTGCGCCTGCACTCTGCAACAAAAGCAGAAAAAATGCGCTGATAAAAAGTGGTAGATGTTTCATGTTATTTTTTTTGATTCATTGTTCTCAATCGTTTTGAAAAATGCGTTTTTTAGCGCATGACTTTCAGCACCTATTTACATTCAACACAGAATCTCTGTGTTTATAACTAAGAATTTCATTCTTCTGTTCTTCAAATCGATCTACTTTCAGTCGATTTGGTTTAGTTAAGTACCTGAACATGATACGCAACACCGTAATCACCCTGTGGAGCGCCTCCGTTTTTGTGAATATAAAAAAGAAAGCCCATGGTGATGATGAGTTGTGCCAATACAATGAAGCGAAACAGCAGTTTTTGTTTTTCAAATAATTTGGCTAAAAAAATGTACTGGAACGGAAACGCACAAATGAGGTAATGAGGATGTACCATTGTGAAACCGAATGTTAAGAGCACCCCCAAGCCCAACAAGATGCCATAGAGATAGAAGTGAGTGAGGTCCATGTTGCGGAAAAATTTTCCCGAACGCAGTGCCCCTCCCTTCAGACTTCTGATGAAGGATTTGCCTACATTCACCAATTTGCTCAGTGTTAGTGCCGCCATGGCAATTAAAAATAAATGAACAAGTACCATCAAATAGGTGGGAATGCCCATCAACAGTGGTTCGCGGATAAAGTCCCAAAAATGTTCACGTAATGAATAGTAGATGTTAATCCCCAGGGAGTCGATGAACCAATAAATGAAAAAACTGAATTCAAATGCATGTGAAAGACTTTGTCGGTTTATTTGCGGATGTTGGCGCATAAATAGGATCCAACCGATGAGGGTGATGCCCCCCAGCATAGAGCCCGCGAGCCAGTAGCCCCAGCGAAAACGGAAGCCGTTAAAATGATCGTGCGCCACCGTAAACACAAAAATACCGGCCGCGAAAAAGAATCCACTCATGTGAATTTGTCCCATTACAGCGCCCGTAAGTCCCCATAAAAAAGCGCCCCAACCTTTTTGCCGGTAATAATTTGAAGCAAGAAACAAAAAGGAAATAAGGGGCAACATATCCTGCGCCCAAATTTTTCTGGAAAACAAGACTGCTAAAGGACTCACTGCGGCCAGCGCCAGGCCGTTTAACCAGACGTCGCGGTCGCGCCCTTTGATCTTCGACGATATAAAGAATAAAAAACAGCAGAGAGCTAGCACATTTACCACTTGCACAAGTTGGTTCATCACGACGGGATCTTTGGTGAAGAGTGCAAATAGGGCAAATGGCGCAACGCTTAATCCCGGATTCACAATGCCACCACCACTTCGCATGCCGGCTTTGGGAAGACTTCCTGTTTCGACGGCTTTTTGTGCCATGGCAAACATATCTTTTTCGTCATCCTTCCACTCCATGTCTGAGGGCCAGATCAAGCGCATAAAAATTCCAAGAACGATCATTACCACGAGAAATATGAGGTCTTTTGATCGAAAGGGAGAGCCGGAGCCAAGTGTCATAGTAATGTTTAAGAGTTGTAAAAGGCATTCCCTAATCGCGCGCAATTCACGATATTACTTTCGGTTTAGCCCGGTGTAAAGATAAAAGAAAAGGGGAATATGCAATTGGGTGTGAGAATAGGATTATTTGATAAAGACTGCTTGGATTAAATTCTACCGATTATTAATCGTTAATTTAGGGAGACTGAATCATCGCGTGAGGTTAATTTCAAAAGCAGATAAAAAAACTATCATCTGCTGCACAATAGATGAAACATTCTAAAGGTGCAATTCCGTAACTCACAGGTTTTCACCTTTAAGTTTTTAGAGTAATCTACTGGGTAATTCCCAACTTCTTTGCAATAGCCGGCGGAAGCGCTTTTTTGTGAAGCATGATGCTGGTGGTTTTATACAGCATATAACTTTCGCTGGCGTAAAAATAGCCATCGCATTGATTGGATTCTTTACCCCAACTGTTTTTGATCACGTAATAAATTGTGTTATTCTGATCCTTTGCCAAACCAGTGGCGTGCATGCCATGGTCATCTTGAGTTTCATAATTGTCAAATGCTTTTTGACGCAATTCCTGGGTGATCTCCAATTGTTTTTGAGGGAGGGTTGACATGTTTTTTTTGTCGGCATCTGTCATTTTTGCAAAGGGGGTTTCAGGAACAATAGCTAAACCATCGGCCCTTAAAAATCCTTTTTCACTTACATCGGCTCCCCAAGCAAATGTATAGCCGTTGTTAATAGCACTGCTCAACACTTCTTTTAATTCATTTAAAGGCAGGTTGTAAACGCCTTGCCAATTCCAATTATCAGGGATCTCCAAAACAAATTTTTCATAAAAGGGGTGGTGCGTAAAAGAAGTAAGGTACACGTAATCATCGGGATTCAATCCGGTAGCTTCGGCATAACTTTTTGGTGTATACGTTTTCCCTTTATAATCAAACTTCTCAGGTACTTTTCCTAAAAACTCATCACAGGTGGCAGAAATGGTATTGTGCAAAAAATCAAAATCAATTTTTTGAGTTTCATCGAGCGCGGCCGGTCTCAAAATATTACTCAGGGTAGTTTCCAATAATTTATGGTTGTGCGGAGCAGCGGCATCCTTCCTTCCCATATACACTTCTTCGGGCACCATGCCGTAATGTTTCAAAACATAAATGCAATCGGGAAAACCACCTCCTTCACCAAAATTAGTTTTTCCATGCATGCGAACATAATTGTCGGCTTTTAAGGAATACACTTTATTCACCACAAACATTTCACTTAAGTTGTATTCATTGCCTTTTCCCATCCGCATCAGTTCACTTTCAAAAAATGACAGGGAAGAAAAGGACCAGCAGGTGCTTGTTTGATTTTGGTTTTGTACCGGCGTGGCTTCAATATTTTTTAAAATGGTGAATTTGTATTCACTGTCTTTTTTATTTGTCTTTTCCTGCGCCCCAAGTGTTAGAGCTATGGAAAAAAGAATTAGGATAAATTTATTTTTCATAAGTACCCGGTTTTAGTGATTTGTTCTTAAGGAGCAATAAAATAAAGCGAATCTCGAAAATGATGAAATAAATAAAGTACACTATAAAATGCAGGGCGAAGTTAAAGAAGTCTTTACCTTCTACAAATGATAGTGCAAAAATAAAAATGAGTGCAGCCAATAGTCGCAATACGGTGCAAACAAACAAGAGTTGCGTAAATTCTTTATGGTGCCTACGCAGTGTATAGATGATGTTGAGAATAATGCCGGTGATGAGGAAAAAACAAAGTCCCCAAAGAAAGTCCTTTGTTTGCACCACCGAAAACGTATTGAGCAAAAAGCTGCTTAGCAGTCCCAATAGGGAAGGGATGAGGAGCGAAAACAAACTTTGAAAGAGGATCTTTTGTGGCGTCATTTTTTGGGAAAGATGAGGTCCTTTAATACCAAATACAGGGCGAAACCAATTCCTAAAAGACTTAACACGATGGTGTAGATGGGAAGTGAGTTGTTGAACCAGGCATCGAGTTTTTGTCCGCCAAAAACCGATAAACCAATAATGGCCACCATTTGAAAGGCCATGTTACTGTATTTAAAATAGGGATTAGGCGGTTTGGGCTGCGACATTTACGTGTCCGCTGTTTTGAACCATGTTTTTCACTTTTGCACCCATATTGCAGGTTCCGGTAAAGAGAGCACCGGGTTCAATTACCAGTTTAGAGGTAATGATATCGCCGGCAATTTTTGCAGTACTTTTTAAAGATAAAACCTCCGCAATTGAAACTGTTCCACGCACTTCACCACTTAGGTCGGCATTCACACTTGTGATGTTCCCTTCAACACTACCACTGGCTCCCAGCACAAATTTACCGGTTATAACGATGTTTCCTTTTAACAGGCCGTCAATTCGCACGTCGCCTCCGGAAGTGATATCACCAATAATGGTGGTACCGTTTCCTATGAGATTTACCGAGGTGGCATCTCCTGTTGTATTCTTTGTATTGTTTCTTCCTAACATGGGCTAAAACTTTTATGAAAAGTACTAATAAACAATTAAAAATGCAAAAAAACGGGACTCTTTGATGATTTTTGGATTTCTAAGGCATTAGTAAACGAGAATTTTCCAAAAAAATAGATTAGTTTCGGTTGTGAATCCCCATCTCGCGCAACTGTTTGCCGGCTGATTTTTTGCAGGATGTTCTCAAAAACTAATCGTATGCTGTTTTTGTGAAGGCTTAGTGGGGTTAATATGCAATACAAATACGTTCAAAGTAGGGTACTAATTTCCTGACTTCAGATTTTTATACTCACGGCCATAAAAGGATTTGTAATCGGGCCAGTTTTTGAGTTTATATAAAAGTGGTAAATTATCGGAGGAGATGGGGTATAATTCTACTTCTCCTTTTTTCACATCGCCTTTATACAAATCAGGTTCGGCGATAAGGTTTTCGTAATAGCCCAAGGCTTCTTTCGCATTGGCAAAGGACTTAACGAGAACCATTTGGTTAGTACCAAATAAATTGCTGCTGATATCAAAACTTTTGCTGTTGTAAAAAACAGTATTAAAGTTGCCGATATTTGTTTTAAGAGATTCAACCACTTTGGCATTGTCGGGCGTAAACGCAACAATAAAATGGGGGATGTCGAACTTTACAACAAAGGTATCTTTCTTCACAGCTAAGCTGTCGAGGGGTTTCACGACCTCGGGTGTTTTAATTTTTTTTATGGAGGCCAATACATCCTGCGAAAAAGGCGTGACTTCCGAATTGGGATATTTGGCCACCAGAAGTTTCAGATTTTGTTCGAGGGTATCAATTCCCTTTATCTTTCCGCTACTCATGGCCTTAATAAACTCAAATTTTGGTAAATAATCACTTTTCCCGAATTTAGAAATACCTTCTTTGGCCATCGTGAACGATTTGGTATAATCCATCTGCTGATAGATGCCAAACAATTCCACATAATACGTTTCCACCTCACTTTTTTGCGCACTTAATTCCTTGGCATAGTCAGGGTTCTTAATCAGCATCGCAAATTCACTCTCGGGAAATTCGGTGAGAATCTTGTTCTTATAATAATCTGCTTTGGTAGTGTTTTTCTCTTGCAAATAGATGCGGTATAGCCCGTAATAGGTATTTAGGGCGTATCGGTTATCGGGGAATCTGCGGTTGAGTTCTTCAAAAGTGGAAATTGTTTTTTGTGTATTATTGAGTTCTTCTTTATAAATGGAACCCATTTTGTAGTAGGCCCTGATGATTCTATTATTGCTTTTGGTGATGGCCGAATCGGTCATGGGCAGGTCTTTAAGATAAAACGATACCGATTTTTTTTCTTTTAACACACTGTCTTTGCTCATCACTTTGCCAGTTAAATTATCGGGTTTTTCTTCCTCGAGAATTACTGTTTTATTAGATCGTCGCCAATTGTCCTCGAGTTTGCGGTTACCCCATTTTTTGCTGAAATCGGCCAAGCCGAATGCCAATGTAGAAGCATTGTAGAAATAGAAGCTGGAAGGGGTAGCACCTATTCCCTGGTCGAGCGAAGGCACCGTGCTGGTTGGAAGACTTACCCGATTCATGGCTTCCTCTTGTTCCTGTCGTTTTCGATCTTCTTCTTTTTCGATGGAGGCGATCATTTTTCCAATGAATTTGTTTCGGTCCTCGTCGCTCATTTTTGCAATGCGCTGCAAACTGTCTTCTTTAGAAATGGTTTTTATTTGTGTCACCAAACTTTCAAGAGTTTTCTTTCGGGCCACAATGTTTTTGTAATCGGGATGATCGTTTGGCAATGAGGCGATGGTGCTGTCGTAGTAGGATGAAGCAGGTTGGTAATTGGTGAGATCAAAATTTATTTCTGCGAGTTTGAGATATGAGAGGGCCTTTTGTTTAGGATTGGCGATGCTGGTGCGAACTGATTTCTTATAATAGGCGATGGCTTCGTTCATGTTTTTTTCGCGCTCTTCTATTTCACCGAGTGTATAATAAATGACGTCATAATACTCGCTGTTTTTCATCTCCTTGGCCATTTTGAGAAGATCTTTTTTTGTTTTCTGCGAATTGGTTCGGGTTACATCCAGCAAGCGGGCAATCTTGATCTTGCTGTAGAAAGTCATTTCATAATTTGGTTTCAACTGAATTGTTCTGGTATAGTATTGAATGGCTCTTTTGTGGTCATTTTGCATTTCGGCGAGCTGACCAATGAGGAAGGAATATCGGGCTCTTTTACTTTTGGCGATGCCAAAAAAGAAACTGGAGTTTCTGCTTGCCTGCATTAACTTGGCCATGGCTTCGTTGTATTGCCCCCGCCGTATGTAGTAGTCGGCATAAGCAATGGGAAATTCATTTTTAACTACAGTGGGTAATTTGTTTTCGTTTTTGAGCAGACTGAGATAACCTTCGGACACGCTTACCGCCCCAATTTCGTTGTTGATTTTGATGAGCCAGGTAATGGCCCTGTACTTGTCGTCCGAATTTTTATAGGTGCGGGCCACATATTCAAATGTTTCCATCGCACTAAATAACTCACGTTTGTAGAAGTGTGAAGTGCCGATATTGATCCAGTTATCATCGATCCATTTTCCGGAGGAAGCGATCTCATTTCCTTTACTGTCTTTAATCGCGTGTTTTTGAATGCAGAGCGAAGATTTTTTGATGGATTTATCGAAATCGGGAAAAGTGGTTTTCGCTTTTTCGGCAGTTGGATAAATGTAAACTGGAATAAGTTTGTCGAAATCGTCCTTATTGCTCTTTTCGATCTTATAAACGCCTTCATCAATACTCACGGTTGAGTAATAGAGGCCGTTATAACGGGCTGTTAAATTGTGGTAACCGCGACTCACCACCGTGTTTTTGGTAGTGCTGCATGAGGCAACAAAGGCCGCAAGAAGGCCGGCGGTGATTATACGTTTTAAGGACAAGAGATTAAATAACGTGAAAGTACAAAATTTAGTGTGTTTTGCACGACAAAGTCCTTAGTAAACGGCGATATCGAACTGCACCAAATCTACAAATTCCTGAACGCGATCGTCCACATTTTCTTGCGAAAGACCAATGAGGCGTTCGGTGCCGAATTTTTCAACGGTAAAGCTGGCCATGGCGCTTCCAAAAATGATGGCGCGTTTCATGTTTTCGAAACTGATGTCTTTTGTTCTGGAGAGGAAACCGGCAAACCCGCCGGCAAAGCTGTCGCCTGCACCAGTGGGGTCATACACGTCTTCGAGGGGGAGAGCAGGTGCAAAGAATACTTCATCTTTGTTAAACAACAATGCGCCGTGTTCGCCTTTTTTAATGACGAGAATTTTAGGGCCCATTTTCAAGATTTTTTGGGAGGCCTTTACTAAGGAATATTCACCCGATAATTGGCGGGCTTCCGAATCATTGATGGTGAGTACATCGCATAGCGCGATGGTTTCCATTAGTTCGGGCAAAGCCATGTCCATCCAAAAATTCATGGTATCGAGAATGATTAATTTGGGACGTGTTGTCATTTGATGAATTACGCTTTTTTGAACGGCGGGGGCCAGATTACCAAGCATGAGGAATTCACTGTTTCTGGCACTTTCGGGCACTACCGGCTTAAAATCTGCCAGTACGTTTAATTGAGTTTCGAGGGTATCGCGTGAATTGAGATCGTTATGATATTTACCGCTCCAGAAAAAAGATTTCTCACCTTTTTTTATTTCCAGTCCGTCGAGATTTACGCCCGATTCTTTGAGTGTGTTTAAAAAGCTCTGTGGAAAATCGTCGCCGATGACCGAAACGAGATGGATATTTGGGTTAAAATAAGAGGCCGCTAACGCGATATAGGAGGCAGCACCGCCAACAATTTTGTCTGTTTTTCCGAAAGGGGTTTCAATGGCGTCGAACGCAACTGTACCAACAACTAGTAAACTCATGATTTTTTCTAAATTTTTTGGTAAAGATATTGTTTTATTCGAAAAAGTGATGTAGTTTTGCAGCCCTAATCAACAATTTCCGCGTGCTTTATTGGTAATGGGAGGTGTTGAAAAGGAAAAACCAGAATAAATTCCTTCTTAGCTCAGCTGGTTAGAGCACATGACTGTTAATCATGGGGTCCCTGGTTCGAGCCCAGGAGAGGGAGCAACACCGAAGCAGATGAGAGATCTCTTCGGTGTTTTTTTTTTGAGACCTGTTGGGATTTTATCGCGAGTGAGCGCGCGCGCGTCTCGGGGAGCCCAGGAGAGGGAGCACTAGAATCAAGCCTTGCAGCGATGTAAGGCTTTTTCTTTTGTGATAAGTGCCCTAACTGAGTACTTTTGAAAAAACAGCATAAACTGGAAATTCCGCTGAAATGGACCCCATTTGATCGCTCCAAACTGACCCCACCCTTTTAGTAAAATTTTATTGGTTTTTGGATGTTGATTTTAATGCTTATGGTGATGAAGATCATGAGGCTCTATCAACTGAATCATTTGAACTGTGGTAAGTCCTGATTAATTTTAGAGATCCTATCGGGGCGTTTTTAGTTGCACCTTTGAGTTTATGGAGAGCCTCACCAACATATTAAAACTTTTGGCCGGAGTTGGCTTGTTCCTTTTTGCCATGTATTTAGTGGAGGAATCGCTCAAAAATCTTTCGGGACGAAAATTCAAAATCTTTTTACAGCGTATTACCAAAAACAGACTGGGGGCAGTGGGTGGCGGTGCCCTGGTGACCGGCATTCTTCAAAGCAGCTCCATGGTGTCGTTGATGGTACTTGCTTTTGTTGGCGCAGGAGTGTTTACCATGCGAAACGCCATGGCAATTATTATGGGAGCTAACCTTGGTACCATCTTAAGCAGTTGGTTGGTGGTAAGTATGGGCTTTAAAGTAAATATTGAGATTGCGGCGTATCCCGCTGTTTGTTTGGGCGGAATTTTATTTGTGATGTTCGGCAACCGCAAAACAATGAAGAATGTAGCTTATTTTTTATTTGGATTTGGTTTATTGTTTATTGCCTTGTCCTTTATGAAAACAGCTATGGAAGCCGAGGTGAAACAGATTGACTTGTCGCGCTTCGCCTCCATGCCGCCTTTGGTTTTTTTGCTGCTGGGATTTGTGATCACGCTTTTGGTGCAATCGAGTTCGGTAACGATGGCCTTAACGCTAAGCGCACTTCATGCGGGGGCATTTGATTTTTTAACAGGAGCCGCTATTGTGCTTGGTGCCGAGACGGGCACAACGATAAAGATCGTTTTGGGAGCGGCCGGTGGAAGTGCTTCCAAAAAGAGAGTAGCTGTAGGTAATTTTCTTTTTAATGTTTTTCTCACCTTATCCGCATTCCTATTTCTTAGGCCACTTGTTTATTTCATCACCGAAGTTCTTTTTGTGACAGATCCATTGTATGGTCTTGTTACGTTCTCAAGCCTCATTAATTTGCTCTCCATTCTTATTTTTCTGCCCTTTTTGGATCCTTATGCGAAATTTCTTGAAAGGTTATTTAAAGAAAGTGATGATTCGGCTTCTGCATTTATTGGAAACGCTGAACTCACAGAACCCCATACGGCCCTTGATTTATTTCGGCGGGAGACAGCATATTTTATAGAGAACTCAATGATCTTCAATGTGTCGTTGTTTGAACTCGATAACACATTCTTAAAAGTGCATCCTGAATTTGACCGGATAAATGAGAAACGAAAATACCATTCGATGACCGTCGAAGAAAAATACGAGTTCCTCAAATTACTGCAGGGCGAACTGCAAGCCTTCTATCTCAATCTGAGAGCAAAATTACCGGCTGACCACAGTGGACAGTTGAATCAATTGATGGCTGCAGTGCGAAGCTCCATGTATTCGGTAAAGTGCATGAAAGATGTGGGCGCTAATATTTCTAATTTGCAGCGATCTTCGAAAGATGTAAAATTTGATGTCTTTTTACAGTGTAAAAATGCTACTGAAGAGTTGTATCATTTATTAAGTTCGGAGATGAAAAAAGAAAAAGATGCCAATTTCGAATCGCTCCACCACATCTTTGACATGATTCAAACAAACTACACGGCCAGGTTGAATAATTTTTATAGTGATGCACAGAAAGGTTCTCTGGAAGACCTTGACATGACCATTGCCACCAACTTTAACCGCGAATTATATACTTCTAATAAAGCCATGCTCATGGCTGTAAAGGATTTTCTGTTAACGGAGAAGGAGGCGCTTAATTTTAATCAGATTCCGGTATATCTGTCATAAATTGTAATGGCAGATCTTACAGAAAATAATTTTTTTTAGGACTAAGTTTTTTCTCTCTAAAAAATCACTCAAAGACATCGAGAATAAGCGGCTGGTGGCGAGGAACTGCTCGCTCATTCACGAGCGCCAGTGCTTCTTCGAACAGTGATATGTAAACCATTAGGTGCTATTACCGAGTTGACTTTTCTCAAATTTCTTTTAAAATACCAAAGGCTAAACTTAAAGTTTGCATAAAAGAGTGATGCTAATTTGCCTTCTCAAAAAAAAAGTTAATGAGGCCGATTCAGTCTTAGCCTTTCTCCAAAATGTGAAAGCGAAAATATAGAGTAACGATTTTTTTTCTAATTAAGAAATAATTTAGGACCCTAATAATATAAGGCAGACATAAAATAAATTAATGATTCGGGCATTGGTTGGTGATGAAAGCGGTATGAGTTTGTGATTAACATCACGGGCAGTTTTGAGCAGGCTCATTATAAATCGTTTAAATAGGTACTTCCTTTGTAGTTGAAAAAATTCACTGATTATTAACTAAAAAATATGAACATGAAAACAAAATTTATTTTAGCGGCTGCTTGTTCCGTCTTAATGATGACAAGCGGTCGGGCGCAAACGGTCTGCGCCTCAGATTTAAATGGGTTCGTGGCCAGTAAAAATATTGGGACAACGACGAGTTACGGACTCTTTTTGGGTGCCGAGTCAAAAGCGGCCCAGACATATAACTATGCCGGGCCCGGAAAAATTACAAGTGTGAGAGTATACGGATTTTATGCCGGTTGGTGGGGAGTACCGCTTAAAATTGGTGTGTACAGTGTCGACTTAAGTGGCAGGCCATTAAGTGAGATAGCTTCCATTAATCAGACTTGGAGTCCTGCACTCAATGCTCCTTTCGGACCAGGCTACATGGAAGTTGGTTTTGCCGGTGGTGTTCCTGTATCAAATCGGTTTGCAATAACCGTTGAGATTCGGTACGCGGCACCGTTTGGTAATACCTTTAACCTTCAATACACCGGAAACGGAGATGGGGGTGGACAAGATTTAGCATCTCTTGGAGGTCCTTCAACGGGCAACAGTTGGGCCAGTGCCAAAAACGTTCCTTTTAATAAGGACGGAGATTTTTACCTGATTCCTACTATGGAACATCAAAACGTCCCTTCATTTACAACCACTTCTAATTGCTATTCGGTGAACCAATCTGTTGCTTTTGCAAACACCACCCAAATGACAAAAGACAGTATGTTCAATAAAATTGCTCGTGCCAATTACACAGGCACAAACAAAATGTGGACCTGGAACTTTGGAGATGGTACAGCGGTATCTAATCTTCAACATCCAGTGCATGCTTACACTACCGGAGGTGTTTACATTACTACTTTAACTACGGTAATTGAAGGATGGCAGGGCATTTGCAGCAGAACATTTACACGCAGTGTATCGGTTGGTCTTACTGCAAATGCACCAATTGTTACCAATGCTTTATGTTGGGGTAGCAATACAGGAAGTGTTGTTTTGGGCGGCAATTTGGGAGCTCCTCCTTATCAATACAATCTGAATAACGGGACCTGGCAAAATGGCCAAAATTTCACCAATCTTGTTTCAAGTGTTTACACGGTGGGTGTGAAGGATGCTAAAGGGTGTATTGTAACAACAAATTTCAATCTTTTTCAACCTGTGCAAATTATATTTAATGCTGTTTCCACCACTAATTCAACTTGTGGTAATGCGAATGGCAGTTTGTTCACGAGTTCTTCAGGAGGGGTAACTCCTTTGCAATACAGCATTGATGGCGGAGCACTAAAAAGCACTCCAACCTTTACCGGTATAGCTGCAGGAATGCACACGCTCATTGCGGTTGATGCGACTGGTTGCGTCAGTAGCACGTTGATACCTTTAAATGATATTTCGGGTCCCGCTATTGGCTCACCAAACATTACCAATGTAAGTTGTTTTGGTGGTAATGATGGCAGCATCACCCTTAGTTCAACCGGTGGTACCGGTTCAAAACAATACAGTATCAGCGGTGGAAACACCTGGCAGGCTAGCAATGTATTTAATAACGTGACTGCCGGTTCATACAATTGTGTGGTGAAAGACAATGCAGGTTGCATTTCTGCTACCAATGCCATCATCAATCAGGGTCAGGCCATCGCACTATCAGCAGTTTCACTTCCTGCACTTTGCAACGGTTCAAATAATGGACAAATTACTGCAAGTTCGTTGGGAGGAACTGGATTTCACCAATACAGTATTAATGGTTTAATTTATCAATCGGGTCAGAATTTCACCGGATTGACTGCCGGTACTTATACTGTTTACGCGAAAGACGTCACCAATTGTGTTAAAACCACTGTTGTTCAGGTAACGCAGCCCACTGCCTTAGCATTAGCGCTCACTTCTGCTTCTGCAGCTTGTAACGGCGACGCAAACGGCAGCATCATGGCCGTAGCAACCGGAGGAAATGGTTCTTACTCGTATAATATGAACGGTCAAACCTATCAAGGTTCGGGAACCTTCTCAAACCTGCCTGCAGGCACCTACACCCTTACTACTAAGGACGTGAATAATTGTATGGCTGCGAATGTAATTACTGTGACAGAACCTGCAGCGATTACTTCTACTGTTAACACCACTAATTCTACTTGTACCTTTACAAACGGATCTATCATGGTATTAGGCGGCGGCGGGTCAGGTTCAGGCTATCAGTACAGTATTGATGGCGGTGTGACCTTTCAGAATTCGGGATTATTTACACCACTGGCAGCAGGTACACGTTATATTATGATTAAAGACGGTTCAAATTGTCAAATTACAGTTGGGGCTACTATTGTGGACTCAAATGGTCCGGCAATTGTTGCGTCTACCCAGCAAAACGTTTCGTGTAACGGCGGAAACGACGGAGCCATTGCAGTAACAACTGTTACAGGAGGTACTGGTTTCTTACAATACAGCAAAAACGGTATCAATTGGCAAATTTCAAATACCTTTAACGGTCTTAATGCCGGCTCCTATGTGGTGCAAGTGAGAGACGCGAATGGTTGCACCGGTGTGGTAGCAAAAACAATTACCGAGCCAAACGGCTTCTTAATGACCACCACTACGTCGAGCATTAGTTGTTTTGGATTTGCAACCGGTTCTGCAACCATTGCAGCTTCGGGTGGAGCTGGATTTTTGGCATACAGTATTAATGGCGGTGTTTTGTTCCAATCGGGATCTACATTTAATAATTTGCCGGCCGGAACCTATACCCTCATTGTGAAAGATGCTGCGAATTGCAGCGGTCAAACTTTGTTCAACATTGTTCAGCCTGCAGCTATTGAGATTAGAGCGCTTGGTATCTTAAATGTAACCTGTAACGGTGCAAATAATGGTGCAATTAATATTATTGCAGCCGGTGGCACAGCACCATATTTATATAGCATTAATGGTACCAGTTATTTCACAGCCGGCTCCTTCAATAATTTGCCGGGTAATAATTATTTCGTGTATGTAAAAGACGGCAATAATTGTATTTCAGTAGACAATATCACTGTGTTAGAACCTGCGCCAATAACTATTGCGCCAATTCTAAACAATGTAACTTGCTCGGGCGGCAATAATGGAGCGATCAGTATTCTTGTGAGTGGTGGAACAAGTCCATACCACTACCAGTGGTCGAATGGGGCTCTTGTTCCTACTATCTTTAACCTGACATCCGGAAGTTATTCAGTTCAAATTGCTGACTTTAACGGCTGTATGTCGGCACAAGCCTATACCATTACGCAGCCCGCCAATCCAATTGTTATTAACGGTATAATTACTCCTGCCAGCGCCGGTACTTCAGCAAATGGATCCATCAACATTACCATTAATGGGGGAGTAGGTCCATATACCTTTAACTGGTCGAACGGTGCCACAACAGAGGATATTTCAGGCTTAAATCCGGGCACTTATATGGTAACTATTATAGATGCCAACGGATGTACAAGTTCTATGACCTTTAATGTAGATAATTTGACAGGCATATCGGGTGGTCAGATTACCGCCAACATGGTTAAGCTGTATCCTAATCCTGCCAATGATTTCCTTACTATTGAAGCAAATGGATATCGCATTGACAAAGTGGAGGTGATCAATTTACTTGGTCAAACTGTAATTGAAAATACTGTGAATTTGGCAACAGCAGAGTTAAATGTATCGGATTTAACGAGTGGTACTTATTTTGTGAAAGTTACAGTGAATAATAATTCAGTTACCAAAAAAGTAAATATTGCGAAGTAGAAGAGAGGGGATAGAAAAATTGCAAAGGTTGATCTGCGCCTGAGGATACAGAAAAGATTGAGCGCAAAGATACCGAAACAAGGAGAAAGGCCGTACCGCATGTGGGTACGGCCTTTTTTTGTGATCTGTTTTAGAGCATTAGTCGGGAACGGCTTGCTGGTCGACATTCAAAAGAGTTCTTTTAAACTGGTTTCAATCGTTAACTGAATCTATGTGCTTTCAGCGCAAGTCTATTCGTTTCCACAAAAATTAAACACAGAGGCACAAGAGATCCGGAGCTGCACAGAAAATAATAATAAGAACTCAGTGAATCTCCTTTTTTACCACTGAGGGCATAGAGGGTTTCGCAAAGGACACTGAGAAAGATAAATCTACGCTGAGTGCCCTGTGTTTTTTTTCTCCGTGTGCTCTGTGCCCGTCCGAACGAAAAAAGAAGATGTTTATTTTGATGGGAGGGGCCCGAGCGACTTACTTCGAGAGGGTTCAAGGCTTCATAAATGATGGCGCTTGGGGCTGCTTGCTTTTAAGGTGCACAACAATTTTTCGGTTCAGAGGCGATCTTCCTGAACCAAAGCCCTCAGTGTTGTTGAAGAGCTTCTACTTCAGGGGCCTTCTCAAAATATTTCTTTACAAATTTCCCTTTGACTCTTAAGCCATATTAAAGGCGGATAAGTTGAGGGGTATTAGAAAATTTGGGGTTAATCGATTTTATAGTAAGCAGCACATTGGAAAAATAAAAAGGCCACTCCAAGGTACAGAGAAGCCTTTTTTTTAATGTGGAAGGAAACTTTAGTAAACTAATACCTCGGGGCCGATCTTAAGATCGTTTTCAACAAAATTTACTCCCGGTGAGGCCCATACGGCACTCTCCGCATCTTTTTTCTCAGCCCAAGAACGTACCTTTCCGGTGAGTGTTACTTTGCTTCCTGAAACTTCTATGTTTACTTTTTCAGCATCAACTGTGGCACTTCGTTGAAAGGCGGCACTGATCTTCTGTTTGAGGTCGTTTGGTACAACACCGGCTTTGAGAGTAATGTTATTTATGATTCGTTTCACGCCAAGGAGCCCTTCGATATGTGAAGCGATTGATTTTCTTTGAAATTCCCAATCGGCTTCACCCTCTAGTGTTACTTCTCCGTTTTCAACCTTTACTTTTATTTTTTCATCTTCTACCGCACTGTGCCATTTTAAGGCATTGAGAATGGTTTGAGCGATATCGCTATCGCGTTTGAACAGTACCCCATTCAAATTAACTTCAATGTGTTCTGCTACCGCTTTTACACCCGCCACTCTTTTTGCGGCTTTTTCCACACGGGCTTTCTTAAAATAAGAATCCAGAGTGCCACTCAGCGTTACTACTCCGTTTGTAACTGCCACACCTATTTCAGCTGCATTCAGCATGGGCTCCCACTTAAGCTCATCGAGAACGTCTTTTTGAATCTCCAAATCTGTCTTCATTTGTTTCGGTTTATAAATGGTTAATACGAATGCAAATTTAGCATCCTAAAATTCGAGATCAGATGACTTCCTTCACTGGTGTAGATGATACTACTCAAATTGAGAGTCGGGCTTCTTGCAGGTTGGGGCGTGGTGTTTTTTCGACAGTATACATAATAAATAGAACCACTAAACTGATAACTGAGGCAAAAAAGCACCACACCGAAATAACATATTCTTCGTAAAAAATAACTGTCAAAAAGTAGGAGATCAAAATTGCCGAACCGAGCGCCCACATTTTTTTTATGCCGGAAATAAACGGAGGGAGTAAGGTGGCAAGAAGGTACAGTATGCCCCCAAATCTTCCCAAATTAACCGGGTAATCTTGTCGGTAAGAAATATGTTGACCCACCACAGTAGCCTGCACATGGAAGTTGATTAAACAATACGTTAGGTACACGGCCACTACTGCACCTATAAAAGTCAGCACTCTTTCAATTTTTTTTCGTTTTATATTTTTCTCAAATTTTAGAATAGAAAGAGGCACCATTAGAGGCCAGACGGATTGTGCAAAAAAAAGAAAAATGAACGTGGCAGGTGCTTGCAAGGATAAACTTAGATAGCCTGAGAATGAAAGCCATAAAAGTCCCTCCGAGATTTGTTGTACCCCAAACACGAGTGGAATGGCCGCAAACAAAATTTCCGCTTTATCATGGACTTTAGTTAGGGAAGCAACTCCCACGGCAGAAAGAAGGATACCCGCCCCAAAACTGGCACTTGCTGAAAAACACATGGTAGTGAGCTATTAAGTGGTGAATGATTTGTATCGCATCCACGCGTGTTCATAATTGGATGCCCTTCGGTTGATCGTGTCACTTCTTTGAATGAACGTGCTCTCGGCAAGGTCCGTCACCTGAATTCATTTGTACCTTATAGCGCAGAGAATGTGGTCTTAATGGCTTGCAAAGAAGCACACGCTAATACGCTCCCATTTTTGTCTTATACTTTTTTAATTGTTGTTTGAGTTCATCAATAGTAAGTTGCACCGCCTCTTCAAAAGTTTCCGCCTTGTCTTTCGCAAAAAGTTGCGAGTGCGGAACACTCACACTCATTTCCACTACCTTATTCTCAGTGTTTTTATTTTTTTCCAGTTTTAAAATTACCTTGCAGCTTTCTATCCGGTCAAATAATTTTTCAAGGGAATTTGTTTTTTCGGTAATCAAATCCCGAAGTTTAATGTCTGCATCAAAGTGCAGAGCTCCGATTTGTGTGTTCATATTGGTCCCAATTTAAATTCATAATTTCTTGTTTGCATGAATCGCTCCTCTTGCATGAATTAAACCACTCGATAGCGGCGTCGGTACTTCTGTTTAGTATTTCGGGTTCTTCAAACACATGCAGTCGACCGGGCATAATCTCCAGTTCGGCCTTGGTTTGTATTAACCACATGGCATCCTGATTGCGTTTGATGGTTTGAGAATCTTCACCCCCTACAATAAAAAGTACGGGCACGTTTACTTTTGACAAACTTCCGCCGGCAAGATCAGGGGAGCCATCCATACAAATGACTGTTCTCACACGACCGCAAAATTTTGCTGCAGCCATCAATGCCAGCGAGGCGCCGGGCCCGGATCCAAAAAGAAGGATGTCCAGATCTTTGATTTCTTTTCTTCTCAGAGCCCAACCGGTTAGTTTCGCCAATCGTTCTGAAAATAGTTCGCGATTAACCTGGGCAAGAACTGCCTGCTCCTCCATAGTTAACAACTCACACTGAAGTGTAGCAAATTGCTTTTTTTCAAAGAACCTTGCCAAAGCTCGGTTTACCTCTACCCACAGGTCGTTCTTGTGATCATCTGAAAAGATGACGAGACCTTTTGGATGCGCAGGCAAAGTAAGTCTGGCGTCAAATTCTTGTAAAGCTATTACTATTTTAAGCAGCTTGGTAGTCATTTCAGGTGCTAGTACAAATGTCGAAATGCATTTAAAAATTACTCATGTTCAAAATCATTTTTTAAGGTAATTGATATCATAATTAAGGAACACAGGGTCTGTTTTGTTTTTTTTGTGGCTGAACCCGTTACCAAAATCATTTTAGTTTGTAAAACTGTTCAAGAGAACTAAGCAGCGCTTGATTTCCTCTGTGTAAGGAGGACTCATTTTTGACACGCTCCTTTTATTGCTGCAGGTTTTTAAAGCACTAATGTCGAAAGTCATTCGTGCATTTGAGCGGGCTCATTTCTGAAGAGTTGAATCATAGATAGTTTTGTGTTCAAATATTTTTACCATGAATAGTTATAATGAACAAACTCGCAATTCAAGGGAAGTCTTTTTTATCCTTTTTTTCATTTTTGTAACCTTATTTACTCAGGCACAAACCGTAGATTCTAAGTCAACTAACGAGCCTGCCCGGAAGGTTACTCTAAAATTTTCACTTTATTCAAGTGATCTTGACCAAAGAGTGCATGAGGCAATTTTAAAAAGTGAATTGAGTACAGGTTTCACATGCATTCCAATTGGAATTGTTATTGTGGAGTCTCAAATGCCAATTGACAAAATGCAGATAGAGCGTATTAAAAGTGAATTAAGTAGAGTAAAGGACATAACGGAGTATTCGATACTTGAGTTGTACTCAGTTGCTGATGCCGAGGCAGAATGCGCGGCGGTTAGAAATTCTAGTAAATAGTAATTGTATAAACACATAAAACCATGAAAAAATTCCTATTAGCTGTAGCTTTCATTGTTGCTAATGTTAGCGCCTCTTTTTCGCAACTTTTGGTTTCCAATTCGCTCACCCCTTCGCAACTTGCTCAATTAATTACGGGGCCGGGTGTACAGATATTTAATCCCGTAATTCACTGCGGACTAAATGGCTATGGAAGCTACAACGCAGTTAGTAGTAACTTAAATATTACACAGGGCCTGCTGCTAACCACAGGAAAGATCACAAATGCCATTGGTCCCAATGATTCAACGAACACAACTTGGTACTTTGGCAATAAAACAAATCCAAATACGTACACACTCCTCAATAGTTATACCGGCAGAACTACCTATGAGTACTGTGAATTTGAATTTGATATTATTCCGCAAGGTGATTCAATAAAGTTTGATTTTGTATTCGCGTCAGAAGAATACCAGGAATGGGTTGGTTCGCAGTATAATGATGTATTTGGTTTTTTCATAAGTGGGCCGGGAATAACCGGGGATGCCGGGGCAGGGGCCTATCATAATATTGCTCTGTTGCCAAATGGTTCCACGCCAGTTACCATTAATAATGTGAATCAAAATACAAACACCGGATACTATCAGAACAATAATAATGGCACAACAGTTGAATACGATGGATTTACAAAAGGATTGAAGGCAATTTCAAAAGTGACTCCTTGTCAGATTTATCACCTAAAATTGGTGGTCGCCGACGTTTCCGATAAACTATGGGATTCAGGGGTGTTTATTGAAAAGATTTCATCTAATAACGTAATATTATTGAGTCGCACTGCCGGTGGAATTTCCAATATGGTGGAAGGATGTAACTATGGCACCGTGATTTTTGATAGGCAGGTTTCAAAACCTACTGCATTGTCAATTAACTACTGGCTTGGTGGAACTGCCACTAATGGCACTGATTATCCTTTAATTGGTTCCAGTCCCGCGCCAATAAATCCCAAAACGATCGTCATTCCTGCCAATCAAACCACAGTTGGATTGAACATAGCTCCGTTTGCAGATGGTATAATAGAAGGCTCAGAGTATTTGACTGTATATCTCGGAAATCCCATGTGCGCAAATCAGATCACTGATAGTTTGCGCTTCTTTATTCAGGATTCATTGTTCACCACCGTGCTTCCTGCAAACGACTCCATTTGTATAGGCCAGATCAAAACAATTGTAACTACTGGTGGAGGAAGTGCATTTAGTTGGTTGCCGGCTGCAGCATTAAACAGTGTTTCTATCTCGAGCCCTATTGCCTCTCCCACAGTTACAACAATATACACCCTTGCTACTACCGCAAGTTCCTGCGTTATGGTTAGGAAAAGCAAAATTAACGTGAGTAACATTGCACTTTCGTTTACCCCCACAAATGTAGCTTGTAATGGCTTCGGCAATGGAGCTGTAAATCTTGGTGTTGCCGGGGGTTTTCCAAACTACAGTTATCAATGGAACAGTTCTACATTTACATCCACTCTTCAAAATATAAATGGACTTGCTCCCGGAGTTTATTCTGTAAATGTGACCGGCAAGAAGGGCTGCTCAAGAACCGGAACTGTAGCGATAACTCAACCGGTGGCCATCACGGCAACTCTAGCAAGTCCAAGCTTCAATGGGGGTTTTAATGTCTCTTGCAACGGCGGAAATTCCGGATCAGCAAATTCAATACTTGCCGGCGGCACTGCGCCCTATTCATACACCTGGACCACGAGCCCACCACAACTTACCGCAAATGCGGGCACCTTAAGTGGAGGAACTTACTCGCTTACTATTAAAGATGCAAATAACTGTTTGCTTACAAAAACCATCACTTTAACCCAACCTCTTCCAATAACAGTTGCAATTGCATCGCAACAAAACGTATTGTGTTATGGTAATGCAACTGGAGCGGGAACACTCAATACCAGCGGCGGAACTGCACCATACTCTTATACATGGAGCACAGTGCCTGCGCAATCGAGTTCAATTGCCACTAATCTCTCTGCAGCAAACTATACAGTGAGTGTTCGTGATGCAAATAATTGTAGTGCAGGTAAAACTTTAACAATTACGCAACCACTTTCAGCGCTCTCGGCAAGTATTTCTTCACTTGTTAACATAGCCTGTTTTGGAAATAGCACCGGATCTGCCAGCTTAAGTGCCCAGGGGGGTAGCACCCCTTATACATATACATGGAATACCAGTCCGGTACAAACTAATGCTCAAGCAGTGAACCTTGGAGCCGGAAATTATGCAGGTACAATAAAAGATGCAAACAATTGTTCTGTTTCATTGCCTATCAATATCTCGCAGCCTGCTTCCAACGTGAGTGCCGTAATCAGTAATTTGAGTCCCGTTTCTTGTTTTGGGGGAAACAATGGTTCAGTTACAGTTCTTCCATCCGGTGGAGTACCCGCTTATACCTATTCGTGGAACACTGTTCCATCCCAAACAAATGCAACTGCTGTCAATCTTGTTGTGGGGACATATATTGTGACAATCAAAGATCAGAATAATTGCAGTTATGCTATGCAGACCATTATTACTCAACCAGCTGCTGCACTCATAGCAAACATCTCCTCCCAAACAAATGTTCTTTGTTTTGGATCCAGCACGGGAGGTGCCACCGGAAGTGCAAGTGGTGGTACTTCGCCTTATAATTATGCCTGGAGTACCTCTCCACAGCAAACAAATGCAAGTGCAATGAACTTAAGCGTTGGCTTTTATACCTTGAATGTTTTGGATGCTCATAATTGCAACGCTACTCAAACAGTTTCTATTTCTCAGCCAAGTTCAGCAGTATCAGCCTATATTTCGTCGAAATTAAATGTTTATTGTTTTGGATCAAGTTCCGGATCAGCTGCCGTTACTGCAGTGGGCGGTGTTGCTCCTTATACATATTCATGGACCAGTAGTCCTCCTCAAAATCTCTCAGTTGCAACTGGTTTGGCTGCAGGAAATTATACTGTAACGGTGAAGGATGCAAACAATTGCATGACTTTTGTTTCGGTAAATATTTCTCAGCCACTAACTGCATTTACAGCAAGCATTTCCGCTACTTCCTCCGTGCTCTGTAAGGGTAACTCCACCGGCTCCTCAACGGTATTAGCTTCAGGAGGAAGTGGTTCTTATTCCTACCTGTGGAATTCTGTTCCTTCACAAACAACTGCAATTGCCACCAGCCTCAATGCCGGAAACTATACAGTGATTGTGACAGATAAGAATGGTTGTTCTATCCCCGTTCTTTTGCCTATAACCGTTAGCGAACCAACTGCTTCATTGAGTGCCTCAGGCAGCAGTCCGCTCTTTAACGGATTCAACATTGCTTGTTTTGCAGGAACAAATGGTTCGATAAACCTTGTTCCAAGCGGAGGAACATTTGCATACACCTTTGCATGGGCAGGTCCAAATGGTTTTTCAGCAACGTCCGAAGATCTCACTAATTTGAGTGCCGGCACTTACAGTGTTCTGATCACAGATGCAAACAGTTGTGCGAAAAATTACAGTATCACATTATCTCAGCCGAACAGCCTGAGCATGAATTCAACCATCACTCCCGCAACTTGCGGTTCATTTAGTAATGGTGCTATTGATCTGAATGTGAGTGGCGGAAGTCCTGCATATTCTTATTTATGGAACGGACCATCAGGGTATACCGCCAATGTAGCAAACATTTCGAGTTTAGGAGCTGGTAGCTATTCGCTGAACATTGTTGACTTAAATGGTTGTGTGAGGGAGTATGTAGTCACAGTAACACAACCCGGAGCTATTGTTATTACAAATAGCGTTTCTAATTATCCAGGTGGTAATAATATAAGTTGCTTTGGTTACAACAATGGAAGTATTGGTTCGGTAAGTGTAAGTGGCGGCTCGCCCGGCTATTCATATACCTGGAGTGGCCCCGGTGCTTTTAGTTCCACATCCCAAAACATTTCTTCGCTTTATGCGGGACTTTACCAATTGATTGTTTTAGATGCCAATGGTTGTACCGCGAGTAAAACTGTAAATGTTTCGGAACCGAGCCTCATTTCACGCACACTCTCTCCCTCTACTTTTGCAGGGGGGCACAATATTGATTGTCATGGTGCCAACACAGGAAGTGTCTCAACAGTAGTAACGGGGGGAACTCCGGTCTTCACTTACGCTTGGTTTGGCCCCGGCTCTTTTTCTTCACTTTCGCAGAACGTTGTGGGCTTACAAGGTGGTTCCTATACATTGGTAGTTCAAGATATTAATTCCTGTACAGGTACTAGTACAATTCAACTTAGTCAGCCTAGTACCCTCACAGTAAGTGCTACTAGTCCTACTTTTGCAGGGGGCTTCAATGCCAGTTGCAACGGATACAGCGACGCGGCTATAATCTTAAACACAGAAGGGGGAACAACAGGGTATTCCTATTTATGGAGCGGTCCATTGGGGTTCACTTCAACAGCACAAAATCAAACTGGTTTGGCAGCTGGCGCCTATTCCGTAGTTGTTACAGACACCAATAGTTGTACTAGCAGCACCTCTCTTTTTCTTACCTCACCTGGGGTTCTTTTGACCAGTATTGCCAGTCCTACTAATACTGGAGGTTATAATATTAGTTGTTACAGTTTCAGCAATGCTGCGATTACTTTAACGGTTTCTGGTGGCGCGAGCCCTTTTGTATACTCATGGACGGGAACCTCGGCATTTACCTCTAGCTTACAAAACCTCACCGGCGTTTCTGCCGGGGGATATTCCGTGTCGGTGATTGATGCGAATGGCTGTTCAACATTCACTAATATTACTCTCACGCAGCCGCTTGCTCTAACATCTTCAATTAGCAGCCCAACTGTTGGTGGTAATTACAACATTACTTGTCATGGAGCGGCTAATGGGTCAATTACATTAAATGCAAGTGGAGGCACGCCATCGTACACCTATGCCTGGACGGGACCAAGCGGTTATACTAACAATGTACAGCATCCGCTTGATGTGCAGCCCGGAACATATTCATGTATCACAATTGACAAAAATGGATGTACCACTTCAAGTAGCATTACATTAACTGAGCCAAGCGTTCTTTCAATTAATTTGAGTAGTCCATCATTTGCTGGCGGATATAATATTTCTTGTCATGGGAATAGTAATGGGTCTATTAATCTACAAATAGATGGGGGCACTCCACCAATAGGTTATTTGTGGAACGGCCCCTCCGGATATTCAAACACCATTCAAAATCCATCCGGGTTATTGGCAGGAAGCTATACTGTTGTTGTAACCGATCTAAATGCATGTGCATCTTCATCGGTCATTACGCTTACACAGCCTCAAAGTATTGCAGGTTCAATAAATAGCTTCACCTATGGCGGTGGTTTTAATATTTCTTGTTTTGGCTACCTAAATGGTTCAATCACGCAAACACTTTCGGGTGGAACCCTTCCCTATTCAATTATCTGGAGCAACGGGGCCATAACTCAAAACATAAGTAATGTGGGCTCAGGTATGTATTCAGTAATCATTAACGACATAAATAATTGTTCAATTACACAAACAATTAATCTTACTGAGCCTGAGGCACTTTTCGCGACGGGTTCAAGCCCCTCATTTTATGGTGGCTATAATATCAAATGTCATGGCACTTCAACCGGAACAATCAATTTGGGGTCAAGTGGAGGACTTGTTCCTTATAGTTACAATTGGTCAGGACCAGCTTTATCTGCCAGTACCCAAGATTTAAGCAATGTACCTGTAGGAATCTACTCTGTCACCATAACAGATCTTAATGCTTGCACTTATTCTACTAGTGTTACACTAACAGAGCCCGCTTCACTTCTTGTAACACTAAATAGTGCTACTTTTTCAGGCGGTTATAATGCAAGTTGCAACGGCAGTAACAATGCGTCCATTTCTTCAACAGTTAGTGGGGGCACTCAAACCTACCAATATCTATGGAATGGGTCCTCGGGATTTACCTCCACAGCTGCTTTTGTTTACAGTTTAAGTCCCGGTAATTACACCTTATTTGTTACCGACACTAACCAGTGCAATTCTTCAAGTACAATTTTGCTCAGCCAGCCATTAACTTTAACAGCAACTGCAAATAGCACAGTTTATGCTGGAGGGTACAATATCACCTGCAACGGACTAAACAATGGGGAGATTCACTTAATTATTGGAGGTGGTTCTCCAGTCTATACTTTCCTTTGGATTGGCCCAGACAATTTTACAGCGAGTATCCAAAACATTACCGGATTGGTTGCAGGAACTTATAGTGCAATTATTACAGATGCAAATGGGTGTAGGGATAGTGTGGTGAAGTTCCTATCAGAACCCAGTGGAATTTCTGACACGATGAGTCATTCGATCTTTATTGGTGGAAGGGATATTAGTTGCTATGGTGCGGCAGATGGCACTATTCAACTAAATACATTTGGAGGTGTTTCACCTTACAGTATTTTATGGTCGGGCCCGGGAAGTTTCAATTCCAACGCCACGTCACTGAATTCGCTTTTTGCCGGGTCATACAACGTGTTGATTTCAGATCAGAACGGCTGTACAAAGAATGATAGTATTAAATTGCTAGAGCCTTTACCACTTAGTCAGACTCTTACAACCACACATTTTGTAGGAGGATATAACATTCATTGCAAATATGATTCTTCAGGAGTAATAAGAAATAACGTGACTGGTGGCACAGCGGGCTATAGCTATAACTGGAGTGGCCCTGGAGGATTTAGTGCATATACAAAAGAAATTAATAATGTGTATGCCGGAAACTACACCTTAACCGTAATTGATACGAACGGTTGTACAAAAACGAATTCAATGATGCTAACTGAGCCTTCTGTGGCCTTAACTGCCTCTGTGATCGTTACTCCAGTCCTCTGCAATGGTGATTCGACAGGTGCAATTGATCTTTCATATGCAGGTGGCACCCCTGGTTTCTCAATATGGTGGAGAGGTCCAAACCAATTCACATCGTCACAGCAAAAAGTCACCAACTTAATTGCCGGTAACTATTTCTTGGTATTAAAAGATACCAACGGTTGCGACGTCGTAATTGATACCCTAATTCCCCAACCCATTCTACTTACATTTTCATATGTAGCCACAAATCCTTTGTGTGGTGGCATCAACACAGGCTCTATCGACGTCACAGTATCAGGAGGCACTTCTCCGTTTACTTACTCTTGGTCAAATAGTGCAACTTCTCAGGATATTGTTGGCTTAGGTGGAGGAACTTATACTCTTGTTGTAAATGATGCAAATAGCTGCTCGGCAAGCGGCACTATGGCGCTCATACAACCCCCTCTTCTTACGGCGACTGCAGTCGTTACTTCAGATTATAATGGCCAGCAAATCCGCTGCTACGGTCTTTCCAATGGTTCCGCAATTTCTGCGGCCAGCGGAGGAACAGGGTCCTACAGCTACTTATGGTCAACTACTCCATCCCAAACCACGGCTGCCTCATTTAGTTTGAGTGCGGGTACGTACACTCTACTTGTTAAAGATATTAATAATTGCACCGTCACTGAGACCATCACTTTAACCCAACCCGCAGCTCTAACATCCACCGTGGCGGTTACTTCTAATTACAACGGACAAAATATTTCCTGCAATGGATCATCAGACGGATCTGCCTCGGTAACCCATGCAGGAGGTACTGTTCCTTATGTATATAACTGGAGTACATTGCCAACACAAACTCTGGCTGCAGCAATTGGCTTAAGCGCCGGATCGTATACGGTGTTGATAACCGATATTAATAATTGTTCCATCACGAACACTATTGCATTAAACCAACCTGCCGCTGTGACTTCCACGGTAGCTGTAACGTCTAATTATAATGGAAAACAAATCTCTTGTTTTGGAGCGGCCGACGGATCAGCTACAATAACAGCAAACAATGGCACCGCACCTTATACCTATACTTGGTCAACAGTTCCACCACAAACAGGAACTCTGGCCACAGGATTTAGTGCCGGAACCTACAGCATTATTGTAACAGATATAAATAATTGTGCGATTACAAAAACGATTTCCTTGGCACAACCATTACCGCTCACGTCCACAGTTTCTGTGGTGTCGAATTACAATGGTCAACAGGTTAGTTGTTTTGGCTTGTCAAATGGAGCGGCTTCGGTGAATGTGAATGGAGGATCCACTCCTTACACGTATACATGGAGTACTGTTCCGAGCCAACATGCAACCACTGCCTCGAGTTTGAGTGCAGGTATCTATACTGTTAGTGTAAAAGATATAAATGGTTGTGCCGGCACCAATACCATATTACTAAACCAGCCAACTCTTGTCAGCGCATCAGCTTCAGTCACTTCCAACTATAATGGACAGCAGATTAGTTGTCACGGACTCGCTAACGGTTCGGCCTTTGCCTCTTCTGTGGGTGGCACCGGTGCTCACACGTACTCATGGTCTAGCACACCTTCCCAAATCAACGCGGCAGCTATTAATCTTGCGGCAGGTACCTATACGGTTTTTGTAAAAGATGCGAATAACTGCGCTGCGACGCAGACGGTCACCCTTACTCAACCTGTTGCACTTTCAAATACAGCTGTTGCAACTTCCCTCTACAATGGCCAAAACATCTCCTGCCATGGTTATTCCGACGGATCAGCATCGGTAACAGTAGCCGGCGGTACATCACCATTCATTTACGCGTGGAACACAATACCCTCGCAAACAACATTTACAGCCGGTAATATGGTGGCTGGCATGTATTCGGTAGTTGTGACCGATATTAATAATTGTGCTTCAACCGCAACAGTAACATTAACGCAAGCCGCAGAATTAACAGCTACCGTGTTTATCAGTTCCAATTTTAACGGCAGTCCAATTTCATGTTATGGCGCCGGCGACGGTGCCGCCGGAATTATTGTTTCTGATGGCACAGCACCTTATACTTATACATGGTCTACAGTTCCCGTTCAAACAGGCACATTAGCTATGTTCCTAAGCGCGGGCAATTATAGTATTCTGATTGCCGATAATAATGGTTGCGTCACCATCAGAACCGTTTCTATAACACAACCTCTTCCGCTTGTTTCAAGTATCGCTCCGCTATCAAATTATGGTGGATACGATATTTCTTGCGCAGGTTTATCTGATGGTTCAGCTTCGGTAACCTTAGTAGGAGGAATAGCTCCGTACACCTATACCTGGAGTACTTTGCCGGCCCAAAATGCCAGCACGGCGTCCAGTTTAAGTGCCGGTTCTTATACTGTTAATATTAAGGATTTGAACGGATGTTTTGCCACTAACACAATTTCTTTGTCCGAGCCATTTATTATTACAGGATCGGTAGTCGGTATGAGCAATTACAACGGGTATCACGTAAGTTGTTTCGGCAGCACCAATGGTTATATTAATATTGCCATCACGGGTGGAGTAGGAGCTTACAGTTATACCTGGTCGAATTCTGCAAACACTCAAAACATCAATAACCTTGGCGCCGGTACGTATTCTGTTTTGGTAAACGATGAAAATGCTTGCGAAGGAACACTTTCGGTCACTGTAAATCAGCCGCCACAATTGATTGTGGGTTTGGATTCATTGAGTAATTATAATGGATTTAATGTAAGTTGTTTCGGTGCTGCAAATGCATTGGTTTATCCTAACGTAACTGGTGGTGTTCCCGCCTATTCATTCCAATGGAGTAACGGCAGCACCAGTCCCACATTAACAGGTGTTGGCCAGGGCAATTACAGCTTAACCATTACGGACAAAAACAATTGCGTGGCCCAAACCTTTACCAGCATTACCGAACCAACTGTAATCACCTTCACTTCTCTGGTCACAAATCCATTATGCAATGGTGTTTCTAATGGTGCGATCAATTTTACAAATGCAGGAGGAGTAAGTCCCTATACCTACAAATGGTCTAATGGTGCAACTACCGGTAATATTAGCGGCTTGTCAGCAGGTTCTTATACTGTAGTTTATACTGATAAGAACAAGTGCAGCAACACTGCCTTCTTTGGAGTCATCCAGCCTCAAACCATCAACTTGATCAAGGATGTAAAAACAATAAAATGTTATGGCGATGTAAACGGAAGCATAGCACTGACTCTTATTGGTGGAACTACTCCCTACAGCTATATATGGTCGAATGGTGTGACAACTAAAAACCTGAATGGTATCGATGCAGGTGTGTACATTGTAAAAGTGACCGACAAGAATAATTGCGAACTCAAAGATTCTACTATCATTTCACAGCCTGACCCTTTAAAAGTGACAGTTTACAGTCCCGTTCAAACCGGAGGGTATAATGTGAGTGCTCCCCAAGCTAACGATGGTTTTATTGATATCACTGTAATTGGTGGTGTGATTCCTTATTCTTACTTGTGGTCAAATTCCCAAACTTCCGAAGACTTGTATAATATTCCGGCAGGACCATATAATGTGCTGGTATCCGATATGAATGGTTGTAAAGTAAGTGCTGCCCTTGTACTCACCGAGCCGCTGATTCTTGAGATGCCAACAGGTTTCTCGCCAAACTGGGATGGACAAAACGACTATTTTGTAGTGCACGGAATTGAAGTATATCCCAACAATGAACTGGTGATTTTGAACCGCTGGGGCAATGTGGTGTTCAACAAAAAAGGATATACTAACGATTGGTATGGTTTAAGTAACGACGGAGCCGATCTGGCCGGTGGCACCTATTTTGCCATACTCAAAATTAATGGAGGAGAAATTGTGTTGAAGGGATATGTGGAACTAAGAAGGTAAAACATTAATACTACGAACGATGAAAAGAATTCTAACAATTGCTTTAATGTTTGCGGCAGGTGCAGCATTTTCGCAGCAGGAAATCATGATCAGTCAATACATGTTCAATGGTTTGTTTATCAATCCGGCTTATGCGGGAACCCATGAATACGTTACCTCCAGTTTGCTCCATAGGAACCAATGGGTCAATTTTAATGGGGCTCCTAAATCGTCACTTGTGTCGGTCGACGGGGCACTGCCCGGAAAAAATATGGGCTTGGGATTTGTGGTTGCGAACGACCGAATTGGTGCAACCGAACAAACCGATGTGTTTGCCAACTTCGCTTACCAGGTAAAATTGGGTCCCGGAAAACTCTCTTTTGGTTTGAAGGGCGGAGGTTCCAATTATGTTCTTCACGGTGATCAACTTACCGTGTGGGATAAAAATGACGAGGTATTCGCAGGAACAAGAACTGCATTTCTACCCAAGTTAGGAACGGGACTCTATTATTATACCAATAAATGGTATGCCGGAATTTCCATTCCCACTTTATTGGCCTATGACCCGCAACATAATTTTAGTTTCGATGTGTCGTCGGCATCGGCATCTACTCGGCACTACCTCATCAATGGTGGTTATGTATTTGTATTAAACGATAATTTTAAACTAAAACCTTCAACCCTCATAAAATATGAGCCATCTGCTCCTCTTCAAGCCGACATCAATTTAAATCTATTGTACATGGATCAGTTTTGGATCGGAGCTTCCTATAGAACCGGTGACGCCGTGGTATTTATGGTGGAATACCAAACCAATACACGATTTAGAGTGGGATACGCTTACGACTATACATTGTCGAACCTACAACAGTATGCCGGAGGAACCCATGAAATAATGATCGGTTACGATTTTGGCCGTAATCTCACCAAAATTAAAACTCCAAGATATTTTTAAAAAATAATTATGAAGAAGCTAATTCTATATGTCGCAATGGGAGTACTTCTGAGTGCGGGATGCACCGAGAGGCTCTATAAAAAAGGAGTTCGAAATTATGATAAAATGGCTTATTCAAAAGCGATCGGTAATTTTGAGGACTATCTATCTAAACGTGAAAAGGCGGATGCAGCAATTAAGCTGGCGGATTCGTATCGCCTTATGAACGATATTCCCAACGCCGAAAAATGGTATTCACAAGTGGTGGAGATGCCCGAGGCCCCGGCAATTTCTATGTATTATTATGCCCGGATTTTGATGACCCAAGAGAAATACGATGATGCCAAGATCTGGTTAAAAAAATACCTCCTTAAAGTTCCCAACGATGTAGTGGCCGAAATGCTTCTCGTTTCTTGTAATACCATAAAGTCTTTTAAAATAGACACCACCCTCTATTCTCTCAAAGAGATTGAAATGCCCGAAGTGGAGAGCGCATTTGCTCAAACACCGTATCAAAGCGGCATTATGTTTACGGCCGATAAAATGGTGTTTAAAAAATCAGATAAATCACCCTGGACAGGCAAGTCGTATTTGGGAATTTACTTTTCAAAAAAAGATCGCAATGGAAAATGGCTGAACCCTATGACCCTTAAAGGGGATATGAATGGGCAATACCACGAGGGGCCCGCTTGTTTTTCAAAAGATGGAAATGTGGTATATTTTACAAGAAGTAATTTTAAAGGGAAGAAATTAAAAGTGGATGATACCCATACCAACAATCTCAAGATCTACAAAGCCGAATTGGTAGGGGAGGAGTGGACCAATTTAGTGGAGTTGCCATTTAACAGCGATAACTATTCTTGTGGTCATCCGGCACTGTCGTTTGATGAAAAAACATTGTATTTCATTTCCGATATGCCAGGCGGACTCGGCGGAACGGATATTTACAAGTCTACCCTCGACAGCACAGGATGGTCGAAACCCGAAAATCTTGGCACACCTGTGAATACTCCAGGAAATGAAATGTTTCCTTACAGTCATTACGACGGCACTTTTTATTTCTCATCCGATGCACATAATAATTTAGGAGGATTAGATGTATTTATGACCTACTACGATGGAAAAAAATGGCTTCAAGTTGAAAATCTTAATTCACCATTAAATTCTTCAGCCGATGATTTTGCGTATGTGCTAAATAAAGACAATAAGACCGGTTACGTTTCTTCAAACAGGTATGGCGACGATAAGATGTTTGAGGTTACAAAGAATGATCCCACATTTATTTTGAGCGGTGTAGTTTTGCACCGTGGCAAATCACTTGGTATCGATTCAGCGGTAGTGGAAGTATATAACAAGACGGCAAATGTGAAGGAGAAAATTTACAGTGGAAAAAACGGATTGTATCGCATCCGCTTAAGGCCCAACAGTCAATATACGGTGAAGGCAAGTAAGCCTATGTTTTTCCAAAGAACCTCACCGATTACAGTTTCATCAATGGGCAAGAAGGTTTCAGAAAGTTTTACTGCCAACTTCGAATTGGAGGCCATGATTGTAGAAAAACCAATTGTGCTCAATAACATTTATTACGATTTGGATAAATGGGAAATCAAGCCGGAAGCTATGATAGAACTAGATAAACTCGCTGAAGTCTTAGTGGAAAATCCACGTGTGAACATCGAACTAAGCTCTCATACCGATTCCAGAGCAGGAGATGAGTACAATCTTGTGTTAAGCGATAAACGTGCCAAAGCTGCGGTGCATTATTTGGTAGAACACAAAGGCATTGACGCCAAACGCTTAAAATGGAAGGGTTATGGTGAAAAAATGCTGCTGAACAAATGCAGTAACAATGTGCCTTGTACCGAGGAGGAACACCAATTGAACAGACGAACAGAGTTTAAAGTTCTCAAAAGTTCTAATATGATGAGTGTGTTGTAAAAAATGGCATCTTAGGAGGATTCATGAATAAACACAATTTCAGAGATTTAAAGCCGCAGAAAAATTGCACATAAAACTCCTTGCCAAAAAATGGCAATACAGATAGTAGAATTAACGAATCAATTTTATCTTTGTAGTGTTGTTTTAAGAACTGTGGATATGTGTGTTATTCCTGAGCAGGAGGTGGAGTTGAACTCTTTGTGTCTGTTATGATTCAAAAAAGTCATATAGGGCATCTGCGATGGCATCCTCTCAATTTAATCGGAAATTTGAACCGTTTCGTCGTTCTTCTAATCGTGTTCTTGATCACTACTAAAAGTCTGCATTCAAATGTTCGATTAGAAACAGGCGATACCAACGATCGTAGTAATTCTCGAAAAAATTATTTTCTTTGCTCTATTGGCTTATCACGGGTGTTGTACCGCGATTTTGCCACCTCTCCTTTGTTTTACCGTGGCCCCGGATTTACTATAGGGATGGCTTGGCAGTGGCAAGATACCAAGCGCGAACAATTCCTTGGCCTTGACCTTACCGCTGCCATGCCGCATGCGCTCACCCCCAAAAACAATTATTTTCAAACCGGTAATTCCGCGCTTTTTTCAAATGGTAATTTCTATTACCACTACCTTCGAAAATTGAGAATTTTTCCTTCTCAAAAATGGGATCTTAAACTGGGAGGAGCGGCAGTATCCGCTTTTAATGTGAGGTATAATTCGGCCCTAGGAAATAATTCGTTGGGGATCGAATCCATTATGAACCTGATGCTTGCCGCAAAGGCCACACATAACATTTCAAGAACACAAACCAAAGCATGGAAACTCTGGTTTCTGCATAGAACCTTCCAGCCGGTGGAGCGCTATTTGTCTTTTCAAATGAATGTGGGGGTATTTAATTTTAATTACCGCCCCGGTTACGCTTATGTATATGATGCCGAAATCAATGGCAGTAGCACTTCTCTCATCAACTACAATTTTGCAGACTATGGATGGAAAATGAATGGCTGGAAACTAGGCGCCAAATTAGAATTCTCCAAATTCAGCAAACATGGAAACGGCCGCAGATGGGCCTATATATGGGAAGCCGCAAATGTTCCGGGGCGCTTCGAGGCGTTTCAGATGGCTTCGCATCGCATTCAATTTACGGTAATGATTAATCGCAAGAAATAGGACCCATGAAAAAAATTGTTATTCTACTGGCCTTCTACGCTTCCTTTGTTTCCTGCGAAAAAGCGCTGTTTAAACCCGATCAGGCCAGCACAGATCCGCTTAAGGTCTTTGATTACTTATGGAGCGAAGTGGATAAAAAGTACAGTTACTTTGACTTGAAGAAAGTGGATTGGGACAGGATCCAATCTATGTACCGTGCGCGTTTGTCTTCTCATTCATCGGAAGAGGAATTGTTTGATGTGTTGGCAACGATGCTCAAAGAACTTAAGGACGATCATACAAATTTAATTTCACCCTTTAATGTGTCGCGCTACGATGTGGCGTTACGAAATGATCCCAATTTTAATTTCAGAACCATTCAAGAAATAATGCCGAATATGCGCATTACCGGCGCTTTTTGGCACGACACGCTTCCCCTTAGCAATGTGGCGTATCTGCGTTATGGTAGTTTTATGTCGGGAGTATCAGACGCTGATCTTGATTATATTTTAAGTTTGTATCGAAATACCAAGGGTCTTATTTTAGACCTCAGAGAAAATGGAGGAGGGGATATCTTTAATATTGCACCAATCCTTGAACGTTTTAACGACCAACGGCGACAAGTTGGCTATTTTAAAACCCGCAATGGCCCCGGCAGAAACGATTTCTCCGATCCCAGTGGCTTTTTCATTGGAAGCCACAAAGGCATTATTTACGATAAACCGGTAATAGTGCTTATCGATCGCGGTTCATACAGTGCCACCACCATGTTTGCAGTGGCGGCCAAAGCCCTGCCTTCTGTAACTTTAATAGGTGATACTACCGGAGGTGGTGGAGGATTGCCAAACGGGGGGCAATTACCAAACGGTTGGACCTATCGTTTCAGCGTAAGTCAGTTATTAGATCTTGACCTAAACAATTACGCTGAACTGGGCGTACCACCTGATATTTATGCTAAGTTCGATTGGACAAATCTGAAGAAAGATGAGATCATTGAGCGGGCACTTCTGGAACTAAAATAGTACCTTTTTTGTGTTGTGTGAGCTACTTTGTTTCTTGAAAGAGGCCTATTTTCGGGTGAAGCGGAAAAGCTGGGGAGAAAGTTTTTGAGCCTGCCCCCATGAAGAGAAAAACTTACCAAGAAAACTTCCCGGTTTTTCTGATTTGGGCCTGCCCCCGCCTTTCTTTTTTTATTCCGCTTGGCGGGGTCGCGCTTTCCGTTGCAAGTCCTCGCCACGCAAAGTAGCAGGCGTGGCTGTGGGCTTTCCACTGCAATCGCTCACGCAGCACGCCATTAGTTTCCATTCATATAAAAAATCCAAGGAGCAAATATGATACATTTCCATAACAATTCCGAGTGATCCATGATTTCCTGATTTCTGTCACCTTGCAAAAATGACTAGAATCACAACGTTCATCACTAATTTATGCTTCCTTTAGGGGATGGATCAGATTAAGATCATAGAAGTGAGGTCTAAACAGGATCTTAAGGATTTTGTGCAATTTCCATTTACGCTTTATGCAGGTAGCCCTTATTGGGTACCCTCCATGCGCTCCGACGATATGGCGGTATTTAATAGAGAGAAAAATCCGGCCTTCGCCTATTGTGAATCCCGACAGTGGCTTGCCTACAAAAAAGGGAAAGTGGTGGGTAGAATTGCAGGCATCATCAACAGAGCGTATATTGAAAAGTGGAAAAGTAAGTATGCACGATTTGGTTGGATCGATTTTGTGGATGATCCCTATGTGCTAAAAGAACTGATTAGTGCCGTCGAAAACTGGGCAAGAGAGCGCGGATTGACAGGTATTCACGGACCTTTGGGGTTTACAGATCTCGATCCGGAAGGAATGTTAGTGGATGGATTCAGTGAACCGGGCACCATGCAAACGATTTACAATCACAGCTATTATCCTTTATATCTTGAACAATTAGGATTTGAAAAGGATGTCGACTGGCTTGAAAATGAAATTACCATTCCCCAACGTTTACCTGAGAGAATTGAACGTATGGCCGCTCTGATAGAAAAGAGGTATGACTTGCACCGATTTCATGCAAAAAAAGCAAAAGATCTTTTAGTTTATGCCAGAGCCATTTTCGAATTGATAAATACGACTTATAAAGACCTGTACGGGGTGGTGCCACTTTCATCCGAACAAATTGACACATACGTTAAACAGTATTTTCCTTTAATTCAACTCGATTACGTGTCGGTGGTACTCGACAAATATGATCAAGTGGCAGCATTCGCCATCGCCATGCCTTCTCTTACTAAAGCACTTCAAAAATCAAATGGCAAACTTTTTCCCTTTGGTATTTATCATTTATACAAGGCCTTTCAAAAAAACGATTGTGCCGACCTATACCTGGTGGCGGTACGACCGGACTTGCAGGGCAAAGGCGTGAATTCCATCCTCATGAGCGAACTTGGAACATCTTTTATTAATAAAAAAATCCGCACCGCTATTACTCATCCTTCATTGGAAACCAACGACAAGGTACTGTCCCTGTGGAGCGAGTTTGATACACGTCTTGTTAAACGCAGAAGATGTTATGTTAAAAACATTCCAAAAACAGAATTAAAATAAAATTAATTTTTGAAAGGCATTAATTTCCACTTCGATAAACTCAAAACAAATTGGGTAATAGCCTGGCAAATTCGAGGTTTCAGAATTCAGCTCCTTACTACCTTGCTTTTTTTAGCAAGCATCGCTTTTTTTGTTTCGAATTTCTTTAGGTACATTGAGTTCAGAGAAAGTTATAGGATTAGGGATGTGATCTTGAATTTGATCCCACCTGTTGACTTATCCGTTTTTACATTCCTGTTCATCTATTCGGTAATCATCCTTTCCATCCTCAATTTAATTTCATTCCCATTTCAATTTCTAAAGGGATTGCAGGCGTATGGTCTCCTGCTGAGTCTGCGTTTGGCTTGCATGTATGCAGTGCCGCTCGACACGCCTGCCGACCTAATTATTTTAAAGGATCCGTTTATAGGTTATTTTTTTTACGGAAAAATGGTAATCACGAAAGATCTATTCTTTTCGGGTCATGTATCTACCTTGTTTTTGCTTTGTCTGCTAAATCAGGTTCGGTACCTCAGATTTCTTTTTTACTTCCTTACCTTTCTCACAGCTATAGCGTTGCTGGTGCAGCACGTGCATTATACTGTTGACGTGATAGCGGCCCCGTTTTTTGCCTGGATCGCTTTCGCGCTATCGAAATGGATTCCGATTAAATCAGCTGTTTAAGTGCTTCCCGCAGGGTCATCGTATAACGGTAGCCAATACCAATCAATTCGTCCGCTTGATTATAATCAAACGCGCTGTATTTTAGTAGCTCCGGTGGTTCAATGAAGAGGTCGCAGTGTGATTTTTTCTGTTCCACATTGTTATACATAGTAAGATGGAGGCCTCGGTCAAACACAGCCATCATACCCTTAATGGTGCTGATCTTTGATACAGGATTCACATAAACTCCTACTATTTTATCACAAATAGAAAGCAAAGGTTCAGAGGGAAAGGCACTAATAACCCCTCCATCAATAAATAATTTGTTTTGATATTCTACAGGTTCAAATAGTAAGGGGATGGCGGAGGATGCAAGGATGGCCATTACCACGTCACCTTCCGAAAAATAAACAGTTTTGCCTGCCAGAAGATCGGTAGCTGAAATAAACAAAGGAATCTTTAACTGCTCAAAAGTTTTTTTTTGAAAGTAGTTGCGGAATAACTTTTCGTTGGTTTCCGTTTTTAGCAAGCCCGACGAACTCCAGGCCACATCGCTGAGATGAAAAAATCTATTCTCACGAACAAATTTTTCGATCTCGGAAATAGAAAATCCGGCTGCGTAAAAGGCACCAATTGCCGCCCCGGCGCTAGTACCCGAAATTACTTGGGGAGTGATTCCTAATTCTTCCAAAGCTTTTATAACGCCAATGTGCGCAATTCCTCTCGCACCTCCCCCCGATAATACCAGTCCTATTTTGTGTTTTGCCATACCCGTTCTTAAAAACGCACGTATTTCACGCCACGTGCAAAATGGTAAATTCCATCATTTAGTGCAAAGCTGTGAATTAATGCAGACTTTCCCAATGATTTGGCGCATGGATGGATAGGCGTATGTTAAAAAAATGAATCTGTGTAAGGGACTCCGGCAAAATGTGTAAGATCACCGGCTTTTTTGATGGGCCTCATGGGTTCTTTCGATCGGTTTCGAGTACTTTGCAAATCTAACATGGACGCAGAGTAGATCGTGCCGTTGAGTCTTCAAAACAAAGCCTGCAGATTTTGATCTGCATTAAACTATTTCCTATGATAAAAAAAATTATTTGCCCCACCGATTTTTCAAAAGCCGCAGATAATGGAGTAGGGTATGCCGCAAATTTTGCACAGGTGCTCGGGGCCGAATTGATGCTTGTTAATCTGCAACGATTGTTTCCGGCAGCTGCGGCTGTTAGCATGGCAGAGGGGATGACATCGAATGTAAGAGAGAATGCTCTTCTCATTTCAGATCGACTCAATAGCCGAAGTTCAAACCTCCATAAAATGTTTGATATTTCAGTGGCTGCGGAGGTGGAACTCACAAGTGAGTCGCTTGCAGAAATTCTTTCGACTCCTACCGGAAATGCAATGATTATAATGGGCAGCAATGGAGCAGACGATCTCTTTCAGCGCATATTCGGCAGTACTACTTATCGGGTAATAAAATCAACTAAAAGCCCTGTGCTCATGATTCCCGAACACGTCTCCTTTGGAAGTATCCAAAAGATTGTGATGGCATGGGACTATTAAACGAAAGATCTTCTTACGTTTGCGATTTTAAAAACTATTTTTCAGAAATTTAATTCTGAGATTGTTCTATTGCATGTGAATGTGGGGAATCATCTTCGAGACATTGACGAGCAAAGGGCGCTTAGAAGTGAAGTTCTTGCCATTGCAGGAAAAGAAACTGATTTGGAATTCGAAGAGGTGGAAGCGAAGTCAGTTTCTGAAGGTATAAATACCTATATGTTAAAATACGGTGTCGCTATGTTGGCTTTTTCATACCACAAAAAGAGTCTAATTGGTACCATCTTTGCAGGGGGGATTGCCAAAAAGATGAGTAATCTGGCGCAATTCCCAACTATGGCAATTCATGCCTGAGATGGTAAACCGTAAAACCCAAATTTAGGCCTCCTGCTAACGGTCTGCGGGGTAAATCAAGTGTTCAGTCCACCCTTACATTTCTTGGAAATGTAATTACAAATTCGCTCCCTTCATGTTCTATGCTGCTGAAATTGAGTGTGCCACCAATAAGATCCATGTATTTTTTCACAATGTTGAGACCCAATCCGGTACCTTGTATAGTCTCCGTGTTTTTGGCGCGAAAAAAAGAAGTAAAGATATTGGCTTGATCGGCTAGTGGAATTCCTATCCCTTGATCTCGCACTTTTACTGTAACTGACAATTTTCCTACTTCCACAATGAAATCGATGCGTTTGTGATCTTGAGAATATTTGCTGGCGTTTGAGAGAAGATTTAGCAAGGAGTTCTGGATAATCGCACGGTCCTGATACACGTCAGAATCTCCCTGGTGTTCGTAACGTATAAATTGTCCGAGTTTTAAGATGCCGCCAATTTCTTCAATCACCGTTTCAGCAATATCTTTCAGGTCGAACGAAGATCCTGCGCTCTTTATTTTCCCATGCTCCAATTTATCAATGGAGAGAAAGTCATTTAATATTTCGGTTAGCTGACTCACACTGAGTTTTATTCGACTAAAATGTTTGGTAATATTTTCATTCTTTTGAGATTCGGTGTACATTTCTAGGATCGACACACTGGTGAGGAGTCCTGTTAGGGGGGTTCTAAATTCATGTGAAGCCAAAGAAACAAAACGCGACTTCATTTCGTTGTTTTCTCTTTCTTTTTCGAGTGCAATCGTTAATTCTCTGGTTTTATCACGTACTGTATTCTCTAAAAATTCATTTATTCGAATAACTGCTTCTTGCGCTTTTCGTTCTTCTGTTATATCGATAATGGTTACTAGAACGACTTCTTTTTCATGCAATTCCAAAATCTCAAACGAAAATCTCGCATTTACCGGTACCCCGGATTTGCGTTTTGCCCTAATTTCAATATCTCTGATATTATTTTTTTGTTTTAAAAGATCTGTAATCTTTTTCCATTGGTAACGTTCGTCTTTTTCAAAACTTAAAAATGTGCTCCAGGTATTTCCTATTATTTCTTCATTCCTGAACCCAAACAGATCGAGAAAACGTGGATTAACCTCCAGAAATTTACCTTCCCTAAAATTAAGCATGGCGAGAGCCACCGGACTTGACAGAAAGGCTTTTTCAAAGCGTTCATCTGATTTTGCGATTTCTACTTCCTTTTTCTTTTCGGCCGTAATGTCCCGCACAAAAATGGCTATCCCATTGCCAATCGCACAAACGCGATGTTCCAACCACAAGCCGCGCATAGGCAGAGGAACTTCGAAAATGATCGGCTCCTTCTTTTCCATGACCTCTTTGTACATCGATTCAATTATAGTGCCGATGGCTTCAGGAAAAACCTCCCAGAACTCCTGGCCCACATAATCTTTTTTCGATCTGTACCTGTTTAATACCTGAATGGCCGTATTATTGAGGTAGGTAAAACGCCAGTTCTTATCTAAATTTACAAAAGCTTCCCCCATTACGTCGAGGGTATTTTCATAAAGTTCAGTAATCTGCTTTAAATTTTCGTTATAAAGATATCGTTTTGTAATATCAGAAAACATCAGAAGGATCCCCGGCCCTTCCGACGTTTCAGTTCTAAGAATGGTATTTAACTCGGCAAAAATTAACTCGCCATTCAACCTAATTAATTTTATTATGGGTTTTTTTTCCGGCGAAATAACCTTTCCTTTAAGACAGTTTGCCCGCAGGATCCGGCATTCTTCCTCAAATTCAGGAGATACCAAATCTTTCAAAAATCTGGTTTCAAGTTGCCCCACTCTGTAACCTAAAATTAGAGCGGAAGCAGCATTCGAAAGTACAATTTTACTTTCACTATTGATGATGAAGAGGCCCTCTACAGAATGATTGTAAAATGTTCTGTTAATATCGGTATACTTAAGAGTACTTTCGTTTACCACCTGCCTTCTAAATTATTCACAAAGTAATTTAAAAAATAGATACAATTCTACAGCTTGCGAGCGCCACTGGTATGAGATTTGTCATTTTTAGGAATTATTAAGGTAAAACCTCTTCTTCGTGAGGCCAATATCTTTGTAAAATAATGATCGGTAGAGTGGGAAAGTTTTTTAATTGGAAAAAAGACCATCTGCTCTGCATTTATAGTTGATCTCCGAGTGAGTATAATCGTCAATCAGATCACAATTCGCTAATTTAATCCTGCACTAGTCAAATGATGGCTGGACCGCATCACCTGCAAGAGATCGACGTGCTGCTTGCGAGCAGTGTTTCTAAACAGAAAATTGAAATAGAAGGGTTTTAGTCCCTGAGGCAGGAATTTATTTTTTGTCGTGGCGCATTTTGAAGGAACTTTCCTACATTTAGCACGAATACATGAAGATCATTACGCGTAGCATCTGGCTGTTATCACTCGTGAGCCTCTTTACCGATGTGGCAAGTGAGATGTTATATCCTGTTATGCCTGTGTACCTCAAAAGCATTGGATTTTCGGTTATTCTCATTGGTATGCTAGAAGGGATTGCGGAAGCCACTGCAGGGTTAAGTAAAGGTTATTTCGGCCGTTTATCCGACATCAGCGGTAAGCGCACACCCTTTGTGCAATGGGGATATTTACTAAGTGCTATTTCGAAACCATTATTGGTTGTTTTCACCTATCCTCTTTGGGTTTTCTTTTCACGCACCCTCGATCGTTTGGGTAAAGGCATCCGAACAGGAGCAAGGGATGCAGTGTTGTCAGACGCTTCCACCAAAGAAACAAAAGCCAGAGTGTTTGGATTTCACAGATCCTTTGATACGCTGGGCGCCGTATTGGGACCATCTTTGGCCATGATCTATTTGTATTTTCATCCCGGAAATTACAAGATCTTGTTCCTCGTTGCTTTTTTACCCGGACTGCTCGCTGTTCTTTTTACTTTGTTTTTAAAAGAGCCAAAAAAAATAACTGGTAAAACCCCCCGCGTTTCATTTTTGTCATCTTTCTCCTATTGGAAGTCAAGTCCTCTTCTTTACAAAAAAGTGGTGGGAGGTTTGCTTGTTTTCGCGCTCTTTAATAGTTCCGACATGTTTCTTCTGTTAAAGGTTGGTCAAGCTGGTTTGCCTGAATATGAAATTGTGGGCATTTATATTTTTTATAATTTGGTGTATGCTTTGTTTTCTTTTCCCCTGGGAATTTTAGCGGATAAAATGGGATTAAAAACAATGTTGGTGATTGGACTCTCTGTTTTTTCGATCGTATACCTAGGAATGGCAGGTACCGGCAGCCGGTATGTGATGTTCGGTTTGTTTTTTCTCTATGGAATTTATGCGGCAGCCACCGAAGGGATTTCAAAGGCATGGATCAGTAACATGGTGGCCAAAGAAGATACTGCCACGGCGATTGGCAGCTTTTCCGGTTTTCAAAGTATTTGCGCTTTAGTAGCAAGCTCGCTTACCGGTATACTGTGGTATAATTTCGGACCTCAGGGCGCTTTTTATTGCACCGCTTTCGTCACCGCTTTAGTGATCATTTATTTGCTCGTATTTGTGCCCAATAGAAGCCGATCAACTCCTGAAAACTAGGAACAGGAAGTTGATTAAACGAAGATGAGAGATAGAAAGACCGGATGCTATTTCTTTTTAGTCAATTTCGTCAATTTCATCTTCTTCATAAAGTTCCATCAGTGGTTCCGCATTTCTTTCGATAAGAACGCCGAGGGCATTGAATCGCAGGTGGTGCAGGGTATTGTCATGACTAATGCTAACATCGTAAATATCTTTTCCTCGCTTATCCCTTATCTTTTTTATGTCTGACAGAAATTCACCCCTGAAGTTGTTGGTAATAAATTCAGAGATTTTGTGTGGAAGTTCTTCATGCGTCGACCTTGCTGCAGGCTTATCAGGTACTGTTTTCATGGCGTTCGAAATTTGTAGTAGTGTGTACAATAGTAAGGTCAATTTTCTGTTTTACTAATAAATCTCGTCATGCTCGTAAATGATTGAAATCACTTGTTGTGTGCCTTTCTTTATAAATGTTCGGGTAATTTTAAATCAAATTAGCTCCTGTGTTCATGGCGACTTGAACTGAAATAGTTCAGTCTGAAATTGAAGAACAAACTGCTTGCATGATTTGGAGGCAAGCCCTACTCAAGTGATACTCCTTGAAGGTAAATAGAAGAACAGCAATACCCAATGGAATACCATGTAAACATACTAAAATGTAATATAAAAGGTACTTCCCTTTTGTTCTTCACTTTGAAATGAAACTCCGCCACCCATGATGTTCACCAGTTTTTTAACAATATGTAAACCCAAACCGGTTCCCTGTATCTTTTCTGCATTTTTGGCGCGAAAGAATTGCTCAAAAATATGAGATTCGTCCGCTTTTGGAATTCCAATTCCCTGATCTTTAAGGTAGATAAGTAGTGTACCAACTTTTTTTTGTTCGGTAACAACTTCAATATTTCCGCCTTTAGGCGAGTATTTATAGGCATTGATTAGTAAGTTACTTAGCACCGTCCTTAGTAGTTTCTGATCGAGAAATACGTTTCTAAATCTACCCACATGTTTGTAATTCACATAGTGCGTACCGTTAAACGACCTTATTTCTTCAATCAGGTTCTCGGTAAACTCTACTAAATCAAAAGTTTGTGGTGAGTTCTTCACGGTGCCTTTTTCTACTTCTTCCACCGACAGAAAATCGATTAAGATCTCTTTGAGACGGCTAACAGCATTCGAAATTTTATGAAGATGTTTCTTTTTCTTTTCATCATCACCGGGACCGCTATATTTTTCCATCAGTTCGGCCGACGTCATAATGGTAGAAAGCGGCGTTCTGAACTCATGGGAGGCAATAGTAACGAATTGCGATTTAAGATGGTTAAGTTCTTTTTCTCTTAAAAGGGCAAGTTCCAAGAGATGCTCCTGAACTTTTTGTTCGGTAATGTCGCTTAGGGTACATAAAAGGTGTTTAAATTTATTTTTAGTGTCGGCAACGACATTACTTTCTATGAGTGCAGAAAATTTCGAGCCATCCACTCGGATCATTTCACCTTCAAAATGAAGCGCACGAGCGGCTTTATGCAACAAAGCACTTTGATTTTTAAAATTTTCCTGTTGCTCGCTACTGCTCAGAAATTTCGAGAGGGATTGGCCTATCAATTTGTTCTTAGAATTGCCTAACTGTGTACAACCGGTAAAGTTGACATTGGAAATCACGCCATTCCTATCGAGTATAAAATAACCAACGGGCGCCCGATCGAAGAGCTGTGCATATTCATCATTAGTAAGCCACAATTTAGTTTCAGCTTTCAAGGGCATTTCGCCTGCAATCTTTGCCTCTTTTTTATGTGAAATCAATGGGCGTTTAGCTCTTACCGCAAATTGTTGATCACCTGTAGGAATCAAAGTAGGACGCTTTTGTTTTGTTTTGCCCCGCAGATGTGCATAATTATTTTTCTCCTGCTTTCCCTTGCTCATGTAAACCTTTTTTAAACTATTTAGGTAAACCGTCCGTTCTTATCTCGCACAATGCTATGTATTTCTTTCACTTTACCAAATGATTATTTGCAAAATAAATCATGATTTGTGTCAGTCTTATACGAAAACGTTGCGTGCGGCCGTGTTCTATGTTTTAGGCGGGCTAACACCATTCTTTAGAGACTTCAGCATAGGTCCCCGCATGAAAAGGGTCGTTTCCAAAAAGAGATAGGCGAAGGCCTGGTCACAAAAAATGAAAACAGTGTTGGAAATTGTTTTAGGAATCATTTGTTTAAGAAGTTTATTTTTGTCTTGATCATCTTCGTGTAGAAATCCAATTCCGGTTTTTCTTTTTGTGAGATATGGATTAGATGTTCCATCCCTACCCACACAAGAAACCAACCACCGGGTTCAAAGATCATGAGTAAAAATGAGGTCCAAAGGTCTTTTAAGCCTGCAGATGAAATTGCAGTAGCACTAACCATCATGGTTCCGCCCACTATGATAAAGAGCCAATCCCTTTTTCGGTCTATCCTTTTTCGCTCTGCAAAGTAGTGTTGGTTCTTCCTGAAGTGAGAGTGTAAGCGTTTAGTCACAATAGCTTCCGTTTCCGCGTTTCTGTATTTTGCGGGGAGGAATAATTTTAATTCGTTTATCTGAAAATTTGTTTCAAGTGAAAGATTTTTTACTTCCCTTAGAAAGTCGTCTGAAATATTTCGGGAAGAAAAGGGCCGGAGGTCAAAGTCAGAAAAAATGTCGTCGTAATGATCAAGCCATAAACTTACATCATGGTGGATATCGGGTTTTTGGATCTCCTCCTCTTCTTCTTCCGGTTCCAGTAATATGTCAGCATGCGGTATCATAGTTCATTTTATACGTCAATCCGCAATTCATGTATTTCTAAGCAGTTTCATGTTCGCTTATTTATCGTTCCGTTATTATGTACAGGGCCATTTTTGTTAAACTCCAAAGTGATACGTTTTTAAAGTTTGTTTTGTGTTTGGTACAAAATGAAGCGGGTTTAATGCGGTGGTTTTATCAAGAAAGAGAAAGGCATTGTAGCGTATGGGGAGCACGCTCGGCACATAATTTCCATAACGCTCATACTGGGGTTGATATACTACGCCTATGGCGCGATGTCCAAATTGTGTATAAGCCCGCTCCTCACTTCTTATTTTGTGAAGCATGAGTAATTTATTTTTTCCTTCAAAAGTAGTATGCAGAAGTTCTTCCCAGCTTCCTTTAGCAGCAGCCGGCATCAGCATATCCTGCATTTCGTCTTTCCATTTTCGCCCTGCTATAACATGACCGCTGTAGGAACCAAAGCCCACTGTAACTACTCCTTCTGTTTCATGTTCTTCTTTCACCAGTTGCCCTAAATTCACCATGCCTTCATCAACCATGCTTGTGGCTCTGGCATCCCCCACATGCGTATTGTGTTCCCATACAAGGCACTTGGCATCTTTGCCGTAAAAATCCATTAGGCGATTGAGTGTGCTGTTCATCTGTTTATCTCGCGCATTCCATGAAAGTGGACCTCCTTTAATCATGGCGTGGTAATAACGTTCGGCATTTACCGAAACCAAAGCGTTTTGTTCTGTGCTAAATACGTGTTCAGGGTCTGAGTCATAGCGAGGTGTATTTTTTCGGATCTGACTCAGCAGTTGTACCACTTCGTTTTCACACATTTTTGGCACCAGAGTAGACGCGTGAGCATAGGAATGACCTTCGTCTGACGAATACCGCTCGAAGCAGTTTAATGCATGCAAGGCTGTTTGTAAAGTGCTGCGGTCATTTTTTTCGAGGTAGCAAATAATCGCTTCCATCGCTTCCCAGTGACTATATACATCGAGTCCATAAAAGCCAACGCGTTGGTTGGTGGGCCTGCTCTTATTAAAGTCCTTCATCCATTCCGTAAAGGCGACCACTTCCCAATTTGCCCACATCCATGTTGGCCAACGGTTAAACGTGTGCAGAACTTCATACGCGCTCTGTCCTGAGAAGGGATAATCTTTAACATAACGATTCACCCGGTAGCAATCCGGCCAGTCTCCCTCCACGGCTATAAACTTAAATCCTTTTTCCGCCAATAGTCTTTTGCTTATTCGCGCACGCCAGGCATAATATTCATGTGTTCCGTGGGAAGCTTCTCCCAATAGCACATATTTTGAATCTCCAATATAGTTGATAAGTGGATCGAGATCATTGCTGTCTCCGAGTGGGTAGGAGACGCGCTTAAACAAATCACCGATTTCCGTTTCTCGTGGATGATGTTCACGCGTTGTTTTCATGTTTTTTTTTCTAACACAAAGCACGAAATAAATTGGAAGGATGTAAATGAGGAAGATCATTACGCTCTTTGAGTAATTTCATGCAGCAACACACTACTTACTGCTACTTTTGTAAGGTAAGTAGATGTTCCGGAAATTTTTTTTTGAATGAAAACAACAAAGTGGATAATCATGCTAATTCTTGTCTTAGTTTCTATGGTCTTAATCGCTGCTCGAATGACACAGTTTGAAACTGGTCCTCACGGCGGATTATTGAAACAAGTAGGTGAATTCAAGATCGAACTGAAACTGAATTCCCATTTTCTTTATACCTATCTGCTTGGTCAAAAGGGAAATTCTATTAGTAACAGAGAGGTGAGTTGCCGAGTAATGCTGAGGCACCCCAACCAAAGCGAAGTGCAGTTGGCAATGAGGAGATTTGGTGACGATGGTTTTTTTTCCGAATCAGGAAATATCCCCGCAGCTTCTTATTGGATTTGTTTTGAAGTGAAAGGTGAAACGGTGTCTGCAAGGTTTGACGACACAAATTTGTTTGTTCGTAGTAATACTAATCAAGATCATGATACACTTAAAAGTAAATAGGAATTTATCGATTCCCGAGGGTGAAAATAGACTTGAAGGTGATCTGTGCATCCCCTCCGGATGCCATTCTCTGGTTATTTTTGTCCATGGAAGTGGAAGCAGTCGACTGAGTAAACGAAATAAGATAGTGGCAGAGGAATTACACGACCGGCATATAGGCACGCTACTTTTCGATCTGCTCACAAAGGAGGAGGAGGAGCACTATGAAAATCGATTCAATATAGAGTTGCTCACTGAGCGCCTAATTCTTGCCACAAATTATATGAGATCTCTTCCCGAATGTAAGGGCTTAACGTTTGGTTATTTTGGTGCGAGCACAGGGGCAGCCGCTGCGTTGAAAGCTGCCGCTGCTTTAACTAACGTGATTGATGCCCTGGTATTACGTGGTGGGCGTTCCGATTTGGCAATAGGCGTCATTACAAAGGTGAAGGCTGCCACTCTGCTTATTGTGGGTGATCTTGATTTTGAAATCTTGTTTATAAACAGTCAGGTGTATAAAACGCTTACTTGTAAGAAAAAGTTAGAGGTCATTGGCGGCGCCACACACTTATTTGAAGAGCCGGGAAAATTGAAAGAAGTGGCAGATTATGCTGCAGATTGGTTTAATTTATACCTCGGGAAGAAGAAGCCTATTAATTTGTCAGCAAAATTATAAAACCCTATTCAATGATAAACGTGATGCAGGTTTACAAGTAATCGAGTAGGGGGAAAGAGTTTCTACGCTGATTTACCAGGTGTGGAGGCAATTTTACCTTTTGCGCGCTTAGAAGTTGATTATGGAATTTAGTCTATTTTCAAAATGAGAACTATCACGTCGTCAATTGATAAGGTTCACTCACTATGAAATTGCCTGTAGGTACATTTGGACTCTGCACGGGATGATAACTGCAACTAACTAGCTCTGTTTTTTCGGGAAACGTCCCTGTCTTGAATAAAATTATTCATTAATAGCCAGAGATCATGAAAACTATTTTAGTGCCTACCGACTTTTCTAAGAATGCTGAAACAGCCTTGTATCATGCCATTGAACTCGCAAAAGCAGAGCATGCTCAACTTGTTCTCCTTCACGCATTTCAGGCCAATTACGCCACTTCTTATGTTCCTAATAACGTGATAGAGCAAGAGAAAACAGATGTAAAAAAAGATTCGGATAGTTTGCTCAGCGCACTTGGTCTTAAGATTAAGCACGCGGGAAACATAAAATACGAACTTTTAAGTGTGGAGGATTTTGCTGTGGACGCAATTTTTAAAATTATAAAGCTTAAAGAAATAGATTTGATTGTGATGGGCACAAAGGGAGCCTCAGGTTTTACCAATAAGATCCTGGGGAGCATCACGGCCAAAGTGATCCGGAATGCCGAATGTCCGGTACTGGCTATTCCCGAATCGGCAAAATTTAAAGCAATTAAAAATATAACGTACACCACCAACTACGCGCAGTACGACATTGAGGGGATGCAAAAGGTGGCCGACTTCGCCCGTTATTTTAATGCGCATATTCAAATACTTCACATTACCGATAAAAACCAGTTGCCGGAAGTAGAGAAAGATCTGTTTGAAAAATTCGTGAAACATATTCTTCGGGACGTGGATTACCCAAATATTAGCTCGCGTATTCTAACGGGCGAATCCGTTGAAGAGGCCTTGGATGAGTTTGTAAACGAAACGGCAACCGATATGCTGGTAATGACCACTCAACCCAAGGGTTTTTTTGCACGTTTATTCGGTGAAAGTATTACACGCCACATGGCTTATCACAGCGCCATTCCTCTTATGATATTGCACTATAATGAAACGAAAAAGGATCGGAATCGAAATGAATCGGCAACTGGACGAGTTGATTCCATAACATATTAGCTTCTTCGTGTTATTGTTTTTTAAATTTAATAAGAAAAGGAAGGGAGAGGAGATTGTATCTATCAAAACCCCGCTGAGGGTGTCGTTTTGCTTGAAACCCTGAGGTTTGTAGGGCCCCCGAATGCAATGAAAATCAATTTTAAAACTGACGCATATCATAGGAGGCTATCTTAAAATAAAATAATTTTACCACGTACTTTAGAACCCTATCGCGTAGCAATAAATCTGAAGAAATGAATCATACAGTATTAATTATCGAAGACAGTGACGAAATCCGTGAAAACATGAAAGAGATTTTGCAGCTTTCTAATTACGGTGTCCACTGCGCCTCAAACGGAAAAGAAGGTTTGGAGATTGCCCAAAAGAAAGACATCGACATTGTACTATGCGATGTGATGATGCCGGAGCTTGACGGCTATGGGGTACTTCGCGGGCTCTCCAACAATCCCAAAACAAAAAACATACCGTTTATTTTTGTAACCGCCAAGTCTGAAAAACAAGATCTAAGAAAAGGGATGGATATGGGGGCCGATGATTATCTCACAAAGCCGTTCAGCGGAAATGAACTTCTTAGTCTCATCAGCGCACGTCTTCGCAAAGCGGGAGAAATGAAGGAGCGTGTAGAAAAGGGACCCAATGAACTGAATAATTTTTTTGGGGATCCTACTTCCATCACCGACTTATATAAGATCAGTGATAAAGTTGTTCCCAAGAAATTGAGAAAAAAAGATGTCTTGTATTCCGAAGGTGACTTTGGAAAACATATTTACTTCGTGGTGTCGGGGAAAATTAAAGCCTTCCGAACCAACGATCAGGGTAAGGAGTACATCACTCAGGTGTATAGAGAAAAAGAGTTTCTCGGGTATTCCTCGCTCAACGATTCGAGTGTGTATGAAGAAACTGCAGAGGCCATTGAAGACTCGGAAGTGGCATCTGTCTTAAAGCGCGATTTCCAAACTTTGTTGTCGTCAAACGATGAATTGCATGCTAAATTTATAAAATTTTTAACCAGCGATTTGTCTGAGTCCAACGACAAATCGATAAAACTGGCCTATAATTCGGCCAGAAAACGTGTGGCCGAAGCTATTGTGTTTGTCGCTAAAAAATACTTCGACGTACTTAACGACAATGTTATTTTTCCGATTTCCCGTGAAGATATTTCCGCTATATCCGGAGTTTCACCCGAATCGGTGAGTCGAAATCTAACTGACTTGCGGACAGAGCGCCTCATCGAACACCACAATGGCCAGATAAAAATTCTGAATGTTAAAAAACTCGAGGGGATCAAGAATTAATGAGAACAACATGTTCATGAAAAATGCTCCTAAAGAAACACCGGAAATTAAACCCCAACCCAACAAAGAACCAATTGTTACGCCTGCTCCTGAAATTGCCCCTGCTCCCGAAAGGGTGGAACCCATTCCTTCAACTCCCGAACAAGAACCCATGAGAACCCCTGAGGTAGAACCTCCACAACGCAACGCAATTTTTTGATAAGTTGTTCTGTTTGCGGATCGCCTAATCAAAGCAAGTACATAATTAAATCTCTACGAATTCAAACTCACATTCCATGGTGAGGTACATCATTTTACGTCATGACTTGACCTTCTACATTCGTAGTAGAAATAATTACCACTATGGAGACCACAGTTTTAGATGACCTCAGAAAAAACAAAACCACACCCTGCGTATCAGTAATCGTGCCCACCCATACCACCGCTCCCGATCGGCAATTGGATGAACTGGAAGTGAAAAAGATGCTCGAAAGAGCTGAAGATCTGGTGAAGCACAAGTTTGGAAAGAAGAATTCGGGAGAAGAGGTGATTAAAAAGTTATATGCTCTTGCTAAAAAGATCGACTACATTCACAACGGTAAGGGAATAGGAGTTTTTGTTTCGCCGGAAGTAGCGCGCCTTGTTAAATTTCCATTTCCTGTGGTAGAAAAAGTAGTCGTTGGAAATAATTTTGAGATCCGCGATATTCTTTTTCTGTCTGAAACGATGATGAATTACTATTTACTGGCGATCAACGAAAAAGTGATTAATCTTTTTGAGGGTAAGGGGATTCACTTAAAACAGGTGATCGATCATAATTTTCCGCTTCATCTTGAGAACGACTATGAATACACACATACCTCCCTGGGAAGTTCGTATGGATATGCCTTAAAATCGCCTGAAAAAGGCAGATCGGTTATGAAAGAACAGCGCTGGACCACTTTTTTAAAAAAGGCCGATAAACGAGTTTCTGAATACCTTGATGAGAATAGGCCTTTGATAATTGGTGGAAATAGTAAGATGCTGGGTTCTTATGCTAAGATGAGTGTCAATAAAAAAAGTATTGTGGGGAAAATTTGGGGAGATTATGTGCATGAAGATCTGTATTCTCTCGGGGAGATGGCGTTTGAGCAGATTAGGTCTTATCTCAAGGAAAAGGAAGAAAAACTTCTTATGAGGTTGCAGGACGCTGTTGGTAAGAAACTAGCTATGTCGGGCATTACCGACGTTTGGAACGCTGCTTTTGAGGGAAAGGGACTCATCTTACTGGTTGAAAAAGATTTCGCCATGCCGGGATTTGTAGAGGATGAAACTTCTAAATTTCATCTGCATCCGCCGCATGGAAATCACCAGATTATTTCCGATGCGGCTGACGATGCCATGGAATTGGTTATCGAGAAAAAAGGGAAAGTGGTGATTGTTGAAAACGGAAAACTTGATGATCACGGAAAAATTGCATTGATTTTAAGATATTGGTAAAAAGGAGAATCATGAACGAAGTTATTAAAACAATTTTTGAAAGAAGAGCAGTGCGAAAGTATAAAGATCAACCTCTGAGTAGGGACCTGATCGAACAATTGCTCGATGCCGGTCGTATGGCACCTTCAGCCATCAATCACCAGCCCTGGAAATTTTATGTACTTACCAAAAAGGAGGACATCGTATTGTTTTCCAAAGAGATCCTAAAAGAAGGACTAAAGACCATTCCTGAAATGCATTTAAAGGATGTTGGAAAGGCGATTATTTCGGGCATCATGCACCTGGCACATGGCATCGATTTTATTAGAAGTAAAGATCCAGTATTTCACAATGCACCTGTTGTAATATTTATAACGGGTCCAAAAGATAATGAGTGGGCAGCCCTCGATATCGGGATGTGTTCTCAAAACATTATGTTGGCAGCTAGGTCTATGGGTTTAGATACCTGTCCCATCGGGTTTGGTAAATTTGTTGAAAAAACTAAAGATTATCCAAAACTAAAGATTCCGTCAAACGAACAAGTACATTTGGCGATCAGTGTTGGACATGGAGACCAACATCCTGATCTTCATCACCGAAAAAAAGATAATGTGGTGTATTTGTAAACACCTACTTAAGATGCGCATCTGATGCGGCGAAATTCTGATTACTTATAACTGCCCTTGCTTCTTGTGGTACTAAATTAAAATGCTTTTAAATGTTTTACCTGCTGTTTTTTTTGAGGAGGTAGGTAGGGTTTCGCAGCTATCTCAGCCGCTACTGCTTAAAATTGGCTTTATTATCTTAAAGGTTGCAGGAATTACTACCAAGTAGTACCTATATAGCTAGTGTTTAAGTACTGGTGAAACAATCTCTAAAATGCAGGCTATCCCTATTTTTAATCGGGCAAAGAGCGCCTTTGGAAAAGGTGTTATGTTGGTCGACCTAATTCATTCTCTTACTTTAATAATCACGTTTCCAATTTTTTGCCCCGATTCAACATATTTATAGGCCTCAACAATTTCCTCTAATTTATAGGATCTATCTAGTATAGGTTTAAATTTTCCTGTATCAACAAGTTCTTTTAAATACATAATGTCTTCTTTAGTAATTGTGGGAATTGGAAAGAGTACTTTTTTTCCATTCCTTAGAGACGTTGTCAGAGCTAAAAAAACATTCTCCGCATTCTTGCCGAGTTCTGTAGAAATATAAATTCCCCTGTCCTTTAATAGTGGTTTACACTTCCCGAATGAAGTTTTACCAACAGCATCCAATATAAAATCAAATCGCTTTTCCGTTTTTGTAAAGTCCTCTTTTTGATAGTCAATCACACAATCAGCGCCAAGTGATTTTACCAATTCAACATTTTTTGTATTACAAACGGCAGTAACATTTGTCCCAAGGGTTTTTAACAATTGCACAGCCGCGGAGCCAATTGCCCCTGTGGCGCCATAAACCATCACTTGCTGTCCGCTGGTTACTTTGGCTGCTCTAATATCACAAAGTGCATAGTGAGCTCCTTCTGTAATTGCCGCGGCTTCAGCAAAATTCAGATGTACCGGCATTACAGCAAGGGCGTCTGTTTCGCTAATCGTTAAGTATTCTCCATGTCCTCCACACGTTTTGTCATTAAATCCAAAAACGTTGTCACCGATGTTGAAGGTGTTTACATGTTTACCCTTTTCTTCGATAATTCCTGAAAATTCACAACCCAAGATGTGATGCTTTGGTTTGAAAAGACCGGTCCAAAATCGGGAGATGAAGTACTCAGCACTTCGAAAACCGGAGTCGGTTCTGTTTACCGTACTAGCATACACTTTCACCAATACCTCATTGTCTTTGGGTAGTGGCCTGTCCACCTCCATTAATTGAGCAACCTCGGGCGGACCATATTTTTTATAAACTATTGCTTTCATCATATAAAATTATAAGGGGAGTGAAGAGCTGAGTGGAGGCAAATTTTTGAACCGGGGGCAGCTTACTTTGCTATTGTTAGAGGTACACACTCCCTTTCTCAATATTTCTGATTATTTCTCGGCGTAAATTAAAAGTGAACTGCCATCTAATACTACATTTCCATCCAAAAACGTTTTATTTATAAGTTCGTAAACCTCTCTTTTTATTTTAGCCCGCATCACATCATCAGCATCACTGAGTGCGGCAACTACCGGTGCTGCAATTTCTGTCATCATTTCCCAGTATATTTCAGCTGTTCCGCAGTTGAGCTTGCAGAGGAGTTCGTTTTCAGATATATTTTTAAAACCTGCTTGTTTAAAAATAGTTGTCATTAAACCACTTTTACCACAACGAAAGATTCCCGGGGCTTCCGGGTTCGGAATAGGTATTTGCAAATTCCTGTTAATCGTTTCGCCCATGGCGGTGGCCCAGAAATTCTTATCAGCTGTACTCCATACAGTAGTTACAATTCTGCCTCGTGGTTTTAATACCCGCCGTATTTCTTGAGCAGCCAAAAGCATGTCGGGAAAAAACATAAATCCCATGCGGCAACTTACTCCGTCAAACGTATTATCGGCAAATGGCAGTTCACTAACATCGCAAGCCCGAAACTCAACATTCGTAAGTCCTTTTTTCGACCCATTTTCTCGGGCAATATCCAACATTTCATCTGCCAGGTCAGTAATAATAACCTTTCCACTACTAAGCATCGAAGCTATGCTTAGTCCGGGTTCGCCTGTTCCGGCGGCAATGTCTAAAATTAACTGTGACCCGGCGGGCTTAAGCAAACTAATAATGCCATCAGTGGCAGGCTGCATGTGTTGGTTGAGTGCTACATCCCACTTTTTCCAGCCGCCGGAAAACTTATTCCAGGCTGCTTTTTGCTTCTCACTGATTTTCCGATTTTGTTGTTCCATTATTTTATTATTAATGTTAAACTTCATTGCGTTGTCACAACTTTCATAAACCGGCGACTCTAAAAATCACTTCAATGTTAGCTATGAAACTACAAAAAAAGGAGCAAACGAAAAAATGAGCTATTGCGCAAGATTTTGAACCGGCAGACCCCAGATCATGTTAACAAGGTCCGCTTTACTAGTTGAGTATGCCGGGTGATTTGTCTTTCATTAGATTTTGTGGAGCAATACTAAAAATACCAAACCTAAATGTTTTTTACCAATACAATTTCCTTGGTATGAAGTTTTTGACTTAACCAACTTTTAATTTTTTCAATGTCCACTTTTATTTTATTATCAGTTTGATACAAAATAACTGTTTTTACTTTAATGCTGTCGGTTTTGGTACTGAATTGATGTTTGCCAAATGATACATTTTTTAGTTCCGGAAATAGTATAGCAATTTCTTTTAATGTTTCTATATCTGTAATTTTATAGTCATTTAGCTCTTGTTGTAAATTATCTATCAAAATATCTTTTTCATTTAACGTTTTATTTTGACCATTAATTTCATTTAAAATTTCACCTTTTAGTTCTTTGTTATTTTCAATAATTTCCAAAACAGTATTGTTAATGCCGAATTCTAATAATCTCTTATTGAGCAATTTTGTTTCACTTTCACTAAACTTTTTAGTTAAGAAAGCAAGTTCAATCGTTTTTGGGATTGTATTAAACTTTGTTCTTTTGTAAATTAGTGTATAACTCTTATTTGTAAACTCATCCGCTATAAATTGTTCAACTTTTTGGTTGTATTTTTGCTTTTGAAGGAGGTTATACGCCAAATAAAAACTTGGAACAACCATTACTAAAATCAGCAGGGAAATGCCGTAGTGTATCTGTTTTTCAAACTTTTTATTTAGGGTTTTAATTGGATCGTATTTCAAATATTTTGCAATAAAAAATGTTGAAATGCAAATAAAGAAGCAGTTTATTAAATATAAGTAAATAGCTCCAAAGAAATAGGAAGAACTTCCAGTAGCGAGACCATAACCTGCAGTACAGAGCGGAGGCATTAAGGCTGTAGCAATGGCAACACCGGGTATTGGATTTCCTTTTTCTACTCTTGTAAGTGCTATTACACCAACTAAACCTCCAAAAAACGCAATTAAAACATCGTAAATATTGGGTGAAGTTCTTGCTAGTAATTCTGATTGTGCTACTTTAAAGGGGCTAATATAGAAATAAATTGACGCTACGAGTAAACTAGCAAATGTTGCAATTAATAAATTAAAGCCTGATTTTTTAAGCAATTCAAAATCATAAATTGCTAAGGCAAAACCAGCTCCTACTATTGGTCCCATAAGTGGAGAAATGAGCATTGCACCAATTATAACTGCTGTTGAATTAACATTTAATCCTACCGAAGCAATAACTATTGCGCAAACCAAAATCCACAGATTAGATCCTTTGAATGAAATATTGGATTTAACATTTTCTAAAACTTTTTCTTTCAGTTCTTCGCCACTTTGTAAATTGATGTAGTCAAATGTTTTATTGTCCATCATTTTCGTTTTTTTTAATTAGTTATTTAGTCGCACCGGGTTACTTTTTTTGTTTTAGGAATTGATAAAGAAGCAAATTTTGATGCACTTTACCAGACTCAGTAATGAACTTTATACGAAGCACTATACTTCAGAGAAGCACTTTATGAGCTTTATTTTGCCAAACGCTTACCAGTATGCAGTTGTCTTCATTTGTAACATTTCTTTTCTTGTGGGATATATTTTCCTTGCTAAAACGTTTCAAATTTGAGTTTGAAAGATACAAAATACCGATTAATACCAAAAATAGGCAAAGTGCTTGGACTTTGAGCTAGCCCGTGCCAAGGATGTCCGCGACCTGCACCGAATCCGCCGAGGGGAGTGGGCCTTAATGTGAATTTGCCTGCAGGGGGCGGTTTTAGCGTGGTCCTTATGTCACGAGGATGATTTGATTTAGGATCAAAATAATGTAAATTAGGCGAAAAATAGTTGTAATGGGATCGGTACTTGTAATTCAAAGAAACTATTGATTTGGTTGATACCCTTTTATTATACGATTTACGAAAACATGTGAGACTACTTAATTGAGAAATGAGAATAAACCAAATATTGGCCCTTTTATTATGGCTAAGCTCAGAATTGATGTGTGGTCAAAATGAAGTATCAAAATGGTACTTCGGATATAAAGCGGGATTGAATTTTTCAACGATACCCCCAACAGTACTTACCAATAGCGCAATGCGAACAGGTGAAGGCTGTGCCAGTTTGTCCGACGCAGCAGGAAACATCCTGTTTTATACAAAGGGAGACACAATTTGGAACCGTCTCCACCAGATTATGGCAAATGGAACTGGTTTGATTGGTGATCAATCTACTTCACAGTCTGCAATTATTGTGAAGCAACCAGGTAGTAACACGAATTATTACGTGTTTACCTTAGCATCAAATACGCAATCCGCTGGTTTTGCCTATTCGGTTGTTGATATGGCACTTGCCGGAACAAATGGCTCCGTTACCGTAAAAAACTCAAGTCTGTTTCCAGGCCCATGCTCCGAGAAATTAACTGCCACCCGGCATTGTAATGGCACAGATATTTGGGTGGTAATTCATGAATTTGGCACGAATAACTTTAGATCCTTTCTTTTAACGAGCGCGTTATTGAACACAGTTTCTGTGATTTCATCTGTTGGTACTACTCATACTGGAGGAATGTGGGCGGGTTGTATGAAGATTAGTCCCAACTCAAAAAAGCTTGCACTTGCTTTATATGAGCAGCCTGGTCTGATTGAGTTATTTGATTTTGATAATTTTAGCGGTACCGTTTCCAATTCCTTTACCATCGGCGCAATTTCAAAGGCCTATGGATGCGAATTCTCAGATGACGGGTCAAAACTTTATGGGACCGGATTCGTTGGCAATACCCTTTATCAGTGGAATCTTTGTGCAGGGTCCGGTACTGCAGTTGCTGCTTCACAATTCACTGTTAGTGGTACTTCGGTGGGGCAGCTGCAAAGAGCGCTTGATAAAAAAATCTACGTGGCCAGGTCTCTTCAGCAATCTCTTGGAGTTATCAACAGTCCAAATTCACCTGGAACTTCGTGCAATTATGTTGACGGCGGTCAGTCGATTGCTCCTGCACAATCGTTCTTCGGTCTTCCGAATTTTTTGTACGACGTTTTTACAGGCCTTCCAAAAATCTTTAGTTACACAGTTAACCCAATTCAAAGTTGTCAATCTGTTTCTTTTTCAGCTATTGGTATTTCATTGGTAAACAGTAATTGTTCTTCTTCCACATCAGCTTATAATAATGTTGAATGGATTTTTGGAGATCCTAATACCGGCCCTGCAAATACTTCAACCTTGGTGAATCCTACTCATGTTTTTTCGGTAGGGGGAACGTTTCAGGTAAAGCTGGTTATTAAAGGGGTTTGCTCAATGGATACTATAATTCAAAGCATTGTAATTCAATCAAACCCTAATTTAAGTGTTTCGGTTAACCCAACAATTTGTCCAAATCAGCAAGTGACTCTAACCGCAATAGGTGCGGATGCATATCATTGGTCAACAGGAGCCTTAAGTTCAACTATCTCAGTTGCCCCGGCAGTTACAACTCCGTTCACAGTTTCTGGCACGAATTCAATTACAGGATGTTTTTCACAAAAGGTAGTGACCGTTTTTGTACAGAAGTGTACTGAAGTAATTGATTTGCAAACAAGTATGATGATGTCAAAAATCTACCCAAATCCGGCCGATGCATTTGTGATTATCGAAAGTGACAAAAGTATAAGTATAGAAGTTTGTAGTGAAGGAGGCGCCAAAATTTTTGAAAAGCAAATTCACGTGGGAAAAAATTATATTGATATTACACAACTACCGAACGGCGTTTATTTCGTAAAGTTTCCTAATGACAAATGGGGTAGCTCTATTAAATTTTTAAAAGGGCGATAGGTGTGTTTTTGCAGTGGCTGTATCGGTTGTTTTTATGCCCGAGAGGGCACAGAATGTACAAGTTTGCTGTATAACCGAAATGGCCCGTGCGTCGCTGCGCGGTCTGCGCGAATAACAAACTAGAAAATTTGAATGATCTTCTGTATATAATCGTTCCCGCGTCCAGACGAGGTCTGTTTTTTGTGACGTTGGTTGGCTGCGCGTGTCCGAGAATGATTTGGGGTCTGCCCGCTTGGTTGCATATAACCTTTAGACATGCACTGTAAAGATTTATCAAATAAATTTAAGTATATTAATCTAATTAACCGAGGGCAGGGCGACCAATGCGCTGTTATAGGTTGTTGCCTTAGCGGGGCGAATGTAGCTCGGTACCAATGTCGTCGAGAGGACTTTGATTTTTGATCAAAATAATGTAAATTGGCCTTAAAATAGATGTAATGGAAACAGTACTTATAAATGTAGAAAAGAAGTCTGATATTGCCTTCCTCGTAAGTCTCGCAAAGAAACTTGGGATGTCTGCTAAACCGCTTTCACAGAGTGAAGTTGAAGATTGGAAATTTGCGCAGAAAATTGATGAAGGAATGAAAACAGCATCTGTGAGTCGTTCTTCTGTCATGAAGGCATTAGGTAAATGAAGGTCGAATTTAAGAAGTCCTTTCTTAAGGAACTAAAAAAACTCAAAAACAAAGGTCTAAAGAAAAATATTTCGGATTGCATTATTGAAGTCGAGTCCGCGAACAATCTGTCGCAAATTAAAAATATAAAGAAGCTCAGAGGTTATGATTCTCATTTTCGTATTAGAGTCGGGGATTACCGAATTGGTTTAAAGGTCGAAGGAGAAACAGTCTATTTTGCTGCTTTTGATCATAGAAAAGATATTTACAAGAGTTTCCCTTAGTGAAGTGTCCGCTAATGATTATTTAGCGTCGACGAGGCAATTACCTATAACTGTTTGCAAGCAGGCGAAGTTTGCGGCTAATGTCCAGCCCTATATTTGAGCAGCCTTGCGCCGCAAATTTTGCTTGCTTGCTGTTGCACTAAACCACGCTTCCGCGTGGGGCCTTGGGCTAGCGTAACCAGTATTT
>JAQSCW010000032.1:0-82610 GCA_029945625.1 bacterium
GCAAAGAGACAGGCGTGGCTGTGGGCTTTCCACTACAATCGCTCACGCAGCAATCTAGTTGTTTCCAATTATAAAAAAAAATCCAAGGAATAACTAATCTACATTTCCTCAACAATTCCGATTGATCCCAATTTAATTCAATGGATTCATATCGGGTCTTTCTCGAAAAATGAAGTGTTCAGCCCTTCTACAGGCTTTTCCCACGATAACATTATTTAGTTTTATTAATGAATTAAAGCCTGTATTTTTACATCAAATACCGGAACTAGTTATGAAACAAGCATACATCATTAACGGATTAAGAACCGCCATCGGAAATTTTGGGGGTACCCTTTCTACTGTGCGAACAGATGATTTGGCGGCCTTTGTGCTGAAAGAACTCCTGGCAAAAAATCAGGGCATTGACGCGCAGCAGATTGGCGATGTGATAATGGGTTGCGCCAATCAGGCCGGTGAAGATAACCGCAATGTGGCCCGCATGGCCTCTCTTTTGGCAGGACTCCCTATTACGGTACCGGGAGAAACGGTAAATCGTTTATGCGCCAGTGGGCTAAGTGCGTCTATTAATGCGGCAAGAGCCATTCAGTGTGGCGAAGAACACCTCATGATTGCGGCGGGTGTTGAGAATATGACCCGTGGTCCCTTGGTATTAAGTAAAGCCTCGGGCGCATTTGGACGTGACCAGCAATTGTATGACAGCAGTTTCGGCTGGCGTTTTATCAATCCTAAAATGAAAGAACAATTCGGTGTTGACGCCATGGGCGATACCGCCGAAAACGTGGCCAAAAAGTATACTATCAGCCGCGCCGATCAGGATCAATTTGCCTTGTGGAGTCAGCAGAAAGCCGCAAAAGCAGTAGAAAATAAACGTTTCGAAAAAGAGATCGTTGCCCTTCCCATTCCTCAAAAAAAAGGAGAGGCAATACTTTTTTCAAAAGACGAATTTGCAAAACCAAAAACAACTTTAGAAGGCCTTTCGGGATTAAAACCTTCCTTTAAAAAAGAAGGCACCGTGACGGCAGGCAATGCAAGCGGTTTAAATGATGGTGCTGCAGCCATGCTGCTTGCAAGTGAAGAAGGTATCAAAAAATACAACCTAAAGCCATTGGCACGAATTGTTTCCTCTGCTGTAGTTGGTGTGGAACCGCGCATCATGGGCATTGGTCCGGTGGCTGCTGCCAACAAAGCGCTTCAAAGAGCAGGTTTGAGTTTTAAAGATCTTGATTTGATTGAACTCAACGAAGCGTTTGCCGCACAGAGTCTCGCCTGCACCAGGGCCTGGGGACTTTCAGATACCGATGAACGAATCAATATTAACGGTGGTGCCATTGCATTGGGTCACCCGCTTGGCATGAGTGGTGCCCGCCTGTTAATTTCTGCGGCCATCGACCTCAACCTCCATCAAAAAAGGTACGCGCTCGTCACCATGTGTATAGGCGTTGGTCAGGGTTATGCAGCGGTAATTGAACGTGCATAAGAAACCTGAAAAGAAAAATACATTTAGTAATTTAGTGCATCTCATTTTATTAGAACGGATACCATGATACACAATTTAGCATTAACAAATTCGGTCCTTAATCAATTCATTGCCGAAATCAGAGATGTTGAAATACAAAAAGACAGCATGCGTTTTCGAAAAAATTTGGAACGGATTGGCGAGATCTTTGCCTATGAAATTAGTAAAACCTTGACGTATGCCCCCGTACAAATAACAACTCCCCTGGGTATTGCCGATACACAGCTACTGATGACGCCTCCTGTTATTGCAACTATTCTGCGGGCCGGACTTCCCTTGCACCAAGGCATTCTGAATTTTTTTGACAAATCTCAAAATGCATTTGTGGGTGCTTACCGCAAACATCACCGAAACAATACATTTGAAATTGCCATGGAATATTTTTCAGGACCGGATGTAACAGATAAAGTCGTGATACTTTGTGATCCTATGCTGGCTACCGGTTCATCTATTGTATTAACGTACAAAGCCATGTTAGCCAAAGGCACGCCGAAACATGTTCACATTGTTTCTGCCATTGCCAGCCAAGAAGGTCTCGATTATGTAAGAGCCCACATGCCTACCACACATTTTACGCTTTGGTGCGCAGCCATCGATCAGGAATTAACTGCGCAGGCTTATATTGTTCCGGGATTGGGTGATGCCGGCGATCTTGCGTTTGGAGAAAAACAATAATATGTTCAAACAGTCGGAAATCCCTTTACAAGACTCCGGTGTATTAAATAAGCTGGTGGGAGATTACCTCAATAAAAGGGAATCCCTTCTGCCGTTTTACAGCTACTATCCAGATCTGTCCGGTTTTAAACAACTCCTCACTACACAACCTTATACCGGTTTCAATCGTGATGTTCTTTGCTCATCTCTTCTCCAGCAGGCAGAGAGCGTTTCAAACAGTTCCGAAAGTAGTCTCGCAGCGATAAAAAAACTGCATCAAAAGAATTGTTACACCATTACCACCGGTCACCAGTTGTGTTTATTTACCGGACCCCTTTATTTTATTTATAAATTATTTTCGGCCGTAACGCTCGCCGAACAATTAAAGAAAGAATTTCCCGAAAATGAATTTGTCCCGGTCTACTGGATGGCGGGTGAAGATCACGATTTTGCGGAGGTTAACCACTTTCATGTGAATGGAAAAAAGATAGAATGGAGCAGTGAGCAAAGTGGTGCCGTTGGAGATTTTAAAACAAACGAATTAAAACATGTAGTTCCCCAACTCAGAGAGAGTTTTGGTATATCGGCACATGCCAATGAACTCATCGCTCTTTTTGAAAGATCTTATCTCACACATGCTAACCTGGCGCTCGCCACTCGTTATCTCGTAAATGAGCTTTTTGGTGCCTACGGACTCGTGGTACTCGATGCAGATGACCGGGAATTAAAATCTCAATTCAGGGACGAACTTAGCAAAGATCTTTTTCAAAATTTGTCTTATCAAATGGTGAATGATTCCATTCAAAAACTGGAAGCACAGGGTTATAAAGCACAGGTAAATCCACGGCCCATTAATTGTTTTTATTCCGACAAGGGAATCAGGGCCCGCATTGAAATGGAAGGTGAAAATTACAGAGTGATGGGAACAAATCTTTTGTTCAGCAAAATGGAATTGGAAACCATCTTAAAAGAGAGCCCCGAGAAGATTAGTCCAAATGTAGTTCTGCGACCACTTTACCAGCAGAAGATTCTCCCCAATCTGGCTTATGTAGGCGGCCCCGGTGAACTGGCCTATTGGCTCGAATTCAAAACAAATTTTGAGGCGATGGGGATCCTATTTCCGATTTTGGTGCCTCGTAAGTTTATTTGTATAGTGGATAAACCAACAGCGTCCCGGATAAATAAATTAAACCTCAGCCCAACAAATTTTTTCAAAACTGAGCAGGAATTGCTTCATGAAGTTCTACTGAGATCGAATAAAATTTTTGATCTCGAAAAAGAAAAAGAGCGTGTGCGGGAATTGTTTTCGGAAATACTCAAAAAAACACATCTCATTGATCAAAGTCTCGATAAAAAAGTGGCCGCCGATTTGCAGAGAGCGCTTAATAGTCTCGAAAGCATAAACACCAAAACAAACAGGGCGCTCCGGAAGAAGTCGGAAGTGGAGCGCGGGCAAATAAGAACCGTTAAAGAAAAACTATTTCCAAATTCTGTTCCGCAAGAACGTTTTGAGAATTTTTCGTCATTTTATCTGGCGCAAGGACCGGAATTCTTTAAACAGATCAGTGCCCTGGCCGATCCACTTGGTTTGACGCTTTCCATTCTGATAGAAGAATAAACAAAATTAGGAAATCGGAATTTTTCTGACATTTTTGAACCGGAATCCATGGAACTCACAGTGCCGGAATGGAATGCCTACTTTTAAATGTCTTTCCTTAAGTGTATCTTTGCACCTTAATTTAAAAAGCAAACGTTCTGACCCGGAACATAGCAGCACAAGAAGAAAAAAGAATCATGAAAAATAAAAAGTGGCTTCTCATTTTTATCATTGCCTTTCCCTCTTTTTTTTGGCTTATCCTCGAAAGCAGCAAGATCAATTCTAAAAAACTGCCCCACTATGGTCCAAAACTAGTAAAGGAAAAAAATGATACCTTGTATTACCGGGTGACAGATCGTTTTTATTCAGGTTTGTCCACACCCACCCTTACAACATTAAGTCGTGAAAAGTATCCTCTCTATGCCATTGTATTCATTCAATCAAAATTTAGAAAAGATGCCTATCGTCTCACCGGATTGTGGGAGTACCTGAATTATAAAAAAGACAAAGTAAAACACATTCCTTTTATTTTGGTTACTGAATCAGAAAATGGGAGCTCCCAGGCGTACGAGGAGTTAAGTAAACTTAGTCAAAGTCCGAATGTTCATTTTTACCATTGGCAAAAGTCGGGATTTGACAGCCTTGTAAAATCGTATTTTGAGCAAAAACCTTATTATATTGATTACAGCTTCTTTATGCTGGTTGACGCGAACCGTAACATTAGGGGATATTACGATGCCCGTTATGTATCTGAAATGAAACGGCTCATTGAGGAATATCAGCATTTACGTTTAAAAGAAGAAAAAACCTTAATACTAAAAGAAAATGAGATTAGGAAAGAACCTTAGTTTAATCGCCACATTACCGATTCTGTTTTTATTGGAAAGTTGCGCAAGCAGCCCAAAACAATTACTTCCAATATACGGAGAGAAGAAGGTAGAGAAAGGGGATACAGTTTATCACACTATTTCCAATTTTTCACTCACCAATCAATATGGAGAAATGGTGAATGGAAAATCCATGGCGAATAAGATCTGTGTGGCGAATTTCTTTTTTGCCACCTGTCAGAGTATTTGTCCGGCCATGAGCACCAATTTGGTGGAAGTTCAAAAGGAATTTGAAAAAGACACGACTGTACTCATTATCTCACACTCTGTTAATCCACTTCACGACACCGTTGAAGTATTGATGAACTATGCCAACACCTACGGGGCAGTAAAAAATAAATGGCATTTTTTGACCGGGGAAAAGAAACAAATCTATGATCTTGCCAAATACAGCTATCTGGTGAACGCTATTGAGGATGATGGCACACCGGAAGGATTTCTTCACAGCGAATTGCTTTTGTTGGTTGATGGAAAGGGGCGTATACGGGGATTGTATGATGGTACCGATATAGCAGAAGTGAAAAAATTAATTGATGCAATCCATCTTTTGAAAAAGGAAGCCAATTAAATTATGGGCCTACATGGCTTATTGCTTTCTAATGACAGGTTGAAAAAAACCCGGACCATGGCCCGGGTTTTCATTTGAATAAAATGGAAGTTATTTTTTGGGACTATTGTTTTGTTTTTCAATCAACTCTAAGGTCTTCAACATGTCAACCACCTGCTCAGCCCCTAGTCGCTTGGCTTTAATCTTTTTGTCTTTGTCGAGGATATAGATCACCGGTGTGGAATAAATATCAAAACGTTCTTTCAGATTATTGAGATGAACAGGGTCGTATACATGAATAAAATCTGTCAATTTCTTCTCTATTAAAAATTTTCTCCAGGTATCAAATAATTCGTCCTTCGTTTGAACGGCAAATACTTTGTAATCAATGCTGCTCTTAATTGCTTTCAGATCTTCATGTAATTTGGGGATTTCGGTTTGACAATGTCCGCAGTCAACAGCCCAAAATACCAGAATGGTGTATTTCGCATTCACTTGGTAAAGCGTTTTGAACATCGGGGTCAATTTCTCGACGTTTTTATAATACAGATCGGTTATACTTTTACTAGTATTTGCCGTATCAAATCCCATCTTTCGTACTTCTTTGCCGCGGGCCGTATCAATCATATAGAGTTCCGAGACTTTTGCGTCCAAGAGTAGATTTCGCATAATGTTTACACGTTCACGTATTTTCTCAACGGTCTCTTCGGTGTACACATCTTTTGCCCTGCCACTCAGAATATATTTATCGGCAATGGCAACAAATACCTTATCAAAACCCATAATCTTACTTTGCTCATATTTGTAAGTAAAGTACCCTATCAATAAATTGTAAACCAAACTGCCTTCGTTGCATTTGGCCATCACCTTATTTATTTCCTGAATAACAGTATCAGGATGGTTGAGGATCACGTTGTCAAAATATTTTTTCACACGGTCGTCAAAAAAAGGTGTGCGAATGATCCGCTCATCTTTAAAATCAACGCCATCGAAAAAGTGATTTTTATAATAATAGTATTGGTAAACACTGTCGGGACGACCATTGCTGGCCTTTGGAATAGTAAGAGGTTCCTTTTCAGTTTTCAAATTCATCACATCGTAAACAAAGGTGCCTTTCATTTTCAACATAAAGTCTGCATCAAATTTCTTCACATCGTCGTTCAATAACTTTACTTTCTCATTCATAAACGCAATACTATCGGTCTTGCTCATACCAACGGTCTTCTCACGCATCTTAACAAAATCCTGATTTTTAGCGGTAATATACTTGATGTAAGAAAAAAACTGCTCATTTTCTTTGTTGCCTGTTGATTTCAGATTGGCAACCACATCTGCCACATCGGTGCTCAGGGTAAAATTTTGGTTTTCATTGATAAAAAAATCGAAGTAAATCGATTTGGCTTCACTCACCAAGGTATACACACCTTTATCCAATTCTTTTTTTCCTTTGAAGCGAATCTGGCCGTTCTTAATGTTCTTACATGTATCAGCAATGTATTGCTGGTCGAAGGTGTATTTTACCAGGTACACCATGGTGTCCTTGCTTCCTTTAAAATTAACTTTAATATCATATCCCTGTGATTTGGTTCCCGTTGAAAGTAGCAGGATAGATGAAAGTAAAAGAATTAATTTTTTCATTTCGTTCTTATTTTTATGGTTTATTATTTTGTTTCCGGTTTGTCAGTGCTTTCGAGGTATTTCAAATAATCAACCACTTGTTCGGCTCCCAAACGCTTGGCTTTTATTTTTTTGTCTTTATCCAATATATAGATAACGGGGGTGCTGTAAATATCAAAACGTTCTTTCAGATTATTGAGGTGAATGGGATCATACACATGAATAAAATCGGTTACTTTTTTTTCGATGATAAATTTTCTCCAGGTATCAAAGAGTTCATCTTTGGTTTGAACCGCAAATACCTTTACATCAATCTTCCCTTTCCCCGTTTTTAAGTTCTCATGTAATTTGGGGATCTCTGTCTGACAATGACCGCAATCGGCTGCCCAAAAAACGAGCACCGTGTACTTGGCTTTCACCTGATACAAGGTTTTGAACATGGGGGTGAGTTTCTCGATGTTTTTATAATACAAATCGGTAACACTCTTGCTTGAGGAAGCCGTGTCAAATCCCATCTTGCGAACCACTTTACCGCCCGTAGTATCAATCATGTATAATTCCGCTACTTGTGCATCCATCAATAAGTTTCGCATAATATCGAGCCGTTCTTTGATCTTCTTCACTGTTTCTTCGGTATACACCCCGCTGGCTTTGCCCGTGAGAATATACGTATCACCCAAATGCACAAACACTTTATCAAAACCAATTATTTTGCTCTGCTCATACTTGTAGGTAAAGTAGCCGATCAGTTGATTGTAAATAGGTCCGCCTTCAACGCATTTGGCCAACATTTTGTCAATTTCCTGAATTACGGTATCGGGGTGGTTCACAATTACTCGGTCAAAATAAGATTTCACGCGGTCGTCAAACAGTGGGGTCCGCATGATTCTGCTATCTTTAAAATCCACCCCATCAAAATAGTGCGACTTATAATAGTAGTATGAATAAATGCTATCGGGCCTTCCGTTTGATGCTTTTGGAATATTAAGGGGCTCCTTCTCAGTTTTGAGATTCATAAAATCATACACGAATGTACCTTTCACTTTTTGCATGTACTCGGCATCGTACTTCTTGGCATCGGCCATAAATACGGTGATCTTTTCCTGCACAAATTTAGTACTGTCGGCCTTATTCATGCCTTTAGTTTGTTCCAGCACCTTGCCGAACTCCTTGTTCTTTCCGGCCACAAATCTCAAATAAGAAAAAAACAAGTCATTGTCTTTACTACCTACCACCGACAAGCTGCCATTAGGGTCATTCGCGTCGGCTGAGATCGTCATTTTTTCAGAATCGTTGATAAAGAATTCGAAATACACGGTGGTAGCCTGGCTCACCAAGACATACATTCCTTTGTCTAGATCTTTAGTTCCCTTAAAAACGATGGCTCCGTTTTTAAAATTTTTGCAGGTGTCCACCACAAATTGCTGATCCCAATTGTATTTTACTAAAAACACCAGGGAATCTTTGCAACCCTTGAAATTAATTTTGATATCGTAGCCCTGTGCGAAGGAGTGAGAAATGCTAGCTGCGAAAACAACGAATGTAAGAATGAATTTTTTCATTTTTCTAGATTGGATGAATAGGATACGGATTTATTTTTTTTGTTCTTTTTCAATCTCTTCGAGTTTCAGAATGATCTCGATGACCTGATCGGGTGCCAGTTTTTTACCAACGATCTGTTTGTCCTTGTCGAGCAGATAAATCACCGGCGTGGCAACAATATCAAATTGCTCCTTGAGGTTATTTAAATGTATGGGGTCAAATACATGTACAAAATCACGGAGCTCCTTTTCAACAATAAATTTTTTCCAAGTATCAAATAACTCCTCCTTTGTTTGAACGGCATATACCCCAAAATCTACTTTTCCCTTTATTTTTTTCAGATCATTGTACAACTTAGGAACCTCTGTTTGACAGTGACCACAATCGGCGGCCCAAAACACCAGCACGGTGTATTTTCCCTTCACATCATACAAGGTTTTGTACATGGTGCCAAGGCGATCAGCATTTTTAGTGTAGAGGTAGGTCACACTTTCGCTTGTTTTTGCAGTATCAAACCCCATGTTCAGCACCTGTCGGCCATAAATTGTATCGATCATAAACAGGTTTGGAACTTTTGAGCCCGGCAATAAATTTCTCAGAACATCCACTTTCTCTTTGATCTTCACAATCGTTTCTGCCGAATAATACCCCTGAGTCTTCCCATTTACAATGTACTTGTCACACAGATGGATAAATACTTTTTCGAAGGTATTGGACTTTCCATACTGATCAAAACTCATGGATTTATTTTGTTCGTACTTTTGCGTGAAAAACCCCACCAAGGTATTGAACATCATGCTCCCCGGTGTACACTGCAAGAGGATCTTATCCAGTTCTTTGATTACCGAATCGGGGTGTTGCATCACCATGTGCTCAAAATAATTTTTAATCTTATCGGCAAAAAACGGTGTGTGAATAATCCGGTCATCTTTAAAATTGATGCCTTCAAAATAATGACCTTTGTAATAATAATATTGGTACACACTGTCGGGACGGCCGTTAGATGCCAAAGGAATTTTTGTGGCATATTTCTCGGTTTTTAAATTCATCAGATCCCATACAAAACTACCTTTGTTCTTGGCCATAAAATCCACATCAAACTTGGTCATTTCATCGTGTATAAGGGTTTGCTTCTCTGTCACAAAACGAATACTGTCCGCCTTACTTTTCCCCTTTGCCTGCTCCTGAAAAGCAGTCATTTCTTTGTTCTTGGCGGTCATGTATTTAATGTAACCGAAGAACTGCTCATTTTGTTTGTCATCCGACTTTAACGTGTTACTCACGTTGCCTTCTTCGAGATTTACCGTAAATTTCTGATTCGCATCTACAATGAACTGACAATAATAAGAAGACTTGCCCTGATTGGCGAGAAAATACACTCCTTTTTCGAGGGCCACCTTACCTTTAAATTGGATCTTCCCGTTTTTCACACGTTTGCAGCTGTCGGCGATGGGCATTTGGTCCCAAAAATATTTTGCCAAATACACGGTCGAATCTTTGCAGCCTTTAAAATTGATCTTAATGTCGTAGCCTTCCTGCGCCAACAGGGGCATTACAAATAGTGTTACCAGCACAAACAGAAGGTATTTTTTCTTCATAATTTTTTTCGTTTCTTCGGTTACCAAAATTAATAATTGCTTTAATTGACCTTCAAATGTTATACCGTTTTGTGTTATTTGAGTGTATAAATTTTGTTAAAAAATTAACCCCGGCCTCTTCAAAAGCCATCCCCCCCAAAATAAGCATTCTTTTTTAAACGCAGGGGCCCGGTTCGTGAAGACCCTTTGGGAATTAGTAAACAAGGCGATTGTAAGCCGGAACTAAGCTTCTTTTTGATACCATTAAACATTTACGCAGCGATAATTGTATCTTTATGGCTCCATGGGGATTATACGATCAATGTTCAAAAACACATTATTTTGTTTGCTGCTGTTTCTCCATCAAAGAGGCCTCGCTCAAAAAAGTGATTCTTCGTTTTTGGCCTTTAAAGAAAGGGAAGTTGAGCTCGCCGCCCTGCAACAGAAGACCTTCCATAGTTCAAAAGAAAATGAGCGTATGGAGGGGAACAAAGAATTTTTACGACTGTGGGAAGATATTGTCGAACGCCCTGAAATTCTCGACTACTCTTTCGATCTTTTGAAGGATATTTCTGTTTTAACGGCGCCTGACAAGAAGTTTAAACTGATCACGTGGAACCTCTATAAGAATGACGGCACGCATGCCTATTTTGGGTATCTGCTCGTGAACAACAGCAAACGGGTAAAAAAAGGGTTTTTGAAGTACGAAACCGAAGAAGCCTTCGAATCATTTAAATTAGTAGACCGGTCCATGACTGTAAAATCTCCCGAAACCTATGTGGGAACACCCGAAAAGTGGTTTGGCATGCTGTACACGCAGGTGATCGACTGTGGGGACTACTACACGCTCATTGGCTGGGATGGAAATGATAAACTCACGCAGCGAAAATTTATTGATGTGCTGTCATTTAGATCGGATGGAAGTCCGATTTTTGGCAAAGACGTCTTTAAAATGCCTCGCAAAAATCCACGCCGAGTGATGTTTGAATACAGCACCGAAGTTGCCATGAGTTTAAAATATAGTGAAAAATCGAACCGCATCGTTTATAGCCATTTGTCTTCAAACCAAGAAGGAAGTCTGCTGGAAGGGCAGTTTCAGTTCTATGGACCGGATGGAAGTTTTGATGCATTGGAATTAAAAAAAGGCAAATGGGTAACGGTGGAGGACATTGATGCGCGTAACGAAAAAAACAAAAATGATAATGTGAAGAAACCCAATCCTAAAAAACAGACTCCTATTTATAAGCCGAAGTAACTTCAGTTCCGGAGTAGAATTTTCGCAATTTTCCCAGTAAAAATAGGGCCGCACAGCATCCACAGGTGTTTGCGATCATGTCTTTCCAATCGGCACTTCTGTTTCTGAATAAGGTAGCTTGCATCATTTCTAAGGCCAGCCCGTATAACATGCAAAGCGCCACATAAACATAAATTATCCATTCTTTGTGGTGCAATTTGATTCCCATAATAAAAAAAAGGCAAGCAAGGATAAAGAAAATGCCGGCGTGAACCAGTTTATCAAGGCTCAGTAATTCCATCCAATCTTCAGAAGGGATATACTCTCCGGGTACAGCACATAAGGCAAAAATGGTGAGTGCCCAGATCACCAGCAAGGCGATGCAGTGCTTATAAACCCATATAGGCAGGCCTTTCCAAGATACTTTATCTGAAATAGCGTGTGGCATAACATTCGAGAACCAGATCGGGCTTTATCTTGTTTACATGGTCTATTGAAAAAGGAACATCCCAAATCAGTACCATTTTTTTAAAATGCGGTTTGAGAAATGAAATAAGTGCCGAACTGAAAGAATCGCGGTAAATAAGAATGGTAAGATTGGTGTGGGCTCTTTTATTTTCAAAAATGATACTGCGCTCCGGAAGACCCTCTGTGGAAGGCATTTCGATAAGGGAAGAGTCGTTCTTTAGAACGAACACGGGCTTTACTTCAGTGAGTCCCAATCCCAGCATTTGGCTCAGATCGCCACCTGCTTGTTCTTCGGCGTGCACATCAAAACTCGAAAGATTATGAGGGCGCAAAGCGGGGAATTTTTTTTCAATCTCCCGCATCAATTCTGAATATCCAATAAAAGCCCCGTAACTATTCCAGTGTGAATCGTATTTTTCGTAAATCAGTCTGTCCTTTTTAGCCTCTAACAAAGGAGCTCTTACATCTACAATTTTCAGAGGCGAGTTTCTTCTTTTAAGATATTGCATTGCCTGATCGCATCGCGACAAGGTATCTTTATTCAGAATGCGCATGCAGTAAGGAAGGTATTCGGGATAGATATAATGTTTGTCGGGCCACACCGCCATGTAATAGGCGATTTCTAAACGGTGCAGTGTATCTGCTCGTTCCTCCCATTCACGAGCGCTCTTTTCCAATTGTTCTTCGGTATAGAGATTTGTTTTGAGCAGATCTTCCGTGATCTTATAAAATTCACCATTTAAAAACAACCAACCGTGCTGACCAACAGCCGCTTTGGGCACAGACGAAGAGCGAAACAGATGGTATCGGATCTTTGAACCGAGATTAACCAGTTGATCTCTAAAAGCAAAATGATCGCTGAAATAGGATTCAAATTTTTTTGCAAAATCTACCATCTCCGACACGTTGAATTTGGGCTTTGCCGCCAAGATCCTCTTTTCGGCAGTTGCATTGTTGTTCAAATCAAAAGATTGGCCAAAAAAAGGAAAAAGCAAAAGAAGTACAAAAAAACAGGAAGCAAAACTGTAAAAGACAGGCATACTACCCATGGACTTCAGAAATACGAGCGCATAGATAAGGAGTGCCAGCACAACAATAAACGCGATCACAAAGGGGAAGGGCAAGGTGTTTTTGCTTTCGAGTAACGCACCATATCCTTTTAAAATGTTGGAGGTATATATGAAGGGATCAAAGGTTTTACCAGCAGCTTCATGAAGCGCGAATTCTGTGTTTTCACGAAGCGTTACAAACTCGTTTGTGTTGATGAGATTCACCCCACTCGAAGGATCAAACAATACCAGATGCTTTTTGTTGTAACTGAGGTAGATTTTGTTGATGTGTACACTTTTTAAGGTCAGTAATGTGCCGAGGTCAAATCGCAATTCTTTGACCTGAAGACTGTCGGGCAGCGAAAAAGTAATGTTCTGAACACGTTCACTTCCCTCAACGTGGATGGATCTCGACCTTACATCGTTGTGTTGTTTTTCATTTTGGGGCATATAAAACAAATAGAAAATATCCGGACGCAAGACCTTTGCTTCGAGCGTCACCAACACCTCAGTATCTTTGCTTATCTCAATCTTACGCAGTGCCGAACCCATAAACCAAAATAAAAGAAGGGCAACCCCAACTAAAACCAGGTAATTTCGATTGTAGGCGCGAAGCCGTTTATGGAGGGCGCGTAAGTTATATTTTGAAGTGGATTCGCCCATTTCTAGAATCGAAAATAAATGAAGGGATTATAATTGTTTTGGGCAAGTTCTGAACTACAATAAATGAACAAGGCGAGGTAAGCAAAATACGATACCATGGTGGCTCCTTTCAATGCATAATCGCCGACAAAGGAGAGTTTAGAGGTAATGTAATTTCCGATCACCACGCGCAGATTGGTGCTAAAAATAATTCCCATCACTAAAATGAAAAGCAGGTATTCATCCGCATGCGAAAGGGCTATGTAATTGGTTGAAGTATTGAAACCGCCCAAGGCCTTCATGAAGCCGATGGCATAAGTAAGTGTATCCGCTCTGAAGAAGATCCAGGCTATGATTACCACGCACAAGGTGTAAATATGACCTATGGCAGCGGGGAGTTTCTTCAAAAGGGATCCAAAACCAATTCGCTCAATTACCAAAAAACATCCGTGGAAAAGTCCCCATACTATAAAATTCCAACTGGCCCCATGCCAAAGTCCGGTTATAAAAAACACAAAAAACAAATTACGATAGGTACTTGCTTTTCCACCCTTATTGCCCCCCAAAGGGATGTACAGGTAATCTCTGAACCAGGTGCTGAGTGAAATGTGCCAGCGCTGCCAGAATTCACGAATAGAATTGGCCATGTAAGGATAGTTGAAATTCTCGGGGAAATTGAACCCGAGCATTTTTCCCAAACCAACTGCCATATCTGAGTAACCTGAAAAATCAAAATAGATCTGAAGCGTGTAACAGAGTATTGCCAACCAAGCCACCGATGTTGGTATGGCACCGGGATCCTGAGCAAATGCCTGATCCACCACCACCGCCACATTGTTGGCAATAATCATTTTTTTTGCCAATCCTCTTATGAACCTGATGAGACCACTCGTAAATTCACTTCCTATAATAAAACGGGCAGCGATCTTTTGAGAAATATCCTTGTACCGAATAATAGGTCCGGCCACCAATTGGGGAAATAAAAAAATGTAAAGCCCAAGGTCAAAAGGATTTTTTTGCGAAACGGCATCTCTTCTGTAAACATCGATGAGGTAAGAAATGATGTGAAACGTGTAAAATGAAATACCAATAGGCAAATGAACGGGTGAAAGAATGGTGGAAGAGAAAAGACCTGCTTCTTGCAAATTTCCCAAAATAAAATTGAAGTATTTAAAATAAACCAGCACCAGCACATTAATGGCAATGAATACACCCAAAAACAGTTTGGCTACACCCAACTTCCTGTTTTTGTAGTACCCTATTAGTAAACCACCGAGGTAGTTCACGAAAATGGAACTAATAATAAGAATTGTAAGAAACCCTTCGCCCCAGGCATAAAACAAAAGGCTTACAAGTAATAGAAAAAGATTTCTGTAACGGGGATCGAGAAAATAATGAATCATCAACGTCCATGGCAGGAAGATAAACAGGAAAACTACCGAACTGAATACCATGAATTATTTTTTGGCGTGACTATTTGCTTCACTTTTTAAAAGTAACAGAATTAGAGCAAATAAAAAACCCTTTTAAGTCGCTCTTAAAAGGGTTTTCATGGAGTGGGTCTTTATCAGTCTCCAATCAATTTTTTGTATTCTTCGGCACTCAGTAGGTCGTTGACCTCTGAAGGAGTATTAAATTTTATTTTGATCATCCAGCCTGCGCCGTATGGGTCAGTGTTCACACTTTCAGGAGCTGCATCAATGCCTTTGTTTATTTCGAGCACTTCGCCGCTCAAGGGCATAAACAAATCGCTCACTGTTTTTACAGCCTCCACAGTGCCAAACACTGCTTCTCTGTCTATTGTTTCACCAACAGTGTTCACATCCACATAAACGATATCGCCCAACTCATGCTGTGCAAAATCTGTGATTCCTATTGTTGCTTCACTACCGTTAATACGCACCCATTCGTGATCTTTGGTGTACTTTAAATCCTCAGGAAAATTCATATTCTTTTTTTTTAGTGGTACAAATGTAATTGTTTGTTTTAAATTAAGAGAATCTTTCCCGTTAATCTTAGCAATTATTGGAAAGTAATTCTCAACGAAAACCCTGCACTGATACTGGACGTTGGGAACGAGGCCGACGTTTGGGGTTTGGTTTTTACCCAGTCGTAAAACAAACGCAGGGTAATATTGGGCGTAAGCATATAATCGGCCGAAGATCGGAGGGTAATGATGTTGGTTCCTCCTGTGGGAATACTCACACCATCGGTAATTTGACGGATAATTGAAATATTCTTCCTGTAACTCATATCCACCTTTACCGTAAGGTTGCTTTCAAGCACTTTACCTTGAATTTTGAGCTGTTTGATACGCAGCTTAGGGTATAAGTATCCTAATCCTACCACGTATTCCTGGCCTTTTGTTTCAATGATCTGGAATCCCGAAATGTTTAAACTGGTAGTTTTGTCGCGTTTTGTTTCCACATTAGCCGACCAACCCGGTTTTGCGAATTGGAAGTTAAATTTAACAAGGGGTTCAAAACTCTCGCGTAGGGTAACAGAGCCTAATGTGTAATAGGGAACAAAATTCCGACTTAATTCGGTACTCCCTGACGTCACTGCCACCGGCATGCGTCTATCCTGCGTTACACCGTCGGGATTAAAAAGGATATTATTATTAAAGTTATTGAGGTTATACGTGCTCCTATAGGCTTGTGTTACGGTAATGCTTCGAAACGTTTTCTTTAATGCCGGCACCTTACTTAAGCCATCCCACGTGATGTTCCAATTGGGAATAGGCGTTTTAAAGAAGATATTCTTGGTGTCGTAATTTTTTGTGCTTTTGTCGGCATAGATACTATTAAAAGTGCCTAATAACACATCCTGTTGATTGTCCGAATAGCCATCTACCGTGGTAATTACTTTCCCTGCGGTATTGGTGTATGTTTGGGTGCCCTTTGAATTCTCGCCATTTTTACTTTGCAAGTCCAACGCCATGTTATAACGGGATAGAAGAAAGTCATCAAATAGTGTAGAATTTACCGGGTCTTTCCCATCTTTAAACACATTAAAATTAGAAAAGGTTGAAATCTGAAAACTACCGGTTTCATTGGGACTATTGTTGAACGAAAAAATTCCCTCCGCAGTAAGGGTATCTTTCCAAAGCATGTAGGACGTCTTATTCAGCGTCTTGGAGTAATTTCCGTTAAACTCTATTTTTAAACTTCCATGTGGCTCCACGCTTGCCCGATACGAGATGGTGTTTTTAAACATCTCAGTGTAAGGAGTAGTTTGCTGAGGGATCTTGGCCAGCCAACCATTCGCCGCACTTTTCTCACGAATTTGATCGTCGCGTAAACCGGTAGTAAACAAATAACCGGGTGCCTGATTTTGACTGAAGTCCATGCCCAGAAATTGAGAATGTGGCACAAAGTTTGGCATCCCCTGGCCTCCCTGCAGGTCGTATGTAAGGGAGACATTCTTGGCCATCATAAGGGTTCGTGCCAAAAACTCAAACACTTCTTTAAATGGATTGGGTTTTTCGCTGGTGTCTTTTGGCGCCGGACCTGAAGTTTTACGATCTGCCGGACCTGCTCCCGGTCCCGCGGCTTTTAGTTGCCCCGGTTTAGCAACAGGATTATTTATTTTTTTAAGGTAAGGGATCTTGTTGTACAACTGCATTAAGTTCATGCTCCCTGTGATAACGTGGGCATGTGTATTTTGAATGGTGTTACCAATATTATCGTCGGCAGCAAAGGGCCGTCTATTCCAGGTGTAAGTACCACCATACCGGTAGGTGGTTTTTACAAAGTCGAGAGCCGGAAATTTAGAGAGTGGCACATCCACATTCAAATTCATTTGTTGCCTGTACACCGTAGTTTCTCCAAAACGTCCTTGCCCTGTGCTATCTGTTCCATTAAAAAATGTGTGCGTGATCTCATCACGGTGCGCTTTGTCACCCGGGGTTACCGGTCCGGGTGATTCCAGAATTCGGCCATCGTTATTAGCTGCATAATCGAATTTAATGGAATTATTAAATTTCCACACAAAATTGTAGGTACGGTTAATGGTAAAGTTTTTGTTTACCAAAGGAATGGGTGCAAAAAAATCGGATCCCGCATAAAAGCTCGTGATGTCGCGATTAATCAACTCGGTATATGTTCTGTTAATATCCATAGAAGCGCCAAAACTGTTTGGCAACAACTGAAGATTAAAGTCCTTTATAAGTGCAAACCATTTGTTTTGGAAGATCTTGGTTTTGGTGAATGGTTTAAAAATAGGAGGGGCCTTGAGTGAATACATATACTGCAGGTTGGCCCGGTATTGGCGGTTGTCATTTTTCTGCACATTCACACTGTGTCGCCTAATTTGATTGAATGCATAGGTGACCGAAAAATTACTTACGTCCCAGGGCATAGGTTTTGCTTTGGGTCGCTTAAATCCGTCAATGCGCACATTGGTGAAATTAAATCCCTTTCGTTCCGTAAAATCGATTGTTTGATCTTCAATGGCCTTTCGCAAACTATCGTTGGGCATCTTCTTGAGCTCACTCATCCGCACATCGGGATCGAGTGGATTAAACAAAGGCGTGATTTTGGTGCGCCCAAAATTATAAAAGAAGGGCAAGGTCACTTTCCAGGTTTTTGGAAAAAACTTTCCCCCGTTAATCGAAGAACTCATGTCCCAGGTTGTATTATACTCTTTACTTCGATCGCCAATCTTACTTTCAACACTTCCCCAAAAAGGCGACTTATAAGTTCCCGCCAGAGATAACATTCCAAGATCCGCTAATTTAGCCTGCACTTGTCCGGTGGTGGCCCATCCCCCTTGATTATTAAAATCGGTGAGTCGCAACTCGTTGATCCATACTTCGGCGCAATGGGCCTGATTGTCGGGCCCCCGTGGATTTCGAATTCCCACCATGATGCTTTTTATGGTGGCTAAATTCGGATTCCCTACAATGGTTAAGGTATAAGTTCCAAAACTGAGAGGGAAGGGCGTACTAAGTTGATTGAGTTCGCCAAAGTACCCATACTTTTCATTTCTGAGTCGTTTTACTTCGGTCACATCTGAAAATTTTAAGTTCACCTCATCATCGGCCGGCCATACAATTTGACGGTCGGATGAACTATTGGGATCGTAATTTCCCTTTGGGGTGAGTTTAAGCGGCACTTCGTATTCGTAGTAATTATTATTATAGTCGGTACCCACTCTAAAAAATAAAGTGAGATCTCCATCTTTCAGATCAATATTATTTAATTTTTCAGCATGCACATTCATTTTCATATTGCCAAACATGCGGGTATCCAATTCCACATTTTTAAAAATAGCTCTGCTGTCTCCATCTTTCAAATCACACACCCTCATTTGAAGCGCCTGTTCATTTAATAATACCAGATTTGTAGTTTGTACATTTTGTTGTTGATTGATCTGTGGCGGCATCACATAATTAACAGGCACCTTGCTGGAGTTTTCCAACAGACTCACTGCCGAAATATCAAAGGAGGTAGAATTGTTATCGGTAGCAATAATTTCACCCGGCTGACGGAGGTCGAATTGGTAACGACGCCAATCGCTGCGCACCAGCTCAAAACGAGCCATACGAAGCAACACCGGACGGTCAAATCCTTTCATGTACACGCGCATGAAACGAATCGAATTAAATCCTTCTATTCCGCCTACATTACTTTCAAACTGGGAGATGGGAATTTTAAATTGATACCACTTCACCACCTTGGTAACACCACTAAATACTGCCGTTCCGTCAAATGCATCTACTATAAAATTACTTCCTACGCTTTGAGGACTCACATCATCGGGCGATATATGGATGTGGTATTGGTAATAATTTTCAGTAACACTCTGGGTATTATCACGGTTAATATCTTCAATGTTGGGAAGTGTGGTGGCGCTGGTAGAGTACCCTTCTTTGTTCTGGTTCTTGTATTGCGACTCGGTAGGGGAATTTCCTTCCGGGTTATTATAGCGCGAATAACGTTGAATGGTATTGGCTTGCAGTTCATCGTAATCATCGCCTCTAAAAAAGTGGTACCTGTCGTTAGAGGGATCATCCTGAAATGTGGCTTTTACGGCCGCGTCGAACGGTCCATTATTCATATCGGCGAGGGCCTGCTTAAAACGGAAGCGCTCCTTGTCATTTCCGAGTCCGTCGTAACCTACGTCCTGAAGCGGTCGGTCTTCGTTATTTTGACTGAACGCATTTACAATAGGGGGTTGCAGGGGAATATCGGCCAACTTGGTGGAATCGATTGTTAATTTGTCGCTACCTCCGGGAATCCCATTTTCATATACCATTCGGTCATCTTTAATGATATCTTCAGAAATGTTTCCGAGGTTGATAAACAGATCTCCTTTGGGGAGTTTTGATTTATCAAAAGCAGGATCGGTTTCGCTGCTATAATCTTCATTGAACGGATCCATGAGCCAAAACTGAACGTATTCCACATTGGCAGCCTGAAAGTCATTCGTTTCCAATTTACGCATAATGCCTCCCCAGCGCGATGCAGGGGCTATGAGCGTTCCATCATTATTTATTCCTTTAGATATCCCCGGCACCGGGTTCACGTCGTAATTATACGGACCCCGCTCGGATGGAAAAAATCCCAAATCCAATAATGGTAAAACAATCTGCTGACCGTTAGGAGGTGTTTTTCCGGGAAACAATTCCGTTTCAAATACCTGCCTCCACATGTTATTTGAAAACAGCTTTTTGGAGGAATAGTAAGCTGGCGTGGTGCCGTTCTGGTCGCGGGTAAACATGGCGTCAATATTATACCAATTGAAACGCGCGCGGTTGAGTCCAACTTTAATGTCGTTCGAAAGCACCCCCTCCGGGAAGGAGGTAAGGCCTTGAGGGACACTTGCAAGGAACCAGCTGCTGGCACCCTTTATATCAATAAGGGAGATCGATCCTTCAAAGTCATCCACATAGGAGTTCCCACCGTTGGTAGAAATGGCTTTTGCATTGCCGGGAAAAAGTTTCGCCACTTCTCCGCGCGTTGAAATCGTACTCATTTCCTTGGTGCTGAAAAAAGGAAGTTTATCTACCAGGCGGGTTAGGTAAGGGGCGTCGGCTTTGTAATTATAATCCAAACCTGCAATAATATTGCTCACCGGTTCATCGCCCATACTCACTTTGGCGGTCATAGGGCGTTCGGTATACCGTAAAAATGTGCCTCCCAAACTTAAATTCCTTCCGGCAGCATAATCGAAGCGGGTGCCCCATAAACTTTTTTGTTGTACACTAAAAAGTGAGTTGCTTTCAAGCGAAACTTTGATGGTGGCTCCCGAGTTTAAGATTCCGTCGTTAATAATCTTCACCCTACCCAGAGTATAATCCACGGTATAATCGGTGTTTTCCATCAGCGCTACACCATTGGCAGTTACCACCACAGCGCCCTGAGGAATATTTAACGCGTTAAGGGCGATCTCCGAACCCGACGAGGAACGGTACGAGCCTTTGATTTTAAAACGGTTTTTCTCTTGCATGAACGATGCCGCTGTTTTAGTGGAATCATACAACTCTTTAAAGATATACTTCTTGATGTCTGCTTGCTCCGTTACAGGATCGAACTCTTTTTCGAGAGCCCGACCAAATGGTTCGGAGGTGGGAAAATACACGCGGCCATTGCTTTGCGCGATCGTGTAACCGTTGATGAAGTCAAACACCCCGTCTGAATACTTGTCCCCATTCACACTTAAGCGATCGCATTTCAATACATGGATTAATTGAACGCCATTGGTTTTTGCACCACTTGGAAGATAGGGAACATCCACGCCCGTTTCGATGTTATTGTAAAATACATCTAACTTAAAATCCTGTGGATTTAAATTATAGGCACCAATAGCGTATACATTCTTCATCATCAGCTTCCACATAGGATGTTTTACACTGACCGAATTTGTTTTTAATAATTTACAAACCAAAATCTTACTGTTGTCGGGCACCTGTTCACTAAATTCACCCACCTGATAGGTGTATGCGCCATGTGTATATTGGTACGACACCGCAAGGGCTTGATCGTTGTTGAGCTGTTGATTTAAGGAAATAAAACCTGTGCGGGGATTAAAGGTATAATCAGTTGGGTTTAATTTTCGTGCATTTTGAATTTTTGTAAAATCACGTCCCTCTACCATGTACACATTATTGGGGTTAGAGGAGTTGGTAACGAAATTGGCAGTGGCCAGATTCGCCACATCGGTAAATGTTCGGCCGGCGATTAGGCCGTTCACCGAATTGGTCATGATCGCGTAAAGTGAATTCGAGTTATTGTCGGGTATACTGTCGCCTCGTTGATCCATGATCGCATACGCGGAATTACTGAAATTGGCAGGGTTTTTGAGTCCGGGCCAAACCGCAGCGGTATCCTCACCCAGATCCTCAAAAGCTACCACATTTCGTGTTTGTTCTGCATTACCATTGATCCCCAACAAATACACTTCCACTTTTGTAATTACGATGGGGGTATTGATCACGGGCAAAGTGGCCATCCAGGCATCGTAGTGATTTCTGAAATAGTGCCCCAGAAAATAGTGTTTGTTTTGTTCGTAATTATCTGCGCTTAAAACAAATTGCTGCGTTTGCGCCCCGCCCTGCACGGTGATCTCTGTCTTCTTGCCATTTTGCTGAGAGAATACCGAAGTGGTTCTTAGTTTTCCAAACTGCAACTGGGTTTTTATTCCAAACAGAGTTTGGCTTCCCGAAATAAGTGAACTATTGAGTGGAAGCGTCACGTTGCCCGCTTCTATCTTTTTTATAATTTCGTCTTCATAGCCGGTATAATCCACCTTCACCTGATTTTCCCAATTGAAGGAGGCCTCCGTGTTGTAATTCGTCGTCACTTTCAGCTTGTCACCAATTTTCCCAACTAGGTTGAGCTGAATACGCATGTTAAAATCAAAATTGGTGACCTTTTGCTGTTTTTGCGGAATGGAGGGGTTGAGATTTTTATTCCGATTGAGTCCGAAAATAAGTTCTGCCGTACCGGTTGGTTTAATATCAACTGTATTTCCGCCGAAGATACGGTCAAATAATTCGCTGTTCACTTGCAACTTGGGGATCATGCCTTTGCGGGGCTGTTTATTGAGTTCATCGGCCGCCACTCTTGAGCGCCAGTACTCGCGCATCTGTTTTTTGAACTGATAGTCTTTGTATTCTTTCAGGTTCATGTAGGTTTCGGGACGGTAGTCGAGAGTACCCATTTTCTGAGTCACATCATAATTCCCCGACTTCGCGTCGTACTTCACTTCGGTTTTAATGTTCTCGGGATTTTCGAGGTATAGTTTGGATTTAGGATCTAAAAGCGGGGTTTTCCCATCGTTATCCTTAAAATTATAAGGAAGGTCAGGGGCTTCATCTTCCGTTTCAGGGGTATCGGGAGGAAGTACGTTCTTTGGGCGGTAATAGTCATAGTCGTCGCGGCTCAGCTTAGAACCCTTGCCGGCCTTGGTAACAACACCCATCAAAAAAGCAGTGGCACTTGTAACTAATACAAAATTTATTATCCCGTTGGCTCTCACTATTTAGAAGTTCTTCAAAGCAGCTTTAATAAGTAATCCAACATTTTCTGTTCCAATACCTTGCTGTTTGATTGCCTTTTCGAGAGCCCTTTCAGCAGCTATTTTTGGAAAACCCAATGTCACCAAAGCCATTAACGCTTCATCACGGTTTTTATTGTACGAATTTGAAAGAATTTGAGAAATTCCGCCTTCGTGTTTTCCCATTTTTCCTTTGAGATCAACCACGATGCGTTGGGCTGTTTTGTCGCCAATTCCTTTGATGCTTTTTAAGAGCGCCACATTGGCTGTATTGATGGCTCCTGCTATCTCCCCGGCACTCATACTCGAAAGCATTAGCATGGCACTGGAGCCGCCAACGCCACTTACTGAAATTAGTTTTCGGAAGAGTTCGTGTTCTTCCTCATCGGCAAATCCAAAGTGTTTTGGATTATCGTCGCGCACATACACACTTTCTACAAATAATTGGGCCTCGGTTTGATCCCCAATTTTAGTATAAGTTTGCAGCGATACGTAGAGGCCATACCCTACTCCACCTGTTTCTATCACCATGAAAGCCGGGTTTTTCATAGTTACCCGGCCTTTAATATAACTGATCAATGCCATACCCTAACTATTTTTTGTTTTGGGCATCCACCACGGCAATGGTGATCATGTTTACAATTTCACGCACACTACTTCCGAGTTGCAACACATGCACAGGCTTGTTCAACCCCATGAGTACCGGACCAATGGCTTCGGCGCCACCCAATTCCTGCAACATTTTATACGCAATATTGCCGGAAGCAAGATTCGGAAAAATGAAGGTATTCACGTCTTTGTCGATGAGTGTACTAAAGGGAAATTGTTCTTTGAGAAGACTTTTGCTGATGGCAAAATTGGCCTGCAAATCCCCATCTACAATCAATCCGGGGTAATTGTTATGTAAAATATTCACGGCCTTCGACACTTTTGAAGGCACCTCTCCCGTGGCTGAACCGAAATTTGAATAAGACAAAAGCGCAATACGTGGAGTGATGTTAAATTGCTTTACCGCATTGGCAGTTAGTACCGCAATATCCACCAATTCTTCGGCGGTGGGGTCAGAGTTCATGGTGGTATCGGCGAAGAAATAAGGTCCGCGTTTGGTGACCATGATGTACAAACCTGCCACTTTGCTTACGCCGGGAAGGGTATCAATAATTTCGAGGGCAGGTTTTATGGGTTGTCCGTACTTTCGTGTCAACCCACTAATCATGGCATCAGCCATCCCATTTTCCACCATCATGGCACCAAAATAATTCCGGTCCCGCATAAGTTTCCGTGCATCAAATTGCGTTAAACCTCTGCGTTGACGTTTGCGCCATAACATGTCGCCAAATTCATTGCGCTGTTCTTCATGATCCATCAAGGGATCAATGATTTGCATGTCGCTCAGGTCGATGAAATTATCTTCGGCAAGTTTGTTTATCCGTACTTTATCACCCAATAACATGGGCTTGGCAATACCTTCATCACGCACTACTTGTGCGGCCTTGAGGATCTTATAATTATCGGCCTCAGAGAATACGATGCGTTTTGGATTACTTTTTGCCTTGTCGGCCAAACTTCGCATCAGTTTGTTGTCTTTGCCCAAACGATTTTCTAATTCAGTGGCATAGGCATCCCAATCGGTAATCTTAATTCTGGCAACTCCACTGTCGATGGCCGCTTTCGCAACCGCGCACGACACCGCACTGATGAGACGGTTATCGATTGGTTTTGGAATGATGTATTCGTGACCAAAACTCAGGTTCTTAGACCCATAAGCAAGATTCACGTAATCAGGTACCGGCTCCTTTGCCAGGGCAGCGATGGCGAGCGTGGCTGCCAGTTTCATTTCTTCATTAATGCAGGTAGCGCGAACATCCATGGCCCCTCTAAAAATAAAAGGGAAACCAATCACATTGTTCACTTGATTGGGATTATCACTTCTTCCGGTAGCTACAATGATGTCTTTTCTTGCTTCAAATGCTTCTTCGTACGAAATCTCAGGAGTGGGATTTGCAAGTGCAAACACCACGCAATCTTTGTTCATACTGCGAATCATTTCCGGCTTCAAAATGTTTCCCTTCGAAAGACCCACAAACACATCGGCACCTTTGATAGCTTCGCTCAGGGTGTTTACATCGGTGCGGTCGGTGGCAAATGTGGCTTTGTATTGATCCAGATCGGTTCGTCCCTTATGCAATACCCCTTTGCTGTCGAGCATCAAAATATTTTCGCGTTTTACGCCTACGGCAATGTACATTTTTGCACATGAATTGGCGGCGGCCCCGGCTCCATTAATCACCAACTTCACGGTGCCAATTTTCTTTCCCGAAATTTCAATAGCGTTCAACAAGCCTGCCGCACTAATAATGGCGGTACCATGTTGATCGTCATGCATGAGTGGGATATCGAGTAATTCTTTGAGGCGACGTTCAATTTCAAAACACTCGGGCGCTTTGATGTCTTCTAAATTTATTCCCCCAAATGTGGGAGCAATATTTTTGACGGTATTTACAAATTCATCAATGTTGGTGGTATTCACTTCAATGTCAAACACATCAATATCTGCGAAGATCTTAAACAACAGACCCTTTCCCTCCATTACGGGTTTGGAAGCCAAAGCCCCAATGTTACCAAGGCCAAGAACCGCTGTACCATTAGAAATTACGGCCACCAAATTTCCCTTTGCCGTATATTTGTAAACATCATCCGGGTTCTTTTCTATTTCGAGGCAGGGCTCTGCCACGCCCGGCGAGTAGGCCAATGTAAGGTCGCGCTGGGTGCTGTAGGGTTTTGTAGGGATTACTTCGATTTTCCCGGGTCGGCCTTGAGAGTGATAATCAAGTGCGTCTTCTCTTCTGAATTTTGCCATAATAACTTAAAAACGGAGAACGAAGATAGATAAATATTTTTAGGGGAAAAACTGTTAAAAATGTGTCAGATGACGGGGATTTTGTTAAGTTGAAAAGCAAAGTCATTGAGCTCAAAAAGGAGCGAATTTCATGCCATTTTCTTGCTTCTGAATTTGAAAGTGCCCCGGCTCTATTCCATTTTTATAAAATTTACAAAGAACGCCGTTCCCTTTCCGGTTTCCGATTCAAACCAGATCCTGCCCCCACACCCCTCCATTATGTTTTTTACCATGGCCAAACCCAGTCCCGAACCGGTTGATTTGGTAGTAAAGTTTGGGGTAAAAAGTCTCTTTTTTAGTTCCTCGTCAATACCACAACCGTTATCATACAGTGAAATAGTGACAGTACCTGCCTCCTGCTCGCAAGTGATGTGTATTTTTGGTTCAGCGGTATTGTCAAGGGCCTGCACCGCATTCTTCAATAAATTGTTAAACACCCGCAGACATTGGTCTCTATCGCCTTTCACCAATAATGGCATGGGTGGAATTAAGTTGCTGATGATGATGTTTTTTTGGTTCTCAAAAAGCAAAACTGAAGTGGAAATAACTTCAGTAAGATCAATGGCCCGCAATTGGGTTGCAGGTAATTTTGCAAAATTGCTAAACTCGGTAGCGATATTCGCCAACGAATCAATTTGCTCGATTATACCCTTACTGGTCTTCTCAAATTTTTCTCTAAAATCTCCCGGTTCTTCTTTCATGACGTGCAGCAGATACTGCAAATTTAGCTTCATGGGCGTAAGCGGATTTTTGATCTCATGCGCCACCTGCTTGGCCATCTCCCGCCACGCACTTTCGCGTTCACTTTTGGCCAGTAAATTGGCGCTGTTTTCGAGTTTCACCAGCATTTGATTGTATTCAGCCACCAATCGTCCTATTTCATCGTTACTTCTCCAGCTAATCTTTTCATTTTGTTTGCCCAACGTTATTTTTGCAATCTGTTGTTGGATCAAACGCAGGGGTTGAGTAATATAGCCGGCTAAGATTAAGGCTGCCAGAATGGAGATCACAAATAAAATCACGTACACATTTATGAGAGCACTAATAATTCCAGACAGCTCTTTGGCCAAGGCACTTTGTTTGGCGAAATAAGGCAGATTTACAAAACCAAGCAGTTCCTTTTTGCCATCGTACAACGGTGTGTAAAACGACTGGTAGGTAAGTGCCCCCGCCTGCTCCATCACACTTTCGGCCGAGGAGTGATTGTTCGTTAGATTGCGGTAGGCGGCCGGATTCGCAAACCGGGCAGCGAGTCCGAAATCATACAGTTTTGATTCGCTGGTATTATATAACTGCCCCCTTTTGTCAAATAAACTGATGGGTGTGTTAAATAAGCGTGAATACTCCTTTAGTTTTACATTAATGAGTTCTTTTCGTGATTCGTCAAAAAACTGTTTGGGCGAAAATTGTGTTGATAATTCACTGATGATCACCTGCGTTTTTTCTTCGAGGAGTTTGTTATTATCGCGGTCAAACTGGTCGGTCACCAAATTACCCGATGTAAATCCAATGGCCGACATGGCCAATAACAACAAACCAATAATAATGGTTTGTATGCGACGGGTGAGAGAAGGCGTGCTGAATTGCCCGGTGAAAACAGAAGCGTAAAGCAGATAGGAAGCATAGGTGATCAGTGAAAAAAACAAAAGAAGGTAGGAGTTGAACGTGAAAAAATAATTCCAGGTTTTAGAGGGCTCACTAATAATGACCACCGTATTATCATCTGCGTCAAAGTAATTGCTCACATACTCAGGGTGGGAGCTGCAAAATGTGGCTGAATCCTGTAAAAAGAAAGGGTAGTTCAGTTCCCCGTAATGCCCCGTTAACTGCTGTGAGCGATATACCGCATGACTCAGCGTTTGTAGTTTTTCGTTCTTTTGTTGCGAACGATCAAGCAGGAGATCAGGGAAACTTCCCAGCTCTTCAAATTGTTTTGCTTCCAGCATCACGTACAGATTTTTTTCCCCTAGGGGAATTCGTGCGATATAACGTGTATTCTTCTGGTACTTCTCGGCAAAGAATAAACCATCCACTCGCGTGGGCTCGCTTCGCAATCGGATCTCATCTTCAAAATAGCCCTGATTTACCAACAGAGATTGCTTCACCGGAAGTTCAGGGTGACAATTTTTGTCGAAGAGCGAAAAATCGAGATTATAGCGATCGAAATACCCACTAAAGTACTTTTGTTTGATGAGCGACTCCACGCCTTCAACCGACACCGGTAGAATTTGAATAAGATTAGCGAGATTTTCGTCTGCAGCCATCTTCTGAGGAAGGGAATTAAATTCACTTTCGAGAATTGGATCCTGACGCTCACTAAGTTTAAAAGAAAGAATTTCGAGTTCTTGCTTTTGACTTTTGTCGATCATCTTGGTTAGGAACTTCGAGGTGATACCCGTCATGAGCACAATCTGCAGACCCAGTAAAAGCGAAATAGACAATCGACCCAACAATAGAAACAAATACATGGCACCCGAAAATATGAGGAGCCATCCACTCTCGAAAAAGTGATCGTTTGCATCAAATGCAAACCAAAGTAACACACAAACGACCACGTGCAGTACTAAGAACTTGAAAAAGCCCGCGAAGGACCCTTTGAATGCATTTACCAAGCGAAATGAAATAATAAATAAGGCGAGCGAATACATACACAAGGCCGCCAAACCTACCAGTGCAGAAAATTTCACATTAAACACGTTTAGAAAATCAAAATTCAGCGTGGAGTTGGCTACCAAACTAATCACGGAATGATTAAAGGCGTTTACAGTCACAAATAGCAATGCGGTGAACAGGGTGAGTTCGGCGAAATACCTCCGTTTGTTTTTGAGTGCGTTTTGAAAATAGAAATGCAAGCAAGCTGCCGCAAAGAGGATTGTTAGTGAATTCAGTAAAAGGTCGCCTAAATAAGCGTTAAAAAAAGAGCCGGCATTTCCAAATAAACGCACATCGTACAAGGGGGTTCTGTAAAAATAGCCCGGCCATCTGTTAATGAGCATGGTCACCCTAAGAATGCCAATGAGCAGTAGAATTAAGCCCGTTATGCGCGCCGAAAGTCCTTTCTTCGCAAATCCGATCACACTTATGAGCACACTGATAAAGCCCACCAAAAAAATACCGTAACACATTTTGTCGAAGGCGCTTTCGTAATACAAATTCTCAGTGCCTTTCAATGAAAAAAGAACTTCCTCTCCTAATTTGACCTCGGTTTGTTTATCGCCGGCCACCTCCATGTCAATTTCTTTTGGGATACCTGTCCAAGCAGCAAAATCATTGCTGAGGTACTTGTTTTGAAGCTCGTAAAGTGGTTTTACGAGTGTGAGCACCAACACAACACGTTGTAAAGAATCTGACCGGAAGTACAGGTAATGGCCATGCTTGAGCCTTATCAGTCCGTGTTTTTTTTGAAACACAGCCGGTGCCTCTTTGAGTGGAAGAGCAGAATTGTTCCACTGAACCAGGGAATCGTGTTGGAAAACATACACTCCAATGTGTTCGCGCCGGTAGAGATCATCTAATTCTTCAGGTGAAAGTGCTTCCGGCTTATTGGCGGTAGATTCGCTGATCTCTGCCTTGCGGCCTATGATCTCCGAAGCGTGTTGCGCAATTTGCGGTAAACTAAGCGCGTTAAAAAAATTCACAAATACGGTCGCCGCCATCAACAACAGTCCAATTGCCACTCCGTTTCGATAGATCTTATTTTTTAGCATTTGCTCCCGGCAAAATAAGTGATAATTATGATCAATACTCCAAAAAAATATAATTTTGGGCTCGTATTTTGGCATTATATTTGTAAATTGCAATTCAATTTTATTTATGGCACAGGCGAACAAAACATCCTTAAAAGCACCAACATTTGCACCGTTAAGTCAGACTTTTAAGTACTTCACATTTTTGAACCAAAAAACCGCAATGATCGTAATTGGTCTTGTTGGTTTTGTGTTTTATATCACTTCCGTTAACGGCGAATATGCGCTTGACGACGGAATTATTATTCATCAGAATGACCACGTGATCAAAGGTGTGAGGGGCATTAAAGATATTATGACGCGCGATGCTTACGAAAGTTTTTACCGTCGTATGTGTGCTACCGACCAATTGGCCGGGGGTCGTTACCGTCCGCTCTCAGTGGTAAGTTTCGCACTGGAGCAAGAATTGATTGGCAGTTACCGTACAGGCCTTTATATGAAAGTAGAGGATTCGAATAAAAATGGTATTCTCGACAAGGGCCTCGTTAACTACACTTCTCCTTGTGGTCGCCCTGAGACCAATTACGAATACAATGATTTTGTAGATAAAAATGGCGACGGCATGGCGACGGCCGACGAGTGTTATAGTTGCTGGGACTTGAATAAGAATTTCCAGAACGAATGGGATGAAGACTTAAATATTGACGGAATCTATAACGAGATCGACTGTCAGGTATATGGTGCTAAGGTGCGTCACTTCAACAACATTTGGACATTTGCACTGGGCTGTATGTTTTTATTCCTTGTGTTCTCGCGTTATTTCTTCCGCACCAATCAGGATCTTGCCTTCTTGGCCGCTTTGTTGTTCACCATGCACCCCATTCACTCCGAGGCGATTGCCAATGTAAAAAGTCGCGACGAAATTTTCTCCCTCATTTTCATCTCGCTCACATTCTTGTATGCTTTTAAGTATTTGGAGACCAAGAAAAACAAAGAGTTGTTTTGGGCTTCGGTGATGTTCTTACTCGCCTTGTTATCTAAAGAATATGCGGTTACCCTGTTACTACTCGTTCCTTTAGCTGTATACACTTTCACTGAGAATGATTTTGATGTAAAAACATTTTTTCACACCAAAGAATTCAAACAAACCATGTATGTGGGAATGGCGTTTGTGATTTGTGCCTTCTTGATGCTTTACCTAAAACGTGATTTCGACATGCACGCTCAACCGGGAGCCAAGCCCATCAAATCGTTTTGGTTGTTTCCATTTTTGTACGTATTGGTTGGTATTTTCATGATGGGCAATGCCAAAAAGAACAATTTTCATAAACTCATGAGCTGGTATTACTTTGTGATGTTGTTTTATCTTGCTATGCGTTTAGTGGCTGTTAAATTGAAACCCGGCGTACCCGATACCGAAATCTTGAACAACCCTTACCTACTTGCCGACGGTGAAGAACGAATTGCTACCAAAGGATTTGTATTGCTCAATTATTTGAGGCTGCAGGTTTTCCCGCACCCACTATCTTCCGACTATTCGTACAATACCATTGAATACCGGCACTTTACCAGTTGGGATTTTCTGTTATCCATAGTAATTCATGTGGGCATGGTGATTGCCGCTATCCACTATACCTTGAAGAAACACATTCTCGGATTTGCCCTGATGACCTATATTATTTTTGCATTAATGATTGGCAACGTATTGATGGATATTGGCGCCACCATGGGTGAACGTTTGATCTTCCATTCCTCCATTGGTTTTTGTATCGCCGCGGCCTACGCCATCTTGAAAGGATTCGATAAAATGGGTCAGGTAAGTTTCAGTGTGCGCAGAACAAGTTTAATAGGTTTAGTATTAATCATCACGTTTTTATTTGGCTGCAAAACATGGGAACGTAATTTCGATTGGAAGAATGATGTGACTTTGTTTTTAAAGGATGTAAGAACCATGCCTAACTCGGTATTGGTATTGGGTAATGCAGGTGCCCGTTGGGTAGATTTAGCCGATACCAAAGAAGTAACCGGTGTTCAAGTTGTGGGGCAGGATTCAACGCGCTTTAACGATTATAACGGTACCTTAAAAATTACCGACGAAGAAGTGAAAGAAGGCGGTTATAAGAACAAGCGTGAAGCCGCCCTTAACAAAGGGATTAAGTTCCTAAAACATGCGGTTGAATTGCATCCCCGTTACGTAAACGGGTATCTTAACCTTGGTTTGGCAAGTTTTAAATTGCGCAACGATTTTGACGCCCTCTACTATTGGAAAAATGCTGAACGTTTATATCCCAATAATCCTTACTTAAGGAATTATTATCAGGTGTTTTCATCTGATCTTAAGAACAGAGGGGCGCAAGCTTTTAACCGTGGACGGATGGATAGCGCTGCAATTGCCTACAACAAGTGGGCCCTGCTCACACCAAATGATCCTGAGGCCTGGTACAACCTAGGTGGCGCGTTTTTTAATTCCGGGCGATATGTTCTGGCGAAGAGAAGCTGGGAAAGAGCCTTGCAGTTAAATCCTAATTATACAGAAGTTAAGCGCGTACTTCCAATGTGTACTCCTCAATTACTGGGGCAGGCACCCATTAATGTGGTACCTCAAAAACAAGCTATTCAAAAACGCTAAATGCGTCACTTCACTATGATACTGTTTGCGGTTGTTGCGTATTGCGGCAATTCGCAAACAGTAATACATACTGATTCAATACCAGATAACAAGATAGGGTCAACTGTTGTGAAGAATTTATTTAACGATAGCCTGATCAGTAGTTTCTGCATCGTTATTCCCAAAGAAGTGAAAGCTCATAAACATCAACACCATTGTGAACACGTGTTGGTGCTGGAAGGAGAAGGTTTGATGAAACTGGGAGAAAAAGAATTTTACATACGCAAAGGTGATCTGGTCTTCATTCCCCAAAATTCGGTGCATTCGGTAACATCAACAGGTGACCGGGCCTTGAAGGTGTTAAGTTTTCAAGCGCCATTTTTCGACGGAAGTGACCGACTTTATGTTCCCGAAAAGTAAATTCTAATCAAAAAAAAACCACCTCATGGGTGGCTTCTTAACGTAAAGAGTTATTTTTAAACGCTAACTTTTTTTCCGCTTAACACTGCTGCCATAGTAGTTCCGATCTCGGCCGGACTCTCGCATACATGGATACCACATTCACGGAGAATTTTCATTTTAGCCTGAGCTGTATCTTCAGCGCCACCAACAATAGCTCCGGCATGTCCCATCGTACGACCCTTCGGCGCGGTTTGCCCGGCGATGAAACCAACTACCGGCTTTTTATTTCCATTTGCTTTGATCCAACGAGCGGCTTCCGCTTCGTAATTTCCTCCAATTTCACCAATCATTACGATTGCTTCTGTTTCAGGGTCATTCATCAATAATTCAACAGCGTCTTTAGTAGGTGTTCCAATAATAGGATCGCCACCAATACCAATGGCGGTAGTGACTCCAAGTCCTGCTTTAGCAATCTGGTCAGCCGCTTCGTATGTTAATGTTCCGCTTTTGGAAACAATACCAACTGTGCCTTTTTTAAATACAAAGCCGGGCATTATTCCCACTTTAGCTTCTCCGGCGGTGATCACACCCGGGCAATTAGGTCCAACCAATCGGCAATTTTTAGTCTTAATATATTCTCTTGCTACAATCATGTCTTTCACCGGAATTCCCTCGGTGATACACACAATTACTTTAATGCCCGCATCAGCAGCCTCCATAATGGCATCGGCCGCAAAAGCCGCCGGCACAAAAATGATAGACACATCGGCGCCTGCTTTTTTCACCGCATCTGCAACGGTGTTAAATACCGGCCTGTCTAAGTGTGTCGATCCGCCTTTGCCGGGCGTTACGCCACCTACAACATTGGTTCCATATTCAATCATTTGGGTGGCGTGAAATGTTCCTTCACCTCCCGTAAACCCTTGCACAATAACCTTTGAATTTTTATTTACTAATACCGACATAAATCTGAATTTGAGTGACGAAGATACTTAATATTTGTGTTTGCACAAAATACAGTGTATTCGATAAATTGGGTAAAAAAGACAGAAGTCCACTAATTTTTGGGTGTTTGGATGATGTACCGGCCCCATGAAAACGATTCGCAGAACGCCCTACGCAAGCGACGATGCCTAATGTGTTACCTGAAATAGGTGGCGGCCTCACCACAAAAAAAGCCTTGCCATCTTCCCCAACAAAAAATTTCTTTTTACCTAATTTAAGCCATAATTCCTCAAAATATTTTATTTTCACGGTTTAGAATTTTGGAACCATTTATTGAGATTCATACCGATGGCGCAGCAAGTGGAAATCCCGGTCCCGGTGGTTACGGCATCGTACTAAAATTCAAACATCACCGCAAAGAGATGAGCGGCGGATTCAAACACACCACCAATAATCGAATGGAATTACTGGCAGTGATCATTGCTCTGGAAAGCGTTTCCAACAACGACCTTCATGTAAAAGTGTTTTGCGACAGCAAGTACGTGGTGGATGCCATTAATTTGAAATGGCTGCAGGGTTGGCGAAAAACAGGTTTTAAAAACAAAGCCAATGTTGATTTGTGGCTGCGGTTCCTAAAAATATACAATCCCAAAAAACACGAGTTTATTTGGGTAAAGGGCCATGCCTCCAATCCCGAAAATAACCGATGCGATGAATTGGCGGTGGCGGCCTCTAAACAACCAAACACTGTCGAGGATATAGGCTATGATGCGAATCGAAACAACCGGCTCCTCGACTAATTTGGGTGCACTTGGCCTTATCTCCTTCCCCCTTCATAAATCAAACCCTGACGCCAATACTCCACTGCCGCGTAGTACGACTCCTTGTAATAGGGCGATCGCTCCAGCACAAAGTCATTTTCAGTAAAAGGGTTTTGTGTTTTATTAAAAACAAATCTCAACACGGTTGCATTCAGATCATTTCCATAAATCCATACCTCGTCTCTCATACCCCGGTAAATGGTACTTGGAGGACCAAATACAATATAAATCATCCCCCTATCACTCTTCCAGCCCTGCGTATAACTGCTGTAACTTTTATTTGCTTCCTTTACTCTGCCATAGTATTGCTTTAAAAGCTCGCGGGCTCTTTCTTTACTTCCACCCTTATCTAACCAAAATGCATCAATCGCTCCCTTCTTGTCCTCCGCATTTCGGCAGGCATCATACTCTTCCTTAAACATAATGTACCGCGTGCAATTAATCATTTCCAAACTATTACCCACTCCCGGAAATGTTTCATCCACTGTATAAAGGCTGATGCCGTTATAACTCACCGGGTCTGCTTTAATATGGTAAAATCCGCGTTCAGGCATCGTCAGCATAAATTGATTATTGCTCAGTTCCAATTCAAAGGTGCTGTCGGGTTTGTATTTGAGAGGATCGGCGGGTCGCGTTGAAAAGGGCGGAGCAGCAGGCCCAAAATCACTAAAAAAACAATCTACAGAAACCCTTTCTACTTTAGAATTTGTAAATTTTACTTTTACCTGACTTCCCTTTAAGAATGAATTTCTGAAAGCAATCGAATCATTTATGCGCACTAGGAAATTCTGACTACTGTATCTGTTTTCCTTAATAATTCGTATGCTTTTGTGATACACTGTTTTTCGGTTCACATCCCAAAAGTCAAGTTGAAGCTGATAATTATTGTGTAGATGCGCCTTAATGTCAAATTTGGTGAGAATGGGAACCGGCAACGTCTTTTCATTTTCTGATCGATCGAAAACCGAATAGGAAGCGCTATCGGTGATCGCTTTTGGATTTTGTTCTGAACTGAGTCGATACGAGATTCGGATCTCAGAATAAAAAGCCAGACTCGTATCGGGTCTTTTGTAAAGCAGATTGTTATTCTTTATCTCCACATAAGTTCGCGTCACGCTATCATTAAGGTGATAAGGAACAGTTCTTACTTCCAACAAATCACTTTCGGGATTACTTTCGCTTCGTGTGGGCTTTGAAACCGGCACGTTCTTTTTGGTGGTACAGGAAGCTACCAAAATTACCAGTAGCAAATAAAGACTATGTGTAAGAGTATAACGCAATCAGGCAAAGGTACTTCTTAGCCAACAATATCACTTAATTATTTCTTGAAAAAAAAGTACACCGCCACGCAGAGAAAAAAGAAACCGATGGCATGGTTCCATTTCATTTCTTCGGTTTTAAAAACCACCAAACTAAAAATGATGAACACTAATATGGAGATAACTTCCTGTATCAGCTTTAATTGCCATATATTATAGGGCCCTCCGTTAAACGAGCTTCCCAATTTATTTGCCGGAACCATCAGCATATATTCAAAAAAGGCAATGCCCCAGCTGATCAAAATAGTTGCCGGCAAACCCATATTCTTCAGAAAGCTAATGTCTTTGTAACGCAAATGTCCATACCAGGCAATGGTCATAAAGGTATTGGAAGCCACTAACAGCAAGATGGTGGAGAGGCCTCGTGAGATCATAAGCCCGTGTGTTTTCTAAATAATTTAATGGCTAAAGCCAATAGTACGATGCCAAAGATCTTTTTAATAATCGCAATTCCTCCCAGTCCAAGCACTTTTTCAAGGATGGTGATGTATCGCAACACAAAATAAACAATCACCACATTAATAAAGAGCGCAATGATGATGGAAAGTAAATTGTACTCGGCCCGAATGGAAAGGAGCGTAGTTAATGTGCCTGCCCCGGCAATGAGAGGAAATGCCAAAGGAACCACTGAGGCAGCAGAAGGCACATCGTCTTTGAACAAACGAATGCCAAGAATCATCTCGAGTGCAATAAAAAATAAAACAAACGACCCGGCAATGGCAAAATCTTCCACCGTAATGCCAATGATCTCGAGAATGCTTTGCCCAACGAATAAAAACACGAACATAATCACTAGTGACACCCAAGAGGCTCTCATAGGATTAATGGTGCCCACATTACTTTTTAGATTAATGATAACGGGTATGGATCCGATAATATCGATCACCGCAAACAATACGGTGGTTACTTTTAAGATTTCAATGATGTCGAATACCAATGGCATACCGACAAAGCTAAATGTTATAAACAAGACACCAAAATAATATCGTACCCACTCTTAAAATAGCAAGGGAAAGCTTATTTTTATGCAGGTAAAAACACATGGAAGAACATAAGAATAGCGCCATCAGTCATGTTAAGAAGCTTCCTCGCGTAAAACACTTTGCGAAAAAATTGTTCCTCACGTTTCTGCTGGGACTCGTATTTTTAATCTTTTCGTTATCCATCGGCATTTTAGGGTACCATTATTTTTTTCTGCTGAGCTGGACAGATAGTCTGTATAACGCCAGTATGATTCTCACGGGCATGGGTCCTGTTGACAAAGCGCCCGACGACTCCGCCAAGCTCTTCGCCTCCTTTTATGCTATTTACAGCGGTGTGGCTTTTTTAAGCATAGTGGCCGTCATATTGAGTCCGATTGCCCATCGCTTTCTTCATAAATTCAGAATTGACGTGGAGGGGTAAGATGAAGAAGGTCCTCATCCTTTGCGCACACCGCCCCCAGCGATCTCCAAGCCAGAGATACCGCTTCGAACAGTATTTGCCTTTTCTTGAACAAAACGGCTATTCTTTTACCTATTCCTTTTTGCTGAATGAACGCAGCGACACGATTTTCTATTCGCAGGGGAATTTTTTCAGAAAGGTTCTTATTCTTGTTAGTACTGTTCTAATTCGTTTGAAGGACTGCTTACGCTTCAAGAACTTCGACCTGATTTTTATTCAACGCGAAGCCTCTTTTTTAGGAACTTCTTTTTTTGAGAAATGCGCCTATCGCTCGGGAGCGCGGGTGATCTTCGATTTCGATGATAGTATTTGGCTTGCCGATACAAGTCCGGGAAATAAAAAATGGGAAGGAATTAAGCGACCCCAAAAATTTTATACTAATCTGCGCCGGGCGCATGTTGTTATTGCCGGAAATTCTTACCTGGCTGCCAAAGCAAAAACCGTTCACCCAAATACCGTCATTGTTCCCACCACCATTGATACGGATCATCATGTGCCCAAACCTCAGCTAAGAAACGGCAACAGCATCGTAATAGGATGGAGTGGTAGCCTTAGTACCATCAAACACTTCACCACGCTGCTTCCCGTGTTTAGCGAACTCAAGGAAAAGTACGGTAATAAAATAAAGTTTAAGATCATAGCCGATAAAATGTATTCTGAACCCTCGCTTAACCTTGAAGTGGCGATTTGGTCTCCCGAAACGGAAGTGGACGAACTTAATTCGTTCGACATTGGTGTGATGCCTCTGCCGGACGATGAATGGGCACGTGGAAAATGCGGGCTCAAAGGGCTCTCTTATATGGCTTGCGGTATAGCTACCATTATGAGTCCGGTAGGTGTGAATACCGAAATTATTGAGCACAAAAAAAACGGATTACTCGCACAAACCGCTGCCGAATGGACGGAAGCTATATCAATGCTGATTGAGAACAAAATATGGCGGGATGAATTGGGGGAAGCAGGACGAAAAACTGTAGTGGAACGTTATTCGGTGGAAGCGCAGAAGAACGCGTATCTGGAGATTTTTAGACATGCTTAAGGCCATAGATAATTACTACTTCGCGCTTCCCGAACCCCAACAAAGTTGTTTGCTATTTCTCCGTCATTTCTTATTGGAGCACTCTCCGAACATTAGCGAACACTATAAATTCAGCACTGCATTTTTTTATTTCAAGACTGAACACCTGTGTTATTTCTCGGTCAGTAAAAGTACGGGCAAAACGTATATTGGTTTTGTACAAGGGTATCGGTTTTCCCATCCCAAACTTTTGAGCGAGGGCCGAAAACAGATTAAAGTTTTATATCTGGATCCTTCAAAAGATGTAGATGTGAAGACGCTAAAGGAAGTTTTAAAATTGGCTCTGCGCTAAGGTCAATCAATCGCTTTCAAACTCAGATCCAAACTTTTTACATGATGGGTGAGGGCTCCAATCGAAATAAAGTCAACGCCACAGGCCGCATAGAGTCGAATGTTTTTTTCGGTAATACCCCCTGAAGATTCGACTTCGTATCTCCGGTTAATGAGTTTTACAGCGGCAAGGGTTTGTTTGGGTGTAAAATTATCCAACATGATGCGATCCACTCCCCCGGTGGCCAGAACAGCTTTTACATCGTCCATGGACCGCGTTTCGATCTCAATGACTAGTTTTTTCTTTTTTGTTTTGAGGTAAGAGTTCACCGATGCAATGGCCTGAGGGATCCCTCCGGCAAAATCAATATGATTGTCCTTGATAAGAATCATATCGTACAAACCAAACCGATGGTTGGCAGCCCCACCAATGACTACCGCCCATTTTTCAAAGAACCGAAATCCGGGTGTGGTTTTGCGTGTGTCAATCACTTTTGTTTTGGTGCCCTTGCACAAACTTTGAAGGTGAAAGGTTTTGGTGGCTATGCCGCTCATGCGCTGCATCACGTTTAAAACTAATCGCTCTGCCACTAATAGATTCCTAGCGTTTCCTCCAACGGTAAATACCACATCTCCCTTCCGCACTTTGGCCCCGTCATTAATAAGTACCTTTACCTTAAGTGTTGAATCGATTTCTTTTAAGATACGTTTAGCCGCTTCAACACCCGCAAGAATGCCATCTTCCTTCACCAACAAGTGCATTTTACCTTTGTGATGTTTAGGGATGATAGAAAGGGAGGTGTGGTCCCCATCACTTACATCCTCTTGCAGAACATTGGAAATAAACTGCTTGAATCGGAAGTCCTTTTTGTGAAGCTTGATAAAATCAGTCATTATCGCTTTCTATTCTGAATTGGGAAACGAGTTCGTGTCTGATCAAAATGGAAATTCTGAATTTGCCATTTGTGGTTTCGAGAGTTCCCGTAATATATTGTGAAGTAGAATTCATAGAACTTTTGTGCGCATCGCTAAAACTCTTTACAGGATGCTTCTCAAAGAAATACTTGATATTAGCCTCCGCTTGCGACTTGCTTAATACGTCTTCCTGATTCAGGATTTTGATGGAAACCTTTTCGTCGAAATATTTTACCAATTCCGAAGCCTTACCCAGTCGTAAAGCCGCTGCAATCTCCTCCCCCACATCAATCAAAGGGAAAGAAAGTCCAAACATAAAATACAACGAAATAAGCGCGATCTTCATTTTTTATAGTAATTAGCAGAAAACTGAAACCTTAACAAGTACTTTATTTACCTTTAGAGGCCGGTTGGAGCTTCCGCAAACAAATTTAACTAAAATTTACAAATTAATACATGCGTATTAGCCTTGTCCAGATTGATAAAACTCAGGATTCCTACTTGACAGAAGGCATTGACATCTACCACAGGCGCCTGAAAAATTATACAGCCTTTGAGATCCTCACAATAAATGTGCCAAAACAAGTACGCCAGCGCAGCGTCAACGAGCAGAAGCTGGAAGAAGCCAAACTCATTATAAACCTTCTCAACACAGAGGATATGTTGGTTTTGCTCGATGAAAAAGGCAAAGAACTCAGTTCGACCGAATTCTCAAAATTTATTGCCGGCAAACAAAATGCCTCCATAAAGCGCCTTATTTTCTTAATTGGCGGACCTTTCGGCTTTGATCCCCGAATCTACGAACGAGCTAATTTTACACTTTCGTTCTCAAAAATGACCTTTTCTCATCAAATGATTCGCTTGTTTTTTGTGGAGCAATTGTACAGGGCTTTTACTATCTTAAAAGGGGAAAAGTACCATCATGAATAGAAATCAACTAGTCGCTACTAAAAGGGTTGGTATGCCTTAAGACTTGATAATTCTAATGAAAAATACGAGGTTTTGCTTGTCGGAAAATTGGTAATACGCGCAGCAAATCCTGATTTTGACATTGAAAGGATTTAAAATAATCTATTGACCTCGGGACTAAAATAGTGAGAGCGCCAGGGATTGAGCCATTTGTTTGAGCTCTTTTTTCTGAGCCTTTTCGGGCGAACAAAAAAAGCGAGTGGCGAAAGCCCGCCCCGGCTTACAAAATAAGGCCTGCGGCAGGTGTATAACGTGCATTTGAACGAAATGGTACAAAGGCCGTAAATTTTGTTATGCCGGGGGCGCCCATTACACTATAAAACCTTTGCCGGAAAATAAAATTTTTGTTCGAACATGCTCTTCAGCGTATCCTAAACTGAACTCAATCAAAAAAAGTCCAGCTTAAGCCAAAACGAAAGGCTCTATCGGCTTGGTAATAGCCGGGCACAAAAAAGTAATTAGTTCCCACGAGCCCCTGAAGCACATTTTCCACTTTAAAGAAGAATGACACCGGTCGGATTCGTGCATTCAGATACACATCCACATAAGGATACGGACTGGTTTCCACTTTGTCCTGTAAATAGAATACCTGGGTGGCCGGCATATAATTATAGGGAGTAAATCCTTCATAGATCTGCACTTGTGAACCAATTTGCAATTGAAGATTATTCTTAAATAAATTGCCATTGTAAAACAGTTTTACTGTACTCACATTGCCCGGAATACGCACATACGTAGGACGTGTGCTGGACTGATACACATGATTTAAGCCAATTCCCAAGTGTTTGAAAAACACTTTGGCGAAATTTAAAGAAAGGGCGGTATTTGAAATGGGGCTATTGTACTGAGCGGGCAAGGCATTTCGGTCAAAATACAGAAAGTGGTTTACATTTTGCTGATACACATTGAACTGTAAACTTTTTCCCAAATTAAATTTAAGTTTGATTTGTAATTGTTCTTGAGGTTTGTACCCCAAATTAAACCACTCAAAATGATTACTTACCCAATAATTATAAATATAATCGGGGTTACGACGTTCATACGAGATAGCCAGGAAAATAGACCTCTTCTTAATAGGATTAATGTCAACAAAGGAACTAAGTTCTGCTCTATAGTTTCCTGCATTGGTGCCCTCAAGCACATACTGAGCATTCACGTGGTTTTCAATTGAACGGGTGAATGGCGTTAAGGAATCTTTGTTTTTGAATATTTTTTTATAAACTGCATCTCCCTGGGCACTGGTGTTAGAAAACAAACTGTCGGCATACTGCCATACACGGTTGTGTTCATTTTTTATTCCCACCGAAAATGCCCGATTCTTGTCGCGGCTCTTTACCGCATAATCTACCTCATTTGCAAACTGTCGCACCAACGAACTATCGTGGGTTTGGATAGTATCCTTGTAGGCCACATGATAAAACCCGTCTTGTGCAATATGCGTATCCTTATATTTAAATACTTGATTGGTGAATTTTGTCTTTATCTGTATAAATTGATCGTAGGCACGGGTTGAATCGCTTTTTTTATTTAGTTTAAAATAGGGATTAAACATGGCTTTTGTTTCTCTGTTATCGCGACTCGCATTTGAAATGTTGTAGGGAAGAACTTCTTTAATCACCAAAATAGTGGTATCATTCAGGGGACTCTTAATCCCCCCGTTCTCATTATTTTTATTACTGTTATTCAGCAAATACAGATAGTACCCGGCACGTTTTTTCTTGGTTTCATAATTACTGCTGATGTATAAATTATTGGTATAGGTGGTTTGCCGTTTGTAGTATCCAATGGAAGTATAGCGTTGAAAGCCCATGGTTACGTTTACTTTGTCTTTATACGTATGCGTGAACAACATCTTAAAAATTTGCAAATTCTTTGCGCCGGCAATGCCTGTAAGATTGGCATAGGGACCTTTACTGCGGTAATATTGCACCTGTTCTTCCGTAAATCGATCTTGCTGGGTGGGAGGTTGAAAGAATCTGAACCCCACATTATCACTTTTGTACGTCAACATATAATGTGGGGAAGGCAAACCAATATTTCCCATAAAATTTCGCGGGAAAAAATTTGAAAATTCGGTTAACGAAGTATCCGGGTAAGAATAGCGGTACTGAGTTACAAGATTGTTTTTTTCAGACTTTACCCTCAGGTACAGTGGGTCGGTGGAATAAAATACCTGCGCGTTTCCACCAATAAAATACAGGGTTAAGAACAGCAAAAGAACTTTTTCAAAAGTTCCCAATCTGTTTTTATCTCTGTTCATGCACTGCATAGGGGTCGAAAATTTCATCGTCCGACAAGGGTCAACGAATTGTAATTATGGAAAAATTAACAGCGATACACTTCAGCACCATATTTTGCCGGTTCTTTGTTATTTATTCGTATTACAGCTTTCCGAAAAAATGTTCTTCCACATCAAATGTTGATTTTAAACCCACCTCCTTAAAATCAGTCTTGATCCAATGATCGGCTATTTTCCTTCCTTTTTCTTTAAGATCGAGAAAAAACTCCCAGGAGATGTTCATTTTACTGCTCTGACTTAATTGGCTCAGTGCTTCGTAGCCGCTAATAGTGTGCACAAAGATCTCCCGGTTATTTTTATCATCTACTTTTAAGATCCCGTTTCGTAACAACTCGTTTCGGTAATGGATCAGTTTCATTTCGTTGATCAAACTGCTGTTAAAGGAGATCTCATTCACCCGGTCGGCGATGTCGCGCGCGGTGGTGGGCACCGAATTGATGTTGATGGAATTAATTTTAATGAGCACAATATCGTGAATATCGGTATTGGTAATGAGGGGAGAAATAGGCGGATTGCCCATATATCCACCATCCCAATAAAATTGACCATCTATTTCAACAGCCTGAAACAAAAATGGTAAACAGGCAGAAGCCAAAACTGCATCCACGGTGATCTCTTTGTTGGTGAAAATCTTTGCACGGTTTGTTTTTACATTCGTGGCACAGATAAACAACTTTTTTTTATTATAGAGATGCAGCTCTTCAAAGTCGATCAAACTGTTGAGTATGTCTTTAAGCGGATTGTAGTTGAAGGGATTAAAATTGTATGGCGACAAAAATTGCGACATCACATTAAACATCATGTAGCCCGGACTATTATGAATGTCGCCATTGCTATAGGCCTTGTCGAACATACTCGGCTTAAAAATAGAACTGCCGGTCTGTGCAATTTTTCGCCACAGTTGTTCCATCAATTCCTTTGCCTTTGTGGGTCCACCAAGGTGCAAACCGTAGGCACAGGTTACCGCATTTACAGCGCCGGCACTCGTACCGCACATCGCTTCCGCCACAATAACGTCCTCTTCCAAAAGCCTGTCGAGCACTCCCCATGTAAAAGCTCCATGTGCGCCCCCACCCTGCAATGCAATGCCTACATGTTTTTTAGTTTTACTCATTTTCAATTTTTATAACTATAAATTTATCCTTTTAAAAAACAACCGCGGTCACATTTGCCTTTAATTAACAGAAACCCCCGGGCAAAATGCAATTTCCCACACACTCACAAGGCGTTAAGACCCTGTATGGCGGGTTCATAATTTGGCGATAAACGCAAACACATGGCGAAATCAGCTTTTGCGCTCACCCTATCATGAAGTAACGTATACGTGTATGCACGCGCATAATAAGCTGCAACAAAGTTGTTATTGATCTCAATGGCTTTTGTGAAGTGTTCCAGTGCCTTTTTTGGATCCTTTTTGAACTCCAGATAAATGGCGCCTAAATTATATTGGCAATTGTCGCACGTTTTGTTTGTGGCAATAATATCCTCGTATGCTTTGATGGCCTCGTCTGTCTTTTTTAGATCCTGCAGTAATTTGGCCCGGGCATAAAGTGCTTTTGCGTTGGAGGGATTAAGGCGCAACACATTGGCGTAATAATCCAATGCCAGAGGATTTTTTTTGGCCGCGAAGAGCACACCCAAATCGTAATGAGCGTCTTCCATTTTACTGTCTTGTTCAATGGCAGTTTGTAAACTTGATATCGCCCTGTTCGTATCTCCGCTTTCACGATAAATACTTCCTTTAATAAAATACGCCTTGGCCAAATTTTCATTGATGCGCAGCGCTTTGTTCACAAAGTCAATTCCTTCTTGATAACGCTGTACGAGGTAATACAATTCAGCAAGTTTTAATAGAGCTTCGGTATTGTTGGGAAATTTTTTGGCCGTGATCTCAAGAAGTTCTTTCGACAAACGCGTGCTGTTTTGCGCGAAGTACACGTCGGCCAGCGTGAGGTAGAAATTAGCTTGTGTACTATCGAGTTTTATGGCACGTTTCGAATCATTTATGGCTTCGTTAAATTCATGCAAACCCAAATAAACGCGTGCCCTTTTTTCATACAGAGCTGCTTCACCTGGTGTTGCCAAGAGCTGTGCATTTATGGCTTTTAATTCGGGAGAATTAAGTTTGATACTGAGGCTGTCGGCCTTTTGGGCGCTCTGCGTCAGGTCGTCCTGTTTAGAAGCGCTTTGGGTGCAGGCCCCCGGCACAAATAAGAATAAAAGAATAAAAAAGCGAACTATTTTAGAAACCATTTTATTAAAGATCATTTGCATTCGCTATAAGTTCGGCCACATCCAACACCTTGGTTTTTTCTTCCTTATTAAAATGTTTTACGCCGTCGGTCATCATGGTATTACAAAAAGGACAAGCTACCGCAATAATGTCGGGTTGGAGGTCCAGGGCTTCCTGCGCACGTTCGTTATTTACTTCCTTATTACCCTGCGGCGATTCCACATACGCTTTTTCCGATTCTTTAAACATTTGTGCCCCACCCGCTCCGCAGCAGAGTCCTTTGGCTTTGCTACGTTTCATCTCCAGCAATTCCACATCCAACTTTCTGATGATCTCACGCGGAGCTTCGTACACATTGTTAGCACGACCCAAATAACAAGGATCGTGAAACACAATTTTTTTGCCGGTAAAAACGCCACCTTCCACTTTTAATTTTCCTTCATCAATCAATTGCTGCACGAGTTGGGTATGATGCACCACTTCATAATTTCCACCCAAAGCGGGGTACTCGTTTTTAAGTGTATTAAAACAATGCGGACAGCCCGTCACTATTTTTTTCACAGCGTAGCCATTCATTACCTGAATGTTCTGCATGGCCTGCATTTGAAACAAAAATTCGTTTCCCGCTCGTTTGGCAGGATCACCGCTGCAACCCTCTTCCATACCAAGTATGGCAAACTTTATGTTCACATGATTCAAAATGCGCACAATGGCTTTGGTGATCTTTTTGGCGCGATCGTCGAAACTTCCGGAGCAACCCACCCAGAATAAGATCTCGGGGGATTCTCCTTTTGCGAGCATCTCGGCCATAGTAGGAACTGTTAGTGTTGACATATTTATTAAGTTTTTAAGTTGGCAGGAGCAGTCGGCAGACTTGAACCCGAAAATTTCTCGGGAGCGTTCATCATACTTCCTAACATTCTACCCACCTGATAGTATTCCTCTGTAATTGTGTTATGGGCGACTTCATCCAAATATCCGCAATCTCTTGAGAAATCCAGAAACACTAATGTCTCGGCGCACTCTCCATCAGCATCACTTAGTTTCGACACAAAATGTTTCGGGTAAATTCTTTTACGATAGCTCTCGGCCAAATTTGCACACACCGATCGCGACGACCTCCTGATCTGATCTGTCAAGGAATACAATTCTTCTTTAGGAAAATTCTTTGATTTACTGTAAATCAGCATTGCTGCTGCATATGCCTTCTTATAAACTATCAAATCCTTGAAACCTTGATTTTTCATGCTGTTTTTTTTTGGGTTAAACATTTAAATTATTTATTTTTTTGCTATGTTTCTTCCAAAGCCCCCTGCCAACTGCTTACTGCCAACTGCTTACTGCCAACTGCTTACTGCCAACTGCTTACTGCCAACTGCCTACTGCTTACTGCCTTCAACTTCCAAACTCTCAATGTACCTTAGTGTACTAAGTGTCTTAGTGGTGAAGTATTTTAGCTTTCACCAACCCAATTCCCCCTATCGGCCGGTGAAAACTGCCAGGGCGCACTGTTGTTTTCAATATTGCTAAACATGCCATTCAGCTCGGCCGGGGCCTGACTTTGTTCCATTACCAAATACCTGCGAATATCAATGATAATAGCCAGTGGATCGATGTTTACGGGACATTCCTGCACACAGGCATTACAGGTATTGCAGGCCCAGACTTCCTCAGCAGAAATATAATCTCCCACCAATGATTTGCCGTCATCCACAAACACCCCTTTGTTTTTATCCATGTTTCGTCCCACTTCCTCCATGCGATCACGGGTATCCATCATTATTTTACGTGGCGATAATTTTTTTCCGGTGATGTTTTGAGGACAAGAGGAGGTACATCGTCCGCACTCGGTGCAGGTGTAAGCGTCCATCAAATTTTTCCAACTCAGATCCTGAACGTCTTTTACTCCAAAGCGTGGCGGATTATTAGGATCGGTTTTTGGTTGATAGGCAGGGTCAAAATTGGGAGCCACCACATCGGTAACACTGTCGAGTGTATTTAATTGTCCCTTACTTTTTAAATTAGAAAAGTATGTATTTGGAAAAGCCAATAAAATATGCAGGTGTTTTGAATACGGCAGGTAATTCAGAAAAGCAAAGATCCCCACAATATGCAGCCACCAGCAAAAGCGCTCTAAAAAAATGAGGTTGCCATCTGATAAACCACTCATATAAGGTGCAATTAAGCCACTCACCGGAAAACTTCCCGCCTGATGATACTGTTCGTTACCGCGCAATTGAAGATTTTGGTCGGCCCCGTTCATCAGCATGAGAGCAGTCATCAATACCATTTCTGTAATCAGAATGGCATTTGCGTCCATCCTTGGCCAGCCCTTTAATTCGGCATTCCAAAAACGCTTTACCTTTCCCACATTACGACGCAGCCAAAAAACAACAACTCCAATAAATACACCGGTGGCAAGAATCTCAAAGAAAGCAATCAAAAAACTATAAAAACTTCCCAAAAAACTAAAAGCACGATGTTGATGAAGGATACCATCCACAAACATTTCAAGCACTTCAATATTAATAAGTACAAACCCAACATATACCAAAATGTGCATGATGCCGCTGAGGGGTCGTGTCACCATTTTACTCTGGCCAAATGCCACCAGCAGCATGGTTTTTAGGCGTTCACCTTTATTGTCGGTAATGGGGAAATCGCGTCCAATAAAAATATTTCTCCGAATTTTGCGGGCATTGATATAAAAGAAGGTGCCGGCACCACTAAAAAGAATGCAGAATATAATGGAGCTGATCATAATCTATTGGTTTTATTTTTGTTTCCTGCCAAACACCGAAAAGTGAACATAACGTTTCGGATTTGCTTTCAGATCCTGCAATAATTTATCAAGATCTTCAGCCGATTTATTCAGATTATTGTACAAGGAATCGCTTTTGGCCAGTTTACCCAAGGTGCCCTGACCCTGATTGATCTTCGCCAGCAGGCCATTAAGTTCACCAAGTGTTTTATCGGCATTCGTAACCGCGCTTTTCAGCTGTGTGTTGGCAAGACTATCCGAAAGATTACTGAAATTATTAAGGATATTATTAATTTTCTGTTCATTCTTGTCGAGATTACCGGTGATGCCGTCCAAATGCGTAAAAATCTCCTGCATCTTAGGTTTGCCGGTTTCCATTAAACCGTCAAGCTTAAATGCAGTACTTTCCAGACTAAAAATGGCTTTTCGCACACTTTCAAAAGATTTATCAAGATTGTCACGGGTTCGCACATTCAGCACCAAACTCACTACCGCCATCACACTGTCGATACTGCTGATGAGATTTTCAGCTTTTGCCTGAAGTGGGCCCAATTGCCGGTTAAACGACTCCTTCAATCCCGCTTCCATTTCAGCTTGCAGCGTATCGCCGCTCTTCACATATTTTTTGGAGTCGAAATCAAAAATCACTTCCACTACTTTGGAACCTAATAAATCGGTACTTACCACTTTTGCAGTAGAATTTTGAGGGATGTTTACCTCTTCGGTAATAAGAAATTTTACCAAAACCTGATTTTTTCCTTGCTTTTGGATGAGAGAAATGGAACGCACCTGACCAATCTTATAGCCGTTGATTTGAATGGCATTGGCAGTTTGTAAATTATCGATCTTTGGGTATACCGCGTAAAGGAAAAATTTGTCGGAAAAAAAGTTAGCCCCTTTTAAAAAATTAATACCCCAAAGAAAGGCGCCTATGGCCAATACCACCACAATTCCTATCTTAAATTCTTTACTTATCTTCACAAAAAAATATTACGGTTTTATCGCCTAAATATAGCAATTATTATTGAGCCAAAAGAAGGCAGAATGAGCGAGAAACTAAAGAACGAAGAATTGGAGCGACTCAGTGTGGAAGACTTTAAAAAAGCTCCCAAACAGCCTGTGGTAGTGGTTCTCGACAATGTAAGAAGTCTCAATAATGTGGGTTCCGTGTTCCGAACTGCCGACGCATTTTTAGTGGAAGAAATTTTTTTATGCGGCCTCACGGGCACTCCTCCAAATAAGGAAATTGAGAAAACCGCATTGGGGGCTACCTCATCGGTGAACTGGAGGCATTTTAAAACCACGGCGGACGCCATTGACTATTTGAAAAAAAATAAGTATGTCTGTTATGCTGTTGAGCAAGCAAAAAACAGCATATCGCTGAATAATTTTAATTACCAGAGCGAAAACATTGCCCTCATTTTTGGTAACGAAGTGTATGGCGTTGAACAAGAAGTGGTAAATGCTTGCGATGGGGTTATTGAAATTCCGCAATTGGGCACCAAACATTCTTTTAATATTTCGGTGAGTGTGGGAATTGTGTTGTGGGAAATACTGAGGGGGAAATTATGACGACGAGTAGGTGTAAGCTTTATAAATATCGGCAAGCACATGTGTTTTAGGCTTCACTAAGAACGCTACGTTCAAACTACTCATTCATCAACCCATTCTGAATCCTGATACTTTCTTCGTGGAGTAATTGACAAATTTTCTCCACATGCTGCCTCGAAAGTCCTAGCTTATCAGCCCATTGCCCCCTGGTACGCAAAATCTCCTGCCAGCGCTCCAATTGAAAACTAATGATGTGATGCTCTTTTTTGTACTTGCCTATTTCTTCAATAATCTGCGTGCGTTTCTTCAATACATTCAGCAATTCATCGTCTACTTCATCAATAATGCGTCGCAACTCTCCCAGAATCGTATTTGCATTTGGATTATCGGCATTCAATTTCCTCAATACCAATTTTGATAACAAATCCCCCAATTGCTCCGGAGTCACTTGTTGTTGGGCATCACTGAGTGCCTTTTCCGGTTCACAATGTGACTCAATCATCAAGCCGTTCATTCCCAGATCAAGTGCTTTTTGTGCGATGGGCAATAATAATTCTCTGGTACCTCCTATGTGGCTGGGGTCGCAGATGAGTGGCAGATCAGGAAATTGAGTTCTTAACTCAATGGGCAATTGCCAAAGCGGTTTGTTGCGGTATTTGGTTTTCCCGTAAAAATAAAAGCCTCTGTGAATGGCCGCAATTTTTCTAATGCCGCTATTGTAAATGCGCTCAATGCCACCAATCCACAATTGTAAATCGGCATGAATTGGATTTTTCACCATCACAGCAACGTTCACCCCCTTAAGGACTTCAGCAATTTCCTGCACACTAAAAGGGTTTACAGTAGTTCGTGCGCCGATCCATAATACATCCACACCGTATTTGATCGCTAATTCGGCATGGTGCGCATTGGCCACTTCCACTGTAAGTTTAAAGCCGTACTCTTTCTTTACATCCTGCAACCATTTAAGGGCCTCTTCACCTTTGCCTTCAAAGGCATTGGGACGAGTGCGCGGTTTCCAAACACCTGCCCTGAACAAAGCCACCCGGTTAAGGGCTTTGAGTCCTCTTGCGGTGCGCATCACTTGTTCATAGCTTTCGGCCCCGCATGGGCCTGAAATGATAAGAGGCTCCGAAGGCGCAGGTAACCAGCTCGATAAAGGTTCAAAATGCATACACGTGTTCAAATTAAGGATCGAATGACGAAATTACCTTTTTTAAGGTACATTTTGGGAAATAAATCTTTGTTATCTTTAAGGCGTGAATACTGACAAACAGGCTGCATATTTATTTTTTCTGAACAATAGTCCGCTTACTTGTTGTGTGCAAAACAGCAAAAAGAAAAAAGAATGCTGCAAAAAATATAAAGAAGGAAAACGCTGCAAAAAGTGTCCTAATAAATAGTTGCTTCCAAGCAGTGTATTCCCGTCTACATATGTTTCATTAATTCCAACCTCAGATCATCTACCCCGTGCACAGCGGTTTTTTTGATGTGTTTTAATTCCTTCACCGAATAGAAATTAAATTCGCCCGGATCCAATAACCAAGTATGAATATAGGGTCTTACATAATTTACCACCCCTGCGGCCGGATAGACATTTAAGGAAGTTCCTATTACCACAAAGAGGTCGGCCTGCGTAGCCAAATGGTTGGCATTATCCATTTCGGGCACCAATTCACCAAACCAAACAATATGGGGACGTAATTGCGATCCTTTTTCGCAGAGGTCACCAACTTTTAACTCCTTGTCATGAAGCGAGTAGATTAGTTTTTCATCCACCGAACTGCGGGCCTTCATCAATTCACCGTGCAAATGCAATACCTTGCTGCTTCCGGCGCGTTCGTGAAGATCATCTACGTTTTGGGTGATTACTTGCACGTCGAAGGTCTTTTCCAATTCAGCTATAAACAAATGGGCGGCATTGGGCTCTGCTTCTAACACCTGCTTTCTACGGTTATTGTAAAACTCAAGTACCAGATCGCGGTTATTCGTCCAAGCCTCAAAGGTGGCAACGTCTTCAATGCGGAACTCTTCCCACAAGCCACCTGCATCGCGAAATGTTTTAATGCCACTTTCAGCACTAATTCCCGCACCCGTAAAAACAACCAGTTTTTTCTTCAAGGTTAGATTTTATAAATTCTCCTTTACGAACTTCAGCATTTTTGTATAAATATGCAAACGGGTGTTTCCACCGGCAATGCCATGATTTTTGTTCGGGTAGATCATAAAGTCAAAGGGGATATTGTATTTCACCATCGCAGCGGCCAATTCCATGCTGTTTTGTACATGCACATTGTCATCGGCACCACCATGGATCAATAAAAATTTTCCTTTAATATTTTTTACATAATTAGTTGGGGAGTTGTCTTCATACCCACTCACATTATCTTTTGGCTTACGTAAAAAACGCTCCGTGTAAATATTATCGTAGTATTTCCAATTGGTTACCGGAGCAACTGCAATGGCAGTTTTGATCACATCTGCCCCTTTAGTAATCATCAAAGAAGCCATGTAGCCTCCGTAACTCCAACCCTGAAATCCAATCCGCGATTTATCAACATAGGGCATTCTCCCCACATATTTGGCCACCTCAATCTGATCCTGAATTTCTAATTTACCCAATTGCAAATACGTGCTGTGTTTAAACTGACGCCCTCTACCCTGAGTTCCCCTGTTATCCACACACACCACAATATAACCTTCCTGATTTAAAAGCTGGTGCCACATAAACTCCGAACCCGCCCAGGCATTGTTTACCACATTGCTGCCCGGACCACCATAGGCATACATATACACCGGATACTTTTTGGTGGAATCGAAATTTGCCGGCTTCATCATCCAGGCATTTAACTCAAATCCTTCCGCCGCACTATAAGTCCAAAATTTCTTCTGCGACAAATTATAAGGTTTTAATTTCGCCACAAGTTCAGAATTGGTCTCGAGCACTTTTACCAATTTTCCGTCGATGCTGTACAATTCAAACACGGGAGGTGTATTGGCATTGCTGTAAGAAGAAATATAATAATTAAAGCCATGGGTAAATTCAAAATTAGTTTGCCCCTCCAGTTTAGATAATCTTTTTTTAGCCGAACCATCCAATTTACAACTGAACACATCGCGGTTAATGACTCCGTTTTCGGTAGATACATAGAACAAAGAATTGTTTTTTTGATCGTACCCTTTAAATTCCATCACATCCCAATTGCCCTTGGTAATTTGTTTTAAAACCTTGCTTTTGAAATCAAAAAAATACAAATGATTGTATTCATCGCGTTCACTGCTAATAATAAATCCCTTGTCGCCCACAAAAGTAAGATCGTCACTTATGTCAACATAGGTTTTACTTTCATCCGTGAGCACTACTTCTGTTTTTCCGCTATCGGCATTTGCAAACAAATACTCCAATTTGTTTTGCAAACGATTAAGTCGCTGAACGCAGAGCGTTTTTGGTTCCTTTGTAAATTGAATGCGTGGGATATACATATCGTTGTTCTCTCCCACATCTACTTTCACCGTATTTTTTGAGGTGAGATCGTAAATATGCACCGACACAATGGAATTATCTTCACCCGCTTTTGGATACTTGTAGGTGACCTTCTCGGGATAAAGTTCTCCCTTGTAGAGGTCCATGGTAAATTCTTTCACGAGGGTCTCATCAAATTTCACATAAGCCAGATAGTCGCCATTGGCACTCCAATCAAAATAATCGGCTCGCGAAAACTCTTCCTCGTACACCCAATCGGCCCAACCGTTCTTGATCTTGTTAGGCAGGCCATCGTTGGTTACAGCCACTTCAGTTCCACTCAACAGGTCTTTGATAAATAAATTATTGTCCTTTACAAAAGCAATTTTTTTTCCATTGGGCGAGAATTTCGGAAACAACTGTTTGCTTCCGCTACTCAAACGCTGTACATCTTTGGCATCAATGTCTACTACAAAATAATCGGCTTTTGGAGAACGGCGGTACACGTATTCCAAATTCTCTGAAAAGATCAATTTCTTTTCATCCGGACTGAATGCATAGGAACTCAGATCCAAACTGCGCCCTTCAAACTTCACTTCATTTGCATTGATGATTTCTGCAATCAAATTCCCGGAAGCAAGTTCGTATTTACCGATCGCATTTACTCCTGCCGTGTTGGTGGCGATTTCAGAATAGTTTTTTCCATCGTTTAACACGTTAAAGCTGCTCGGAGTTTTGGCCCTGAATGTTCCCTTTAACCAAATGTCGTCGAGGGTAATCTTCTGCTGAGAAAAAACAAAGAGGGGAATAACAAAAAGTAAGAGTGCGATTTTCTTCATAATAAACCAATTTTGTGAGTGTGAAATTAATGTTTTAAACCTTATTATTTTCAGAGATCTGAGATTGAATTTAAATTCCCCCTTTTTGATCTAATACGAACCAATTGTTGATTATGACATTTTGAGCTTAAGAATTGTCTCTTGCCAAATAAGATCACACTAACCATGGTAAACCCTCGAAAACACAATCCGACCATTTTCAATTTGCAGCACTTCCCCTACACGCAAGTCCGCTTCACCATTAACATGCCGGATGTATTCCATAAAGACCTGCTCGTTATCGGCTATTACATGTTGCACCTCATACTGCAAAGTCGGCAATCGCTCAAAAGAATCTTTCCACCACCCGCGCAAGGCCTCTTTTCCTTTAATCAAACCCTTTGTTTCGGGTTGGCGTAACTTTAGTTTAGGACTGTAATGTTGGGCCTCCTCATCGTAAAGTGCCAGTAACTTTTCAAGGTTATGGGCATTAAATGCCGCAAACCAAAGCCGCGCAATTTCTTTATTTTGTTTTGAAATCATATCTATATTTGAGCATGCTAAAAAACAGTTTTATTTTCTTTTGTGCAATTCTCTCCTTCAGTTCTTGCACACAAAAAAAAGAGAAGGTTGATCTAATTGTATATCATGCCCACATTTATTCTGTTGATTCGGCCAATACCCGGTACGAAGCCATGGCTATTAAAGGTGGCAACATCCTTGAACTGAATTCAAGCGAACGTATTCTTCAGAAGTATGAGGCCAAAGATCTAGTGGACGCTGAAGGAAAAACTGTTTTTCCCGGATTTACCGATGCTCATTGCCATTTTACCGGTTTCGCTACCGATATGTGGAAATGTCAACTCAGTGGCACCACCTCATTTGAAAACGTACTCGAAAAAGTTAAAGAATATAGCATAAATGCCCCCATGTATTGGATTTACGGTCGGGGTTGGGATCAAAACGATTGGCTTCTAAAAGAATTTCCCGATAAATTAAAATTAGATGCTCTATACCCAAATCGGCCTGTGTTCTTAAAACGGGTAGATGGCCATGCAGCTTTGGTAAACCAAAAGGCACTGGATCTTGCAGGTGTAACCATAACCACAAAAGTGAAAGGTGGTACCGTCGAAATTAAAAACAATCAGCTCACCGGCATCTTGATCGATAATGCGATGGATCTGGTAGATGGCATCATACCCCACATTAGCGACAGTCTTGCAAAGGTTTATTATCGTAAAGCAGAAATTAGGTGTTTTTCCCTCGGCCTCACTCAGGTGCATGATTGCGGTATAAGTGAACATACCCTTGAACTTCTGGATGCCGAGCAAAAATCGGGTCATTTAAAAATGAAAATCTACGCTTTGTTGAGCGACGATTCAACCTATTACGAACGATGGATCAAAAAAGGGATTTTGAGAACCGAACGTTTAACAATGGGTGGATTTAAGGTATATGCCGATGGAGCCCTGGGAAGCAGAGGCGCGTGTTTACGCGAGGCCTACTCTGACAAAAAAGAGTGGATGGGATTTTTATTGACGGATCAACTGCGCTTAACTAAAATTGCTCAGACACTTGTGAACAGCAATTTGCAAATGTGTACCCATGCCATTGGCGACAGCGCTAACAGAACAATTTTAAAAATCTATGCCGCTGCATTAAAAGGAAAGAATGATCGTCGCTGGCGCATAGAGCACGCACAAGTAATTGCCCCCGGTGATTTTGGCTATTTTGAAAAATACAGCATCATCCCTTCGGTTCAACCCACACATGCTACCAGTGATATGTATTGGGCCAAAGACCGGCTCGGTGCCGAACGCATAAAGACTGCTTATGCCTATCAGCTATTATTAAAGGCCGGAGGTATTGTGGCACTGGGTACAGATTTTCCGGTAGAAGACATTTCTCCCATCAAAACATTTTATGCCGCGGTGGTGAGGCAGGACACCAAAGGTTTTCCGGAGAATGGCTTTCAAAAAGAAAATGCCTTATCTCGGGAAGAAGCCCTAAGGGGCATGACTATTTGGGCTGCTTATTCTTCGTTTGAAGAAAAGATCAAAGGCAGTTTGGAAAAAGGGAAAACAGCCGATTTTATTTTGTTGGATACAGATCTGATGAACTGCAAAGAGTCGGAGATCCTTGGAACCAGGGTGATGGCCAGTTATGTGAATGGGGAACAGGTTTTTAAACTCAGAAGAAATATGAAGACGGATTTTTTATGACATTGAGCGATTAAAAAATCTTTTGTAGTTCTCCTAGATTACGCACATGCCAGCCCTTGTATTTTCCCGCATCGGATTCAGAGTAATAAATAGCTTCCCACCCCGCGTTTTTGGCACCTTCCACATCACTTTCCATACTGTCGCCAATCATCACACATTCGGCAGGATGAGCCCCGGCGAGTGATTCAGCCAATCTGAAAATTTTTTCTTCGGGCTTCACTAAATTATGTTCTTCGCTAATAATAATGTTTGTGAAAAAATCGCGTAAGCCGCAACCGTCAATTTTTATGGCTTGAGTTTCGGTGAATCCATTCGTAATGATGTGCAGGTGATAGTTCGGTTTTAGATAGTTCAAGGTATCTATGCATCCCTGTTTCAATAATCGTCCATGAGGAGCTTGTAGCATGTATTGCTCCGAAATGAGAATATTGTCTTCGTAATTATCGTAATCAAATTGTTTAAATACTTCGTTGAAACGAAAATTACGCATGTAGCGTTTATCGATTTGCTTCTTGTAATACAATGACCACAATTGAAGATTGACCTTGCGGTAACTTTCTAAGAATACAGGGTACTCTGTGTTCAGTTTCTTTTTTAGTTCAAATTCATGGAATAATTTTTCAAGTACCAGCGATGAATTAGCAGCAAAGTCCCAAAGGGTGTCATCCAGGTCAAAGAATAAATGTTTTTTTGATTTCATAACATCCAACCCTTCACACTGTCGTAGAAAAACAGCACAATAAAATAAAGGGTAAAGGACCAAAAGATGCTCGCCATACTTAAGTACAAAATGATCTTCTTTTTATCCCTGTAAAATCGTTCGGCCACAAAAGCACCTATAGGAGTTGATAAAAAGATAGGCGTCACAAATGCAATCCCTGCCAAACCGAAACGTTGTTTAATGCGTATAACCCGTCGGTTGAATTTGGTGAAAATGCGTCGGCGGTGAATCAAATGGCGTTTCACCCTAAAGTGGTGTAATGCCTTTAGAATTGCCGCACTCAAATTGGTGAAAAACACATTTCCTGCAATTCCACCCACACAAGTTACCATCAATACCTTTACGGCATTGAACTTAAACATCAAGAAAGTGGCCGGGAATCCGATCTTCAAACCCAACGTACAGGTAAGGAGCATCGAAACGATCTTTAGTATTTCCGCCATAAGAAATCAAAAATAGCAAAGAATTCCTTTTAAAATTGGGGACTTTTGCCAAGATATGTTATATCACATATAACGGTAAAAAGGCTTGTTATTGTCAAAAATTACGTAAATTTACGCCCCAGTTAAGCAAACCAAAAACAACCATGTCTACACAAACTGTAAATGCACCTCAGGCACACCAAGTAAGTATGTTTGAAGCTGTTTTAGCACGCCTTGATGAGGCTGCCAGAATTATGAATCTGAGTCCTGAAGTGGCCCTCGTTCTAAAGAATCCACAAAAACAAGTTAAAGTTAGTTTGCCCGTAATGATGGATTCGGGTAAAATTCAGGTATTCGCCGGCTACCGCACGGTGCACAGCACCCATTTGGGGCCGAGTAAAGGTGGTATTCGTTATGCCATGGATGTTAATGCCGATGAAGTAATGGCACTTGCTGCCTGGATGAGTTTTAAGTGTGCCGTAGCCAACCTGCCTTTTGGTGGAGCTAAAGGTGGAATTAAATTAGATCCCCGCAAGCACAGCATTGGAGAATTGGAGCGCATTAGCCGTGCTTATGCGGTGGCTATGAAAGATGTGTTTGGTGTAAATAAAGATATTCCTGCTCCCGATATGGGTACAAGTGGCCGTGAAATGGCTTGGATTTTGGATGAGTTCAATAAAAATACCGGCGAAGATAGTCCGGGTGTAATCACCGGAAAACCGGTGGCTGTAGGTGGTTCACTTGGAAGAGATGCTGCTACAGGACGTGGCGTAATGGTGAATACACTCGCTGCTCTTATGAAAATGAATTTGAACCCCAAGCAAGTAACAGCAGTAGTTCAGGGTTTTGGTAACGTGGGTTCACATGCCGCGCGCCTTCTAGCTGAAAAAGGTATTAAAATAGTTGGAATTGGTGACCATAGTGCCGCCTATTACAACGAAAAAGGAATTGATATTGCAGCAGCTATCGATTTTGTTGCGAAAAACGATAGAAACCTGAAAGGCTTTACGGGCGGTACCGAAATAGATAAGGATGAATTGCTGATGAGCAAATGCGACGTGTTAGTTCCCGCTGCTTTGCAAAATGTAATCACCCTTGAAAACGCCGGTAAAATCCAAGCCAAATTAATTGTGGAAGGTGCAAACGGTCCTACCGTGCCCGAAGCTGACGCGATTCTGAATGAAAAGAAGATCATTTGTATTCCCGATATTCTTGCCAACGCCGGCGGTGTAACAGTTAGTTATTTCGAATGGGTACAAAATAAGGCGGGTTATTACTGGAACGAAGAAGAAGTAAATGCCAGACATGACTATAAAATGGAAATTGCATTTGAAGCAGTGTGGAACAACTCTAAAAAGTTTAATACCAGCATGCGCTTGGCGGCTTATATCACCGCCCTCACTAAACTTGAGCAAGGAGTAATTTTAAAAGGCGCATACTAAATATAACAAATTGATATTAAAGCACTTAAACTTTTATTAGTAAAGTTTAAGTGCTTTTTTCTTTTAAAATAAAGTAATTTTGCTGAGATTGCTTTAGCTATTACTAACGCGTGATTCCATTACTGCTTTTCATTGCTTATTTGTTGGGTTCCATTCCTACTTCGGTGTGGATTGGAAGGTATTTTTATAATATTGATGTGAGAGAGTTTGGCAGTGGCAATGCCGGTGCCACCAATACCTTTCGGGTACTTGGAAAAGCTGCCGGTATTCCGGTTCTCACCATTGATATTTCAAAGGGTGCTCTTGCAGTAGCTCTGGCTTACCTCAGTGGTTTTGCGGTGGGGAGCGATGAGTTTATTAATTTGCAGTTGGGGCTTGGCGTTGCAGCGCTGGTAGGTCATATATTTCCGGTGTTTGCAGGCTTCAGAGGAGGGAAAGGGGTGGCCACCATCTTGGGAATTGTGGTGTGCATCGTTCCAATTCCTTGTATCTATGCCTTACTAATTTTTTTAGTGGTACTGTTTATTAGCCGCATCGTATCACTCTCCTCCATGTTAGCAGGCATTGCTTTTCCCATTATCTTAAACCTTGTTTTTGGCAATACCAATCCCATTCTCACCGCTTTCTCCGTCATCGTGGCACTTCTGCTCATCATCACTCATAGAAGAAACATCCAGCGTCTCCTCAAAAAAGAGGAAAAAAAGATCCGTTTGTTTCCCTCGCAAAAACTATAGAGCCTTGCAGCCTTAAGTCGTTGAAGGCATTTTCTTCCTTTTGCAAAAATTAGTAATTCACATGCCTTCAGATTTACCACTTTTCCTATCTTTGGTAACATGCGTCACCTCCTCTTTTACGTCTTCCTACTCTTAAGTTTTCCGGTTACCTTCCTCGCACAGGATAAAACTACAAGCGATGAAGATTATGTGGGCGACAATACGCTGAAGTACGATGATTATACCTACAAGCCAGGAATTAAAACAGTGATGTTTCACGAAAGCAGTTGGGATTATGCCGCACCCATCATTTCGCTCAACACAAACATGCAACTGTCTCTGAGTTTCGACGACCTCGACGCCGATCATAAAGATTACTCTGTCACGTTTATTCATTGCAATGCCGATTGGACCCCGAGTAGTTTGATGCAAACAGAATACATTTCAGGATTCTCAGATCTTAATTTCCTCATTTTTAGTTCTTCTCAAAATACCTTTCAGCGCTATACACACTACAGCATTTCATTTCCCCAACAAAGTCTGCAGTTTACAAAAAGCGGTAATTATTTAATGTATGTGTATCTCAATGGTAATCGCGACGACCTGGTACTGAGCCGACGTATGATGGTGTTTGATGATAAAGTGAATTGCGGTGTCACGCTTCGCCAGCCAATTGGCGGAGCGGACCGATTCGGAAAACAACAACTCGATTTGGTTATTTCACCACAGGGCTACGATATTACCAATCCTTTCCGCGACCTCAACGTGGTGATCACCCAAAATAACCGATGGGACAATGCAGTCACCGACATCAAACCCACTTTTGTAAATGGCACACAGCTGGTGTATTCGCTCGACGAAAAAAGTACTTTCAATGGCGGTAACGAGTTTCGGTTTTTCGACATGCGCAGTCTTAAATTTCTGACTGAAAAAGTGAAAGATGTGTACCGCGATGCTAATTTTCAAAATCATGTGGTCATCTATCCTGATCCTCCGCGCGCGTCAAAAGCCTATTTGTTTTATAATGATTTCAACGGCAACTTCCTGATCAGAAATACCGAAACCATTGGCGATATGGATGTACAGGCCGATTATGTCTACGTTGATTTTTTTCTCCCTTATCCCGTGGCCGAAGCCACAGGTAATTTTTACATTTTGGGCAAACTTACCGATTGGCGTTTAAATAAGTTCAGTAAAATGACCTACAACGATGTTCGTTTAGGTTACGAAGCCAAGTTATTCCTTAAACAGGGGTATTACAATTACATTTATGTGTTGAGTAGCGATACAAAAAAAGGTGGTGACGAAACCATTGCTGAGGGAAGTTATTGGGATACAGAGAATGATTATAACATTTTGGTATACCATCGCAAATTTGGCACGTATTACGATCAGTTGATCGGGTATAAAAAGATAAATACGCTCAGAAAATAGTTACACCCGTTTTGGGTTATCCGTAACAAAAGCCTTCCAGCCCGAATACGATTTGCCGCTTATTTTGCCCTGTTTGTTCTGGTAATAATGACACAAAGCTGCACCCATGGCATCGGTTGCATCGAGGTAAACATGATCATTTTCGATGCCGAGTATGTGTGAAAGCATGGCCGCCACTTGCTCTTTACTTGCATTGCCGTTTCCCGTAATACTCATTTTTATTTTTTTGGGAGAATATTCGGTGATTGGAATATTCTTACTCAGTGCGGCCGCAATAGCCACTCCCTGCGCTCTTCCCAGCTTTAACATGGATTGCACATTCTTGCCAAAAAAAGGAGCTTCAATGGCCAATTCATCGGGTTTGTACTCTTCTATTAGGGCTATTGTTCTTTCAAAGATCCGTTTTAAGCGGAGGGCATGGTCTTCTACCTTATCTAATTTAATCACCCCCAGTCCAAGCGGTTTTAATACACTCTTCTGCACATGCAAGATGCCATAGCCCATTACTAAGGTGCCGGGATCAATGCCTAAAATTACTCTGTCGCCTGCTGTCATGTTATTCGTGCACCCAATCGGAAATATAGCCGATATGTAAATTATCTAATTTCACAAAGCAATGTTCTGCTTATAGTATGTAAATTTAGGTCTTAATTGCTGAGCCGAAAAAAAATACTTTCCTTATTTATTAAAATCTCTGTCGGATTAGGAAGCTTTGCTATTGTCTACCTGCGTTTAAAAAACGATTTCAGTCACGATAAACTTCAGCTCATCTATTTCACTGTTTTTTCACCTATCGGCCTATTGTGTTTTCTGTTTTGTTTGCTCTTAATCCCTCTTAATTGGGGAATTGAAGCCTATAAATGGAAACTCATTACCGCTCCCATCCAATGGGTAAGTTTTCGCACGGCCTCCAAATCGGTATATAGCGGCGTCTTTTTAGGGAATCTGGCACCGGGCCGCGCGACCGAATTTTTGGCAAGAATCATTTTTTTTAAAATTGAAAATCGTCCCAAAATTACTGTTCTACACTTTGTAGGAGGCATGTTCCAATTGTCGGTCACCATTGTGTTCGGTTTCGTGGCGCTCTTATACAAGCTAAAGGACTTTAGTGGAGACACGTATTGGATGCCCTATGCAGTATCTCTGAGTGGCGTGATCCTTTTGTTGCTCCTTCTCTTAAGTATATACAAGATTAATTTTATTTTAAATTATATTTCTAAAAAGGTCAGTAAAGATCAGGAGGTGTTGGATTTCGATTATAAGTTCAAGCCCACAGCCCTCTTGCAACTCTTTGGATTTTCAGTCATACGTTATTCCGTATTCTTTCTACAGTTTTTTCTATTGCTGTTCCTTTTTGATCGTCATGTGGGCATCAACGTCTATCCCGCTATTGCGCTGTACTTTTTAATAACCACCACCATTCCCATGATTAGTATTCTGGAAGCTGCGATCCGAACGGCAGTAGCACTTATCGTCTTCAAAAACACCGGCGTCGCTAATGCACCTTTGGCGCTTTCTTCCATTATGATATGGCTGCTCAACATCATTCTTCCCAGCATTGTTGGCTATTATTTTCTGGTAAGACAGAATTTTAATTTTAAGATTCGGAATTCAAAAAAATGAGTCTCTTCTTTATACCCGCGTTCTTGTTACTGTTTGTTTACGGGGTCATTTTACTTTGGCTGGCCCGTGGTTTTAGCAAGACCTCCTGCGAAAAATTTACCGGCGCTGCCAATTTACCGCTTACCCTTATAGTATGCGCGCGAAATGAAGAAAAGTCCATCGCTACTTGCATTCGCGGTATTTTACAACAAGATTACGCGCTTCAATTCATTCAATTCATTCTGGTAAATGATGCCTCTACCGATGCAACGCGCTTACTGGCAGAGAAAGAACTTCAACAATCGGGAATCGATTATACGATACTTAATAATTCGGAGCACCTCGGAAAAAAGAAAAGTATCACCTCTGCCATTTCACTGGCTAAACACGAATTGCTGGTAATGCGCGATGCCGATACTTTTACCGCTTCCTCAAACTGGTTAAGTTCGCTGGTCACTTTCTACCTGCATCACACTTCCGATCTCATCATTGCCCCGCTAAAACTCGCTGATGCTAGCGGAGTTCTATGGGCCTTGCAGGCCATCGAAAACAATGTTCTAAGCTTAATGGCTGCCGGAAGTGCCTATTACCAAAAACCATTTCTATGCAATGGGGCCAACATGGCATTTAAAAAAAGCGTGTTTCAAAAAGTAGGCGGCTTTGCGCGTCACGCACAAATCCCATCGGGAGATGACGTTCTATTTATGGAAGATGTAAAAAAGATCGCGGGCTCAAAAATAGACTACCTCAAATGTGAAGAGAGTATCGTAAGTACCTACTCCCAGACTTCCTTTGGTCCGCTCCTCCGTCAGAAGGTCCGCTGGGCTTCCAAATTCAAATCGAACCAGAACAAATTAAACCGTTTACTGGCTCTGCTCTCGGTTCTGGTGAATGTGTTTTTTTTAATTGCCCTTTGGCAGCTGCTGATGGGAACGGGCGCTCAACGTGAATCGGCATTGTTTGTTGTTTTTAAGCTCGTGATTGATTTTTTGTTGTTATTTTTAGCTTCAAGTTCTATTAAAAACAAACATGTATGGTGGTATGTAATTCCAATCTCTTTCCTATATCCTTTTTACGCCGGCATCATCGCCTTGTTATCCGTCATCGCAACACCAAAATGGAATCGCTGACCCGTGTTTTTTTCTAAGCAACATAAAACAGATCGTCCAGAATCTCCGGGAGCCAAAATCCGGAGACGCTTCCTGCACAATACACCGGCGGTGCTCTCTCTTCTTTTCATTTGTTTCACCGCCATTATATCGCTGTTGGGGTATCTCATCACACCCGATTCAACGCCATTGGCCAACGATCAAAAACCCGAACTGCATATCAAAGAACCCGGTTTCGCGACACAATTTCTTTTGGTAACACGTAACGACGAGACAGAGCATGTCACCTTTTTTGAAAAAATGCTTTTCGGTGAAAACAAACCTTTCGCCACCTATACCATGCACCATTATGAGTTTAAGGGGCCCGAGATCCTGATCGAAGAATACACCGGGAATACCCCAAATCGCGGGGCCATCACCCGCTTTAACCTCGCCGATGTGGTGTACGCCTTAAACACCAAACAAGCACCACTCTATGATTCACTTAAAAAGGAATTTCATTTCTACGAATTGGGAAAGAAAGAATTATCCACCAAATCACAAAATGAATTGCAAAGTACCATTAAAGAAAAATTCATGGTCACTAAAAAATATCTTCTTGGCACCGATCTTCTGGGGCGAGATCTTTTAAGCCGATTAATGATCGGCACTCGCATCAGCTTATCTGTGGGATTAATCTCTGTTCTCATTTCCATCTTCATTGGCATTTTCCTTGGTGCATTGGCCGGTTATTTCAGGGGCACTACCGATATCGTTATTACTTGGCTCATCAATGTGATTTGGAGTATTCCTACCTTATTATTGGTTATTGCCATCACGTTTATTCTTGGAAAAGGTATTTTACAAGTGTTCATCGCCGTGGGCCTCACCATGTGGGTGGATGTGGCTCGCATTGTAAGAGGCCAAGTACTGAGTATTCGCGAAAAAGAATTTGTTGAAGCCGGAAGAGCGTTAGGTTATACTAATTCGCGGATTATTTTCAAACATATTTTACCAAACGTGATGGGACCGGTTATTGTAATGGCAGCGAGTAATTTTGCCTCGGCCATTTTAATGGAAGCCGGGTTGAGTTTCCTGGGAATTGGTGCACAGCCTCCCATGCCAAGTTGGGGCGAGATGATTAGCGCACACCATGGCTATATTTTAATGGACAAGGCCTATCTTGTTTTTATACCGGGTTTTGCCATCATGTTATTGGTGCTTTCATTTATGATGGTGGGTAACGGTCTCCGTGATGCCATGGATTCAAGGGCCCTGGATGAGGCTCCTATTTAACCCAAAACATGCTTTGAAAAAGCAAAGTCTGCGATGTAAGTGTTTGTAAGGGTTTCATTGATATTAAAAGATTCGAAACCCTAACAAACACTAAATCGGGATTAACTTTTAAAGGTTCTCTGATGCCGCGTGAAAGATCGTGTGCGGAATTTTTTCGGGCATGCCCCAGCAAGTGTGCCCGGACATGTTAATTTGTAAAAGGCCAGAATTTGACGCTATCGTGGTCGGACGTCCAAATGAGTGTATCACCATTATAAGAAATTGCAGCAAAATACATCATATCAGTATAGTTTATTTCAATGGAGTCGGAATGCAACCGGTACTTATAGCCATTAAAATGTTCAACATAATGAATGGAGTCGTTATCTATCCAAAATGTCGCATTGTCTGAATTACCATCGGTCCACGCACCGAGCAATCTGTTCTGCCGCTGTAACGCGGTGGAGTCAGTCACCGATTTACCGCTTGAACTCTGGTCAACGAGTACCTTTGTAGTACAAAAAGTAAAGCTCAGTGCTAGAAGTGTCCAAATTTTGAGAGCCATGTTTTCACGAGTGTGCATCCTGTAACGCAGGCTGGCAAAGTGCCGACATCCCTGGTACCCTAAATATACAAATTTCCTTCACAATTTAAAACCTTGCAGAGTGTGAGATTGCTGTAACTCCTTTTAGAAAAGGAACGACGCCGTTTAACCGGGGAGAGAACGTCCCAGGCTATTAAAAAATTCTGAAACACAAATGAGCTTGATTATTCTTGGCGTTTTTATGGCCGGCCAATCACAAGTCCCATCCTAACTTCTACCCTAGTATCTACCATTTTAAGGGACCGCTGCAGTAATATCAAACATTTTGGGAACCCAGACAGCCACATATAGCGCAATTACATGAAGGATCTTCATAATTACTGCAACTAATTCAGAAAACGGAAGTGCTTCTACCTTGAGGCCTACAGAGCTATTTGTAGCGGGAGCTATTTTTAAGAGACGATTCCCTCCCCATTTCACTTTTTTCCAAATCCCCGGAAGAATGTTCTTAAGGTATTTGTAGAAAACATCAAAAATAAATGCGGGTTGAGCTATTTGCGTTCAATGGCAACTTTATCAAAGTTCAGGAACCAGGAGAACGAAATTATAACGTAGATCTGAGCACCGAAACGGCTGGTATGTATTTTTTTTATTGAAAGGCAAGCTGAGAATGGGAGCACTTATTTTATTGAAAAAATAATTTTAATAGCGTTTTAAATTAATGCCCTACTTCATCCACAACATTTAATCTTAGAATTGATTTTATTAGTATTCCCTTTCATACGTTTCTGTGAATAATGTAAGCTATTCGGCTTTTTATATAAACACAATTTGATTTTACAGCGCCACCTTTGCGTGTGGAATTATTTCACAAATGCACTGCCATTTGCAGAACTTAAAATTATCTAAAGAAAATGAAAACAATAACTGTCACCGCTGCGATTTTAATGCTGGCCATAGGCTCTATCTCTTCTTGTAAGAAGAAGTCAACTCCGGTAGAACCTACACCTGATCCTGTTGTAGTAACAAATGTGATTACCCCGCAAACTACGGTACATGCGGTAGTAAATCTTTCTTCCTTGTCAACATTAGCAATTCTTGCCGGAAGCGGCATTACCAATACCGGTGCAACCATCATAACAGGTGATATGGGCTTGAGTCCCGGAACATCCATCGGCGGATTTCCTCCGGGAATTTTAAATGGCACACTTCATGTGAACGATGCCATTGCCACGCAGGCAAAGCTTGATCTCACTGCAGCATATAACGATGCGGCCGGTAGAACTTCAACAGATATTGTAACGCTGTCGGGTAATATTGGGGGACTTACACTTACTCCCGGATTATACAAATCAACCTCTACCTTGGCACTTACTTCGGGTGATTTAACTTTTGACGCTCAAGGAAAACCGGGCGCAATCTTCATCATTCAAGTAGCTTCGGCGCTTACTGTAACTTCCGATCGCAAAGTGTTCTTAAGTGGCGGAGCTCTCGCCTCCAATATATTTTGGCAAGTAGGCAGCTCAGCAACATTTGGAACTACCTCCGCGTTTAAAGGTACTATTATGGTGCTGGAATCAATCTCTTTTAGCACCGGCGCTACACTCGAAGGCAGAGCACTGGCTAGAAATGGCGCTGTGACGATGCAAGGGAATACTATTGTTAAGAATTAAAAATCAAGAATTAAGAATACAATTGGTGATTTTCAATTTTGGAAAGACCTTGCTTTTAAGTGAGGTCTTTCTTTTTTATCACGAAAACCGTGAATCCTGCAACAATTTGTCATTCCGGTGTAAGGCCTCGCAAAGACATTTAACGCAAATTTGTCTATTAATTAATCCTTCTCATGAGTTATCCACATTTTAATAGTCAGATCAAGAGTCTGACGAACCTTATCAGCCTGACTTTCCTTTTGTGCTTTCAAATCGCAATTGCGGATAAGAATCCTGAAACAGCAGAAGAAAAATTCAAAAGGGCAGATAAAATATTTTCAGGAATTTATGAAAATAAAAAAACCGATGAAAAGACACGATATAAAGGCGGATATTTGGAAGCAAGAAAAATATTTCTACAACTTTATGCAAAGGACACAACGAACAAAAATCTGGCTTTTAAAATTGGCGTCTGTTATCAAGGCTCCAACAAATATGGGGTAGATGCGATTCCCTACCTGTTGAGTGCCTCAAAATCCATCACCACTAATTACAAAGGCTCTTCCTACAAAGAAAGAGGTGCCCCCGCCGTCTCCTTAAAATTTTTAGGCGATGCCTACCACTTAAATTATCAATTTGATAAGGCCCTCGCCGCCTACAGCGAATATAAAGCACAACTCCTCAAAATCGGCAACAGCGATTCCTCGCTTGTGCGCGAAACCGATCGCAAAATTGACATGTGTAACAATGGCAAAATTTATGTGGCCGCGCCCATTAAAATCACGATCGAAAATTTAGGTCCAGCTCTAAATTCTCCTTATGCAGATTATTCGCCGGTAATCACGGCCGATCAAAATTCACTCTATTTTACTACCCGTCGTCCCAGTCAAAAATCAAAAGAAAAAAACGATGATGGAAATTATTGGGAAGATATTTTTGTTTCTCATAAAACTGTGAATGGTTGGTCGGCAGCAAAAAGTATTGGTCCCTCTATTAATTCCGATGGAAACGAAGCGTCCATTAGTGTTTCACCAGATGGTCAATCCATTCTTATATACAGTGATTATGAAGATTCCGGGAATTTATACAGCACGCGATTGGATGGCGATGAATGGACTGCTCCCATTAAACTTGGCAAAAACATCAATTCAGAATATTGGGAACCCAGCGCCTGTCTTACAGCAAATGGCTCTGTTATTTATTTTGTAAGCGACCGGCCGGGTGGCTATGGGGGAAGAGACATCTATTCAAGTAGTCGTCAGCCCGATAGTACCTGGGGAGTAGCGGTAAACATGGGACCCAAGATTAACACCGCCTATGAGGAAGATGCACCCTTCATTCATGCCGATGGTCGTACGTTGTCGTTCAGTTCTAACGGACATACCACAATGGGGGGCTTCGATATTTTCACCAGCTTGTTGTCGGAAGACAACGTTTGGTCAGATCCCATTAATGTTGGTTATCCTTTAAATACTACCGACGACGATGTGTTTTACGTGGTAAGTCCCGATGGCATGAAAGCCTATTTCACGTCCTTTCGCAAAGAAGGATTGGGTGAAAAAGACAATTATGTTGTAACATTCCTCGACCGCAAAAAGACTCCATTAACGTTGGTAAAGGGAACTGTTACCGATCAATCAGGAAAACCGGCGCAAGAAGTGATTATAACTGTGACGGATAATGAAACGGAGCAAGTAGTTGGAACCTACAAGACCAATAGTAAAACAGGCGAATTTCTATTTATCCTAACCCCGGGTAAAAATTACAACATTACGTATAATGCCAAAGATCACTTGTTTTATTCCGAGAATATTGAAATCCCGAAAGAGTCGAACTACTATGAGATTAACCGCGCCATTGCTATGACGCCAATTGTGGTGGGTTCCAAAATAAATCTCAATAATATCTTCTTTGATTTTGACAAAGCTACCTTAAGATCACTATCAAATGTTGAATTAAAAAATTTGGTGCAACTCATGAAAAGTAACAGCAATCTTAAAGTGGAAATCGCCGGACATACCGATAATAAAGGTTATGAAAAATACAATCAGGTGTTGTCTGAAGACCGCGCGCAAGCAGTTGTTAATCGCCTTATTGAAAAGGGAATCGATGCTTCTCGCATGAAAGCCAAGGGATATGGAAAAACGATGCCGGTGGCAGATAATGAAAAAGCAAATGGTGAGGATGATCCCGAAGGAAGACAATTAAACAGAAGAGTAGAATTGAGAATTACCGAAATAAATTAAGTTGCCTACGATCGACATCTTAATGCGAACAGGTTGACGTAATTTCTCATACAATGACCTCCGCTTTTGCAGATATAAATTTCACTATATTTGGTTAAAGCATGCAATCTAAACGCATAATTTACTTTCTTCTGCTTGGTTGTTTCAGCACAAAGAACTATTCTCAGGATTATTTCTCCTATGGCAGCAGCAATTACGGAGGTATCAATCAGGTATTATGCAATCCAGCAGCAGCGGCCGACAACCGTTTAAAAGCTGACCTACTTATAATAGGCGGCGATAATAACTTTAACAACTCTTGGTTCTATATTAAACGCGAATCGTTGAAGTACAGTGGGAGTTTTATGAAGCCCTCCACTCTGAAATTTGCAGATAGCTGGCATAATCCCACGCCAAATGTACCCAGTAATATTTACAAGAATTTCAGCACCATCGCCTCCGACAAAACGCGGGCTGTCCTTTTAGAAAACAGAATCTACCTTCCCTCATTTCTGATCCAACTCAATTCTAAGAATTCTTTTGCCTTCACGTGGAGCCTACGGCAAATTGGAAATATTGATGGCGTATCTCCTCAGTTGGTCAATTTATTCCAAAATGAATTCGATCTTAGCCTCACTCAAAACCATCCCTTTAGTCTCACAAATTTTTCAGCAGTTCAAATGTCATGGATCCAATACGGTTTCACGTATGGCAGAGTATTAAGAGACAAAGACCAACATTTTTTTAAAGCAGGCATTACACCCAAACTTCTGCAAGGCATAGAAGCCTCCTATGTGGTAGTCAACAATCTGGATTATCTATTCAGCACCAAAGACACCACGAGCTACCTTAATGCTAATTTTGCCTACGGACATTCCGGAAATTTTAGTTCTCCCACAACATCCAATCGTCCTGTTGCCGAATTGATGAGGAATGCCACCACGCCCTTTTTAGGATTAGATCTTGGCATCATTTACGAATGGCGGCCTAATTATCGAAATTATACTTACAAAGTAGAAGGTAAAAAAGGTGTCTGGAGAAAAGACCTGAATAAATACAAATTAAAATTCGGCGTTTCTGTTGTCGATATTGGAAAAATTAGATTTAAGAAACAAGGCAATTACAACGACTTAAATATAACAGTTAGCAAAGACAACGTCACAAAATTCACCTCCCTGAAAGACCAAGCGGCGCTCGATTCACTGCTTCGAAGCGATTTTTCAAATCCAAATCAGGAAAGTAGTTTCGCTGTTATATTGCCAACGGCCATCAATACCCAAATCGATTTTTCTTTCAATCGCTTTTTCTATTTAAATCTGAGTGCCCACATTGCCGACCTTTACAAATCTACTGCCTACCGCGTTCACAATTATTCTGCCATTTGTTTTGCGCCTCGTTTCGAACACTATCTGTTTGAAATTTCTGTTCCTTTCACGTACAATAAACTTTCGGCCGACCGCTCTAAGTATCTGAGCACCGGCCTCAATCTTCGTGCAGGTCCTATTTCAATTGGCAGCAATGACATGGTACCTTTGTTTAAAGGGGATGTTGCATCGTATAATTTTTATGTGTTAATAAAATTTACCATTCCACAGAATCAAATCAGAGACCGTGACGCCGATGGGGTTCCCGATAAAAAAGACGCTTGTCCCGATGAGCCCGGCTTTCACAACCTAAAAGGTTGTCCCGATAAAGATGAAGATAATATTATCGACATGGAAGATGCTTGTCCCAATCAGGCAGGTCTGGCACAATTTAAAGGCTGCCCCGACACAGATGAAGACAGCATCACCGATGCAGAAGATCTTTGCCCAACTGAAAAAGGTAAACCCTTCTTACACGGATGTCCCGATTCCGATGGCGACTCCATCGCGGATAAAGACGATGCCTGTCCCATTACTTCCGGATTAAGAATTTTTAAAGGATGTCCCGATTCTGATAAGGATGGTACACCCGATAAAGAGGATCTTTGCCCTCTAGTAAAAGGACCTGTGAACTACAGGGGTTGTCCTGATCAAGACAATGATAAAGTGCATGATGGCGTGGATGCTTGTCCCACTCTTGCCGGACCCGCTGAAAATAAAGGGTGCCCCTGGCCCGACCAGGATAAGGATGGAATCATAGATAAACTTGACTCCTGTATTAACACACCCGGCGTGACGACTTATAAGGGCTGTCCCGAGCCCATAAAATTGGCGCAAGCTGAAAAAAAGATTCTTGAAAAAGCTTTCGCAACACTTGAATTTGAAACAGGAAAGGACATCATTAAAACAAAATCACTTCCATCTCTCACAGCGTTGGCAAAATTAGTAAATGCGCATAAGCAGGAATGGAAACTAAAGTTAAGCGGGCATACCGACAATGAAGGAACTGGGTCGGCTAATCTCATCTTATCACAAAAAAGGGTCAAGGCCGTTCAGACTTATTTGCGCAAGAAAGGCGTTCCCGCGGAGAATATACTCATAGAATGGTTTGGACAAAGCAAACCAATTGCAGATAACGGGACTAAAGCAGGGAAACAAAAAAACAGGCGAGTGGAAATGACAGTGCTTCAAAAAATTAACTAATTTCTATTCTTTGATGATCTTCCTTCGGTATGTCCCCGATTTGCTTTTTGCTTCAAGAAAATAGACCCCCGGCGGGAGGTCCTTCACCATTTCCGTCTCTAACGAAGTAGTATTCAGTATCAGTTTCCCTAGGGCATCAAAGAAAGAAAAAGCACATTCTTCCTCCTTCTGAAAATCACTTACAAAAAGCTGTTCACTAAAGGGATTGGGATACACTTTAAAATTCGCATTGTTAAAAGCAGACTCATGAATTCCTGCTATGCTAAAATAATTATTACTTCCATAAATGGTTGCGGTAATCGTTGGTGTACCCGCAATTAATCCCGCACTTGAATAATTTACGTTGAGAATAGGAAACTTCTTTCCCGGCATGTAATAGTTGATAATGGTTTGATTAAAAGTTCCAAAGGGAAAAAAACCAACGCTCAAGGTCAAAATTTCAATGCTTTTAAGACACAATACATTCTGAATTGTATTGCCGTTGGGAAAATAAGCGGTTCCTAATCCACTGCAGGAAATGGTGATATTCCCATTACACGCACCTGTTGTAGTACCATATTTGAAACTCCCGCTTACCGGATCGGACAATGAATAGCCATAACTAACAGGATATTGGGCAATAATAGCTGAGTTTGTAAAAGTAAGACTCAGCGAGGGAGAATAGGCTCCCAACAATTCGGTTTGCTGAGGACTTACGGTAGACTTATAAAAAGTAAATAAGGGATCCCTGTGTTGAACATAGGTAGATGTTGGAAAAGCAGTGGCACCGGCGGCAGCGCCCGGCGCGATAAAAGAATCCACCACCATGGGGAAAGTGCCGGTTAAATTGCTGAAATTCCAAACACAATTTGTTCCCGTAATATTTACCGGAATACCGGTGGTGTAGGCGCTTGTGTCTAATCTGTACAGATTGTCTACATCCCCCACAACAGGTTCATTAAAACTTTGCGTGATTGATTGTGCTTTGCCATCCCATAAAATGAAGATGGCCACTGCCGTGCAAACTATTCTGAGGGTTTGATGACTTATGCGACTAGCTGGTGATGCTTTCATGTTGACAGAATTAGTGGATGCCATTATCTTTAAAGATACAAAAAAATAACAAGACTATTGTTATAAGATGCCCTCACTCCTTTTTAAGACGAGGATCCGCGTTTGTTTCTTTTTGAGCTCTGACTTCTTCCACCTGGTGCCGGCACTTCAATAGAATTTCCAAGAACATCAATCCTTTCGCTAAACGCATCCGTTAAGAATTGTTTTGTAATGAAGCACTAGCACTCCATCTTTTCGCTTGTTGAATAAATTAGTATTCCATTTTCGGACTTTTCAATTCTACTAGGGCCCGCGTTCAACAAATTAACAGCAACCTGTTTTGTCCAAGCTTTTCTTGTGGCGCCCGGTGAAGACAAGGAGGAACATGGCTTTGCGGATGATCGACCGCCAACCGCCATAAGTGACCTAGGCCTAAGCTAATTGGCCGTGCAGATGGATTAGCTTGATAGTGTAAATCAAAAAAATGTTCACTTAAAAATGATTCAAAACCATCATCCGGACCACCATATAATTTTTTGAGTTTACCGCGTATTTCCGGAATTAGCACTTTCTGCCGTCCTTTTGAATTTGGTAATATTTCACTCGGCTCGCCATAGTAAGTGCATAAAAAGGTATCTGTTGGGATAGGAGAGCGATCTACATGAAAAGAATACACATCGGTTGGAAAAAACGGAAGAGCATCATCCCTCTCATAATACTTGATCACGTTAAGTACCGGTGATGCGCCATGACTTTTCAATACCTTCAAGTCATTTAAAAGTAGTTCACGGGCCATTTGCCCCTGTTCACTTAGCAGTAATGCGCGAAGTTCCTCCTCTTCAACTGCAGTAATATTTCCTTCAAGTTCTATCTTTTTAACAATCTCTGAAAAATCGCCAACTAGATGGCGCGTCCAACACATCGCATTGATTTCTCCATGAAACGCGGTAGAAACAAGGTCTTGAAAATTCGTGACGCGGTGAATTTGATGCGACAACGTCTCCTCATACACATCGAGAAAACTATTTTCGTCGCCGGAAGTTCCCATTTTCGTTTACGTTTAGTTGTGCGGCAAACTAACAAATACGCTGCATCTTGACCCGATGTTATTTCCGCAATGTTAAATGTACGAATGTTCAACGAGAATTAAAATAGCACAAACAGACCTTAGGATGATCGCCGTTGTGCAGAATTTGTAAGCCTGCACTATGATTTGATACCCTTGTGCAAAATTTGTAATCCTGCAACTTCATTTGATGCGGGCCGTCATTGAGAGCCACGGCAAACTGACAGAAATGGGATTGAAGAATTGTAGCAACTTACAACAAGAAGACAACATTTCTGTTTAAAACTAAATATCCTTAAAAATTGTCATTTATCCCTCTCAAACTCTAAATTAGCGACACATTTTAGCAGATTTCCCCTTGGTACTCTGCCAAATTGCACCATCATTTTTTGCTTTTAATGATTCACTATGGACGATTCTAAAGAAATCACCGAGGCCCTCCTCAAATTCAGAAACGAACGCGACTGGGCGCAATTTCATAACACTAAAAACTTAGCGGTTGCCTTATCCATTGAAGCGGCTGAACTCAACGAATTGTTTCTTTGGAAAGATGTGGCCGAAAGTGAACAGGTAGATCGTGAAAAACTCAAAGAAGAATTGGCCGATGTGTTTGCCTATGCCTTTCTGCTGGCTGAAAAACACCAACTGGACGTGAAACAAATTGTCTTGGATAAAATTAAACGTAATGGGGAAAAGTATCCCGTAGAAAAGGCGAAAGGCTCGGCAAAAAAATACAATGAATTGTAAAGCCTTTGTGTTAAGAGATCCTTCACAAAAAAATCAAATCCTAAACTATTACCCAATGAAACAAAAAAACACAATAAAACTCTTTGAAGACAAGAATGTGAGAACGGTGTGGGACAACACGAAAGAAAAATGGTACTTTTCAATTATTGATGTGATAGAAGTCCTTACCAATAGCGATCGTCCCCGGAAGTACTGGGGTGATTTGAAAGCCAAGCTAAATAAGGAGGGGAGCGAGTTGTCCGAAAAAATCGGACAACTGAAATTGCAAGCAGGAGACGGTAAACGATATAAAACTGATGTTGCTGATGCTGAGCAATTATTTCGACTGATTCAGTCCATTCCCTCGCCCAAAGCCGAACCTTTTAAAGTATGGTTGTCTCAAATTGCCTCCGAGCGCCTTGATGAAATGCAGGATCCTGAATTAAGTATTGAGCGGGCATTAAAACAGTATTTGCAACTGGGGTATTCCGAAAACTGGATCAACCAGCGATTAAAGAGCATCGAAATTCGCAAAGAACTTACGAATGAATGGAAAAACCGTGGCCTAAAAGAAGGGGATCACTTTGCTACCTTAACGGATATTATCACAAAAGCATGGTCCGACAAAACCACAAAGGAATACAAAATCCTTAAAGGTTTGAAAAAGGAAAATCTGCGTGACAACATGACGAATACTGAATTAATTTTAAATATGTTGGCAGAGGCTTCCACCAAAGACATTTCACAGGCTATACAACCCAACTCTTTTGAGGAAAGCAAAAACATTGCACAACAAGGTGGCCATGTTGCCAAAGTGGCCCTAAAAGAGTTAGAATCAAAAACTGGTAAGAAGATCGTGACTGCCTTAACTGCAAAAAGAAATTCTCAACAAATTAAGTTGCTGAATAAATCAAGCAAAAAAACGAACATCGGAAAGAAAAAATAAAGATTATACAACTAGTTCATCCAATATTCTTAAGCGTTAAATGATCGTCTACCAGAAAACAAAACAAGGATTTGAAACAGACGTCATCAGTGGCGATATTGAAAATGTGGTCCTTCAATTGTATCGCGACATCCTGCATCGCTCCACCGGTGAAAAGGAAAGAGAGTCCTGGAAAAACTCGCTTCACTACATGAATACAGTCTTAAATGATCCCGAAATTCCATACAATGCGGGGGTCACTATTGAATGTCAAATTCCACAGACCTCAAAACGAATTGATTTTATTATTTCAGGAAGAAACGAACACGATAAAGACCATGTGGTAATCGTAGAATTAAAACAATGGAAATCCGCCGAATTAACAGATAAAGACGGCATCGTGAGAACAGCGCTAGGTAAAGGTTTACACGACACAAGTCATCCGTCCTATCAGGCATGGTCATACGCGGCCTTGCTGCAGGATTTTAATTCAACCATACAAAATGAAAATATAGTTCTCCACCCTTGCTCGTTCCTGCATAATTACGAAGAGGACCAAGTGATCCGCCATTCCTTCTATCAAAAATATCTTGATGATGCTCCCGTATTCCTAAAAAAAGACATTCTCAAACTCCGCGCGTTTATCAAAAGCTTTGTGCGCAGCGGTGATGACGGTGAGATCATGTATCGGATCGATAAAGGTGAAATCCGACCATCCAAGATGTTATCCGAGAGCCTATCCAAAATGATGAATGGCAATCAGGAATTCATCATGATTGACGATCAGAAAGTAGTGTACGAAACAGCGATGGATTTAGCCAAGAAAGCAACTGCCAAAGAAAAACATGTGCTGATTGTAGAAGGCGGTCCCGGTACCGGAAAATCTGTGGTAGCCATTAATCTCCTGGTGGGAATTACCAATCTCACAAAAGTGGTGCAGTACGTCTCAAAGAACGCTGCACCCCGGGCGGTGTATGCCAGCAAACTTACCGGCACCATCACCAAATCGCGGTTCTCGAATCTTTTTAAGGGATCAGGCGCATTTACCGACACGCCAAAAAACTCCTTTGATACCTTGGTGGTGGATGAAGCACACCGTTTAAATGAGAAATCGGGCCTGTACGCCAATTTGGGTGAGAATCAGGTGAAGGAAATTATCAATGCCTCAAAATTCTCTGTATTTTTTATTGATGAAGATCAACGCGTCACCATGAAAGACATCGGCAACAAGCCCGAGATTCGCAAATGGGCCAAGCTTGAAGGCGCCACCGTGCATGAACTGGAACTTGCCTCGCAATTTCGTTGTGCAGGTAGTGACGGATATTTAGCATGGCTCGACAATCTCTTGCAAATACGTGAAACAGCCAATACACGAATTCAGGAACTCGGTTATGACTTTCAGGTGATGGATTCTCCGAACCAACTAAGAGATGTTATTTTTGAGAAAAATAAAAAAAACAATAAGGCCCGTCTTGTTGCCGGTTATTGTTGGGACTGGAAAAGCAAGAACGATAAAATCCCGAATGATATTATTTTGCCCGAGTACAATTTTGCCATGAAGTGGAATTTATCGGTGGATGGCAGTCTTTGGATCCAAATGCCGAATTCAGTAAACGAGATTGGTTGTATTCACACCTGCCAGGGTTTGGAAGTGGACTATATCGGCGTCATTATTGGAGAAGACCTCATTGTGCGTGATGGGAAAGTCTTGGTAAACCCCGCCAAACGATCAGGACAGGACCAAAGCATCAAAGGGTATAAAGCTATTATGAAGACAGAGCCAGAAAAAGCCAAAGAAATGACGCGGGCTATCATAAAAAACACCTATCGCACGCTCATGACCCGGGGCATGAAAGGATGTTATGTTTGGGCGGTGGATGAGGAGACGAATGAGTACTTTAGGAAAGAACTTCTTAATCAATAAAATACTAATAATGAAACATATTGAAGTAGTAGCAGCAATCGTAATTTTTGAGAACAAAATATTATGCGTACAACGCAACGAAAACAAGTTGGATTACATTTCAAAAAAATATGAATTCCCGGGAGGCAAGATGGAAGCTGGAGAAACCAAGGAAGAAACTATAAAAAGGGAAATCAAAGAAGAATTAAAGATGGACATAACCACTGATCGTGAATACCTAACTGTCGAGCACCAATATCCTGATTTTCATATAACAATGCACAGTTTTTTGTGTTCAACTAAAAACGCAAATTTAACTTTAACTGAGCATATTGATTTTAGATGGCTTGATAAAAGCGAGCTAACTCAATTAGACTGGGCGGCTGCAGATGTTCCAATAGTGAATAAATTATTATCCAATGGATGAGTTATCTAAACTTTTCAATACAAGTTTGCAAACTGGTTTCGTAGATAAAGCAATTTTATCTATTATAGATTATCAGCCAGAGTTACTTGTAAATCAGAAAAACCCTCCAAAAAAGGTCCTAACAACTTTACTTCATGAGCTTGAAAATTGTAAACAGTTCTATATTTCCGTGGCATTCGTGACAACCGGTGGCGTCGCAACAATAATAAATAAACTTAAAGAACTCGAAAATCGTAAAATAAAAGGTGAAATCTTGGTCTCTCAATATTTAAATTTCACGCAGCCTGAAGCACTAAAAAGATTGGCCCAATTCAAAAACATAGACCTTAGAATTGCGACAACAGGAAATGCTCATGCAAAAGGGTACATTTTTAAAAGCAAAAGTCATTATAATCTAATAGTTGGTAGTAGTAATCTAACAGATCAAGCCCTATCAACTAACAAAGAGTGGAATATTAAAGTCTCAGCATTAGATGAAAGCGGCCTTGTTGAAAAAGTACTTAATGAATTTAAATCTGATTTTAAAAAGGCAACAAAGGTCACGGCAGAATATATTTTGTCTTATGAAGAAATATATCAAAAACAATTTCTTTTAAAAAGTAAATACAATCATGAGAGTTTAGCTGAAACACAACCGTTCATTACGCCAAATTCCATGCAGGTAATGGCCTTGCGAAACCTGAGCAATTTACGGGCAGTTAATAAGAATAAAGCATTAATAATTTCAGCAACTGGGACAGGAAAAACCTATTTGTCAGCTTTTGATGCCAAGGCATTTAACCCTAAAAAGCTCTTATTTGTAGTTCATAGGTTAACTATAGCAAAGGTTTCTTTATATACTTTTCGAAGTGTTTTCGGGCAGGGTAAAACGATGGGTTTATACTCAGGTGAACAATTAGAATTGGATTGTGATTTCGTGTTTTCCACAATTCAAACTATATCAAAAACTAAACACTTTAAAAACTTCTCGAAAGATCATTTTGACTATATCATCATTGATGAAACACATAGATCCGGTGCAGATTCATATTTGAGATTAATAGAGTATTTTGAGCCTAAATTCCTTTTGGGCATGACTGCCACCCCGGAAAGGACTGATGGGACTGATATATTTCAACTATTTGATCATAATATTGCCTATGAAATTAGGCTAAACAGAGCAATGGAGGAGGAAATGCTTAGTCCTTTCCATTACTATGGAGTAACCGATCTATTAATTGACAATAATGAGATAGATAATAAAACAGATTTCAACCTACTAGTTTCTAGTGAACGGGTTAATAGGATAATCGAACAAGCGCTCTTTTATGGAAGTGATAATGGAATTACAAGGGGTTTAATCTTTTGTTCTAGGAAAAATGAAGCAATTGAACTTTCCGCATTATTAAATCGGAAAGGATTTAAAACGATTGCGTTAACAGGTGATAGTAGTGAAGAGGAAAGGGCTAAATCAATTGAAAAATTAGAATCAGATAATTTAAGTGAAAAGTTAGATTACATATTTACCGTTGATATTTTCAATGAAGGTATTGATATTCCCAAAATCAATCAGATTATTATGCTTCGACCCACGGAATCAGCAATAATTTTCATTCAACAATTGGGAAGAGGGTTAAGGAAAGTTGATGGAAAAAGCTATTTAACGGTAATTGACTTCATCGGTAACTATGAAAACAATTATCTAATTCCCATTGCATTATACGGTGATACCACTTATAATAAAGATTCTTTGAGAAAATTAATTACCGATGGAAGTAGGATGATTCCTGGGTCTTCAACGATCAATTTTGATGAAATCACCAAAGAAAAGATATTTCAATCTATTGATTCTGCAAACATGCAGTTGTTCTCTGATTTAAGAAAGGACTATAATCTTTTAAAATTTAAGATCGGAAGAATTCCAATGATGATGGATTTTATTGAACACGGTTCCAGAGATCCCTATTTGTATGTGAATTACGCAAAATCTTATTTTAATTTTATTACGAAAGTTGAGAATGAGTACAATTCAGATTTATCAAGCAGACAGATTAAACTTTTAGAACTATTTTCTAGCGAAATAAATAATTCTAAAAGAGTTGAAGAGAGTATAATCATCAAATTATTACTTGAATTTAAAAGAATTTCAATAAAAGATTTAAAAGAGGCCATTATAAAAAAATACAATTACTCTGTTTCGGACGAAACCATTAAATCTTGTGTTTCTAATTTAAATTTTGAATTTATTAGAGAAAAGAAAGAAGGCAAATTGACTTCGGTAAAAAACATTTATGACTTTGATATTATAAAAAATGAAAATAAAATTCTCGGTCTTTCACCTGAGTTTCTTTCGCACTTGAACCACAAAGTTTTTAAACATTTTCTAGCAGATTCTGCAGATTATTCCATCTATGAATTTGACAAATTATATGAACCTGATAATTGGCAGAATGGATTTGTGCTTTACAGAAAATACTCTCGTAAAGATGTATTTAGAATATTAAATGTCGTGGAAAACCCTGTTGCGCAAAACGTGGGTGGATACTTGGTAAGTACCGACAACACTCATTGTCCAATTTTTGTAAATTATCATAAAGAAGAAGATATTTCTGAGTCAACTAAGTATGAGGATAAATTTATAAATAATAAAGAATTTGATTGGATGTCAAAATCCAATAGAAAAATTGACAGTAAAGATGTGCAATCTATAATAGGTAAAAATGGAGCAATTAGATTACCATTATTTATTAAGAAAAATAATGATGAAGGAATGGATTTTTATTATATGGGAGAAGTAAGTCCAGAACTGAATCAGGTTGAACAAACCACAATGTCTGATAATAAAGGTTACGAAATTCCGGTTGTTAAGATTCGATTCAATTTAGCAAGCCCAGTTTCAGCATCAATGTATAACTATTTACAAGAGAGGGGAACGGTTGGAGATTCTAATTTAGAAAATAAAAACAAAATTATTACTAAATTAGAAAATCTTGAGCACCATGGATTGAGAAATCCTATACCTCTTTATGATTTTTATGCAGCAGCTGGCACATTTAGTGAAATGCAATCAGACAAAGATTTTAAGTTAATCGAAGGGCCAGAAAATATTAAGCTAAATAGTGATTACTTTGCTTGCAAAATTATTGGGGAATCGATGAACAGGGTAATTCAGAATGGTTCAATTTGTCTATTTAAAAAGCCTTCTGCTGGAACTCGTAATGGTAAAATTCTATTAGTAGAAAATAGGGATATTCAAGATGATGATTTTAATTCCGCATTTACTATTAAAACATATTCCAGTGAAAAGACTATCACTAAAGAAGGTTGGGAACATAACTCAATTGTTTTGAGGCCAAATTCGACTGATGATTCTTACAAAAATATTATTATCAATGAAGCAAATGCTGCGGAAATGCGAGTAATCGGAGAATTTGTTAGTGTTTTAAAAAATTTAAAATTATAGATATAAGTCCATTGTTCAACATATTAACAGAAGTACTTTCCATTCCTCCAATATTTTACATCCATCCGAATATATTTTTAGATTGCATTTTTTTAAATAAATATGATTAAAATTACCTCAATACAACAACTCAAAAATTTAGCTTACAAGGAAAATGGCGATTTTGTTGAGTTTTATATCTTTTTAGCAGATGGCTTAGCTCGTAGTTGTAAAAGAATTTCATATCGGCCATCAGAAGCCAAGCAATGGTTAATAATTAATGAAATTGATGCTACTTATCAAGAACTTTTAGAGCGCAATCTTTCACGCAAAACTATTATAGTTGAGGCCATAAATAAAGAAGCTTTTTTTTGTGTCTAAGTTTTTATAAGCCCCTGAGAAGATTACATCCCCTTGCCTAGAATTTGTAATCCTGCTGTCTAAAACCCGTACAAGTCTTACCCCGCTACCCAAGCTGATTCAGCATCTGGGATCATTTTCGTTTGTCATCACTCCTCACTGAGCTGAGGCGGCACAGCTCCGGCAAACCGTTCATATGTTCGCGTGAGAGTTGGAAATACTATTTCAAAAACAGTATCATTGATCGAGTAGGTTCCCCTAGTACCGGCGCCACCATCTAGAGGTTCAGACACAATGAAATTTTGGAGGCAATGAAATTTGGACCTATATTCAACTATATCTAAAATATTTCCTCTCGTTGCGTAGGTGCCCCCTCCTCCTTCGGCCCCATCGGAGGATAAAAACCTGTAGCTGCCGCCGGAACTAAAAAATACGCTATCTCTAATCCCGTTGGGGTCTATCGCCATCCAAGCCCCAACTATTCCCGAGCTGCCCCATAATCGGCCATATTTTACGAAGCCATACACCAGGGTGTCATTTTCTATTTTAAAGTAATAAGAAGGTATCTCGGCATAAATACTGTCGCTTTGGAGTCATGCATAATAATATTTACCATTCTCCTCTTTGTACTTCCAATCGCCAAGTATACTTGGTGATGCCGATTGTTCATTTTTATCGGGATGACATTGCACCATCACCGCCGTGGCGAATAGCAGAACAAACAATTTTATTAATTTATGTTGCATTTTATATTAGCTTTTAGTTAAAACAATTTTTGATGAGGCTCTGAGTTTCTCAAATATACCAATTTTGACCAGAGGCCTCGCTAGATCTGGGAAGGCTTGAGTCACAAAGTAAATCGCTATCCTTCCCTGTTTTTTTTTAGACCAGATTAGCGGCTTACAGCCGTGATCTGGATGGGGGCAAGCCGTAAAGTTGAGGTGTTTATCATTACTTAGTAAAGTTGGCACTAAAAAAGGAAGGTAGACCGCCCTTTAGTATTTTATTTTTTTGTAAATTTGACTATGGCAAAAAATATAAAAAAGAAAAAAGCCACAAAAAAATCGGGGCCTAAAAAAGGTGTAGCTTATTTAACAAAAAGAGCTTTAACTCGTGCCATCACAAAAGGAACTAAGAATGAAGAATCGGATGCTATTGATCTTTTAGGATATACCGTAAAAGAAGATAATGGATGGGTTATTAGGCAATATGCCTCAGGACAAAAAGAACGCATTTCTCGTATTAATGTAAGTAAAAGTTCATCTACACTTGTCCTCGATTAAGGATAAACTGAATGGGCAAGCCTAAAGTCAAAAAGTAAATCGCTATCCTTCCCTATTTTTTTTTAGACCAGATTAGCGGCTTACAGCCGTGATCTGGATGGGACGGCAAAGATGCGGTGCATCTTTGAGCGGGCTTGTGCGAAAGCAAGCGTCAAAATGCAAAAGCAAATCGCTATCCTTCCCTGTCTTTTTTAAGACCAGATTAGCGGCTTACAGCCGTGATCTGGATGGGGAAGCCGTAGAGTCACA
>JAQSCW010000032.1:82710-145737 GCA_029945625.1 bacterium
AGACCAGATTAGCGGCTTACAGCCGTGATCTGGATGGGGAAGCCGTAGAGTCACAATGCAAATGTAAAGCGCTATCCTTCCCTGTTTTTTTAGACCAGATTAGCGGCTTACAGCCGTGATCTGGATGGGGAAGCCGTAGAGTCACAATGCAAATGTAAAGCGCTATCCTTCCCTGTTTTTTTTTAGACCAGATTAGCGGCCTGCAGCCGTGATCTGGATGGGACGGCAAAGATGCGGTGCATCTTTGAGCGGGCTTGTGCGAAAGCAAGCGTCAAAATGCAAAAGCAAATCGCTATCCTTCCCTGTCTTTTTTAAGACCAGATTAGCGGCTTACAGCCGTGATCTGGATGGGGAAGCCGTAGAGTCACAATGCAAATGTAAAGCGCTATCGCGCTTTATTTTTTGTTTCCACACCTGCGCTTACGAGCGAGCTCGACGCTCCGGTGTGAAAACAAAAAAGCTTCTGCTATCGCAGAAGCCCTTTGCATTTATCGAGGTCCCGACCAGATTCGAACTGGTGTAGCAGCTTTTGCAGAGCTGAGCCTAGCCACTCGGCCACAGGACCTTTTGAAATGTTAAATGCTAAATGTTAAATTTTGAATTATTAATGGTTAAAATTCAAATGTTAAATTAAAATTTAGCGCAGGCAAAAATAGGATTTTTTTAGCAATTTGCGGGATACAAGTCGAAAAAAAATGCAAATAAACTCTAAGCTCCCTCATATTGGTACCACCATCTTTACCGTGATGAGCGCACTGGCCCGCGAACACAATGCCATCAACCTCTCACAGGGTTTTCCCGATTTTGATTGCTCCCTAAACTTAATGGAACTGGCCAACAAATACATTCGCGCCGGTTTTAATCAATATGCCCCCATGCCCGGTACCATTGAGCTGCGCGAACGTGTGGCTGAAATCATTTCTCACTGTTACGCCACCAATTACCGGCCCGATTCCGAAATCACTATTACCGCCGGTGCCACACAAGCCATATACACCACGCTGGCGGCCTTTGTGCATCCCGGCGATGAAGTAATTGTATTTGAACCCGCCTACGACTGTTATGTGCCCGCCATCCTCGTGCATGGCGGTATTCCGGTGTATTCACAATTACTCGCCCCCCATTTTGCCATCAACTGGGCCGACGTCCGCTCCAAGATCACCCCCAAAACAAAAGCCATTCTTATCAATTCCCCTCATAACCCTAGCGGGACCATAATTACAAAAAACGATCTGGAGGAACTTGAAAAAATTATTTCCGGCACCAATATCCTCGTCATCAGCGACGAGGTTTACGAACACATGGTGTTCGACGGACAAACACACCAAAGTGTTTGCACCAATACTGCCCTTAAAGCCCAATCCATCATCGTTTCCTCCTTCGGGAAAACAGTTCACACCACCGGCTGGAAAATAGGCTATGTGGCTGCTCCCGCCAAAATTATGCTGGAGTTCCGAAAGGTGCACCAATTTTTGGTCTTTGTGGTGAACCACCCCCTGCAACTGGCTCTGGCAGAGTTTCTGGCCGATAAAGAAAATTACCTGGAATTAAAGAATTTCTACCAAAAAAAACGAGATCTGTTTTTAAAACTTACCTCGGCAAGTCGCCTCAAACCGCTAAAAACTTCCGGTACTTATTTTCAACTCATGTCGTATAGCGCCGTAAGCGACGAACCCGATACCGACTTGGCAGTGCGCCTTACAAAAGAAAAAAAGCTGGCCACCATCCCACTCTCCGTATTTTATTCTCAAAAAACAGATCCTCACCTATTGCGATTTTGTTTTGCGAAAAAAGACGAAACACTCGAAAAAGCCGCCGAGATCATTTGCAAACTTTAAGTGAGATCAAGGATCTATCGGTAGTTCCAGAGAGATTAAATGAAAAAAGGAGTATATTCTTGATAGGATGCCTGATACCGCGTGATGCACGAAGACCCAGTAAGAAGGATCAATCGAAATTGTTGGGGAAATGCATCGTATTTATTCCTTGGATTTTTTTATAAATGGAAATAAATTGGTTGCTGCGTGAGCGATTGTAGTGGAAAGCCCACAGCCACGCCTGTCTCTTTGCGTGGCGAGGACTTGGAACGGAAAGCGCGACCCCGCCAAACGGAATAAAAAAAGAAAGGCGGGGGCAGGCCCAAATCAGAAAAACCGGGAAGTTTTCTTGGTAAGTTTTTCTCTTCATGGGGGCAGGCTCAAAAACTTTCTCCCCAGCTTTTCCGCTTGACCCAATAAGAAGGCTCTTGCAAAGAATTTCAGAAAATATCAGAAGATCGTCCGTATACACAGACGAGAATTAAAATGGGTGTAAAAAATGATTTTATTCGATGGTATTATTGCGTTGCGCTTCTTTTTTGTAACGTGCCAAACGCATTGTCCAATAAGCAAGAGCGCCAATTATCAGCGAACCAATGATGATGTTTGGAAAATGACCCAATACTTTCATGCCCCTAAAGATCCATTGGCAAAAATCGCCAAACCCATAAAAAATATCTGTCCAGGTAATCATTAGCATCTTCATTTCTCTTAATTTTAAATTAGTAAGTTTACAAGCACAAAAATAAAAATAAATTTAGAACAAAAAAACCGTGTTTGCCGGGCAATTAAATAAAGGGTTTAGAGGCAGTTTGGTTCTGATCATCCTGATTTTTGCCGTTTCCCAAATTCTTAACTACCTCGCCCTCAATCCACTCGAGCAAGAATACTACCCAAACCTGTTCTATAACTATTTTACCCACGCAATTAGCGGCAAATTGCTCATCAATTTGATCAATTTTGCCTTCATTGCCCTGGCTCTTGTTCTGGTTAACCAAATCACCGCCGCTCAGGAAATAGTTGAAAAACAAAACTATTTCCCGGTCTTTCTTTTTCTGTTATTAAGTGTGGTAGGTGCCAATCCTGTGCAAATCTCCTCGCAAATCTTCACCAATGTATTTGTATTGTACGCCATTTACAAACTACTTGCTACCTATCGCAAAGAGGAAGTATTGAAACAAATCTTCGAGGCGGCTTTTTGGATCAGTGTCTCCGCCTTTATCACCATTTCAAGTATCATCAGCGTGCCCCTCTTTTTTGTAATTCTGCTGGTTCTACGGCCTTTTCACTGGAGAGAATGGGTAATAGCGTTACTTGGATTTTTTGTGCCCATTTTTATTTACGAGAGTATGGCCTACCTCAGCGACTTTAACCAATGGTATATTCTCGATGCCACGGCACTCTATTTCAGATCCCTAAAAGTGCCTTCGTTCAGTGAATATTTTATCCCGCTTTCTGCCGCCCTGTTCCTGCTGCTCTTCATCTCTATACTTCACAACCTTATGCGGGGCTTTGGTACCACCGTAAAAAAACAAAGAATGAAAGCCATCCTCTTATGGTTTCTTTTCTTTTCCACCTTCGGTTTCTTTTCGGGTGGCGCCAATAGTTCCAGCATCATTTTAACCTATGCTTTCCCGCTTTCGTTTTTTATCGGCGATTTTTTGTTTCGTCTCAAACAACTAAAAATTACCAATACCATTCTCGTGCTGCTGGTTTTGTGCGCTCTGGTTGTATTTGCAGGTCGATTGGGAATGATCTGATGAAGTATTTTTCAAGTTCATTAAAACTTTAATTTTTTGTTGGGCGCCTTAACGCGCTTTCGTTACAAGCCTGCTTGCAAAATAAAATGCCTGTGCGCTCCGGGGTCTTTCCCGCTTGGGCGGTAAAGCCTCCTCGCTGCTACGGCATTTTTTATTTTGCTGCGCAGGGCTTTTCACTCAATCGCTGGCGCTCACGGCATTTGAAAATTATTCTAACATGTCTTGTTTTAAATCCATGCACGATCTCATTATCTGTACTAATAATTGTAGAACGAATGCTGCATAAAATAGGTTTGAATACAAACATTAAGTTCAATGTATGCCCAATTGGGAGAGATTTTAGGTCAGGGGTAATAAAACTTTATCAAAGTTTGTTCAACGCTGTGCCTAATCGTTTTAAAACTTCTTCCTTGCCCATCAAGGCCAACATGTCGAACAATTGCGGACCCCCGGCTACACCCGTGATCAAAACTCTCAGCAATTGCATGTCCACTTTGCCAACCTGCGCTTCCGCGTTATGAAAATGGGTAGTGATCTCTTCCACCTGCCAATCCTTCACCGCTTCAAATTGCGCCACCACCGCGTCGAAAATATCTCTGCTTTTATCGTTCCATTTTTTGGCCATCACCTTCTCATCATAAGCCTGGGGAGCAATAAAAATATATTTACCATGATCCCAAAACTCCTGTACAAACTGAACTTTTTCTTTCACCAGTTTGCAAAATTGAATCATAAATTCCTGATCTCTCTCAAATCCTTTTTCCTTTAAAATAGGTTTAAATGCCTCGGCCAATTCTGCATCCGGCTTCAATCGCAGGTAATGTTGATTAAACCACTTCGCTTTTTCGGGATCAAACTTAGCGCCACTTTTATGCACGCGCTCAAATTCAAAAATATGTGCGAGTTGATCAACGGTAAAAAATTCTTCGTTGGTACCGGGGTTCCATCCCAGCAGCGCCAAAATATTTACAAAGGCCTCGGGATAATACCCCGATTCTTTGTACCCAATATAGGGCGTGGCCTCGCGCGGATCCTGCCAGCTTAAGGGGAATACCGGAAAACGTGCCTCCCGTTTCGAGATCTTTCCATTTCCATCGGGATTCAAAATCAAGGGTAAATGCGCCAATTTTGGCATCTGATCTTCCAATCCCAAATAACGGTAAATGAGAATATGTGCCGGCGCACTGGGCAACCACTCTTCGCCTCGCACGGCATGCGAAATCTCCATTTCAATATCATCAACAATATGCGCCAAATGGTACGTTGGCATGCCATCGCTTTTCAACAAAACTTTATCATCTACCTGCGCCGAATTAACCGTTACCCAGCCACGAATTATGTCGTTAAAGCGAATCTCTTCGTTGCGTGGCACGTTTAAACGGATCACATATTTTGCACCGCCCTCCATTAAATTTTTCACCTCATCTTCCGGCAAAGTAAGCGAGTTGCGCATGTTTTGACGTGTTACCGCATTGTATTGGGGTGCCACTACCTTGGCAGCCTCCAAGCGTCGGCGCATCTCATCCAGTTCTTCGCTCGTGTCAAACGCATAATACGCATGACCCGATGCAATTAATTTATCGGCATAGGTCTTATAAATTCCAAGTTCCTTGCGTTCGCTCTGACGGTAAGGGGCGTGAGGTCCGTCTCCAAAACCTACTCCTTCATTGGGTTCAATACCACACCATTTTAAGGCCTTAATAATATACTCCTCTGCTCCTTCTACAAAACGCGTTTGATCGGTGTCTTCAATTCTGAGAATAAAATCTCCTCCATGTTTTTTTGCAAACAGGTAATTGAACAAAGCTGTACGAACACCACCCATGTGTAATCCCCCGGTGGGACTGGGCGCAAATCTAACTCTCACACGTTTTTCCATATTTCGCAAAGATAAAGTATTTTTAGGGTTTAAGAAGATGGAAAAAGACTTTTTTCAAATGGTGTATCAGGTGGTACGACTGGTGCCCAGAGGCCGCGTGACTAGTTACGGGGCTATTGCCGCCTACCTGGGTGCAAAATCATCCTCACGCGTGGTAGGTTATGCCATGAACGGAGCTCACAACGTTACACCTGCCGTACCTGCCCACCGTGTGGTAAACCGTCAGGGACTCCTCACGGGGAAACACCATTTTGCCACGCCTTTTCAAATGCAAGAATTGTTGGAAAAAGAAAACATTGTGGTAAAAAATGATCAGGTTCAAAATTTTAAGGCGCTGTATTGGGATCCTACCCAAGAACTAAAATTATAGTCATAAAAAAAGGTCCGCCGGATGTTACACCAACGAACCCTTATATTTTTAGTTCTTATTTTTAGCGATCCAAATTTCCATAGTCCAATTTTTTCTTTTTAAGAAAAAGAATGAATTGCAGAATCATCACAAAAAATGGAACATACATGGCTACGGTTGGCAACTCGAAATGTTTCAACAAGATCTCCGATTTGCGTTTCAATCGTTCTGCGATTAAATACATAGAAGGAACCAATAAAAGTGTGAGTATAGTTGCGAAGATTAAACCAAAAATCATCGTCCAGCTCAAAGGGCCCCAAAACACCACACTGTCGCCACCAAAAAAGATATGCGGATTAAGATGCGTGAAGAGGGTTTCAAAATTAATATTCAAACCCACAGCCAATGGAAGTAAACCCAACACAGCAGCGATAGCTGTTAAAATTACAGGCGTCATACGTGTGCGTCCTGCTTCGATGGTGGCCTCATATAAACTCATGCCACCCGCTCGGGCAAATTCGGCAAACTCCACTAGCAAAATTCCATTTCGCACCACAATACCGCCCAGGGCAATAATACCCACACCGGTCATAATGATACTCATGTCCATTTTAAAAATAGAAACGCCTATGAGTACTCCAATGATGCTAAACACAATCTCTGATAAAATAATCAATGGTTTGCCCAGTGAATTAAATAAACCCACCAAAACCAATAACATCAAACCAATGGCCACCATCATGGCGCGACCCAAAAATGTTTTGGTCTCATCCTGATCGGCCTGCTGACCGCCAAATTTAACTTCCACATTGCCGCTCGGCTGATAATTGCTGAGCGCCCTTTGCACATTGGCTGCAACTTCGTTCGGATTATGACCTTCCATTACATCCGACGACAGTGTGATGATGCGGGTATTGTTTTTTCGTTTGATGCCCGCATAAGTATAGTCATAGCGAATATCGCACATAGCCGAAAGTGGAACACTTCTAATAAGACCACCCATGTTCATATCGCGGTACGTGATCTTAAGGTTTCGGATCGTTTCTATATCGGCACGTTGTTCGTATTTATAACGCAGTTGAACCGGGTATTCATCGTCCACATCTCTGAATTTAGTAGCTTCCACGCCATACACGGCGCCACGAATTTCCATCGCGAGTTGCGAGGTTGAGAGTCCTTCGCGTTGTGCACGTTCACGATCAATATCAAAAATTATTTCAGGTTTATTACTTACAAAATCTGATTTAATATTGTCCAGTCCGTCTATTTTTGCATCGTCAATAAATTTGTGCAGATCTTCAGAGTTCTTCACCAGTTCGGCAAAATCGTCACCCATAATCTCAACACTTACCGGTTTTGCCTGCGGAGGCCCCGCTTGTTCTTTATTCACTGAAATTTCGGCACCCGGCAGATCCCAGGATAAGGCCTGAAGTTTGGTGAGGTAACTGCTGGTGGAGATTCCTTCGCGCTTTTCAAATTCAACAAAACTAATGGCGATTTTTCCTTTGTTGGGATAGGAATTCTGATCCCCGTCGCGGGGGTCGGTAACACCAATGGTCACGTTTGAGATCATCGATTCTACAATGGGATCATTTTTATCAATCACGCTGTAAATCTTCGCTTCTACTTTGCGCATGGCTGCATTAGTCACTAAAGGATCTGTTCCTTCGGGTAATTTTACATAGACATAAATATTATTTGGATCTCCCGACGGAAAGAACACGACCTTTGGCTGACGAACTGCAAACAGAATAATGGAAAAAACAAAGAGTACCAATACCATTCCCAGAGGTCTCCATGGTTTGCGCAAACACCATTTTAATACAATAACATAACCACGAATGATGCGGGGCCAAACTCTAAACTGCCAAGCCTCGATCACTTTGTGCAACCACAAACGGTGCAGTACGAGGAAAAATGCTAAAAAGATGACGAAGTTTCCAACACCGGGGTGACCCGACACGTAACATAAAGCCGTGATCACTGCATACAAGATCAATTGCATGCGGCCCTTTTTCGAAATCTTTCCATACTCCTTCGCCTCTTCGTCGTGCGACTTCATAAAGTCAACCGCAAAAACAGGATTAATTATATAAGCCACAAAGAGTGAGGCCAGTAACGAAATGATGAGGGTGATGGGAAGGAAATACATGAATTTACCAATGATCCCGGTCCAGAATGCCAATGGAATGAAGGGTGCTAAGGTGGTGATGGTTCCGGATAACACAGGTAAAAACACTTCGCCTGCGGCCATTTTTGCCGCCGATTTAATATCCCTTTTTCCATTTGCGAACAAACGATGTGTGTTCTCAATTACCACAATGGCATCGTCGACCACAATACCGAGGGCGAGTAAGAAAGCAAAGAGCACAATCATGTTGAACGAAAACCCAATGCTCGGCATCACCAAAAATGCGATGAACATGGAGAGAGGAACCGACAACGCCACAAATAAGGCATTGGTCACTCCCATAAAAAACATCAACACAATGGTAACGAGAATAAAGCCAATGATAATGGTATTGATAAGATCCTGCAAGGTTACTTTTGTTCTGGCACTTTGATCGCCGCTAATGGTAACATCGAGTCCCTCGGGAAAATCATTTTTCTTCATTTCAGCAATCACTTTCTGAATGTTCTCAGCCGCAGCAATCAAATTCTCACCCGAACGTTTAATGACGTTGAGTGTAATTACATTTTTTCCTTTTGTGCTCGAATAACTTTCCTGCTCCTTGTTTCCATCTCTTACCTCCGCAAAATCTTTAATAAACAATTTAGCACCTGCCTGAGAGGTTACGAGAATATTCTCAATCTCTTTTGGATCTTTAAATTCACTCTTAATACTCAACGTAGGTTTCATGCCGTTTAAAGGCACATTACCACCTGTCATCGACAAGTTCTCGGAGGCAATGGCGCGTTGAATATCAGTAATGGTAAGTTGTGCGGCCTGTAATTTATACACGTCGATATTCACCTGAATCTCACGATCGAGGGCGCCTACCAATTTTACTTCGTTAATCTCTTTTAATCCTTCAATGCGATCCTGAAGATCTTCTGCGTATTTTTTCAATTGTTTGAGATCGTAATTTCCTGCCACATTCACATACATGATGGGGATCTCAGAAAAAGCAATCTCTTTGATCATCGGTTCGCGCGTTAAGGTTTGCGGCATATCGGTACGCGCTTCATCCACCGCATCCTTTACCTTTTGTTTCGCAACTTCCACCTTTACATCGGTACGAAATTCTACTATAATTACCGACACGTCCTGCATGGAGGTACTGTTGAATTTTTTAATACCGGAAATGCCCTTCAACCGCTTTTCAATGGGTTTGGTGATGGTATTCTCAATGTTGGTGGGCGAGTTTCCCCCATTTATGGTGTTAATATAAATGGTGGGCACCGTGATATCGGGAAAATTCTCTTTGGGCAGGGAGTTATACGCCATAATACCGGCAATTGTAATAAACACCGTGATCAAATAGACCGTCATTTTATTGTCTATTGCCCAGCTCGATGGTTTAAATTCTTTTATTTTATCTAACATATTTTTATTTTTCTAGGCTTTAAAAAAGCAGAATCATTATTTTTTTACGTTAACTTCTTCATTGGCATTCACCAGTTCGTATCCCTGCGTGATCATAAGATCTCCCGCGCTCAAACCTTCTCTAATCTCCGCAAATCCGCTGTATTCATGACCAATTAACACAGGTTGTTTGATGGCTTTCCCGTTCTTTACCACAATCACGTAACTGCCATTGGTGGTTTTTTGAATAAATTTAACAGGTACCGCAATCACCGGCTTTGGAGATTGATAGTCGTTGATTTTTAGTTTCGCCACCTGATTGGGATGGTATTCTTTTTTGCCATCGAGCTTTACTTCAACGGCAAACGTACGGGTGAGATTATTGATAGCGCGTGAAGCATAGTGTACGGTCGACAATACTGTATCGTTCATGTCGGGAAATAATACCAACACTTCGTTTCCGTTTTTTACACGGGCGGCATAACTTTCAGCCACATCGGCCTTTACTTTGAGATTAGAGAAATTTACTACCGTAATGGCTGAAAGACCCGGAGCAATCGCCTGACCAATCTTTATGTTCATCAAATCTACCGTTCCTTCAATAGGAGAAATTACTTTGGTCATTTTAAGTTGTTCTTGTAGTCCATTGATGGACAATTCAAGACCTTCTTTCATGGTTTTAGCTTGCAGGTATTGAATCTCAGTGCCGATTTTCTGATCCCACAAACTTTTTTGTTTATCATATATTTGGTTCACGAGGGTCATGCTCGTTTGAAGAGCTGCTAATTGTTGCTGTGTGGCACGGGCATCGGTTTCTGCAAGTACCTGCCCCTTTGCAACATTATCTCCTACTTTTACAAATATCTTTGTAACGGTTCCGGGCATTTCACTCGACAAGGAAACACTTTCATCGGCATCTACCCTCCCCTGAACTTCAATATAAGTTTTAAAGGTAGAACTTACCAGTGGCTCAACGATCACATCCACTAACTTTTTTCCGCCGGTGGTGTCGGTTTTAGCAATCTCAGTTTGAATGGCTGCTATTTGTGTTTCAATATCAGCTTTATTTTTTCTCAGTTTTTCCAGCTTTGCTTTTGGATCGGCGCTTCCGCATCCCGTTAACAGGACTGCTGCAAGGAGAATTAAAAGGGTGTTTTTCATGTTTACGGTATGTTGTGTGATTATCATAGTTAGTTTTTATTGAATTATTTTACCAGAGTTCCTGTAGCTTTTAAGTAATCGGTTTTAGCAAGAATGAGATCGTAAACAGCATTTAAGAAATTGATTTCTGCCTCCCTGTATTCTGCCTGGGCATATACCAACTCAAGATTCGACCCCACCCCTGCTGTGTATTTGACCTGAGATGCCTCAAATATACTTTTGGCCAGCTCCTTATTTTTTCTCTGCGTTTCAAGACTGATCAGGGCATTCTTATATAATATGATATTACTCTCAACATCTACATCAATTTTGCTTCTCAAAAAAGTGAGTTGGTTGTTGGTTTTTTGAACATTTAGTTTCGATTGTTGTATTCGGTAGTACTTTTGACCCCCATTAAAAATTGGTACGTTTAATGAAGCTCCTATTAAAGCAATATTAAACCATGGTTTGTCTATGTTAAAAATGTCGAAGGTTGTTCGTTGAGCCTGATATTGCATTGAACCATATGCATTTAAACTTGGTAGGTACTGATATCGATTACGTTTTAATTCAAGGTTGTTAATGTTCAATTGACTTTGCAATATTGAATAGTCAGGTCGTGCCTCATAAATAATCTTCGATTGGCTCAGTTGATCAATGTCCACCAGCATGTCTTCTTTAATTTCATCGGTGAGCACAATTTCTTTTTCAAGGTCGTAACCCATTTGAAATTTTAGCAAAGTTTCGGTATACCCTACCCCTCTGAAATTCTTTTCCTTTTCAGCTATAAGTTTGTTATAAGCCAACTCCAAGCGGTCCACATCCAGTTTTTCGGTCAAGCCCACTGCATTCATTGCTTTCGTATCCTCAAAACTCTTTTTGTATCGCTCAATATTAGCATCAATGACTTTAAGGCGCTCTTTAGTTAAAATAACTCCATAATAGGCTTTTGTAATGTCTGCATAGGTTTCTACTTTCGAACGTTTCACGTTCTTTTGAGACAAGACCATGAACTCTTTTGCAGCTTCCAAACCCACAATATAATCGCTGTTAAAGATTATTTGTGATACTGAGATCCCCATTGTGGCGTTAAACTTGGTTCCGAACTTTACAGGAATAAATGAGCCGGGTTGTCCACCGAAAAATTCACCAGGTATAAGAGAGGTAGGGATACTTAGATAATCCTTTACATCCGCACTTCCATTTATTTGCGGAAAGCCAATTCCCGTATATTCCTTATTCTTATATTCTGCAGCTTTAACGTCAATTTCTGCATTTAAATAATTTTGATTATGTCCTAAAGCATAGTCAATCGCTTCTTGCAGAGAGAAACTTCTTTTTTGTTCTTTGTCCTGAGCCCTGCCTGTAAAAGCATACAGCACAAAGAGAACGAACAAAAAATGATGAGTGGGTGATGTGTGTCGTTTCATAGGATGTTTTTTTAGTCTTCTTCTTTTATTTTTTTATAATTATCTAATAGCTTGTGTCCTTTAATAGTGCAGATTCCGTATACAAATACCTCCAGCATGAGTTCATTGGTTTCAACAAAACTGATGCGGTCGAACGAAAAATAATTGCCGTACATAAGCATGTCTAACTGTGCGATCCGGAGGCGGGAAATGAACTCGGGGTCAAGATTCGCCCTGTAGATCTCCATCGCTATTCCACGTTTTATGTTTTGCAGTACATTACGATAGGCACAATCCTCTTTAAATCGTTGAAATCGCCCGAATCCTTCGGGATAATACTTTTGGAGATCCAGAAAAAAAATGGGATTAATACTTTGCATCAGTTCCCTCATTTTATTTGAAATGAGCATGATCTCGTGAATCGGATCTTTTGCCACATTGCTCATTTCATCAAACTGGCATTCGTGTACTTTCAATTCAACTTCACACAACTGAGTTACGAGGTCATCTTTTTCCTTGTAAAACTGATAAATCGTCTTTTTCGACATGCCCAACTCTTTGGCAATGTCATCCATGGTTACATGTTTAATCCCATACTTGAAAAACAGGGCCAACGACGCTTTTAATATTTTCTCCTGCGGTTCCATTTTTACTAAATCGGGCACAAAACTATGGAAACTTTCAATGTCTTGCAAGTTTCCATAGGGGAAAATTTTTTCGCATCTTTACAGGCGGATGGATCATTTGGGACATAGCAGGTGGAAGCGATTTAAACGCATGCTCAGGCAGCGGTATCGACTGGTAGTGCTGAGCGACACCACATTTGGGGAGAAGATTTCTATCCGGCTTTCACCCTGGGGAATCATCATAGGCACCGCAGCCATCATCATCGTTTTAACTTCAATTAACATTTCATTGGTGGCGTTTACCCCCCTTCGGGAATACATTCCGGGTTATGGCGATGTGAGTGAACGCAAGGAAATTTTACAGTTAAGCATCAAAGCCGATTCCATAGAACAAACATTAGAAGTCAGAGATCAGTACATCACCAGCGTGCTCAATGTGTTTAATGAAAAAGTGGAGGCCAAAACAGGTAAACCGGGCAAGGATACTACCGGCAAATACGCTCATGTGAACATTAAACCCAGCAGCAACGACATTGAATTTAGAAGAGAATACGAACTCAAACAAGGCAAGAGCGAAGCCAGCGTGGCAAAACTTATTTATGCCGGGTTAGGAGAGGTGGTTTTTTTTAGTCCCGTTAGAGGCATGATCACCAATTCTTACGATGTAACTGAAGAACATTTTGGCGTAGATATTGTAACCAAAGAAGATGAGACCATCAAAAGCACCCTCGATGGAACTGTTATATTCACCGGATTTTCGGCCGAAGATGGCAATGTGATTCATGTACAACATGCCAATAACAGTGTGAGTATTTACAAACACTGTTCCGCCATTCTCAAAACCGTTGGTACCCGGGTGAAATCGGGCGAAGTAATTGCCGTAGTAGGTAATACCGGCGAAAAAAGCAACGGACCGCATTTACATTTTGAGTTATGGTATAACGGTTCTTCTGTAAACCCCGCTGAGTTTGTGGTGTTTTAGCTGAAGCCGCTTTTTTGTTCTAAATACAGAAATCACCCCTCACCTTTCTTCTCAAAAAATCCCCGCGACATAAAAAGTGTATTAAAGAAAGCATAAAAACTCAAACCGGCCTGCGTCTCTAATGTATCCTCTACCATAAATGAAACCACCACAATAATAAAAAAGGGCCAAAATAATTTTGGCAAATAGTTTTTTAAACTCATAATGGGGTACAGCAGACTCCACAAAAAAACCAGCAAACCACAACATCCCAGAGCCACAGTAATGGTGAGAAATTGATTATGGGGCCGTTTGTACCACTCTTCATTTAAGGGAGAATTGGTGGCAACATATACTTTGTTTAGTTCAACCTGCACATCGCCGGTACCCACGCCAAAAAAAGGATTTTCTTTCACCAGTTTAAAACCCGCATCCCAAAAATACAAACGCATGGTGAAGGAGTGACCATTCACATGGCGGTGCTTTCTGTATTCATCGTATTCATTCACCAACTCATACACGCGGCGGTGCAAAAAACTCCAGAAAGGGTAACGGAAATTGTAAATTCCATTTTGTATGTTCTGTTTGTCCTCCTCCGTTAAGGAGACTACCGCTGCCGAATCTTTATTAAGACCTTTGCTCGCCAAATATCTTACCAGTCCCTCATAGCGGGCAATATTACGCATGGGACTATAGCTAAAACTATCGTCGGGAAACAAACGCTTCCATTCACGTTGCAATTCTTCCAATTGAATATTTATGAGCACATAGTTTCCATTCTCTTTTTGTCCGAGGGTATCAAAATGAATATACGGTGTGCCCCAAGGCGTGTTTTTGGTAATCACATTATTGGCCGTAGGACGAAGATTTAGTTGCGTGTCCTTTATTCTGAGCACATAATTCACTACAAAAAAAACAAACGTGATCAGCACCAGAAAGGAGGTAAATTTTATAAGAGGCTTCTGCATATAGATGATGACACACAGAAATAAAAAGAACAGGATTACAAAATTAACCATGCCCGATGCAAGTCCCAGCGCATACAAACTAAACAGAAAATAGACAAAGAGCAGAATCATCAAGATTCTTTTGGCAAACGATTTGGTGTTGACTATAAAATAAACGCAACACGACAAAGCAATATTGAGGTAAAGCCCAAGGCGGATGTGACTCATAAATCGGGAGGCGTCGCGGACTACTTCATTTTTATGCAGCACATGCGTGTAGGTCATGCACCACAATGTGTTTACCACGCAGCCCGCCATAAACAAGTAGAGGAGTATATGATATTCTTTTGTGTTGAGAGGTTTTGAACTGAAGAAGAACAGAGGTAAGAGCAAAAGGGGCATTTTTGTACGAACATCGTCCCAACCCGCCTGCAGATTAGACGTGTACAGCAAACCCAGCGCAGAAATAAAAAAAACCGAACTCAGTACCCAGAAGATCTTGTTTGATTTGATGTGCGACCACTTTCGCTTAAAATCGCCTTCCAGCAACCAGTTGGCCATTAATACAATTTGAGGCACACTGGTTGGCACCGTACCTATCATCATGCCAAAAGCCAGCCCAAAAACACCGAATAAAAATATGTACCTGTGTGTTTTTTCCGAAAACATGTGTTCTAAAGAAACGAAAAAAATAGGAATAAATTGTAATACCGCAACACCGACGAAAATTTAGTTTGAGGCGCACGTTAGAAAGTTCTATAAATTACTGATTGCGCACACTAAAAAGGGCCCTGATCAGATAGTGGTCCTGTAAATGATGTTAGTTTGTTTTGTTACACCTCTTAATTCCCAAAATCCGATAAAAACTTAATTCGCATCACTCTGATCTCCTCTTCAGAATAATCATTCTCCCCCAATTCTTGCAAAGCTGCTTCCACACTATCTGTATCGCTTTCCTTAAAATACTCCAGAATCTCATCTTGTTTCTCTTCGTCCATCAAATCCTCAATGTAATAATTGATGTTTACTTTGGTGCCCGACTCCACAATGGTCTCAATTTCGGTAAGCAAATTAGGCAAGGTCAAATTTTTGCTCTTTGCCATTTCCTTCAATCCTATTTTTCGGTCAATATTCTGAATGATGTACACTTTTAATCCCGATTTGTTTACCACCGATTTAATCACCATATCAACCGGGCGGTCAATCTCATTGTCCTCAACATACTTCTTAATGAGTTCAATAAAAGGTTTTCCGTACTTGGCGGCCTTTCCGGTTCCCACGCCACTAATCTTGGTCATTTCTTCCATGGTAATGGGGTACTGCACCGACATTTCTTCGAGTGAAGGCTCCTGAAAGATGACATAAGGAGGCAAGCCTTTGGCCTTCGCTGTTTTTTTCACCTGATCTTTTAATAATGAGAACAACACTTCATCGGCAGCACTGCTATGGCCTTTACCACCCAATAAAATATCTTCATCGCCGGCATCACCGTCCATATTATTGTAATCGTGATCTCGCGTAAACTTAATACTGGTAGGTTTCTTCAAAAAGGCACGTCCCTTATCGGTCATCTTAAGCAAACCATAATTCTCAATGTCTTTTGACAAGAAACCGTTTACGATTGTTTGACGCAATACGGCCTGCCAGAATTTATCGTCCTTATCGTGTTCAACGCCATCACCCCAGATCTTCAGTGCATTGTGTTTATAGGTTTTGGCGGTAGAAGTAAGATTTCCCATCAGCACGTTGATCACATCCTTAATCTTATGTTTCTCTTTAATCTCAACCACACATTTTAAGGCGAGCTCGAGGTCTTCTTTGGCTTCAAACTTAGTTTTAGGATTGCGGCAATTATCGCACATGCCGTTGCATTTCGCTTCATTGAACTCTTCTCCAAAATAATGCAATAAAAATTTGCGGCGACAACTGCTTGTTTCGGCAAAGGAAGCTGTTTCGGCCAACATTTGTTTGCCTATTTCCTGCTCTGCCACCGGTTTATCTTTCATGAACTTTTCCAGTTTCATGATGTCGTCGTAACTGTAAAAAGTAACACATTTGCCTTCTCCCCCATCTCTGCCGGCGCGACCAGTTTCCTGATAATAGCCTTCAAGTGATTTTGGAATATCGTGGTGGATTACAAAACGCACATCGGGTTTATCTATTCCCATGCCAAAAGCGATGGTAGCTACGATCACGTTTAGATCTTCCATTAAAAAACCGTCCTGTGTTTTGGCTCTTTCTTTGGCGTCCAAGCCCGCGTGGTAGGGTGCTGCTTTAATTCCGTTTACTTTCAGCGCTTCGGCAATTTCTTCCACTTTTTTACGACTAAGGCAATAAATGATCCCACTCTTGCCCGAATTCTGTTTCACATACTTAATAATCTCTTTGTTTACGTTTTGTTTCGACCTTACATCGTAATACAGATTATCGCGGTTAAACGAAGATTTGAATAGATCGGCCTCCATCATGCCCAGGTTCTTTTGAATATCCTGCTGCACTTTCGGTGTGGCAGTGGCCGTTAGGGCAATTACCGGAACTCCACCCACTGCATCAATGATGGGGCGAAGACGGCGGTATTCGGGTCTGAAATCATGACCCCATTCAGAAATACAATGCGCCTCATCAATGGCAAAGAAAGAGATCTTGAATTCTTTAAAAAAGGTGATGTTATCTTCTTTGGTAAGCGTTTCGGGGGCTATGTACAGTAATTTTGTTTTCCCCGATAGGACATCTTTTTTTACCTGGGTAATATCGCTTTTATTGAGTGAGGAATTTAAAAAGTGCGCAATGCCTGTTTCATTACTAAAGCCCCTGATGGCATCCACCTGATTTTTCATGAGGGCAATAAGCGGCGACACCACAATGGCGGTTCCTTCGCACATCAAAGCCGGTAATTGATAACACAAACTTTTGCCGCCACCGGTAGGCATGATCACAAACGTGTCCTTGCCATTGAGTAAATTTTTAATGACTTTTTCTTGATTTCCCTTAAATCCGTCAAATCCAAAAAAGTTCTTTAAGGTTTCAAGGATTTCTGAGGTTTCTACCGCGCCAACCATATATTCTGCTGATTAAAAAGTGTGTTTTGATGAGGGAGCCGATTTTCACAAAAAAATCAATTCCTATTTAAAGATATACAAATTTATTTTTACAAGACAAGTTTTTTTGAAAAAATAAGGTTTTTTAGACGTTTTTACATTAATTCACTTTAACAGGGGTAAAAAGCACGATGAATGGTATTTTTGAGTTCTATTGGTTTTTGTTGCACCATAGCTCATTTATGCAATTGAGTAAACCTATAGATTATCAATTTTATTCATTTTGGCACTCCAATTTGCGGCCGATCTTCTCGTGTAAACTTATTTTAGGACGTGACTTTCGTTTGATTACGCTCGAGCAGATCCCCGCCCGACCAGAAAAAACATCCTTTGATTCGTTCATGCGAGCCCAACCGACCAAAACAAATTTCCCAGTATGTTGTTCTGGCTGGCTTCGCTATAGCGTGCCTGAATACAAAAAAACAGGAGCGTATGCAGGCTCATGTTGATCACGTGGTGTCGGTTTACCCGAAGGTGCTGGAAGCCTCCAAACTCCGCTAGCACATTATGGTGAACGGGTGCTAGTGGACCGGCCTCATAAAATTTTTTCAGACAAATTGAGTGCCTGCAAAAAGTGCGTCGAAAAAAAGTTTTACCTACAAAATGCATAAATACTGGTTACTGAAAAACTTTTTTGAGCAGCTGGTGCGCAGACTCTTTGCTGCCCTTCCACCAGCAAAAAAATTAGGAAAGTGGAAGGGCATGATCAAAGACCGGCAATAGCCCAGTGGGCTATTGAGCGAGATAGTGTGGCAGCGCAGGCACGAAGATTTTCGAAAAAATTTTATGCAGCCTTGAATTTTTGCCCGTCCGACCGACACAAGAAGATGTTTGCTCTGGCCGGGCGGGGTTCTTTTTTTTCAAGAAAAAAGAACGAAGAAAAATTAGGTCGAATTCCAGCGTCAGTATTGATCACGAAGGCTTTCGGAATTGTTCAAATTTGATCAAGAAAATTGTAAAGAAATAATTTCAGGAAGCCTTGAACCCTGTCCGAAGGACACCATTCCTGCTGGTCATTACCAAATTTTCCACCAAGGAAAAAAAAGAAGTGCTAATTTGAAAAATGACCTTATTGGCCTCAGCGTTTGCGCGCAAAAGAGTTACAATCAAAGATTCGCATTCATCCTCGAATAATACCTCAGCAAGAAGACACTAAACAACACTGAAAAAACCAATCCCATATAAAAACTAATCCCGATTTGATTGGTAAGAATAAAAAAAAGTGTTTTAGCAAAAAAGGAGATGAGATAAAGACGAACGCCCCATTGTTTGAAATACCAAATCCCCACACAAGACATAAAATTGGCGGCCACCAATATGCCATACAAAGCCGGCATAAATACACCCAGCTTTTTTACGGCAGGCGAAAATACCTGCGGAAAGGTGATCACTACCGAGAGGTAACCTAATACACAAAATGCAGTTATGATGCCCGGGCGTTTCATGTTAATTGGTTCGAATGGCTTCCACCGGATCGAGTTGTGAGGCACTGTAGGCGGGAATAAAACCACTGATGATGCCAATCAACACCGAAATCGTAAACCCCAAAATAATATTGGTGCTGCTTAAACTAATGTCCATACCAATGGCATCTTTGCCCACCTGCGTGATCAAAAAGGTAAGCAAGAGACCAAAAAATCCACCTATGCTACTTAATAAAATACTTTCGCTCAAAAATTGAAATAAAATAAACATGTTTTTTGCTCCCAAACTTTTCTGGATGCCTATTAAATTGGTGCGTTCGCGCACCGACACAAACATGATGTTGGCAATGCCAAAGCCCCCCACTAAGATCGAAAATCCGCCAATGATCCAACCCGCAGTGCCAATAATATCAAACAATACATCAAACCCCTGACTTAACAAACTAGTTTCATTCAGTGCAAAATTAGGTTCCGAAAGTGGTTTGAGTCGCCGAATGCCTCTTAATACCCCGGTTAATTCGTCCATCATCTCTGAATTGGAAATGCCGGGTCGTGCCTTGGCGTAAATGGTGGGGTCGGCATTCTCCGAACGCATATCGAGCAGGTACCTCGCAAAATTAAAAGGACAAACTACCTGATAATCGAAACTCATCCCCAACATACTTTCCCCTTCTTTTTTGATTACACCAATCACAGTGGCTTTCATTCCTGCAATCTTAATTTCTTTTCCCAGGGGATCTTCGTTGGGAAACAGACCCTCTGCAATTTTGGCTCCAATCAAAGCCACACGATAACCCGCATCGGTTTCGTTCTGTGTAAAATAACGACCCTGGGCCAGATCAAAATTTTTGATTTTATAATATTCGTACGACACTCCTCCCATAACGGCATTTTGAATGCTGTTGGATTTGTATTTAACGGTTTTACGTGCCCCAAAACGATAAGCAATTGCTACCGTAGTTTTACAACGGCGCTGCAACTCATCCCGCTCCTCGTATTGTGGCAAGGGACGGTTCATGTATTTCCACCAGGGATAATCGGGCCCGAAACTCCAAGGCCATTTTTGCACAAACACCACATCGTTGCCCAAGGATTGAATGCTCCCACGGATATTGCTTTCGAGACCGTCAACAATGGTAAACACCAAAATAATAGCAAAGATGCCAATGGTGATTCCCAAAAGACTTAAGAACGAGCGCAGTTTATTGGAGAGTAAAGAATGCCAGGCAAAGGCCAGACTTTCTTTTAACATCATGGTGATCATTACTTAAAATTACAATTAAATACCTTTAAAAAGGAGAATTTAGGACGAGTGGTTATAGCGACTGGATTACGTGCCTAATACTACACCACGAACGGCATTATTTTTTGCCCGGTTCGTAGGGTTCGTCCTTTTGTTTCAAAAATGTTTGGTACCTCACCCGTTGCCGTTTGCGCATGAGATAAAGTAACGCCGACAGCACGAAGAAGCCTAAAAAGAAGAGGGCACTGTCATTGTCTTTGGTGATTAAAAAATACACTGCTAATAACACGCCCAATGCGCAGGCCACCAGCCATAAGCGTTCTAAAAAAATATAAATTTTAATTTGTGTGTCAGAGCTCATCGTTTTGTAATTGAATTGTTCCTGTTACTTTTTTTAATTGGTATTTTGAGAAATCCTGATTGCTTTCCATGCCTTGGCCCATGATGATTTGTTTTTTGGTAGTGATTTTCACAAAGGCATCGGTATAAATCTTTTTTGTAAGTTCGTTCCACACCAATTTTTCAGTTTCAAGTTTTTCGCCGTTTCGGTTCACCACTTCTACGGCGTACTTCACTTCCATGCGTTTACTAAGGTCGTACCGAACACCGTAATCTGCTTTTAAGGTGGCAGATACTTTTTCATGCTCATCGAAAAAGGTGACGTACACCCCTTTTGGTAAAATTGTAAAGGGTTCGCTCACGTTTTTTTGAAACATCAACATACGATTGGCCTTAAGCATGATTTTGAGTTGCGAGCTATCGGTGTATAACATAGTAACACTGTCGCCAATTTGAGTGGGGCTCAGTTTATTTTTGGGTAATTTCATCACATCCTGAAGGTCGTTGGTGCAGCTACCCAATGCCAACACACTAAGTAAGAATATGACGAGGTGATGCCGCATTTAGTCGTATCTGAATTTCTGGAACCATCGGTCACAAAACGTAAACCCGAAATTAATGCGCCAAAAATTTTCTTTCAATAAAGAAGGATCGGAAGAACCTGTAACACCGTACTGAACCGCTATGTTTACCATGGAGGATAATCGGCCAATGCCTACAGGAAGTCCTACACCTGCCGACACAAAATAATTGGTAATCATGGTGTTTTGCAATTGGATGTAGCCTGTTTGATACGAAACACCCAAGCGGTAATTCACGCGGCGCACAAAGGCACCCGATCCGGCCGCATATTTTTCGGGCACAAAATTTACACCTAAAGCCATGCGGTAATTTTTCACCAGGTTATTTACTTCATCCAAATATTTAAAATTTTGCCAGTTGGTAATGGCAAAATCGGCTACTAAGTTTATGCGTTCTCCCTTTTTAAATCCAAGCCCGAAACCTTGTTCAAAAGGAAGTTGAACCATTCCACGCGTGTTGATTGAGAGCGCTGCTGTGTCGCGGATGAGTTCTTGACCCAATACATTGAGTACGTAATTATAAGTAGCTGAACTGTAGGTGCCGTAAATAGGGTTGGTGATGTTGGCGAAATAACCAAAGGTGAACTTCACACGTTCCTTCAGAATCCTTCTGTAGGTGGGTAGTGTTGTTTCAAGACTGTCCTTCTTAAGGGTTAATTCTTGTTCAGAAAACGTTCCCGACGTACTTAATTGATTGATGGCTGCTTCTATTTTTTCAGCTCTCTTTTTTGGATCCTTTACACTATCAATGGTAAATGCAGTTTGAGCACCAAAATTTCCGGTAAAACCACCCATATTAAGTACCCTACTGTAAAACGTATTGTAGTACAAAGAAGCATTGGGATATACCACGCGCGTGGCATTTTGTATGGTTCCAAAAATATAATTCACGTTAAAGCCCAAAGAGAAATCGCTGAGTAGTTTACTGGCCACTTCGCCGCGCTTATATCCTGCCCTTGAATAGGTTTTAAGAGAATCGGGAATATACAAGCGATTGCTTCGGTATTTTCTTAAACGTTTATTAAAAGGCATCAACCCATATCCCAAATACGCTTTGGTTAAACCGCCGTTACCCGAAAATTTGTAGTTTACGTTGCCGATTCCATCGGTTTTAATATAGGATTGTGTATCATATCCCACAAAACTGTACGGTGAAATACCCAGGCAGGCGCCTCCGTTACCTTTAATAGGCACACCCAGGGCGGCATAAGAGAAATTAGTACCCCAGCGTTTTACGGTTGAATTATTTACCCCCGTGAAGGTGGATGATAAATACCTGCCACCCACTTCGAGTGTGGTTAAACGAATGAGAGAATAGGCTGCAGGATTTCCGGCATTAATAAAAATGGGCATGGTGGAATCGGGTCGCAGGGCGATGAATGCTCCCCCCATGCCGGAATTATGGGCAAAGGTAGTGGGTGCAATTTCACCTACACCAAAACGCGAATACGGAGTAAACACACTGTTTTGAGAAAACAAGCTCAGCGCAGAGATACAGATAAGGACGACGGATATAACAGCTCTACTTCTCAACTGAATAATTTAAAATGGTATTAAGTCCAACGAGTACTAAATTTTGGTTGGCAAAGAAACGATTTTTAAGCTGCTTCCCCAAATAATCGGCATCACCACCGGTGAGCACTACAATAAGGTCGTCATAATTTGCCTTATAACGATCCATCATACCATCCACTTCGCAGGCTGCCGCTACCAGAGCGCCGCTGAGCAGCGATTCGGCAGTACTTTGACCAATTAATTTGTCATAGGAATGGTCGGCTTCAATGAGAGGGAGCGCCTTGGTAAAATGGTGCATGGCTTTTAACCGCATGCTGAGGCCGGGCGAAATAGCACCACCCAGATACTCGTTATCGGAATTCACAAAATTATATTTGATGCAGGTCCCTGCGTCGATGGTAAGCACATTTTTATGAGGGTAGAGAGAGAATGCGCCAACAGAGGCTGCCAGACGATCGGAGCCGAGGGTTAGCGCACTGGTGTATAGATTTGTAACAGGAACGGGAGTGCTTGTACTGAATAATTTGGTGCTAAAAAGCGGTGAGAGCTGATCGAACACAGAGGAATGTGCCTCTGTTACGGAGGCGATCAAACACCTTTGAACGGGAAGTTGAAGCAGTTCAGATTTTAGAAACGCTTTAGTGGAATCGAATACGTGAGTATGAAGAAGTTGATCACCTTCAAACACACCGGCTTTGAGGCGGGTATTGCCAAAATCCAAGACCAAATTCATGGAATTAAAGATAAACGATTAAAGGATGGCAAAATTTATATTAAGATTTTTTTGGAATTATTTTGTGGTACTGATAAAAACCGTATTTTTGCAGCCTTGAATTCAGAATGCAGCGCGGGGCAACCCAAGCAGCAGAGTTAAGACCTGGAATGGTGCCTTAGCTCAGTCGGTAGAGCAAAGGACTGAAAATCCTTGTGTCCCTGGTTCGATTCCTGGAGGCACCACCAAGTGGGGGATGTCAAACAAAAGTTTGATATCCCCCCTTTTTATTTCCGCCATATCCCGCACCAGTCGGGCGATGTAATAGAATACCGAATTTATTTTACTGGTTCGACACTCGTTATTTTTTTTATTATAACGAATCCCTTCAGGAAAGAGTAAAAATTGAAGTAATTGCTTATCCTTATATGCCATCAAAGCCCACGAGGACGGGAGTTTCGAGATATAATCCATTACTATATTTACGCAATGTTCAAGGTTCGACACCCTCTTTTGGCTTTTTATGAAGTTCTTCTCTAATTCCATTCTTTCAAACTTAAATTTTTCGGAGTATTTATTGAAAAGTTCAAGATTTATCTCCTCCAAAATGAGCCTTTCCTCCAACCTTTCGCTCTTCTTTTCAAACTCCGAAATTTGGCGTTTTATAGCCTCTTTGCTTTGATCTTTCTCTTTATGCGCCCTATTATAGTTTGCAACGACTTGTTTCGTTACAAAGCCTTTAATCGCCTCGTTTCCGAGTAAAGTAAAGAAATCCAATGCAGCCTCAAAATATCCGTGAATTACATTAGCATTTTTATTATTACAGCACCCCTTGGTGTTGCACTTATAATAAGGCAAGTTTTTGGCTTTTACGACATACCCTCTCATAAAAGTACCGCAATGATCACATTTTAAGAACCGTTTTAATGGAATATCCTCAGCCTCTTCATGGCAGGAATAACCATGCCTATTTTCACTTAAAATTTCGTTGACCTTAAGGAACATCTCCTTCGAAATCATTTTCTCCTGATTTCCTTCTGCTAATTGCCCTTTCAATGCCGAGTGAGCCATTAAGCCACAATAAAAAGGATTTCTAAAGTAACCGGACAGCCTTTTTTCATCAAGCTTTAATCCAAGGGCATCTAATCGCTCAGAAATATCAGTATGCGTTATCCGTTCGGTTGCCTTCCAATAAAATGCTTTTTGTAAAAGCTTGCCCTTTTCGTTTATAACGATCTTGCGCTTGCCGTTTTCCTTTATTTCATCATAACCGTAGGGAGCTTTATGACACCACTCGCCTTTAAGAAGAGCCTCCTTAACTCCTGCCATACATTTTTCTCTTCGGAGTTGGTTATCGTATTGCGAAAAAATAATTTGAATGTTCTGTTGAAAGTCACCACTTGAGGTCGAGGCATCTCCGGGTTGGGTGACCGCAACAAGATAAATCCCTTGATCTCGCAGTTGATCCTTAATGTAAATTGCGTTTGCTCCTGACCGAGAAAATCGGTCAACGCTGTAAACAATTATGTAGGAGATTTTCTCTCTACTCTTTTTTACAAAAGAAAGCATCCGGTTGAACTCTTTTCGTTCATCCGTTTTCGCACTCTCATAAGTACCGCCAAAAATTCCTAATACTGAATATTGGGTTTTCTTAGCGTACTCCTCGCAAGCCTTACGTTGCGTTTCTAAACTGTATCCAAGTTCTTGTTCCTTACTTGATACCCTTGTATAGATAACACAATTATTTGTTCGCTTGAGATGCAAAGACTTACCTTTTGCAAATTGATCAAATAAGATTGATTCTTTCATGCTGCATTTTTTATTGGTTCGTAATTGTTATTTGTTTCATTGTCTTTAATTTCTATTTCAGGTTCGTATTGTTTTTTATAGAGGGAATAAAAAACAGTACTCATTGTTCTAACAAACTCAACAACTTCTTTTGCTTGCTCTTCGCTCAGGTGCTTAAATTCATTTGAAGCTAAAACTTCATCCACCGTCACATCATTCTCTCTCGCCCAATCTATATGGGCGTTTCCCATCTTCTCCATTTTGTTATTATTGAAAAATTACGTACACTTTTGGGAACGTGGTAGCAAATCCAACTATCTTTTTTTGAGGGGGAAAAATCAAGGGAATAAACTTGCACGTTCAAAACATAAATGCCATACTCAATGGCAAATACTGCTATGAATCATCTAATTCAGGGGTATATGGGGTATAACAAAACACAGAGCAAAAGTATGCCTGTGCTTAGTGGTACTTTCTCGGTTTAGGATTCAGCTACGAAAAATGTCAATAAATGGGACTTACGGGAGAAAACCAGATATAAACTGCTCACAACGGAATAATCAAGACTTGATAGTAATAAAACCTTCTTTCAAGATTATTCTCTTCATTGAAAATTAATCATCAATTTCTATGTTTAAATTTCGAGTTAGATCAACTTTAATAGCAGTCACAAAAAAAGAATTAACATTAGCTTCTTCATCACTAGATATAAGCTTAACGCAAGTTAAATTCCTTTTGGCTCTGGAGCATGCGACATAAAATAGCTTTTGATTATTTAACTTTTTTGTAATATCAGACTCTAACGGATCAAAAATTGTTTTAAAATTATATTTCGACCAAAAGTATTCATCTAAAACTACTAATACGTTATTTATACCAGAGCCTTTAGTTTTATGCATCGTTATATATGAACTTTCTTCATTTAAAAAGCTATAATAGTTTAAAACTTCGGTAAATTTAATTCTGTTTGAGAAGAGATCATTATAAAATCTTTCCTTTTTAAAAATTCGTTCATTGTCTTTAAACTCTTCCTCAGTAATGTCTGTTAAAACTGCGCTAATTCTTGAAAATGTATTATTCCCATTAGAATATTGAGTTTTGAAATTTTGGTAAAAATTATTAGTTAGGGTTTCGGCTAGGAAAAGATCTTTTCTATTAATATATTCTGAATATTTATCGGCTTTTTTCAGAATTTGTTTATCAAAGGAATAGAGCAATGCCTCATGCAATCCCATATTCGTATTAATTATATGTTGAAAAAATTCTGAAATTCGGCTCTTATCAGCAATTGATTTAATAGCAAAACCAGATTTTTTCAACTCAGATAATATGAAATTATAATTTCTAGGTGCGGTTACGAAAGCATTACACAATGCTGCTAAATCAAATAATTGTAGGCGAGTAAGGTCTTTTTCTATTTTCTCGTTAACTTCTGAAAACCGACTATTAAAAACATCATACAGATTTTTAAATTCCAATTCAGCAGAAATCGACTTATTTGTTAGCATTAAACATTTAGAATCTTCCAAATCATCTTGAGCCATTTTAATTAATTTGTTCAGTGAATTGAGATAATTTGTTTTTAAATCAATGCCACTAAATGCTGTAGGTTTGTCGTTATAAATTGAATAGAACAGTTTAACAATACCTTGTCTATCTTCAATACTTTCTATATCATCATTTACAACTTTAAATGCAACTTGTTGTTCTAATTTGTCATTCCTAATTTGATTAATAAAACCTATTACTTGTTGAGAACATCTATAGTTATCTTCTTTAATGATTTTCTTTAGGTGTCCTGAACTAACATAACTTTCGACATCACCAATGCCATCTTCATAAATAGCCTGCATTGAATCTCCGAATAAACCAATAACAGACTTCTTATTATCAGGGATTTTATTTAGAAATATATCCACAATCCCCTCACTTGTATCTTGATATTCATCAATGAATATAAAATCATATTTATCTTGTACGATTTTCCCCAAGAGACTGAACTTTGCAAACAGTAGGATCGATAGATTTATTAAACTATCGTGTCCGTATGATAATTCTTTAAAGTCATCAAATTTTGATTCATTGTAGCGAATTTTATTATAATCCTTTTGTTTTATTAATTCTAAAATTTCATTGTTTAATTCACTAATACTTAAATTTAAAGCTTGATTAAATTGTTCCGGGTTTAAGTCATATTCTCTTTTTCCGTGAACTTTCGAGGCAGACTCTTTTTTTATAGAAAATAGCTTAGTTGAATATTTTTCATATATTCTCTTATACTTCTCATGTTCCTCTTTTTTCTGAGTTTTTTCATCTGTATATGATTCAATTGGTAATCGAACCATATTTTCAACTTTGAAAATTTCATAAATAACTTGATGTATGTTTTTCTTAAAATCCTTAATCAAAGAATTTAAAAACGAATGAATCGTACAAATTGTATATTGGTTTCCAACTCTATGAACAATTTCATCAACTGCAAGATTGGTATGAGTAATACAAGCAATCTTTTTATCAGGATAGTTTTTGGAAAGAAATTGTAAGACTTGCTTTAGTGTTTCTGTTTTACCACTGCCCGCACCTCCTTGTAGAACAAAATTTTCACTTTTAACTATACATTCTATAATTAAATCTATGGGCTTTACTGTGCTATCCATTTTAAACCTTCTTTTATATATGATGGGATTTCCCAGTTAACTTCTTTAGATAATGCCATAAAAAGCACTGAAGAGGCAAAATCTGATTTACCATCTTCCTTCAAAATAGTTTTGGTCAAGCTATAGATATTAGTGTCACTATCCAAGGTGCTTTTCTTTTTAAGCCCATTTATTTCACTTCTGTTAGTTTTAATAATATCAATATTAACATTAATAAAAGCATCTTCAAAGCTTCTAGCTTGGTAACCTTTTTCTGCTGTTTGATATGCCAGTTTTATCGTTCCTTCACCATCTTGTAATGTGTTTTCTTTTAATTTAGAAAACCATTCATTAAATTCGTCTTCATTTTTTCTCTTAGGAGCATTTAAAAAATACTTTAATGTATAATTACTTGTGTTATTTGAAGTTGCAACTTCACAAGCTTTATAGACAACAACATCTTTTCCCTTATCGTTCTTTTTAATTTCATCTTTTGTTGCATCAATATCTGTAATAATTAGGGTCTTAATTTCTAAAAATTCAAGAAAATGATTAAATGCCTTTGCGTTGGCACCCACCTCTAGTATTGAGATGTTTTGAGAAGAAAGTTTAACATAAGATTCTGCTCCTGAGTTTTCATTGTCAATTATCTTAAGGAAGTATGGCATGAGCAATTTTTCTGAAGTTCCTTCTATGAAAATTATTTTTTTTGCAAAAAATAGCTCAGATGAATTAATGGTTAGGTATTGTTTAATAAACTTAAAATAATCTTCTTCCCCTGCATATTTTTCCTTTAGATCGCTATAGAAGTTCTTAATGATTATATTGTCTGTATGAGTTTTAAAATAACGGATATCTTCGAAATCGCATTGGGATACAATATGTGACGAATGAGTTGTAATAATGGTTTGCAGACCTTCAATTTCTTCTAATATATTTTTTATTTTATTTGCAAAAATATATTGCATTTGCGGATGAGTATGTGCTTCTGGTTCTTCAATAAATAAAAGGTTAATGTCTCGTTTATCCGATTTGAAATAATTTTTCTTTATTTCTAATTTTAACAATAAATAAAGAATATTCATAAATCCTAAGCCATTTAGATGCTCAGGTAAAAAATTATCTTCAGACCCATAAACAATTTTAGAAAAATTTGAAATTATTTCTTTTGATTGCAAATCAGATACTACTTTTATATTTTCGATATTTAAGAACTCCTTTGAATTTTTAAGGAATTCATCAAAATATGTCATGTACTTTGCATCTAAAGTAGCATCCATTTGAGTGATGGACTCATTAATTTCATTAAACTCTTCTGAATTTGATTTGTTTTCTTTGTTGAAATATTGAGTAGTTAATGATGATAAAACCTTTTTGTCTTGACTACTAGATTCTGAACTTGCGACATCTCGTTTAGCATGAATTACTTGAAAGTTTATTAAGTTCTGAATTAGTTTAAAATCTTTACGTATTAACTTAGACCTATTTGCACTTTCATAATCTTTATCATCGTCAAATACATATATATCAGTAAGTAAATAATTTGACAAATTTTTAATTGTATACTTTTTTTTATTTTCAACACTTGTTAAATCATTCAAAAGTCGCTTTTTGTCTATTGAACATTCAAACAATATTTTTACTACTTTTTTATCCGGGTCTAAATCAAGGATAAAATCAGATATATTTTCTAATGAATCCTCAGCGGTGTAGTTAATTGTAAGAATTAATTTTATTGCAAGTTCGTTTACATCAGTGTCCTCAGCAATCGATAAAATCCTTTCTCTTAATTTAATAGAAAAATCATCATAAGTAAATTTTACGTGAGAGTTCCTGAAGAATTTATCGAACAACATTATAAACGATGTTTTGCCACTATTATTCCTTCCAATCAATAATGCTAAGTTTTTCTTTTTTTCATTATTTAATTCTAAGGTTACATCCTTTAGTAACCTGAAATTTTTCATTTGGATTTTACTTATATACATATGTCCTAATTTTATTTTTCCGTTTTTACGTTTATTAAATCAGTTGTTGGAACATATCTAATAATTTCTTCAAGCAATTGAATAGCATTTTTCTTTAATGGATCAAGCCCCTTAGATATCCTTGCATCCTCTACTTCAATATTATAGTTAGGAAAGTGATTAATAGAATTAATTTGAGTTTCAATATCTTTAAAATAGAGTTTAATTTTATTGTTTAAGTATTGTATTAATTCATCAGATTGATCCTTCAATGCATTTTCAAGGTCGAATAATACATTTGCAAATGCTTTCTCATAAGCCGTCTCTGAAAGAGATATTATTTTTTCGATTCTCTTGTTTCTTCTGTGTTCATCGCCAAAAATTAAATCCATAAAAAAACTACCTAGTCCAAGCCCAATTCCAACAAGGGGGTTAAAAAGAAATCCCACGACTGTAGCTAAAAAAGTTTTTCCAAAAGTCATTGAGAAATCAATGTTGGGCATTCTAAGGGAATCAATAGAAGAAGTATCAATATTATTCGATCTGTCTTTAATCTTAATGATTTCACGGACTTTAGTTAAGTTATCTGTAATCCAACTGTCAATAAAATCTTTAAGATGGTTAAACTCCAAAGATAATTGACCCTGTGCATGCTGTGTAGTTCTATATGCGTTTGCAATTAAATATTCTTTAATTTTTTCATCCGTAGGCAATTCTTGATTAAGCGGTATATCTCTAAGTTTCTTATAGAGATAATCAATTGTCCCTTTTTTCTTAATGTGTAAGTTGGAATTTAGAGCCTCTTTCATTTTTCTGTACGAAATATGCAAGTGCTTTTCTAATGCTGGAATTTTAAGCCTAATTGCAGCTATAGCAGCCTCCAAGTTTTTCTTGTTTTTAGTATCCAGTAATCTCGATTGAAATATTTCTTCGAGTTGTTGTGAAGCACTATAAAAATCCCTTAGGACAGCATTTAATTTCCACAGACCGATCTTGTTTTCATTTAAGATGTACTCCCATAAATCTTTTTCTAAGTCTGCAACTGTGCTTATTTCGCTTTTTAGCCCTGCAAGGTTCTTTTTGTTTTCGGGTTTAGGATCAATGGCTAAATAATGTATCTTTTCTGATATTTTAGACCTCAAATCGTACTTGTCTAAATTTTTATTTATCTCCTTTTTTAATCCAGCGAGTGTATCTTTTGAAAGTTCATCAACCTTATTTATCACTAAGAATATTTTATCTTTTTTCGTTTGAGAAAATTTTTCAATATGATCTCGGTATGCATAATCAAAAACAAATCCGCCTGACCGAGCAGAGGAGCCGTCAATTATATAGATAATTACGTTTGAACTATCTGCCGTATAGTACGCAAAATCTAGAATTTCTTTATTAGGATCATTAAGTCCAGGAATATCGAAAAAGATTACTCCTCTCTCCAATTGAGGCGAAGAAATATACACACTTACATCTTTAACTCTCTTAAAGTTATCTTCATTGTAATCTCTCGCAGCATATTCTTTTATTTTTTTTGGCGAATAAGCAAACTCCAAATTTTTTTTATCCCGATCCAAAAAACTTACAATAACTTTTTCATCTTTTCCGGGATGGATCATTATAGGAACTCCGGTTGTTTGCCATACATCCGCAGGAGAAATTCCTTTCTTTTTAAGTAGGGTGTTTATCAATGTGCTTTTCCCTACACGAGAAAGTCCTGTTAATGTTACTCTGTATAATGAATTTTCAGCGTCCTGAATCAATTTATTGGAATTTGACTTAACTGATTCAAATGGAACAGGTGCAATTAGTTCAGAGTATGCAGATAATAGACCTATTGTTCTTTCTTTCAAATCAAAGAAAACGCCCGGTTCAATAATTTTTCTAAAAGGGAATCTGAAATCAAAAACATATTTTTTTATTATCTCTTTGTTCTTTTCAGTTAGAATGTTGGTTTTAGGTATTTTTATTCTATGGGAAGGTTTTGATGTCCAAAATTGATTTATCGAATTCAGTTCTGAAATTAAAGCATCATCTATCCATCGATAAATAAATTTACTTTCTTTTTTTACCTGAATAGCTAATAATACTGGTAATTGTGAAGATGAATTGTGCCATTGAATTATTTTTTTTGTATCAATAGAGTAGGGCAAATAATAATCTCCCTTTTCGTCAATCTCGGTTTGAAATTTCAATTGAACTAAAAAAAATCTACCTTCAGGTCTTAGTTCGTCTTTATCATTAGAACCAATAATTTGTACGTTAAAATCGTATCCAACATCTATCCTCGTGTCATCACAAATCCAAGGGCTAAGTAGATTTTTAAAATCATTACGTGACTTATCTTCTTTTACAATCGTAGAAGATAGTAAAACTTGGTCGACCTTTTTTGTAGATTTAATATCTGTTTTTTTCTCTTTTGCCATTTTAATCTCAATTCATTTTAATCCTCTTTACATCGACATCTTAACACCATTAATTTTTAACCAATGCTCATACTCCCTATAATTAGGCATCTTTTTGTCTAATTCATTCCAAAATTGCGGTGAATGATTTGGATGTTTTAAATGCACCATTTCATGAGTAATAATGTAATCAATAACCGGGACAGGAGCCATAGCGCATTTCCAATGAAAGTTCAAACCGTTTTTTGGTGTCCATGAAGCCCATCGGTTTTGAAGTTCAAGTACTTTAACAGTTGAAGGTTGTCGACTGAATTTATTTGCAATTAATTCTAAACGTTCTTCAATCTTCTTTTGTGCTTTTTCTTTGTAGAAAGTTTTAAATGCCTTTTCTGCATCTTTCAAATATTTCTTATCCAACACAAAGTATCCTCCGCTAATTTTAAGAGGGACATTCGAGTCTTCAACTATTGAAAGGCGGTAGTTTCGACCTAGGTATAGAAATGATTGACCATTAACGATTTTTCGGTTTACTTTGCCTTGATTAAGTTCCTTCCATTTAGCAAGCTTGCTGAAAATTTGATATTCTTTTGCTCTAACAGCTCCTTCAATTTTATCATCAGTTGCAGTAATAGGTGCTAACGCCCTTACTGAACCGTCTCGCTCAATAAAAATACTAACCGTTTTTCTTCTTTCGGTTTTTTCTATTTTAATATCAATTCCTTCTAACTTCATTTCAAATCTGATTCTCGTACTTTTGCTAACTTCATTAATTCCATTGTTAAATCTGCGGCTCTTTCAGAAAGTCCTTCAATTCTTGAGTAATAAATTTCGTCTTCTATTAATCCTTCAATTCTTTTTCTTTCTGATGCTTTGTCAGCCCAAAAGTTTTTAATAGCAGCTGTTTCTTTTAATATCTCGATTAATGTATGAGTAAGTTCCTTTGTCTTATTTATACTTTCTTCATTTTCTGTTTTAAGACTGTTCTTCAAAAAGTCATAAAATGGTGCTTCAACAAGCGAAACCCCTTCTGTTTCAGGCTTTCTTCCCTCAGCCATCTCATCTCTTAAATTGCCTAATTCTTTAACGATCTCTTCCCAATTTTCTTTGTAGGCATTTAAAATCATCTCCAAACGATCTTTAAATCTGTTGTATAAAGTTGGATCTTTATCTAAGTTCACTTTAATATGCCATCGAATTGCATGTTCCATTTCAGATGCCTTTGACTTCGGTGTTTTATTTAGATAATCAACTTTATTTTTGAATTCGTCAGATAGAATAGAAACTTGTTGCACTTTTGTATCTATGCCTAAAGAGAGTAAATGTTTGTCAATAAGTTGACGTACTTTTGAAGATGCCCATTTCAAATCCATAGTTTCATCTTTATATCGATCTTTAATTCGCCATATTATATACCCTAAACGTTTAGCCGGAATCCAATAGGGAATACCTGCCTGAACATTAAATAACAAATCTAAACTATCAAAGAAACTTTTAGAGTAGGTTAAAAGTTCCGCTCTGAATTTAATGTTCTTAGCTTTCTCAATACATTCTTCAGCAAAATCAAATTCTTTAGATGCGTCAGTAAATTTCTGTTGAAAGAAATTATCAATTTCCTTAAGATCGTTGTCTACAAATAAATCAACCAAACGTTTATATCGTGCTTCAAGAATGGGAATCTCCTTATTGATATCACGGAAAACTTCCAAGAACTCGTTTAAATTACTTTTATCGCGATCCGTAAAAATATCTAAAGCTTCAGCTAAGTGTTTAGTAACACCAAAATAATCTACGATCAAGCCAAAAGACTTTCCGCGTTTGGTTCTGTTCACACGAGTTATTGCTTGGAATAGATCATGCTCTCTTAAACTTTTATCTAAGTACATTACCTGTTCAACAGGAGCATCAAACCCTGTAAGTAAGCGGTCGCAAACACAAATTAAACCGATTCCTGATTCTGATTTTTCTGTATTAAAATCAGCTTTAAAATTTTCAATTGCATTCATTTCATAAGCTTCTCTTCGTGCCTTGCTAATGTACCCCGGTTCATTATTACCTAAACTCGAAACAATTGCTGCAACTTTAAGAAACTCTAATTGCTGTAATCTATCAGCTTCAACTTCTCCTTCAGGTAATGCTTTAAGCTCTTCTATTTTGTTTTTAATGGCAATCTCTATTTCATATTTGTAACGAACCGCTGCAATAATGCTAGACGCTACTACTTGTCCTTTAAATCCATTTACTAAAATATCATTGTAGTAATGTTCAACAATATCTTTTGCAATTGTGGCAATACGATCCTTTGATTCTAAATAGGCTATGAATGATCCGTATCTGCGCTGAATTTCTTCTCGTTCAGCTTCTGATCTTTGCGCAAACATGTCCTCAAACTCCGAATCAAAAACCTCTTTATCATCCAATTTATCTTTTGAAACTTTACCGATATATTTAATTTCAACTGTTGCTCTATCTGCAACTGCTTTGTCAAATTTGTAGAAATCAATAAATCCACCAAAACGCTCATGTGTTTTTATTTCATGTCGTTCGGTAAGTAAAGGAGTTCCTGTGAAGCCAATTCTAACCGCTTTGGGGAATGCGGAAAATAAATTATCTCCCATGTCGCCACCTTGTGTTCTATGGGCTTCATCAATAAGTAATAAAATTCTTTCGCTATTATTGATGGTGTCGAATTTTTCAAATTTAGGAACGATACCTGCTTCAATTAGGGACTGTGCAGATACATTTTTATCATCCAAAAATTTGTGAATCATAACCATATTCACATCTCCGGTGTCATCACTCAATCGACTTAATCTGTTTCTTTTATCAATGATATTTACTGGCTCGCCAGTAAGTGCAGCAGTATCGGATAATTGATCTTCTAAATCTGTTCTATCAACAATAAAAATAATTTTCAAATCCTTAAGGTCATCACAACTTCGAAGTTTCTTAATAAGAAAAACCATTGTTAAACTTTTACCACTTCCTTGAGTGTGCCATATAACACCACCTTTATCAAGCGGAGTAGTCCCAGCCCTGTAGTTCTTAATTATTTTACCCACTGCACGATACTGATTATAACGTGCTACAATTTTTACTTCAACACCCTTTTTAACTTCCATAAACAAGGTGTAATGTTTAAGAATGTCAACCAAAATTTCCTTGTTCAACATCCCATGTATTAAAACCTCTTGTCTTTCTTCATCAGGTGAAATTTGTATAACGTTGTATTCTTCAGGAAAAATGTCAACCCAATTATTATAGAAATCAAAATCCGCATTGATGGTACCTACACGAGCCTCTTTGCCATGTGTAATAATGCTGAAAATATTATAATGAAATAATTTCTCTTCACCTTCTTTAAATCCATAATCATCCTGACGAGTATTCGCATAACGAGTGACCTGTAGATACGCTTCACTCAAAGGTTCAGCAACTTCAAAATCCTTTGCTTCTACCACAATAATAGGCATTCCATTTAGGAACAAAACAATATCAGGAATAATACCTTGACGACTTGCGCCCGGAGTTAATAAACGAAATTGATTGATTGCAATAAAAGAATTGTTGTCATAATTTTTATAATCAACTAAACGAACAGTAGCATCTTGCTCTCCTGTTAATTCGTTTCTTGAAACACTTGTTCCTTTTAATAACAATCGGTGGATTTCCTTATTAGCTTCATGCAGACTCTTACCCGGAAAATTTCCAAGTTCAAATAATATTTCATCTAATTGCTTATCGGTAAGCCATTCTCGACCATCCGATAAAACATTTATTTTCTTAACCGCATCTTTAAAGATTTGCGGAAGTACTACTTCTTTGAAAGTATTTCTCAAGCTTTTTGCCGGATCTTGGGGTACGCCCATTCCTTGGTCAATTACTCGCCAATTTAATTGACGAAGTTTATCTAAGAAAGGTTTTTCAACATTTATATATTCTGCCATAATCTTTTTACTCTTAATAATTATATTCTTGTAAATTTATAATCCTTTATCTCAATTGAGAAAAATTCGTTCTCATAATTCAATTCATTATTCTCGTCCAATAATTTTTCAAATATTACACTTGAAATTCCATGCTCACTTACTAAATATAAATAATATTTAGAGGGGTCATCTGTTGCAACTTCCAATTCTGTTCTTGTAAAGTAAAAAGCGCCATTATAAAATGATTTTACTTCTACAAACTGCCATTCACTTTGTTTGTCCACTCTATACTTCATATCAAACCCCCAATGGTCTCCTTTTTCCGGATGATTAGAGTATCCCGATAACCAAACAACGTTTTCTTCGGTATACATGTCTCTAAGTGCTTTTAAAACTTCCTCTTCAGATTTTTTTCCTAGTTCCTTTCTTGCTTTTTCTTCTTCAGGAGAATACGATCCACCGGGATTAGAATTCCCCCATCTATTTCTTGGCTTACTTGGTTTTTTCTTTTTTCCTCGTGGCTCAAGTTCTGATATATCTTTTGCATCACTTGGTTCTTCCGTTTTATTTTCAGGAAGGTTATTTGGCATATCATTGTTCGAACTTGTGGCTTTTATTTTGTCTTTTATTTTACCTAATTCTTCCTCACCAATATCAAAATATAGAAGACTTCTGTCCGATTCTTCCAATAAATTTATTTGATCGTCTGTTAGCCCAATCAATTTCTTATTCTTTTCAAATTGCTCAATGAATGAGATGCTCTTAGTTGATTCCTCAGACAATACCAAATCAAATTTATCCTTTATCGTTTGAGTTATTTTTATTGAGTAATCAACTTCAATAGCAAGTTTACATTCCTCCGCTATCGCATTTACAATCGCAGAATTGAAAGAATTAATTTGTACGGTAAATGTTCGTTGTACTTCAATAGCATCAACTGAATATTTACTCCATAAAGCTTTAATGAAATCTTGCTTTATATTATCCACTAACAATCTTAAGGACTCCTCGTGGTATTCATGGAAATTTAATGATTTACCAAAACTAGTATTGAAATCACTTAATGAAATATTGAGATGTAAAAAAATATCTCTCAAATATTTTAGATTGTTTTTTAGGTCTAAAAAATCATACTCAATTTGAGAAATAGATTTTCTATTAATATTAAATTCACTAGAAATTATTTTTCTAAAATCGCTCTCATCTTCAACTAGTGGTAACTTTTTCGGAATTTTCTTTAACTGATAGATAATTTTCCAAAACTCTAATTCTCCATTAGTTATTTCAAGTTTTGATTTGGCATTTAATAAATTTTCTTCGCCAAACTCTTCTATTATTTGATGCTGTGTATCCCTAGTATCATTTCTGAAAATGCTTCTGATTTCTGCCCGGATGTTAGCGAGATCAAATGCAATTGAATAAATCTCACTAATTACATCGCTAAGTTCAGAATCTTGTTTTAAAGTGTCGACTGATGAACTCTGTGAGTATTTGATCAAGTATGTGTATTTATCATCTGTTGCAGGAACGAAGTCGTATTTTTCTGCCTCATTACTGCTACCATTAAAATCATAGACTAATGAATCGCACAAAACAATATTTATCGATTTTACAATCCTTATCGCTTCTCTAATATCTGCATCGGCTTTTAGCTTCTGTAATCTGTGAACTAAAATATAAGGTCTGATGTCCTTTAAATATGCTTTTAGTACACTTGTCGAAAATTCATTAATTGTATGATCTCCTGCTGAGTAATTAATATTGTCAAAGGTTTGAACTGAAAAGAACTCTGATATATTTTGCTCCCCTGATCTTTTTGGAAAATTTAAAATTGCTTTTTCATTAAGAATTTTTCGAGGGAGACCAATATTATTTGCATAATATACCTCGCTATAAGGAATATATTGTTTAACTTTTTCTTTAGTAGAATGCAAAAGAAGGTCAGAAATGTTTTTTAGAGGTTCTTGTTTTTCTTTAAATCGATCTATTGATGCTTGGTATATTTTCCGAGCATTCTTTCCTAATTTATCTTTCGTTGGTAATGATTTCAAAATCTCCTCAACTCTTTCAATGCTTAAATCGTTGAATTCAGTCTTCGCTCCAAGTTGAATTAATGTTTCCTTTAATAGTGTGCTGTCAATATTCCGTTTTTGGAATGTTTCCGCTTTAAAATCAAATTGAAAATCATTAATTATTGGGGTTCCCATATCGTTTAAAAGAAAGCCATCAAAAATCCCTAAAGAGGAGAGTTGATACCTAATATAAGAGGGGACATCTTGTAATCTATAATTATGACTATTATAAGTTTGATTAGTTAGATCATATCTAAAATCTGTATCAGAGAAACTACGCAGCTTTTCACTTATATCATTATCAACACAAATCCAAGTAACAAATTGCTCTCTGGTCAAATCACCCTTATCAATTTTGTCTTTAATGACACTAATATTTTTTATTTGCGTATAGGAAATACGTGAAGATCTGAATCTATCAGGCTTAGTTTTATATTTAAAAACGAAATTTAAATAGTTATCATTGGAAATTCCTCTGTCCTCTATTCTTTCAAGTTGTAAATATTTATTTACTCCTAAAAAATCAATCAAAAACTGTTCAACCTCCTCCTCATTTTCTAAGCCTAATTCAGCTCCGGAAGCGACTAGTTCTTTGTTTTCATATAGTTCTCCTAGAAGTTGCGTTCGCAGTAAGCCAGTCGCATATTCTTTTGATAGGTAGCTGTCTTTAGCATAAATGATTTCACCTAAAGCATTTATAACTGGAATATTATTGGTTCTGATTTGCGAATCCTTCGCTCTACTTGATAAATTGAAATAATCGTAAAGTGATTTAAGCATTGCTTTTGCGTACCCTTGCTTTTCACTTAATTTATTTGTGCTGCTTATTAATTTATCAGTATTAGTAACAATTTTGGTTAATACTGGAGCAGGCTCAAACGATTGGATATTAATAAAAGCCTCTAATTTGTCTTTTAGCTTCCTTGCTCTTTCATTATCATCGCTAATATTGTAATGTCGAACAAGACTTTCATATAAATTTGAGTTTAGGTAATCCATTTTAATATGCGCTGGAACTTCTACAAGCGCATTTTTGGATGGGGGTGTAAAAATGGTATTGTTACTTTCGATTATTGCTACTTGTTCATTAAATAAAACAGAAAGATAAAACCCCTTTTTAGGAAATTGATAACTAAGGTTTGCGATCCACTTCGCATACAGATCAAGAGAAACAGTATTATAGATTTCTTTGCTTACAGCTTCGGCTTTCGATTTTAGTATTTGATCTGTATAACGCTTATCAGTTAAGTAATTAGGAAATTGCGTTTTAAAATAAGCTAAAATGTCGTCCGGGATTTTTTGAATCAAATCCGAAAAATGTTTTTGTTGCTCCAACTCTTCTATTAGTTCTGAAAAACCACTAGAATGAAATTTAATATGCGAGTACGATCTGTAATTACCGTCAATGCAAGGCAACACAGGAAGCGTTTTTATTTTATTATCAATTGCGGTATAAAAACCAAACTCTTCTAATACGGTGTCTTTATTTCCCTTGTAATTTAATAGGCGAAGCTTATCCCAATTAGCAGTTTCTCCAAAAAAAATATCGCTAATTTTAAATATTAGGTTTATCAATTCGGTAACAAGAAACTTGTTTTTATTTGTTTCAATAATCCTATTTCTAGAACTATCCAATTCAAATGTTCCATGAATTACCATCGGGAAGTGCAACCCGATTTTAGTTGGGAAAAAAGTAAACAGCTTATTCACATTATCCTTTAGCCCCTCTTGAATTGCGATTTTTAGGCTGAAAGATTCGTCTTCGGTTACTTCGAGGTTTCTATATTTTGCAGGCAACAAAGGGTCTTCTCCATTAATCTTATTGTTATATACCTTCCATGTTTGATCGTCTATTGCAATGGTGTCGTTAATTCTTTCACTATTATATTCAGTTATTGTTCCGTTAATTGAAATGTGTATTTTTTCGATGTGATTAAGGAATAACAAAACTTCTTTTCTAAGTGTTTTAAGTTGAGCTAAAATATCCGTTTCTACTTCCTTGTAATAATCAATCTCAATTGTAGTATGGTTTTGTTGGTCTTCTGATTTTTTCACAGATGGCAAAGAAAAAATTGGAAAGGGGATAATATCCTCTTTGTATTCAAATTCTTTTAATATTTCGGAACGGTCATCTTCATTAAGATAAAGTTCAAAGAATTTATTTTTAGCATGATCAACAGAAAAGGTAACGACACAACCGCCACTTGAAATAATAACTTCTTGACTCCAGTTTAATATGGAACGGAATCCTAAACCTTTGTTACCAATATATTTTTTCTTCCGTTTAGTACTTAGGTTCGTGATCATTAATGAACGGAATCCGGCAACAGAGAATGGCTCACCCTCATTGATAATTTGTAATTTATTGCTTTCCGAATCAATAATTATATTCACAAACTTGGAACCTGCATCATCTGCATTTTGAATTAACTCAAGTAACTGCCTGCCTTTGTAATCATTGTTTATCCCTTTCTCTCCCCTGAATTCGGAAATCATATTGTATTTATCAGAAAGAAAGCGTTGTCTCGTCTCAACAAAATCTTTCAACTCTGATATATCCAATTTTAATATTTCTTTTACTTCCGGTGACATTTCTAATCCAATATTATTGATTAACTATTTCAGTTGATTTTTCAACCTTCACTACTTTTTTTCCATTTAACAAATCTGCCATTAGTCCTGCTTTTAAAAGCTGTATTTTAAGAAGGCAATTTTGTTCTGTGTTCAATTTCTTATCAATACTATAAACTCGTTTTACAATCTCATCTTGCTCGTTTTTCTGAGGAAAAGCGATCTGAATATCGTATAGTTGTTCCCTATTAATACTTGGAACACCGGTAGCTTCATTCAATCTTTTTAAGTCGTATTTTTCTAATTGATAGTAAAGCCATCTAACATTGCCTTTAAAAGAACTGAGATAATAAGCGGTATCAACAGTCCAAAATTTACCAGTAATATAAAATGGCTTATCAATAGTTCCTTTTCTTCCAATTAGAATTGACTCTCCATCAAATAAATAATCTATTGCATATTCCATCAATCCACCTGTTCCATAAACTGGAATAGTTCCATTTATCGAGACTACATCTTTTTGCGATTTACCGTATTCAATAATTGCTCTGTTTCCTAGCCTTTCCGCATCCCATTCCTTTGGGATCATACCTAGTTTACTCTCCTTATATAATTCAGGCGCATCAATAATTTTAGGGCGGAGTTTGCCCGTTTGAATATCTATTCCTCTTGTCGACAAATCCTGAAGCATACCTTTCTTAATTGCCTTGTATTTAGCTATTGCTATTTTAGTTTTCTCTATAACCGAATCAGCTGTATTTAGAATTAATGCGATTTGACTTTGCTCTGAAAGAGGAGGGAATTTTTCAAATGCATTTGAAATATCATAGGTTGATAAATGCTTTACAGTTGTTGCAGTAGTTTTATCGTGAATATTTTTTAGAAAAGGGGAAAGAAAGTAATAGAAGTATTTAATGTCAATCAGTGCTCCTTGCTTTTGAGCAACCTTCATTATTCGCTGGTTTAACAATGCTTTCCTTTTGTTTTGCCACTTTACAATATGAAAGTCACCATCCATACCAATCAGAATATCTCCTTCGGAAATAGTAAACTCATCGGAAAATTCACCACTATAAAATGTTTCAATTTTTGATTTTAATAAGTCGCGAATTCTAATCAAAGGAAGCCCATCACCATCGGAATTAAATAACCTTGAATTAAATGGATATCCAGGAATAATCCGAATATTTTCACCTATTCTTATTTTTCCTTCGTTACTCATATCCAAGTTCCATTATAAAATTGTTTAATAACTCCGTTTCTTTTTCTCTTTCAATTAATAAATTGTGCAAAGGAATTGTATATTTATTATGTAAGTTTTCAAGAGCGATCAATAAACTTCGACTATGAGTATTAAGATAACCATTGATAGTTTGGTGCAGTACATTATTCCATCTTTTTAAAATCAATTCTTTCGCTTCTTCCGGTGCAATAAGCAATCGAGCTTGGTCAACCAAATTTTGCTTTTTATCTTTTATTTCTTTAATGATTTTTTTGCATTTTTTTAATTCTTCTTCTAAAGCAAGATGTTCAGCGATGCGTTCCTCGTCCATTTCAATCATAGCTTCTAACTTGGTAATTTCAGCTGAATACTTTAGTGCTTCCGTTTCAAGTCTGCTAACTTCAGCTGCCAATACAGGATCGTTTTTTGCCGCTTTTTCATTTGCCTTTATTCTTTTTTGTAGATTTTTATATTCTTTCTCCGCCTCCTTCTTTTCCCCTTTGAATCCTTTAATAACATCTTTGTGATCTTTCAGTTCATCTTTCTGCCATAAAGTATATTCTTCCTCATTCCAAACTCCTTCTTCTAATTCATTTACTTCGGTAAATTGAACTTCAATTTCTTCTTTTCTCGCTTCATTTTTTCTTAATTCTTTTAAAACTTCGGGAAATTGACTTTCTAAGATTTCATCATCCGGAATTAATTCCGCATTCCACCCACTTGCAGCCACACTCTTTAAATCGATATTTAATATATTCCAATATGATGCTAATGCGCCTCGACTTTGATAATTGTCTAATACCGCCTTTTGCCCTGTTTTTAGTTCAGATACTGCTTTTGTAAAACTAATCGAGAATTTATGGTACAGTTCAAATATGTTTTTGTTTTCAGGTAACGCTTCAAATTCTTTAACAACAGTTTTCCACCAATCTGATAATTGAACAGTATACTGCGCTTGAGTTGCTTTTACTTCGGGACTTTCATCGATTAATATTTTGATGTCTTCTTTTTGAATAATAGTTTTCGCAAACATTAAGTACCCATCCTTCGCCTTTGTAAATAATCTCTCATTAACTCCAGGATAAGAAGCGAAGGAACCATTTAAGGCTCCGATTTCCGATTCAGGAATACCTCCTTTCAAGTGTGCGTGAACATCATTTGGTTCAGCAGGGGGTGTATTATCAACAAATCTTTTAATGTTTAGATTAAATCCTTCTTTTTCCAAATTACAATCTTCATCAACCCCTTTATTCTTTCCAACTAGCTTGCTGTATTTGTAAAGTTCTGTCTTGTTACGATATGTATAGGTAATTTTTTCAATGTCTTCAGGGCGTAATTTATTTTGTACTTTACCTTCTTTATATTCTCGATCAGCATTAATGAATAAAATTTTATCCCTTAAATGAGCGCCCTTTTTATTAATAACAATTACTGAAGCCCCAATTGTGGTTCCATAGAACAGAGCAGGTGGCAAACCAATCACAGCCTCTAAATAGCCCTTTTCAACAAGCCATTTTCTGAAATTACGCTCATCGCCACCACGAAATAGAACTCCGTGAGGCATTACAACCGCCATTCGCCCTTCGTTATTTAAACTGGCAACCATGTGTTGAACGAACATAAAATCTGCTTTACCTTTTACGGGCATCCAAAAATTAAAACGTTCTTTTTTCTTCATCCCATCTTTGGAATAGTTTTGAGAGAATGGAGGATTGGCTATTACCAAATCAAAAGTTCTTAATTCACCTTGATCTTCATGAATCGGATTCATCAAGGTGTCTCCGTTCACAATTTTTGAATCAAAAATATTGTGAAACAGCATATTCATTTTGCATAAACTCCATGTAGTTCCATTTTTCTCTTGCCCATAAAGTGAAAGATTTTTTGAAGAACCATATCTGCTTTCAACATACGTTTGGCATTCAATGAGCATACCACCACTACCAACTGTAGGATCATATATTTCATCATCAGCTTTCGGTTCTAAAATATTTACCAATAATTTCACCACTTCATTTGGAGTATAGAATTCTCCTCCTTTTTTTCCAGCACTATCCGCAAAGTATTTAATTAGAAACTCGTAAGCCGCACCTAATAAGTCGGGAAACTCTAAGTTGTCATCAGTTAATTTAATCCGATTAAATTCCTTTATTAATTCCCGGAGATCTTCATCAGTAATCTGTTTGTTGTTTTTGCCAATGGTTCTATTGAAGTTGATGCTTTTTAAAACACCTTCCAATTTGTCCAAGTTGGCATCCTCTAATGCTGCCAACGCAGTATTTAAATGATCTCCAATTTCCTCTTGTAAACTCTTAATATTTTCCCAACGTGCAGTAATTGGAACAAAGAAATCGTATTCCGGAGCATTTGGCTTTTCCAACTCATATTCAACTTCCGGTTCTGCAAGACCACGAACTTCAATCAAATTCTTTTTACGAACCTTTTTTTGATCCTCAAATTGATCGTTTACTCTTTTTAGAAAAAGCATTGCAATAATGTACTCTTTGTATTCAGAAGCATCCATGTTCCCTCTTAAACTTTCGCAAGCTTCTTCAAGGAATGTTTCTAATCGTGATAATGAAAGTTTATTTGCCATAAATTCTTTTAATTTGTTTTCGTTTTTTTAATATTGCTCTCTAATAATTCCTTAACATCAACCTTTAGTAAGTCCGCAATCTGATAAAGTATCTCAATGCTTGGCTGTCGCCTATTTTGAGCATAAGAATTTACCATATTAAAGCTTTTACCAAGGGTTTCAGCCAACCACGTTTGTGTCAGCCCTTTCTTTTCAAGCACTTCTTTTATTCGGTTCATTGTCAATCCTTTTTGGACGTTATAAATATAGTATTATTTTTCAATCCATCTCATTTTATGAGATACGAAACATGATTTCTGTTGAGAACTTTTTTCCAAATTTTTAAACTAAACTTTTAAACATGCTCATAAATTAAGTCCCACAAAATCAACTAATTAATGTTTTAAATTTATAAAAAAGGGGATTTATTTTGCAATTATGCAGAATAATTATACTTTTGGTATGCAGTTGAACTGAACGAATGAAAATTATGACTACCTTAAAATTAAATCCCAAAATGATAACAGTTGCAAGAGAATCGAGAGGCTTATCTCAGCTAGATTTAGCTGAGAAGTTAGGGCTATCTCCCTCGCACATGTCACGCATTGAGCAGGATTACACAGAACTTGGGGAGCATCATGTAAAGGCACTTTCATCCGTTTTAAATTACCCGGAAGAGTTCTTTTATCAAGAAGGAGAAACGCTCCCACCTGCGCTAGCATTGCGCAAGCGTAATATTGTGGCGCAGAAGATTATGTTGCCAGTTGAAGCACAAGTAAACATCTATCGTTTAAACGTAGAAAAGCTTTTAAAAGCTATTAGTTACCCTGAGATTAGTTTACCTGTGTTGGATATTGACAAATTAGGATCACCTGCGGAGGCTGCAAGAAAACTTCGCAAGCTTTGGAAAATTGAAAAGGGTGGCATTAACAACCTCACACAAGTATTAGAAGAGAATGGATTATTTGTAATCAATTTTGACTTTAATACTGATCGTGTAGATGGCATGAGCATTTTAGCAGATAGTAAATTTCCTGTAGTGTTTTCAAATAAAAGAAGTTTAGGTGATCGCCAACGATTCACATTAGCTTATGAATTAGGGCATTTAGTAATGCATCTACAAACCAATCCTTCTTTTACAAGAGATATTAGCCATGAAGCAAATGAGTTTGCTGCTGAATTCTTAATGCCGGAAAAAGACATCAAAGGAGATTTCAAAGATGGTGTTACATTAAACATCTTAGCGGATTTAAAGCGCAAATGGAAACTATCCATGCAAGCCTTATTATACAGGGCAAACGATATCGGTGTAATTACTGATAACCAAAAAAGGTATTTGATAAATCAATTTAATTCAATGAACATTCGCAGAAGAGAACCTGCGGAGTTGGATATCGCAAGAGAAAATCCAATGAAGTTGAGAGATATGATTACCAACTACAAAAGCAAACAAAAACTAAATGTAAAGCAACTCGCTTTATTTTTCAATTCGCACGAGGAGGAGTTTTTGGAAAAATATTCGTAGATAATGAAAGTATTAATTTTTAGAAGAGAGACAGAGACATGGGAATCACGACAGACAAGTTCGAATTAAAAGCCTACTCAAAAAGGGAGTTGGCAGAAAAGTATCAAGTATCAGTAAAAACTTTTAACAGCTGGTTAAAACCATTTGAAGATAAAGTTGGAAAAAAAAGCGGTCGCTATTATACAGTGAACCAAGTTAAAACAATGTTAGAAGTATTAGGAGTACCCGGTACTGTAAATTAATCTCTGTTCTATTTTCTTGAAATACTATTGAAGGGTGATCTTATGGTCACCTTTTACTTTTTTATTAAATCATCCCATAATGCCCCCGGAATACTTTCACGGTAACCCCCGATAATTTGCGGCACTTTAGCAATCCTCCCGGAATCACCCCCGAATAAATCCGCAGTCAACCCCATAAAATTTCGCAGCCCAAAACTGCCCAAATCTTCCCAAAAATTCTCTTTGCTCACGATGCATTCTCATACATGCTTTTGTGTTCCGAATTTTTCTCATTGCTGCAAAATTTCGCTCTTATCGTCAGAATTTTTCTCTTACATCCCAAACCGAGAAAGTGCCCACAACAGCTGTCGCACCTTTGTATCGTCAAGTACAACGACTCAAAAAAGTAATCAATAAAAACTAAATAAAATGACAGCAGTAAGAAAAATCAAAACAGTATTTCCACACTTAAGAGTAATAAAAGGTGGTAAATCAAATCCAAAAAACAACACCATTGAGAACACTTGGATTTTTATTCACGCAGCATTATGGAACAACAACGAGTTCTCGAATAAAGAAGAAACTCAGTTTGAAAACCTAATCGCAGAACATTACAACAACTTTAAAAAACCCACAAAAGTTTTTGAAGAAATTATCGAGCGTGTGTGTTTAGCGAAACGCTATGTAAACAGAAAACGTGGTCGTTATTTATCAAAACCAATTGATTGGTTAAATATAAGCTACCACAAAGGTTTATCAGGAACAGAAGGATGGTATCAAGAAGTTTGTTTGCAACGCATATCTGTTCCTGAGTACAATAAAGGAATAACACTTCTTGCAAAAGCAATCACAAAATATTTGCAAGAGCCAACAATCAAAACAATTGTAACCTACCGCAAAAAATTAATCGAACAAAAACAATTTGACCTATTACAAATCTTCAACAACAGTATTATCAATTTTCAAATCAACAACTAAAATGGAAAACAAAGAATTAAAGGCACTTTCTGTAAAGCCCTATATGCCGGGCGAATTGGCGAAGTATTATCAAGTGAGCGAGAAAACATTTAGATGTTGGTTAACTCAATTTAAAGAAAAATTAGGAAAAAGAAATGGAAGATATTTTAATATCAAGCAAGTGGAATTGATATTCCAAGAATTAGGAACGCCAAAAACAATTGAATTGTAATTCTATTCACTTCCATTGTGTGCCATACTCGGCAGAGTTTGGGACTTGAATCCCAAACCGAGAAAGCGTCCCAAGCAGTTGATACACCTTTGTACCGTGATGGATGAATTACTAATAAATAAACAAAAAAAGATGTCAGAAATTAAACATGTAGGATCAACAGATGGAACAGGAAGTATGCTTCTAACCGCAAGCATACTGTTCGCAAACATAGACTATTCAAGTTTGATGGACTATGCAATTAAAGCTTTTGTAGGCGGTGCAATTTGGATGGCTTTCAAAGTAGGCGGAGAATATTTTAGCAACAAGATCAAAAAAAAGTAAATGGCAAGCATTAAAAAAATACTGTTAGGCTTAGGCATAGGAGGAGGTGTTGTAGCAGGAGGAATGTATCTGTGGAGATTGAATAAGACCTCGGTGAACTTGGAAGTTGTTCCAACGGTTAAGCTACACAAGTTGGATTTGCAAGGATTGGTGTTGAGAGTTGATGTGACGTTGAAAAATCCAACTCGCACGAGTTTAAAACTCAAGTTCCCTTTTATCAAATTACTGATTAAGGGAAGCAGCATCGGAAGCTCGCAAGCGGTCAATCAGGACATCGCACTTCCGGCTTTCGGTGAGGCAAAGTTCGAAGCGATAATGATTCGCATCCCGATGTTCAGCCTCCTCTCTACTGCCAAAGGCTTGTTGCAAGCAGTACAACAAGGAGAAGCCTTTAAGATTGGTGTAATGACCATGACAACAATTGATTTGGGATTTAAAAAAGTTCCTTATGACAAAACAGATGAAGTACAATTAATCGGAGTGCAAAATGGAAGCAAATAAAAAAAGGAAAATAAAAAGCGGAGAAGAATTCAACCACTTCTTTCCAAAACCAATGTTCCTTGATCCAACAATTAAAAAAGGCGCAACGGTAAATGACACAGTCCGATTCATTCCACAAGTAGTGCGAGAAACGTTGTTTCAGACTTCAAAGTTAGCACCACTACTAAAAGGAAGTAATGTGTATGAGACCTGCAAAAACATTTGGGATTTTGTTTATACCCACATCGCTTACAAAAAAGATGAAGAAGGCAAAGAACAAATCAGAAGCCCTGCAAGAGGCTGGCACGATAGGTTTCACGGAATAGATTGCGATTGTTACACGGTGTTTATCAGCAGCATATTGAGCAACTTAAAAATAAAGCACAAACTGCGAATCACAAAATACAGCCAAGATCACTTTCAGCATATCTATCCGATAGTGCCGACAACAGCAGGAAATTACATCACGGTCGATTGTGTGGTAGACCGATTCAATTACGAAGAACCATACTCAGAAAAACAAGACACAAAAATGGAATTAGAATATTTAAATGGCGTACCCAGCACAAACAATATAGATGTGCAAGACCTAATGGGTTGGGAGGAACTCAATGGCGAAGATGATTTAGGCAAACTCTTCAAAAAGAAAATGAGCGAACCTCCCGGAAGTGAAGGAGACACTTCAAAGAAAGGAAAACTAAAAAACCTTCTTCATAAAGGACTCCACATTACCAACAGATTAAATCCTGCGACCGCATTAATTCGTGAAGGCGTTTTAATCAGCATGAAACTAAATCTTTTCAAAGTTGCTCAACGACTCAAGTACGCATACCTGAGTGAAGATGCTGCAAAGCAAAAAGAAATGGACATGAGCAAGTTTGAGAAACTAAAAAAAGTAAAAACAAAAATTGAAAAGATCTTTTACGATGCAGGTGGTAAACCCGAAAATCTGAAAAAAGCAATTCTTACAGGGAAGGGAAATAAAAAAGGAAAGCACGATGTCGATGGACTTGGCTACATCCCCGATGACATGGATGGAATGGACGAGAACACACCATCTGAAACTTTACTTGGAATTGATATCTATCAAAGCGAAGGATTCGGAGAACTTGGATCGGCAACCGCAGCAGCAGCTTCTGTAACCGCAGCAACAGGGATCATTGGAGCGATTGCAGGATTACTAAAAGGCATCGGAAATATGTTTCCTAAGAAAAGTAAAGAAGGAGAAGATTTTAATAACACAGAATCAAAACCAGGAGATGGAACATCGGAAGAAGAAGTTTCTAAAGGTGCAGCAGATATCAAGATCGTGAACAGCGATAATGGAGGCGCATTAATGAGAACATCCAACACTTCAAGTTCAGATAGTGGCGGAGATAATTCGGGAGGAGATAAACCACCAAGTTTTTGGGAGAAGAATAAAAAATGGATTAAACCCACAGCGATTGGTTTAACAGGATTAGGATTGGTTTTTCTTGGAGTCAAAATGATGAAATCAAAACCATCTGCACCAACACCACAATTAACAGGAATGAAATCACGAAGGAAAAAAAAGAAAGGAGGACATAAGGGCAAGAAAAAACAAGCAGTAGCATACATGTAAAAAAACAAACGATTAAAAATAAAATAAAATGGCAAACAGTAAAAACAGTTATCAAAAAGCAGCGCAGAAAAAAGCACTCAACGGAACAGGCGATGGAAGCACCGGAGCGAAAGTGAAAGATGCAGCAACCGAGTTGGGAAAAGACATCGTTGTTGGAGTAATCGGAGGAGGAGTTGCAGGAGCGGCATTGGGAAGATTGTCCTTCCTTGTTGGAGCAGCAGTTTCAGGAGTCGGACACTTTTCTAAAAGCAGGATCGCCTCGGCACTCGGATTAGGAATGATGGCTTCGGGTACTTATCAAGCAGTATCAGGCATGAATGGAAAACCCGCAGAAGGATTACAAGGTGTAAAGGAAAGATTGCTCGCTTTAAAAGACGACATGAAAAAAAGAATTTTCCTTGACAAAGTGTTGAAAGCAAAAGAGAAGAAGGAAGATGAGAACGGAACAAATGGTCTTGGTCAAGTACAATACTTCCTGCATCCAAACTCTGAAGAATCAGTAGGCGAATTAGACATGAGCGCTTTGGATAATATCCACCAACAAATCCAAAACAACGCCACCAACGGTCTTAACGGAGAAATGGAAGCAGTAGAACCATCAGAAAAAATCTACTAAAAAAAACAGAACATCCATCACACACACAAAAAAATAACCAGAAGTTAAATTTTTAAAAACAAAAATTATGTTAGAACTATTAGACGGAACAGAACAGTACAACAATGCCGGAGCATTACTTGGATTAGAAGGCGCAGAGGGAGAAGAGTTATTGGGCGCACTTCGAAGAATGAATCCCATCGCTCGTCAACGCACGATTAACAAGTTGGCAAGTCCGGGTGCGATGAGCAGAGGCTCTCGTGCAGAAATGGAAAAGCACTTTGCAGAATTACCTGCTCATATTAAAAGTGCGTTAGCAAAAGGAGAATTGCGTTTGGCAGATACCATCGTGTATTCCATCAAACCGGTGAATTCAAAAACCATCAAGTTGTTTGAAACTCAGGATGTGAAAGAAGTTGGTTTGAGAAATATCAGCAACGCAAAATTACCAAAGAACCAAGCATTATTGGTAAGCGGAATCTACTTGTTAGCATCAATTCCAACAGATGCAACACCTGATAAAGTAATGGGATCGAAGTTTATTCAATTGGAAGACTTCCCTGCAATTGCAAGTGGAGAGTTCAGCTTAAAAGCGAACAAAAAAATCATCATCCCTGAGACAAGCATTGCAGCTTTTAAAACAAGCAACATGCACAACTTACCATTGGGTTATTACAAATTAGCGAACCCTCGCTTGATTCACGATGACATCTTGGTAGAGTTTACAGTTGACTTAGGTTCAATGGAAGGACTTGATCCAAAGACACAATTGTATGTTGGTTTACACGGAACGATTACCACTCCTTAATAATTAACCAAATAGTCGGGAGAGCAATCTCCCGGCTTTAAAAAAACAATACCATGTTAAAAGCAACAAAAAAAAGATTTGACATAAAGATTACTCAGGCGAACTCAACTGTGAGCGACACCTTTGAACTCGACAAGAACATTGTGAAAGTGCATGGTGTGTTGGTTACATCGGATAAGGACGACCTACTGTATTACAGAGGAACTCAAAAGATTGAAATAAATAAAGAAGAGTTCTTTCCTGACAATTACGAAAGCAAATTGTTGATGTCAGGAATAAATGTAGCACCTAAACAACGCTACTATGATTTAGGAGGTGTATCACCCGGCAATGGAAGAGTTCAAATCGTTTACAAAGATTTGGATGATGGCAGAACGGTGTTCACAGCATATAGAGTGAGTTTGTATTTGGACTGTGAAATGGAGGATGAGTTATGATGAAAGAGGGAGTGATAATTACCAAGATCAATATCAAGCGACAAGGAGAGCGAAAGCATTTTCAAATAAAGCTTCCGAATGATACCAAGTTTATAATTGGAGTAGAATACGGAGGGAGACTAATTAGCAAGTCAGACGTAGTGAAGTTTGCAGCAGCAGAAATAGCAGCCCCACCAATAAAATCTCCGGTACTTGAAACATGGCATACAGCGATTGATACAGTAGTGGTTGGAGAAAGATCGAAAGGTTTATTTAAAAGAAACCAATTAGTCGGAGAGTTGAAATTGCAAAGTAGCGAAGAGTCGAATTGGTTTTATTCCACCGATGTTTTTGTAGCAGACGCAAACTTAAGCTACGGAGATTTTTCAAACGCAGGTTTCAAAGTGAATGATTTTACGCACGGCAATAAAAGAACAGAAGAGTTTGTGAAGGTAGATGCCGAGTCAACAATTATTCAGGGATGGTACTTGGACGCTCTCGGTAAATCACAAAAGGTGGACATCAATTACGAAGTGACAATTTATGTATGGATTAATGTGGAGGAATAGACAATGACAATAAATCTTGCTTTAGAATACATCCCACGCAGGATGCAAGAATTAGGATACAAGGCAGATTACTTTATCCGATTCCGACACTTGGTTTTACAGCCGAATGAAGAACAAACCATTGATGCTTTTAACCAATTCTATTACCTGATTGAAGAAGCCGAAAATGTAAGAGTAGAAAGTGAAACGGGAATTTTCGACTTGAGTGAAAGCACGACCAATGAAATGCAATACGAACACCAAAGTAAAATACAGATCACAAATTACTTATCCGGTATTAATCACTTGCGATTTATCCAAGTAATACCAAAACACAAAATAAAAACTAAAAATAAAAAATAATGCAACAAACAAATCCATACAATGATGTGAAGCTATCACAATTTAAAATGTGGCTGCACGACATGGTTGACAAAGGCGAAGGAAAATTTATTGAGGTGTATGTTAATGATGTAAAAGTTGTACCACGCACAAGTAAAATCGAATCCCTTGATGACCATAAAGTGTATTTAGAAGATACGACCGAGACAGTAAAAGTATTTGTCTACAACACCGAGAATTCAAACCGTTACACACAGTTCCTGTTTTTCATTGAAAAGAAAAAGCCCTCAGAAGTTGTTGAACAAGTTCAAACACCACAAGTAATAGGCTTGTCAGGGATCGAGTTGGAAAACAAAATTACAGAACGATTGACTGTTGCATTGATGCAGGAGAGAGAGCGTTGGCAAAATGAATTGATGAAGCGTGAGTTTGAAACCTGCAAAAAAGACTTATCAGATGCAGAAGAATACATCGAAGATTTAGAACAAAAGCTAAGTCACTACAAAAGTAAAAAATTGCATTGGGGTGATGTAAACCTTGGCGATGTCGCTTCTGTGATTGTTGAAGGGATGGTAAAACGTAATCCGCATTGGGTTGCCAAATTACCGGGCGGAGATGCGCTTGCAGGATTGATCGCACAGGAATCTATAACAGAAAATGCAACAGCAGAAGTGATTGAAAACGAAGTGGTATTTAAAAAGAAAACACCTAACGAAGAAGGGATGTCTGATGAAACAAAAGCGCAGCTTGGATTCTTAAAACAATTAGAGTCACACTTCAATCAGGAACAGCTTGACAAAATTATGCTCATCCTGCAATCCTTTGTGGAAGTGCCAAAGAACATCGAAACAGTATTTGAATTATTAGAAATCAAAAAGTAAAATGACAAAATTTAGTTACGACTTAACAATTGAAGCAGCTACTGAAGCAGAAGCCGATTCTAAAATGAGTGCCATAGGCACTTTATTGAAAAAACTAACGACAAAGGAGTTTCTAAAACTTGCCGACATCGTTAAAAACGATCCAGTAAAAACTGCATTAGCAAAAAAAGCATTAGGAGTTTAAAATGAAAAAAGATACCACCAATAATGATTTAACTGTGAAGGAGAAGATCCTGTACTCCCTGATTGGATTGGGGATTGTAGGCGGTGGTGTTTTCTTTGGGAGAAAACTTGTTGTGAAGAGTGTTGCTAATCGTGAAGAGAAAAAATCTTTTGAAGACGGTACGCCTGCAACTTATGCCAAGCAAATTAAAATGGCATTTGAGAATGATGGATGGTGGGGAACGGATACCGAAAAATTAAGAACCACGTTACAAGACATTCCAAGCAAACAAGTTTTTCTCAAAGTTCAAGAGTCATACAAAAAACTCTACAACTCAAACATGATTACCGATATGAGTGATGAGTTGCAAACTACCGAGTACAATGAGATGCTTCAAATCATCGGACAGAAACCTGATAAAACAGGCGGTAAACCAACTAATGTGGTAACAAGCTATGATGGATGGGCAAAGCGATTAAAAGCAGCCTTCGACAAATCTTATGGCTTTTTACCGGGCACAGATGAAGAAGCTATCAAAGCAGTTTTTAATGAAATGCCAACTCAAAAAGCATTCATCATGACAGCAGCATTCTACAAAAAACTCTATGGGAATAATCTCATGGATGATTTAAAGAGTGAGTTGGAGGTTTGGGAGCTTTCTGATTATTTAAAAATAATAACGACAAAACCAAAGGGATAATGGAAAACAAAACACACAATAAAAGAAAAACAATCCTGATTGGACTGGGCGTATTAGGAACTGGAGTCGCAGGATTCTTGGGATGGCACTATTTGAAGAACAAGAGGAAAGCGAATCAGGAAGAAGACACAACCTCTATTGCAGAATCATCGGGCGGAGGATCAACATCAATGCCTTCTTCAAGGAACGATGATTTTCCTTTGAAAAGAGGAAGTAAAGGAAACCGAGTAACACAATTACAAAATGCCTTAGTGAAAAAATACGGTGCAAGCATACTACCAAAATACGGAGTGGATGGAATGTTCGGAAAAGAAGTGGAAGCAGCTTTAGTGAGGGCTAAGATGCCGACATCAATTAACGAAAGCAATTATTCCAAATTGGTGGGTGGTGGTTTAACCGGATTAATAAAACATGGAGAAGAGATCGTGACCATTTCTGATTGTGAAATCTTCAAATCCAAAGGCATAATGAAAATCAAAATGCCAAAGCATATTGTGCTTGGAGAAAAAGAGTTTACTCACCAAGGTTGGATTTATTTCATTCCTAAAAACAGCACAGAATTATTCAGAGTAAAAAAAGAAGAAGTAAAATCATTAACAGAATTTAAAAATGAAAAATCTTAGAAACATAAAATACATCGTGGTTCATTGCACCGCAACACCTATCACAACAGATCTCAATTCAATCAAGAGATATTGGAAAGAAGTAAGAGGATGGGGCGACACTCCGGGATATCATTACCTGATCCAGCGTTTTGGAAACGTAGTGCAGTTGCTTGATGAAACCAAGAACAGCAATGGCGTGTACCGGCACAATTCGAACTGCATCAGCTTAGCTTACACAGGTGGAATTGATAAAGAAGGAAAGCCGGTGGATAACAGAAGTGAAGCGCAAAAGCACGCCATGTTTGATTTGATCGTTTCTCTTACCGAGAAATATCCTCAAGCAGAAGTGTTGGGACACCGTGACTTTCCCGATGTGCATAAAGCCTGCCCCTGCTTCGATGTAAAGACTTGGTTGAAGGAGTATGAACCCGATTTAGGAAATGCCGCATAATGGTACTATCGAAGATCAGAGGAATTCTACGAAGTAAAGGATACGAACTCTATACAAAACCACACGAACTAAATATAGTCGGGATCAGGTCAGCAAGTACCATCCCCAATAGGTTTGATGATGAGATTCATGTCTTTTACAAAGTAGCTCCCTTAAATTGGTTTTACCATGTCTACAAGGTCACTACTGATCCGGGTACATTTTGGTTGCGTAATCCAATGCAGCCTCAAGGTACAGCCATACTTGCCCAAGGACAATACAAGGGTGCTTATAGAATCGGATTGCATCAAGGAAAGTACAAAGCGTTAGTTGAGGCAAAGCCACTAACAGTAATTAGAGATTACGACAGAGATGCAAAACTTGATTTTAGAAATGGCAAAAAGGATAAAGGAATGTTTGGGATTAATATCCACCGAGCAAGTTTGAATGGGATCACAAAGCAAGTAGATAAATACTCAGCCGGATGTCAGGTCTTCGCCAACATCAATGAATTTAACGAGTTCATGGGTTTAGCAGAGAAGCACAGGTCACTTCATGGTAACAGTTTTACTTATACGCTACTTGATTTCAGATCGGTAAAAAGGCAAACCATAAAACGATGGGCAATCGGATCGGTATCGATAGCATTGGGTTTAACAGCCTTGTGGGGAATTCTGAGAAAGAAAAACAAAAATAAAAAACGAAAATGAAAAATAGATTCATAGCAGCTTTAGCACAATTGCTAAAAGACAAAAACGGAAACCACAGCTTAAGAGAAGTAGCCACAGCAATTTTTGTTTTGGTTCTAATAACAAGCTGGGTTGCAGAGCAATTCTTTGGAATGAAAATACCGGAGTATATGTTTTACGCATTGGTCAGTTTGGTCAGCGCAGGGTGCTTCGGATACTCTATTGAGAAAAAACAAGTGTAAAATTTAAAACGAAATAAATATGAAACAAATAATTTCTGCCTTTATCATAGGCATAGTGGTCTGCTTCATTGCAGTAAAAAGCTGTAGTGACAAACCACATCAGGTAAATATTGCTGAAATAAAAAAGCACATCGAATTTGAAAACAATCAAATTGATGACTCGCATAAAAAATATCAGCAAGAATTAAAACAGTATGAATTTAAAACTGATTCCCTAACAAAGAAAAACAAGGATTTATCTTTTAGGCTGAACAATGCAAGAGTATTACTCAAGCAGCAGCAAACAAAAGTTGTAGCGGATATTCCTTGCGACACTTTGAAACAGGAAGTTTTAGTCTTGAGTGGTTTGACAAACAACGCAGACTCATTGTGTATTGAAAACATCAATAGTCTAAATCAATCAATCGCCATTCGGGATACGCAACTAATATTCTGCAATCGGAACTATCAATCTTTATTTGATTTACAAAAAGAGAATCGAATTAGGGAACAGCAGTTAACCGATGAATTGAAGATCGCCTACAAGCAGAATAAGAGGAAGCGGTTTGAAAGTAAAATGCTGAGTGCCGGACTTATGATTATGACAGGAATTACAACAACACTATTTATTAAATCACAGAAATGATAAAAGAAAAAACCATCGTTTCCACCACAACATTGGCAAGCTCTCTAATAATGTATTTCTATGCAAGAGCTGCTGAGAAAGATGCTGTCCCCTATGTGATGATTGGTGGATTTATGGGGGCAGTAATTGGAGAGAGCATTGTCGAATATTTAAACAAAAACAAAAAAGACTAATTATGGCAACAACAATTGAGAACAATGGTGCGAGTATTAAAATCACCGAAGACGGTGTATCTCGTTATATTTTAAAATATCAAATCCGTGAAGTGGAAATCGTAAGAGATACCATCATTAAGATTGATATCGGTCAGGGAGCATTGAACAACATTTTTGTTGATCAAGCAAACGTAACTGCTCCGGCATCAGCAAGTGTGGAAGCCTTGCGTGATTTGATTATGGGAATGCTTCAAAGCAATGTTGCAGGAACAGCAACGGAAGCAAAACAAACTGAAGAGATCGGAGAAATTAAAAACCTTCAGGCTGTTGTAGGTAATTTGCAAGCCAAAATAAACTCCTTGGATGACAAAACATTTTATCAGCCTTCATTGGTTGACGAGAGTAATCCAAATGCTGTTTACAATGGCTTTGCGTTACCGGGAGCAAAAGTAGATGCTCCAGTTTGGGCGATTCAAAAAGTAACAAAAGTAAAAGGTGTGCTTACTTATCAATGGGCAGCAGGAACTAAAACCTTCGACAAAATTTGGAACAACAGAACTGCATTAATTTATAGCTAAAATCAAAGAGCCTCTTTCGGGAGGCTCTTTATTCCTTTTAAAATGAAAACACCAATAACATACTACGGAGGGAAACAAACCCTATTAAAATATCTGCTTCCGTTGATTCCGCAGCATAAACTTTATTGCGAACCATTTTTTGGTGGTGGCGCAGTATTTTTCGCAAAACCGAAATCGGATGTAGAAGTGATTAATGATATCAATGGCGAAGTCATTAATTTTTTCAAAGTAATTAAAACGAAGTTCCCGGAACTTCAAAAAGAAATTCAATCAACCTTACACAGTCGTGAGCTTTATAAAAAAGCCATGATAATTTATAACAACCCTGAACGCTATTCCGATGTGAAAAGAGCGTGGGCATTGTGGACAGCTACCAACCAAGGATTCGCAGGAATGATTGGTTCATGGGGTTTTGGAAAGGATGATTCAAAAGAAGCAGCACTCGCCAACAAACGTGATGCTTTTACAAAAGAGTATGAGAACAGACTTACAAGAGTGCAAGTTGAAAATAATAGTGCAATCAAAGTAATAAACAGATGCGATGACAAAGAAACATTTATCTACGCTGATCCACCGTATATCGGTTCGGATCAGGGTCATTATAAAGGTTATTCGGAAAACGATTACCGAGAACTTCTCAATGCGCTTTCCAAGATAAAAGGAAAGTTTCTGTTGAGTTCGTACCCATCAAAAATTCTAACCACTTATATCAATAAGTACAAGTGGAAAGTTCAAAAGGTTACTAAAAGCGTTGCGGTAACAAAACACACCGACAAAGTAAAAACGGAAATGATCGTTATGAATTACGATCCTGCAAAAATGAAACCTTTTATACACACACTCAATTCAAAAGATTCAAGGGAATTGAAAGTAATATTTAAACAGTTAAATCAATTAAAATTAAAAGCAGCATGAGAATAACAACGAAGAATTATTTTAAAGCCGTTAGTGAAGTTGGGTTTGAGAATCTGCCGGAAGTGCTTAAAAAATCTCACTTGCTAATTGAAGAAAGAACTGACAAAGGCAACGATTGGAGTATCTATGAAAACGATGCTGAAGTAAAACGTGTGTTCGATTTAGCCTTTGAAAAGCTATTTGAATTCATTGATAAAAAAGAAGGTTTATCAGGCACAGAAAGTATTGAACCAAAAGAAACAATGAAACAAGAATCTACATTGACAGAAAAGTTCGTGAAACGATTTTTATTACTGCATTGCAAAACACTTCAGAAAAAAGAAATTGAGGGATTTCTAAATGATGTGCAAACTGCTATTAAGGAAAAAGAAATCACGAAGGACTCAGTCTTGTCAAAAGAAGTTCTATTGATTCAGAGTAAACTTTTGGCAACAGTAAACAATATGGGCAGGAGCATTAAGGTTCAATTAGCTGCTGATACAAAGCGAAAACTACAGTTGGCACTAAACAAACTGAAAGCGAAACCCAAGCCACGCAAACCAAAGAAGGAAAGTTTAAGCGGTGTTGAAGAAGTGCAAGAAGTGAAACCGAAACAAAATCTAATGAACAGTATTGATTTTGCAAACCTTCATTTCAACTCAATTGGCTTCTCCGGTAAATGGTTAAACCTAATTGGTGATCCAAGTCCAGGATTTACAGCAATGGTTTTTGGAAGACCTAAAATGGGCAAGTCTTATTTGTGCGTTGACTTCGCAGGATACTTAGCTCGCAATCACGGAACGGTGCTTTACGTTGCTAATGAAGAGAAGTTGGACGCAACGCTTCAAATGAAATTGAATGATACAGATGTAAAACATGAAAATCTTTTTGTGAGTGATTACTTGCCTGAAGATTTAAGCAAGTATCAATTCATTATTTTAGATAGTGTGAACAAGCTTGGACTGAGTCCGCAGGATTTGGAAAAACTGAAACGAAACAATCCCGGAAAATCATTCATCTTTATTTTTCAAACAACTAAAGATGGAAAATTCAAAGGAGCGAATTCTTATCAGCACGATGTTGATGTTGTTATTGAAGTACCGGAAAGAGGGAAAGCTACACAGTTCGGAAGATTCAATCAAGGTGGCGAGATGAGCATCTTTGATGAGGAGCCAGTATTAAAACAGGAACAGTTAAATGGTGTCAGAAAGAGCAGAAAGAACTTGGAAGTTTCAAAGAAAGTATCGAACGTAGACACAATGAAAAAGAAAACAAAAACTACCAAGGACTGGACTGAGCCTGAATTTTTGAATCGCTCCGATTGGCGTGACTTAAAATTAGTAAAGAAGTATTATGATGAAGGCGATTTAAAACAAGCCATGAATTATGCTTCCCGATTAGAAACCATAGTTCGTGAAGAAATTCCACCAAAAGTATGGCAGAAGATCGGAGGCGAATTAACTAAAACCGGCAAAGAAAGACTAATGACCAAGGATTATGAAAGCAGGGCGGATGATATTAATCCGAGGTTTATTTTCAGCTTGACAGCAACCGCTTTACTTGTTGAGGCACTGAGGGGTGATTTCGACATAAAGCAGCTTATAAGGCGAGAATTAGCCAATCGTGGGCTAAATACCGAGGGGAATTGGGTTGGCTTTGATCAGGCAAAGAAAATTCATAAAATTAAGTAACCATTGGTATCATGATACCAATGGTTCAAACAAATTACATACCAATTTATTTTTTCGGTTTCGGCACATTTTTTTGAACTGATCGGTTATCCCGGTCTGCTTTTTCAGCGGGATTATTTGGATTCTTTACATCCGACCTATGATCGTTTGGTTTTGGTGCTTGAGTTGGTTTTGAGTTCTTTGACATACTATTTTTTTTGGTTTTTAAGTGAAAGAGGCCAGCGCCTGCTGGCCTCTTATCTTTGAATTACCTAAACTTTGGGGGAGCATTGTCTCGTCCACCTCCAGAAGGGTTTCCTGTTGTACTTGGTTTTCCACCATTTCCTTTTGCCATTTTTTTTAAATTTAATTTGTTAAACAATAATTTAATTACTGTAAAATTAGCCCAAAGAAAATCGGATAAATTTTATATTCCACGAAATTGAATTTTTTGGAATGAAATAATGTTTTCGAGGGCAGCCTTTCGTTCAATAAATTCTTTTTTGAAATTAGGACTCATCGTTAAAGTATTGCAAGAATTCTGAGGATTGTTTTTACCTAACAATTGAACCACTTTCGAATTCAACTGGTAGTAGTTCAAATTCACTGCTTCTGATCTTGATATTTGACACAAATGAACTTTTGGCTTATCATACGTTAAAAGAAACTCCTCGATGTTACCAGTAAAACTCAGTTTGTCCGAAACAAGCAGTTTACCATCAACACTTTGTTGCTTCCTGTTAAAATAAATCCACTTAGTTTTTCCATCAGAAAGAATGCAAACAATATCATTAATATTTATTTTAAAGCCACTCGCCTTTTGATTAATGGTTGTGTTAAAGGCAACAAGGGGAGGATTCAATAACACAGAGTATGAACCTTTTATGCTTTCTATAATATCCCAATGATACAAAGGCGACTTTAAATATTCGTTTTCCTTAGTTAATCGGTTTACTTCATTAGTAAGCTCTCGTAATATTTTGTCCTGATTTGCCATTACATTATTATCTATTTATCAAAAATAGGCTAATACCATCATTCCTAAAAAATATTCTTTGTTTTATACCCATTGGTATTATGGTGAAAGGTATAAACAAAGGGAAAATGATATATACAAGTTCAAAAGTTAACAATAAAGCGGATAAATAAATCAAAACTTAATAAATCAAATAATCATTTTTAAAATAAAAGGTTTTAAGGCAACGCTAACCATTTTCCCCTTGGAATATTTCATGTTATGGGCAATTAATAAGCGGACTAATTGCTGTTGTTGATTCACATCGGAATTAATAAAAACGGCACCTAATTTGGTTAGTGCGTTGAATTCCTTTCTGAAATATCTTCTGTAATCAAGTTCTTGTTCCTCTATTTCGGATTGGCTTTTTTTTAATTCTTCTGATTGCAATTCAAGAGTGTTTTTTATTTCTTTGTAATCATTAATCTCAAGATTGCCATCAAGCATCATCTGCTGCGCTCGAATTAATCGATCTGCTAATGTTTTTATTTTTATCTGTAGAATTTGAGAATTTGTACTCTTTTTAGATTCTCGTTGTTTAAAATTTTGAACAAGGATTTCATGGTAGATTGCTTTAATATCATTTCTGAAATTCAATGTGTTGAGATGATCCGCAAAGACCGTATTCAATTCATGCGCCTTGATCCTTTCTTTGCACCCCTTAGAACAATGATAATAGTAATGCTTAATGCCGCTTCCTCCTGTTGATCTACTCCCGGTTAACTTTTTGTCACATTGAGGACAATTCAGAAATCCACGAAGTGGTATTTCTTCTCTGATACGCACGAAGTAAGAGTGTTTAAACCGTTTTGGATCAAGAGCCACTTGCACTCTTTGGAATAATTCTTCTGATATAAGTGGTTTATGCTTTCCCGGAACTAATTGCAATTCTTCATTTTTATAAGCAGGAATTAATATTTTTCCATAGTATGCCGGGTTTCTAAATATCTTATAGAAACAGCTTTTTTTAAAATCAAATCCTTGATTCTTGCATTGTCTTCTTATATCCTCAACGCTATGACAACCGGTTGCTAATGTCTCAAATGCCCACTTAATTATGGGGGCAATATTATTGGGCGCAATGTATTTCCTGCCAAACTCATCTGTTTTATTATCATAACCTCTTGGGGCAGTTGACATCCATCTTCCTTCCTTTTTAGCCCTTCGCATACCCACAATAACATTCAAAGCACGTCTGTCATTTTCAACTTCAGGGGCAGCTAAGTAGAAAGCAAGCATAATTTTATTCTCAGGAACACCTATATCTAAAGGTTGTTCAATCGCCTGTGGTTCAACTCCAAAGCTGTGCAGGGTTTTAATCATTGCGTATGCATCTGGAGCGTTTCGAGAAAACCTATCCCACTTTGTGAAAATTAATAGATTAGCTTTTAATTTTTTGTCTTTTAGCTTTTTTAGAAGTTGATTAAATGCAGGGCGGACAAACGTTTTTGCCGAATAATCCTCCTGAAAGATATCTACAACCTGTATGGATTGAATTTCGCAGTACTTCCTCAAATATTCATCTTGATGTTTCAAAGAATAACCTTTATCTGCCTGCTCATCCGTTGAAACCCTGATATAAATTATTGCTTTTTTCATAGTGTTTCAGATTTTTCAAGTTCCTTTAATTTTTTAAATTCTAACTCCTTTTTTTGGCGGTTTGAGTATATTTCATAATCCATTCCTGCTATTAGAAGTAGCAATTCAATTGTGCTTAATACCTCGTCATCGGTATAGTTCAGACCACCCTTCTCAAGGATAGTCTTGTACTTTTTTAGTGGTAGTTTTTCCACTGGAGTGGGGCTATATTTGCAATACGAGCTTGTAGCAGCGCACAAAAGAATACG
>JAQSCW010000033.1 GCA_029945625.1 bacterium
TTTGGTAGGTTTTTCGCTTCAGGGGACAGGCTCAAAAACTTTCTCCCCAGCTTTTTCGCTTGACCCATGTTCTTCAGAAAGAAAGAAGCGAGTTAATTGGTCTAAAAAGGATCTTTTTCTTCCAAATCTGTCAACGACAAATGCCCGTCACTAATCAATAATTTGAGCTCAACACTGACAAAAATCAGTTTTATACCTTATTTACGGTATGTTTTAGGCGGGATGAAATGGCTAACTTTAAAATCTAATGGCAACCATGATTTCACTTGCGGAACTAAAAAAAGGTCAGAAAGCGTTCATTCGTTCGTTCACTAATGACGCTTTGAGTTCAAAACTCATTGAAATGGGCTGTTTACCAGGTGAACCCATTGTGCTTTCCCGCATTGCGCCTTTCGGCTGCCCTCTTGCCATTAACATTGCCGGATATGAACTCAGCTTACGAAAGGACGAAGCTGCGGCAGTGCTAATCGAACTCGTAGCATAACTCTTATTGTCATCACCCGCAAATACACGGTTAAAAGTAGCCCTTTTAGGGAATCCCAATGCGGGTAAATCAAGCTTGTTTAACGGACTCACGGGCCTGAATCAAAAAACGGGGAATTACGCGGGGGTTACCGTTGATCGCCTTGAAGGAAAAACTGTTTTTAGTCTGAATAACCAACACTTTAATCTTTCAGTAATAGATCTTCCGGGCACCTACAGCTTATTTCCAAAATCGGGCGATGAAGAAATTGCCTGCAAAACTTTGCTTGATAGTAAAGAGGGCATTGATGTTATTGTGATTGTGGCAGAGTCCACAAATCTTAAAAGAAGTTTATTGCTGGCCACCCAACTCATCGACCTTAAATTCAAAACCTTGGTAGCGCTGAGTATGTTCGACGAGGCCCAAAGTCAGAAGATCATTATTGATTTAAAGGGACTGGAAGAAACTCTTGGAGTAGGGATTGTTCCCATAGATTCCCGCCATGAGGTGGGATTTGATAAGTTAAGAGAAGCGATTGCACATGCACGCGTTAGCAGCAGTTTTTTTTACGACATCAATAATCCTGTTTTTGGTCCTGGTCACGATTACCGTAATTTTATTTCCACCTCACTCAATGGGGGCGACCATGTGAGCAGAGCGGCAGAAGATGCCGATAAGATCTACCGTTTTAATACGATCAATTACATGATCGCCAAGTATGTAAAAAGTCCCGCTCAACTTTCGCGCAAAGAAACCACTTCTAAAATTGACGCCATCACCACACATAAGGTGTTTGGCTACATGGTATTGCTTTCGGTTTTATTTCTGGTATTTCAATTCATCTTTTATATTTCTGAAGCGCCCATGGGCTGGATCGAACAGGCCTTCCTCACTTTGGGCGACTGGGTGCGTCATAGCATGGCTCCGGGCCAATTGAACGATCTTATTGTAAACGGGGTAATTGCCGGAGTGAGTGGCGTGGTCATGTTTGTACCGCAGATCGCATTTTTATTTTTGTTTATCGGCTTTTTGGAAGATTCGGGATACATGGCCCGTGCCAGTTTTATCATGGACAAACTCATGCGCCGTTTTGGCTTGAATGGTAAGTCGGTGATTCCTCTCATAAGTGGTACCGCTTGTGCCGTTCCTTCTATCATGGCTACGCGTTCCATCAGTAACCTCAAGGAAAGACTCATTACTATTTTTGTACTACCCCTTATCAGTTGTTCGGCACGTTTGCCGGTATATACCTTACTCATTTCGGTGCTCTACCCCAATACCAGCTTTCTGGGCATTTTTAACACAAAAGGTCTGGTGCTTTTTTTACTGTATATGTTGGGATTTGTGGCCACGCTCATAACAGCATACGTTCTTAAACGCTTGGTGAAAATTCGCGAAACCTCATTTTTTGTGATGGAACTGCCTGTTTACAGGTGGCCGCAGCCAAAAAATATAGGCATCATGGTGTACACTAAAGTGAAAGTGTTTATTGCCGAAGCCGGGAAAATTATTCTTGCTATTTCCATCATTTTATGGTTTTTAAGTACGCATGGAAACAGTCAGTCATACAAAGAATTGAAAGCGCAGGAGAGCAGCATAAAAGCCACAATTCCTTCAATTGAAAGCAAGGCCGAGTTAAAAAAAACGGAAACACGTTTACTGGAACATTCTTTTATTGGAAATCTGGGCCATGTGATTGAGCCGGTTATAAAACCTCTTGGTTTTGACTGGAAGATCGGCATCGCGCTCATTACTTCATTCGCTGCCCGCGAAGTTTTTGTGGGAACCATGGCCACCATTTACCAATCGCCCGATGATCAAAATTCGGAGGGGATTCGGCAAAAATTAATGAACGAGAGAGATATTCAGGGCAATTTGCAATATACCCCGGCAGTATGCTGGTCACTCTTGCTGTTTTATGTTTTTGCCATGCAATGCATGAGTACCATTGCCGTGGTAAAACGAGAAACCAAAAGCTGGAAATGGGTCTTTGCGCAATTGATTTTTATGTCGGTGTTAGCCTATTCTTCTGCATTTACGGCTTTTCAGCTGCTGTCCTGATCTAATTTGGTTTATTTTTTTGCGTGTTCTCAAAAAAGAGATTCTTAGTTTTTTTGGGCGCCCGGGCGCGCTTTCTCCAGCGCACATTCCGGCCCAAAAGTTCACTGAACTTTTGTCCCCCTCTTTCTTCGCAAGGAGGCAGCGAAGAAAGGAGCTCAAACAAACCGCTCAATCGCTGGCGCTCACTATATTTTGAAATTGCCTTTCCTATTCTATTTTAACTTTTCCGTGCGGCAAAATCTGATTACTAATAGGCATGGATCGTAATTTCATGCAATCAGAAATTGGTGATATTGTTGATAACTTCAGTTCTAACCAGACCAACTTGAAATTTAGAGGTCGAGTATTTAATTTATCCATTTTTACTTACTAATTTTCATCCATGATTTTAAGAAACCACCTCTTTATTTTATCGATTATTTTTTTTGGCGCCTGCCACCACATTAAAAAAACCGAAACAACCACCTCTAAAACCGAAGAACCGGCTATTCAGTTAGACACTCTGGATGTGGTGGCGAATAAGAAACAAGAAAGAGTAATCTATCAGGGCTCCACTACCAGAGCCAATGATATTTTGCATACAAAACTGGAAGTAGATTTTGATTGGAAGGCCTGCAGAATGAATGGCAAAGCCACACTTCGCGTGAAACCTTATTTCTTTCCTGTTAATTGGCTTTACCTCAACGCGCGCGGCATGGAAATCAAAAAAGTAGAGGTGTTTGAAGTTACCACTATGGTCGAGACGAAAAGCAAGACCGGCATAGCAACAAATAGTTCCGTTGAGGTGTTAAGTTATTTACCGAAAGCTGCTTTTGTATATGAAAACGATTCCATCAAAATAAATTTCGGACAAACATTTGCTGATACAGAAGTTTACGTGGTGGTGATTGACTACGTTGCAAAACCAAATGAGTTAAAGAAAGGGGGCGGAAGCGCCGCCATTTCTGAAGATAAGGGTCTGTATTTTATTAATCCTACCGGGGAAAATCCCTATAAGATGCCGCAAATATGGACGCAGGGTGAAACTCAGTCTAACTCGGCATGGTTTCCTACCATCGATAGTCCGAATGAACGCATGACGCAGGAAATCTTTATGACCGTAGACGAAAAATATACCACTCTATCAAATGGCATCTTAGTAAACTCGGTAAAGAAAGAAGGCGGTAAACGCACCGATTACTGGAAAATGGACCTGCCGCATGCTCCTTACCTGGCCATGATGGCGGTGGGTGAATTTGTGAAAGTAACTGACCAACCCTGGAATGGAAAGGATGTGTCGTACTACGTTGAAAAGGAATACGCCCCTTACGCGAAGGAAATTTTTGGCGACACAAAAGAGATGATCGATTTTTTTTCTAAAAAGCTTGGTGTGCCCTATGCCTGGCCCAAATACTCACAAATTGCCGTAAGAGATTATGTGAGCGGTGCCATGGAAAATACCAGTGCCACACTGCACGGTGATTTTGTGGTGTATCAAAAGTCACGTGAAATGATTGACGGAAAGAAAGGCACTGACGTGATCTCACATGAATTATTTCATCAATGGTTTGGTGATCTGGTAACATGCGAAAGCTGGAGTAATTTACCACTCAATGAGAGTTTTGCCACTTATGGTGAATACCTATGGCGGGAATATAAAGATGGGCGTGATGCAGCCGACGATCATAGCTGGCAAAGCAGGCAGGGATATCTGCACTCGGATAAAGAAGCTAACCTTATTCGCTTCAATTACAAAGATCGTGAAGATATGTTTGATGGCATTAGCTATAATAAGGGAGGACAGATTTTGCACATGCTCCGAAAGGCGGTAGGGGATGACGCATTTTTTGCATCGCTGAAATACTATCTCGAAACCAACCGCTTCCAACCGGTAGAAGTACATAATTTGCGTTTGGCCTTCGAAGCGATTACGGGTGAAGACTTAAATTGGTTTTTTGATCAGTGGTTTCTCAACAAAGGACGTCCAAACTTAAAAGTAAGCGTCAAACAAAATGTTTCCGCAAACCTTGAATTAACCATTGAACAAAAACAAGATCTCAGCAAAGCTCCTTTGTATCGATTGCCAATTGAAGTTGATTTGTATGTGAATGGCAAGGCAGATCGGAGACACCTTGTGATTACCGATCAAATTCAAACATTTACCTTTGTAACTTCTGGTGCCGTGCAGCTGGTAAATTTTGATGCAGAGCGGCAATTGTTGTGTGATCTTGAGTATACAAAGTCAATAGAAGAGTATGTGTTTCAGTATAAGAACGCTCCTTTATATGGCGATCGGCTAGAAGCCCTCAAGGGTTTGGAAGAGAATTTTGCGGACCCTGCTGTCCGCCCTTTATTTGTAACAGCCGCAACACAAGACAAATTTTTTCAACTTAGAAATTTCGCGATAGGGCGGCTAGAAAAGGAGGCGAAGGACGGGGATTTGGAATTGAAAACGATTATGATTTCTATTTACAATGATGAGAAAAAGACAGTCACCAGAGCAAAAGCGCTGCACGTAGTAAACAAAAGATTTGGAAAGGATGCTGACATAGTAGCCCTAAATGAAAAAGCACTAAAGGAACCGTCGTACGCTATTTGCAGCGAAGCCTTTGAAACTATTGCCAGACAAGATCCACAGAAAGGGATGATTGTGGCAAAACAATTTGAAAATGAGTCGGGAAAGGAAATTTTGTTTCCCGTAGCAGCATTGTATGCCACACATGGAGGAGATGACCAGGCCCTCTTTTTTCATCAAGCCCTCAATAACGTGAGTGGATTTGAACTGATGAGTTTTTGTGCCTATTATTCAAAGGTGGCCCAGAAGTTTAAAGTGCCATCCAACGCCCTCATGGCAGCCAAGGACATGGAAAATCTGAGCATAGGGGCCAATAAGTATGTAAGGTATGCAGTGTCAAAAGCGATGAAGGAGATTTCAACTGATTGGGAGAACAGAGAGAAAATAGCGCGTGAAAAACTGGAATTGGCAAAAAAGGAATTCAAACCTGCAACAGAACTTGAACAGGACTTAATATCAATTTCAGAAACAAGAGTTGCTATTTCAAAAAGTTACGATCGTGTCAAGTTAAGCGGCAACTGATCGCGAACATTTGGCATTGGCACAATCTTTTCCAAGGCGGGTAGAAGCACAATAAACTTTAATTCCTATATTTGATTAGGTGTTAGGGCATACCAGTACCCTTCAAACCAGGTTTTCATAACCAACTATAAAATTGAAGAACATGAAAAGGAGAATTCTACTTTATTTTTTATGTGTGAATTTCAGCTGTTTAGTTTCACAAAATCTTATTCGAACAAAAGACAAAGCACATGAAGGCGGAATTACTGCCTTAACCGTGTCTGAAGACGGGGCGCTGTTCCTTACAGGCGGCATGGATGCAAAATCGTTCCTCTGGAATGCTCGCACCGGTGAAAAACTTAGAGGAGCGCTTAAACATAATGACAGGGTGAGTGCTGTAGCTCTTTCTTCCAATAACCGCTTGTACGCCACAGGAAGTCCCGATTTCAAAGTCAGGGTACTGGATATCGAAAGCGGCGTTCCTATCCGAATCTTATCGGAACATACTGCTGAGATCACGGCATTGGCTTACAATCCGATCACAAACTTCTTAGCCAGCGCCGCTAAGGATAAATCCATAAAAATTTGGGATAACTCTAAAAACAAAGTGTCGCTCTTAACGTTAACCGGTCACGAAAAAGATATTACCGATTTGGAGTATTCAGCAGATGGCAAACTTCTGTTTTCAGCCTCGCTCGATAATACCATTAAAATCTGGGACGCCACTACCGGTGAAATTATTCAGACAATTGAAGCTCAGTCGGGCGGTCTTACCAGCCTAGCCTTAAGCTCAGATCAAACTCTGTTTGCGTCAGGTGGAGTAAATGGCTTGCTCACAATTTGGGATTTTGACAAGCGGACCAAACTAATTGAAATAAAGGGATACAAATCGCAGATCAATTCCATTTCACTGAGCGGTGACAAACGTTTTATTGCCGTGGCCGGAAATTCAAAAGTTATTCAGATCTATAACATTTCTACCGGGAAATTGGAAAAAGAAATTGCCGCACACGATATGGACATAACCGGCATCGGGTTCTGCAACAAAGGCACTCAACTTGTTTCGGCAAGTAAAGATGGGAGCTTGAAGGTGTGGGATGTGTCAGTGCTTAAAGTGGGAAAGAAAAGTTTTGTGAAGCCCGCTGAGACGCCTCAGTTAGTGGCTTCTTCATTATCACTAAAGGATGAGAATTCAAACGGCATCATCGACGGAGGCGAGAAATCAAGCTTAGTTTTCACCATTAAGAATTCAGGAAAATCAAATGCTTATAACCTGTATGCAAAGGTAGCCAGCGATCAGGTAATTACAGGATTTGATTTCGAAAAGGAGATGTATCTTGGTCATCTGGGATCAGGTCAGTCTCAAAATTATACCATTCCACTTTCTGCAACCGGCGACGTTCAGTCGGCGAACGGTTCATTTACTGTTTCTTTTGATGAGGCCAATGACACCAAAATAAATCCACTCAATTTATCGTTTCAGGTAGGAGGCGCCACGAATTATAGTTACATCATGGTGATGGGACAGAGTTTTAGTTCCGCTACCGGAAAAGCACAAATTGGAGCTCCGATCACACTTACGCTAAAGATAAAAAATATAGCTAAAACAGAAGCAAAGAATATTAAAGTGAATTTCCTACTCCCCGAAAATGTAAAAGCTGTAAATAAATTATCAGAAGTTGTTCCTTCTATTGCAGGTGGAGAAATGAAGGATATTCAAATGGATTTTTTTGCCGAACCCTCTTTCAAACTTGCGGAGATAAAAATGGGAATTGATATTGAAGGGGCTGCTTTTACAAATGCCAAAGAGATCATCATTAAATTAAAAATGAATGAAACTCTTCCCGGCGGTGAAGATTATTCGGGTCAGGTAGCCGTTCAAGCAACACAAATAAATGAACAAAACACTACTTCCGAAAGCAGTCCATTATACCGCGGTGGTGGTAGCCCCATGAAGGGCCTGAATGTAAACAAACCTAAAGAGATGGTGATTGGAAATTATTATGCGCTGCTCATTGGGATCGATAAATATAAAGGGGCCTGGCCTCAACTCATTAATGCTGTGAACGATGCAAAGGCCATTGAAAAAACACTTAAGTTGAGTTATAAGTTTGATAATTTCAAAACGCTCTACAATGAACAGGCAAATCGTGAAGCAATCATTAGAGAGTTAGAATGGCTGGTGGCTAATGCAAAAGAGATTGACAATGTTTTTATTTATTATTCGGGACATGGGGAGTATAAAAAGGAATTGAGTAAGGGGTATTGGGTTCCGGTAGATGCAGAGACACAGTCTACTTCTAAATATATTTCCAATTCTGACATACAAACATACATCAACGGAATAAAATCTAAACACACGCTACTTGTATCCGATGCCTGCTTCAGTGGTGATATTTTCAGAGGAAATACGCTGTCGGTTCCTTTCGAAGAATCTGAAAAATATTACCGTGAGGTACATGGTCTTCCTTCACGTCAAGCTTTCACCTCGGGAGGTATTGAGCCTGTGATGGATGGGGGGAAAGATGGACACTCGGTATTTGCCTATTATTTCTTGAAGTCATTGGAAGCTAATCAGGAAAAGTATATGGACATCAGCCAGATCTATACTAAGATTAAAATTCCTGTCATTAACAACTCAGAGCAAACGCCAAAACTCTCTCCCATAAAAAATTCGGGGGATGAAGGCGGCCAGTTTATTTTCATAAAGAAATAGTAACATGGCCGATTCGCGCTTCAGAGGACTTCTTTGTATCACGGTATTTGCCTTGCTTTTTTGCAATCGACTCAATTCTCAGTTCAACAATTTTAAGAAGTGGTCTATTAAAGATGGATTGGCGCAGTCCGATGTGTACGATATTCTTCAAGACTCGCGGAACTATTTGTGGATAGCTACCGGAGGGGGTGTGTCTGTATTTGACGGCTTCAAATTCAAGAACTTCACAAAACGGGATGGTTTGGCCGGAAACACAGTACGTTGCTTGTTTGAGGATGCGGAAGGCAGGATGTGGTGTGGGACCAATGAAGGACTTTGTTACAACGATGGAATTTCCTTCCATACCATGAAAGATGCCGAGATTAAAGGTTCTACTGTTTTATGTTTTGCTGAGGACTCGGAACATAATTTATTTGTAGGGACCGACGACGGTGGCGTTAATATTCTTCACCTGTTGGGTGATTCCTTGAAGGTGCAAAACCTCAATGAACAAAATGGATTGAGCAGCAATTCGGTATTTGACATAAAAATAGATAAGTCGGGACAAATATGGATGGCCACGTATGGTGGTGGATTAAACATATTGAAGAAATTTAATGGAACGTATGAATGCAAGGTTGTGAAGGGAACCGATATTTTTCCCAGCGACAACTTGGTATGTGTGGAACTAAATGAGAAGGAGGTGTGGTTAGGATCATATGATGCCGGGGCGTTCTGTTTATCAAAAGAAAAGATCCTTCGTGGCGAATTTCAGAAAGCGGTTGTTTTTGATGAAGGAGGAGGACTAAATTCAAATAGTGTATGGGATATTTTGATTGCGAAAGACAAACGGATTTGGATAGGTTCACTGGAGAAAGGCATCAATCGATTGGAAAAGGCGTCTGATCATTACAATAATACTTCTTTTACCGATAAGAATGGATTGAGTGATAATCAAATATTGCGAGTGTTTGAAGACAAAGACGGTAACCTGTGGATTGGCACAAATGGAAACGGATTATGCATGCTCAGAGGTGATTATTTTTCGCATTACTCTGTGTCAGATGGTCTTTTGTCGGACAAAATTCAATCCATTCAGCAGGATCAAAATGGGAGTTACTGGCTCGCATGCTCCGGGGCCGGTTTAACAGAAATGAAAATAGAACACGATGCGCCCGCTCTGAAAAACTATGTTGACAAGACTGGACTCACAGATTTTATTTCTTCAATAGCGATTGGTAGAGCATCAAATAATAACATTTGGTTTGGCACCGACGATCATGGTTTAGCGAAATTTGACGGATCAAAATTCTACAACTTTACCGAAAAGGATGGGCTGGTGAATAACAGAGTTTACACTGTGTTTGTTGATTCCAATGGTATTGTATGGTCGGGGACAGCCGATGGGATTAGTCGTTTTGATGGGATACGGTTTCTGAATATTTCTACTGACAAAATGAAAATGAAGAACGAGGGTGTAAAAACAATTGTTGAAGGAATTCAACATACCATCTGGTTCGGTACTTCGGGAGGAATGGCAAGGTATAAAGGCGAAGGGGACCTCCGCACCTTCGACGAAGTGGAAGGTCTGAAGGCAAAAGATGTAAATGCTTTGGCGCCGTGTAAAAATGGCGATGTGTACATTGGAACAAATACTGGTGGGTTATACAAATACAACCATTTTAAAAATGACACGAATGCTATTGAATTTGTTTGTGGTGACAGCCTCTTGTTGTCAAATTCTATTCGGTCTTTGGTGTTTTACGATGAGCATACATTGATGGCAGGTACCCTCAATGGTTTTGATAAAATTTATCTGAGTAAAATAGGAGAAGTTACAAAAGTTAAACACTATCGGCTCAGCGATGGGTTTAAGGGGTTGGAGTGCAACGACAATTCTATTCTCCTTGACCGTGAAAAAAATGTATGGTTTGGCACCGTAAATGGCATCACGAAATTTTCTCCCCGATTTGAAAAAGAACGGGCGAAGTCACCCGACGTGTTCATTACTGATCTACAATTGGCATTTAAAGAGGTGAATTGGAAAACGCGGGGATTACAAAAGCAAAAATGGTTCAATCTCCCCACAAGCCTCAGTTTGGCTTTCGACGAAAATCACCTTACGTTTAAATTTCACGCCAATAACGCGGGTAATCAGGAAAGTGTATCCTATAAAATCAAACTTGAAGGAAGTGACAATAATTGGTCACCCCCCCGCAAAAGTAATGAAGTTACATTTTCGGGGCTTTCACCCGGTAGTTACACATTTATGGTGATGGCTGAGAATGAATCTGAACTTTGGTCGAAGCCTGCGACGTTTGCTTTCAGCATCTCGCCCCCATGGTATAAAACAAAAACTTTCTACGGCTCCTCCTTCTTACTTATCTTGTTGCTGTTATATACTTATATCAAATGGCGTGAAAAAAAGCTGGTAAAAGAGAAAATTATTTTGGAGCACACCGTAAAGGAGCGTACGCAGGAAGTGGAAGTGCAAAAAGAACATCTTGCGGAAAAGAATAAAGAGATCACTGACAGCATTAATTATGCGAAAGGAATTCAAGCAGCTATGCTACCGCCGATGGCTGATATTTATAATGCCTGGAAGGATATATTTGTTTTTTTTCAGCCCAAAGACATTGTAAGTGGCGACTTTTATTGGTTCAAGAAGATAAATGAAGATGAATTTCTGATTGCCTGCGCCGATTGCACCGGACATGGGGTGCCGGGAGGATTTATGAGTATGGTGTGCTCAGGCGAATTGTACGATGCGGCCAAAGAAACAACAGAACCTGCGAAGATCTTATCAAAAACAAATAATGCGGTTAAATTAGCCCTGCGTCAGCAAACGGATGTTGAGGGGAAAAATAGAGATGGCATGGAGATCTGTCTCTTAAAAGTGAATACTGCCACCGGAGATGTTTCCTATTCAGGGGCGAATCGTTTATTGTGGATAGTTGATGGAGAAACACGTGAGCTCAAGGAACAGAAACCAACGAAGGCCAGTATTGCAAGTTTCACCGAATTCGATTTCGAATACCAGCAGGTGGAACTGAAATTGAAAAAGGGCGATCTATTGTACACCACTTCGGACGGCTATCCTGATCAATTTGGCGGCGCAGAAGGAAAGAAGTACATGAGTAAAAACTTAAAGAATCTGATTGTTCAGAATTGTCATTTACCATTACACGATCAATTGCATTTCTTTAGGAACGACATTAATACTTGGATGAAGGATTGTGAACAAGTGGACGATCTACTAGTGATTGGAATCCGCCTGTGAATGAATTAAGTTATTTCAGAATAAAAACTTCTACCCTTCTGTTCTTACTTCGGTTCTCTTCGGTATCGTTTGGCGCAATAGGAACCGCACTGCCTTTACCGTAATAAAACATGCGATTGGGGGAAACTTTATTATCAATTAAAAAATCAAATACTTCTTTTGCACGTTTGTTAGAGAGTTGCAGATTGGTTTCCCAGCTGCCTTTATTGTCACCATGCCCTGCAATTTCTATTTTGGTTTCAGGATGTTCTGCCAGAAATTCAACCAATAGTTTTAATTCGTTAAGTGAAAGAAGTGAGAGATTACTCTTATTAAAATCAAAATACACCACTTTAAATTTCACCAATTCGTTGGTTTTTAGTTCTTCAAAAAGAAAGGATTTCACTTTTTCAACCAATTCGGCGCGTTCTGCCTCCGATAAATTTTCCATATTCACATCGGCAACGTTGACCTTCTTTTCATCTACTTTATCCGCATCTTTTATTTCCACTTCTTTTTCCTTTTCCACTTCCAGCGTTTTTATCACTTCCACCTCTTTTTCTTTCTCCACAATGGTTTCAACGGCCTCTTTCACCTGCACTTCTTTTTCAACTTCTTTTTCGGTTTCCATTACTTGCGTCACGCCCATCTCATTTGTTACAGTAACTACCTCTGTTCCTGCGGCAATACTTTCAAAATCAAAACCTCCCCCTTCAATCATAAAAATATCATAACTGTCTTTTTCAGTTAAAGTCGTGTAATACCGTTTGTCTTCACTGGCCACGTAATAGTTGAGGTCGGCACGAGTTTTATTAATGGGATAACCCATGCTGCTGGCCTCAGTCCAAGTGTTTCCGTCTTTAAGTTCACTGTAAAAGATGTCGTAACTACCCATACCTTTTTTACTCGAGCCGTTGGAGGAAAAGAAGAGGGTGTTGCCATCGGGACTGATATAGGGAGAGATTTCATTGTAAGGTGTGTTTACTCCCGGACCCAGCAATTCTAATTTAGCCCAACTGCCATTGACCTGCTTGTGGCATCTAAAAATATCAAACTTCCCTTTATCTTTATTACGATCGCTGCAGAAATAGAGAACCTTTCCATCTCCGGTGATGCTCATGCCGGTTTCGTTGAAAGGGGAATTTAGTTCCTCAACGGGTTGAGGGGACTCCCACTCTCCATTTGCAAATTGGGTTTTGTAGATATCCGCATTGTTGTTGATAATCTTTCTAAAATAGAGAATATCGCCATTGGGACTTAAATAAAGTGGAGCCTCATCATAGGGCGTGTTGAATTTAAAAGGCTGGGCATTGTTCCATTTTCCACTTTCGTTTTTTACTACAAAATAAATATCGGCATTATTAAAACCGGAAGAATTTCCTGATGCAGTAGCTTCATTAGGACGGCGGGAACTAAATAACATCAGTTTATTATCGAGCCGCATTACGGGATTGGTTTCAGAATAGAGAGTATTAACGGCATTTCCCATATTATTTATCTGCACATTGCGGGGAAATTTTGCGCCTTCCCGGGCGTTTAAACTCATGGAGATGCCGCGCTCAGTGCTAATGGGCATGGCTTCAAAATGACCTTCGTATCTTAGAAAATAGATAATAGCGCTGTCAGGCTGATTATTTTCCAAATACGTATCGGCTAAAAAATACAGTGTAGAAAAAGGCGCGCGCATTTCTTTGGGGCTATTAAAATCATAGTGATGACTCAGGTTTTGGGTCGCAATTTTTAAGTGAGGCAAGGCGAGTAATTGTTGATCCTGAGAAAAGAAATAGCACAAACCCAGTTTATAATTGTAATTGGCATTTAGGGGATCTTTTTCCAAAACTTTCTTCCAATAGCCAATGGCGTTTTCAAAGTCTGACGCAATAATGGCATCGTTGCTTTGTTTTTCTACCACTTCCAGCTTTGAGATTTTAGTAGCCGGCATACTTCCAGCAATAAGAAGATCATTGGCTTTTGAAAAGCCTTTGTCGGCAGTTTGCGCAGAGGTATTACCCATGAATAAAAAGTAAAAAAGCGTTACGATAACCGGCAGTCTCACCTTTGATTTGGAATTTATGTAGATAGATTGTCTCATAATATAAATGGATTATTAATTACTTTTTCAATTGAATTTGAATGGCAGTTAATTGTTTTTGTACTTCAGTTAATTGGAGGAGTAATTGTTCGTTTTTTGTTTTTTGCGCTTCGATTTGCATTTGTTGTTCTTGCATAGCTTTAGTTAATACAGAAGTAATTTGTGCATAAGATAAAGTCATTTCTCCTTCTTTACCATAAACCAGTTCAGGCAGAACCAATTTTACCTCCTGTGCGATAAAGCCTATGTCCTGATAATTGCTGCCTTTCATTTTATAAGATACAGGGCGCAATTTCATAATATCATTTAAGCCATAGGCGATGTCCCTGATGTTGTATTTTTTTGTGCTATCAGAAGCGTTGGTCCAAACACCCGCAAGAGTAAGGTTCGCTCCGTTACCATTGGAGGAGCTTGTTCCTACTGTAATAGCATTGCCTCCGGCAGCCACACCAAAGCCCCAACCAATCACATTGGCATCACCGAAACGCATGTTATTGCTGGCAGTTACAGTAGCATTCGCACCTACGGCAGTAGCGTTGGTTAAATTGTTTGCGCCCACATCTGCAAAAGCTCCCAAGGCCGAGTTGTTGCTTCCGGTTGTGTTGGTTATGAGCGCATTAATACCAACAGCCGTATTTTGACTACCGGTAGTATTTCCCCTGAGAGCATAAATCCCAAGTCCGGTATTTAAACTTCCAGTTGAATTAGAATAAAGCGCCTGATTGCCAACGGCGGTTAATGAAGAACCGGTAGTATTAAAATACAGAGCTAAAGCACCAATTGCAGAATTGTAGCTCGCAGTTGTATTGAATCTGAGTGCGAAGGCACCTAGCCCAATGTTGTCGTTACCACTTGTATTATTCTGCATGGCATATTCTCCTGTGGCCGTATTTTCGTTACCGCTGGAATTAGTCTGCAGTGATCTGAAACCAATTGCGTTATTAAAAGACCCTGTAGAGTTAGAGAAAAGAGCCTCAAAACCAATAGCGTTGTTGTTACCTCCGATGGTGTTGGAATAAAGCGCCCTATTGCCGTTTGCATTATTACTGCCACCTGTAGTATTAGAAAAAAGAGCGGCCCTGCCAATGGCTATGTTATCATTCCCTGTTGTATTGCTTAAAAGGGCCTGAGCACCATTGGCAGTGTTACGTGCTCCGCTTGTATTGGCCGATAAGGATAAATAACCCATCGCTGTATTGTCTGGCCCAGTAGTATTAGCAGTCATGGATAAATAACCACTTGCAGTATTGTTATTGCCGGAGGTATTCGAATAAAGAGCACGAAAACCATTTGCCACATTGGATCCACCAGTGGTGTTGGCATATAAGGCCTGGTAACCAATTGCTGTTAATGATGAAGTTGTTGAATTAGAATACAGTGCCTGAACACCAACAGCCACATTACTGGCGCCGGAAAGGTTTTGTCTACAAGCTTCAATCCCTAACGCTGTGTTAAGAAATCCCGTTGTGTTTGTGTACAGTGAGCGATAACCGATTGCAATATTGCTATTACCCGTTAAATTATTGTACGCTGCTTGGTCTCCTATACCTATGTTATTTCCAGCAGTGGTGTTGTTATATAGTGCATAAGTTCCAAGGCCTACGTTTTGGTTTCCCGTAGTATTTGAATATAGGGCATTCGCTCCGGCAGCTGTATTATAAAGACCAGTTGAGGTGCTGTGCAATGCTCCTGAACCAAGAGCAGAATTTTGGAATCCAGAAGTATTCGAAAACAGTGCTTCATAACCGTTTGCAGCATTGTTATAACCTGTTGTATTTGCAGTCAGCGATTGATATCCATTTGATACATTAGCGCTGCCCGTGGTATTTGAAAATAGAGCAAGGTAACCCTCCGCCGTATTGTTAATACCGCTGGAGTTAAACCTAAGTGCAGCAAACCCGGTTGCAGTATTGCCATAGCCGGTTGTATTACCATACAGGGCACTTGCTCCAATGGCAGTATTATAATATCCGGTAGTGTTTAGCAAAAGAGCTTGTGTACCAAAAGCAGAATTTTGGTAACCGCCTGCGTTTGCATTTCCGCTATAATAGCCATAAAACGCATTTGATGCAATTGGGTCAATTCTCCCGGCTTTTTGATTATTTACCCTAATATTAAAGGGCAAATTGTCGGTTGTACCAATAAAGTTTGTGCCGTCTATGGTGCCGGCATTGCCGGTTAAACTCCATCCCGAACCCCCACCTGCTGTTTGCCAACTTGCGTTGCCGGTTGCATCGGAAGTCAGTACTTTATTTAATCCTTCTGTTCCATCAGCAATTCTTACTGTACCTCTCACATCTAGTTTTTGGGTTGGTGCCCCCGTACCTATACCCACATTTACATTTGTAGTATCGCCCAGCACTAAACTATTGTCTAACATCACAATGGCGTTGGCACCAATAGCCGTTGCGTTTGTTAAATTGCTCGAACCAACATCAGCAACAAGTCCATAAGCCGTATTGAGTGATCCGGTGACATTGGACTGGAGTGCTCCCGCCCCGGAGGCAGTATTCCCATATCCTGTGGTATTTCCATACAATACATAATCACCAACCGCTGTGTTTTCTTCTCCGGTGGTATTGGCAAATAGTGCATTGGTACCATTTGCGGTATTATAGTTTCCGGTTGTATTATTCTTGAGTGAATAATAACCGGCGGCAGTGTTCTCAAAACCGGTTGTATTAAAGTACAAAGTTTGCGCGCCGTCGGCAACATTGGCAGAACCGGTAGTATTTGCAAATAAGGCATGAGATCCATTGGCCGTATTTTCCTGTCCGATCGTATTATCGTGTAGTGCATTTCTACCTGTAGCAACGTTCTCATATCCAGTTGTATTATTGTACAAGGCTTGCATACCGTTTGCTGTATTATTATCACCGGAAGTATTTGAATAAAGAGCCTGAAAGCCAATAGCTGAATTGTAATTTCCTATGTCGTTGAGATAAAGCGCCTCGGCACCCATAGCAGTATTATCATAACCGGTGGTATTACTATAAAGTGCAGCATAGCCGGTAGCGTCATTATTTTCTCCTGTTGTGTTCGAATACAAAGCGTATTCACCGTTCGCAATGTTGAATGAACCTGTTGTATTAGAAAAGAGAGAGTAAGGGCCGTTTGCAATATTTTGCGCACCTGTTGTATTCGCTGCAAGGGCGTCAGCACCAATGGCAATGTTTTCGTAACCAGAGGTGTTATTATAAAGGGCCTCGGTACCAATGGCAATATTAGCTTGTCCGGTAGTGTTCATGAAAAGCGCAATCGTTCCTAATGCAATGTTTGCGTCGCCGGTAGTATTATTATAAAGGGAATGGTAACCGGTTGCTATATTGTTGCTACCAGTGGTGTTAGAATAAAGTGCTGCACCACCATTTGCCGTATTAAACGCCCCTGTGGTGTTTGCAGAAAGAGCAAGGAAACCAGTTGCTGTATTATTAAATCCGGAAGTATTCGAATACAAAGCTCCATCCCCAAAAGCGGAGTTTTGATTTCCTGTTGTGTTTGAATAAAGAGCATCAACGCCGTTTGCTGTATTTTCGCCTCCACTTGTGTTTGAATAGAGTGCTCCCTTCCCATAGGCCACATTGTAACTACCAGTGATATTAGAATAAAGTGATTGATAACCCGTTGCGGTATTGTAGGTTCCGTTTGAGTTCAGATTTCCACTTTGATACCCATAAAATGTATTAAATTGTAGGTGATCAATTCTACCAGCGTTTTGGTTATTTACTTTTAAAACTAAAGGCACATTGTCGCTTGTCCCAATAAAATTTAAAGTAGGCGTTGTGCCTGAATTACCTGTTAATCCCCAATTTGAACCTGCACCCGGTAAAACAACAGAGTTGCCATTAGAAATATTTAATGTACTACCGCTGATCGACAAGGTTTGAGAGTCGGTAGAAATTGGTAACACGATAGAATTACCACTTGAAATGCTAAGGGTATTACTACTTAGTGCAAGATTTTGCGGAGGCACGCTGATGCTGTACGAGTTAGGTACGAGCGTGCTGGTTACTGCCAGACCAGACGAAACCAGTGAAGTAGTTGCTCCTGCAGGCAGTGCTAAAGTGTTGCCGCCACTAATACTCAGATTATTTCCGCTCAGTGAAAGTGTTGGTTGGGGCACATCAATACTGAATGAATTTGTTCCCAAGGTAGTTGTGACTGCCGCACCCGAGGAAATGAGACTGGTATTTGGAGTGGCTGCAGGCAATGTAACAGTATTTCCTCCGCTTACACTTATGCTGTTGCCGGAAATAGTCAGGCTTGGACTGGGAACAGAGATGGTGGACGAGTTAACTCCGTTTGTTGCTGTGGCAATACCCTGTGGAATGATGGTGTGGGCAACTTGTGCGGGCGAGCCAATGGTAAATGTATTCAGGCCAGTCGTTACAGTTAAGGCTCCCTGTGGCACCAGAGTTTGTGTTACTTGCGCAGGTGCACCGATCGTGTAACTGTTCGCGCCATTTGTAACTGTTACAGCACCCTGCGGAACTAAGGTCTGTGTTACCTGGGCGGGTGCATTAATAGTATAACTATTTACCCCGCTGGTTACTGTTATTGCGCCTTGTGGAATTAGTGTTTGCACGATTGCAGATGGGAGGATGATGGTATTACCGCCGTTGATACTCAAATTATTTCCTGAAAGTGTAAGTGTAGGGTTTGGAACTTCAATTGTTGCAGTATTAATACCATTGGTTACTGTTGCAATACCTAAGGGCGTAATAGTTTGAGCCACCTGTGCCGGTGAAGCAATTGTAAAACTGTTGACACCGGTTGTTACCGACACTGCCCCTTGCGGTGTAATTGTTTGTGGCACTGCCGCGGGAATTATTACCGTGTTGCCGCCGTTAATACTTAGTGAGTTACTGCTTAGAGAGAGTGTAGGATTTGGCACTGCAATGGTGGCAGAATTCACCCCGTTCGTTACTGTTGCGATTCCCTGAGGAGTGATGGTTTGAGGAACAACCACGGGTAATATAACAGAATTACCACCATTAATGCTCAAGGTATTTGTATTTAATGTCAATGTTGGATTTGGGACTTCAATGGTTGAGGAATTCACCCCATTAGTCACACTGGCAATACCCAGTGGGGTTATTGTTTGAGCAATTTGTGCAGGAGCATTAATGGTAAAACTATTCACGCCATTGGTAACAGTTACCGCTCCTTGTGGAACAAGAGTTTGTGAGGTTTGCGCAGGAGCGTTGATTGTAAAACTATTCACGCCATTTGTTACAGTTACTGCTCCTTGGGGTACAAGAGTTTGTGAGGTTTGTCCTGGAGCGTTGATTGTAAAACTATTCAGACCATTGGTAACAGTTACCACTCCTTGTGGCACAAGAGTTTGTGAGGTTTGTGAAGGAGCATTGATTGTAAAACTGTTCACACCATTGGTAACAGTGACCGCTCCTTGGGGAACTAAAGTTTGTGTAATTGAGGAAGGGAGTGTCACTGTGTTACCACCGTTAATACTTAAGCTACCACCCGAAACCGTTAGAGTTGGATTGGGTACGCTGATTGTAGATGAGTTCACTCCATTAGTCACACTGGCAATTCCCAATGGAGTAATTGTTTGAGCAATCTGGGCAGGGGCATTAATGGTAAAACTGTTTACGCCGGTACTCACCGATACTGCTCCTTGTGGAGTTATGGTTTGCGGAACAGCAA
>JAQSCW010000034.1 GCA_029945625.1 bacterium
AGTGAGGGGTCAGTTTAGAGTGAAATGTAGGGGTCTGTTTGAGTGAAATTTCCAGCATGGAGCTGAAATCCCTATTTGCCCCTTTGGATTTTGGCGGTACTTTTACTTATTCTTGCGAAAAAATAGCAGAAGTAAGAATATAAACAGGAGTTTACTTAACCCTACCCAAAAAGGGCTCCTGCTTCTGCCAAAGGCGAAAATAGAATTTCAAACTGGAAGAGCCAAATAAGATCGACATACTTTGATTTTCGCGGTAAGTTAGTTAACTCGGCAATGAATCAAATTCTTGGGAGGTCGTAGGAATCAGGAAAAGGAAAGTGGTTTCTCACTGATTTTGACAATTTATCTCCAAAAGTTTATATTTGGAATTTAGAATTAAATTGAAATGAGCGGAAAGTCAAAAAGCAAAATCACTGATTTGGTCAAGTCATTTGACATGAAGAATGAATATAAAGAAGAACTTCTTGAGTTCATGTTTTATCTTGCGGAGCAGGGAATTGACGTACACTCATCAAATTTATTATTTAAAATTGAAGAATTAAGACATGACAATTTTCGATACAATCGAATTATTGATTTATCCGGCAGTAAGAATAATAATCACTGGGAGGTGTTGAGGTCCGACACTCCTGCTCATCCGACAAAACTTGGTAATGAAGGTGATATCCAAAATTACGAATCTTATGTAAAAGTAAAAGCTAAATTATCTGAAATAAGGAATACTATAAAGGCAGGCCGTAATGTCGAATATTCAGAAGACATTTTTTCATTAAAACGGGACAATCTCGAAATTATGGAAAACATGCAAAACGTGCTAAATGGTATGAAACAAGAAATTCAAACTTTAAAGACTGATTTAGAAAAAACATTAGAAGAAAACCATTCTCTTAAAATTATTACGACCGATATACTTTTTAGAGAACAGGAAGAACAAAAAACACTGTATATCCCAATCGAAATATATTTGGATACTGATAACCCTGTAAATATTTATGAGGTTTATGAAGCGGTTATGAAATTTGTTGAAATAATCGATTTTAAGAAAGTACTAGAATTTAAGGCAATAAAAGGATCATGGTGGAAAAAGATTATTGCAGGTTCAAAGAAGGCTTTAACAAGCAAAGAAGTTACAGATAGGTTGCGCGAAATTGAATATAGTGTTGAGGTAAATACAATTATCAAACCGCAATCTGAGGCGGATAAAAACTACTCTGAGGCGCTTTTTAACATACTTAATTCAATAAAAGATATAAAAAATGCCGCGGTTCGAATTGGAGCGCTTATTGTCGTAAAGGTTACGAATGCTGAAGGAGAAGCGTCAATTCAGACCCGAACACTATCAATAAAAGAGCTTCATATTTTGAACAAAAAACCGGAATTACTTTCTAAGCCCGCGGAAATTTTGCTGGCACTAGCTAATGCCGTCGATCAAATTGGCTTTGAGGAGACTGGGAATAATTAAGATTTCATCAAATGCGTTAATTAATCTACAAAATGACGGCAATAATTGGATATACAAATAGGACTGCCATGAGTGCAATAGGCGTTCTTTGCGCCGATGATTTGGAAGGTAATAGCCAAACCAAAGTAGATAAGCTATCAAAAATCGCTGGGAGATTTGTTGTAGCTACTACTGGGCTGCAAGTTGTCGATAGCATAATATGCAGTTTCATTGGATATTTCGATCAGTTTAGTGGTTCGCAAATGAGTATTAGTTCAATTGAAGAATTTGAGAGAATTTTAAATGAAGTTCTTAAATACGCTTTCATAAAAATTAAAAAATCCCCTCATTTTGAAGATCATAAACATCATTTGGAAAACCAAACCCAAATTGTAGTTCTTGATATTTTGAATAACAAACTTTATCAAGCTGAACTTGGAAAAGTTTGGCGTATAGAAGAAAATCCAAATTATGAAATAAAATTTGTTTCTTTGGAAGACAAGTTATATTCATTCGGGGTTGTTACTAAAGGCAGCGATAACGTTTCTGAACAATATAATGAAACTAATAAGGAGACTATAATTATGAAGCTAACTGAAATGATGATCGGTTATAAAACAAGTTTCCCTAAGCAAGTAGGTAATATGGGAGCAATTGAAGTTTGTGAGTTGGGGGAAAATCCCAGTGAATCATTTCGTTCTTGTTTCAGTTCTTGGTTGGATAGCGTTAATTCCTTCGTAAATAAAAAAAAATAAACGCGGGACTATAATAAAGGTTACCTAAAGTAAAATCGAACTCTTCCTTAAGGCCTTTTGCCGTTGAACTTCATAAGTTTTGTCTTTTACTAGATTGAAATTTTGCATGATAATTATTGCATACCACTTGCTACTCCTATTAGGCAATTGTAAATGCCAGACTAGTAGTTCATTTTCTTTGTACTCAAACTTTCATTTTCTCAGAAGGCCCGATTACCTTAATAATCCTCTCCCTTCCTTCAATAATATCCCGAATAGTCTTTTGTTTCTCATTAGGTAATTGCTGAATTTGTTCTTGGCTGATTGTTAAGCCATTTATCTGAATGTAATTATTCTGTGTATTGCTAATATTGCTTTGCCCACCAATTTTACCCATACATTCTAAATAAAGTCTGCAAGCCCTAATATCACCTTTGACCGCAAACTGAAATACTTTTGTCAGAACTTTTTCTGTTATGAATTTTAATTTTTCTTGCTGCTCAATAAATATAGGGTGAACACTATAATCCTTTATGTGCTTCCTGACAGTTTGCCTGCTCAGTTCCGCTCTTTCTACTATCTCGTTATTGGTGGGCATCCTGCCATTTTCGTTGATAATATGCTGCGTAAAAACTATGACTCCTTAGAAGAGTTTGAATACTATTCAGTGATCTATGGCATTCATAAGCGACTCGGTTTCACATCAGCTACTGATGCTTGGAATGCAAATCCTATGGTTAGAGGCTCTGTGATTCCTTCAGACCTTGAAGTAGTGAAATAGTTGAACGTTCGCACTTAATGGCAAGTGATCTAATCAATTACAGAATCATATACGAACATGATGTCAAAATCAATTTTCTTTACGCTGCTTGTTAGTTCTATTACAATACGCATTGGAAATTCATTAATTTTTGGTGCAGCATCTGCAACGCCAAGTGGAATATTAATAGGGTTGCTTAATGCAAAAACTGGCTGAAATAGAAATGGATCATTAAAAGCTAAAAGCGAATATCGTTTTTCTATCAATTCCCCTTTGCTTGTGCTTATCCGAATTACAAAGCCTAGAGCTTGGTCTAACATTTTTCTAGACCATTCATCTGGCTTATGCCATTCAAATTTAGGGAGTAGTATTATCTTTTTTATTTCTAAAAAGTTGCTTGGACTCCTTAACGTATAACCTTTGTTGATGTTTTCGTTTGAGAGTTGGAACATAAGATCTTTTTTAATTGGAGTCCCTAATTCAATTATATAGTTTGTTCCTGCTCCTGCACCAGACATCAACACTAACCTGCGCTTTACCATAGAAGAAAGAATTTTTTTGACGGTTGATGAAGACATATCAAGCTTCTCTGCTATTTCGCCAGACTTAATACCAGGATTATTTTCAATCACTGCAAGAATTGTTTTTTCCTTTGGACCTAATTGCGCAGCTGTACCCTTTGTTTTTAATTTCTCCATGAGTTGCTCCTGTATGTTCATCATACAATCGAGAAAAAAGATAATCCACTCATCTACCTTTTCACCCGGGCGCTGTTTTTGAGTTGTCATTAGAACTTTGTAATACTCTGCTTTCCGATTTTCAATTTCGTGTTCAAAGCTCACGTATTGAATCCATGTATAGCCGTGTTTGAGTAATAACAGTGTTCCCAGCAATCTACTTAATCTACCATTACCATCTTGGAAGGGGTGAATGCTCAAAAATTCATAAACAAATAAAGCGGATTTTATGATGGGGAGAGTGTCGCTGTCGCTGTGATACCATTCAAAAAGTTTTCGCATAGCTTCTTCAGTTTCAAAACCTGGTTCCGCTGTTTTAAAAACAATTTGTTTGCTGCCATCTGGATGATTTGCTTCTACTGCATTACTAACTTGCTTATATCCACCCTTGTGCCAAGCATCTTTATCACAGTATTTCATGAGGATAGTGTGAAGGTTTTTAATATTTCCTTCAGTCATTTCTATATCCCTGTATGATTCGCCAATTGTGTCCAGGGCTTCATAATAACCCGCTACTTCCTGTTGATCTCGTTCTTCAAGTTTCGACACCTTCAGTTTGTCAATTAAAACTTGAACTTCGGCATCAGTCATTTTACTTCCTTCAATACGAGTAGATGCGCCCACACTTCTTACTGTGGCGATGCTTTTCAACTGTTTAAGGGTTTGCCCCTCTCTCTTTTCGATGATGTCCCAGGAAGCATCAAAGCGATCAACCTTACTGATTTCATTCATCAATTTCATGGTGAGAGAGAGCGAAAATGTGTGAATGTTTTGTGCCATTTGGTCCGATTTGGTTCGTAAATATACGATTATTTATCCAATATGGCTAAATATTTGGTTCGATTAGGGCTGATTAGGTTCGATAATGGGGCGATTATTTGAGCGATAAAGCAGCCAAAATTGCCTGAAAGCCCCACTCAAAAAGGAAAATGCACGTTTCCTCCGAAATTCCATATAAATATTTCTTTTTTAGGATTGCTCCCTATAAATGAGATACAATACGATAAATTTGAATGTATTTAGGAAAAATATTTCCAGCTTTCTTCAATATAACTATCTAATTATCAATCCATCACGTCATTTTAATATTTCATTTATCAGGCTATAGACTTATATTACATTTGTTTTTATCAGGTTATAGATTTATATTTGTATATTAATAATCAGGTTATAGACTTATGAAAAATTTAAAACAAAAACTCTTAATTGAGCAAATGGATAAGAAAATAAAAGCCTTTAGGTCATTGGAAAGCTCCATCGTTCCCAGAAAAGGATGGGTGCATTCAATACGCACCACTTTAAAAATGTCTCTACGCCAATTAGCTGAGCGAATGAATATAAGCGCACAAAGTGTCAATGAGTTGGAAAAAAGAGAAGCGAATGGTTCCATTTCCTTGAAGACATTGAAAGTTGCAGCAAATGCAATGGATCTGAAATTAGTTTATGGATTTATCCCAAAGGAAGAAAGTCTGGAAAAGATCATCGAGAATAGAGCTCGAACGTTAGCAACCGAAATAGTTTCAAGAACGTCCAACTCAATGAGATTAGAAAACCAGGAGAATTCTAAAAATAGAATTGGTAAATCAATTAAAAGTAAGACGCAAGAAATAATGGATGCCATGCCAAAATACTTATGGGATTTGAAATAAAATATAAAGACGGGCAGTCTCCCTTGAGTGAAGAGGAAATGCATGGTCTGCTTATTGATACCATTACCACTCATGAGGAATTAAATGAATTTGAACAACAGAATATTGAAAAGGCAATCGAATGGACATACACAAAAAAGTTTAAGCCGGAATATATTCTCTCAGAAAAATTCGTAAAAGAACTTCACTTCAGAATGTTTGACGAAGTGTGGCAATGGGCGGGTGATTTTCGTTTATCAGAAAAACATATTGGAATAAAATTTCATTTGATTGGAACATCTTTAAAACAGCTGAATGATGATTGTTTGTTTTGGATTGAAAACAAAACATACAGTGAAGATGAAATTACTATTCGTTATAAACATAGAATTGTAAACATACATTGTTTTGCAAATGGAAACGGGAGACATTCCCGATTGATAGCTGATGTGATTCGTAAACAAATTTTTAATAAGGATTATTTCAGTTGGAGTAGTCTTGGTAAGTTGGTAAAGGATGGCAAACAAAGAGCAAATTATTTAAAAGCAATCCGAGAAGCAGACAAGGAAAATATTCAACCCCTAATAGATTTCGCAAAAAGCTGAATTTGTTCTTTTTAAAAATCATTTTTCATACTTAAACCAAATTTTCACAGATGAATCCCAGTTTATCGTAAATTCACTCTTTGAAATTGAAACCCGCAAACCCTATTTAAAATGACTCTAATTATTTCCAAACTATTTTTATCCGGATCAAACTCCGGCGTCGAAAAATTAAATTTTCTGCCGCTGTATCTCGTTCTATTAGTTGTATTACTGTTTCAAACCGGAACCGCCCAAATCTGCGATAAAAAAACCATGGTGTTTTTTGAAACTGATCAATACTCCATCCCCTCAACGGAAGAGAAAAAACTGCGCAACTTAACCGGCCAGTTCTCACAGAAAACAGATACATTTCTGCTGGAGATTTATGCCTTCACCGATAGCATCGCTTCTGTTGCCTACAATTACAAACTCGCAGAAAACCGTTTCAAAACCATTGTCGCCTATTTAAAAAAGAATTCTGCTTCTCAGTTTGAGATCATAGAAAAAGTGCGGGGTGAGGCCGCACCTCTCAGCACTAACGCCACCGAGGAAGGGCGTGCAAAAAACAGGAGAGTGGAAATTTTTTACTTTAAGATTAACGGCGGACGGGTCGCGCTGAAAGGAAAGGGCGGAATGGAAATGGGCGTGAGCAAGGATTATTTTGCGCCCTGCGGCATTTGTGAAACGAATCCAAAAATGACTGAAATATTCAGCAACGAAGAAGCGGCACGCGCCGGCATGAACCTCATCACAACAGATGGCTGTGGCCTGATCACCGGCGGAATGATCAACCTGAACTTCAGTTGCAAAGAGCGGCCCAAACCTGATAGTAATGGACAGATTGATCCCAAATATTGTATGGATGTAACGATAAAAATACCGGCAAGCAAATTTGATGAAGATATGGAAATATGGAATTCTAAGCCGATGGACAGAGAGGGTAAAAAGATGTCAAAATGGGCCAGAGAATCAGCCGGACAATTGGAATACGATGAAAAAACTAAATTTTATTCGATAACCGTAAAATACTGCCCGGGTAGCGGTTGCAATCTCGACAAGTGCAGCAACGAGAGAGGCGGAGGCAGAGACTCTGCGGGAGTCGTTGTAATTCCGGAATTGATTCGCTCAATGAAAGTCAGGAAATACAAAACCATTAAATCCACCATTTTAACAAAGGAAGGAGAAAAAACATTTACCATGGCCAAGTTTCGTTACAGCGGAAAAGGTCAGGTTCTTTTTACTGATTCAGGCATGAGCAAAGAAAAAATCGGTTATTTCTTTTCGGGTACCCTCAACAACTATGAAAGGGAATGCGACAGCGCACGATGTACAAGGCGGAATGAATGCTGGTGTTATGAAATTCCGCTGAGCGACTATACCAAAATCATTTACTTCCAGAAGAAGAAAAACTTCCGTTTAAAGGTTCCGAGAAAATATCGGAACTATTGGGTAAAATTATATATTCCCGCGGCTGACAGCATACTCCCTATTACAAAGGCAAATGGGTCAAAAAGGAAATACGATTTTCAACAGCCCTTGCCCGATACCTATGTGGTGTTGTATAAAGAGAATAGTCTTTCGACAAATAAGAGAGGATATGACTACCAGGTTGATTTAGAGAAAATCAAAAAGAAATACAGTAAGCGTCATAAAATTTACAAGGCCAAAATAAAACGAAGACAGTTAAAACACAAGGTGTAGAACTAAATCAAATCGACTGAACGTAGAAAAGTTTGAAGACAAAAGAAAAAAACTTTTATTTATAATCACAGATAAGAGGCAGAAACCACAGAGGAGGCGGAGAAAAAAAACGCAGAGCACACAGAGTAGATTTGTCATTCTCTGTGCTCTTCGAGTAACACTCTGTACTCACTCTGGCTTAAAAAGAGACGGAAACCACAGCGCACGGAGAAAAAAAACACAGAGCACACGGAGTAGATTTGTCATTCTCTGTGCCCTCTATTTAAAACTCTGTGTCCTTTATGGTTAAAAAGGAGGCGGAAACCCCACCCGAATGACAAAATGGATGATTATTTTATTCTTACGGGTACAGAGCACCCAGAGATTTTTGTTCTTCTCTGTGCCCTCTGCGTAAATCTTTGTGTCCTTTGTGCCCGCCTGAACGACCAAATATATTCAAATAAGTCGGGCAGGGTTAAAAAGGAGGCAGAATTGAAAGAATAAAAACTAGCCATTTTATAAAGACCAAATCCCATTCTACTATCGGGCACTTTATGCGGACTGTATAGTCCTACCGAACCCTAATCACTTAAATAAACCTTAAATGCAAAGTCGGGGTCGCCGGAATTTGGGTCACCCGGAAATTTGCCTACCTCATGTCTAAATTTAATCTTGCCCTTTGCGTTTGATTTCACCAGCATGGTGTCGCGAAGTCCTCCCTCACCATAACATGACCAAATTTCAATTTTATAATTTTGAAATCTCTTATAGCCTTGTAACGTAATCTCTTCCTTGTGTGCTGTAAAGTTATAGGGACCCTTTGGTTCATTAAGAACACGGACATCACTTTCGCGCACTTTATAACATTCTGAATCATAAAATGCTTCCATGCCTCCGTTCTGGCAATCAGGACAGTTCCGCGACGTAAGTCCTAAGGAATCGTTGATCCAGAAATAGTCACTGTTATGTACCCAACCAAATCCCCTAGTGCCTTCTTTATTTACATTTGCTATCCACTCTGTTTTTCTCTTTTTTAGTTCGCTAGCACTCTTCAAATTACAATCCCAAGTGCTTGAAAATTCTTCTGTACCAAGGGGAGGTGGCGCCTGCGTGAAAAAGGTGCTAAGAGCTCTAAAGTTAAGCCGGTGGTTTATTCCCTGAATGTTTTTATTCTCCCGTTGCAAATGACTCTCCTGCTCCCAATCCCACCAATACAAGCCATTCCCAATTGCGCGGCTATACATACTTGTTGACCAGATGCCATTATGAAATTCCGCATCTGAAAACCAATCTTCATGTCCGGTATTGGGAGCAGAGCAAACTCCTGCACCTATTTCACCAAAAATGAACGGCTTCTTTAAATCATGCATTGAACTCGCGTGTCGCGGAAGGTCATCGTGACGTCTTTTTATCGTTCTTCGCGAATTCGAATAATGATTTGTAGATAAAATATCAAACACTGAATTTGTCGCTCCCTTGTCGGGTTTTGTGGGACCAACCGCATAGCCATTTGTTAATAATGGCCTGGGGTAAAACTGAACGTCTTTCAAATATTCACCAATTGTTTTAAGCCATTCATTCACGTTTGATCTTACTTCTGAACTGGCTCCATAATTCTCCAACTGATCGGTTTCATTCAAGAGGCCTATCACCCCAATGTTTGAACAATAGCCATATCGGGCCATAAAATACCTGAGTTTGTTTTTGTAAAACGGCAAAGAATGTCCATTGCTTACGTCAAAAAAATCGGTCGATATTTTTTCAATCGCTCGGTAAGGATTAACCTGCCACCCCAGTGAAAAGGAGCCATCGGATTTAAAATGATAGTCACCAAGGAGTGTAATAAACATATACATATCTTTCTCTTCGGCCAGTCTGAATGTTTCATCAAGCTCAAAAGCGTGCCATTGCCGTTCAAAATTCTCTTTCGGCGTCCTTGCGCTGCCATACACTCCTACTTCTTCAAGTTCCAATTCATTACTCCAGGGATCGAGGCGGATTCTGAAAAAATTCCCCGAATTATCTGCCAGTTCATTAATATACCTTCTTTGTCGTGTAAAGTCATCGGGGTTGATAGAACTATTTGGATACTCACAAAAAGGGATGGCCTGACCCATTGCAAAAAAGGTATTGCGACGAGCGTCCATCACATGCGAATACGGACCAAGCGACAAAAATCCTCTTTTTTTTGATTCAACAACTTGTAGGCTTCCTGAAAAAGTAGCGAGTACGTTTCCTTCTACATTCAAGCTCAGTAAAAATGTATAGTCTCCTATTTCGGGAGGGGCAAATCTTACCCTAAAGGGGAAATCGGATTTGGATTGTGTAAATGTGTTTTTAATCGAATCAATTATAATTTGTCTGTAGTAAAATCCTTCACGTTTATAGTGTCTTGTTTCACTCTTGCTGAAAATTGCATCTATTCTAATCTTATTGAAATCATAGGGATTTATTCCATCCTCACCAATTAGAAACGAATCAACTTTACGATCTATTTCAGGTGGTAATTTAATTCCGATTTCAAAACGTTCAAAACGACCAATGTTTTTCCAGCCGTTCTTATGAAAGGAGACCATGTTTTGTCCAACCGCAATATTCCCAAGCAAAAAAAGCGAGCAGAAAAGCACCATTAAAGTAGTATTTTGGGAAGCCCTCATAACGTGGCATTAAATTTAGTAAATATTCAATCCCGAATGTGGCCATTGTTCTGAATAATCCAAGGTATCCCTCACAGAAATTAAAGGGAATTGAATGTAGTCGATTGTCGGCAATCGGGTAAGGAGAAACGATGATTCGAAACAGGTGCAAAAACGGGGTTGATTGTTCAAAGAAAGAACCCTCTTACAATCGTAGAACTGAATTTAACTTCTTGAAGTGAAATCATTTTTTGTACTACGTTTTTGATCTCAACTTTCTGAGCATAGATAATTAGATTTATCGTACCTTCATTGGAACCTAAAACCTTGCCATAAAAAATTTAGTCATCACCTTTTTGTCTCTTATCAGGTTCGTGTTATGCCATGGTGCTGTTAATGATCACTGAAAAAAGTCGGTGAATGTAGTCAAGCCGTAAAATATGGTGCAAATTATTTATTGAGTCTAGAAAATTAATTCTCCGGCGTATTGTTTATTGCCCTGCCGAGAAGGTGTTTTCACTATTTTAAGGGTATTTACAAATCACAACATTTTAATTTAAGGAATCCCTCCTACTTCTTTACCGGCACCATTTTGAAGGGAACTTCAATGATTGCCTGAAAATCTTCTCCCACCTCCAAAAATTCATCGTCATCTTCCTCATACAACCAATTCACTACCACATTCCCTCCCGATTTGCTGTAAATTTCAAGTTTTTTAAATACGTTGTAAATGCATCTTGAAGAACTGGTACTAAAATACTCGAATGCAATGGTAACGTCACATCTGGGCGATGATGTAACACAAAGTTTGCTCAGCGCTTCCAAGAGGGGGCGATAAAATTCAATAGGATCTTCAGGGGTTGAACGACCACTTATTTCTAACGCTCCAGCCAGGGGATCAAATCTGATCGACGGTGTTTTTGGGGTGCCGGTGATACTGAACGAGTCCATGTCGCAAATTCTTAAATTATTACCTGAATTGGGTCCGATACAAGGAACCTAATTTCACGGGAAAAACGTGTGGAATTACTTTCCATATCGAATATAAGAAGAATTATTTGGAAAAACAAGGAAATCTGCAATAGTATGCTGCGCCTTCTTTGGACAGTAAATCGATTTTTCATTTAATTAGTGCGTTAATTTACTGTTCCCCGGCAAGGGCAAGCGTGAATTTTCCACTTATTCCTGCCGCAAAAGCATTATATATAAAATGCAGGACTCCAAACATAAACCAGCCAAGCATAGAGCAATACCAGGCCGAAAAAGATGTCAAGGATCACCCATGCAGTAATAGTACTCGTAACTGCCAGGTGCTTACCCCGATACAGATCAGGCCTTTTCTTAATTTCAACTCTTGCACTATTGGCAAAATGCGTTGCTACTATACACAGAAATATAAGTGCAGCTGTAAAGAGGGCAAAAATCTCAAGTGAAAGCCCACCAATTGCCACCACAAAAAAAGGAAACAGATACACAATGGCTGCACTTAAGAAGTCAATCCCTAAAGCGATTTGGGCTTTTGGATGAACCTTCTTTTTTGGGTAGTATCGGTTTTTTGCCGCCTGTTTTGAGGTATTCAAGGCAAGGTTGTTCTCTTCTTGTAAACTAGATAAGAAATTTGTTTTACCATACAAAAAAGGAACGTTTTGGACAAACAGGTCTTGAAATCGAAATGGCTTTTTATGCGTCACTGCCATTTTCTTAAACCTGCTTGTTCTCCTTTCAATATTTTGCTCCCTCTTTTGTTGGAAAACAGCCAAAGCCTGCGATTGATCCGGAATCATCTTTAGTTCCCGACCTCCCCTTCTTTCCACCCGTTGTTCCGGATTCTTGTCCCGGTCTCTACCGCTGAGAAAATGATCCTTTTTCTCACGATCAGTTTTTCTCCAATCAACATAATATCCACGCAAATAATGTCTCTTTTGAATGGTGCATGATGAAAATGCCATCATGTAAATCAGAACAATCAGAAATGTCGCTACCTTGTTTTTCATCTTATTTCGTGTTTGATGTTGGTTTCATTGATCTTCTATTTTCCTCGTCAAACATAGGCAGAGATGCTTTTTGTTAATAATTGAAAAACGCCGATTCCCTTACTCAACTTGCATAAAACACAAAATACCTTGTTACACCCCTTCATGAATTGCCAAATTGGCAAAAAGTGATGATGCCTTTTTGGAACTTAGATTTCGGACAACGATTAATTAAGACGTATGCACCGAACGCAAAAAAAAATCGACTAAATTAAATTTGAGCTCCCTCTCTCAATCCATGAATGCTCCGGTTCCGGTCGGGAAAATTTTTTGAATTAAACAGGCGGTAAGCGGGTTCAACTAATCCTTCTATTATTCAGGAACATTGGCGTAGACATGCAGTAGGAGATCAATTTTAATGCATATCTGTTGGACATCAATTTCGATAAATTTTACACCAAAAAAAGAAATTGCAAGATCAGATTTGGATATTTCTTCCAAATCAAGTACTATTATGCATAATTCCTTTTTTCGCCCTCCTTCTGTTCCGGCTCTTATTGTTTTTTGTCCTGCTTTTGTTCCGTGATTTCCCTCTCGCACACTAATACAAGGGTGAAATTTTAATGGTTTTGCTTAATTGAAAACAGATGTATCCCGTTGGTCATATTTTAACAGCGAGTATTTACTCAAAAGTTGCAGCCAAAAAGCTTGCCCTTAATTTTGTACCGGTCTTTTCAATCAGTATTCTTAGTAATTTGATCGACGTAGATCATTTTATTTACTACTTCAAAGATGACGGTACTGCAAATTCTCTGGTATTGCACCCGGGTCATTTATACATCGGTGTGCCAATCTTTGCCCTCATTGTTTTAGGTTTTTTTAAGCCGGAGAGTTTGAATCTGATCTACATGCTTATAGGGGCCTTTGCCATGCATATGGCCGCCGATGCTTTAGCTTTTTTGTGCCAATACAACCTCATCGCCCTAATCATCATCGATGTTGTTTTATTTCTCATTTTAGTCCTTATAAGAAATAAATTCGATGCTTCTGTCCCCTTTTCAAATTTGTTCTTGTTTTTGCTTTGCGTCACTCTGGTCTCAGCTTCTGTGCAATATTGGATGCATTTTATTTTGAAATATGATCCTCAGAAAGAGTTAATAGTTTATGTGGTGCCAAATCTTATTTTTCTACTGAGCGGCCTGTCTTTCTACTTTGTTTTCAACAAAAAAGAGTCTCTATAAAAATGATATTTATACTTGAACATTATCAGCAAATTATATTGCCACTTCTTTTTGTCGTATTCCTGTTCTCCCTATCTTACTACAAAAAAAATTGGGCTACTTTCTTTGTAGTAATTAGAAAGTGTTGGTTTCCTTTATTTACAGTCTTATTGGCTATTTTCATTTTTGTTGGAACAGCACAAGGTCGCAATATCATTAATGAGGCCGAATTTGCTAGAAGTGGTACCCGCAAATACACTAGCATCCTGGCCCTCTGGCTCTGGGCCTATAATTCTTTTAAATTGTCTGCAACTGCCATCTCCCTGCTAGATCCGATAAAGACATTTGGTAAGAACAGTAAATTCAATAACAAACTATGCTCAGTGCTTCCTGCACTTTTTGGATACCTTCCCTGGATCACTGCTCTACTTGTGATGGGTCTGAGCAAAGAAATCCCGGACCTCAAGCTAATTGCACTTTTGGCACTCGCCTTTTGGTTGTTCATTATTTATTTATTGCTCCGTTCTAATCTCGAGATCCGCTTGGGCACGTCCGTTATTTCGCGCATGCAACTGCACATCCTGAGTGGCTTTATTTTTTATTTATACATCCACTTTAACAGGCCATTTAATAAATGGCTCAACAAACTTCTGAATAAGGAAAGAATCGACATAACACGTGCCGGTTCAAAGAAGATCGATTATAAAACGCATTGGCAATTACACGTGAACGCCGAGCAAATCATTAATTGGGGCGCGCACTCTCTGCTATTTTTTCTAATTGCAATTTTTCCCATTTTTTTTGGAAAGATTTTCGGACCAATAGGTTTGATTTTTATAGCACTGTCCTCCTACGCAGTTTTAGGTACGATGTTCATTTATATGAAAGAGTGGTTTGGGTTTCCTATATTGCCGGTCTTTCTAATAGCCGTGCTCATCTTCACATCGGTGAGTGATAATAATGTTGCAGGAAAAGTTCAGCAGTTGGGAAAAGATGATAGAGAAATTCTCACTGAAAATTTTGCAAAGTGGATCCGGGAAAGAGCTGTCAATGAAGACTCCATCCAGGTAAATTTGGTGGCCGCCGAAGGTGGAGGACTGCGATCTGCCTTCTGGACCTACGCCGTGTTAAGAAAATTACAACTTGAAAATTCAAATTTCTACAAAGAACTCTATGCCATTAGTAGCGTGTCTGGAGGAAGCGTTGGTTCTGCATTATTCTGTACCGAGCAATTCACGGGACTCACACCCTCTTTAAGTGAAGCCCCAATCATTAATTACGATAATTTATCACCCATGATCGCTGCCCTTTTCTTCAGGGAATTGATTCAAAGTGTTTTACCTTTTGACATTGAATCTCTCGACAGAAGTAGAGTAATGGATCAAACCTTTGAATCTGTTTGGCAACTAAAGCATCCACATAATGCACTTTGGAGTGATAAGTACCTCAACTTGTGGAAACATCAAAAAAGGAATTCCCGCCTTGTTAATTAATTCAATTCATGTAGAGAGTGGTTCAAATGTAGTACTTTCTAATTTAAAGTTTGACACCAAAGAAATTCAGTCTATTGACATGATGCGTTTAATCAAAAGTAATCCGTCTCTTAGTAGAGTGGTTGGAATTAGCACACGATTTCCCTACCTGCAACCAGCCGCAAAATTTGAGTATCCTAATGGCTCAACCTGGGGCCATTTGGCCGATGGTGGTTATTATGAGAATTCAGGTGTTTTCACGCTCTTTCAGATTTACATAAGTCTTAGGGAAATAATCAAAAAAATGGCCTCAAAAGAATCTTTGCCAAAAATAAGGTTTAATCTTCTCCTTCTCAGCAATGGTGAAGAATCAAAAACCAGTGCACCTGCCTTATTTTTAAATGAAATTAATACACCACTCAGTACCTTGTTAAACAGCTGGTATACGAAAGGGTACTCCTATTCGCATATTGCCAAAATGACTATCAAGAAAATCGATCCGCGGGACCGGTTTTTTGAAATTAAACTTGATAGAAAAAAACGTACAATTCCACTTGGTTGGTTTCTCTCAGGCAGTTCAAGAGATGAGATCATTAATCAGGCAGAAAATCTGAATAGCAATCGTGAATATCTCGAATTCACTAATCACGCCTTTTAGAATTTAAGCAGCGTATAACTTTCCTGAGTATTAATAAAAAAACCGGGTCGCCCCGGTTTCAAAAATTACTTATCGTAAATGATCACAACCTTTATTCGCTCGCGCGCAGTGATCAGATAATATACACCATCTTGTAGATTGTCCACATTTAATTCCTGCTCTTCACTAAGTACTAAATCCATGATTCTTTGTCCGGTTTGATTCACAATAAATGCGTCACCACCATAACACGAGAACACTTTAAAGCTGCCATTATTTGGATTAGGATAAATCAGAGCGCTACAATTTCCTTTCAGGGTTCTGGTATCAAAACCAAGACATAGTGTGCTGTCTACACGGATATTAAGTGTATCAGAGCAACCATTTGCATCCGTTACCTGATACGAATAGGTGCCGGCACCCACGGTGTAAATTGAAACACCGCTGTAAGGAGTGGTTCCGCCACTGCCGCTCACAGAAACCGTGGTAGTGCTTTCTCCACAAAGTATTACACCGCCCAACACACCGGCTACCAATTGTGGTGGCTCAGTAATTGTTACCTGTGCAGTATCCCAACAACAATTCGCATCTACAACACCATAGGTATAAGTTCCCGCCGGAACTTGGTAGGTACCCGGACCCCAATAAGGTACTGTACCGCCATTTGCTGCCAGCAGACCTCGTAAGTAATCATTCATGCAAGGCATACTATCATTCACCTGAGTTAAATACGGTCCGGTACCACCCGATGCAATTACGATGGCTGTAGCAGAATCACCGTGACAAAGAATGCTGCTGATGATGGAACTTGCCACTAATGGACTTGGCTCCAACATGGTAATTACAAGAGAGTTTGCACAACCATTGGTGTCGGTCACTACATAGCTATAGGTGCCTGCTGTAACCGAATAACTGCCTGTTCCTATATATGGCGCTGTGCCGCCCATAGCGCTGATAGTAACAGTAGCTGTATCACCATGACACTTGATCTCGTTACTGGCGGCGCTAATGCTTAAAGCTTGCGGCTCGGCTAAAGTGCCAACAACCATAGCACTACACCCATGGGCATCGAGTGCCATAAATAAATTCGGCCCCGCCGATACCGGGAACACCCCAATGTTTCCACTATAGGGTGAAGTTCCTCCTGAAGGAGTTACCGTAGCGCTTGCAGATCCACCATTACATAAAATGCTGTCACTGGCAAAACTCAACGCAAAGAGCGCGGGTTGAGTCACCAAAATTAATGAAGAAGTACTGCAGGTATTTGCATCAGAGATCGTAAATGTACGAGGCCCTGCACTCACAGTGAAAACCCCTGTTCCATTATACAAGCCGGTACCCCCTGAAGCAATCACACTCGCGGTAGTTGTCCCACCAAAACAAAGAATGTTTCCTTTGGTAACCGTCATGGATAAAGCCGCTGGTTGCGTCAACGTAAATCCTGTAGAAGCTGTGCAACCATTGACATCCGTAACTATATAGGAATGTGAACCAACCGATACGGTATAATTACCGGTAGCGTTATATGGTCCAACACCTCCGGAAGCACTCACTGTTGCGGTAGTGGAACCTCCATTACATAAAATTGATCCTGCACTTGAATTTGCTACCAATAAAGCAGGTTGAGTGCGGCTAATACTTGTTGAAGCAGAACAACCGTTTGCATCTGTTACTGCATAGGTATATGATCCTGCAGATACCGTGTAAACTCCGGTGCCACTATAAACTCCCGTGCCCCCTGTTGCTGCTACAGATACGGTTGTTGAACCGCCATTACATAAAATAGTTCCTGCGGTTGAACTCGCTATCAGCAAAGAAGGCTGGGAAATCGTTATGGTAACATTAGCAGCGCACTCATTTGCATCGTTCACTAAAAACGTATGGGAGCCTGCCGACACTGTGAACACCTCTGTTCCCGAATAGGAGCCTGAACCGCCTGTTGCACTCACATTCACTGTGGTAGTACCACCGTTACATAAAATGGTTCCTGCAGTTATGCTGGCAAGTAATGAAGTGGGTTGCGTTCTGGTTACTGTTGTACTTGCAGAACAACCGTTTGCATCCGTAACGACATAAGTATAAGTTCCGGCAGAAATCGTAAAGACTCCAGTGCCTGTGTAGGCTCCGGTGCCGCCTGTCGCTGTAACAGATACTGTGGTAGAACCACCGTTACATAAAATATTTCCTGCAGTTGAATTTGCAACTAACATCGAAGGTTGTGTGCGGGTGATCGTCGTTGTTGCTGAACAACCGTTTGCATCAGTCACGACATAAGTATAAGATCCGGCAGTGATGCTGAAAACTCCGGTGCCTGTATAAGCTCCTGTTCCGCCTGTCGCAGTAACAGAGACTGTGGTAGAACCACCGTTACATAAAATGTTTCCTGCACTTGAACTCGCTATCAGCAAAGAAGGCTGGGAAATCGTTATGGTGACATTAGCAGCGCACTCATTTGCATCGTTCACTACAAACGTATGGGAGCCTGCCGACACTGTGAACACCTCTGTTCCCGAATAGGAGCCTGAACCGCCTGTTGCACTTACATTCACTGTGGTGGTTCCACCGTTACATAAAATAGTGCCTGCAGTTATGCTGGCAAGTAATGAAGTGGGTTGTGTCCTGGTTACTGTTGTACCTGCTGAACAAGCGTTTGCATCCGTTACGAAATAAGTATAAGATCCTGCAGAGATAGTAAATACTCCTGTTCCGGTATAAGCTCCGGTACCACCAATTGCTGTAACAGAGACTGTGGTAGAACCACCGTTACATAAAATGTTTCCGGCAGTTGAACTCGCAACTAATACACTAGGTTGACTGCGGGTAATTGACGTTGTTGCAGAACAAGAGTTTGCATCCGTCACTGCATAAGTATAAGATCCGGCAGTGATGCTGAAAACTCCGATGCCTGTGTAAGCTCCTGTTCCGCCTGTCGCAGTAACAGAGACTGCGGTAGAACCACCATTACATAAAATATTTCCTGCACTTGAACTTGCAACTAACATCGAAGGTTGTGTGCGGGTGATCGTCGTTGTTGCTGAACAACC
>JAQSCW010000035.1:0-64556 GCA_029945625.1 bacterium
AGTGAGGGGTCAGTTTAGAGTGAAATGTAGGGGTCTGTTTGAGTGAAATTTCCAATAGTTCAGAAGAATACGGACTTTTAGGAAAGAAACCTATTAGAAGAGAACAATATGATGATGGAGCAACAGTTATAAAGGACAAAGTAGTAGATGCCACAGGTGCCGATTTACGTATAAGATATCTTTCGGACTACAACTTTCTTATAGCAGCCAAACAATCTCCATATAACTCTAATAAATTCAGTAGAGAATCCAAGGATTTTCTTAATGATATTTTGCAAGGCAAGCAGACAACTGAAAAGTTTTTTGAATTTTTGGAAACATTTGAAAAACGTGATGATTAATACTACCACTAACAGCAAACAATGGCGTCATACCGGGCCATTGTCTATTTTGGTACTTTGGTGGCCATTTGTCTATTTATAACAACTTGCTAGTCCGGCACAAAAGCTCGTTTGCAAAACGTTAACAAAATCCCCCCTAGCGCCATCTAATTTAGAATCCTTCTAAATACAACTTTTTTGCAGTCTTCTAATTCAATTATTACCTTTAATGAAACTCAAAACAATCCTTTTATTCGATTAAATGCTTTTAATCGTTTGTAAATGATTATACTCGCGCTTATGCAATAGTTGCCGGCAATGCTTAAACCGAACCCAAATTGAAGACTGTGGACGAAATTTACAAGACAATAGATGACCCTAAGTTTGTCGTAAGCCGTGAGTTCAAGAACAACGTCACCCTTCTTTTTAAAGAATTTGTAGAGAACCACAAAGAAAATCTCAGTACTGAAATTCTACGACAGTCTCAGATTGAGATCGATCTACAAAATTTTCAAATCAACAGCAATAAACTATCTCCTATTTTTACACAGACAAGTGAAAACGGAGACTATTACGAATTCCCTTCCCTTAGAAACTATGACGATTCAGACTATAATTATGTCAAAGACCGCTTCGAGAAAACAAAAAACACATTTCTAAAGGTTCGTTACGGACAGATACTATGGCTTAGCCCAAAAAAGCACATCAAATACGGAGATGGTGCATTTCAAGAACTAGCCCAGCAATGCCGACAATTAAACAAAACTGTTTGGTCGGATCCCGATAAGATGGCACTTGTCTTTTTTAAGCATTTACTTCTTAATCTATTTTATCTGTCTACGACAATAAAGAAGGCTGATAATATTAAGTCCACAATTATTAGGTTGTCAAAAACCAAAAAGACCAATGAAAAGACTTCATATTTCAACCTGTCAATGGTTCAATTAATGCTAGCGAATCCAAGAATCTTTGCAAAGAAGGACTTTCAATCCATAGAAAAACTCTGCGTTAAGCTTGCAGAAGCGACCGGGAACTTAGAAGGCAAAATAGATATATATAAAATTGGCGAACAGGTTAATTTGAAACTGGAAAAGAGAACCCCATTTTGGAACAACAAACTTGCTGAGGTTCATGAAATGCTGAGTAAACCGTCCGAAAACGGTGATAATTTTGGCGCACTAATTCATTGCAAAAATTCAATCAAGTACTATCGGAAAACAAAGAACAAAGCGAAAATTTCTGAGCTTGAATCGCTTTATAAGACGCTCAAACAGACAATGAAGCTCGGAGGGTTTCCAATAAACTTTGATATTACGGAGACCGTAAAGAATATAGAAAAGGCAACAGACGAGATAACGACTTGGAAATCTGATAAGATTATTGCCTATTTGGCCAATTCCAAAGAAATTTTTCCATCCTATGAAAGTATCTACCAAGAAAGTCTCGCAGAAAAGAAGCAGAATTATTCACACTTCATTTTTGGTGTTTCGGTTTTTGACGACTTGGGCCACACTTCAGCTCACTTTAATGACGATGACGAGAAGATGCACTATGCAATAATGAAAAATTTGAGTATTCAGATTCATATTGCGATTCATTTTATCAATTCATTAGTTTGGAAATGCGTGAGGAAAAACAAACTCACACCTCTAAAAATAGTTCAATATCTAAGACAGAACTCATGGCTGGGTCAAGATATTACTATCCTGTATTCTCAACAGGAAAACAAGAACTATAATTGGTTAGAACTAATTTCCCCCGGTATCAACGATTTCCTGAGCCAATTGTATTTTTATTCCATTAGCTCAACAAATGTTCCCAATTATGTGCTTTGTACCGACAGCCTTACCCTAAAAATAGAAGGGATATTTAGAGATATCTGCGAATTGCGAGGGGCTACAACTTTTTTTCAAACCGAAGATCAAAAAGGGCGAACGGTAGTTAGGGAAAAGGACATTAATCTTCTTTTTAGAGAACAGACTATAATTGATACTATTCAACGGGACGACCTTTATGTTTTTCAATTCATTTTAGTTGACAAAGTTGGTTTCAACTTAAGGAACCTAATTGCACATTCACTTATCCGAGAAGGCAGTACATACGGCATTTCATATCCGCTATTGTTACTCATAATTATCTTAAGGCTATCGAAAAACGAATATGGTCCTCCCACAAAGGAGAAATAAAGCACTTCCAGTAACACGGGGCAGTTGCGCCAGCCGGACATAGGCAGCAGTCCATATGCACGCTCTGTTTATTAAAGCGGTGCGGCTCCGCCGCGGGACATTTTGGCGCACGTGCGTAAATTATTGTAACTTCACGGTGGACATCGGGACACTTTAGCAGCCGGCGGCACCTGAAGATGCGGCCGGCGCAAGCCCCGAAACCGTTAGCAGCAAATTTAAGGACGGAGCAATCGTTACGAATAATGTAAAATTAAGACACAAAAACATGAAAATATTTTTAAGCTGGTCGGAAGAAAGAAGCAAATTTATTGCCGAAGCGCTGCGCAATTGGTTGCCTAATGTAATTCAAGTGATCGAACCATGGATGTCGAAAGAAGACATTAAATCTGGCGGTAGATGGTCACCAGAAATAATGACTCATCTAGAATCGTCTAAATTTGGTATCATTTGCTTAACACCCGAAAATCAAAATAACCCTTGGATAATGTTTGAGTCTGGCGCTCTTTCCAAAACAATTGCTCAAACATTTGTGTGTCCATTGCTTTTTGAAATGAATCCATCAGAAATTGTTGGTCCACTTTCACAATTTCAAGCTAATCAATTTGACAAAGACGGCCTTTTTCGAATCATAAACTCAATAAACCATGCATTAGGCTCATAAGGTCTTAAGCAAGACAAACTTGACGAAACATATTCTGTTTGGTGGCCTCAGTTAGAAGAGAAAATGAAAGATTGTCCACCCTCTGACGGTAAAAAAGTACCAAAGAGGACTCAAGAAGATTTATTAAATGAAATCGTGAATAACACGCGAGAGCAGCTTCGCAGAGAAGAAGTTCGTCTAACACGAGGAACAGAAATGGAAACAAGGTTGAAAGACCTTCTTGGAGTATTCAGTACGATTGTCGGACAAATGCAAAATGCAAATGATGTTCAGCAAATTCAGCTTGACCCTAGTACTAATTTGACAAAGGTGGCAGATAATTTCAACTCTTTGCAGCAATTAGACGATAGGTTTACAAAAGAACTTTTAAAGAAACCAAGAACTAAGAAAAAGAAATAAACACAGGCTAAAACACGAGATTTGCGTTAATGATCGGGAAATATCTGTTTCAAATGAAAACACGGATTTTGCGTTAGTGGGCGGACAGTGCAAATAGAAACATTGAGCAATTAATAATCTTTGGTGCTGGAAGACCCGCCTTCACTTCGTTGCGGACGGGCTGGCAGTTTAAGGTTTCAAAAACCTACCAACGAATTGCCCGAAACCTTTACCCCCCCCTACTCCAACACCAATTTCCGCACCATCTCATGAGCAGAATTACTTCTCAACTTTACAACATAAATTCCCCTTGCCCAGTTCTGGCAGGAAAGGAAAAGTGTTTCTGCATTTGTAAAATCATGAGAATAGATGAGTTCGCCCATGGTATTATAAATTTCAAGACTCCTGTAGTTTCCTTTCTGCTCAACAAACAATTTTCCATTGGCAGGGTTGGGATAAATTAAAACCTCTTCCTCAACGGCTAGCTTTCTGATGCCTGTGAGATTACAATCGCTCACTCCAATCTGAATCACCGTATCCATGCTGCAAGCAGGACTATTAGATACCGTAATGGTATAATTAGTAGTAACCGTGGGAGACACCACCGCGGGATTAAGGGTAATGTTTCCGGGGTTTACTGTATAATTATTGGCACTCGATCCCGCAAAAAAAGCAGATTTTCCCGCGCAAATTGTCGGACTAAAAACCGTGATGTCGGAAGTGATGTATGGATTCACATTGATCACACTCAAGGTACTGCTTAAACAGGCGCCGCTATTTCCGGTAACAGTATAGGTAGTAGTGGTGGTTGGTGACACCACCGCAGGATTTAGGATCATACTTCCCGGCTCAAATGTATAGCTGCTGGCTCCTCCTGCAGTTAACATACTCGTTTGTCCGTAACAAATAAAAGGACTCGATGCACTCACGCTTACCGTAAAAGAAGGGGTGACGCTCACTGTGGTTAAGGCCGAACTTGAACACATGCCATTGTACCCGGTAATCGTGTATTGCGTGGTTACAGCAGGACTAATAATTTGCGAACTGCCTCCGAATCCTCCGGGCATCCATACATAAGAAGAAGCTCCGCTCACGCTCAGGTTTCCCTTTTTAAAAGGACAAATAATGCCATTGGGATTTACCACCGTAATTGTAGGCGTATTGCCCACATTTAAGGTAATGGTTACCGGACAACTTAAAGAGGAAGAATTCGTAGCAAGCAGAGTAACTGTGTAAAATCCGGCAGTAGTAAAAACGAAGGCCGGGTTTTGCGCCGTTGAGGTGTTACTGCTTGTACCCGTAATCGTCCATTGCCACGAGCTTGGTACGCCGTTAGAAGTGGAACTGAACGTGCTGAGTTGACCTGCACATAGGGCGGGACTCGTTACAATGGTATTGGCCAGAGCGGGAGGATTAGTTGCCTTAATGCTGATATAGTACATGCCCATACTTCCATAATCAGAATAATAATTCGATCTTCCTCCATCTACTGTAAAATAATAATCGCCCGCCGTTAGATTCATTCCAACTAATGTGCTGAGGCGAATTAAAGAGGTATCGGTTGCAAGTAATACATTTGAAGAATTATACAAGGCAAAACGAATGTCGAGATCGGCGCCCGAGTAATTCACGGTATCGAGCGCCCAGGGTTTCACCGCAAAAGAAACATAACGGCTATTGCAAATGGTAAAACGAAAGGCATCCACATCTGAAGGTTGCCCGATCAAACCCGAATCCAACGTGGTGATCGTATTCAAATTCAAAAATTTTGCAGTGGCATAGGTACCGCCAATATCATCGGGCAAAAAATTAAGGTACCCCGGACCTCTTATACCTGCTGCCGAAACGCTGTGATCTAATTGAATGATGGTGCAAGAAGAACTGGTTCCATTGTACCAGGTAGTTACATTTTTAGAATAACCCACTCCCATGATAGGTGCCCAGGAAGTAACACCGGTTCCTATTCCCGGATGATATTCGTTGGTTTTATTGCAAGCAATATCGTAAGTACTTTGATGGCGCAAGGTTAAACAATGTCCTACCTCATGCGCGGCCGCTTCCGCAATATTTTTGGTGCTATTTCCCAATTGATTTTCAAATACCCAGTTGGGGGTGCCGGGAGTACCACCCCAATTGAAGCTCCCAAGATAAGATACGCCACCCGCCGCGGCATACCAAGAGCTGGTGGGAGTAATGATGGTACGCTGACGCGAAATGGGATTTGCATTATTGTACCGCATAGAGTCGGTGGTGAGGTTAACATCAAAGGCACGATAGTCTTCACGCATGCGTTTCCAAATTAAAATAATATTGGCGGGGCTCATGGTTGAAGGAGCCGCATTCACCAAATTACCATTGTTCCAGCCGGTACCAATTACTTTCTGTCCATCAAAATCGAGATAGATCACTTTATCGGTGATGGGAGGATTGCTATTTAGAATGGGAATCTGCCCAAAACAGGTGCTTGTGAGAACCAGAATAAAAAACAGGAAGGTATTTTTAATTTGCATGTTCATTTTCTTGATGTTGGTAAAATTTAATTAGAATTATTCCGAGATGATTTCTTCTTCCGCGCATTTGCTCATAATAAATCCTTCTCCCTCCACTTTATTTTTGTAGAAAATAGATTTATCATCCGATAACACAAAGATTTGTGTTGAATACTCACCATTTACCTGTATGGTTAAATACGAATTAGCAAAATAACGCAGTTTCAGTCGCATATATTTTGTGTCTCCATTTTTGGTATTTAGAAGCAGTTCCGCCTTATTCAGGTATTTATTTTTCTTTAGCGCAATCACTTCGCCGGCTTTGTAAGTGGCTATTTTATCGATCTCCACTTTTGAAATAAAAAATGTGGCGGGATATTTTTTGACGTTATTTTTTGCCGATTTGGAACTTTGTCCGCTCAAACTGAGTCCCGCGAGAATAATGAATAAGAAAGAAATCTGTTTTACTATGTTCATGATTGATGTGATTATGTTAGCTAAATGCTCCCTCTATATTTATGCAGGAAGCCCATAAATATAGTGTTTTTCCCACTAATTTTGTTCAGGAATTCGGTCGTTCAGAACCCATTTCTTACCCAATTTATCTTCTCACCCTTTACAAGCGCGATGAGTCCGAGCACTGGTCCGATGGCCAGCAACATATAGATATACTGCTGACTTATTTGATGGCCCATGGCATTAATAAATTGAATACTCAAAATGGTAATAAAAAAGCCAATGCAATTTACGATAGTGAGGGCCGTGCCCCGCGCTATCTCGGGTGCACTCTGAGCTATAAGTGTTGAAAATAAAGGCGAATCGGCAATAACGACCCAGGCCCAGAAAAACAAAAAACAGAGCAAAACGAATGAAGATTCATTTTGTAGAAAAAAGGGAGAGACGAGACAACAGGTGCATGACAGAACCAAAGAACTTGTGGCCACGCTTTTGGCTCCGAATTGTTGCGAAAGAAACCCTCCTACTACGCAAGCAGGACCGCCGGAAGCAATTATGAGAAACGACATGAGCGGAACATTTAACACATGCTGAACATGATGCGTATTGTAATTAAGAAGCATGAGCGGTACAAACGCCCAGAAGGTATATAGTTCCCACATATGTCCGAAATAACCAAACGCCGCCGAACGAAATGCCGGTAAGCGAAAGCCTTGCGTGAATGTGCTTAACTTCAATTTTTGTCCAACTTTACGATAAGGCCCATCGGGCACAAATAAAATAATACATAATCCGCCAAGTATTGATAAGGCGGAAGTACCATATACCACATATTTATAGGGAAGGCCTGAAACAAGATCGCGTAATAAATGAGGGAAGGCGGTGCCGATTACCAGGGCACCAACCAAGAAGCCAAGTGATCGTCCAAGTCCGCTTTGAAAATAATCGGAAGCAATTTTCATGCCTACCGGGTAAATACCGGCTAAAAAAAATCCCGTCAAAAATCGAAACAGGAGAAGTTCTGTGGCATCAATGGAATGGAGACTGATCCCCAGATTAAACGCCGCGGCCAGCACTGAGCTCCAAAAGAAAACAGAGGAAGGAGAATAGCGATCTGAAATAGTAAATAATGCAAAGATCAGTGTGCCGCTAATGAACCCAAATTGAATGGCGCTTGTTTGGTAGGCGAGAAAATCATGGCTGAGGTGCAGGTCTCTAGCTATGTCAGAAATAATTGCATTGCCCGCAAACCATAGGGAGGTGCAAAAAAACTGAGAGAACACAATGATGGCCAGAATTGATCTCATTCAAGAATTTATGCCGGCGCATGCACCTTATTGTTCAGTTATTTTTACCCCATTTGGGACTTCAAATTTATCGCCGGGTATCGTGGCATTCTCGCTAATGGTTTTCGCCACTGTTTCGGTTTTCATCGATTCATTTTCGACACGGGTTTTCAATACAATGCGATTCCAGCCGCACATACTTATTTTACCCGAAGGCGTTTCCATTGAAAAGGCATTACACACCTTGCCGCATACCGTTTCATCGGGCAATTTCTTAAATTTATTTTCTTTCATTGATTCTGCCTCCGACATATTAAACAGAGCAGCCACGCCATACCCGTTTTGTTTGGTTTTTATTCCGCCCTTGTTCTCTACTGAACAAATATAATGGTACCCGTCCTTCACAAAATTGCGATCGGTTAAAACCTCTTTTCCGGTAGCAGCATCCACATCATACTGTTCTTCACATTCTTTAATGCCGTAATCGTCAAAATAGAGAATGGATTTCTTTTTTATAACCATGCCGCTCATTTCCATTTTCGTTTCGAAGGTCACAATACCACTCTTAATGTCGTATTTTTTAAAATCTGAAACGGTTTCAACCGGAGCAGCGGCCGAAGCACCGTTCGTCATTTCAACGGCCTTGTCGGCGGCCGCATCCTGATTGCCTGTTGTACTTGGTTCTTTTGAACCGCCGCATGATAAAAGTGCGGCCAAAGAAAAGATCGTTGCTGTTTTTTTCATAGCTTAGGTTTTTAAATGATGACTACTTAAAAAGAATCGGGAACAGTATAATTTATTTTGTCTTCCTTATTGAGATTTCAAAATAATTTATCGCGAGAAAAGAGAGGCATCGGTAAAGGGCTTTTCCAACGAGTATAAATATATGATTTACTTAGTCAGAAACAAATATTAAGAAATTACCTTCCCTTTCGTAATTCACTTTGGAAATTAATTTCTTTTCCTATTGGCAAGAATCATCACGGCCAATTCCCGATTGGGCAGCTTATCTTGGTGATAAAGTGAGGTAACGAGTTTGGATGAAATATTTATTTTTTCCAGCGTTCCAATTTTTTGGAATGCCCTTAGAAAAGAACCCGGCGAGAAAACCGGGAAATCCCATTTCTTTCATTTTACTTTTTGAAAATTCCTGCATCTGAGTTGCTGTCCAGTCGGGCTGTTTAAAAGCTCCTTGTTCATAACAATAACTGCAATATAAGGTACTTTTAGATCCGTCTTTATTTGTTCCGCCTCGTTGCGGGTCTCTTTTGAGGGGCATGCCGCAGCTTTGGCAATTTTTGTAGGTCTTTTCCATTCCCTGATAGTTTTTATAAAGATAGAAATTGTCTCCGGAAAAAACGTAACCAATAGAGGCAGAAACCCTGCCCGACCAGGCCAACACGCCTTCTGTCGTTCGGGCGGGCACAAAGGACACAAAGGAATCCACAAAGGACACAAAGGAATTCACAAAGGACACGAAGAGAAAAGCATTTTATTTTTCTTTGTGCCTCTTTGTGCTGCCTCTTTCTTTGTGGCCTTAGTGGTTTCTGTTCCTTCTTAACCGCAAAGAGCGCGAAGTCTTGGGCAAAGGTCGAAGAAAGATCTTTGTGCTTCTTGGTGCTCTTAGTGTCTTAGTGGTTTATGCAGTAAGAACCCCAGGTTGTAACTTATCAATTCAAAAATCCTTGATCTTTCTTCCGAAATACTCATACAGACTCACGTTCATGAGGAGCAGCAGCATACCGTAAAACGTATCTTCAAAAGGAATCGTGAACATTCGGATGCCCAGATTATATTTTGAATTATAGAGCACCACCGGCTCGGCGATAAAACTTCCGGTTAAAATTCCATTCGACAAGAAGAAAAAGGGAAGAATGAGGATGAAACTCAAGAAGAACACATCTAAAAATTTGACGTTTTTTGAAACCAGAAAAAATAAGAAACCGGCCAGCAACACAAAAGTCACGGAAGTATACCACTTTGGCGCATTAAAAATTGCTACGAGGAGTAATACTGTGATTCCCGCGAAAACTGCTCTCCGAAGGAGTGTCTCTGACGCTTTGAACTTCACATATTTTTTTACGCAAAAATAGGTAAATACGCAGGCGTAGGGGATACACACAAAAAACAGAATTTCTTCAAGGGGAAGGCCCATGAAGCGATAGGGTAAGGTATATTTGGGATTAAAACTCCATACGGCGAGATGTGTAAACAGCGCATCCCAGAGGATGAAAAACAACGTGGTGATCACCACCGCCGGTACAAAAGATTTCCAAGTTTTATAAAAATTAAATGCCGGAAAAAAAGAAAACAACAATGGGAAAAAAATGCAGAACAAATCTACCAAAAGGTATGTATAGCGTGGCTCCAAATTAAACACGCTTTAATTCTTCTCTAAAATATTTGAGCGGCACCCATAACATTCCAAAACACTCTCCATCTTCAGGACCCAAATGTTTGTGGTGCATTTTATGTGCTTTACGAATGGCGCGGAGGTAAAAATTATTACTTCGCGTAAATAATTTGAAACGCTGATGGATAAAAATATCATGCACCAAAAAATAACCTAAGCCATAGAAGAAAATTCCTAAACCAATATACAAAGCGGTACTCCAGCCGGGCAAAAAGGTTCCTGCTGCAAAAAGCAAGATGGAAGGAATGGCAAAAATGATAAAGAAGGTATCGTTGCGTTCCAAAATACTTCCTGCTTTTTTATTATGATGATCTTCATGAAGGTTCCACAACCAGCCATGCATTAAGAATTTATGGCTTAACCAGGTTACCCCTTCCATGGTGAGAAATGTGGTGATGGTGATGAGAAAAGGCATTGTGTATGATATTTAATTTAAATGAATCAATTTTTTTTCCTCTGCCGAACAATATTCAGAATTGAGCATAAATGTATAAATTTTGTCATAAAGATCTTGGTCGCCGGCCTGAACCCCTGACTTTAGTTGTTTTAGAATCCGGGCTTTGTCATCAGCCATCGAATTCTTGTATCCTAAAAAATTGGGCGTATTACTTTGCGTCGAAAATCTCAAAAACCGCAACTCCATATTATCGGGCGATAGTGCAATAGCTTCCTCCAACTCTTTTCTACCCTCCTTAAAATACGAGATCTTTGAAAGAGGACCCGTCACATGTTTACTCATCATAAAACAGGACATGGCTTTATAGCCTCTTTTTACAGCAGCGCTTTCGTTAGTGAGCGAACGCGTGATGGTGTAAAATGAAGTTGCCATGGTCGCGCTTTTTTCCGACGCATACAGCATGCGGCGATAAGTGAGTACCTCTGCATCGGGAGCTGAAAACAAGGAGAGCCAGGATATCAGAATCAGTAGTTTCATATCATACGCAAGGAATGACGGAAAAAGGAAGTCATTAATAAACTTACTTTCTCAGTATTGGGAACACGTACGCGTTCCGATAAAATTCGTCCGGGAGGAACCGCCTTAATTTTATTAAAAAGACTGCGGTAATACACATAGGCAACATAAACGCCAAAACGTGAGGAAGACGGAAGTTGTTTAATTCCCTTTAGTGCTTCATCAAAATCACTTTCGATTTCTTTCTCAATCTCATTTTTTTCGGCCTTACTAAAATTGCGCATATTAATTTGGGGGAAATAAGTTCTGCCCAATGCTTCAAAATCATTTTTAAGATCTCTCAAAAAATTCACCTTTTGAAAGGCGGCCCCTAATTTCATGGCCGTAGGTTTGAGGTGTTGGTATTGGTTATCGTTACCTTCGGTGAAAACACGCAGACACATAAGGCCCACCACCTCAGCCGAACCAAGAATGTACTGACTGTAAGAGTGCTGTGAATGAAAATTCTGATCCAGATCCATTTCCATGCTGTCTAAAAAACGATCAATAAGTTCCCTGTCAATATGATACTGATTCACTACTTCCTGAAAACTATTCAAGATTGGATTTAAACTTATTTTACGATCTATGGCCTTGTACGTGTCTTGCCTGAATTCTTTAAGAAGCGCCGCCTTGTCGTACTCGTGAAAACTATCCACGATCTCATCCGCAAAGCGTACAAATCCGTAGATATTGTAAATGGCCCTGTGAAACCGTTGATTTAAACAATAAATTCCCAACGAAAAACTTGTGCTGTAAGTTTTGGTGGTGAATTTGCTGGCATGTGCCGATACATCATCGAACAATTGTTTCATGTGTTTTGGAATTAAGCGTTAATAACTGATTGGTTGGTTTTCTTTAAATATTTTTGGGTCTGTTCAGCGGCAATTTGTCCGGATATAAGGGCAGGCGGAACTCCGGGACCGGGTACGGTTAACTGACCTGCATAAAATAAATTCTTTAAATGTTTGTTTTGCATGCTTGGCTTTAATACGGCAGTTTGCATGAGTGTATTTGCTAATCCGTAGGCGTTTCCTTTATAGGCATTGTAATCTTTTTCGAAATCGGACACACAATAGCTGCGCTTCACCACAATACTGTCTCTAATGGAATGTCCACAGGTTTTTTCCATGCGGGTCATAATTTTATCGAAATACAGTTCCCTTAATTCCGGTGTATCGTTAATTCCTGCTGCAAGAGGAATGAGTACAAATAAATTTTCGTGGCCTTCGGGAGCTACTGCCGGATCTGTTTTAGAAGGAGCGCATACATAAAATAAAGGATCTTCGGGCCAGCGAGGTTCTTTGTAGATGTCGGCTGCGTGCTGCTTAAAATCGGCATCAAAAAATAAATTATGATGCACCAGTTTGTCAATTTTTTTAGTTGTGCCCAAATAGAAAATCAAACTGGTAGGTGCCATGGTTCTTTCATTCCAATATGATTCCTTGTAATTACGGTGCTCCTCATCTAACAAGTGCTGTTCTATATGATGGTAGTCTCCTGTCGCAATAGTGGCGTCGGCTCTATATATGCCCCTAGTGGTGGCAAGCTCCTGCACTTTATGATGGGCCGTCAGTATTTTCTGCACTTCGGTATGGGTGTGGATTTCTACGCCCAATGATTTTGCCAGATCGGCCATACCTTCCACCACCTTATACATGCCCCCCATGGGGTACCAAGTGCCCATTTGAAAGGCCGCATAATTCATTAAACTATAGAGTGCGGGAATTTGTTGCGGCATGGCCCCTAAAAACAACACCGGAAATTCCATAAGCGCAATGAGGCGTTCGTCTTTAAAAAAACTTCGCACGTAAGAGCTCATGGATTTAAAGATGTGGGTTTTAAAAACACCTTTCACGACGTTAAACGTGGCATACTCCGACCAGGATAAAGCCGGTTTATAGATCAATTGATCCATGGCAATCGCATATTTAAGACCGCCCTCCTTCATGAATTTCTTTAGTTGCTGCGCACTTCCCGGCTCAATAGATTCAAAGAGTTGGTAAATCCCCTCGAGTTCATTTGGCACCTTAAGGGGACTACTGCCGGAAAAAAACACCTGGAAAGCGGGATCTGTTTTAACGAGGGTATAATAATCGGAAGGGGATTTGCCGAATTGCCCGAAAAAATTCTCAAAAACATCGGGCATCCAATACCAGCTTGGCCCCATATCGAACAAAAACTCTTGTTCTTTAAAATAGCGCGAACGGCCGCCAATACTAGCGTTCTTCTCAAACACGTGCACGGTGTTTCCCTTCTTAGCCGCAAAACATGCCGCCGAAAGTCCGGAATAACCACTGCCTATAATGTTGATTGTTGCCATTTATTTTGTTTAATCTTTTTGTAAAAGTATTAAACAAAACTGAATTTCCGAAATTCTATAGAAATTTTAACAAATCGTGGGGGGAATGGAGGATTTGGACGTGTTTTTCGTTTTTGAGGGCATTCATGAGATCGTGATTACCCGACACCAACAGTTTGGTTTCGGGAGGTAATCCCATTTTTTTTCGCAGATTTTTTACTTCTCCTTCATCTTTACGTGCAATGAAAAATGCCAGTACTGCGTCGGCTTTGGTGTAGTTGAGCACGGCGGCAACATTCTCATAAGGTACATTTTGACCCAAATAAATGGTTTCGCCTCCTTTAACTTTTATGATGTAATTCGAAAAAAGAAGCCCAATTTCGTGCCATTCGTCGGGCGGGAGCATTAAAATGAACTTCCTGCCTTTCTTTGCATTGATGGGCAGAGCATCGGTAGAGGCCATCAGTTTTCGACGAATGATACTGGAGGCAAAATGTTCCTGAACAGGCATGCTATTGTCGATAATCCACATCAACCCTACTTTATTAAGGAAGGGATAAAATACCTGAATCATGGCTTCGAATACACCGAAACGCGTAACGGCTGCCGAAAATGTTTTTTCAAAAGCAAGTTCACTGAAGGTGAGCATCGAAGCAGTGAGGTCGTTCACAAAAGATAACGCGATGGCATCGCCTTCATTCTCCACTTGCAAGTCCATAATAGCTTTGTGTATGGCGCTCTCATTAAGCGCAGCAATTTTTGAGATCTTTAAGCCTCCGGCCAATAAGGTGGATACATTGAGTAATTTGCGCACCTGTTTGTCGTCGTACATCCGAATGTTTGTGCTGGTGCGATCGGGTTCAATCAAATTATAACGTTTTTCCCAAATGCGAATGGTATGTGCTTTTATTCCCGAGAGGTGTTCAAGGTCTGCGATCTGATAGGATTTCATGGACGAATTAATGTGGTTCAAAATTAGAAATTATTCTTCGTGTGCCCTTAACTATTAACCGGTTCTTCAACGCCGGATGTTTTGATGATCTCCCAGGTATGATCACTGAGTAATTTTACACTACTCACATATTCCAGATCCTTCTTTTTGCTCCGCCCCCATTCATCGGGACCAATCATCATGAGCTGATGACCTTCTTCTCTTTTGTAGAGATGATAGGTGTGTCCCACAAAAGGCTCGAAGGAAATCCGCGCCTCATAAATGAGCTCACTGGTATCTGCCCGATGTTTTATTGCTTTGGCTTGCCTAGCGAGCAACTCCACTTGTTTTTGAATCTGTTGCAGGGCCATCGCTGTTTGCTCCCTCATGGCAGACAAAGCACGTGATTTTAATTTCCCCTCATCTTCAGGCCTCACCACCACGCTTCCCAAATGGTGGGGGTAGATTAATAGTCCGGGAAATTCCGCTACTTTCTCTTTATCAATGGGATTTATCATGCTTTATAAAGTACACCTAGCTATAGAAATGCTCTTGTTTCACACCTATAACCTCCGAGATGCCAAATTGTTTAAAAAGTGCCGCAATAAACTAAACAATTGCCGCAAGAGCGGGTTATGATACCAGACAACTAATTAAAACACCATTTAATCAACATGCTGCACACCCTCAAAACACGTCAGTTCATCAAAAGCGATCTTAACACCGTTTGGCGCTTTATTAGCTCGCCTAAAAACCTTGCCCTCATCACACCTGCTTATATGGGTTTTAACATTCTTGATAAGGATCTTCTTAATGAAGAGATGTATGCCGGTCAAATTATTGAGTACACAGTTTCCCCGGTACTGGGCATCAAACTTCATTGGGTTACCGAAATTACGCACGTACAGGATCTTGTGTATTTTGTAGACGAGCAGCGCATGGGACCCTACGCCTTTTGGCACCACCGCCATTTTCTGAAAGAAGTTCCCGGCGGAATTGAAATGACCGATGTGGTGCATTATAAATTGCCGCTCGGTATTTTGGGTAGGATTCTCAACTTACTTTTTGTGAGACATAAACTCAAAGAGATTTTTGATTACCGTTTCGAGAAACTCAATGAGATTTTTAATAAGTAACTTATCGCGTTAAAAAAAATTCCCGATCAGTTTGTTCTCGTTAATCCTCCGGCAGACTCTTAACTCGATACCCCCAAAATGGCTTGCACTAAGCCCAGGTCGTCAAAGGTTGGCGGCATGGTAAAATTTCTGACTTTCATTTTTGTGAGCGCCTTGCCGGTACTCTCGCCCATGGCAATGACTTTTTGATGCGCATGAATTTTGTTTTTTTCCAAATACGCCTCCAAATTACTTGGACTGGTAAACACCAAAATTTCGTGGTCGGGTGAAACTTCAATGCTATTTTTTAAGGTGGCATACACTTCCAAATTAAACACGTTTTCACGTTTCACCATCTGCCATTGAATGCTTTGCATGCTGCCGCGCGCAATGGGGAATAATACTCTGCCGCTTCCTACTTTGCTGCTGAACTGTTTTCCCACCAATTTAATATCGGTGCTTTGTCCTATAAAATCAGCGCGACGGTTAAACTTGCGTAACTCCGCACTGGTAGAAGTACCAATGCAGCCAAATTTGGCATGATCTACTTTTGGATTCTGATTAAAGAAATAACGCACCGAATGTTTGCTGCTAAAAAAAATCCAGTCAGTTTGCGGCAATTCCTTAATTCGAATTTGTTTGAACTCAATTAAACTTTTTCCTTCCACCTCAAATTCCAAACGCTTTAAAGCTCTTGGTAAATAATCGTCTTCTCTAAATGTTTTGCTGAGAAATACTTTTTTTGGACGAATATTTTTAATCTGATCCACAATCTGATCGCTGAACCCATCGGTATCGAGCGTCTCAAAATACAATTGTTTGGGCTGTTTGTCCCAGGCATCGGCCATACTCACCCATACTTTAAATCTCAAACGGTCTTCATCATCTTCTTCATTATCACAATACACACCGAGGGGTAATTGACAACCGCCATCAAACATTTGTAAAACCTGACGTTCAATATTTATCTTAATCAACACATCCAAATCGCTGATCTCATCAATCACTTCCAGTAATTCTGTATCGTCTTCCCGAGCCTGCCAGGCCAAGACTCCCTGCGCAGGAGCAGGCACAAATTCAGCGGTATTTAAATGCTCCACATGCAGATCGTCCAAATCCAACTCCAAACGTTCCACCCCTGCCGTGGCCAACATAATGGCATCATAATCTCCCTTGCGTAATTTAGCGACACGGGTTGGTACATTGCCACGCATATCTTTTATTTGTACATCGGGCCGGAATGCCAGAAGCTGCGATTTACGTCGTGCGGAAGAAGTCCCCACGATGGCGCCCTTTTTTAGTCCGAATTTCATGGTATCGTCCATCACTTCCTTGCTCATCACCAGCATATCGCTGGGATCCTGGCGTTTCGAAACGCCTGCTACCATCAACCCATCCGGCATTTCGGTTTGCAAATCTTTATGAGAATGCACGGCCAGATCGATGCTTTTATTCAGCAAAGATTCTTCCAGTTCTTTGGTAAAAAAACCTTTGCCTTCCAATTTATCAAAACTGGTGTCCCATTCCTGACTGCGATCGCCTTCGGTTGAAATGATTTTTATTTCTACCGCATGACCTTTTTCTTCCAATAATTTTTTGGTATAATTGGCTTGCCAAAGAGCAAGGTCACTGCCGCGCGTGCCTATAATAATTTTTCTTTCCACGCGGCAAAGATAAAATATTATGCTATACCGCCTTCCAAAACCGCAGATTAAATGGGCCTCCGAGCTTTCAAAACCGGGCAAATTTTCGTAATTTTAGTCGTAGAAATTACATCCGTGCGGGTTCTGAGCTATCTTATCCTTTTTTTAACGTCTTCCGGCCTCAGCACGGCTCAACTCGTATTTTCAAAAATCCCGAATACCTATCAAATGTTCCCAAGAGATAGCAACAATTTTGGTCATTTTGTGGTGGAAGGCAAAACAAAAGCAACTGCCACCGTACGAACATCGCTAGTTGATATGCAGAGTGCTGAAGTGATAGAATCATTTTCGCAGCATATCGACAGCGGCAAAACGTTTTTATTCAATCACAAGGTTCCCGCCGGATTGCATGAATTTAATCTTGAAGTGTATATCTCCGATCCCGATTTCACAGAGTTAAAGGTAGAGGTGATTCCCCATTTGGTAGCAGGCGATTTTTACATCGTTGCAGGTCAATCCAATGCCGTATGCGGCTGGTCAAAAGGCGGACGCGAACATGACAGTCTTCATTACAGTCCTTTTAATCGAGCCCTTGGTGGTAATTTTACCTGGGCCACCGAATGGTATCCCGATTTTTCTCGAACCAATTATCCCATCGATGAAGATTGTCGTTTTGGTCTTCCTTGGTCATACCTTACCGCCGATCTTTTTAATACGTATTCAGGAATTTGGCCCATTCAATTACAATACGAATTGCTGAAACAAACCGGCATTCCCGTATGCATCGTTAACGGTAGTTGTCCGGGTATAAGCATTGCCGAAAATTATGCCTCGCATACGCCTTCCAAACCCGATTCATTGAGACATAGTGCCGGGCCAAAAAATAATCCTCCGGCGCTCCCCTACGATCGTGTGTACAAAAAATTACTTGAAAACGATGCCATTGCAGGTGTTAAAGGCATTTTCTGGTATCAGGGAGAAACGGATGGCACGTATTCATTAGACAGCAGCAGAAACTACGATACACGTTTTCATAAATTGTATTCTTCCTGGAAGGCAGATTATCCCAACCTCAAAAAAATATTTGTGATGCAACTCAATGCCGGATGTGGCGGCGAGAATCTTGGGTTGATCCGTGAGATCCAACGCAAATTTCCGGAAGTATACAAAGATGTTGTGGTCATGTCAACTGTTGGTAATCCGCTCTCAGACCGATCGCCCGACAACTGCCATTATTCGGTTCCGGGTTATGCGCACCTCGCCGATAAATTACTGCCTTTGGTGAAAAAGCATATTTACAATTTTCCCATCTCTGATGAACAGATGATGCCGGCAAATATCAAAAAGGCGTATTATTCAAGTGCAAAACAAATCTGCATTGAATTCGATAAAAATATTATTGCCCAACAATATTGTTATTATTCGTTGCCCGACAGTGGTACAGCTTATTTGAAAGATTATTTTTTCGCTCCACAGAAAAGACCCATTGCCCTGGTTTCAGTTTCGGCGAAGGCCAATAAATTATTTTTAAATCTTGCCGACAAAGAACCTGCTCTCGAAAAGATTACCTATTTGCCTGATGTGTTTTCAAAACTCCCCAGTCTGTATGCAGGGCCGTGGATCTTAACCGAGAGCAATCCCGATTTGGGCGCCTATTCTTTTTTTGAATTTCCGGTGGAGCAGATGTTGAATACGGAAGTCCCTGAACAAACGGAAGAAGTTGTCGTCGCTCCTAATCCCAGCAAAGATGCCTTCGACATCACGTTTAAAGAAGCAAAGTGGAGAACCATTTCGGTATATGATCTTTATGGGAAACAGGTGTTTACCGCTGAGACTACTTCTGCAAAGGTAAGGGTGGATGCCACTAATTTATGTGGGGGGATTTACCTTTTGAGAATGGATGATGAGAGCAGTCACACGGTTACAAAAATTGTGCTGGAATAGAACGTGGCGGAAAAAATCATTAGGACTAATTAATTTCTGTTCATGATAAATCTTTTTCTATTATTTTATGCATTCTCCGTTCCTTCTCTCTGTTCTCAGCAGTAAACGCGATTTGAAGAAACGGGTCATGCGGAAAAGTTTTGGGGAAAGTTTTTGGGCGTGCCCCCTGAAGCGAAAAACCTACCAAAAACAATTCCTGGTTTTTCTGCTTCAGGGGTCGCGCTTTCCGTTCCAAGTCCTCGCCACGCAAAGAGACAGGCGTGGCTGTGGGCTTTCCACTACAATCGCTCACGCAGCATTCAATTTGTTTCCATTTAAAAAAATCCAGGGAATAAATTAGTTGCATTTCCCAAACAATTCCGATTGATCGGAAGAATCTCCTGCGTGAGGGACGCGCAGGTTTTAGCTTTTTTTCATCGGCCTTTTCGGCTGATGAAAAAAGCCGTAGCGAAGCGGAGCCTCCCTCCATTCGTCGGGATAAATTTCGCGGCCCGACCCATGAAGCAGAAAGGCAAAACTAAACTATTAGAAAGCCTTTCGCTTCAGGGGGCACGCCCACAAAATTTAAAAAAAAGGATTACTATTTATTGGAAAGAAAAACTTCCTTCGCGGTTTTAATCGCCACCGCATTGTATTTTTTTTCCATATAGGTAAGCACTTTTTCAAGCACTTCTTTACTGTGGAGATCGAGTAAATCTATTTCTTTCGCAAAAATTTCATTCACCGCCAAATCTTTGATGGCCTTTACTTGTTTGGGGACCTCACCAAAAGCCAATTCAATTTTACGTTCTGCATAAAGTGAATCAAAGTCAGAGGCCTTGGTGCTAATGATCTCTTCGCATTTTACAATTTCATTTCTCCGGAGTTGCAAATTTGCTTCTGCTTGTGCTCTCAAGGAATTGATGTCGATATAATGCACCTGTTTATTTTTTGAAACGGCTTCATCCACATTGGCAGGCAGACTCAAATCAATGATCACTTTTTTAGAAGTTTCGTTTCGCAACAAACTTTCATATACCTGTGGCGTGATAAGAGACTGCGAACTCGAAGTACATACCACCAACACATCAAATCCACCTTCAAAATTCATGATGGATGCCAGGTCGATGGCTTTTCCGTGAAGGATCGCGGCCAATTTCTCGGCATGTGCCTGTGTGCGGTTAAACACGGTAAAATTTGAAAATTCGTGTTTTTGAAAATAGCTGGCCAAAACCGTATTGGTTTCTCCACTTCCTACAAATACAATTCGCGCATCGTTCTTAATGCCCAAGTGACGTAATTGACGGTAAGCCAAACTGGCCACTGAAACCGGATTTTTTGCGATATCGGTATCGGTATAAATTTCTTTAGCCGTAATAATGGTTTGTTTAATAAGCAAACGCAAGAAATCGCCGGTGAGACCCAAGGCATGAGAAAAATCATACGACTTTCTCACCTGAGTTATGATCTCACGTTCACCAACTACCATGCTGTCGAGAGAGGAAGCTACGCGGAGCATGTGCTCAACTGCCAGTTTTCCCTGATGCACCGCAGCTGTTTGTGCAAGAATTTGGGCTTCTTCGGTGCTTAATGTTTTATTGAGAAAAAGAGCGATGTCCGCCACCAAAGTCTCGTTGATCTCTGTAGCGGATGTAAGCAGCAATTCAATGCGGTTGCAGGTGCTTAGGAACATGAGCTCCGTGAAGCCAAATCGGACTTTAAGTTCAGGCAAAATAAATGACTGATCTTCCTGAGTCAGGTGCAATTTTCCAATGAGTTCCAGAGGAAGACTTTTGTGTGTGAAGGCTATGACTTTTAAAGAATTCATTTGCTCGCACAAAGATGTGTTTTCCCAAAATTTTAATTGTCATGGAACTGTCATGTACGGTAAAACATGACCAAGATCAGTCAGACTAATCGTCGGTAGGATCGGCGGCCACTGTTGGTTTGGCCTTTTTTGCTTTGATGTGACTTGGCCACAATACATTGATCAATTCCCCGTGAACAGAAATCATGCTTTTGCTGATGCCATTGGAAATGGTCACATTTTTTTCGGAATTATTTTTCCAGGTACGTTTCACTTCTTCGTGCGACCCATCGTTGAGTAAAATATAAAATTTTATGATAATTCCATTGCGTACTTCCGCTTTTCCATTCAGGCAGGTGGCTTTAGAACCCTGACGGTTAGTAATGATCACATCTTCATACACCCCATCTTTTACAGGCTCAGCTCCTCTATCTTCAAATTTAGCGGCCCATTTATTATAACAATTCAATTCCGGCCCGTTTTCCTGTGAAAAACCTGCTACTGATAGAATGATTGCACTGAATACTAATAATTTTTTCATAATATGGTGTGAAGACCAAACTTACAAAAAAAATTAAAAAATCAAAAATTAAAATCTCTGATAAAATGGTTAATTTGCATCGATGTTGGTAAAGACATACGGATATGCTGTGCAGGGGATAAGTGCCACAAAAGTGACCGTGGAGGTGAGCATTGGCGTGGGCATTAACTTTTACCTCGTGGGTTTGCCCGATAACGCGGTAAAAGAAAGTCAGCACCGCATTCACACCGCGCTCAAACAATTTGGATTTAAAGTTCCCGGAAAACAAATTACGGTGAACATGGCTCCTGCCGACATTCGTAAAGAAGGATCTGCTTACGACCTCAGCATTGCCATTGGCATTTTAGCGGCCAGTGAGCAAATTGTTGCCGAAAAAATTTCTGATTATGTAATTATGGGAGAGCTCGCGCTGGACGGGGAATTGCGTCCCATTAAAGGCGCATTGCCCATTGCCATTCATGCGCGGCAAGATGGGTTCAAAGGCATTATCCTTCCCACCGAGAATGCTCAGGAAGCAGCGGTAGTAAGCGGTTTAGAGGTGCTCTATGCCAATAACCTGAAACAGGTGATCGATTTTTTTGAAGGAAAAGAACAATTGCCCCGGGCAGAAATAGATCTCGATGCAGCTTTTTTGAACGAAACCCAGGCCATTGAATTTGATTTTGCCGATGTAAAAGGACAGGAAAATATTAAACGCGCTTTAGAAATTGCAGCCGCAGGCGGACACAATGCCATTTTAATTGGACCTCCGGGAGCCGGCAAAACCATGCTGAGCAAACGTTTGCCAAGTATTTTGCCACCGCTCACTATTGAAGAGGCCCTCGAAACAACCAAGATTCACAGTGTGGCAGGCAAAACGGGGAAACGCGGAACGGGTTTGGTCACCCAACGCCCTTTCAGAACTCCGCACCATACGATTTCAGATATTGCCTTAGTTGGAGGCGGCAATAATCCGCAACCCGGCGAAATTAGTTTAGCGCACAACGGCGTTTTATTTTTGGATGAATTGCCTGAATTTAAACGTACGGTTTTGGAAGTGATGCGTCAGCCAATTGAAGACAGGGTGGTGACCATTAGCCGCGCAAAATTCAGCGTAGAATATCCTGCCAGTTTTATGTTGATTGCCAGCATGAATCCTTGTCCCTGCGGTTATTACAACCACCCTGAAAAAGACTGCGTATGTGCTCCGGGAATTGTGCAAAAATATTTAAATAAAATCAGCGGTCCCCTGCTCGATCGCATTGATCTTCATATTGAAGTAACTCCGGTTCCATTTAGTGAACTCAATAAACAACAAAGTGCCGAATTGAGTAAAGACATTCGTGCCAGAGTGGTAAAAGCACGCCGTTTGCAGGGAGAGCGGTACAAACATGAAAAACAAATTCATTGCAATGCACAAATGAGCAGCAAAGATTTGAAGACCTATTGCCAACTCAGCGATGCCGGCAACGCCTTGTTGAAGAACGCCATGGAACGATTGGGATTAAGTGCCCGTGCTTACGATCGTATTTTAAAGGTGGCCAGAACGGTTGCTGATTTGGACAATTCAGAGAATATTGAAACCAATCATCTGGCTGAAGCCATTCAGTACCGCAGTCTCGATCGTGAAGGCTGGGCGGGGTAGTATAGGATTATTTTCCCTTTTGTTTAATCCTGTTTCCTAATACTTTGTTATTTACTGATGGATCTGCAAGGCTTGATGCAACTATTCATCCGTTGCAATAATTATTATGTCTCAATGTGCCATTTTTTATGGAGGAACACATCTTTCTTAAAAAAAACACTGCGTGAATCAGAAATCATCCATGGTCATCACTAGGTGTTCATTCGACACTTCTTCAAAATATTTAATTAGTTAAGCATCAAAATATACTTTTTCCTTTCTTTTTTTGGCGCCCGGGCGGGCCACTACGGACTCGGCTGCTTTCGCACAATCTCGCTCAAAAGTTCACTGAACTTTTGCCGCCACTTTTTGCTGCGCCAAGAGAGACAGGCGCAGCAAAAGAGCACATCAACACTTAGGCTCGCTCCAAAGCCCACTGGGCTTTGGCCGTGTCCCTGGCGCTGAACCACCCTAAAAAATAATCGAATTATCTGGGTATTTTTAAAATAACACAATTGAAAACTTGCCGATTTCGAAAGTCATTATACAATTTTCTTGCACTATAGGATGTCAATATTTTCACTGAAATAAAATATTAAAACAACTTTTAGGATTTTAGAGGTTTGGCTAATTACCCACCACAAACTTTTTTTCCACCTGTGAATTATCAGTTTTGTAAATGCGCAGCAAATAGAATCCCGGAGCCAAATTGAGTTTTAATTGTGTTTGATCAGTATCGCCGTTAACTTGCATCATCAATTCGCCAGCAACAGTAATCACTTCAACTTTAAATAAATTGTCCATTTGTATATTAAGCACATCGCGGGCCGGGTTTGGCCAAATTATTACCTTGCTCCCACTTTCATTCGGAGAAATTCCGGTACACAGATCCATAATTAACTGAAGGGTACTGCTTGAAGTGCAGGAATTACTATCGGTGCCATAGATGGTGCAAAGCGTATTGCCATTTGGCGCTACTACTAGCGAATTACTGAAGGTAGAGGTGCCGAGCACATAGGTTGAAGCCCCGCTTGGTGTTAATGTAAGAGTTTCGCCAAAACAATAACTAGTTTTGCTCACCGAGATATTTATGGTGGGCGTTGGAAATACAGAAACCTGCACCAGTGCAGGAGGAAAACTCTCGGCGCATGTATTAGAGGCCGCGGCATAAAATGAATAATTGCCTGCGGTTAAAAGGCTGGAAGTAAAGGATGCTCCAAAACCCAGATAGGAATTTGACATTAGAGAGCTCCGCCATGAAATACTTGAAGTGGGACTCGCTGAAAAATTAAAAACACCGGAGCCGCAAGAAGTTAAAGCACTTGAAGTAATTATTGGGGCAAGAGCACTACCACAAGTTGACAATTTAAGCACAAAGGCATCCTGATAATTGGCGGACAGATTGTAAACACCGGGACCTACATCAAAATCAGTATTTGAGCCCAAATATTGCCCTGTTGAATAAATATCCCCCAAGGTATTTGTGGTCAAAGCAACAATATCATCACCAGCCGGCCCTTCAATTTGCCGGGCCCAAACAAAAATACCATTTGAATTAAGTTTGGCTATAAAACTGTTGGCATTATTATTCGCATTAGTTGTCAAAGTATATGTTCCAGGACCAAAATCAAAATCCATGGTACCATTATAAGAGCCACCCAGGTAGATCCCCCCGGTATTATCAAGTTTCAAAGCAAATACGGCAACGGCAAATCCGGGCGCTACATGTCTCGCCCAAAGAAGTGAACCGTTTGAGTTATACTCTCCTACAAAGTAATTAGACCCTAGTCCTGTTGGGTTGAATATGAGAAGGCCGGGACCCGGATCTGCATCCACACTTGTATTGAAACTTACGAATAATACATTATTTCCGTTACCGGCAATTCGTATTTGCACGGGTGTAGAAGCGGAGTTACCCACTTGCCAGGCATTTACAAACGAGCCGGCATTTGATAAAGTGCATACAAAGGCGCTTCCATTCGCGCCATTCATGGTATAAGTTCCGGGTCCGGGGTCAAAGTCGGCGCCCGCTGTAAATTTACCGCAGACAATCAGGCGCCCTCCTGCATCGAGGGCGATTGAAGTTGGATTGTCATCACCAGACCCTCCCAACTGTTTTGCCCACATAAAATTTCCGGCCGAGGATAATTTACAAACATAGCCGTCCCTCCCACCAAAAGGAGATAGGGAATAAGTTGACGGCCCCGGATCGAAATCATTATTGGCGCTCGAAAACGATCCAATGATTAGAATGTCTCCATTTCCATCTACAATCAAGTCGGCGCCTCCATGACCCGAATCAGCGATCTGCCTCGCCCAAAGAAAATTACCATTTGGGTCTAGTTTGCAGATAAATGCGTCGCGCGCGCCTGGCCCCATTGTATAAGTGCCCGGACCCGGATCAAAGTCAAGAATATCCGAAATAATACCGGTACAATAAACATTGCCAATGTTGTCCACATCGAACTTTGTAGGACGAGTATTAGAGCCAGAGAGTGAGGTAAAATAGTTCCTAAAGTGCCTTGCCCAGATAAGATTTCCCGATGCATCAAATTTTGTTATGTAAGGAGCATCCCCCAAACTGTTGAGTGTATAGGTGCCGGGTCCCGGATCAAAATCAACAGTATTTAAAAACCACCCATAGGAAAGCACATTACCCTGGTAATCTTCTTTGATAGCAGTTCCTTTACTCACGGCCCCACTTTGGCCTAAAAGAGGTTTAACCCAGGTCAGGCCCACTTGTTGCGCGCCTGCCTGGGTAAAGTGGAGAAGCAAAATTGATATTCTCAAGAAATTAATTGGTTTCATCACTTCTCAGATTTGCTAAATTAAAGGTAAGAATTGCTATTGACCATGGAATAATTTCTCTCCCTACTACCTTTGAGAATTGGATTATTACCAAAAAATCCAATAAAGGGTACCATCAAACCATAATTGAGGCATATTGGCCACTACCAAGTTGTTATTGTTCCAACAAGTACTTGATACCGCACTCACATCGGGAGCCACAGGGCCCGGATTTGATACACTAACAACATTTGGAGGACCGACTGACCAACCATTCCAACCTACAATCTTTACTGACATATCACAGGGACTGCAGGGATTTGGTAAATAGCTTGGCCAGGTAGGAGTATAGGTAGTTTTCTTTGTAATATTAATTGGGGCATTATTTGTTAATTGTTGTCCGCCGCACCAAAAGTCAATGACCACGGCAACGTCGCATTCGGTGCTATTTTCGACATTATTTGTGCATTGCGCCTTTCCGCTTCTATAGCAAGCGAAAAACAAGAGCAGGGTGATGATCACCTGAGGTGTTCTTACAGAGTTTTTCATGTTTAGGTTTTTTAGGTTAAAAAAAATTGATTGAGTTTTGGATATCCGTAGCTAAGGTATATCGAATAAATTCGTTTTTTTTTTTTTTGTTTTCAACTATTTTACATAGTTATGAACTAGTTAGATGCATTCACTTATTATTTCCTCGCTCACATCCTTTTCCTCACTCAATTTTTTTCCTTTGTCTAGCAGCACTAAAACCGGGTTCCGAAAATCAATAGTATAAAGAAGATTAACCAGTGCCTTGTTTGGGTTGCCACTTTCATGCTGGTTCAGGTTTTTTGAAACGCGAGAAATGAGCCCGCGTTCAACATAAGATTCGAAAATCTACTATTGACATTCGCTATTCATTTCCAATTCAAAACTGTATTTTTAAAGGCAGGTTTCATTCATCAGTGGAGATGGAAACAAAGCCCGTAATTATTTAAATTTTGAAAGAAGCCGATCAAATACTTTTAGACCTGAAGCGGAAGATCTACAAACCTATTTATTTTTTAAGTGGGGAAGAGCCTCATTATATTGATGTGATCAGTGATTACATTGAGCAACATGTTTTGTCGGAGACGGACCGAGAGTTTAACCAAACAGTGGTTTACGGAAAAGATGTAGACCTGGGTGGAATTCTTGCTTTGGCAAAACAGTTCCCCATGATGAGTGAATACAATGTGGTAATTGTTAAGGAGGCACAGAACATAAAAGAGCTCAACAAAAAAGCAGATGAAGAACCTGAACCCGGCGACGCATCAAAAACAAGTACCAGCTCGGGCACACAGCAGTTTCTACACTACATCAATAATCCGCAGCCTTCCACCATTTTGGTTTTTGGTTTCAAATACAAAACGCTCGATAAAAGAAGTGCCCTTGCAAAAGCTCTTCAAAAAAAAGCCGTGTATCTGGAGTCTGCAAAATTATACGATAACCAGGTGCCCGAATGGGTGGGCAACTATGTAAAGGAAAAAGGGTATACGATTGGGCCAAAAGCAATATTTTTATTGTCCGAATTTTTAGGGAGCGAATTGAGTAAGATCTCCAACGAGATTGATAAACTTTTGATTAGTCTGCCCGCCGGTAAAGAGATTACTGCCGAATTGGTGCAAGATAATATTGGCATCAGCAAAGACTTTAATGTGTTTGAGTTGCAGGATGCCCTTGCCAAAAAAGACGTGTTGAAAGCCAATCGCATCATTAATTATTTTGCCTCCAACGAAAAACAACATGCTGCGCCCATGGTATTGGGGATGTTGTACAGCTATTTTAGTAAAATATTCAGATACCACTTTTTGGCTGACAAAAGTAAATTTGGCGCCGCAAAGGAGCTAGGGGTAAATCCTTATTTTGTAGATGGCCTTTCGAGAGCAGCTGCCAATTATAATTCACAAAAACTTCGTTATATTTTTTCTTGTCTCAAAGAATACGACCTCAAGTCGAAGGGAGTAGACAATACCTCTATTACTTACGGCGAGTTAATGAAGGAGCTGGTGTTTAAGATTCTGCATTAGGCAAAATAAAATTACAAGTTAATAATAGGGGCTTTTGCATTGCAGGCCAAATGATTTTTTAGCCGACCCTCAAAAAGTCCTTTTTTATTTCTTGGCTCCTGCGCTGAGGCTTTGGCGGCAAGCGTGGGTGCTCATTATCACAAAATAATGGTGTTTTCGTTATACCCCGGTGTTTAAAAAGCACTGAGGCTTTTTTAAACTGAACCATTTTAAATTAGAACACAAAGCCAATCTTAATAAGTTAATAAATGTTTGGTTCAATCCCAAACAAAAAAACCCTGTCGGGATGCCGACAGGGTTCTTTCAAAAAAAAGCATTTTAGTTTATGACTACTTTCAACACGGCATAACCACTTTCATGGCGGATCACCGCATAATAAATTCCTGCAGAAACCGCACTTATATTGACAGGAATGGTTTCTTCCATAGAGCTGAGAGCAATAACACGTCTTCCCAATCCGTCATATACTTCTACTGTTTTATTTCCCGATTCTCTGAGAGTAACCATAAATTCTCCTTTGTTTGGATTGGGAGAAAGTGTGAGTCCGGCAAGAGTCCCCTTCACGTTACTAATGCCTGTATCGAAGGTCACACAAACGGTGTCAACTCCCTTACATCCGATGGCGTCTCTAACTATTACCCCATAACAACCCAAGTCCACATTATTTACTTGTTGGGTAGAATATCCGCCGGGCTGCCAGAAATACGTATAGGGTGCAGTTCCATTGGATGAATTCGCAAACAAGGTCCCGTTGGCACAGGTGCTGCAACTCACGTTTGTAGCTGTAGTTGTTACAAACAGAACGCCGGTTCCGGGAACCACCGAAAATTGTGAGGTAATCTGACAACCGTTATTGTCGGTAAGCATGTAAGTATATGGGCCTGCGCAGAGATTCAGATCTGTACCTGATGAACTTCCGCCCGGAAACAGGACGAATGCATAAGGTGAAACGCCTCCTATGGCAGAAATACCTGCAGTACCGTCGCATGAGGCGGCACAGGTTGTACTTCCGGATTGGATGGAGGCCGCCAGTTGTGTTGGCTGTGTGATTAACACCGTATTTGTGCTCAGACATCCCTTAGTATCACCGGTGATGACTGTATGGATTCCGGCACTTAAACCCGAAGGCCCATTGCTATAGGTGTACGAGAATGGTGCCGAACCAATGGAGGAAACTGAAATCTGACCATTTGATCCGCCAAAGCAACTCACTTGAGAGGCGGTGATGCTTGTAATCGGTGAATTATTTACTGCTATGGAAGTACTGCTAATACCCGGACAGGTGCCGGCGCTGCCCGATACCGTGTAACCTGTTCCCGAAAGAGGAGAAACAATAATGCTGTTGCTGTTGCTTCCTGTATTCCAGGTATACGAATTTGCACCGCTCGCCGTGAGCGTAACGGAATTTCCGCTACAAATAACTGAGGCGGTTTTAGTAATGAGCATGCTGAGCGCGCTTCCAATAGTAACTGACACGTTCGTTGATCCGGTGCACGTGCTGTTTGATCCGGTAACTGCATACACCGTATTTCCGGCAGGACTCACCAAAATAGATGCGCCGTTAGCTCCGGTACTCCAGGTATATGAAATGGCGCCTGCCGCAGTAAGCGTAGCAGTGCCTCCTGAACAAATAGTTTGATTATTTGCTGTTAGTGTAGGCGACGGCAATATGGAAAGCGTAGAAACCTTACTGGCCACACAGGCAAGTGTATTTGTAGCCGAGACTGTGTAATTGGCTGTGTTTAGAGAAGCAACAACAATGGAAGAAGTAGTGGCGCCTGTACTCCAGGTGAAATTTGTTGCACCTGAAGCCGTTAAGGTCGCCGACACTCCTGCACAAACGCTGGGACTGTTCACTACCAAAGTTGGTCCGGGAGTTACAAATACAGTGGTGGTTTGAGATACCGAACACACCGTATTGGAGCCGGTAACAGTATACACGGTGGTAACCACGGGGTTTACTGTGACAGTAGCACCGCTTCCTACGCCACTACTCCAGCTATAGGTGAGAGCTCCACTCGCTGTTAATACAGCGGGAGCTCCTGCACAACTGCTGGCTGAAGTAACCGACAGGTTAAGAATATTTGCAACTGTGAACACCTGATTATTGTTGTTGTTAGAAGAATTATTGTCTAGTCCGCCATTAGGCGAAGAAACATTAACACTAAATGAATGCAGCCCTGCGCTAAGTCCCGAAATTTGCGCCAAACCAACGGTGAAGGAGGTATTGGGGCTAACGGTTCCCGTCCAAGTGGCGGTTTGTGTGTTTACACCATCCACATTATAAGTAAGAATTAAACTGTTGAGTACAGTACTTCCATAATTCGTAAGGTTGATTACCGGATTAATAAAGTTGGCGCAATTAACGGCTTCCGAATACGTTGGTCGTGCTACAAACGTAATGCCAACATCGGTTCCAACAGTGGGCAAATTGCATACGGTTGAGGTGATCAACGCTGCTCTCATGGGTGAATTCACCATAATGAGCTGCGACCGAACCTTTTGATCTCTCGTGAACATATACATACAGGCATCGTTGGTATAATCCATATAATTCATCGTCATTTCGCCGGTGGTATTACCGGTGCAGGTTCCCAGCTTATAGGGAAACGAAGGGCAATTAAAGTTTGAAGTTTGAGCAGGAGGTGTATCATTACAATAATCAGTGGCACAGGTGCCATCGCCCCACATATGTCTCAATCCCATCCAATGTCCTATTTCATGCGTTGAAGTTCTCCCTTTGTTGTACACCCCGCTAGAAGCCGTGCCAATGCTTCCGAACGCGGTATTCAAGATCACCACGCCATCACTTGTTGTAGTGCCATAGGGTGCTGATAAGCCGCCCAGTCCGGATGTGCCGGGATTGGGAAATGTAGCATAGCCTAAAATTCCACCGCTCATCCCGCATACCCAAATGTTGAGGTATTTGTTTGGGTCCCAAATACTATTCGGTTTAACGGTCGCGTCAATGTAAGTAGTGGTATAAGGGGGGGCCGTCCAGCCTTTTGTTACTCGGTTAATTCGATCGATGCCCGGTTCGGCCAGAATACCTCCCGTAGGATTGACAACTGCAAGACAGAAGTTCACTTGAAACTTACCTAAAAGTGGTTTGAATACGGAAGGGATCAAACTAGTATCAGCGTTCAAACCGTTATAATCGATATTCAAAATATTTATTTGATTTTGGATTTGTGCTGTATTCAGGTTATTGCCGGTGGTAGCGCTAATTGAATTTACGGTTTCATTATTATGAATCACATGCACGATAACCGGGATGTTGAATACCGATTGCACCGATGAACTTCCATATTTGGAAGAACCTTGAACCGGAGTCACGCTCTGCAACCAGGTTTCAAACTGTTGCGGCAAAATTGGGGTGGCACATACGCGGGGTGCTTGCACCGATTGCGAAAAAATAGCGAGTTCTGATAAAACCAGAACGGAGATTAGGATTTTCTTCATGAATTGCAAAAAAAATAAGACCCATGAAGGTAGTGATTTTTTACCAAACGCCGCTTGCAGAAGCGGTAATTAATGAAAAAATAAGGTGTAAATATCTACAACTCCCTATATTAGGATGGATCAGGGAATAAAGGAATTCACCTCTTTTTGTACAATTGAAGCCTCTTCATCGTTGAGTTGCATGCCCAAAAGCACCTTTTTTGACTGCGCCATAAATTGCAAGCGCTCTCCCCCCTTCACCCAAAAACTTTGATTGAGGGTATCGGCCAAACGGCTGTGTTTTAGTTCAAGAACTTGCAATTTACTAATGAGATCAAGATGGTATTCTTCGATTTTCCCTCTCCCATTAAGTTCGCGTTGATAATGGAGAATCCCCTCGCGGATCCAGAGTTTTTCTTTTCCCGAACGTTTCCATCTAAAAGCGCGAATGATACTGAATTCAAAATAGGTCCAGAATGAAAGGTAGATCAACATAAATAATTTAAGATCGGCCTTCGTTTCTTTAAAATAATTAATGAAGACAATGACGCCGCAAACCGACCATGCCAGGATCCAGAAGAAGATAATGGCCAAGCGCTTTTTATCAAGACCCGGCAAAATAACAATACTCAGAATATTTTCCTTTTTTAAAATACTTATTCGTTCAGAGATCACTTTCATTGCCCTATAATTCTTATTTTGTGTGGCAAATTTAAGTATCTTTCGATCTAATAGCTATATGACTGAAGTAAAAAGAAGTCTGAACTTATTTGATACCATTATGCTGGTGTCGGGAAGCATGATTGGCTCGGGGATCTTTATTGTAACGGCCGACATGACCAGAGTTCTGGGTTCTCCTGCTCTCGTGCTTCTTTGCTGGGTTATTAGTGGGGTTATTACTCTTTTTGCGGCTTTAAGTTATGGTGAACTGGCAGCTATGATGCCCAGTGCCGGCGGGCAATTCATTTACATCAAAAGGGCGTATGGCAAATTAACCTCATTTGTATATGGATGGACCGTTTTTACAGTTATTCAAACCGGCGTGATAGCCGCAGTGGCTGTAGCCTTCGCCAAATACGTGGGCGTGTTCATTCCTTTTTTTAACGAAAAAAATGTGCTGGTCTCCATGGGAACATTTAGTATGACAAGCCCACAACTCTTGGGTGTTGGTTCCATTCTTTTCCTTACCTACTTAAATACGCATGGCATCAATAATGGAAAAATAATTCAACGCATTTTTACCAGCGCCAAACTTCTTGCCCTGTTTGGACTCATTGTGCTTGGCATCATTTATGGTTCAACAACAGGGCTTTGGCAAAATAATATGAGTCTTCCTTTTCATAGTTACGCCCTAGGAGCGGCTCAACAGGATAATTCCTTAAGCGTAATCATTGGAGCCATAGGCGTGGCACTCATTGGTTCGTTGTTTAGCAGTGATGCCTGGAACAACGTGACATTTATTGCGGGAGAAATAAAAGAACCGCAAAAAAATCTGCCACTTGGTTTATTGATTGGCGTGGTACTTGTGACAGTTCTTTACATTCTGGCTAACGTGGCGTATTATATGCTCTTGCCAGCATGGGGTGACCCCCACGGTCAAACTGTTATGGAACGCGGCATCGCCTTTGCCGAAAACGATCGGGTGGGTTCCGCGGCTTTGTATCCCGTATTTGGGGAAGTGTCTTCATCGGTGATGGCTCTGCTCATTATCATCTCCACTTTTGGCTGCAATAATGGTTTAATCCTTCAAGGCGGGCGCTTGTTTCAGGCCATGGCAGGTGAAGAATTGTTCTTTAAAGCAACAGCCCGCATCAATCGTTATCAGGTGCCCGAGCGCGCTCTTTGGCTGCAGGCAGGCTGGGCTTCGGTGTTAACACTCAGCGGATCTTATGGCTCACTTCTTGATTATTGTACGTTTGCTTCTCTTGTTTTTTACGTCGTTACCATTAGTGCTTTATTTTATTTGAGAAAAAAGGAACCAAACACGCTGCGCCCCTATAAGGCCCTTGGATACCCTGTTATACCTGCTTTGTACATAGTATTAGCCGGCGGTATTTGCATCGACCTCCTCATCTTTAAACCTCAAAATACATTTTTAGGTTTACTCATCATGGCCCTTGGAATTCCAATTTTTTACCTTTTTAATAAAAGCAAAGATGCCCGGAAACTTCGTGAATAATTATTTTGGTTTCAACAAACAACAGCGCAGCGGCCTCCTGGTGTTATGCGGCATTAGTTTTGTTCTTTTGGTGATCCGAATTACCTATCCCTTTTTTATTGAACCTGATGCCATTATTCTGAAAGATTTGGCGGTATACGAAACCAAATTGGCGAGTTTGGAAACTAATTCGAATGCTGCTGTTTTTCACAAAGGAGAACCCTCAACGACAAGCGCACCCCGCACTCTTTTTACGTTTGACCCCAACCATGTTTCACGTGAACAATTGCTGCAACTGGGTTTTAAGGAGAAGACGGCCGGCATTTTTATCAAGTTCCGATCAAAAGGGTTTATTTTTAAAGAAAAAGAAGATCTCAAAAAAGTATACGGCATTTCAGAACAATTTTATGCCCAACTCGAACCTTATGTATTGATTGAAAAAGTAACCTCCTCTGAACCCATAAAACCGGCAGCTAGTAAAACACCCACAGCACTCAAACAGTCTGTTGCCGAAAAAATCGAACTCAATGCAGCCGATAGTAGTTCGCTTCTTTCTCTTTCCGGTGTTGGGAACGGAACCGCAAAACGAATCCTTAAATACCGCTCCATGCTGGGTGGATATGCCGACGTAGCCCAGCTAAAAGAAGTGTACGGCCTATCGGAAGAACTGTATCAAAAACTAAAAGATCAGGTGTGTGTGAATACCGTACTTATTAAAAAAATCGATCTGAATAAAGACGATTTCAAAGTCATAAACAATCACCCCTATATCAGTTACGAACTCACTAAATTAATTTTCGACTGGCGACGTAAAACCATTCTTACTGCAAACAATTTTATGGGCATTACCAACGATTCAACATTATACGCGAAACTGCTGCCCTATTTAGACTTCCATTGAGAAAAAGTGACCATTTAGGGTTATTTTGCTATCTTTAAAAACTTTTTATTTGATACAACATGAGCGATAAACAGCGAACCATAAAGAAAGCCGTTTCAATTTCAGGAGTGGGATTACATACCGGCAAACCCGTTACTTTGACTTTTAATCCTGCTGAAGAGGATCATTGGTTCAAATTCCAGCGTGTTGATCTTGAAGGTCACCCCATTATTGACGCCGATGCTGATTTGGTTATTGATACGTCACGCGGAACCACCTTGGAAAAAAACGGAGCACGTGTTCATACCACAGAGCACGTTTTGGCTGCACTCATGGGTCTTGGAATCGACAATTGTTTGATCCAGGTTACCGGACCCGAAATGCCCATCATGGATGGAAGTTCACTAAAATTCATAGAACTGCTGGAGGAAGCCGGAATTGTAGAACAAAATGCCGAACGCGATTATTATGAACTCACAGAAAATCTCACCTTTGAAGACCCCGCTAAAAAAGTAGAAATGCTCGCTGTGCCACAAGATGAATTTCGTGTAACGGTGATGGTGGATTATGGCAGCGAAGTATTGGGCACACAACACGCTTCCATGTATCACATGGGTGAATTTAAAACTGAAATTGCTCCTTGTAGAACATTTGTTTTCTTAAGAGAATTAGAAGCCTTGCTTGCGCACGATCTCATTAAAGGGGGGGACTTGGATAATGCCATAGTTTTGGTGGACAGCGAATTGCCAAAAGAAAAACTCGATCATTTACGAAAGGTATTTAATAAACCCAACGTAGAAGTTAAAGGTCGCGGGGTATTAAATAATACCAAATTACATTTTTACAATGAACCTGCCCGTCATAAATTACTGGACATTGTTGGCGATTTAGCTCTGGTGGGCAAACCCATGAAGATCCACGTGCTGGCTGCTCGTCCGGGACATGCCGGCAATATTGATTTTGCAAAAAAATTAAAAGCGCTTGCCAAAAAGCAGAAAGCAGAACGTGATTATCCGAAAATTGATCCCAACGGTCCTGCCTTATTAAATGTAAATGATATCATGAAGATTCTGCCACACCGTCAACCAATGTTGTTGGTAGATAAAATCATGGAGCTTTCCCCTCAACATGTGATAGGTGTAAAAAATGTGACCCTCAACGAAGATTTCTTCAGAGGCCACTTCCCCGATTTTCCTGTGATGCCGGGTGTCTTATTAATTGAAGCGATGGCACAATGTGGCGGAGTACTTGTTTTAAAAACTGTTCCCGATCCGCAAAATTACCTCACTTATTTTATAAAGATCGACGGCGTTAAATTCCGTCAACAGGTAGTGCCGGGAGATACAGTGGTGTTTAGTCTTAACCTCGTTACTCCTATTCGAAGAGGTATCTGCCACATGCGCGGCGTAGCTTATGTGAGCAATAAACCTGTGATGGAAGCAGAGATGATGGCCCAGATCGTGAAAGTAAAAAACACAGAAGTTAAAAGTAGCGAAACGCAACTAGCCTAATCTCTTAATTTATGATTTCACCTCTTGCAAATGTTAGTCCCAAAGCCAAAATTGGCAAGAACGTTACCATCGAACCATTTGCTACCGTGTATCATGATGTTGAGATTGGAGATGATACCTATATTCACCCCAATGCGGTAATTTATCCTGATACAATTATTGGCAGTGGTTGCAAGATTTTCCCGGGTGCTATCATCGGAATTATTAATCAGGATCTCAAATATAAAGGCGAAAAGTCGAATACCGTTATTGGAAACAATACCACCATTCGCGAGTACGCCACCATTCATAAAGGCACCGCCGATCGCATGACCACCAAAGTGGGCGATAATTGCCTCATAATGTGTTATACGCATTTAGGTCATGATACCATCATTGGTAATAATGTGATAGTGGCAAATAATGGGAGTCTGGCCGGACACATCACCATTGAAGATTACGCGATTTTGGAAGGAGTGGTGGCTGCTCAACAATTTGTGACCATCGGAAAACACTCTTTTGTAGCCGGTGCATCGCTGGTAAGAAAGAGCATTCCTCCCTATATCCGTGTGGCCCGTGAGCCCCTTCAGTTCATCGGGGTAAATACCATTGGCTTGTCTCGCCGGGGTTTCGACAAGGACACTATTAAACAAATTGAAGATATTTACCGCATTATTTTTGTACGTGGTCATAATCTTTCCAATGCATTAGATATTGTTGAAAGCGAAATGCCCGATACACCTATCCGCCGCGAGATCGTTGATTTTATTAGAAAACAGGAAGACGGCATTGTGCGTGGCATCTAGTTGATGAATTATTGAATTTACGATTTTTACACCTCCTCACAAAACTGCATTGTATAGTATTACGTTAGATAATCTTGGTAAAAAATTCAACAGAGAATGGATCTTTCGAAATTTAAATTACCAAATACAAGCAAAAGATAAACTGGTCATACTGGGAGGAAATGGGTCCGGTAAATCCACATTGCTGCAAGTAATTAGTTCGTATGTAACTCCAAATGAAGGAAAGTTGCGATACATCGATGCCTCCGGAAAAGAATGTGATCAGGAAGAAATCAAAAATGTGATAGCCTTCGCTTCGCCCTATATTCAGTTGGTGGAAGACTTCACTGCACCCGAACTCATAGAACACATTGGCATTTATAAACCCTTTATAAATAGTTTGTCGGCCGTCGAATTGCTCGAGATCACTGAATTGAGTCATGCCAAACACAAATTTATTCGTCAGTATTCCAGTGGCATGAAACAACGGTTGAAGCTGGCGCTGGCCATTCTGGCCGATACTCCTATATTATTATTGGATGAGCCCCTCTCTAATTTAGACAAAAATGCCATCGCCTGGTATAAAACCATGATGGAAACTTACGGCAAGGATAAAACAGTGATAGTATGCTCTAATGCCATTGCCGACGAATATTTTTTTTATACTAAAGAAGTGAATGTGATGGAGTATAAAACGCTAAAGCCGGTCAAATAAATGACGCTCAACTAATAATAAACTAAAACAAATCGAAGAAAGTCGATAGGTTTAAAGATCAGAAGAATGAAATTCTTATTTATAAACACAGAGAAACAAAGGAACAGAGATTCACGGAATTTGTATAATTATTCTTTGTGCGGCTCTGTATCTCCCATGTCTCCGTGTTTAATTTTTATAGAAAAGAATTCTAGCACTGAAATCGCATTTTTTAAAAACAATTAAAAATAAATAATATCATGCAAACACTATTAGGAGGCAACGGTACCATAGGAACAGTTCTGGCAACAGAACTAACGAAGTACACTGATAAGATTCGTCTTGTGAGCAGGACCCCCAAAAAAGTTAATCCCAATGACGAATTATTTCCGGCCGATCTGTCAGACCCGGCACAAGTGGAGAAAAGCATTGCAGGTTCAGAAGTTGTGTATTTGTTGGTGGGCTTTGATTATAACATAAAAACATGGCGGGAAAAATGGCCCCGGCTGATGCGCGCTACCTTGGATGCCTGCATTAAACACAAAGCTAAATTAGTTTTTTTTGACAATGTTTACCTCTATGATATTTCTGCCATAGGTCACATGACCGAAGAGTCTCTGCAAAATCCACCAAGTGAAAAAGGGAAAGTGCGCAAAGAAATTGCCGATATGATGATGAACGAAATTAAGTCAGGAAAATTAACCGGACTCATTGCCCGTTCGGCCGATTTTTACGGGCCTTATAACGACAAGAGTTTCTTAATTGAAGTTGCGTATAAAAATATCAAAAAAGGAAAAACACCAAACTGGTTTATGAGTGCCGACAAAAAACACTCCTTCACTTATACTCCTGACGCAGCTAGAGCCACCGCACTCCTCGGAAACACGCCTGATGCCTTTGATCAGGTGTGGCATTTACCAACCGATAAAAATACACTTACAGGTCGTGAAATCATTGAATTGTTTACAAAGGGAATGGGAGCCAAAAATAAAGTGAGTGTCTTACAGGTCTGGCTCCTAAAAATTCTTGGCATATTTGTCCCGATTATGCGTGAGTTTCCTGAAATGATGTATCAATATGACCGCGACTACTTTTTCGATTCTTCCAAATTCGATAAACGATTTTCTTTTAAAACCACCACCTATCAGGAGGGTGTAAAAGAAACGGTGGAATTGATGAAAGGAAAATAGTAGACAAATCGGTATTTTGTGGTCTTTGGCCCCGCATCAAAAATTAATTCACAATACGAGATTCACCTAAATTATTCCTTTTTAATCACCCACTATCAGAACTTTTCGATTCACAGGATGATGCTGATCAATCGTAATGTTCAACACGTATATTCCCTCCGGTAATTCAGAAAGATCGAGTCGTGATCTGTTTTCAAACTGCAGCCAATATTTACCTGTAGCATCGTATACCTTTACCAAAACGAAGGAGTGGTTGAGGTAATTAAAATTTAGATCTACTACATCATGGGAAGGATTGGGATAAATAGAAACAGACTCCTCCACCAATTCTTCTATTGAGTTTGTGTTCACGTAACTATAGGCAGCGGAATAAACATACACACAGCCATTTGCGTCGGTAGTTCTCACCACATACATGCCGTTTCCTATGGGCGTAAAGTTTTGTGACGTGGCTGCGGGCATCAAGTTACCGTTATAGTACCATTGATACGTACTTGCCGATGTTGACACCAAATCACTGCCGGTTGCTGAAATGGAAGGTTGAACCGGCGCCGGATTGTTGATATAACAGGTGGAATAGCGATGCGCTTGCGCCGTTTTGGAACCTGTTGTAATGGTAAAAATGGGTGTGCCTGTCGGATTTAGTTCATAAATTTTTCCTGCAATAGCCACACAAACTAATTGATTGCCATTTGGATATTGTTCAGAATTTCCCTCATTGCTGCTATAACCAAATCCCGACAAACGTTGCAAATAACTTGAGGGTTGATACCCCGCACCGGGTGTAATGGTATAATTATAATTATTTCGCGGAGGCATAATCTGATCTATTGACGAGGCTGTAAGTGACACTCCCTGGTTGTTGAATCCCACGAGGCGACCGGCATTCGGGTGACCTTCAGGAATCCAGTGTGCATCGTGAACGACATTAAAGATCTTAGTTCCGGCAGCCTGATACGCTGCGGGATTTCCCCAACGGTATAAAAAATCTCCCCCCTTGCCGGCATTTCCGCCGGTGTGTGAGGCAGCCTGAGCACTGGTGGTACTGTGATCAAGAACATAAAACTCATTCATAAAATGGGAGCTCAAGGTGATTTGATCAAGCATGGGATTATAATCCAAACCATTGCAATGCAACCAGTCTTTTGACGGAACGTAATTAATATTTAATAATTCGGGATGGTTAACAATGGAGCTTTGATAATTCGCCTTAAGCGGATCTACATTCTGCACCAAATGGTCCCATGAATGCCACTCCCACACAATGCTTCCCGTACTAGCACCTGTAGGTTGTACTTCAATAATTTTGTCGGGCCACATACTGGCAAGATTGGCTGTTCCACCGGCCGCAGCCAGTTCGGCATTGGTTTTTAATTCGTATGAAATCAAGAGCACATTTCCATTGGGTAATACACAATGATCGTGGTGCGTATAATATGTATTGGATGAATAGGTGAAATCCCAGGTAATAGCCCCGCTGTAATTTACTTTTTGAATTCGACCGCAAGCTCCCCCACCCATAAACGTAGTATTTGGCACAGTGACACTGCGCACCAAAGTACCTCCGGGCTCGAGGTAGGAAGAGTACCCTGTTCCTCCGCTTAAACCCGACCAGGTCTTCACTGTAACATTATTTGTGTCTACCAATAATGCCGTATTGGCGTTGCTCACGCTATATAGGGTAAGGCCGCTCCATTTCTGGGCCAACGTGGGCAAGAAGCAAAATAAAGCTCCTGTGAGCAAAAGTTCCCTGATCTGAATCTTCATACTTCTTGAAAAAATAAAACTGTATCTTCCCACTAAAGTTAATGGTTTTATGTGAAAGTCCCTTAATCGCCAGAACAGAATTTAACTAATAATTAGCTAGATCTATTTAAAGAACTTATTAAACAAATAATAAAAAAGAACCAGCGCCCCCAGCGATACCAAGAGAATAATCACCATTTGATTAAAATTGGGACGGGTATTTCTTCCCCCCATTTCATATTTATTATCCGACAAAAAACGGTGCAATCCCAATTTCTCCTTCAAGAATTTAGCTTCATCGTCATAATCATTGCCGTAATTGACGGTGTAAAAATCTTCGTTTTGGTTTCTAAAAAACTTACGACTTCTGCTGCACCAGTCCATTTTGGCATTGTCGATCTGTTTATATCGGCTATAAATGATCCATTCTTCTCCCACATTAAAATTGCCGCTACACTCTCCCACACATTCAAATAATACCTTAAAGTTTTTGGTGGCATTGCCTTTATACAATTCCTCCACTTCAAAAATTGCTTCTCCAAAGGCACTGCCGCAAGATTTTACCGCACTAACCTTCCCTTTAAAAATGATCTCGTATTTATCGCATTCCTTCAGACTGAGGTCTGATGGCGGACATTGACAAGCACTTCCACGCATGAGTGAAAAACAAAAAATTAGAACCGCAATCTTTTTGACGACCAAATTCAATTCTATACCCCGGAAACTAATCAAGTGCATGTGTTTTTATAAATTGCTGAGAGGCATGCATCCGTAAATACAACACCTCATCGTGCAACATGGGAGGAACGGCTTTCCGGAAATCGGAAACAAATTGTTCTACTTTTGGAGAAGAACGTAATGGTCGTCTGAATTCAAGGGCTTGAGCCGCGTTCAGCAATTCAATGGCCAGAACTTTTTCGGTATTATGTACCACTTGAAAACATTTGGTGGCAGCATTAGCTCCCATACTCACATGATCTTCCTGTCCATTACTACTCACAATACTATCCACACTTGCAGGAGTACATAATTGTTTGTTCTGACTCACCACGCTCGCGGCAGTATATTGTGTGATCATGAATCCGGAATTTAATCCGGGATTTGGTGCTAAATACATTGGCAATCCACGCTGACCCGAAATCAACAAATAGGTTCTGCGTTCGGAAATACTTCCTAACTCGGCCATGGCAATGCACAAAAAATCAAACGCCAATGCTAATGGTTGTCCGTGAAAATTACCGCCACTTAAAATCTCATCTTCTTCTTCAAAAATGGTAGGATTATCCGTCACCGAATTAATCTCAATCTCAACTACCGAACTCACATAATTGAGAGCGTCTTTACTTGCGCCATGTACTTGTGGCACGCAGCGAAAGGAATAGGGATCCTGCACCTGTTTCTTTTCTTTCTTTGTGATTTCAGATCCCTCTAAATGCCGGCGAATACTTCCGGCAGTTTCTAATTGGCCGGCATGCGCACGAATGGTATGCAGTTGCTCTTTAAATGGATCGATGCGCGCATCAAAGGCATCCATTGAAACCGCAGTGATTAGATCGGCCGCCTTGCTTAGTTGTTTTGCTTGTAATACACAATAAATGCCGTACGCACTCATAAATTGAGTCCCATTCAACAAGGCCAGCCCTTCTTTTGATTTAAGGGTTATGGCTTTAAATTTATAAAGCCCGAAAACAGTGGCAGTTTTTTGTTTGGAACCGCGGTAATTCACTTCTCCCAATCCCAACAAAGGCAAACACAAATGTGCCAGAGGAGCCAGGTCGCCACTCGCGCCCAAAGAACCTTGCTGATACACCACCGGATAAATTTGATGATTGATGAGCTCGCATAATTTTTCAACAGTCTGTAATTGCACGCCACTTTTTCCGTACGACAAAGACTGAATCTTTAAAAACAACATCAGCTTAACAATGGGTTTAGGCACTTCTTCTCCAAAACCACAGGCATGACTCTTCACCAAATTTTCCTGTAATTGTTCAAGATCTTCCTCCGAAATCTTCACATTACACAAGGAGCCAAAACCGGTATTGATGCCATAAATTGGTCCTTTATTTGTTTTTAATTTCTTATCAAGGTAGTTTCTGCAATTGGTGATGGCTTTTTTGGAAACGTCAGATAACACAATCTTTGCTTCATCATCGTGTAAAAATTCATTCAGTATCTCAAAACTCAAACGTTTGGTATGGTCAATGGTGAAAATCATATTATCCTCTTAAGTGTTCTATCAATTCCTTTTTTGTCAATTTTTGTTGCTGTCCGTCTTCCATGTTTTTTAGCGACAGGTTTCCGCTAGCCATCTCATCGCTTCCCACAGTGCAAACATAGGGGATGCCCTTTTTATTCGCGTAATCAAATTGTTTCGCCAGTTTTTTGGTGAGTTCGGGGTAGACTTCACAGGAAATCCCATGATCATGTAATTCTTTTGCAAGTGTAAGGCAAAATAATTGGGTGTCCCGGTCAAAGTGCGTGAACAATAATTTGGTGCCCGATGTTTTTGTGATCTTCTCGGGAAACAAACTGAGCTCCTCCATGATATCGTAGATGCGATCAATTCCAAATGATACGCCCACACCACTCATATTGGGTAAACCAAAATTTCCGGTGAGATCGTCGTAGCGACCACCTCCTAAAATACTTGAACTTAGTGTGCCAACTTTTGCCTTTGCTTCAAAAATAGTTCCGGTATAATAATTTAAACCGCGGGCCAGAGTAATGTCGAGTTCAAACTCCAGGTGTTGTAATCCCAGTACTTTTGTTTGTTCCAATAAAAAATTAAGTTCTTCAATTCCTTTTTTTCCTGCTTCTGTAGCGCCAAGTAATTCATTCAATACCTTTATTTTATCGGCATTGCTGCCTTTAAAATCGAGGAGAGGCAAAAGTTTCGTGATGGCACTTTCGGAAATTCCTTTTTCTCTGAGTTCTTTTATCACGCCGTCCTTACCTACTTTATCGAGCTTATCAATAGCCACGGTAATGTCACTAATTTTGGAGGGTTCTTGAATTACCTCGGCCAGAGCAGTAAGAATTTTTCGGTTATTAAATTTTAAGATGGCAGGGATCTTAAGTTCTTTAAACGTCTTATCCATTAAGGTGATCAGATCGAGTTCGTTCAGCAGTGAATCGGACCCAATCACGTCGGCATCGCATTGGTAAAATTCGCGGTAACGACCTTTTTGCGGTCGATCGGCACGCCACACCGGTTGAATTTGAAAACGTTTAAAAGGGAACACCAGATTATTTTGATTCATTACCACAAAACGCGCAAAAGGCACGGTGAGGTCGTAACGAAGAGCTCTTTCGGAAATAAATTTGGTGAATGTTTTTTCTCCCTTGTTCTTTTCTTCAAGCAACTGTTGATCGTCTTTAAATTCTGAAAAATAATTTCCGCTGTTTAAGATCTTAAAGATCAGTTTATCTCCTTCTTCGCCATACTTTCCGGTAAGAGTATCTAAGGTCTCCATGGCGGGGGTCTCAATACACTGATAACCAAAAAGCTCAAAGTTTCGGCGAACGATTCCCAGAATATACTGTCTCTTCTGCATCTCAGCAGGTCCAAAATCGCGCGTTCCCCTTGGTAATGAAGGTTTCATTTATTTAGAATTTCGGCACAAACTTAAAAAAAACTAGTCATTCATTTTCATTTATTTACGGGTTGAGCGATAAAAAGCACACTAATTTTTAATAAAATCCTTTAGCATTCGGTAAATTAGCTGCTTTTAGCGAAGCTCGAAACGGGTATGAGAAAATGGCGCCTCTTTATGAATTTCTCCCTGATAAAGGAATACAAAGGCTATGTGCTTTTCGCAGCGCTGGTTTTAGGGGGTATTTTTACGATCGAGAACATCAACGATCGTTTTTGGCTGAACGATTTTAAAGTGTATTACCTTGCCGCAAAGAACCTGCTGGCCGGCGATCCCGTATACGGTGTGGTATTGGGACTTGATACCGGATTTTACAAATATTCGCCTTCAATTCTCCTCGCGTTTGTTCCATTTACCTTTATGAGTTATTATGCCGCCTCAGTCGTTCACTTCTGCGCGATTGCCTTGGCAGCCCTGTTTTGCACCTTGCTTGTTCAGCGCACTCTCATGCTGTATGTCCTTCCGGCGCAGCACCGTCCTGCCTCCTACCTGTTGCCGGTAGCTTTTGTGTGTGTGCTCAATCATTTGTTTCGCGAATTGCATTTAGGAAATGTGAACATGATTATTGTGTGTTTTCTGAGTGCCGCCCTCTATTTCCTCATGTCCGGCAAAGACGTTAAATGCGGTATTTTGCTTGGCATAGTGGTACTGATAAAACCTTATCTCCTGCTTTTGAGTCTGCCTCTTTTTCTGCATCAAAAATTCAGAAGTTTATTCTCTCAGGTACTCACGTTACTGTTTTCGGTTGTTCCGGTATTTGTGTTTTTTGGTTTCAGCAAAACAATCGCTTTGCATACTCAATGGGTAAAGGCAGTGCTGTATCACAGCGAATACCTCACCAGCGAACATACCCTGGTGGCGCTTATCCGAAAGTACCTCCATGTGGGTATGCCTGATAGCTATCAGTTTTATGTTCTCATTTTTTTCACACTAACTTACCTACTGGTATTCGCCTTTTTTATCCGACCACGTATTAAGAAAGATCCCGCCAAAGAAAATGGATTTTTGTTTCTGTCATACTTCACTCTGCTAGCGCTAATTCCAAGCATACTTATTACCGATACCGAACACTTTTTATTTGCCTCACCCTTATTGATTTTTGCATTCAATCACCTGTGGGTGCCAAAAAGCACCTTTTTAAAAAGTCTTTTTGTTTTTATTGTTTTAGTATATGGAACGGCGGGAGGCGGGATCTTTGGATCAAATGTGAACGAACGCTTTGAAGAACTGGGCCTGTTGGGAATCGCTAATTTGGGCATTATTATCTTTGTACTCTTTGTTTTTTCGAAAGACCTATATAAAAAAACCAGTTCCGCAAACGCATGAGATGGCTGATTGACAAATACGCTTCGTGGATCATTGTGCTGGCTGCAGCCGTCCTGTATTTGCCATTCCTTGGCTCGGTACGTTTGTTTGATTGGGACGAGATTAATTTTGCGGAATGTGCCCGGGAGATGCTGCTCACAAAAAATTATCTGAGTCTTCAAATGAATTTCCTTCCATTTTCAGAAAAACCACCGCTCTTTATTTGGCTTTCGGCTTTGAGCATGCACTTTTTTGGTGTGAATGAGTTTGCTGCCCGTTTGCCGAACGCAGTATGTGGTATGCTCACCTTGGTGATTCTCTTTAAAATTGGTAGCAGGGTGTATTCGCCCCGCATGGGCTGGCTCTGGGTGCTAAGTTATGCCGGCTCAACGCTTCCCATGTTTTATTTTAAATCGGGCATCATCGACCCTTGGTTTAATCTCTTTATTTTTCTGGGCATTTATTTCTTTGTACTTTTTTCATATTCCAATTCCTCGGAAGCAAAAAATAGGTCGATCAAACATGTTTTTCTTTCAGCTTTATTCATCGGCCTCGCTATTCTCACCAAAGGTCCGGTAGCATTGCTTATCTATGGCGGCTGTGTGGCGGTGTTTCTGGTTTTCAAAAAATTTAAGAAAGTACTTTCCTTAAAGCAGTTTTTTATACTTGCCGGCGTAATAGCTTTTGTTGGGGGTCTCTGGTTTTTGCTCCTGGTTATAGATGGAAAACTGACACTCATTACACATTTTGTGAGTTACCAAATTCATTTGCAACAAACTGAAGATTCGGGTCATGGCGGGCCTTTCTATTATCATTTTATTGTCTTGCTCCTTGGTTGTTTTCCCGCTTCTGTCTTCGCCCTCAGAGCATTTAAGTTTTTAGGCACCGAAAACGGATTGCAAAAACAATTTAGGGAACTGATGCTCGTCTTATTTTGGGTGGTATTTCTTTTATTTTCCTTTGTGGTAAAAACCAAAATTGTGCATTACTCTTCTTTGTGCTACTTTCCCCTCACTTTTTTAGCTGCACTGGGCATTCAACAACTAATTTCGGGCGAATTAGCTTGGAAAAAGTGGATGAGCTTTTTTTTGATCTTTGTTGGTCTTATTTTTGGCCTTGCCTTGTCGGCATTGCCATTGGTGGAACCTTTTAAACAGCAGCTCATCGCCAGTGGATGGATTAAGGATGCCTTTGCGATTGAAAATTTAAAAGCCTCGGTACATTGGTCGGGATTTGACTATTTCATTGGTCTACTCACCATCAGCTCTGTCATTTATTCGGGAATCGAACTTCGCAAAAAAAACTACCTAAAGGCCGTCCTCATTGTCTTTCTGGCAAATATGCTGGTGGTTGAACTGGCTTCCCTTGTTTTAGCCCCAAAAATTGAACAATACTCACAGGCAGCGGCCATCGATTTTTACGAATCAAAACAAAACGAATCGTGCTATATCAGCGCCCTAGGGTACCACAGTTACGCTCAGTATTTTTATCCCCGCAGAGCAGTCGATTCAAACCCCCAACATCTTTCCACCGATTGGATGCTTGCAGGCCCCATCGACAAAAGGGCCTATTTTGTGGCAAAAATTGATAACGTTGAAGAGCACCTCATTCAGCACCCCTCCTTAAAGGAGATTGGGAGAAAAAACGGGTATGTATTTCTTTTACGTGAACGGGTTACTACACCGCATTAAACCAGAATCTAGTTGACATCCAAGATTTTTCAATTTCTTAACATTTATTTTGATACTTCCTCGCCATTCGCTAAACCTTCTGCCCCGAGCTATGTTTTGTCTGCAATGTTGCCTATTCACCAATTTATTCGAAGTAAATCGACTCAAACTACATGAAAGGTGAAAATATAATTTGGAAACTTGCTGAAGAAAAATAGTTTCCATACGTTTGTGCCCGATTCCAAACAAAAATGACACGTCACATAAAATTAATATGACATTTAAACTTACGGTCCTGTTCTTATTCTCTTGCTTACTCGGTTTTAGTCAGGAAAAAGCCACACTAAGTGGTTATATAAAAGACGTCGAAAATGGAGAATCACTTATTGGCGCAACAGTTGTTAAGCAGGGCACCAATTTAGGGGCCCAGGCCAATGAGTATGGGTTCTATTCCATCACCCTGCCAAAAGGGCAACATACCATTGATGTTTCATTAATCGGCTACCAAACCTTTACCTTTGCCATCGATCTTCAGAAAAGCATTACCAAAAATTTTGAACTCGGCGAAGCAGGTCAGGATTTGGAAGAAGTTGTGATTACCGGCGAAGCGGCCGATAAAAACATTAGCAGTGTTGAGATGAGCGTCGCCAAGCTCGACATCAAACAAATTAATAAAATTCCGGCCTTGTTAGGGGAGGTGGATGTGATTCGGGCTATTCAGCTACTTCCGGGTGTGACCACCATTGGGGAAGGCGCCAGCGGATTTAACGTACGTGGCGGAAATATCGACCAAAATCTCATCTTAATGGATGAAGCTCCGGTATACAATTCTTCCCACTTATTTGGTTTTTTCTCAGTGTTTAATCCCGATGCCGTTAAAGATGTAAAACTCATCAAGGGGGGCATTCCATCGCAATATGGCGGTCGTGTGTCGTCCATTTTGGATGTGCGCATGAAAGAAGGAAACAGCAAGCGCATGGCCGTTACCGGCGGCATAGGCACCATTTTCAGCAGATTGAGCATTGAAGGGCCCCTCGTAAAAGATAAAGTTAGTTTCATTATTGCAGGACGCAGAAGTTATATCGATGCCCTGGTGAAACCCTTCTTAAAAGCAAGTAGCCCCATCAAAAAGGCAGATTTTTATTTTTACGATCTTACGGCAAAAATTAATTGGCGCATCAACGACAAGAATACAGTATTCGCCAGCGGCTATATGGGCCGCGATATTTTTGGCTCCACTGTGTTTAAATTCGACTGGGGAAATGCCACTGCTACCACGCGATGGAACCATATCTTTAATAAACGTTTGTTTATGAACCTTACCGCGTTTTATAGCAATTATAACTATTATCTGGCGTTTACGGCCAATAACGGTCAGGGTTTTAAATGGAATAGCAATATTATTAATTACAGCGGCAAGGCCGACTTTATCTTCTATCTCAACACCCGCAATACCATCCGTTATGGCGCACAAGCCTTGTTTTATGATTTCCTTCCTTACAACGCTACGGGCACATTCGATAATGCCACCGTAAAATTTTTAGCCGATAAACGGTATGGCGTTGAGTCGTCGGTATATGTTGGGAACGAGCAAAAACTCACTCAAAAACTCACTGTGGAATATGGCCTCCGTTTAAGCGTGTACAGTTATGTGGGCAAAGGCAAAGCTTACTATTTTAGAGATACCATTCCCAATACCACTCTGCCACTTGAATCCACCAAACAATTCAGTAAAGGAGAACTCATTCAACAGTATGTAACGCCCGAGCCACGCTTCTCCATGAACTACATGATCAATAAAAAAAGTTCGTTCAAGGCCAGTTATAATCGCATGGCTCAATACATCCAGTTAATCAGTAATACCGCTGCCAGCACCCCACTCGATGTATATACCATCGCCTCCAATAATTTGAAGCCTCTTATCGCCGACCAGGGCAGTGTAGGTTACTTCCGAAATTTCAGAGATAATTCCATCGAAACTTCTGTGGAAGTTTATTATAAGTATTTGCAAAATCAATTGGACTATATTGACAATGCCGATCTCTTCATCAACCCCACGGTTGAAAACCAACTCGTGCAGGGACTTGGACGCGCCTATGGCAGTGAATTCTACATCCGCAAGTCACAAGGCCGATGGCAGGGTTGGGTGAGTTACACCTTGAGTCAAACCAAACGCTTGGTGCGTGGCATCAGCAACGACGATTGGTTTTTTAGTCGTTACGACCGAACACACGTGTTAAACACAAGCATTAATTACGACATCACCAAACGTTTGAATGTGTCGGTAAATTTTGTGTACCTCACCGGAGTTCCGGGCACCTTCCCGAATTCAAAACTACAGGTCCAAACTCTTAACATTCCCTATAACACAGATAATATTCGTAACAACTACCGCATCACCCCCTACCATCGTATGGACATTGGTGCCACGTATAATTTTAACGTTGCCCCCGGAGCCCGTTATAAGAGCTCATTGGTATTCAGTGTTTACAATGTGTATAACCGTCGTAATGCTTTTAGTATTTATTTCCGCACTGCACCGGGTGATCCTCTGCAAACACAGGCCGTTCGCTTCTCGGTAGTGGGATCTTTTGTGCCGGCACTCACCTATAATTTTAATTTCTAAGAACATGAAAATAAAATCGGCATCTGCTTTTTTCCTTCTCATCTCTGCCCTCGCTTTTTTTACTTCCTGTGAAGACGTGGTGCAGATAAAACTCGACGAAGGCTCTAAACTTTATGTGATTGATGCGTTTGTGAATGATATGGCCGGCAAACAAATAATTCGCATTACCACCAACGACAGTTACTTTAGTAATTCTCTGGCACCCGCTGTGCCAAATGCCGATGTGATTCTGAAAGATCTTACACGTAACAAACAATTCAAGTTCGATTATATCTCAAATGGTAATTACGTGATGAATGTGAGCCCATCCGATTCTTTAGGTCTCGTCGACCACCAATACGAATTACGCGTTACCATTGATGGAGATGTGTATACCTCCCTTTCCATCCTCAAACGTAAAGCCTCCATCGATAGTATTTCTTCTCAGTATTTCGACGGCAACAGCGGATTTGGCCCTCCGGGACCACCCTATTACCTTTGTTATTTAAATGCAAAAGATAAAACCGATGCAAATCCCGATTATTATTGGATCAAAACATTCCGCAACGACAGTCTGATCTTTAGTTCTTCCGACATCAATGTTGCCATCGACGGCAGCAATGGTGCCTTTAATATAGAAGGCGTGGACTCTACCTTGTTTACCCCACCCATGACCTTTTTAGGATTTAATCAATTTAGTAAGGGGTCGACGTGCACCGTGGAAATTCATTCCATATCACACGACACATATTTCTTTTTTATCCAAGCTGCCGCGCAAATTAATAACGGCGGACTTTTTGCCACCACACCCGAAAATGTGAAAACAAACATCATCAGTCCTTCAAACGCTAAAACACGGGCAGTAGGTTGGTTCAACATGGCAGGAGTGGCTAGAAAAACGACTACGGTTGACTGATTTAGTCATTAATTTCTATACAAAGTTAGTCGCTTTTATTTTTTCGTCCCTTGGGTTAAAAGTGGCAAGGGTGATCATCTCTCCACCTCTCAAAAATATTCACTACCGATGGAACCGGTGAATATCCAAATTTTTCTTACCTTAGTTTCTCCAACCCATTCATTCTATGAAACAACTGATTCTTGTGTTCATCCATGGTTACAGCGTTAGTGATTTGGATACCTACGGCGAATTGCCACTTCGTTTAAAAAATGAAGCGTCCGCCCGGGGACTGCAAATTCAAATTGAAAACATCTTTTTGGGCCGTTATATTTCCTTTAGTGACGATGTAAAATTAGAGGATGTGGCAAAAGCACTCGAATTTGCAGTTCAACAACAGATTCCGAAAGATCAACATTTCGTTTGCATAACCCATTCAACAGGCGGGCCTTTGGCCAGACTCTGGTGGCACTTGTATTATCAGCAAACTAACCGTTCATGTGCCATGAGTCACCTCATCATGCTCTCGCCCGCAAATTTTGGATCGGCTCTGGCACAATTAGGCAAAACACGTTTGAGTCGTGTCAAATCCTGGTTTAATGGTATTGAGCCCGGACAAGGAATACTAAATTGGCTGGAACTGGGCAGTAGCGGGTCATGGGAGCTGAACAAAAACTGGATCCTGAACGGTGAAGTACCGGAAAAAGAAAATAAAGTTTTCTCATTTGTGATCACCGGCCAAAGCATCGACCGTAAATTATATGACCATGTGAATTCCTACACCGGCGAAATTGGCTCCGATGGCGTGGTGCGGGTATGCTCGGCCAATCTTAACTCTACTTTCATCAAACTTCAGCAACATGCGCCCACATTTGAAAACGACGTGGCACGTGCCGATCAGTTAGAGATCGCTCACTATCAGGAATCCTCAGCAAGCGCCATTCGCATTGTTAAGAACAAGTCACATTCGGGAAATGATATGGGCATTATGCGCTGCGTAAAAAAAGAGACTGACGATCATAAAAACGATGAATTGGTGCAGAGCATTTTCGAATGTATTTCGGTAAACAACCGTGATACTTACCACGAGCTGAGTGCCAAATTCGCTCAGGAAACAGTGGCTGTTCAGGCCGAATTGAAAATTGAGACTGACGGCGGGCTGCTCAACAAAACGCGGTATATCCACGACCGTTATGCCATGGTTATTTTTCGGGTAACAGATACGGAAGGCAATGCCATCAGCGATTTTGACCTTTTACTCACCGCCGGAAACAATGACGATCCCGACCAACTCCCTCCCGGGTTTTTTGCCGACCGTCAACGCAATTCTCTCAATAAAAATACACTCACTTATTTTTTTAACTACGATCTGTTAATTGGTACTGCTGAAGTGAAAACGAAGGAAGGAGAGGTGCTGCGCAAAAAAACAGAGGGGATTGATGCTCTGGGTTTAAAACTGATTGCTCATCCCGATAAGGGCTTTATCCGCTATTTACCCTGCCGGATAAGGGCTTCCAAAGAGCTCTTTCAAAAAGCACTGCAGGCAAACAGAACTACCCTGATTGAAATTTGTTTGCAACGGATAGTCAGTGATCAGGTCTTTCGTTTTGAAAAAACGCCCGAAGATAAGATTGCCGGCGATTTTAAGGATGTAAAACCGGGTAACGTCATTATATAGAAATTAAATATGATAATTATTTAATACCTTTAGATTACGTTTTGTACTCTTTTAATTTTGCCCATAGCCATGAAAACACTGACTCAAATTTTTTTCATTTTTGCATTTTCCCATCTGTGCATTGCTCAAAAATTTTATCCCTATCCTGACAGTAATTGTGTTTGGTCAGTGAGCACTTTGAATTATTTTGTTAAGGGTGACAGCATTGTCAATTCGCAGAAGTATCAAAAATACTTCTATACTCCCGACTCAACTCTGTTAACGAACGTCACTTACTGGGGCTTGATAAGAAATGATACCTCACAAAAGAAAATATTCTTCAAAGGGGGGCTTAATCCCGGCACTGAAAAACTTCTCTATAATTACAATTTCTCATTGCATGACACGCTACCACCATACACTCTGTCTTATAATCAGAAATATAGCGCTTTGATCCTTTCAGTCGACTCGGTCCTGGTTTCCGGCAGTTATCGAAAAAGATGGGGGATGCGAGCTATTTACCCTGATTTTGGCTATGCACAATGGATTGAGGGAGTCGGCTCTACTAGAGGCCCTTTAAGAACGGGATTTGAATTTTGGAATTATTTTGATTATGTCGATAACGACTTTCTCTTATGCCTACATATTAATGGAGTTCTTGTTTATCCGGCAGGCTTGAGTACCGGCTGTTATTACTTACCGGTAAACATAAATGAATATAGTAAAGACGCTAAATTCGTTTCAATTTATCCCACACTCGCTCAGGACGTTTTATATATTGCATTTGTCGCTGAAATGAAGAGCTCGTCTACAAACTATCAATATACAATTTGTGATTACAAAGGTTCGGTACTCAGGTCGTTTTCAGAAAGCCGGAAAACATTTGAGGTGCCGATAGGGGATTTAAGTCCCGGCATTTATGTGATTGAAATTAGAAGTGGAAGTAAAAGTCTGGGGAGAAAGAAATTTGTAAAACAATAAATTACTTGATGACCTAGTCTGCCAAAAACCCAAACTTCGCCGCAACTGAGACTCTTCGACCGCCGCGGTTAAACATGGTAAAGCGGTCTCTGAGTGACGGTCATTTGTAAGATTTACGATTTTCTTATTGTCGATTGACGATTGAACGGCAAACCGCTATTGCAAACTGCGGCTGCTTACTGCCAACTGCCCCTGCCTCCTGCTGCTGCCCGCTGCCCAAGCCTACTCCTAAGTGTTCCTAAGTGTCCTTAGTGTCTTAGTGGTAGAGCCAACTGCCCCTGCCTTCTGCCTCCTGCCAACTTCCTTCTGCCAACTAAAACCTCCCTTAGTGCTCCTTCATGCCCTCAGTGTCTTAGTGGTCCCCGCCCATTGCACCTGCCTACTGCATTCTCATTCATAATATCCCCGGAACAGAGACTCTTCGACCGCCGCGGTTATTGTTGCTAAAGCGGTCTCTGAGTGACGATCATTTGTAGGATTCTCTTAGTGATTCTTAGTGCTCTGAGCGCCTAAGTGGTCCCCTACTTCAGTCCGCTAAAAACCCGAATTTTCCCTGATTATAATCCTCTATCGCCTGTCTGATCTCCTCCTCGGTATTCATCACAAAAGGACCATATCCCACAAAAGGTTCATTTAACGGTTCACCGCTAAGCAACAGCAAAATACTTTTTTTTGTTGCTTCAATATGAATTTCTCCTGCGGCATTCGCAAACTGAACATAGTGATTCTCCTCCACTGTTTGTGACTCATTCACCACAATACTTCCGTCAATAACCAACAAACAAGAATTAAAATTAGCGGGTAATGTAAAATCTACTTTACCATTTTCATTTAAATGAAAATCGTAAATATTTACCGGTGAAAAAGCAGAGGCAATTCCTTTAAGTCCCTTGTACTCCCCCGCTACTATATGCACACTGCCCATATTGTTAGGAAGGTCGATTTTGGGTTTGTTTTTATGCAGAATGCTTTGGTATTTTGCCGGGGTCATCTTATGTTTCTTAGGAAGGTTGATCCATAATTGCACCATCTCAAAAGCACCGCCTGCCTTATCAAAATTCTTTTCATGGTATTCTTTATGCAGCACGCCTCCACCTGCCGTCATCCATTGCACATCGCCCGGATTGATCACACCTTGATTGCCGGCACTGTCGTGATGTGCCACACTTCCTTTATACGCAAAAGTAATGGTCTCTATGCCGCGGTGAGGATGCACACCCACCCCTCTCGAAATTTCGGAAGGCGGGAAATTGACCTCGGCATTAAAATCAAGCAAAAAAAACGGACTCATCCGTTCCTCAAATCCTTTCCCGTTTGGGAAAAAATTCATCACTTTAAATCCGTCACCTACCATATGAGTGTTAGTTGGAGCATACACTCCTTCTACAGGCCGGTATTTGCCAACGCCGGAACTTGCATGTACTAAATTATCAAATGCCGACGTGATGCTTAGAAGAAAGGTACTCAACGCGCCTTTCTTTAAAAACTCTTTTCTATCCATATAACATTAAACTGGTGTAAATCAAAATTACGAAATTTTAAAGATTTCTGTTTGGTGTTTGATTGTCGTCAAAGGGGAATTTGAAGAGATGTTTTTTGGGCGTGCCCCCTGAAGCGAAAAACTATTCAAAAAAATTCCTTGTTTTTCTGCTTCAGGGGTCAGGCTTTCGCCACTCGCTCTTTTTGCCAGAGTCAATTTTGGAGCAAAAAGGAGCTCAAACAATGGCTCAATCCTTCACGCGGAACCATGCATCCTATCAAGAGTAAAATCCTTCTTTCATTCTACCTCCAAACAAATTCCGATTGTTCTATTGATTGTCCTTGATTGATTGAAGTTAACAGAACTTGTTTATGCCGCCTCTAGCGCTACTTGAGTGAAAATCTTCTTTACAAAAGCCTACCTGGGTTTCTTAAGAATAATGTCCTTATGTCGCTCCATATTAATACGACCCATATCCGACACGAGCAGATCTTCCTCGTAGTTGGCATCCCCGTTCACAGTAGTGCTGAGCTTGTAGGTGCCAGCAGGTAATGCCATCATAAAATGTCCGGTTTTTGCCTGGGGCGTAAAAACGTATTCATCGTTTGTTTTGGTATTGGTGACTGTGAGGCTGATATCATAATTACTGATAGCACTTTGTTGTGTGCTGTCACCCACCAACAACTGCCCTGTATAAATTACACGTATGGGTTCGTCTTCTTCAAATTTGACCCGGTAAATATCCAAATCACCAAATCCCCCGGCTCTGAAAGAACTCACATAGGCCAATCGGTTATCGCGGGTCACACAAATACTACGATCATCGTCGGTAGAGTTAATGGGACATCCCAAATTTACAGGAGGTTTAAAAGTATTCGTTTCCTGATCCCATTCCGATTTAAAGAGATCAAATCCACCCATCGAATTATGCCCCTCACTCGCAAAATACAAGGTTTTTCCATCATACGACAAATAGGGCATGTCTTCGTTGTAAGGGGAGTTCACACAATCCGGCAATCGTTGTGGTATGCCCCATTTTCCGTTGGGCAATCGTCGGCAGGTATATAAATCACTGTTATCATTCAGTTTATTTCTTCGCGCAAACACCATCAATTCACCATCTTCGCTCAAACAACCCGCCGTTTCAATTTCTTCATTAATAATGGGATCACATACCTTGGGTCGTAAAAATTCGCTGAGTACATCCGGCCGGCGCGACACGTACACATCTCCATATTTATCGATATGATCGAGGTACATGTAGAGCTCCAGGCCGTCAGATCTTAGGCCCACCGACTGTTCATCCAAATTGCCGTTTACATTCCTGCCCACATTTTTTGCTTCGGTCCAGTTACCATTTTGCATGGTACTAATGTAAATGTCGCTGCTGCGGTACCCATCCATTTCAATTCTTCTTCCACCAAAATTTTCCTTCCTCCTACTCGTAAAAACAAGCGTCATTTCATCTCTATCGATATAAGGATAATAATCGGGTTCGGAACTGTTGATCTCCGTTCCTAAATTCTGAAATGTTATTTTAACCGGACTTTTCAAAAATGCTTCGGCATTGGCACACTGCTCCAAAAAGTGCTCTACCTCATCGGCTCTGCGAGGTTTTAATGACATAAATTTTTCGAAACATTTTACAGCGTCCTCAATTCTGTTGGTTAAAAGATAGGCATGCCCCAGGTGAATCCACACATCACTCTCGGTACTCTTGTCTTTAGAAAGTTCTTCCAGATACGTGATGGCGGTTTCGCGGTTAATACGGGTATTTAAATAACAAAGGCCGAGACGGTATTTCAATTCATTATTCCAGGGATCCTTTTTTAATTCCGATTTATAAATGGGAATAGCAGAGAGAAAATTTTTATTCTGATAATGTTCGTTGCCATTCTCCAACATGTCAAAACGTGTCGATTGGGCCTTTAAGAGGCCCTGGGCAAGAACTATACAGACAAGCAGGGTTTTGAACATGTTTGGCGAATCTGATAAATATACCCAAAACTCACCCTTGCGTCCCTTGCACGCCGCGGAATTATTAACAATGGAACTTTAATTAGTAGACCCTCAAAAAGCATGAGCGCTTTAACAGAACTAATGCATTAACGAAAATATTGAGGACCTGGTTTGTTGGAAAAGTTCAATGTTGATTTGAAAGCCTAGTATAATTTCAACATCGTCATATTTAAAAATATATAGATAATTTCAATTTCTATGAATCGACGCTCTGCGCCAGGGACACACGGCCAAAGCCCGGTGGGCTTTGGAGCGAGCATGCGGGTTGGCTAGTTCTTTTCGGCCATTTCGGCCGAAAAAACCACGGCAAAAGTTCAGTGAACTTTTGAGCGAGCAAGTGCGCAAGCAGCGAAGCCCGAAGTGGCCCGCTCGGGCGCCCAAAAAATAAAAAAAGACTTTTGATGATCGACTAAATGAACACGCGGATTACCTACTTCTTTTGAGACAATTTAAACAACTCGTCCTTTTCGGTCTTGTTCAGACTTTCATACCCGCTCTTGGAGATCTTATCCAGCAAGGCATTCATGATCTCGTCATCGCTTCTGCCTTTTGGATTGGCACTTTTTGCAAAGGAGGTATTGTAACTTACCACTTTCAGCTTTTTCTTCTTTTTAAATGAAAAAGAAATGTTCGATAAATCCTTTCCTTGTTTCAAAAAATAGCCGTAAGCCAAACCAAACAAAGCGCCTCCGATATGTGAAATTTTTCCTCCCGTGTTTACAGAGAGGTCGATAATGGTACTGGCGGCAAAGGTGAGCAAATAAAAATATTTGTATTTCATTTCAAAAGCCCCAAACAAAAACACTGAATAATTGGGCGAATATAGTGCCATAACTGCCCCCACCCCCAATACTGCCGCGGAGGCACCCAACAAAATTGAATTACCAAACGACTCGGGAAAGATCATGCCGAGAATGAGTACCAAAGCCCCGCCGCTTAAACCACTCATCACATATACGTACAACATCTTTTTCTCTCCCATAATGGTGAAGAAGATTTGCGACATAAAATAAAAAAGAAACATGTTCCAGAATAAATGCATGAGCCCGGCATGCGTAAACATATACGTGAACAGCGTCCAGAATTTAAATAGGAAGCTTGTCCCGCCAATGGGGAGGGCCGTATAGGGCAGAAGGTCAACATGTGAAATATTTCCAACCAGGTTAACGGTTAGGAACATGGCAACATTCAGAATAATTACCTGGGTAAGAATCCCCTGTTGCTGAAACTTGCTTTTTATTTCAGTTAAGAAACTCATAAACTAATAAAAATTGTTGCGGTCTTTTCGCCAAATCAATACCAGAACTACTCCCACCAACAAACCCCCTATATGCGCAAAATGCGCCACAGGATCATTGGGGTCGTTTTGAATTCCGGAAATAATTTCAAACCCTCCATAGGCAATCACTAACCATTTTGCCTTTATGGGAAATAAAAAATAGAGATATAATTTCTGATTGGGAAACAACATTCCAAAAGCTCCCAATAAACCAAACAAAGCTCCTGATGCCCCAACAATCACATGACGATTTAAATAATCAAACTTCTGGTTAATGAGATCGGCCTTCTCCAAAGCACTTAAAGCGGGATTTGCTATTTCATTATTCACTGCCCTGAGCACATCGCTGATTTCAAAGTGCATGATGATGTATTGCGCCAATGCCGCGCCCAAACCGGTTACCATATAAAAGATCAGGTAGCGTTTAGGGCCCCATACTTGTTCAAGCACCTGTCCGAAAATATACACCCCCAGCATATTGAAAAGAATATGACTGAAACTTCCGTGCATAAAAATATAGGTCACAAATTGATGCGGCTTAAAATTGGAGGCTAAATAATAGTGAAGGCCCAAATAGTCGTCGAGGTTTATTCCCCTTCCCTCCAGCACAACTTTAAGGAGGTATAAAACCACATTGATGATGATGATGTTTTTGGTGACAAGTGGCAGGTGGCCGAAGCCCCCGGGGCGGTACTGGCTGTTGAAGTTCATTATCTTTTAAAGAATTTTTCTATATCGTGGTAATCCACATCCATCATTACCACTTTTCCGTTGGCGGTATAAAGGGGATTTTCACATTGAATTAAATGATTGAGTAATAATTTCATTTCCGATGATTCGAGCACCTTGCCCGATTTTATGGAAATGTTTTTGGCGATGGCTCTGCACAAATTATCGCGCTTTTCAATCTTGGCATCTATCGTGTTTAATTTATAAGTTTCAATAATTCCTTCTACCGTTTCAATCACGTTAAAATCCTGCATATCAGAGGGAGCCCCATTTACCACAATGCTGTTTTTGCCAAACACCTCAATGTCAAAACCCAAAACTTTAAATTCTTCAAGCAGGCCTTTTACCAAAGAAAAATCATTGGCACTCATTTCTATTTGCTCGGGAAACAATAATTGCTGCGAACTGATACGACTTTCTCTTTTCGACTGAAGATAATGTTCATACACAATGCGCTCATGTGCCCGCTGTTGATCTACGATCAATACATTTTGATTGTACATGGTGACAATGTACTTTTGATTCAGTTGAAATACTTCAAATTCGAGACTTTCTTTTTTCAGAGTTTCAATAGCCTGCTGCTCTTCTGTAGGTGCTACCATCACCGCTCCTGAGCTGGTTTTAAATCCTTCAAAGAGCGTGTCCCAGTTTTGTTTATTGGCTTTTTGTAATGAATCCACTCCCAATGACGGGCCCTGATTAAACGGATTATAGGTAGTATCAAAACTTATTTTTGGCTGCGCATACACTCTGCCGGGAATGCCTGGATCGGTGCTTCCAATGCTTCCCGAATCAAAATCGAGCGTTGGTCCCACATTGGCTTTCCCCAAAGCGCGTTTAATGGAACTCAAAAGCAACATGTATACCGTTTTATCATCGGTAAATTTTACTTCTGTTTTAGTGGGGTGAATATTAATATCGATATGTTTTGGGTCGAGTTCTAAAAAAATAAAATAGCGTGGATGCGATTGAAAACCGATCAACTCTTTGTAAGCCTCGTAAATAGCATGATTTAAAAATGGATTTTTTACAAAACGATTATTCACAAAAAAGTATTGTTCTTTTTTGGTTTTAATGGCAAATTCAGGCAGACTCACATACCCCGAAATGTTTACAAATGAAGTGGCTTCATCAATATGCACCAGTTCTTTTTGAATGTAGCTCCCCAGCAGAGATTTGATGCGCTGCATGAGGTTGCCGGGCGGTAAATTCAAAATTTCATTTCCGTTACTCACCAATATAAAATGAATATCGGTATGTGGAATGGCCACACGTTCTATTTCATCGATGATGTGTTTTTGTTCGATGGAATCATTTTTCAGGAAGTTGCGTCGTGCCGGCACATTGAAAAAAAGATTTTTTACCGTGATGGAGGTCCCGGTAGCTGTTTGGCATTCACTTTGTGACATCACCTTTCCACCCTCAATAATAATTTGCTGACCCACCACATCTTCCGAACGCTTGGTCTTTAATTCAACTTGTGCAATGGCGGCAATGCTGGCCAGAGCTTCACCGCGGAAACCTTTGGTAGTCAATTTAAAAAGATCGTCGGCGCTGCTTATTTTCGAGGTGGCGTGTCTTTCAAAACACATTCGGGCATCAAAGGGATTCATGCCATTTCCATTGTCGATCAACTGAATCAAACTTTTTCCGGCATCTTTAATGATGAGTTTAAGGTGTGTGGCGCCGGCATCAATGGCGTTTTCTAACAGCTCCTTCACCACGCTGGCCGGCCGTTGCACTACTTCTCCGGCGGCAATTTGGTTGGCCACATGCTCAGGCAAAAGCGCTATGATGTTTTCTGACATAAACGCCCAAATGTAATCAATATGCGCGTTTTTTGACCGTAATTTTCTTCAAAATTTTATTTCAAATTCTCTTTGGACTGCCCCATGCAGTTATTCATCGAACTAAAAAGGCATTTTAGCCCTAATTCTTCGTTCTGCTTCCCTAATTAATTGTATGATTTTGATCATTTAGCCAAAAAAGATTAAAAAAAATAGTGTAAGTTAGTTGTCCCTATTTACGGGGTTTTATATGAAAATATCACAGTTACGCATATCAACAATCTTACTTTTCTTTTTTTTCAGTTTCCAAGTATTTTCTCAGGATGGCTCGGGTTCTTTTAAGGGGATTTTTTCACCCGATTCTATTGCCGGATTTGACGAGGTGTTGGAGAAAAATAATGCCCTGGCCATTGGACTTTACGGTCCTGAGTTTAATGCTTATATGTTTCAAAAGAAACGTCAGTTTATCAATGAGAAATACAAGTTTCCCTTTGTAGATCCTGAGCCTGCGATAGCCGCTCATTACAGGTATTCGAGCTCAAGTATTAACGCCGCGCCCTGTGTGAATGAAGGATTTGAATTAGGAAACTTCACCGGCTGGGCTATTTCTCAAGGCACAAACGGATCCATTCTTTCCGGTACCGTATCAAACTCTGCTTGTAATAATAATCCCTGCCCCACCACTATTGGTGTAGGGGCTTTTGCATCTGTTGTCACTACCCCGTACTTCGATGCCTTCATGAACTTAAGTATTCCAAATTCCCCTTTTTCGGGCTCAAAAGTGGCAAAACTTAATAACAGCACTCCCAGCTTTGCCCCCGTAATTCGTATTACGCAAAATTTCCCTGTAACTGTAAATAATTCGCTTTATGATTTTGCGTATTACGCGGTGATGCAGGCCAATTCTCCGCATTTGTGTTGTGAGCAGCCTTATATGTATGTAAAAATGCGAGACTGTTTTGGAAACCTCTTGCCTACTTGTCCGGTCTTTAGTATCACTTTACCTGGCACGGGTTGTCCGGGCACCGGACCAACTTCTTGGGTGATAACATCCACTTTTGCCCGCAGCAATGGCTGGCAGCGCTATTCTATAGATCTTGCCCAGTACATAGGATGTAGTATTACTATGGAAATCACAGTAGGCCACTGTCAATATACGGGCCATTATGGGTATGCTTATTTCGATTCCGGCTGCAATACCATGGATTTTTCGGTGAACAGCAATACAGTAAGCGCCCCTTCACCGGCTCCTGTCACAGCTACGGTACCTTGTGCCTCTACCGCTACAATTAACGGTCCATCTGGTTTAGGTCCGTATTTGTGGAATGGCCCTCCGGGCAGTGGGGTTACCACCAATACCAATCAGGCCATTGTTGTAACGGCTGCAGGTCAATACTCGGTCTCCATGACCCCTGTAGGAATTTGTAATCCAATTAACCGGATTATCAACTTAAACTTTCCTCCTCCCACCACCATCAACGTATCGCCCACCAGCAGTATTTGTACCTCCGGCTCCGTCACCACATCTACCATTACAGCCAGTGGTCCGTTCATTTATTCCTGGACTCCGGGAGGTTCCACTTCGCCCAGCATTGTGGTGAGTCCATCCGTCACAACCATTTACACCCTAGAAGCAAAAACCGGCACCTGCAATGGTACATTTACCCGGCAAATTTCGGTAAATACTACACCTACCGTCAATATTTTGCCAAGTAATACCGCTTTATGTCCGGGCCAAACCGGTACACTTTCCGCCATTGGTGCCAGTACCTATGTCTGGTTCCCGGGAGGTTTAGTTGGTTCAACAGTGTCAATCACCCAAACGGCAACCACCACGTATACCGCCATAGGCACTTCTTCTGCAGGATGTACTGATACAGAAACGGTCACCATTGGCATGAATGGGGCCCCCGTTGTATCGGCCATTGTGTTTGGGTCTACCCTCGTGTGCGCAGGAAGCGTCGTCACACTCGCGGGTTTTGGTGCGGCATCCTTTACCTGGATGCCGGGACTCCTCACGTCTAATCCTCAAACAGTAACGCCATACGTTACTACTACTTATACGGCCATTGGTGCCTCCGGAACTTGCACCAACCTGGCAACCGTTACCGTATCGGCTGACCCCGGACCATCACTTACAGTGGCTGCCAGTCCTACCCTCATTTGTCCCGGTTATAATTCAACCTTAACCGCTTTTGGCAGTGCTGCCCTCGGTTATACCTGGGCTCCGGGCTCCACTATTTCTCCATCCATCGTGGTTGCGCCCTTTGTTCCCACCACATACTCTGTTTTTTCAAATAATGCGCTTAGCTGTATATCACTTTATACGCTGGCTCCTGTCATAAACCCGGTGCCTATCATGACTATTTCACCGGCAACCCCTTCGGTTTGTTATGGAAGTACATTTACCCTCACGGCCGCAGGTGGGTCCACCTACACCTGGAATCCCGGAAGTGTTACCGGCTCCGCCATTGCCGTGAGTCCAAGCACAAGTACCACCTATACGATAGTAGGTAGTAATGGGACTTGTACCAGTTCTATTAATTCTTCCCTGACCGTCGTACCCTTGCCAACCGTTAGTGCCAGCAGTTCTACCGCTTCTATTTGTTCGGGACAAACACTTACCTTAAGTGCAACCGGGGCAGCGCAGTACACCTGGATGCCGGGCACCATGACGGCTTCAAGTGTTGTAATTTCTCCAACCATTACTACTACCTATACCGTAACAGGAAATACTGCCGCCTGTGAAACTACTGATACGATCACCATTGTAGTCAATAACGGCCCTACGCTCACCGCAGTGGCGTCACCCACCGCCATTTGTCCGGGCTTTACTTCCACGCTGTCTTCTTCGGGTGCAGTATCGTATACCTGGAACCCTTCCTTTATTAATTTCTCGGTTGTAGCCGCCAGTCCAACTGCAAACACTATTTACACGGTGACTGGAGAAACGATATTTGGCTGTTTGAGTTCTAAGACAGTCGGTCTTATAGTAAATCCTGTTCCTACTGTTAACCCTGCTTCATCAACGCCCTCCATTTGTGTGGGCAGCACCGCGAGCTTAACGGCAACAGGAGCTGTAACTTATACCTGGAACCCGGGAAGTCTCACAGGATCCAATGTGCCGGTGAGTCCTGCCACTACCACCAATTATACAGTTGTGGGTTCAAATTCATTGGGCTGCACCGATCAAAAGACGATTACACTTATTGTTGTTCCTAATCCAACGGTTTCCCCCGTGGCGAATTCTGCAAGTATTTGTACCGGCTTCTCTTCCACGCTTTCTGCTACGGGCGCCACTACGTATACGTGGAATCCCGGTGCTCTCACAGGCTCCAGTGCTATTGTGTCGCCAACCATTAGTACCAATTACACCCTTGTTGGAAACTCTGCGGGTTGTACCAATTCCTCCACCGTATTGCTTACGGTGAATAACGGACCAACATTAACACCGGTGGCTTCACCAACTGCTATTTGTCCCGGCTTTACCTCTACTTTATCCTCTACCGGTGCAGTTTCTTATACGTGGAATCCCGGAGCCTTAAGTGCTTCTGCCATAGCGGTGAGTCCTGCTGTCACCACAAATTATTCAGTAACTGGCGCCACCGCTTTTGGTTGTTTAACTACCAGAACTTTAGGCCTTGTAGTGAGCCCAATTCCAACCGTTAATCCTGTGGCTTCATCGCCGTCAATTTGTATCGGTGGTACTTCCAGCCTTTCTGCAACGGGTGCCCTCACGTATACATGGAATCCGGGGAATCTTACCGGATCTACTGTGGCAGTAAGCCCCACCACCACCACCACCTATACCGTTGTTGGAACAAATTCGGTTACCTGCACCGATCAACGCACCGTTACCATAACGGTTGTGCCTCTGCCGACAGTGAGCCCGGTTTCAACTCCTCCTGCCATTTGTACAGGCTTCTCATCTACCCTAACAGGCACGGGGGCCACTACTTATTCCTGGAACCCCGGAGCTTTAAGTGGATCAAGTGCAGTGGTTGCTCCTACAATAACGACGACTTACACATTAACCGGCAATACTGCGGGCTGCAGCAGTTCTTCTACATTGGCACTCATCGTTAATTATGGTCCTACACTTACCCCGGTGGCTTCACCAACTGCTATTTGTCCGGGCTTCACATCAACTTTATCTTCTACCGGTGCTGTTTCTTATACCTGGAATCCCGGTACTTTAACAGGTTCCGCGATAGTAGTGAGTCCTCCTGCCGGCACCTCTGTTTATTCAGTAACTGGAGCAACCGCCT
>JAQSCW010000035.1:64656-138980 GCA_029945625.1 bacterium
CGGGCTTTACTTCAACTTTATCTTCTACCGGTGCCGTTTCTTATACCTGGAATCCGGGAGCATTAACAGGATCTGCCATGGTAGTGAGTCCTCCTGCCGGCACCTCTGTTTATTCAGTAACTGGAGCAACCGCCTTTGGATGTTTAACTACGAATACTCTTAGTTTACTGGTAAATCCTACACCAACCATTACTCCATCTCTTTCTTCGCCTTCAATTTGTGTGGGAAGCTCTGCTACTTTATCTGCCATTGGTGCTGCCAGCTATACCTGGAACCCGGGAGCACTCAGCGGTTCAGCAGTTGCAGTTTCTCCAATCACGACCACTAATTATACCGTTGCAGCGACAAGTTCTGCGGGTTGTGCCGGACAAAATACCATCACCTTAATCGTTGTTCCTAATCCAACGGTAACTGCTTCGAGCAATCCCACAGCCGTGTGTTTGGGTGCTTCCTCCACTTTATCGGCTACCGGTGCTAACTCATATACTTGGATTCCGGGCGTAATCACCGGATCCAGTACTATTGTTTCGCCATTAGTTAGTACGATTTACACCGTAACGGGTGTTACCCTTGCTTGCAGCAATACTAAAACCGTTAGTTTAACAATTAACCCTCTTCCTAGTTTAACGATTTCAAGTACAAGCAATCCGATTTGCAGCACCAATTCGGCCACGCTCAGCGGAACAGGAGCAGTCACGTATACCTGGTTACCGGGCCCTATCACTGCTTCAGCCATCACTGTTACTCCTCCGGTAAGCACGGTTTATACCCTCAGCGGCACCGGACCATTGGGTTGTCAGAACGCTCTTATTTACACACTAACGGTGAATCCAACACCTACACTTTTACCGCTTGCCTCAAGTCCTACCATTTGTGCCGGGTTTACAAGTTCCTTATCGGTAACGGGTGCTGTTAACTACACGTTTAATCCGGGAGGTCTCACCGGCAGTATGGTAACCGTTAGTCCAACGGTATCCACAACTTATACAGTTCTTGGCACCACAGCATTTTGTGCTTCCTCTCAAACAGTTCAGGTAACGGTAAATCCATTGCCGGTTATTGTGTCGGGTTCAACCCCTACAAATTTATGCACCGGAAGCACGGCATCTCTCAGTGCCAGTGGCGCCGCAACTTATACGTGGCTGCCGGGTAATGTGAGTGGTTCTTTGATTACTGTTAATCCAATGACCACCACCATTTATACTATTACCGCCACAAGCTCTCTTGGCTGTGTGAACTCGTCCACTCTTTCTCAACTGGTGTCTGTATCACCAACCGTAACTGCTTCGTCCAGCTCAACTGTTGTGTGCGCAGGGATCCCCGCAACATTAACTGCGATGGGCGCAAACACCTATACTTGGATGCCCGGAGCCCTCACGGGCAGTAGCATTGTGGTGAGTCCGACTGTGAACACCACATATTCTGTGACCGGCGGAAATGGAACTATTTGCAACCACAGCATTACGATCACTCTATCGGTAAATCCTCTGCCTCCGGTGCTAGCTGCCACGTCTAATACAAGTCTGTGTATTGGAAACAGTGTAACCTTAACTGCGAGCGGTGCTGTCAATTACACCTGGAACCCAGGAGGAGCTCTTACTCCAAGTATTGTTTTGTCACCTACCATTACGGGAACGTATACATTAACAGGAATCGATGCCAATGGATGTAGCCAGCAATCGGTGATCAGCGTTACGGTATTTAATAATCCAACTATTACTGCAGTTGCTTCGCCTTCTACTATTTGTGATGGCAATACCACCACTCTCACTTCTACGGGCGCTAACACATACACTTGGATCCCTGGCGCGCTGCTTGGGTCATCCGTTACTGCGACGCCATCGCTTAGCACCACTTATACGGTGAATGGCAAAGATTTGAATGGTTGTGCAGATACTGAAACTACTCTGGTGAATGTACTTCCAAATCCGGTATTCAGCATCACAGCTGCAAGCCCCTCCATTTGTATTGGAGGAAGCAATATCTTAACTGCCACGGGGGCCCTCAATTATACGTGGATGCCCGGTGCAATTACCAATTCTGTAGCCGTGGTGAATCCAACTGTCACTACCACGTATACTGCAGTAGCCACTAATACGACAGTGTGCTTTACTGCTTTAACAACTACCGTGTTTGTGAACCCGTTGCCTGCTAACGTAACTGCCACTACACAGGGCATGATTACTTGCGCCAGCCAAACCGCCAACCTGCTTGCAACAAGCAGCAGCAGTAATTTAACTTACTACTGGAACGGACCATTATCCTTTTCCTCGGCGGTACAAAATCCAACTGCAGTTACAGTATGGGGAGGCTTTACGGTAACAATTACAAACACCATTACCGGTTGTATAGCGGCAGCTACAACAACCATTCTCACCGACTATTCTATTCCGTTGGTAACACAAAGTCCGAGTTTAATGCTTACTTGTGCAGTTCCCGTGGGCACCTTGTTAACCGTGCATACTACTACTAATCCGGGATACAGTTGGACTGGACCATCAGGTTATACCAGCACCGCAGTAACTTCTACAGTTACAGCACCCGGTAATTACAGTCTCATCATCACCGACCTTAGCAGTGGCTGTACAGGAACTGCCATGGTATCAGTGGGAATTCACACAGCAGTAGTGGCGACAGCGAGCATTGCGCCGGCTACCTGTTCGGCGGGATTGAGCCTCAATAATGGAACAATTAAAGTGTTTAATTTCATTGGCACACACAAATACGCCTTGGTGGCCGGTTCCAGCTTCACGGGCAACGTCACTTATACAACAGCCACAGGGATCCCAACCACCGGCATAATTTCAAACACATTGGTGAATCCAACAAATACGGTGGTTTACACCTTACGATTGTTTGATGTGGAAGGATGCATCAAAGACACTGCGCTGATACTTCAACCCGTTAACTGCGTCATTAGTACACTTGGATTGGCGAAAGCCGTATCTCTGCCTACCACAAATATCGACGGCACGTACAATGTTACTTATACCATTACGGCAAAGAGTTACGACACCACGTCATTTAATAATGTATCCCTCACCGATAAACTGAATTTGGCTTTCCCGGCACCTCTTACTTTCACGGTAGTAAATCCGCCTTCATCCATCAGCGGCACAGGACTTAATTTAAACGCGGCATTCGACGGCATCACTAATTTTAGTTTAACTACTGCTTCCTCAAGTACTATGGCCGCGGGGGCAAGCGCTAGCTTCTCATTCACCGTGAAGATAAAAACCACTTCATTTTACAAACCGTATTACAACAGTGTAGTAGGTGTGGTAAAAAATGGTATTGGCGCCACAGTTCGCGATACGTCAAATGTGGGCTTTGATACTTCGCCGCAAAAGAATGTGCCTACGTCGGTAACCTTTACGCCGTATGTAAGTTTTGGGCTCACCAAAGAAGGGGGGGTTGCAATCCAAAATAATAATTCGCTCGACATATCTTACACCATCAGTGTGCACAATCTTGGGAACGATACGCTCAAGCACATTGTGGTGAAAGACAGCTTGTTGGCCACGGTGCAACAACCGGCAAACTTCTCATTAAAATCGGGTCCGGTAACCGGCGGCGGACTTACTGCCAACTCTACATTTGACGGAATTTATGATCTTAATCTATTGTCCTCCGAAAACATTCTTCCTCCGGGAGCGGTGGGCAAAGTGAGTTTTGTGATCAATGTATTTCCCGATACTGTAACGCGCTTAATCAATAGCGCATACGGTACGGCACGGTACAGACCGTACGCCACATCTCTTGGATTCTTAACAGTTTCTGATCTTTCAAATGCAGGAACCAAACCCGATGCAAATAATAATGGGAATTGCAACGAACCTTCCGACAATGAACCAACCGTGCTGATGTTACCTCCTACCTATACCTTGTTCATCCCCGAAGGATTCTCACCTGATGGGGATAACATAAATGATTTGTTTGTGATCAAAGGATTGCCGAGAGGAAGTAATAGCAGCTTGACTATATTTAATCGTTGGGGCAACAGAGTGTTTTACGCCGAAAATTATTCCGAGACCACACCATGGGACGGCACACCGAACATAGCGGGAACCTTTGGGAAAGAAAAATTGCCACAGGGCACCTATTATTATGTTCTGGAAATGAAGGGGTCTGAAAATCGAAGCGTCACCGGATTTATTGTATTACAATATTAAGAGAAAACAGAAACGATATGAAAACTACCGGCATCATAAAAATCAGTCTTTTTTCGGCTTTGCTTTCTTTTTCACTACACCTGAACGCTCAGTACGACGCCATGTTTACACAATACATGTTCAACGAAGTGTTTATTAATCCTGCCTATGCGGGATCGAAGGAAGCCATGAGTGCAACCCTTTTGCACAGGCAACAGTGGGTTAATTTTCCGGGCCGCCCAATTACTACTTCATTTTCATTGCACGGCCCAGTACAAGGTAATAAAATGGGACTTGGATTAAGTGTACTTAATGAAAAGATAGGCGTGCTGAATAGAAGTCTGGTATACGGAAGTTATGCCTACCGAATCAAGATCAACGACAAAAGTACTTTTTCAATGGGACTAATGGGGGGCTTTGAAAACCAACTTAACAAGTACGGCACGGTAAAAGTATCTAACGACGGGAGTGCTCCGGCAGACCCTCAGTTTGCCCAGAACACTTCTAATGTAGTGGCTCCTAATTTTGGAGCCGGACTGTATTACACCTCGAAGAAATATTATGTAGGTTTATCCATACCACGCCTGGTTGACAATGAAGTGAAGTTCAGCTACGGGGGATCAACAGTAAAAGTTACCAGCATCACGCCCGACAAGTTCACCTACTACTTAACCGGAGGATATCTATTTACAATAAATGAAGAATTGAAGGTACGCGCCAATACCATGATCAAAACTGTTAAGAATGCGCCGGCACAAATTGATTTGGGTGGCACCTTATTAATCAGAGATCTCATCTGGGCGGGTCTTTCATACAGAAGCAAATCTTCCCTTTCCGCGCTGCTTGGAGTGCAGGCCACAAAACAATTTTTTATATGCTACTCCTACGATTATGGCGTAAATAAAATTCAACAATATTCGCAAGGTTCGCATGAGATTGTACTTAACTACTTGTTTTCGTTTACCAGCAAAAATATTATTACACCGCGTTATTTCTAATTTACTGAGTACAGCATTATGAAACTTCATATACCACAGGGCTTGGCTCTTTTTTCACTCACCATCTCCCTGAATCTGTTCTTTGTCCCCTGTATTGGGCAGGTGCAGGAAACTAGCACCACATCGGCCGCAAGCACTACTCAAAATGAGATGCAACAACCCGACAGTGCAGCAAAAAATAATGGCGGAACAAGATCCATCATGGCTCCTGCATCAGCGAACAAACCAAGCAGGGCTGTGAATACAACAACCTATGCCATTGCTGAGCACACAAATGGCATAGAAAACGAGTCAACGTCGGAACTTGAAAAAAACACCGTCTGGAAAAAGGGAATGGTGCTTTACAATACAAAAGCCTATTCTGAAGCTATTCCTTATTTTGAAAAAGTGAGACTCACCGATAGTACCAATGCCCTTTTACTTACCAAACTGGGTGATTGTTACCGTTTAACCAATAATACACAGGGCAAACTTTCATGTTACGGTGCTATGATACGAAACGGGAATGCACAACCTATTCAGGAATTGTATTACGGACAAGCCCTAGTTGAAAATGATGAAGCGGAAGCAGCGCGTCCTTATTTCGAAAAATACGGGGCCGACAGCAGGGGAAAAGATTTGGCGTCTTCTTTTGGAAAAACAAAATCTTATACCCGAAATGCGGATGCCTATAGTGTTGTTCTGGCTTCCTTTAATTCGTTGCAGAACGACATGTGTGCCATAAAGTTCAACAATAGTATTGTGTTCGCTTCATCGCGCCCCACTTCCAAATGGATCGGCAAAAATCAGGGCTGGACAAATGGCGCATACATGAACGTGTGGGCCACTGAAAAAGATGAAAAAGGTTTAGAAAAGAAACCGGTTATTTTTTTGAAAGATCTAAATACAAAATACAACGACGGTCCTATTTGTTTTAACAAAGATTTGTACATGATCTATTACACCACCAACAGTGCGCGCAAGGCCGAACATGCCAGAGACGGCTCATTTAAATTGCGCATTCTGGAAGGCGAGTTTGATCAGGGAGGATTGATTTCAGTTAAGCTCCCTTCTTTTAATAATAAGGAATATAATTTTGCGCACCCCAGCTTGTCACCCAATGGTTATACCATTTATTTCTCTTCGGATAAAGATGGGGGACTGGGCGGGATGGACATTTACATGAGCAAAAAAGATTCCAGCGGAGTATGGGGTCCTGCTATTAATTTAGGAAGTGTGGTTAATACCGCAGGAAACGAAGTTTTTCCGTTTATTTCTCCAACCGGACTACTTTACTTTTCATCGAATGGGCATGATGGAATGGGTGGACTTGATATTTATGAAAGCAAATTAAAAGAAGGCAAACCTGCGCGTATTTATAACATGGGTCAGCCTATTAATAGCAGGTTTGATGACTTTGGATTCTACCTCAGCGCTGATAGCACGAGTGGCTTCATAAGTTCGAACCGTAAAGCCGGAGGAATGGACGATGATATTTACAATCTGCAAATTATTCGTGAGGTACGAAGAGGAAAAGATGTGCTAATCACCACTATTGACAAGGAAAGCGGTTTGGCTCTGGCAAACACAAAATTGCTAATTAACAAGGACACTGTATTCGCAAATGAAAAAGGAGAATACCTTACCATGGTGGAAGAAGGTGATGTGTTGCGGATCAAATCTTTGAAAGAAGATTATTTTAATGTGACCGACAGCGTGGCTTCTGACACTTCGTTAACCGATGCATTTACCAAACAACTTGTGCTTGAGAAGAATCCGAAATTGTTTTTAAGGGCGCTCATTACAGATGCCAAAACAAATGAACTTTTAGAAGGGGTCACCGTTAAAGTGATCGATATGGTGAATGGTTCGCAGGTGGACCTTTTTACAACCACCGAGGGAGGAGATTACTTTCGCTTCTTATTCAATAACCGTATTGGAGATAAACTTACTTACCTTGTGAAGCTTGACAAACCAGGCTACTTGCAGCGATCTGTCATTTTTTCACATACCATTACAAAGCCCGGAGAAGTAAATATGAACGAATCGGTAAACCTTTCGCTTGGCAAAATTGAAGTGGGCATGGACCTTGCCAAAATGGTTGACTTAAAACCTATCTACTTTGATCTCGCAAAATCGACCATCCGAAAAGATGCCGCCGAAGAGCTCGACAAAATTGTAGAGGTGATGAACGAGTATCCCGAAATGTATGTTGAATTGGGCTCACATACCGATTGCCGGTCTTCAGCAGCTTCCAACTTAAAGCTATCTACAGCACGCGCACAGGCCAGCGTGGATTACATTGTAAAGCGGGGAATCAACAAAGCGCGAATTGTTGGAAAAGGATACGGAGAGGGCAAACTCCTCAACAACTGTGCCTGCGAAGGAAGTATGCAAAGTACCTGCACCGAAGAAGAACACAGTGTAAACAGAAGAACCGAATTTTTGATCACCAAATTGAAATAAGTGGCTCGGCCCCCAGCGATCATGTATAATAAAACACTGTTCAAAAAGGCCGGAATTTTGTCTCAATTAAACTGCCTGAATATCAGCATCTACTTCGTTGCACCGCAGCATGAACAGGAAATCCCAATCTAAAAAACTGTACTTTTGCTCCCGTAAAAGATGAAAGTCCTTAATTACATTCTTAGACCACTTTGGAAGATCTGGTTTGTGCTTTGGTTTGGCATTCCTTTCTTAATTTTATTTCCCTTGTTTTATTTTGGCCTTGTCACAAAACGTTTCTCTCTGGTGTATAAATTAAAACGCTTCTGGGCAAGGATGATCAGTACTGCTGTAATGGTTTTCCCGGTGATACGGTATCAATCAAAAAAGTATCGTTTGCCGGAACCTTGTGTAGTAGCATCCAATCATACTTCTTATCTCGACATTTGTTTTAGTCCCTTTTATATTCAAAATACGGCGGTGTATATGGGCAAACATGAGTTGCTGAAAATTCCGCTTTTCGGCCTTTTTTTTGAACACCTCGATATCCCCGTAAATCGATCCAGCATAACCGCCGCACATAAGGCGTTCACTATTGCCGGTCAGAAACTGGATCAGGGACTCACGCAGGTGATTTACCCCGAAGGAACCATCAGCACTAACGGAAAATTAAAACCTTTCAAAAACGGAGCCTTTAAACTTGCCATCGAGAAACAAGTGCCCATCGTGCCGGTAGCCAATCTCAATAACTGGTGGTTTTTGCAAAATGGCGGCTTTTTTAAAAGCAATGGCCGACCGGGTATTGCCAGAGTAGTTGTAGGAGACCCCATTTCCACAATCGGGCTAACAGAGAAAGACGTGCCCGAACTTAAGGAGAAAGTACATACCTTTATACAATCAGAATTAAATAAATTTTATGGCAAACAAAATTGATATTAAAACAGTAGATGAAATTGCACACCTGGCCCGCCTTGAGTTTGACGAAGTAGCGAAAGCCGGAATTGTAAATGACCTCAACCGCATGCTCACTTTTGTAGATAAGTTGAACGAATTGGATACCGATAATGTGAAGCCACTGATCTATATGACCGAAGAGCAGAATATTTTACGACGTGATGAACCTGAAATTACACTTAGCCAAAAGGAAGCATTAAAGAATGCACCCAAAAAGGACAGCGATTATTTTAAAGCGCCAAAGGTGATTGATCAAAACCGGTAAGCGGGAGTTTTTTACGCTTTTGTTATTCGAGAAGCCAAACGCTTCCACAAAACAAGCAGTTGTTTTCTGAAAATGAACATAATGGCCAGGTAAGGTACAGCCATAAGGTAAAGGATGCCCGAATTTAATCCCCGTGCTATGGAATTGGGATTAGCTTTTAAAGAAGTTTCGGCAGCCGTTTTACACATGGCACACTGAGCCTGAAGATCCAATTGACCAAAGATCAGGAACAGCAGCATCAAGCACCCAATGAGATATGTTTGTGCGTTTTTCACCTCTTCGACAAAGTTACGATTAAAAATTTCAAACCCTCCCGGGGCTATGAAAAAAAACAGGAAATTCAGGTAACAATAGGATCTATTCGCCTTTAAAATTGGCTTTGCGCTTTTCTAAAAAGGCACCTACCCCCTCTTTGAAGTCCTTGGTGCCAAAAGCTTTACCAAATTCTTCAATTTCCACTTCGTACCCGTTAAGATTATTGTTATAGCCCGCATTAATCACCTTAATGGCGGTTTTTATGGCTGTTGGGCTCTTCGTGGAAATTTTATTGGTGATTTCAAAACACTTGTTCAGAAGCTCTTCCTGAGTAGTCACGTAATTAGCAAGACCCCATTTATAGGCATCTTGAGCAGTAATCATGTCGGCCGTCACAATCATTTCAAACGCTTTTCCTTTCCCCAAGAGTTGGGCCAAACGCTGGGTGCCGCCGTAACCGGGAATCAAACCCAGACTCACTTCGGGCAGACCCATTTTAGCATTATCGCTCACCACTCTCAGGTGGCATGCCATGGCCAATTCCAGTCCGCCTCCCAAGGCAAAACCATTTACCGCGGCAATGATGGGCTTGCTGTAATTTTCTATAAAATTAAAGATCTTAAAATGTCCGATAGAACTCATTTGTTTTCCTTCGGCAACCGAAAAATTTGAAAACTCGGCAATATCTGCCCCGGCTACAAAGGCCTTTTGGCCAGCGCCGGTAATGATGATAGACCGGATCTCATGTTGATTTTCAGCTTCCACCAGGGCCTCATGAAGTTCCTCAATGGTTTGTTTGTTTAACGCGTTTAATTTATCGGGCCGGTTAATAGTAATCACCAAAACTCCATTTTTTAAATCACATACTATGTACTCGCTAGTTGCCACCATCTTTGTTTTTTTAACTCGACAAATATAAAGTAATTGGGATAAAGAATGCCCTATTTATGAAGCCTGGGACTAAAACTTTTGCACCGTTTATTTCACAAGTATTTTGTAATTATTTTGGTGGAATGGGGGATTGGTTTATCTTAAAGCATCTCCTTTAAAAAGCCTTGCGATGTGAGCTTAGAATAAATTCTAAGTAAAATTATGTTTTATGTTTTTCTTTTTCTTCAAAAGCTGTATCACTGGATTGGTTTGAGAAGTAAAAATATCTATTTAATTGCTTGGCCCTTTTTTAAAGCTTGTAGAAAAAGATTCTATTTATATGAACGACAATACAAGAACATTTTTTACAGCCTATTCAATCTTAATTAACTTAAATATGAAGATTTTACTTTTTGAAGAACATTTCAAAAGATAAACGCCATTCGCGAAATTTCTTAAATCAAGAATAGAACTGCCAATTGGGTGCGACTCTATTATGAGAAATTGATTAAACTCATTATAGATCTCTATCGAAATTGCTTCTTCCGACAAAACTCGAAAAATTCCAGAACCAGGATTCGGGTAAATAGAAAATTTTCCCTCAACAACATTATTTGCAATAGCTGTACACTCATTCACAAGAATCGAAAATGCAACTTTTGATGTACAAGAATTATTTGTGTTTGTCCCTATTACATACATTGTTGTAGTAATTGGGGTAGAAATTACAATAGTGCTTGAATTTATTCCTGTATTCCATGTATACGTATTGGCTCCCTGCCCAGTTAAAATTATACTCTCACCAAAACAAATTTCAGTTTTTCCTTGCAGCGTAATGGTTGGAGAAGGTTTTACAAGAACAATAACTGTGGCGCTTGAAGAACACCCACTTGCATTATCGGTGCCTGTGAGCGAATAGGTGGTGGTAACTGATGGGCTAACATAAATCAACGAAACTGTTGCCCCTGTACTCCAGGAATAAGACATTGCACCACTTGGTATTAATAATGTTTGTTTCCCCGGACAAATGGTGAAGTTCCCTGTAACTAACAAAGCGGGCCTTGGATTTACTGAAACACTTACTGAACTTGATACTGTACAGGAATTCTGTGCGGTCATTATCAGAGAATAAGTTCCTGCGTTTAGGACTGAAGCTGTGAACGCGGGACTTTGAAGTGAAGAAGAATAACCCAAGGGTCCCTGCCAACTGAATGTGGAACCACTACTGGCATTGAGATTTAATACCTGACCCTCGCATAAAGGTGAATTTGCCCCGATTGAAACAGTAGGTGAAGGATTAATAAAGACCGAAGTTGTGGTTTGAGTAAAACAACCAAAAGCACTGCCATTAATCGTAAATACTTGATTGGAAACTGGAATTAATGTGAAGTTGGAAGTAAAATAACTACCGGGTTGCCAGGTGTAGTTTGTTGCTCCTGATGCAACCATGTTCGCAATTTGGAGTGGACAAACTGTTACATTTGGTACTACCAACTGAGGATTTGAAATAATAGAAACACTCACGATGTTACTGGCGTTGCAGTTATTAAGGTCAGATACAGTAACAGTATAGAAATAAACTCCGGAAACAGATTGCACAACGGTATCTACAGCGAACGAGGAATTGGCACCTCCTGACCATGCATAAACATAAGGCAATGTTCCACCAGCAGCGCCTGCCGCAAGAACAAATTTCCGCGTAGCACAGGCAGTGGGGGAAAGCGCAATTGCAGTTAACGTGATTGGAGGGGGCTGTGACAGGGCAACAGACCGCGTGATCGAGCATAAATTGACTAGATCAAACCCTGTAACAGAATAAGTCCCTTGTGATAAGCCACCCAGAGTTGGAGTACTTTGAAAGCCTGGCGACCATGTATAAGAAAATAAGCCCGAGCCACCGCTAATGTTTATACCAACGGTACCTGAACTCGATCCAAAACAAAGTGGATTTTGAGAACTTACCAGTGCAATAAGGGTAGTAACAGAAATGCTTATTGTTTGTGTTCGCGAACACCCACCCCCATTGTCAATCATGCTTACAGAATAGATTCCGGCACTTAGATTATTCACAACAGAAGTAGTTTGTGACCCAGGACTCCATGTGTATGAATAAGAACCGGTGCCACCGATCGTTACTACGCTGGCAGTAGCCGAATTACAATTCTTTAGAGGACAGATGATGTTTAATGTGGGAGAAGTAACCGGAATTATTTTAATGAGGGTATCAATCTTACCGCAATCAAACTGAAGGATTAATTGAGTGGTAAAATTTCCAACTGAAGAAAAGGAATGTGTTGGATTAGAAAGTGTAGAAGTGTTTGATGATAAAGATAAAGGATCGCCAAAATTCCACTGCATACTAATAATATTATAGCCTGCAACAGTATAACTTGCCGGCGTGAAAAAAGAATAGGTATTACAAGAAGTTGCGGCTAAACTAAATGTAAAAAGGGCATCAGAAGTTTTTTCGAAATAAGAACTTGGAAAATTTGGCAGCCCCCATTGACAAGTGACTGTGCCCAAGGACTGACCGGCAACATTGTAAGCACAGGCATTTCCCAAAGCGTTTGGGTTATTAATAACTCCAAGGCTATTTGTACCGGGAACTGCAATGTAAATTTTTCCATTTGATGCTAATTGCATAGACCCCTTGGTTGCCCCCTCCAAAACATATTGCTCTCCGCTGCCAATTAACGAGCCCCCTTGCCACCATCCCGCATAAGGCACGAAAGTCGTTAGTTCAAGTTGCCACAACTGGCCTGCCAGTGCAAAGTAAAGCTTTGTTCCATCAGGCGAAAACTCGCAACCATAAGGAGGGGGGGACATCCCTGCAGTATTAACATTATTACAATTGTAAATAATTGTGGTAAGACCTGAAACGGCACCTGTAGCAGGATTAAATCCTAATAAATAGGCTCGCAGGCAATTATTGAACATTGCAAAACTATGAGAGAAGAAAGCGAGCCTTCTCCCGTTTGGCGAAAGTTTCATGCAATCGCTCTCTTGATTTGAAAATGGGAATCCCACGGAAGTTACTATCGTGCTGATGCCGGTAGCGGTGAGCAGACAGGCATAAAAATTATTGTAGTTTGCGAGTACCCAGTAGTCAATGCCATTGCAATGTTTGGTAGCGGTTAATTTTGGAGCAAATGCCCCGGTCATTAAACTGGCGTTTTTTACTGTCACCGACCCGTTACCTGCCGCTAAATTCATATCTACAATTGAGTAGTTAAAGCCAGCTGTACCAGTGCCTTGCACCGTAAAAATATAATACAAATTAAAATTGCCCGGTTGTTTTATAATCATCGAAGATTGAGCTGCATTATTTCCCAGCAACCCGGAGCCATTGGCCATCAAACTGTTTGTTTTGTCGTATACAGTTACGCCATCAGTATAAAAAAGCAAATTTCCAGTAGAGTCGGATATACTGGAGCAGCCTGCACTTGTTGTAATTGCTCCTCCGGCAAGTAAAGTTGGATTTGGTGCGGCAAAATTCAGTCCCGCCCCTACTCCAAAATACCAGTTATTGCTTGGCTTTTGTGCCTTTGCCAAAAACACAAAAGCAATCAGTAAGGGTAGCAAAACCTTAAACTTTAAATTTATAGTGTTATGTTCCAAAAAGTATTAATAAGGATTTACAATAATTATTTGATAGTCGTCTCCGCTAATTTCATTATCCCCTGCCATAATCAAATTTCCGGCGCCATCAATATCTAAAGAAAAAGGGCAAAACATATTTTGAGTAGCTGTGTTACTTGTTTTCTTTTAGACTGTCGAATTTATTTTGTTTACTAAATATAGCACTTGTAATTGAATTATCTGTCATGGTTCAAAAATCGAAATGACTTGCCTTTTAAAGAAATGTATTTATTCTCGATTATTAAGAAAATGCGCCACATAGTTAGCCATACTAAAACACGACTGTAACAAATATCCCCCCGTTGGGGCATCGTAGTCGAGCATCTCACCAATCACAAAATTATTTTTCAATTTCTTCAGTTCAAAGTTTTCGTCAATCTCCTTTAAATCGATCCCTCCAACAGTGGAAATGGCCTCCTCTATCGGACCCATCCCTACTATTACAAGTTTAAATTTTTTAATGTGAACCGCCAACGACGAAATGTCCAAAAACTCTTCCTTACTTAAAAACTGCTTTAAAAGTCGGACCTGTGTATCACTCAAATTCAACTGATGCATCACGTGTTTCGTGTACGTGTTTTCCCGCTTTTCGGCTTTAAGTTTTTCAATAATTTTTTCAGAAGAGAGATTCGGTTTCAGATCTACGAATATTTCGGCCGATCCTTTGTTATTAAGACTTTCGCGGATGTGAGGACTGAGAGGATAAATGCCACTTCCTTCAATGCCGAATTTAGTGAGCACCACTTCTCCTAATTGACTGTTAGTGCCACATATAATTAAACAGTTTTTTATAGGACTACCTTCTATTTTATTTATGAAAGCAGGAGGCCACTCGATTCGAAATGCACAGTTGCTCGCTCCAAAATCATTGGTGTGAATGTGTTTGGCCTCAAAAAACTGCCGCCAATCTCCTGCACTCCCTGTGATGGGCCAGCTGGCGCCTCCTAAACAAAATACAGTGACATCCGCGTCCGTTTCATACCGCCCCTCTTTATCGCTGATCATAAGAGAATTGCTGTCCGAAAATCCTTCCCAAACACTTGAAGTACGAATACTAACGCCACGTTTTTTTATTTTAGCGAGAATCGTCGTGAGCACTTCAATAGGTTTCATTCCTTTCTCGGGGAATACTCTTCCGCTGCTTCCCACAAAGGTTTTAACACCGAGATCTGAAAACCAGTTCACCAAATCAAGGTTTGAAAAATGAAGGAAGGCCTTTTCGAGAAATAAATAAGGACTGTAGCGCTTGATAAACACCTCTGCTTTTTCCGAATGTGTAATATTGAGACCACCTTCACCTGCCACCAGAAATTTTCGTCCCGGTTGGTTATTTTTTTCAAACAAAGTAACCTTAAATTTTTGAGGGTCCAGTTCGCAGGCCAGCATTAAGGCGCAGGCCCCTCCTCCTACTATGTGTACGTTCTTCTTCATCACTGTATTTGTCAAGCGCTAAGTGGTCGTTAAAAATTAAATCATTGAAAATGTACAATGACAACAAAAACTCAATTTCCCAACCTGTTTACTCAAGCGATTTTTTTATGAGAATATCATCCCCTAGGGAATTTGTTTTGCAAAAAACGCAAATAAACTAGTCTCTCTTTCTATTCCATGCAAATATATTAAGAATACGGCTCACATAGTTTTGATTTTGCAAAATCAACAAGTTAAAAGAGTGCCCCTATGTTTTTCGATATTCTAAGCCCCTGCACCTAATCTACATTTGAAACATCAAATAAAAAACTATGGAAACAATTAAGATCAAATTCGGAATGCCTCTGCAAAGTCCATTTTACAAAGACATCAAAGACAGAACAGAGGAGTATTTTGTCTCGAGGTCCTATTCAAGAAAGGCTAACTCCGCCATGATCTTAAAGTTACTAATAATTGCGACGTTGTTTTTCGGGTCCTATGCGCTTCTATTAAGTAATCTTATAAATGCCGCGGGAATGTTTGGTCTTGCTCTTCTCTTTGGGTTTTCAATGGTGCTTATAGCCTTTAATATTTCACACGATGCTTCTCATGGCGCGCTTTTTCGCAGCCCAAAATTAAATACGTTGTTTTCCTACACATTTAACCTCATTGGAGTTAACCGCTATATATGGGACATCAAACATAACCTCTCGCATCATGCTTTTACCAATGTGCCGGGTCACGACATGGATATTGAACAGGTAAAAATTGTGCGATTGGTGCCCGCCATAAAATTAAAATGGTTCCATCGTTATCAGCATATCTATGCTCCTGCATTATATCCTTTTGCCAGTTTATATATGATCTTCATTAAAGATTTTCAAATGTTTGCCACCAAACAATACGGCAATAGTACGTTTCACGATCACCCCCGAAAGGAATACTTTATTCTCTTTATTTCTAAGCTCTTTTACTTTAGCTATGCTTTGGTGATCCCCCTAATAGTGATCAAGCTTCCCTGGTGGCAAATACTTATTGGGTTCTTGCTCATGCACTTTGTGTTGGGAACCATGCTCGCCATTATTCTTTTTCCTGTTCATGCTTTGGAAGATAGTCCCTTTCCTGAACCAGATGAAGAGGGAATCATCAACAACAGTTGGGCCATTCATCAGGTGGAGACTTCCACAAACTTCGGGGCCAATAGTCGTCTGCTTTGCTGGCTCTGCGGCGGCTTAAATACCCATATTGTTCACCACCTCTTTCCATCTATTTGCCATATCCATTATTATGAGCTTACCAAAATCATCAGGGAGGGGGCTCGTCGTCACAATATCAAGTTTAGAGATAATTCGACAGCAGGCGCGCTCGTATCGCATCTCAATTTTTTAAAGATGATGGGGAGACCCTCATGAAACACCAAAATGTAATTAGATAAGAATTCACAATTTATTTAAAATCCCATGGCAACAATCGTATTACCAAAAAGCACCGCTGAACTCCTTCAATTGGGACAGAAGATCATTCATAAACATAAAGATCTCAGCGAGCAACGTGTCGAACTCAGCAACCTGATTGGTTTTCATGTTGAAAACTTGGAGCAAAAGTTGGCAGAAGCAAAACCAAAATTTGAAGACATGTGTAGGTTGAAGGAACTGTATGAACAATTAAACACTCAAATAAAGATGGCCTGCGGCACACATGGTTCTGATAGAAAAATATCTCCCGGCACCATCAAATTCTTTATTGCGCAGATCAGAGACATCTTGAAAGGGATTCACAAAGAAGATCTGAAACAACTGAGCGACTGGGGTTTTGAAGTGATTGAAAGAGAATAGTAAGAACGAATTTCAATTGTAAAAAAGCCGATTCAGAGAAGCAGCAAAAGTAAAGGCGTAAACACCCGAGAAGAGTACTCTAAGAATTCTTGATCCGCTCCATATATTCATCCACATAATTAAAAATTCGACTGAAGAATTGATACCGTTGCTTTTCTCCTACGCCGCTAATCAAAATGCTTTTACGTTCCAGATTTCGCATCCAATGCTCTGTTTCTTCGCAAAATTCAGGATTATTGGTGGTTAATGAATTTAATGTGTTAAACGTGATATACGAGTATTTAAGATCCCCCATCACTATGTAAATGCAATTTGTTCCTAACACTACATCGCTATGGTATAGTTGAAATGTTTCCTTCGCATCGCTGATGTTCTTCCGTCCGGCCGCTGCGTTTTCCTGCACCATTTCTATCATCTTGCGGTTTTCGGCCAAGAGTTCGAGTGCATACTCTTTTTTTAAGATACCACTATCATAATAAAACTTTATTTGTTTCAAACCTGTAAGTACCGTTTCGCTGGTCCATACTTCAGAGCTGGGCACTTCCATGTATTCTTTAAAACTATTATGGGCAATATCAATAAGCTTTTGGGGAACCACGTCCCATCCAAAATTGGTTTGTTGATACTCCGCCACATTAAGAACACTTCGTTGCCAATAAAATAATTTAAAATTGGTGAACTTAGGCGAAAAGAAAGAATAGAAAATTGGCGTTTCCTCTGCCACATAAAAAATCCTTCCGTTCTCAAATTTTTTGATCGTATTAAGATGGCCGGTAAGGCGATTCAGATAGGTCTCAAAATTAATGGCGCTGTCGGTTAACTTTGTATAAGCAAACGTAACCGTGTCGGATTTATTACTAAACACCTCATCCACACTAATGCCATACTTCTTACTGAGATGGTAGATCTCGTGAATGGTGAATTCAGTTTCTCCCCTCAGCCGGCGGTACGCACTGTCAATGCTTATGCCAAGGACATCAGCCATTTCTTCCGAAAGACCCACGCCGGGAGGCAGCGCTTTTTTCAAGCGATGGATAAAATTATCCTGTACAGAATTCTCTAACTTGGGTGCTATGTTTTTTTTGACTGCCATTCAGGTAATTTCCATAGTAAAGGTATCTAATTTATTATAAGATGCAAATCAGGTCTATTCGGGCCTATAAACGTCTCAAGCCAGTAAGTCTCACATAATATAGTGCATCGAGAAGTTTTTGAATACTCCACCAACCTAATTGATTAATTCAGGGTAAAGCCGTAATTTTAATCTTTGAATTTCTTATGCAACATCTTAAAAATTACATCAATGGGGAATTGATCGTTCCCGTATCAGCATCTTACCTCGACAACTATTGTCCCTCCACCGGGAAAGTATATTCTCATATTCCCGACAGTGATGAAAGGGACGTAGAACTTGCTTATGCAGCCGCTAAATCTGCTTTTGAATCGTGGAGCCTCACGCCAAAAGAAAAGAGATCACAGTATCTATTGAGAATTGCAGCGTTGATTGAGAAGAATTTAGACAGGTTGGCGCTTGCCGAAAGCACCGATAACGGGAAACCGCTCAAGCTTGCTAAAACCATCGACATTCCAAGGGCGGCAGCTAATTTTCATTTTTATGGCACAGCTATTTTGCATCATGCATCTACCGCGCATAGCATGGAAGGCACTGCCATCAACTATACCCTGCATCAGCCTGTGGGTGTGGCGGGATGCATTTCACCTTGGAACCTTCCGCTCTATTTATTTAGTTGGAAAATAGCGCCTGCCTTGGCTGCCGGATGCACCGTGGTAGCTAAACCTTCAGAAATAACTCCCATGACGGCATTTTTATTATCGGAGATTTGTATTGAAGCCGGCTTGCCTGCCGGTGTGCTCAACATTGTTCATGGCTTAGGTGCCAAAGTAGGCAACGCCATTGTAAGTCACAAAGACATTCCCCTCATTTCTTTTACGGGAGGCACCGCCACCGGAAAACACATTGCCTCTGTGGCCGCACCCATGTTTAAGAAACTTTCGCTTGAACTGGGTGGCAAAAATCCTAATATTATTTTTGCTGATTGCGATTACGAAAAGATGCTTTCCACTACCATGCTTTCTTCCTTTGCAAATCAGGGTCAGATTTGTTTGTGCGGTTCACGTATTTTTGTGGAAAGGAAAATCTACGACAAATTCAGAACCGATTTTGTAAAGAAAACGAAGGCTCTCGTGATTGGTGACCCCCTTAATGAAAAAACAAAAATTGGTGCCGTGGTGTCGAAACCGCACATGGAAAAAATTCTCAGCTACCTAGAGCTGGCGAAAAAAGAAGGTGGCGCTATTTTATGCGGAGGAAAACAAGTTCATCTAAGTGGCGAATTCGCGGACGGATATTTTCTTGAACCCGCCGTGGTGGAAGGACTTTCATTCGACTGCCGCACCAATCAGGAAGAAATCTTTGGACCGGTTGTTACCATCACACCTTTTGATACGGAGGAAGAAGCCTTGATGATGGCGAACTCCACCATGTATGGTTTGGCGAGCATACTCTGGACCCAAGACCTCACCCGCGCTCACAGAATGGCAAATAATATTCATGCAGGAATCGTGTGGATCAATTGTTGGTTGTTGCGGGATCTTAGAACTCCCTTTGGAGGCGTGAAAGCAAGTGGCGTTGGACGTGAAGGTGGATTTGAAGCACTTGACTTCTTTACGGAGCCGAAAAACGTGTGCATCAAATTGTAATAGACAGGGATTAAACAAGATCCTGACCTACATACTTTCAAAGTCAATTCGTCACGTGGTCAATTACTACGATATATTGGGCCTGCCAACTACTGCGGGAATCACCGAGATCAAGGCCGCGTTCCGTCATTTGGCAAAATTGTATCACCCCGACATTAATCCGCAGGGTAAAGAACAATTTTCAAAAATATTAAAGGCCTACGAAACACTTTCCGACTCCCGCCTGAAACTTGTCTACGATCAAAAACTTAATTCACCTTATTCACAACGTGCTGAAAAAGAAAAAACGAAGCCGGGGGCTAAGAATTGGCGCTTCGATGAACGGGAACTCAAACGGCGTCAGTATTACAACGAACACATTAAACAGTACGAAAAAAAAACAACGAAACAATCTTCAGCAGTTGAACAAAAGGCAAACTATAACGAATTTAAATATATTTTGTTCGCCACGCCTCTGGCAGTTATCTTATTTTTGGGCATCATGTCTGTCACTTCCCCGAGAAAGTCCAATCATAATACTTCCAGCGATCAAAAAGTGGAAAACACTGCTTTCCTAAAAACAACGTCTGATCTCAAACTTGGGGACGCTCCCTATACCGACTATTTTGGCACTGAATTGTATGATACCTCTCAAAAACAAACCTTGAGAATAAAAAATTTGACGGGTTTGGATGTGGTGGTTTGCCTGTTTAAAGAAACTGTTTTTGTGCGAAATTTCTTTATTGCAAACAACTACTCGGCCGAAGTCTCACAACTACCCCCCGAAGCCCTTACTCTTAATTATTCAAGCGGCTTGTATTTTGATTCTTCCCGAAAACTCAACAAAGGCACCCTGAGTGGATCATTCACGAGGAATTCGCGTTTTTACAAAAGCAACCGGCCTATAGCTTTTAGCTCAATTAATGAACTAACTTTACTGCCGGGAGTAAATCAGGGCTTTAGCCCAGTAAATGAATTTGAATTTTTTAGAAAATAGATATGATTAGAAAAATTGAACACATAGGCATTGCTGTAAAAAATATTCAGGAGAGTAATGTTCTATTTCAAAAACTTTTCGGAAAAGCGCATTACAAAATAGAAACAGTAACTAGCGAGGGCGTTAACACTTCCTTTTTTATGTTAGGAGATACTAAAATAGAATTACTAGAGGCCACAAAACCCGAAAGCGCCATCGCAAAATTTATTGAAAAGAAAGGGGAGGGCATCCATCATATTGCTTATGAAGTAGATAATATTGACGACGAAATGGCGCGCTTAAAACTTGAGGGTTTTGAATTGATAAACAAAGAACCCAAAGACGGGGCCGATAACAAACGAATTTGTTTTCTCCACCCTAAAACCACTAACGGTATTTTGGTGGAATTGTGTGAAGAGAAAAAATGAACTGAAACTGTTATTTGACGGCATGACGATTGGGAAAGTTGGCTTAATCTACAGTAGGTCACTCCTATTATCACCGAATTGGAGAAGTCAAGGAATTTCGGAATACTGTCATGCTTGTTTCACCCAAAATCCTTCAACTTATTCCAAATGCTGCTGCTGAAATTTAGTGCAAAGGCAAATGTGAAATAAATCGTCATGCCCGAATTAAAAATAAGTAAATGAAAAAATGCGGCCGCCCGATAACCGCACCAATAATTTGCTTTGGCATCCAGGGTAATAAATTCGGTGGGCAGCGAAAGTGTAAGTATTAAGGTGAACAAAATAATTGAACCCGCTAATGTTTCGAAACTCCGCAAAGGGAGGTATTTCAATTGCCTGTGCCATTTCAATTCTTTTCCCCAGCTGTGAATGAGGTAATAATTTTGGTGATTTGTGCCCACAAACAAACTACTCTGCTCAAATTCACCTTTTTTTAAAAAAGTTTTATGAGGTGCAAGGATCCTAAATTCATTTAGTTCCTTTTTGAATTGATTATTGAGCGATTTAATTTTTAAGATCGCTTCATATGGAATGTCCTGTTTAAAGAATTTAGATTCCAGAAACTTAAGGCGGTGTGCAACTGCCACCTGTTTTAATGCTAATTCGGAGTACACGAATTCAGAACCTACCTCTTCCTCGTCCAAAAATCTGAACGATTGGTTATACTTACCAAGGTGCTCAAGGATCTTATTCTCTGCAAACAGATCGTTATTTAAAATTCGTTTGACCTCAGCTAAAATTTGTTCATCGGTCCCACGACTTTTTTTCCTTGAATGATTAAGCTGCTTCGAAATATCAATTCTATTAAACATTGTTTATCTTTGTTGGCCCCTCTCCGCTCTTAACTTTTTGGCCTCCTACTCGGGATTACGTCTAGTAACAATTCCGGAGATTTTTTGTTTAGTTTCCTTTTCAAAATCTGTTGCTTTATATAATAATACGGCGCGAGAGCCAATCGTCTTTTAAAATTCCTTCTTTTGAAAGCCTCCAATAGTTGACCGCTGCGAAACCTATAATGCACAAAGCGTTGAAGGTCTCTGTAAAACTGCGGCATAAAGGGCCCTTCGAACAGATGATGCAGGTCATTAGAATCGGTCCAGTTTTGTTTTTCATGCAACTGTGATTTTACTTGCTCGTAGAACTTGGTACCGGGCAGGGGATACGACACTGAAATACCGATATCGTGCGGTTGAAGCTTGTCGAGCATTCGTATTGTCATTTGAATATCCTCAGCCAGTTCTCCGGGATATCCAAATTGCAGAAAAAAACAGGGGCTAATATGGTGCTGTTTTAATAAAAGAGTGGCCCTTTCAATCTGATCAATCTTTATCCCCTTTTCCATGGCATCCAGAATTTTTTGAGAACCGCTTTCTGCCCCCAGCCAAACTTCCTCACACCCCGATTCTTCCAAAAAACGGATGTTCTCGTCCTCCAGCAGCAGGTCGGCTCTTGACTGAATTTTATAACGGATTTCTATTTTTTCAACGGCCATGCACTCACTAAATTCCCGAAGCCAATTGGGTTTCAAACCAAAAATATCATCTGCAAACCAAATGTGCGTGAATTGAAACTTTCTCTGCAGCTCTTTAATTTCGTGGACAATACGCTGCGGCGAATGCGAGTTATAACGGTTGCCATACACCGGTTTCGCACACCAGTTGCACTTATAGGGACAACCTCTGGTGGTGACCAAATTGATTGAAAAATAACCATGACTCTTCATCCAAACTTTTCGGTAACTCTCAATATCCACCAGATCCCAAGCCGGTGAGGGCAACTCATCAAGTTCTCTCTTCACTTCCCGCGGAAGGGTCTTTAGTATTTTTCCCTCGTACACATACGCCAAGCCTTTGACCCCCTCTCCACAAATACCTCGTGATTGATTCGCAGAATTAAGTAATTCGAGCAAGGTGTGTTCGGCCTCTCCAATAATAATGTAATCGGCGCCCTTCGAAATATATTTTTCAAGATGATCTGTTGCGTCAGAACTGGAAACAACTACGGGGATACCAAGTGATTTTGCTATCTTTTGCATCTCAAAACAGGCCTCACGCATATTGGTAAGACACATTTTGGTTAAATAATTAAATGAGTCATCATATATCACTAACACATCGGGTTTAAAATCGAGGAGATGTGTCTCAATACCGGCAGGAGAAACAGAGAGTTGAAGATCTGCCAACTTTACTTCAAACCCGTTTTCGCGCAACAGAGCAGCCGCATATAGAGGTGCTAACGGTGGGTAGGGAGCGCCTGTTTTCAGTTGCTTCTTGTCAAAATGCAGGAAATAAGAGTGTGTGAACAGAACCTTCATGTTAACTTAGCACTTTGATATTCTGAAGCCGATTTCCCATTTCACCTAAGACCTTCTTTTGAAACCCACCCGGATGGTGTTTGGATACGTTTTTCTTACTCCGAAAATTCAAATCAAAATCGTCAGTATTCAAATGTCTGAATTTCTTTTTCCATACTGCGTAAGTAAGGTGAAAACAATAATCGTCAATTGCTGAACCAATCCTATTATTGAAGATAATCTCCACCCAACGGAAAAGGAATTTCCTTGGTCGACTACTTCTAAGAAAAGACTCCCGATTATTTACTTTGTTGGGGAGAAATTCATCTGCCCAGGCGTTTGACTGAAGAAATTTCTCAAATAAGGCTTTGTTGCTGATGGGCTTAAGTGTCTTAATTTCACTGGCTACAAATATATTACGGTCGGGAATTTCCAAATTATCGGCATCCACAAAATAATTGAGACAAAAATATTTTTTTGAATTCAACAAACATATCTTTTTAAATGCGATCAGAAAACTGCGGCAAAACCAGAGTCGGCCGGCACTGGTAATAATAAAATAGTCCACATCTCCCTCTTCATCTAAAAGTCCCTTGGAACAAGAACCTGAAATTGACACCGACTCAACATAGGGAAACCTGGAAATAAATAATGCAAACCGCCGAATAATTTTCTGTTTTCGTAGACAACGTTGCTCCGACCTGATCCGCCTTTTCACATCTTGCTCATGGGGAGATTTTATCGAATAATATCCCTGGTTTTCGAAAGCCAAACCCAATGATATAAGGTGTTGGAGTATGGGCATGATTTGATCGGTCCCCACTTTTACATTTGCGAAATCGCAAATCTCAGAAGGTTTCATGGGATAATGAAAAATATTAAAGTAGCAGATGCAACTATACACGGCGTGCTCTTCCCTCGTTAATCCAATAGTATCCCCCTGAGTTTCTTTCATAGTTATCCAATTTTAAAGTTAAGCCTTTTTTTCTTTTTAATTCAATACCTCTTTAAAATCACCTAGTAATTTTTTACGGAATGAAGTTAAAATCAGAAAAATAAACTGCCGTCTTTTTTCATCTCCATTCCTGTCCCCTCAATACAGGAGTGTCCCAAAACTGTAGTCACTTTTCTTCGAGGACGTTGCACAACATTTTTTTAAGCACCAACAACTCGGGGAAAGTAAAAGAATATTTTTTCTATCTTTAAGTATTTAATCAAACCTTGCAACGAAAAAATACCTATGTTATCAGAAAAGGAACAGGTGTCGGATGCCACTCAATTTTGGCAGTTTTTACACAAACACTTTAAACAACTCCTAATTTATGCCATTGTTGGCGCTTTGATGGCCAGCATTATTACGCTTTTTATTCCCAAAGAATTTAAATCGTACGGCATCGTGTACCCACCTTCTTCTACTTCCTTCGAAAATAGCATTGATTTTCCAAATTTTGGCTATGACGTGGAGGCCGACCGTTTAATGCAGATTTTTGAATCGCGGGAAATAAGAGATTCGGTAGTTAAGAAGTTCGAGCTTGTAAAATATTTCGAAATTGACCGCGAATCACCCGAATGGCATGATGAACTTTTGAAGAAATATTTTAAGAACATAAAATTTGAAAGGACTACCAGCATGGCTGTGCTTATTAGTGTGCGCACAAAAGACCCCAACTTGTCGGCCAGCATAGTTAACTATATTATTAATTCGGCCGATGCTTTTCGTGAAAAACTCTACAAAAAGAACATTAACACGGCCTACGAAAATGCTCTGGAGGAATACACCACACAGAAATTGAAAGTGGACTCTGTCGAAGCCATATTGGTAGAAGAACTAAAACAAAACAAATTAAGCAGCTTGCTGATGCTCATTTCCGATGCGCAGATTTCCATCGATATCGATAAGCTCAATTCCCTAAATGCTGCCACAACTCACACAGCAATAGGGGGCCACATCATTGCCTTCAAAAGTATATACGATGTGTTGAGAGATTCCAGATCAAGGTTAATCCGGATCAAAAAAACCTATACCAATCCCATCCCCAAAATATACGTCATCAATTATGCCGAACCCTATTTCAAAAAAGTGTCCCCTTCATTCCTGGTCAATATCGCCATTGGCATATTACTTTCTTTAAGTGTTGCCGGTGTTATTTTATTGGTAAAGCACAACCGTGAACACAGTTAGAGCGACAACATATACAAGCGCTAATTTTATACTTCACGGAGTTATTTTCTTGCTCTTAGTGTTTACGCTATTCGATCATTTTTTTGAACTTAATTATGAAACTTCAAATTTGCTGAACTTGTTGGCCCTTGCTGCTCTTGGCGTAATGGTACTTCGCTACAAGCAACTATTATTATACGGTCTTAGCTTTCTAATTCCTCTCTCCTTACAAATGAAAGTGGCGGGCAATTCGCAGATCAGTGTTCCCGCTGAGGTCATTTGTGTATTACTAACTGTATTCTTTAGTGTAAAGGTCCTTTTAGGTTACAAACCCGATCGCAAATTCTTAGTTCATCCCATTACGCTACTTATTCTGCTTGACCTTAGTTGGCTCTTAGTTACCTCCTGTGCCAGTGAAATGCCGGCAGTTTCATTTAAGAGATTTATTATCCGACTGATCTATTATATCAGCTTCTATTATTTTTATTACGAATTGTTTAAACAAGACCGCAAAAACATTAAAAGGATCTTTTTATTGCACGTAGTCGGGTTCCTCATCCCCATAGGGCTTGTAATCTATCAACAAGCGCTCATGAACTTTTCAATGGTAGGCTCACAAAGAACCAGCGCGCCTTTTTACTTCGATCATACGATTTTTGGGGCCGGTCTCGTTATTTTTGTCCCTTTTCTCATCCATTATTCAATGCACTCAAATTCACTCAAACAAACACTTTTTTATTGCGGCTTAGTAGTGATCTTTCTTCTTTCAACCTGGTTGTCTTATTCGCGCGCGGCATGGGTAAGTTTGGGAATAAGCATTATTTTCTTCAGCCTTGTAAAGTTGAAGATCAAAACAAAACACATCCTGATGGCCCTCACCTTTGGCGTCATTATCCTCATCCTGAGTGGTCCTAAGTTCAGCAGCTATTTTGCAGACAGTAAGCAGCTGAGTCATACCAACGATGTTACCATGCATCTCAAATCGGTATCGAACGTAAACACCGATGCCTCTAACAAAGAAAGGATCAACCGATGGAAAAGTGCCCTAAGGATGTTTGCCGACAAACCCCTGTTTGGGTTTGGTCCGGGTACGTATCAGTTTTTCTACGGGCCCTACCAGCATCGCGATGAGCTCACACGAATCAGTACCTTTAGCGGAAACAAGGGGCATGCCCATTCTGAATATCTGAATTATCTGAGCGAAACAGGTCTTCCGGGATTGTTGATCTTTATCACTTTGGTGTTTTTTATTTTTTATCGAGGCATCCGCCTTATTAGAACTTCTGACGATCCAACTACTAAGGATCTTTCTCTTTTCCTCACCTGTGGTTTACTTACCTTTTTCATTCACGCTTTTTTTAATGGTTTTTTAGAATTTGATAAAATTGCCATGCCTGTTCTGAGTTCGGTGGCTGCCATTACTTTTCTCGATTTACAAACGAACTCCGGAACCGAAATCACCAAATGATGATGTGTTGACATGCTTGTAATTGTAACGCCGGGATTTCCCGAAAATGAAAATGACAGTACCTGCCTCCCGGCTATTCAGCAGTTTGTTTTAGCGCTAAAACAACTCTACCCGGCTAACCAACTCATCATTGTTTCTTTTCAGTACCCATTTATAAAAACAGAATACCACTGGCATGGCGTAAAGGTGGTCTCACTTGGTGGCAAAAATCGTTCGGGGATTTTACGCGTGCTCACCTGGTTCAAAGCCTTCATTGTATTAAAAAAGATACACAAAAGGCATCCCATCAGAGGTATACTTAGTTTGTGGCTCAGCGAATGTTCTTTCGTTTCATCCTTGTTTTCAAAACGGTATCACGTGCTACACTATATGTGGCTTCAGGGTCAAGATGCTAAAAAAGAGAACCACTACATTAAGAGGATCCGCCCCAAAGCAGATCAGGTGATCGCCATTTCAGATTTTAGTCGCAATGAATTTTATAAGAACCACGGTCAAATGCCTTTTATGATTGCCGAGAACGGAATAGACCCACTGATTTTTCCTGCGCTTAATATCGGTCACCGGAACCTCGACATTTTAGGAGTTGGCTCACTCATTCCTGTGAAAAATTACGCACTTTTTGTAGAGATCATTGCTGAGATAAAAAAACAGGGAACTGAATTGAAAGTAGTGATTGCAGGTGCAGGTGAAGGAGAAACAGAACTAAGAAAATTAATTAATACGCTTGGATTGGAAACAACCATCACACTATCGGGCGCCCTGCCGCATTCTGAAATTTTGGAATTGATGGCTAAAAGCAACGTTTTTTTACATACTTCTCTTTACGAAGGAAATTCCACTGTATTGATTGAGGCACTCTATAGTGGCTGCCGCGTAATCAGCACTCAGGCACTGTGCCAAGGTCCGGTAAAAAACCTATTTGTTAGCAACGCTAAAAACGACTTGATTCTCAAAACTAGAAGCGCAGTAAGTGCGGCAAATGAAACGCCTGAACGGGTTCTTTTCAATTCAATGGCGGCAACGGCTCAAAAGATAATTGGCCTCTATCTATAATCACCACCTATTCTCTATTGTCTCCTTCATCTAAAATGGTTCGAATCATTTTAAAGTGCTTTTGTGCTAATGCCTCAAATGAGAGTTCTTTTTTAAAAAATGCAATCGCTTTTTGAGATTCTTCTTCCTCATCCAATTCCAATGCATATTTCATGGCTTCCACAAATGAATGTTCATCTCCGGCTTTCCATAATGCTCCAATTCTTGCTTCATCGGTGATGATTCTAAAACTTGGAATATCTGTAACAATAGGGATGCATCCGCAGGCAAGGGCCTCACAAAGTGCATACCCGCTCCCTTCAGCATTACTGCCAAGCACAAAATAATCAGCCCCACTGTAATAGTTATCAAGGTCACGATGGGCTATCTTCCCCTCCAGTTTTACATGGTGGCGCAACGTGTCCGAATTCGCAATTAGATGTTTTACCTCCTCTAGCAATTCAATTGTACTATAAATCATATAAAGGCGCATGCTGTTATGGACCGCCAACATAACTTCGAAGCCTTTCAACACAGTGATCGGATCTTTGTTAGCATTTAATCTGCCCACCCACAAACAAATTTTTTCATGCGCATCCATACCCAACACCTTTCTTGCTTTCTGCTTTTCGATGTTCACTTTATGAGTACTTCCTTCTCCTATGCAATACACCGTACTCTTAAAAGGGATCAGTTTTCTTATTCTAAATTCTTTTGCCTGAGCTTCTGCAACAAAAATATAATTCTTCACCAATCCTGCGCTAATTCGTTGCAAAATACCCCGTGCACCTTGAGGGTATCCTCCTCCGTGGTATTGAATGATGAAGGTTGCGCGCGTTTGAATTCTCAATAACAACACTTGTAGTGGATGCGAAAAACCGTGCAGTAGAATAATGTCGGGACTGAGTGAATTAATACGATGATGGAGTCGAAAAGGAAGCCAAAATCGAGACCGTTTTCCTTTCAAAAACCAATAATTAACCTCACCGATTTTTATTTCTTTTTCCTGATTGAGATGTCGGATTACATATAAATTTACCGATTCGGCGAGGAGCTGATGTTGGCCCGAAGAAGACTCATATAAGTTCACGAGCAGCTGATAGTCATCGATTTCATCCGCATAATGATATCCCAAATCAACAACTACCGGCTTTTTCTCCATGTCAATTTCGTATGAGTTTCATAAGCCCATATCTGCGTAAAAATAGGAATAATAAAACCTTAGACGGTCCTCACCTTCTATTAGATTTTTATGTATTTTAGTGTGAAGTACCGACGTTAACTACTTTTTAAACTGAGCATTTTAAATAGTCTCTACAGTCATGAGAAGCGATATTCTTCAATACTACGGAAGTATTAATGCGGCATTTTTGCATGCATACGCAGAGGCCGGCACTGAATTTCTGTTGCAGGAACTTATGGCAACGGATGATGAAATTATTTTGGAATTAGGATGTGGTACCGGCGGCACCTTGGTGAAATTAAAGTCCAGAATTCCGGGACTGCAATTATTTGGGATTGATGGGTCAGAAACTATGGTCAGCAGATCACGATCGCGGTTGCGATTTTGCGGCATCTCCCCGGGGATTTCGTTGCAAACGGTCAATCTGCATAATCCTTTACCGTTTAACGACAATACCTTCCACAAAATTTATGCGGAATCTGTATTGGGGATTCAGGCCGGGGAGCAATTGCAAGTGATCTTTTGTGAAATTTTACGTGTACTTAAACCGGGCGGGAAACTAGTGCTGAATGAAACGGTTTGGCTGGATGCTATCTCAGCCCAAGAAATTGAAACCATCAATGATTCCTGTAAAAAAATTTTTGGGATCGTTCAGGCCAATAGTGCCTTTCCCACTCGGCGACATTGGCTGCAATTAATGCGGTCTAGCGGGTTTTCGGAAGTCCGCGCTGAGGAAATTTCCCCTGTAAAAAGCAAAATTCGGGCTAAAGTTCCCGAATTATTATCAAAACTTTTCTCTATGTTTGGCAAGATCCGAAAACTGCGGCCTTCTTTGAGGAGAGAGTCAGCTGCCTACAAAATCGGTTCAAAAAGTATTTATGGAAATAAAAGATATATGGAAGGCGTTCTTTTTAGTGCAGTGAAATAGAATCCTTATTTTCGATAACTTAGCTCAGAGATTTACATTATGTCGAAACTACTTCTGTTCAACCCCCGGGCGCAAAATTACAAAGCCCGGATTCCAAACAGTATTTTGCAAATAGCGGCCAGCATTGAAGGCCTCTATGAGTATGTGCTTGTGGATGGTAATTTGGAAACAGATCCGGCCGATGCGATATACGCGATGCTTCAACATAAAAATGTCTCCTATTTCGCGTGCACAGTGATGCCGGGACCTCAGTTGAAGCAAGCGATTCCCATTTCAAAACAAATCCGAAAACTTTTTCCCGAAATTAAAATTATTTGGGGTGGGTACTTCCCCTCCAATCATCCTGAGATCACCTTAAAATCAGGTTTTGTGGATTACATTGTAAATGGTATGGGCGATCGTTGTTTTCCGGCACTTATCCACTGTCTCGAAAATAATCTGCCCTTGAATGATCTGAAGAACCTGATCTACTTGGATGGTGGGAAAATGATCACTACAAAAAAGGACCCCATCTACGATTTGGATACCTTACCCCAACTTCCATTCGACAAACTCAACACTTTTTATCCTCTGAATCGGTATTTGGGGAAAACTTATTTGGGGAAAAAAACACTGGCCTACCACAGTAGTTTTGGTTGCCCTTTCACCTGTTCCTTTTGTGCTGTGGTTCCCATTTACAATGCTCGCTGGCAGGGAAAATCAGCTGCACTTATTTATAAAGACATCGTTTATATTAAAGAAAAGTATGGTGCAACAGCCATCGAATTTCATGACAATAACTTTTTTGTTTCCGAAAAAAGAGTCGTGGAATTTGCCGATCTGATTAAAAAGGAAAATATGATCTGGTGGGGAGAGGCTCGAATAGATACCATGAACAAATACTCCGACGAATCGCTTAAACTGATCCGAGAAGCTGGCTGCAAAATGATATTTTTTGGTGCGGAAACCGGAAACGATGAGGCCCTCAAGAAAATGGATAAAGGAGGCACACAATCTTCGGCACAGATTTTGAGTTTTGCGGCCCGACTCAAAACATTTGACATCATCCCCGAATACTCTTTTGTACTTGGATTTCCTGCTGATACAGAAGCTGAGGTAAAGGCCCAGATTAAAGATGACATTAATTTTATTAGAAAGATCAAAAAGGTGAATCCTAAAACAGAAATTATCATCTACACTTACAGCCCTGTTCCGGCTGAAGGTTCGGAGATGTTTGAAAAGGTAAAATCAAGCGGTTTTAGATTTCCTGAAAAACTTGAAGACTGGATTAGTAGCGAATGGGAGAACTTTGATCTGCGCAAAAACCCCTTAACGCCCTGGCTCAAACCCTCTATGATCTCAAAAATAAAGAACTTTGAGGTGGTGTTAAACGCATACTATCCCACAGTTTCCGATATCAAATTAGGATCAGCAAAAAAATTCTTTCTAAAAATGATCAGTGCCTGGCGGTACCACTTAAAATTTTATTTCTTTCCCAAAGAAGTTCGCCTCTTGCAGGTTTTATACAAATACCGACAACCTGAAAAAGAGGGCTTTTGATGAAAACACTCACCTATCTATTTTACAACTACCTCTATAAACCTGTGTTGAAGCTTTACCTGCGAAGTGATACGCGGGTGCAGTACGATGATTTTGAGCTCACGATTCTTAAAGGAGTTTTTCACCCCAAACTTTTTTTCAGCACCACGTACCTATATTCCTTCATTAGTCAGCAATCATTCACCTCCCTTCAGTTCCTTGAAATAGGCTCCGGCTCCGGAATATTGAGTCTTTTGGCCAAAAAAAAAGGCGCCATTGTTACTGCTATCGACAATGATCCAATTGCTGTAGAAAACACAAGGTTAAACTTTATAACTAATTTTGGTACTGAGCATTTGGCAAAGATCCTGAAAAGCGATGTTTTTGAAAACCTCTTTCTTCAAAAATACAATGTCATTGTCATCAACCCCCCTTACTATTTCAAGAAAATCGAATCAAACAGTCAAATGGCTTGGTATTGCGGCGAAAACGGCGAGTATTTTGAAAAGCTCTTTTCCGGCCTCGCTGCACACATGCACCCCGCTGCGCAGGTATACATGGTACTGGAGGAAAAATGCGAAATAGAAAGAATCAAAACGATGGCATCAAATTATAAAATTATATTTTTGCTCCGCGATCAAAAACTCATAAGATGGGAAAGAAGTTATATCTATCAACTTTTTGCTCAATAAGTTCTGACTCAAGCCCAAAAAAGTCCACAAAATCATTTTTTTTCTCTGAAACAAATTTCCTATATTTAATAAAAGTGTTTGTGCGATGCCGGGTCTTTCCGAAGTAAGTTTTACAGAAAATCAACGCGAAATCATCAAAGCGCTTTTGTACTTTGATGTCTTTCAATACCCCTTAACCAGGGCAGAGCTCCGTGAGAATTGTGCGGTTGCAATTTCCGAAACTCAATTTAATGAGGAGCTGGATATCCTCCTGCACGGTGGCGCACTCATAGAATCAGAAGGTTTTATTCTTCACCCCGAAGCGCCACACAGTGCTATTCAAAAAAGAAAAGAAGGCAATAAAGGTGCCCTAGATATACTGCCTCTGGCCTACAAATACAGCCAACAAATAGCCTCCTTTCCATTTGTTGAGGGAGTCTGTTTGTCAGGAAGCCTTTCTAAAAAGTACTTCGACGAAAAAAGCGATATTGACTATTTTATCATTACAAAACCCAATCGGTTGTGGATTTGCAGAACATTGCTGATCCTCAAATACAAGTCTCTGCCAAAACATAAAAAAAAATACTGGTGTACCAATTATTTCATTTCATGCGATGTGCTCGCTATACCTGATGTGAATTCATTTACTGCCACTGAACTGGCCCACCTCATCCCTGCCGTTAATTACGAAAGTTATGCCGGTTTGTTGAACGAAAACCCTTGGTCCGGAGAAAGATTTCCAAATAAGGCAAGAGCCGCCGCCACACACTGCCAACTGAGAAATCGGCCTTCTTTAACTTCGTTCATTGAGTTCATTCTATCGGGATTTATTGGCAATTGGATCGACTCTATTTTACTGTTTGTGACCCTCAGGCACTGGAAGAAAAAATACCCGGAGTTGGAAGAGGCAGATTTTGATCTACAATTTCGTTCCCGAAAAACAGTTTGCAAGCGCCATAACAAGGGTTATCAAAATAAGATTCTGAAACTTTGGGAAGAGAAACTAAAGCAGTATGAAAATAGTTATAGGCCTATATCTTAGAATTAAAGCCATGCGTCCTAACACCTTAATTCATACATTAAAACGTTTTCAAACTCTTTTTACGCATCGTATTACAGTATTGCCCATCGCCATAATTATGCCACACAGCGCCTGCAATTGCAAATGTGTGATGTGCGATATTTGGAAAGGAAATAAGAATTCTAAACAATTGGAAGAGGAAGATATCCGCTCCTTGCTCATTTCTCTTGGGAAGCTCCAAACCAAACGTGTGCTGATGTCGGGGGGAGAAGCGCTTTTAAATAAAAACTTCTTTCGATTTTGCGAGATCTTGACAAAAAATGGAATCAAAATCACCTTGCTTTCAACGGGACTAACCCTTGCTCGTCATGCTGAAAACATAATTACACATGTTGACGAAGTAATTGTGTCGCTCGACGGTGACGAACCTCTTCACGATGAAATTCGAAATATTAAGGGTGCTTATGCCGAATTAAAGAATGGTGTTCGAACGCTAAAGGACTTGCAACCGGACTTTAAAATTAAAGCCCGAACAGTAATACATAGGTATAATTACAAACAATGGCGTAATATAATACTCTCTGCACGCGATTTTGGTCTCGATGGCATTAGCTTTTTACCGGCCGATGTGAGCAGCGAAGCTTTTAATCGCCCCCAAGCCTGGGAAAAATCAAAACAAAACAGCGTACTAATCGCACGAGATGATTTGCCGGAGTTACAAACCATAGTAGATGGTCTCATTCATGAATTCGTTGATCTTTTTGAGAGCCGGTACATCGCCGAATCTCCCACCAAGATTAACAAAATTGTTCAATACTACGCCGCCCATCACGGACTAAATTCATTCCCCCATAAAGCCTGCAATGCTCCCTGGGTTTCTGCAGTGATTGAGGCCGACGGAACAGTTCGTCCATGCTTCTTTTTAGAAGCCCAGGGAAATATTAGAAACGAGGCCCTGGATGTAATTCTTAACAAACCAAACCACGTTTTGTACCGAAATAAACTGGACACAAACACGCATCCTACTTGCATGAAATGTGTTTGCTCTCTCAATCTTTCGCCACGGAATTCAAATTTCTAATTTCATAAGAAGCTGAGATGTCACTAGATAAAAATACTCAAGACGTGAGTGCCGCATTTTCAAAGCAGGCGCCGGTTTTTGATCAATTGTACAGTGAAAATATGTTGTCAGAATATTTGCGAGCAATTTTTAGAAAAGAAATACGCTCTCACCTCTCACCCGGCAGTTCTATCCTCGAACTCAATTGCGGCACAGGAATGGATGCGCTCTATTTTGCTGAATTGGGCCATCATCTAACTGCCATAGATATTGCGCCCGGCATGATTGAACAACTAAATGCCAAAATCAGCAAATTTCATTTAGAAGAGAAAATCAGCACCCTACTTTGTTCTTTTCACGCTATTGATCACATTACAGATCAAAAATTTGACCATATCATTTCAAATTTCGGCGGACTCAATTGCACCAACAACCTCAAGGATGTTCTAACGAAACTAGACCCCTTGTTGACACCAAATGGAAAAGTAACCTTAATGATTATGCCAAAAATAAGTCCCTGGGAATTAATAATGGTTTTTAAAGGAAATTTCAAGACCGCTTTCAGACGGTTTAAAAAAGGTACTCCGGCGCAGATTGAAGGCCATAAGTTCTTATGCTATTATTATAATGCGGGCTATGTGAAGCGAATTCTAAAAAATAATTTTAACGTTCTGAGTCTTCGTGGGGTGAGTGTTTTTGTTCCTCCCGAATTTTACAGCAATTTTGTGGAACGCTATCCGCGCGTCTTTTCGGTACTCAAAAAAGTTGAATCGGTAGTTGGAGCATATTTCCCGTTTAACCGTTGTTGTGATCACTACCTTATTACCTTGCAGAAAAAATCAAATTCAAAAATAATATGATTGGCTCATTAAGATATAATGTCCTTCGTTGAGAAAAATAATCAAAACAGCAATTATTCCCTTCATTGTCGATGGATGGTGGCACTGCTAATCCTTCTGCATGGAATGCTTGCGGCACAAGTAAATCGCCCGCCCACCTATATGGTCAAAAATAATGCGCCCCAAGGGCCGGGTTTCTATTTTCTCACGGCTCTTAAACCGGTTGCCAACAGCACCATCACCACCGAACCCTATTACAACATGATTCTCGATAAAAACGGTGAGCTTCTCTATTTTAAGAGATTTCCGGGGACCTTCAGAACCTGTGATTTTAAACTTCAGCCCAACGGAAAAATGTCGTATTTCAGCAGAGATAAATTCTACATTATGAATCAGGACTTTAACGTTGTGGATTCAGTTTATTGTAAAAACGGCCTACAAACCGATAATCACGAATTGCTTTTCCTGCCCAACGGACATTATGCTTTACTTGGCGTTGAAACAAGCACTGTAAATTTGAGTCCCTATAAAGTTTTTAATCATATGAAAAGCGCCGGTAGCACAACTGCTCTTGTGTTAAGCGGAGTAATCCAAGAGCAGGACGCGGAAAAGAACGTGGTGTTTGAATGGCACAGTAAGGATCATTTTGATTTTATGGATGTGGATACCTTTTTTATTTCCGACCCTACAAAAGTAGACTGGACCCATTTCAACGCGCTTCATGCAGATAAAGATGGGAACTACATCGTGTCGGTGCGGCATTTTAGCGAGATTACCAAAATTAAGCGCGCCGATAGCAGTATCATCTGGCGGATGGGCGGATTAAAAAATCAATTTCAATTTATTAACGATCCAAAAAGTTTTACCGGACAGCACGATGTGAGAAGAATTGCGAACGGCAACATCTCTCTTTTTGACAATGGGCGGGACCAAGGCGAACTTCATCCTGCCACGGCAAAAGAATACCGCATCCATGAAAAAAAACATACCGCCACCCTGGTATGGAAACTTGTAAATGATCCCGAAGCACATAGTGTAAAAGGACTGGGAAATGTTCAGCGCCTGAGCGAAGGGAATACCTTAATCAATTACGGCACCAGTAATAGTTCAACAGTGCTTTTCAATATTCACACTACTGCTGGAAAAAATATTTTCGAAATCAGTTTCTCCGACACCTTGCGATCTTACAGAGTCTATCACTCTCCAAAACTGCCCTGGGCTCTTAAAAGACCCACAATAACCTTTATCGTTAAAAATGGAAAACAATTTCTTAGTGCTGAAAATGGTTACAGTTCCTACCAGTGGAACACCGGTGCAAGAACACAAACCATTGAAGTCACACAACCCGGCTCATACTGCGTATGGGTTCCTGCCGGGAAGGGGGGACTAACGTCCTCTCTTTTTTTTACCGTTAAAAAGCCCACTCACTAAACAGATTAAGAATCGTTTTCTCAAAATGTAGGCCAAATCTGATTTTATCGAGGCGTTTAACATTAGTCCTCGATCTTTAATCAATATATTTACAGCTTAACTAAAAATAAACTGCTCTGATATTCCCTTATGAAGAAAACTATCACAATTTCTCTCTTGATTCTCGTTTCAATATTTGGCCCCTCGGCATCACTTATTAAAGACAATAATGGCAAAGCGGGGTACACAGGCTCTCCAGGTGAAATAACGTGCAGCGGAGGTGGATCTTGCCATGGCGGCGGAACAAGCACTGCAAAGGGTGTTACCATCACCGCTACTCCTTCTTTTACTACCAATCAATACATGGCTGATTCTCTCTATGTGATCAGCGTTCAGGCAAGTGCCGCCGGTTTCAATTGGTATGGCTTTGATTGTGAAATTTTAGATTCCTTATCCATTAATTCAGGGACAATGCAAGGGGCCGGAGCGGGTGTTAAATTTTTAACCAGTGGCGGCAATCGCAGAAACGCCACACATACCACTCCTAAAAATGGCACAGGCGGAACTACTTTTAACTTCCAATGGAAAGCCCCATCGTCGGGCGCCGTGAATTTTTACGTGTACTGCAATGCAGTTAATCATAACGGCTCTACAAGTGGTGATCTTCCAATGCCGGGCACTTTACAGTTATACCCGGTCCCGATGCCACCTCAAGATACCACCGTTATTGATACCACCGACATCCGCGAACTGAGCACAAACCTAGTTGCGAAATTTAATGTGTATCCTAACCCTTTAAACGACTATGCAACATTTTCATATGATTTAAAAGAAACGGAAATTATCACAATCGATCTGCTAAACATTGAAGGCTCAAAACTAGCTGAGTTGTTTTCGGCCAAACAACGTCCGGGAAGTTATTCGCAATTTCTGAAAGTTCCGGAAGTGCCAGCCGGCGTCTACTTTATAAGAATAAGTGCCAAGGGTGAAAAGGTTTCTCAAAAAATGGTAACAATTCGCTAAGAGAAAAAAGTGTGTTGTTTCTATTCAATGATGAGTTTCTGTGAATGCAGTAAACTACCCTCCTCCTTCCAAATTGTAATCACGTAGCTACCGGGAATTAGTTCGCTTACATCAATTACGGTGGATTTGTTTTTGAGTTGACCACTTAGCACAATCTTACCATCCATGTTATATATTCTTAAGAGGTAATCTGTTTCCGCCTTCATGGAGCATTCGATCGTGCATTTTTGCCGGGCGGGATTTGGAAATATTTTAACTGCCTGTGTAGCACCCGCCGTGATGCGCAATCCTACACTCTCCTTATCACCCAAATTTCCAAACGTGTATTCCCCCGGTTTTAAAGTATCAATGGTGATGTAACCCGACTTGGGATTAATGGCCGTAACGGTGGCACTTTTTAACCATTGCCAGTCCTGTAAAACACTGCTGCGGTAAAACAAGGCGATACTGTCTCCGTTCACTCGGGTGAGCAGTGTATCCATATATATGTATGCTCCTGTTGTGCCCTTATACCCATTGTAATTAAACTGTGCTTTCGACACAAAACCCGGCGAAAAAATTCCCTCTACCTTCCAGAAATGCTGATCAGATAATTTATGAGGAGATGTCGTTTTAAAAGGATCGGACTTTACATAATTGTGAATTACGCGTATCAACGATGAGTCTGCCCCTGAATTTACTACTTGCAATAGAACTTTTCCCAGCGCATAATTAATGCTCCCCGGTGTTTTAATGGTTTTATATTCATGCGAAGTAGCATCGTTTATTTTACTGTCGTAGTTCAGCGAGGCCAAAACTGCCGAGAAAGGAATGGGAACCGTAAAAGTTTGACTCGTTCCACTCATCACTACCTTTTTTGTTACCCTACTCCAATCGCCTTTAAAGAAACTGATCTCAAGAGGAACATTTGAAAATATGGCAGGCGCCCCAAACAATTTTTGTTTCAGAGAAACAATCGCGTTCACTGAATTTGATCCAACACTCACATAGCGCACCGAATCAATAGAAAAATGGGGCCAGCCTCCCGAAAATACCCAGCCGTTAAAGAAGTCATTAAGATTTTGAGTGCTGCTTGTTTGCATCAGATTCATCAATTCAGTACTATTAATACTCTTGTAAGCCTTTTGCTGCATGGTATATTTGATTGCGTTAAAAAACGCGGTGTCTCCCATGTAGCCTCTTAATGTATGCGCCACATCAGCTCCTTTTTTATACACGTGATCCCCATATGTTAAACTGTGAGGCACCCCGCTGATGGCGCGAAATCCTCCTTCCTTTTTATGGAGAAAATGAAGCAAATCGTCATGCTGCGTTTTTACTTTTGCAAGGTAGTTTGCCTTACCATATTGCCATTCAAAAAATAAGAACGCGCTGAAACTTGCCATACCCTCATTAATCCACATATCTTCCTGTGTTTCGCAGGTGATTAAATCACCCCACCAGTGATGCGAAAGTTCATGAACGTAAAGGTCTTCGTTGGCTAAATTGCCAATGGCCGAACGCGGATAGGTAATATTGGTGGCGTGTTCCATAGCCCCGCTGTTAAATGGCACCAAGCTGTAACCAAACTTGTTCCACTTATACGGACCGTAATAATTTTCGAAACCTGTTATACAATTTTTAAGATTCACAAAGCCTGTTTTCATAGCGGCCGTATCGGCAGCCACCCCAACCAGCGTGATGGGTTTTATTCCGTTGAGGGTAGCAACGGTCCAGTTCACCTGTACGTATTTTGCCACTGCCACACAAGCTAAATAGGTAGGAATGGTTTCAGTCAAGATCCATTTTCGGGTGCGTTTTTGATTGCTAATCACATCCGAAATTAATTGTCCGTTACAATGGGCCCTTCGCAGGGTATCGGTAGTAATATTGAATTCGTAGGTGCTACGTTCCACAAAATTATCAAAGCACGGAAACCATACCCGGCCATAATTATGTGGTTTCGCGGCAAAACCAACACCTAAATTATAGGCATATTGCGCATTTTGCGTATTGTCAAAATAAAATCCTCCCCAGTTACTGGCATCTATTTGCGGTTGTCCTTTATAAAAAACGGTAAACACCGATGTATCGGTCACATTTTTGGGAGCAGTAAAATTTATCTTAACAATCGTATCATTATAGGTATAAGTTAGGATGGTGTTGCCTTCTTTTATCGAATCAATAATCAGTTTTAACAAGTCAAATCGAATAAAATTACGGTTGTTCATTTTTGGAGCAAAACGAACCTGCGTATTGCCTTTTATTTGCGAAGCGGTAGTGCTGCCTATTTCTAGGTTAATAGTGTATTTTAAGATATCAAACGTATCGCTCCGTAGATTTTCAGCACTATAATATATGGAAGCCGCGGGGCTCGGTTTCGAGTTTTGGCAGTTTATTTGTTGGGAATAGTGGGATAAAGGTTGCCCAATAGCCAGAAGGCAAAACACCGACCTTAAAAAAATGGTAATTTTCTGCATACCTAAAATTAGTAAAAACCAAGAGAACTACGAAGCCCTGCCTCTTAAATCAGGGTGAGCACAGGAGCATGAAAATTCGTGAAGAAAGCTCATAGGTACTTATGATCTGCCAAGTACTTACTCACGTAATCGTTCACTCCTTCTTCCAAGGTAGTAAATGGTTTGTCATAACCTACCGAAATCAATTTCCGCATGTCAGCCTCCGTAAAATATTGGTATTTGTCGCGAATATCAATGGGCGTATCTATAAATTCAATGTTCGCTTGTTTACTAAGTGCGGCAAAGGTGGCCTTGGCCAGATCTAAAAATGTACGGGCAGTGCCGCTTCCCAAATTATAAATACCGCTCTTTGGTTTTTTGGAATACAGGAACCAGATGACATTCACCACATCTTTTACATATACAAAATCCCTCAATTGACCACCGTCACTGTAGTTTGGATTATGTGAACGGAATAATCGCACTTTACCGTTGGTAGTGATCTGCTTAAAGGAGTGAAAAATAACAGAAGCCATTCTTGCTTTATGGTATTCGTTCGGACCATACACATTGAAGAATTTCAGTCCCTGCCAATGAGGTGGTGTTTCTTTTTGAAGTATGGCCCATTTATCGAAATCATTTTTACTGTCACCATAAGGATTCAATGGTTTGAGTAAAGGGATCTTCGTTTCGTCGTCTTTGTACCCGTGCTCGCCCATCCCGTAAGTTGCTGCGGAAGAGGCGTAGATTAGCGGTATGTTATGTTGTGTACAGATCTTCCAAATAGATTTGGTATAATTGAGATTTAATTCATTAAATAAGTCCACATTAAATTCGGTAGTATCAGTGCGGGCTCCAATATGGATCACCTCACTCACCTGTGCGCTGTTTTGATCAAACCACTTCAAAAACTCTGAACGATCAATTTTTTGTGAGAACTTCTTTCCAAGAAGGTTTCCTTCTTTTTCCAATTTCGAAAAATCATCTACCAGAATAAGTTCTTCTTTTCCTTCTGCATTAAATTTTGAGACGAGGCAGCTGCCAATAAATCCCGCCGAACCTGTAATTACAATCATACTTCTGTATAAGGTTTAAAGGTACAAATTTTGAGTGAAACGCTTCTGGCTCCAATCAAAAAGTAACATTGGCGGTGAAAGTGATTGTACTTGACATTCTTAAAAAAAACACCCAATTTAGCCATATGGAAATAAAACGGGTGTTTGACATACTTGAGAAACTAAAGACAGAAAGTCCCAAATCTGATATTTTAAACACGAAAGAAAACAAAGAATGGGTGCATTACAGTGTGGGCGACTTTGTGCAGGGTGCCGCGTTTGTGGCTTCGGCCTTGTTGCATTTGGGCCTTAAGCCGGGCGACAACATTGCCATCATGGCCGGCAACATGCCAAAATGGAATTTTGTGGATTATGGCTGTCAACAAGTGGCCATGCCCTCCGCTCCTATTTTTCCTACCATCAGCAACGACGATCTTAAATACATTTTAAACCATTGCGAGGCCAAAATTATCTTTATTTCAGATAAAGCCACCTGGTCCAAACTTGCAGCAATCGAAAAAGAACTACTTCATTTGAAATTTGTTTTCACCTTTAACGCAATTGAAGGTGTAAAACCTTTTTCTGAATTTCTTGAGTTGGGAAAACATAATTTTCATCAAGGCAAAATCGATGAGATTAAAAATACGGTTACGGAAAACACTCTTCTAACCATTTTATATACTTCAGGCACTACCGGTCAGCCAAAGGGAGTGATGTTATCGCATAAGAACCTCCTGAGTAATGTGCTCATTTGCCAAAACATTGCACCGTTCACCAACAAATGGAGGGCTTTGAGTTTTTTACCGCTTAACCACGTGTACGAGCGATTTTTGAATACGCTTTATTTATATCATGGGGTAAGTATCTTTTATGCCGAAAATTTTGAAAAGATTGGTGATAATTGCCGCGAGATCCATCCCGAAGTATTTGTGGCAGTTCCTCGGGTACTCGAAAGGGTGCTGGAGAAAATCTCAGATACCGGGAATAAATTGTCAGGGTTTCAAAAGAAGGTCTTCGATTGGAGCATGCACATTGCCGAAAATTATGAGTTTAAGGGAAAAAGTCCCTGGTACCATTTGCAACGAAAACTGGCCGACAAACTTGTATTTTCAAAATGGAGGGAAGCCGTAGGTGGAAAGGTGCAGGTAATTGTGAGCGGAGGTGCGGCTTTAAACCCGCGGCTCGAACGCATCTTTTATTGCGCCGGTTTAAATCTTTTGCAAGGGTACGGACTTACTGAAACTTGTGTGGTGGTAGCAGTGAATCGTTTCGAAAAGGAAAAACGTATGTTTGGAACTGTTGGATTAGTAGTGGAAAACTCTCAAGTTAAAATTGCGGAAGAAGATGGAGAGATCCTCATGAAGGGGCCAAGTTTGATGATGGGTTACTTTAAAAATCCTCTTGCCACGGCCGAAGTGATCGACAATGATGGATGGTTTCACACCGGTGATATTGGCAAATTTATTGATGGTAAATTTCTGAAGATCACTGATCGTAAAAAAGAGATTTTTAAAAGCAGCGCCGGAAAATACATTTCGCCCGTGGCCATCGAAAATAAATTAAAGGAGTGCCGTTATATAGAGCAATGTATGGTAATTGGGGAAGGACATAAATTTGTTTCGGCGCTGATCATTCCAAACTTGTCGAGTTTTAAAGACTATTGTGCCAGTCATGGAATTAACTGGACAGATAGCGCCGGCATGTTTGAACACGAGGAACTAAAGAAGCTGATCGCCGAACATGTAAAAAAGGTAAATGCCAGTCTGGCCTCTTTCGAACATTTAAAACGTTACCAATTAATAAAAGCAGTTTGGGGCGTTGAAAGCGGGGAAATAACCCCTAAACTGAGTTTAAGACGAAAAGTGATCATGGAAAAAAATCAGGCACTCATCACCAAGATCTTTGGAGAGGAATAGGTACTGTTTTTTTATGCTCATTTTCTTTCCCTGGTATTTATAAGAAGTGATGTGTTAAGGTAACTTCCGAAGACATCAAAAATGTCTGAACTCAGGTCATAAAGCAATTACTTCATAAATCAGCGTGCAATCTCCCTATGACCATACTTTGGTCCCCTCACTGCAATTCTTACAAATCTCAATGTTCTTTCTTCCGGTTAGCACTGATTTTCTGAAATTGTTGTACCGCTCAGAGAACCAAATTTCCTTGAAAGGATTTGTTTCCAAACTTCCAAGTTGATGATGGGCATCTTTATCAAAACAGCAAGGTACTATTTTTCCGTCCCATGTAATCACACAACCCTGCCACATACGCCAGCATTGGTTCTGCAATTTGTTAATTAATTCGTACCCACCCGCTTCATTTTTGCGGTAACGTGAAAACTCTTCCCGATCGGGAATTAGTTCATCGCTCGTCTCAAAATCATAGATCTGGGCAGTTTTGATCTTTACCTCATCCACACCCAATTCTTTTCCCAGTTTTTTTATTCCCTCTATTTGTGACTGATTGGGTTTAAACACCACAAATTGCCAAATCACATGAGGCGTCCTACTATTTAAAAGTTGCCTTTGTTTCAACACTTCTTTGGTACCTTCTATCACTTTGGCCAATGTGCCCCCCACCCGATACTGTTCATAGACTTCCTGTGTGAGGCCGTCTACCGAAATAATTAGTTTATCCAATTTACTCAAAACGGTCTGTTTGGCATTTTCTTCCGATAAATAATGTGCATTGGTGCTGGTGCTGGTGTATATGCGATGCCGGTTGGCAAATTTTACCATATTTAGGAATTCGGGATGGAGATAAGGCTCTCCCTGAAAATAGAAAGTAAGGCTGTGCAATTCATGTTTCAACTGAAGGATGATCTTTTCAAATAAACCGGAAGATAACATGCCTGTGGGTCGGGTAAATTCTCTTAAACCACTGGGGCATTGCGGACATCTTAAGTTACAGCTGGTAGTGGGTTCAACACTCACAAAAACAGGTAAGCCGAACTGGAAGGGACGGCGCATGATTCGCGAGTAATGAAATCCAGCCACCAACTTCACAAAGTTGAGGATTTTAGCTACAGAGAGCTTTTTGAGTATGCCAAGATAATAGTAAATCAAAACAGATACTAAAGATAAGCTTATTTGAACTGCCTTATGCAGGATTTAAATATTGATTACTTTTACAATCACATTTATGCAGCATCGTTTTCAGCACATAGTTATCTTGAGCCTCTTCCTTCTCACCTGTATGCGATGTGCGCAGGTGGGTCCGCTTTCGGGCGGTAAAAAGGATACCACCCCGCCCCAACTGGTAGAATCTTTTCCAACCATAAACAGTGTGAACTTCAATGGAAAAGAACTTGTGTTCACTTTCGACGAATATGTTCAGGTACGTGACCTCACCAATCAGTTTGCTGTATCTCCAAAACTCAGTACTCAGCCCACGGTAAAAGCCGAAGGCAAAAAAATAGTAGTAGATTTTGAAAACATGGATCTATTGCCAAACACAACGTATCGGATGGTTTTTGGAAAAGCGATCTGCGACATGAATGAATCGAACCCCACCGAAAATTTTGAATTTGTGTTTTCTACCGGCGATCATATCGATACACTGGAGGTTTCGGGTACGGTGACCGATGCGGCAAACAATGTACCTGTGGCGGGGGCTTTGGTGGGATTATATCAACTCAAAAAGCAACATGACAGTACACCTTATATATATGTACCCAATTATATTGCAAGAACACTCGAAAACGGCACTTATTCTTTCAAGAACCTCCCGGCTCATATTTTTGATGTATTTGCATTCACCGACAAAAACAAAAACAATCTTTATGATGGCGAAATTGAGAAAATAGCCTTTTGGGGTCCCGCTTTGAAATTGGTTTCCGATACCACCATTCATTTGTCACTTTTCCAGGAAGAAGCCACCAAAACGTTCATCAAACATTCGGGCTCTCAATTTTACGGTTCGGCAGAGATCTTTCTAAACAAAAAATCCAAAGTAGAAGTTACAGCGCTCAACATAACTAAGCCCTCGGACCTGTTTGAAACAAGCCCCGGCAAGGAGAAAGACACCATCGTGCTGTTCTACAAGAATGCTCCCGACACCCTTCGGTTATTACTTCACTATCTCAATTCGAATAAAAACGATACCATCGCCATTTCAATTCCTGACCCCCTAAAAAGTAGAAACAAACGACTGAGTTACCAGTTAAATACCACCGGAGGAACATTGGGCGTTGACGAAAAACTCACCATGAGTTTTCAAAGATGGATGGATACCTCCAAAACAGATCTTAAACGGGTTCAGTTGATGGAGGGTAACGACTCCTTGAAAACACCTGTAAGTCTTAGTGGCAAATGGAAGAGCATCACCTCTTATGAATACAATATCCCCCTTAAAGAAGGAAGAATGTACTTTTTTAGAACCGATTCAGGCGCATTTTTTGATATTCGCGGAATGAGCAACGATACCCTATCTGCAAAATTTAAAACTAGAAGCAAGGTCGAATTCGGAAAAGTAACCCTCAAAATCCTTCTGAGTAAAAAACAGAGCTATGTTATTCAGCTCATAAACGAACAGTCTGTCGTTGTTCGTGAACGTTCCATTTCGCTTTCATTGTCTTCGAGCAATGCCACAAGTATTGATTTTACAGGTGTTCCACCCTCTACTTACAAAGTGAGAATCGTCTTCGATGACAATAAAAATAATAAATGGGACAGTGGTAACTTACTGCTTCGAAAACAGCCCGAACGCATCCGCATTAATTCAAAACAGCTCAAAATCATAGCCGATTGGGATATTGAGGAAGAAATTATTGAAAAAGATTAAAATGAGATTTAGACACCTGCGCTCCGTTTTTTGATGCCTTCGGTTCCAACAACACACGCACACATTTTTCAATCACCTCGAATCACCTGTAAAATCAATGCTCCCAGACCATTAAAAATTTTCAAGGGAATAAATCGAAGAAAAAGTACGAAATTGATTTCGGGGATCAATCACGCTATTAACAATTTCAACATTTTGATGTTGAAAAAATAATGGTCTAATAATTAGATAACACTGAATTATTTATTTACTTCGTATCAACAAATCTCAAAAACAAAAAACCATGGCAAAAAAAGCAGCAAAAAAAGCTACTAAAAAAGCAGCTAAGAAAGCAACAAAAAAAGCAGCTCCTAAGAAAGCAGCAAAAAAAGCTACTAAAAAAGCAGCTAAGAAAAAAAAGTAATAAAAGCCCCGCACTAGCGGGGTTTTTTGTTTCACATTTAAAACCCTGCCCGGCAGGGTTTTTTAGTTGTATGAGGCCCCAGTGGTGGTAGGGCTGCAGCTCTCTTCTCATGAATGATTAGCTTTTGAATTTTCTTATATTTACAACACTATTCAAAACATACATCTATGTCCACAAACATTCACCTTCTCTTGAATCAAAAACAAAGTTCAATTTTATCATTGACATGTTTAGCCTTAATTTTGTTAGTCACTTCTTGCGGAAGCAAACAACATGAAGGATCGCTCGTTGCACCCGCCGGCATGAATATTTTGGATCTCACAAAATATGGTAAACCATTCGCGTTGTTTGTGCCCGATACCTCAAAAGTGAGATTGAGCATTACCGAAACCACTTCGGGCGCACTTGAAGTACGAGTTGGAGAAAATTTCGGAATCTCCATCAATGAGCAGGCCACCGATTTGGCTCTTGTTAAGAGTGATCTCAAGGGCGACGATGTAAACAAACTCAAAAACCTGATAATCGATGAGGCAAGTGCTCTCCTGTGGGAAAGTGAGATTGTTCAACCGGAGTTTCACTTCTTTGTGAATCAAAAAATTGAAAATTCAGAGTACAGTATTGAGGATATCAAAAACCCTGAAGCTAAACCATTCTCCAAAGAAGAAGTGCAGCGGATGTTTGATTGCGCCAAAAACCTGAAATCGATCAAAGCACAAAGCCAATCGTAAGTCAATCCGCATAATTCACAAAAATGATCATGGGTTCCGAAGTTTGTGTGTGCTATTAACAATAATGCCTAAATTATTAACACAACCCCTTATCTAGGATTTTTTTATAATATTTGCTTCATTCAAATTAGAAAATATGTCAGAAGAACTTGAAAAAAATGATAGAGGGGATTTGTTCTCAAAATCGGTTAGAGCAGGAAAGCGCACGTACTTTTTCGATGTAAAAAGTACAAGGGGCAACGATTATTACTTAACGATCACCGAAAGCAAGAAACGTTTTGGAACAGATGGTAAGTTCAGCTATGAGAAGCACAAGATCTTTCTATATAAAGAAGACTTTGAAAAATTTATCGACGGCCTCCACGAAGCTATCAATCACATCAAAGAAAATGCTCCTGAGATCGAAAACACAAACTACGAAGAGCCCGAAAAGAAAGACTCCGATGTTAGTTTCGAAGATTTAGGCACCTAAATAGTACAAACAAATTTGAAAGGCGGTTGATCCGCCTTTTTTTATTCCCTATCAAACTCCAAATCCCTACCTTCGTTAAATTCTATGAGACTTTTGGTGCTGGATAATTATGATAGTTTCACGTATAATTTGGTGCACATCATCGAAAAAGTGAGCAATATTTCTTTCGATGTTATTGCCAATGATAAAATCACGTTGCCCCAAATTGCGGCTTACGACAAGATCCTTCTATCACCCGGCCCCGGCCTTCCCTCACAAGCAGGCATCATGCCACAACTACTAGAAACCTACCGGTCAAAAGTTTCCATCTTGGGTGTATGTTTGGGTCTTCAGGCCATTGGTGAAGCATTTGGTTGCTCGCTCAAGAATCTGGATTCGGTATTTCACGGAATGGCGGCTCCAATACATATTATTAAGGAAGATCCTCTATTTTTAAACTGTCCCAAACATTTTAACGCAGGGCGTTACCATTCCTGGGTAGTTAACAAAACCAATCTGTCGGCAGATGTGGAAGTAATTGCCGAAGATGATGCCGGATTGGTCATGGCACTTCGCCACAAATCACTTAACATCCGGGGTGTACAATTTCATCCGGAGTCTATTTTGTCAGAATACGGTGAAACCATCCTCCACAACTGGCTCTCCATCCCAATTAATTAATTGCGTAATTTTCCAAAACCTTGGCTTCACTAAAATCAATAGGATATAAGATCATCATCGAAGAGGATTCCTTTAAGGCGCTTACAGCTTTTCTTAAGCAATCAAATTACTCAGCAACGTTCATCCTTTGTGACGAAAACACGTTGAAACACTGTCTTCCCACCCTTATCACTCAAGTTCCGAAACTGCGCCAAGCAGAGATCATTGAAATAGAGGCCGGAGAATTATCTAAAGCCGTTGAGATCTGTGTTATGATTTGTCAAACTCTTATCGAACAAAGGGCCGACAGAAACGTATTGCTCCTCAATTTAGGTGGAGGAGTAGTGAGTGATCTGGGCGGCTTCACCGCTTCCGTATACAAAAGAGGTATTTCCTTTGTTCACCTTCCCACCTCCTTATTGGCCATGGCCGATGCCAGTGTTGGGGGTAAAACGGGAATAGACCTAAATGGTATAAAAAATTGTATCGGCACGTTCGCCCAGCCTGACGGCGTGTTTATTAATCCTTCCTTCTTAAACACACTTCCCGAACGACATTTTAAAAACGGTTTGGCCGAAATTATAAAGATCGCCCTTGTTTATGATAAACCATTTTGGAACCGATTAAAGAAACCGATCTCAGCAAAAGAACTGGTGGAAAAAAGTGTTTCTCTTAAGAATAAGATCGTTCTAAAAGATCCTTACGATAAAGGGTTGCGCAACATCCTCAACTTCGGACATACAATTGGGCATGCCGTTGAGGGACTATTGATGAACTCCAAAGAACCCTTGCTCCATGGGGAAGCTATTAGTATTGGCATGATCGTTGAAAGTCATCTCGCGCTGCAAAAAAAGCTCCTTTCAAGATCTGACTACTCAGAAGTGATCGCTACGCTTTGTACCCTAGTTCCGGCAAAAGCTCTTCACTCTCTCTCTTTCGATTCCATACTTTCACTTTTGACAAACGATAAAAAGACTTCGGGCAAAAAGGTACGGTTTTCTCTTATCACGGGCATTGGTTCCTGTAAAACAGATGTTGTGGTGAGTGATCTGCAAATCAGAAAGGCCATCGACGCGTATCATTCCTTGACGCATGTTTAAGCTTAAGGGTCCCAAATATACTATTAAAGGAGTCCTTCCTCTTACGGGATCGAAAAGTATTAGCAACCGACTATTGATCCTCGATGAGGTGCTGGGGGCTCAACTCAATTTCACAAATCTCTCTAATTCGGAAGATACCCAACTTCTCGTGAAGGCGCTCCGCAACATCCGGGCAAAAAAAAAGGAACCCATCGATGTTCATCATGCGGGAACCACCATGCGCTTCCTCACTGCTTTATTGGCCTCAACACCGGGAGACTGGATCCTCACCGGTTCTGATCGCATGAAGGAGCGACCAATCGCCGAACTTGTAACTGCACTGAAACAACTGGGAGCGGAAATCCACTATCTCGAAAAAGAAAATTTTCCTCCTCTTGCAATTAAGGGAAAACCTCTGGAAGGCGGAACTGTTAGTATTGACGGAAGTATCAGCAGTCAGTTCTTAACTGCCCTGCTATTGGTAAGTCCGGCATTTAATAATGGTATTACCTTACAGCTCAAAGGACAACTCGTTTCACGCCCCTACCTCGACATGAGCCTTTCCCTTTTGAAACAAGTTGGCATGCAAGTTACTGTTTCCAATAATCACATTCAGGTAAAGGGTCCCGTTCCAAAAATGGCCGACACGTCTTTTTCGATTGAATCCGATTGGTCCTCAGCATCCTATTTTTATAGCATTTGCGCTTTATCAAAACAGGCAGATATTACCCTCACATCGTTCGATGCTATCAGTTTGCAGGGCGATTCTGTTCTTCCCTCCCTATTTGAAACGTTAGGCGTGAAAACCGAATTCTACAAACATTCTATTCGACTCATTAATCAGCCGCTAAGCAGTACGCAATTTGAATACGATTTCAGCAATTGCCCCGACCTTGCACAAACACTGGCAGTATGCTGTTTTGGACTGGGAATTGAAGCTCACTTAAGCGGATTAAAAACGCTTCAGATCAAAGAAAGCAACAGAATTGAGGCCCTCAAAAGCGAATTGGAAAAATGTGGTGCTGTCGTAAATGCCGGCCCCGACTTCCTGCACATTAAAAACCCAAAAACTGAAACTCGAAATTTGAAAACCGAAACCATAACCATTGATACCTATAATGATCATCGCATGGCCATGTGTTTTGCTCCTTTGTCCTTATTATATGAATGTGTTCAATTTAAAGACCCCGATGTGGTCAAAAAATCCTATCCTGCCTTTTGGACCGATTTGTTATCCCTGGGTTTTAGTGTAAATTTGCAGCCTTAATATGGCCTTTTTAGCAAGCGATAACACAAAGGACACCGGCACCGAAATGTCGTTTCTTCAACACCTCGAAGAATTGCGATGGCACTTGGTGAGAAGTGCCGTCGTAATCATGGTACTTGCCATCGCTGCTTTTTGTTTTAATGACTTTATGTTCGATACGGTTATTTTTGGGCCCCTTCGTCAGGACTTTATTTCTTACAAAGCGCTTTGCTCGTTGGGACATAAAATGGGTGCCGGCGATGTGATGTGCATGCACGTGCGGCCGGCCCATTTGCAAACTCTTTCTGCTTCCGAACAGTTCTTTAATCATATGTGGATCTCTTTAATGGCCGGTCTCATACTTGGTTTTCCGTTTGTGCTTTGGGAATTTTGGAAATTTGTAAGACCCGCTTTAATGAATCAGGAAATTGGTCCCGTAAAAGTATTTGTGGCCATTGCCTCCATGTTATTCTTAATAGGGATCTGCTTCGGATACTTTCTGCTCTTTCCCATGAGCTATAATTTTTTGATCAACTATCAGGTGTCATCGAGTGGCATTGTACAAACTCAAAATACATTTGACGATTATATTTCTTTGATCAGTACCATGACCCTGGTATCGGGCATCATTTTTGAGATGCCGGTGCTGGTATATTTTCTCACGCGTATGACTTTGTTAACGCCCCAGTTCATGCGCAAATACCGCAAACATGCCGTAATCATCATTTTAATAGCTGCTGCAGTGATCACGCCCAGTCCCGATGTGACCTCACAAATGGTAGTGGCCGTGCCAATGTACCTGCTCTACGAACTCAGTGTGTTTGTTTCGGCGTACGTGATCAAAAAACATAAACTCGATAAAATCTAGATTTCATGTCAAAACAGGTGGAAGAATTTAATGCCTACCGTTCAAAAATGAACAAGGTTATTCTTGGAAAAGATAATCTGGTAATTAAACGACTATTTAATTTAGACACGCAAACGTATGCCGAAGGCGCCTTGCCCGTAAAAACTAAGGAACTTTTGGGTTTGGTGGCCAGTATGGTATTACGTTGCGACGATTGTATTAAATACCATCTCGAAAAATGCAAAGAACAAGGCTGCAGCACCGAAGAAATTTACGAAGTATTTGCCGTAGCGAATATTGTTGGGGGCACCATCGTAATTCCTCATACCCGTCGCGGGGCTGAGTTTTGGGAGGAATTAGCCGGATAGCAAGATGGGTGCTGTTTTTATATTAGGCTTTTTTATTTTACTCTTTTTGGGATTGCCCCTGCTCACTTATTTTTACGCAAAACAATTAGGTCGCAATGCGCTTGTTTGGTTTTTTATCGGGATCCTGCTGCCGGGAATAGCCACCCTCATTTTATCCTTCTTGCCGGAACATTCAGTTCCGCAAGAATAAGCCAATTGAAGTTTTTGACAACTTTTCACAAATTAGATTGGGAAATCCTCCATCATTTTGCGGTCTGCTGGTTTTCCCCCTCGTATTTTGGAGCGTCTTCTTTTAGCAAGAACTGCTTTCCTCTTGTAACTTGAATTAATTTCTACTTTCAGAGGTTTTCAATATTTTTATCATCCTGCTTCCTCGTTCAAAACTGAGTTTAACAAAGTAAATTCCATCGGGACTATCTCCCAAATCTATTTCAAGAGAGTTTCCCCACATATTTGATTCCTTTTCCAAAATCCCTAATTGGTTATACACTCGAAAACCGGTGCAAGGAGTAATTGTTTCAATCTCAAATTTTCCTGAAGAAGGATTAGGGAATACTTTAAGTGCTTCTTCGTTGGCCAAATCCTTTAAGCCAATACACTCACTCACATTAACACTCGTTGTTTTTTGTGATGAACACCCTTTTGCATTCCAGCCTTGTACCGTATAAACAGTTGTAGCAAAAGGTGAAACTGAAATACTGGCAGTTGTTGCACCCGTGTTCCAATAAAAATGTTGAGCACCGGAAGCCGTCAATACTGCAGGTTTTCCAAGGCAAATTGTTTGTGGCGAAGTGAGAATTAACTGAGGTGCTGCTACCGCCACTATCTTTTTGCAATACTGCCCTTGATTAATTTCCGACTCGTTACATCTTAAATATGCAGTGTAGGTTCCGGTAGTTGAAAAACTAATAGCAGGTGGGTTCGACAAGGTAGTGGAAGGAGAAGACTGGCAGTCGGAAACATTTATTCTGGAAATAGAATTATTTAAAACATTAACAATATAGTAAGCTATATAGTCTGCTATTCTGATTCGCCTGATGGTTTGCGGAAAACTCAAAATGGTAGTATTGGCTGTAGGCGCTATACTAATTGGCCCCGTGGCCCCGCTAGGAAAATATAAATCAAAAAGTAAATTATTTGCTCTGTTGGCGATCAAACCTCTTATGCCATCACAGGTATTCCATAAACAAATTCCCCTAGGACCATTTAGGTAACCTCCCAAATTACCAAGGTTAACTCCTGTGGGTGTATTTAGTAGACTATTCCCAAAATCGATGCGACTCACACTCGATATCCCATCGTCATTACAGATGAATGCGTTCCAATTTCCATTACTATTGATTATGGCCATCTGCGATGGGGTTGAAAGCCCGCCAACATTTCCCAGATTTACAGCCGTTGGCGTATTTGAAATGCTGTTTCCAAAACTAAAACGCGTAATGGTATTGCCCTGCTGATTAAAAGTAAGGCCATATTTATTTCCTCCTGATAGAAATATATTCAACGTTACCGGGTAATTCAGATTTCCTATATTTCCCATATTTGTCACCGTTGGTATATTGGTAATGCTGCTACCAAAACTTAGTCTCAAAATCGCACTGTTGAGTCCCGTGCCTCCCGCCGCTAAACCATACCAATTGCCACCCTCTTTTTCAACATACACATCTTCCAAATTATTAATCACAAACCCCAAATCAGTTGCGGTAGGGGTATTGTTTAAACTGCTTCCGTAGTCCAGTCTTGTAATTCGACCGCTAAAATTATTTGTAACGAAAGCATAAAAATTACCACCGTCATTTACGATATAAATATAGGCCGGTCCACTAAACGTATTTGCAGGGTTTGATAAATTACTTGAAAAGGTAGGAGCAGCCGAACTTCCCGAACAAACGTTCCAATAATAACCATTTAGTGGGCCTGTGGATGTATTGGTGAAACTAAATGGCTGATTAATACAAACCGTATCCGGGCTTAGAAAAGAAACGGTTAGTTGCTGAGATTTGAAAATGCCGCTGGATGTTAGAATAAGTGCTGTTGAAATCAAATACCTTATTTTCATGGGTGTGGTCTTGGTTCCACCTAAGATATAAAAAAAAAGTCAAACTTTCTTCAAAATTGATCTGTCGGCTTATTTTTCTATCTCTAAAAACCCGGGGTTCTACTCAATATCCCAAACACTGGGACGTTTTTTGGTGTAAAATAACCGGAAGTAGTTTTTGTGTTCAAGTAAAAATGCCAGTATAAAATAAACAATCACCGGACTGCCAAAGGTGAAAAAGGAAAGATAGATAAAGTACATGCGCACAGTGGTAGTTCTTATTCCCAGCTTTTTTCCCAGCCAGGCACAAACACCAAATGCCTTTTGTTCAAACCAACGCGTGATCCCCCTTATCATAATCACAAAGATAAACTATTTCATTATAACGCCGATTCGAAACATTAGTTTTTAAGGTTTCTTTAAAATTGACGACGCAATGCCGCAATTCAAACAGCGTTTTGCCGAGCAATAATGATCGTACAGATTAATGATTCCCTGACTCACTGTGGCGCCCCGTGGCAAGGGCCTTTTGGCGCTGAATAAACGTGTTTTGACATTATTCTCCGTTTCACATGCGTTTAATAAGTCAAGCGCTAAATCACCATATTGAGGTTTAACTAATTTCTTAGAATAAAAGAAAAAGAATGGAGCAAAGGTATTGATCATCACATTTTCGGCAGAAGAGGTGCCAAACTTCAATTCCTTGGTAAGAGCATTCCCGTCAATTGTATAGTGATTTTTCCAGTATCCCTCTAATGTAATGGTGAGGGCGGTTTTAATGTCGCCATAACTTGAATACGTATGTGGTTTCAAAAAAAGTGTGCGATTTACGTGGAGCAACATGGCCAATTGCGCCAAACGAAGATTTGGAAAATTAGCCGGCCTCAATTTCGAAAATTTGAAGATCTCTTTCTTTAAAGGAATTAAGGTGTACTTACGGCGCAGGTATTCAAATTCATTCTGCAACTGCTGAATGTATTTGTTCTCGAATTGATCGTCTAATAAGCCGGCCATGCCCAGCAAAAGTGCTTCCACTTGCTGAAGGTTGTCCGAGTGTTTTAATAAAAGCTGAACGGGCAAATGTTTTGAAAGAACTTCAAATGGAACTGAATTGACCTTAAACCCGAAATTTCGAAATAAGAGCGAATAAAACGTTTGTGTATAATCACCGTCAAATTCCTCAAAAAGTTTCTCAATACGTTTCACCTTTTCTTCCAATCGTTCAACTGCCATTCGCTCCATCCAGGTGCTGAAGATAAGATCCTCTACATCCGACAAGTGTTTGGTGCAGGGCAACTTTTCTCTCTCACTGCAAATTTGCTGATATCTACTAATGGTAGCGGGGGCAATCAGGTCTTTAAGTTCTAATACCTCCACATTATTGTTTATGTTTTGAGGCAAATCTTCATCGTGTTCGTACACCACATGTAGAATGATGTTGTCATAACTTCTGTCTTGCTGGTGCCCATGTTTAAGCCAATCGCTGGTGTAGAGGTGAACCTCAATATTCCCAACCAGCACCAGGTCCCTGATGCCGATTTGCGCGTTAAAAAAATCAGGACCGGCATTTTTATTTAAGTCGCCCGGTTTTATCACCTTCACTTCTTTGCCTTGTTGTGTAATTAGTGGTTTGGGTAATAAGAGGCGATGTTGCCAGATGAATTGAAGGAGTTCCTCGCTGAATTTAAGCATACCCCCTCATTTTATAGATGAGGTATCCGATCCATTCGTGGATCAATAACTCGGCACCCAACAAGGCATTTGGGTTTGGGATAAATAAATGATCGAAGGTTTTTCTTCTCACGCCACTCGAACGATTAGTAATATAAGGTGTAAGATGTTTATAACCGGCTTTTTTGAAAATAGCCATCGATCGCGGCATGTGAAAAGCCGAAGTAACTAACATAAAATTACCACCCAGATGTAAACTGTCGAGAAGGTGTTTTGTGAAAATGGCGTTTTCATACGTGTTCTTACTCAGAGACTCAACAATAAGATCACTGTCGGGAAACTGAATGGTTCGTAAATACTTTTGCACGTAGAGCCCTTCTCGTTTTTCGGGAAATTCGATGCTTCCGGACCCTCCCGTGTAAATTATCTTTTTCACTCGTCCTTCATGATAAAGTTTGAGGGTTTGTAACAAGCGATCACTGCTGGCGCCAAAATTCATTTTCTGTAATCTCAGATCCACATCCCCAATTCCTCCCAACACAATGGCTGCATCATATTTCGAATCCATCAAATCGTAATCGGGCGTCACCGGTTCCCACGCTCTGAAACATTCGTCCACCAAAAAAGGATTGCTGCATATATATAAGAGTACCAGTGCCGCGATTCTTAATTTTTTTGCCCGGCCATCCATTTTTGTGAAAAAGGAATACAGCAGAAGTGCAAACACCCACACCAAGGGTGAAACTGTAAATGCCAGAATTTTTGAGAGGTAAAAAAACATAAACCGGGCCTAAAATACCAAAAAGAACCAATATGTTCTTAGCAAATTTCTAAGCTGATAAATGCTTACCTTTAAGCGTACATTTTAGACCAAACTATGCAGAAGATCCTCATTGCCAATCGCGGCGAAATTGCTTTACGCATCATGCGCAGTGCCCGTGAAATGGGAATAAAAACAGTGGCTATTTTTTCGGAAGCCGACCGAAATGCACTTTTTGTAAGATACGCCGATGAGGCAGTTTGTGTGGGCCCGCCGCCTAGTTCTCAGTCCTATTTACAAGGCGATAAAATCATTGCTATTTGTAAAGAATTAGGTGTGGATGGCATTCATCCCGGTTATGGTTTTTTAAGCGAAAATGCCGATTTTGCAAGAAAAGTGCGAGCAGCAGGGCTAATTTTTATTGGCCCTAGTCCCGAAAGTATGGACCTGATGGGCGATAAATTAAGCGCGAAGGCCACGGCCAAAAAATTCAATGTTCCCATGATTCCCGGTTCGGAGGGAGCCATTAGTGATGTGAAAGAGGCTATTAAAATTGCCAGAGAGATTGGTTTCCCCTTATTAATAAAGGCCAGTGCCGGTGGTGGTGGAAAGGGCATGCGTTTGGTAGAACATGAAAAGGATGTGGAAGAACAAATGAAAATGGCGGTAAGCGAAGCCATTTCAGCATTTGGAAATGGAGCAGTATTTATTGAACGGTATGCCTCCGGACCCCGCCACATTGAAATTCAACTCTTAGCCGATAACCATGGAAATTGTGTGTATCTGTTTGAACGCGAATGCAGCATACAACGCCGTCATCAAAAACTGATTGAAGAAGCCCCGAGCAGTGTGTTAAGTCCGCAATTGCGCGAACAAATGGGGAAATGTGCGGTAGATGTGGCAAAAGCCTGCAATTACAGCGGGGCCGGCACCGTTGAGTTTTTGCTCGATGACCAATTAAATTTTTATTTCCTCGAAATGAATACCCGTTTGCAGGTGGAACATCCGGTATCGGAATTGATCACGGGTTTAGATTTGGTGAAAGAACAACTAAAAGTGGCCCGCAATGAAAAACTAAGCTTTACGCAGGCCGACCTTCACATTAATGGTCATGCCATAGAAGTGCGAGTATGCGCCGAAGATCCTACCAATAATTTTTTACCCGACATCGGGAAATTAGTCGTGTACAAAACCCCATCGGGCCCGGGGGTTCGTGTTGACGATAGTTTTGAGGAAGGTATGGACATTCCTATTTATTATGATCCCATGATCTCAAAATTGATTGTGCATGGAAAAGACCGTACCGAAGCCATTGCAAAAATGATTAGGGCCATTGATGATTATAAAATTGTGGGCGTAGAAACGACCCTCGACTTTTGCAAGTTTGTGATGAAACATAACGCCTTTATTAGCGGTAAATTTGACACCGGTTTTATTGGTAAACATTTTAAACCCGAAATGCTCTCGGTGCCAAATCAGGAATTGGAGGAGGTGGCCGCACTGAGCTCCGCACTCATTTTTGATAAAAAAGCGACGAAAAACGAGGTTTTTGAGGTAAGCGCCGTTAAAAAAAGTAAATGGAAGGAAAATCGCCTCAATTGAACTAAACGCTGAGGTTACCTTTCACGTATAAGAACATATAGTAATACATGAAGCTCGGCAACGCGAAATATTCAGTCTCACTTAAGACCCCGGTTTTTTGTCTGATCCTGTTATTCAGTTCCCTTTTTATGGAAGCACAAACTTCCGAAGCCTACGATATTATGAATCCGCCCAATCACGGCGTTCGGCTGCGGGCTGAGCTGCTCAATGGAGACACGGTTCCGGTAGTAGACCTCTGTTCAATTGATATCTGCACGCAATTTCAATTCAGAACCAGAGAACAATATGAATTATGGACGCGCACCAAATACAATGTAAAAATTGTATATCCCTACGCCATTATTGCTGCTGCCAAATTGAGAGAATACGATTATGCCCTTCAAAAAATTGGAGACGAACGCTTAAAAAAAGCCTTTATTAAGGTCTGCGAAAAAGACCTTCGCCATGAATTTGAGGACGAGCTCAAAGCACTTACCGTTTCACAGGGAAAAATACTCATGAAACTGATCGACCGCGAAGCGGGAAAAACAACCTACGAGGTGGTAAAGCAGTTGAGGGGCGGCTTTCAGGCCACCATGTGGCAAACCATTGCCGTTATTTTTGGGCACGATATGAAAGTACGGTACGACGCCAAAGTGGAAGATATTATGGTGGAACGCGCCGTAAAACTAGTTGAAGCGGGAAGGTTCTGATGTTAGGGAATTTATTATTATTTTAGCCCCATGGGAAAGTGTCTTTTTTTCGCCTTGCTGTTTGCCACATTCATACTGCCTGCTCAAACCAAAAAATCCGCTCCAAAAGACGCTCCTGTTATTCCCCAAGCCGATCCTTTAAAAACAGATTCTCTTGTTGAAGAAGAAGAGGCCGATCTCGTGATCCGCGATTTCAAAGTGTATACCAAACGCTCAAAATCAAAAAAAGAAAAAATGAAACTCTGCCTTAATTTGGTAAGTGGAGATTCTATTTTGAATTACTGCATCAACGATTCATTATTGAGAGACCCCGAATTTACCAAAGTATTGTTTCAAGAAAGAAGTGCTGACAGTACCTATATGTTGGTGTATGTAAGTGCTTTTAGTAAAGCTCCCGACAAACCGGAATGCACCGCTGGGAAAGAGACTAAATTGTTTTTTGTCCGCTGGAACACACAAACCGGAAAAGCCATCGTAAAACAACGCTCCATAGAATCCTGCATGCGGGGTATAACTAATATGACCATTGATCCTATTCTGAATTGGGCCGGTCAATCTACGCTTGTGGTAAGTTACCACAAAGGTGGCACAACTTTTTCCGAGCTGCGATTCGATCCCCAAAACTACCGTTTGGGCTTGCAAACCATCAGCGATTAATTTGTTATCCCTTTAATTGGTATTTTTTTCGAATCAATCGGAATTGTTGGGGAAATGTAACTAATTTATCCCTTGGATTTTTTTTAGATGGAAACAACTAGTTTGCTGCGTGAGCGATTGTAGTGGAAAGCCCACAGCCACGCCTGTCTCTTTGCGTGGCGAGGACTTGGAACGGAAAGCGCGACCCCGCCAAACGGAATAAAAAAAGAAAGGCGGGGGCACGCCCAAATCAGAAAAACCGGGAAGTTTTCTTGGTAAGTTTTTCTCTTCATGGGGGCAGGCTCAAAAACTTTCTCCCCGGCTTTTCCGCTTGATCCTTTTCCCCGGATTTTCCTGTGTCAAAAAAAATAAGCATATTTAGGCAGTGTGAACGACTGGTTAAAAATACTCCTTCTACCTCTTTCTTATCTGTACGGCATTATCACCATGCTGCGAAATTTATTGTACGATTGGAAGTTCCTAAAGGAGCATTCATTTGATGTACATACCATTGGAGTAGGCAATCTGGCCGTTGGAGGAGCAGGAAAAACGCCCCTTGTAGAATACCTCATCCGCTTATTACAAAAAGAAAACGCAAAAATCGCTACACTGAGTAGAGGTTATAAACGCAAAACCCACGGTTTTATATTGGCCGACGAAAAGAGCTCCGCCGATGATATTGGCGATGAGCCACTGATTTACAAAAGTAAATATAAGGTGCAAGTGGCAGTAGACGCCAGTCGCGTAAATGGTGTTAGGAACCTTTTGGCCTTGGGACATGAAGCGCCAAAAGTGATACTCTTAGACGATGTATTTCAACACCGCTCGCTAAAATGCGGACTTAACATTGTGGTAAGTGATTTTTCTCATCTCTTTTTTAACGACACCATGCTTCCTTCGGGCACATTGCGTGAATTCAAAAGTGGGATTCACCGCGCAGATGTAATTATTATTACCAAAACTCCCGAAAGAAGCAGTCCCATTGAAATTAGAAACGTGACCAAAGACGTGAATCCAAGAGCTCACCAACAAGTATTTTTTAGTTACCTCAAGTACGGCGAATTGTATGCCGTAAATAAACCTACTGAAACCATTGATACACTTAACGATCTGTTCCGCTACCGTGTTATTTCCTTTGCCGGTATTGCCAATGCGCAACCTATGGTTAATTACCTAAAAGAATATGCCGCAGAAGTAAGGCATCTCGAATTTGCCGATCACTACGAGTATTCACTCAAAGACCTCAGCGATATTGAACGCTATTACCATAGTTTTGAAGGTGGAAATAAAATTTTGGTTACCACCGAAAAAGATCTCATGCGTCTAAAGGCCGAATCGGTATGGGGCCTGGCACAAAGCATGAATATTTACATTCTTCCGGTAGAAGTAACTTTTAAGGACAAAGAACAAGAACTGAACGAGTTAATACTGAAATATGTTAGATCAAATAGAATCCACCACCAAAAATATTCGTAGTCGTACCGCTAATTTCTTTCCCACTGTAGGAATTATTTTAGGAACAGGTTTGGGTGGTTTGGTAAAGGAGATAAAAATAGAACATTCCATTCCTTATCACGAAATTCCTAATTTTCCGGTAAGTACAGTTCCCGGTCATCATGGCCAGCTTATTTTTGGTGACTTGGGTGGAAAAAAGGTGGTGGCCATGCAGGGGCGATTTCATTTTTACGAAGGGTATACCATGCATCAAATAACATTTCCTATTCGTGTGATGAAAGCGCTTGGGGTTACAACTCTCTGTGTGAGCAATGCCAGCGGAGGTATGAATCCGAATTTTGAAGTGGGCGAATTGATGATCCTAAACGATCACATCAATTTCTTTCCCGATAATCCACTCATCGGTAGAAATGAAGACGCCTTGGGTCCGCGATTTGTTGATATGGGGGAAACCTATAAAAAAGAATACATTGCCTTGGCAAAAGTGATTGCCTTAGAAAATAAGATCAAAATAAGTGAAGGTGTTTATGTGGGCCTCACCGGGCCTTGTTTTGAAACTCCCGCCGAATACCGTTTTTTAGCGCGTATGGGTGCCGATGCCGTAGGAATGAGTACTGTGCCGGAAGTAATCGTAGCCAAACACGCAGGGATGGATGTTTTCGGAATTAGTATTATTACAGATCTGGGAATTGAAGGAAGAACCCAAACCATTACGCACGAGGAGGTGCAACGCGTAGCTCATCTGAAAGAACCCCTGATGAGTTTGATTGTAAAAGAATTGGTGAAACGCATTTGAATCCCGCTCTGTGGTTACTAAAATACAGGAACCACAAAGAACACGAAGAAAGAGGCAGCACAAAGAGGCACAAAGAAAAATAAATGCTTGGCTCTTTGTGTCCTTTGTGATTTCCTTTGTGATTTCCTTTGTGTCCTTTGTGCCCGCCTGAACGACCAAATGTATTTAATAGGTCGGGCAGGGTTAAATAGACCGGTAATCACAGAGAAGGGCAACACAGAGCTACACAAAGAAAAATAAATTACCGTTCTTTGTGTCCTTTGTGAATTCCTTTGTGTCCTTTGTGGTTAAATGGACCGGTAATCACAGAGAATTTTCTCTACGCAATTGGTTAAAAACATCTACATTTAAGCCTCCGCATAATCATGAAACCCTCCTTTCAAAATTCGCTGAAGAAACTCAGTCTCATTGCCAACCAATTTGACAAAGTAAACTCCGTAACTAAATTCGAACTACTCACACAACTGTCGAAACGCAAACTTCCTACAGATACTTCTCTTGTTAACTACAACGACCTGCTCATGTTCCTCTGCGCCCACCCGGGCAATAAACAGGAACTCGCCCTATGCGAAACAAAACTCGATCGTATCGCTGCCTTTTTAAAACAAAAAAATCTGGGACTGCATTCCAAATTCAGTGGAAGCGGCTTGCCCTTCAGCGAATTTATTGGACGTTTTTCGCACGATATCATTAGCTGGATGCTGAACCAAAAAGATCTTCATCTCAAATTAGACTCTTTTGATGAACAAGGCATGAACCTAAATGACCTATTTCGCATCACTCTTCCAACCATTGAAAAGGACATTGCCGATCTGGGTCACACTGCTATTGACCTCTTTAAAGAGTTGGGCATAACCGAAAATAAGAAATTGGAATTTATTATTGACCAGGTTCATAAATTCAACGACCGACCTTTTCTTAAGGACTATTTATTTGAATCGCTGCAAGCCTTTATTCAAATTCGTTCAAACACCAAACAATTTTCAAGGCCCTTTAACCGGTTTCTGGTAGCGCGCCTGTACTTTCATAAGGACCTGACTAAAAAATTTGATCACCTCAAGCTCTTAAATACCAAAGTACATGCCCCAAAAAAACTGACCGAAAAAGAACAAACTGATCTTATTGCCAGTATCAGGAACTCACTTTTATTAATGAGTCGCGAAACCGATCCCGCCACCTATATGGATCCTAAAAGTCTGCGCTTATATCAGCTCGAACGTGGCATTAGCGTTGCTATTTATGGCATGATCCCTAAACGACAATTACCCTCTGAATCTTATATTGGTTATACCTTATTTAAAAACGGGTTCCCGGCCGCTTATGGTGGCGCCTGGATTTATGGTCGTCGATCCTTATTCGGCATTAATATTTTTGAACCTTTTCGCGGAGGTGAATCGGGTTATATCATGTGTCAACTATTGCGCGTTTACCGGCAGGTTTTTCATGTTGACTATTTTGAGGTGGAACCCTATCAATTTGGAAAAGATAATCCGGAGGGCATCGCCTCTGGCGCTTTCTGGTTTTATTACAGGTATGGTTTCAGACCAGTTGATAAAGCGCTCCGTCAATTGGCCGAAAAAGAAGCGAAACAAATTGCAAATCAAAAAGGATACCGTAGCAGCAAACAAACTCTCATTAAATTTACTGAGAGCAATAAATGTCTTAACCTGAGCGGAAAAACAGTTCCCGCGAGCCCCGGTGAGGTGAGTACCAAAGTGAGAAAATACATTAACAAAGTTTACAAAGGAAACCGCACGCTGGCCGAAAAAGAATGCACCCGCATTTTTATTGAAAAAGTGGGAGGCATGGCCAGCATGAGTACCGATGAATATGCAACTCTTAAAGAGATGGCTTTCACGGCGGCGGCCTTAAACGTGCATTCCATTCACCAGCTTAATATTCTAAAACAACTAGTGCGGGCAAAACCAAGTGATGTGTATAAATATCAGGAATTGCTGTTGGAGTTTTTGGAGGGAAAACCGGAATAATATTTTTCTAAAATGCAGCTCTTTTAAAGGTCAGTTAAGGTGAACACATCGAAGCACGATGCCAAATAAAATAACAGGCCTTTTATCGAATTGTGATCTGCTTACTTCCTAGAATCAAACTAATCGCTAGCAGATATTGAATTGGGCATGCGAGACCCCCTTCCTCATCAATTAATTTTTTATTGAAAGCGTTTCTTGCATTGCAGCACAAAACCCCTCCGCATGATACAAATTTTATTATACAAAATACCGGACACAACAGCCTCCAATATTAGAGAATGTCGAGTCCGGTTTTTGGGCAGAATACAATCCTATTTTCCACCGGGAGCTTCAGCCGCTCCGCAGCCGGCGTTTGTGCGGCACTGATTGTATTGAGCGCTACAAATTTTTATCATAACCGGGTCGCCATTGGTATTAGCCAAACAGTTTTGATAATTGTCGTAGCACTCCTTGCAGGGATCTACGGGTTTTTCGCAGGAGCCCAAAAAATCGCCATGCGCCAAGTGAGCGCTCACAGCAGAAGGACTTACCCAGATGTCCTGACGGTTGGAAGGATTTCCGGGAGGGATATGGCAAATAAGTACTTTTTCATCTCCCCTCTTTTGATCGATAACATTTTGTTTGTTTTTTGGGTCAGCCCCTTTTCCAATTAGTGTGGAAAAAGATAAACAAACAATTGCCGTAGTAATCAACGACAGTAATAAAGTGTTTTTTGCTTTCATGTTTTAGTTTTTTAAAATTATCTACCTCAAAAATAGAAGAAAACCAAGATCAACAAAAATTGAAACTTAAAACACAACAATAAAATAATTGCAAGTTTCGCAATTCTCACCGTAAGCGGAAATTCGTTTTGTGGAAATTGCAATTTCAAAAATGAAATTGGTAATTCTTACGAATCCTGCAAGTATTTCCAAATCATGGAATTATCAAACACTAATTGAAAATCTCTAATTGGTAAACTATTTTGTTCCAAATCCCCACCTCCAAATAGTGATCCGGCAAATCAAAGAGCACTTAGAGCGAAGGGTTTGTGTTAAGGAAAGATATTCAAGACTAGTAAGTGCGTTAGCCTAAAACAAATTCGAAAAGAGAAAATTCAAATAAGCGTTCAAGCTCTGGTAAATTCCGAAATCCCGTCTTGAAAAAATGATCGAATGGTCTGGCAGCGGAGAGGCCGTTAATTACCAAACACAAACACACTTTCCATAAGTATTTCATTCCTTCGTTTGTCCATCACCCTAATTCGGATTTTTCTTTTGTCGAATTCGGAAGCACCATTCACCCGAGTAGTCAGTTCAAATCGAGAGTTTGGTTTTTTTTCTTTATATGCAGGTTCCTGATTCTTTAAATACACCGTTTCATATTTTATGCCGGGAAGAAAATCAAGTTTGAGAATGCTGTCGTTATCGGTTCTGCTAAACATACCATTCTCAACTTCAATGAAAATGTTTTGTTTCAAAGAATCCTGAACTAAAAAATAAAAACGATCGCTTCTGTTTTTAATAATACTGTCACTCTTCGGTCCTACCTGAAAAAAATAAATGAACTCTGATTGTTTTGAGAACCTGATCTTTTGAGGTTCCTGTGCCTTAAAAATAAAACTGCCGGTTAAAAGAAATAAACTGAGATATAAATGCGATAAGTGTTTCAAACCAAAAGGTGTTTATTCCTTTTCAATTTCTTTCTTCACTTCTTTAATCTGTTCATTTACCTCTTCGGTAATGCCCTTAGTGCTTTCGCGAATGTCTCTTTGAATGCCATCGGTGGCGTTCTTAAATTCACGCAAACCTTTTCCTAATGTTTTGGCAATACCGGGAATTCCTTTTCCGCCAAACAACACCAAAATTACAAGGACGATCATCACCAATTCGCCGCCACCCAGATTCAGGAATAATATTAATAACGTATTCATTGTCATGTTACTTTTTTTTGCCCCCGCGCATAAACTTAAAAATAACCACAGTCCCTATTATAAATACCGTAGCAATAAACGCAAGGATGAACAGATCGCTGAGGTCAACTGAATTTTTCACACGCAAAGTTACGCAAAATCTATTGCTCTTCCATGCCTATATGGATCAAAGCATCGCCTTCGTTCACCACCGGTTGGTTATTTATTCCTAAAATATAGCCTTTAATGGGGCTAACGATCTTTTCTTCAGTTTCACCAAAAGGATTAAAGATGACACCCAACAAATCGCCTTTATAAACATGGGCCCCATTATTTACACTCATGTGAAACAAGCCGCTGTTATTGGCCCGCACCCAGGAGCTTTTTTTGATCTTCACCGAACCGTTTCCGGGAAGGTCCATATCGATCATATTATAGGAATTGAGTAATCGCAAACAACCATTGATGCCTTCATTAATAGCCAAATAGTCGAATCGCATGCTTTCGCCGCCTTCATACACCAAAATAGGTTTCTTTTTCTTAGAGGCCTCCTTTCTGAAAGTTCCATCGCGATACGGACTATCAATAATAATAGGGGCCGAAAAACGTTCACCCAAATTTACATTGTCAGGAAAATCAAATACACAACGGATCTGAGGATAATTATTGATCCTTGCTCCACCCGTGTGAAAATCGACCCCAAAATCTACGATGGGCAAAATGTGATTCATAATATCATACGCCACCCTGCTCCCGATCGAACCTGTTCTGGTTCCGGGGAAACAACGGTTAAGATCGCGTCCGTCAGGCAAATCGCGGCTTCCATATAAAAAAGAGATTACATTAATAACGGGAATCGCCACGAGCGTTCCGCATTTTAAATGCTGCACATCTTCTCTTGAAATAACTTTTCGAATGATCTCAATACCATTGATCTCCTCCCCGTGCATACCGGCCGATAATAAAAGTGTTGGGCCCGGATTTTTTGAGCGATGCACGTGCACCGGAATTTCGAGTTTGGTTTTGGTGTGGAGCTCATATGAGTTCAACACTACTGTTCTGTTTTCCCCGGGCTCAACCGAATGCCCATTGATGGTAAGCGTTTTTTGCGATTTTTCAGTTGGCATTATTATTCCCCGGGTTTAGTAAATTCATTTCGTTCAACATACTCAATAATCTTTCCCGCAATATCTATTCCCGTGGCACCTTCAATGCCTTCCAACCCCGGCGATGAATTCACTTCCATTACCAATGGTCCGCGACTCGATTGTAAAAGATCTACCCCCGCAATGGCCAGTCCTAATTTTTTTGCCGATTTAATGGCCGTGGCGCGTTCTTCATCGGTGAGTCGAATCACCGATGCTATTCCTCCTCTGTGTAAATTACTTCTAAATTCGCCATCGCGGGCCTGACGTTTCATGGAGCCTACAATTTGTCCGTCGACCACAAACACACGAATGTCGGCCCCTCCCGCTTCCTTAATGTACTCTTGCACCAGCATATTGGCCTCCAGTTTTAAAAATGCTTCCACCACACTCTTGGCTGCTTTTTGATTTTCGGCAAGTATCACACCAATGCCTTGAGTACCTTCCAAAAGTTTCACCACGCAAGGGGCGCCTCCAATATTTTCTATTACACTATCAATATCTCTGTCCTTTGGCGAAGAGGCAAAAGCGGTTTTTGGAATACCGATGCCTGCACGGGCTAAAATTTGCAGACTTCTGAGTTTATCGCGTGAGCGCACGAGCGCCTGCGACTCCACCGCCGTAAAGATCTTCATCATTTCAAATTGCCGAACCACTGCCGATCCATAAAATGTGGCAGATGCACCAATTCGTGGAATCACGGCTTTTACGTCATTCACCTCACGGCCGTTAAAATAAATATGCGGCCTTCCTTGCTCAATGACCAACACACATTTCATGTGGTCGAGCAGCACAATCTCGTGCCCTCTTTTTTCTCCTGCTTCAATCAACCTTCGGGTTGAGTACAGATTTTTATTTCGTGATAAAATAGCGATTTTCATTTGTTACCATTTTTGGATTCAACTCATTCATTTTCATCCTGCCTTGTATGTTCGTTTTGTTCTTCCTTTAATGCCCTCGTTAAATCCTTTCCGCCCGTGTGAACATGTTTCACGTCTATGTAGAATTTCCCTTTCAATAACCTTCTTCCAATCAACACAGGATATTTCATATTATCTCGGTTCGACAAGGAAATAATGGATCGGATCTTTTTCTTTCCGATATGAAACACCGTATTAATCACAAACCGCTCCTCCATCTCTCCAAAAGAATTTTTGATTTTTTTTTGCGAAAACTCTTCAAACCTCAGCGCGCGTGTTCCCCCGTGCTCAATAATGGTAAAATAAAGAATTGGTTTTGAATTTTCATAATTTACCGAAATGTTTTCGCAGTGAAGGGAAGAAGTATAGGCCCCGGTATCAATTTTAGCCTCAATATCAAAGATCCCCAATAATGGAAAATCAATGTATTCGCGGCGACCGATCAATCTCATTTTATGTTCTTCCATACAAATGATAAAACCTGCTTACATGCACAGTTGCTTGAAGAGCTTCTTTTTGTAAGTAGAAATTTACAAAATTTTTAGCAAAGTAAGGCGCCAGCATCACTCCTTTTGTGCCCAGACCGTTAAAAATAAACAAGTTCGGGTGCAGAGGATGTGGTCCTAAAATGGGTCGCCTGTCGCATGAAGAGGGCCGCACGCCGGCTTCGTGACCAATTACCTTGTACTCCGTTTTAAGAATGCCTTTTAGTTTTGTTTCCAAATCAAGGCGTGCTTTCTCTGTGGGCTCCTCGTTTAATTCGTTCCATTCGTAGGTGGCGCCCACTCGGTATTGCCCCTCTTTTATGCCCATGATAAAGGCAGCTTTGGTTAGGATTTGATGGCCGAGATCAAGATCATTTACCTTAACCTTAAGCACTTCGCCTTTGGCGGGCTTTAAAGGGATCCATTTAAAATAAGGATTGTTTTTCACCAGATAGCCTTCGCAAAAGATAAGATGTTTGGCCTTTATACCTTCGTACTCCACCCCGCCCTCTATTAATTTAAGTTTAGCATATAAAAACTCTTCATCCACCATCTCATTTCTGAAAAAGCTGGACGTGGCCTCCAGAAACGCATTCATATCAATGCTCCCACTGCCCAAAACTAATCCAAACCCGTTCTCGATCTTGCAATTAGCCGGTCCTTCGTCAGAGTCATAAATTGTCGGGTCGAGGTAATCATCCAACTCGTTCTTTGATTTTTTTCGCCAAAGTTCCTTCTCTTGCTCTTCCACAAAAGGTTTGATAATTTTTCGGCGGGTAACAAATGTTGTTTGAAGACGTGATTCACATTCATTGTAAAAATTAGTCAGACAGGGAACCAATTCATCGGCCATCCAACTTTTTGTGAGTCGCTTAAAAACCACGGGGTTCCAAATTCCGCCCGCTACCTGCGAGCAGCGGCTCATGTTTTCCTTTCCAATAACTTTAAACGATACCCCTGTACTTGTAAAAACATGCATCAATGTGCAGGCTGCTAGGCCTCGTCCTACAATAATAAATTCGGTCATCGCGGATTTTCTGAGCGCACGTTGGGATTGATGTTTCTCTTTGGCCCCCTGTAGGCGTTCGAGAAAAAAGCAATGATCTTAACACCAAACATGCGTTGTTTATAGTTAATGTCACTAAATAGTTCGAGTCCTAAACCGATGTCGTACACAACTTTGTAAACTACCTGAACGCTGGAATATAGACCGAAACCATCAAATATCACAGCGGTGGTGCTGGTATCGCCCATTACTCCAGTAAAATAGGTGGGTCCTGCAAAGAACGCAAAATTTGTTTTATTTTTTTCTAAACGATACCCGTAACCTACGTGAAGTTGCGTAAAATTAGTGCTGCCAAAATCGTTTCCGCTTATCAAGACGCCGGTCTGAAATTGTTGCATACGAATGTGAAACTGATAATCCAACGCCAGATTCTTTTGGGCAGTTGATCGACTGCTGGAGGCACCAAAACCTGCTCCGGCAGTGAGATAATTATTATGAATCCGGTAGCGCTTTCCTTCAAAAATGATCTCTTCTTTTTTAAAGTAGGGAAGTTTTACCGTATCAGAAAGGTCTTTATTCTGCGCCACGATGTCGAAGGCTATCACCAAAAAGAGTATGAGAACTTTTAGTTTAATCATACGAATATACTCACAATTACAAGCAGGGGTTAAAATCAGGTTAAAAAAGGATTGTTTTCACTCTCAAACCCTGTGGTGGTGGCAGGTCCATGACCCGAATAGACTTTTATATCGCCACCCAATACCATTAATCGTTCCTTTATTGAATGAATAAGCGTTTCATGATTTCCCATGGGCAAATCAGATCGGCCAATACTTCCATTAAAAAGAACATCACCTCCAATCAGTAATTTACTTTCAGGGCAATAAAAGGAAATGCTCCCCGGAGAATGCCCTGGTGTGTGGATGCACTCAAACAGATAATTTCCCAAACTAATCTTTTGGCCATCCTCAAGATATTTCTCAGGTAAAGGAGATTGCTCACAACTTACACCATACATGGAAGCGCTTTGCGCCATGCGCTCTACAAAAAACAGGTCGTCTTTATGCACTTCGGGTAAAAGACCATACGAGTTGTAAATAAAACGGTTGCCCATCACATGATCCACGTGGCCATGCGTTAACAATAAGCGTTTCAGATTTAATTTTTTGTCTTCAATAAATTTTTTTAATTCAGCATCCTCCCCGGGGTTTGAATTGCCGGGGTCAAAAATAAAAGCGGTACTGTCATCATCATACACCACATAGGTGTTTTCCTGAAAGGGATTAAACGTAAATGATTTTAAATAAAGCATAGTACTTAAGCTATTTTTTTAATGAATTTCAATTCCGAATTTTTCCGACTTACTAAATTAAGTCCTGTGTTTTTTCCCGCTATAAAATTTCCAAATTGATCTTCCAACATCAAGGCCTCCGCTGCATTCCCCGTGATGGCGGCCAAGAGGTCCTCCTCTGAAAAAACGGAACCCGATCGCAAGATCACATTTACTTCCTGTATAAGATCCAATTGGGTATTACTTGCCAGACTATCGGTCCCCACGCAGATCTTTCCTTTTTGTTTGGCAAACAAGGTAAAATCAGGAAGTGAATTTTCGATGTATTGATTGGCACCCGGACAAAAACACCAATACACATTTTTATCTCTTACCGAAGCCAAATCTTTCTCCCTTGTAAAGGTATTGTGCACCAGCAGTGAAGGCCGTTTGGATAAATGAGAAGCATAAGCCTCTAGGCTCGAGCCCCCGGTGGACTTGAACCAAGAAATATCTAGGTGTAAGAATTCATAGAGTTTTTCAAATTTGCTGTGCTTTCCTTCAAAAAATTTATTTTCTTCTTCACTTTCCTGATTGTGAATGCTGAAAGGCAGGTTATGTGTGTCGTCGAATTCAGCACACAGCGAAATGAGATCGGTAGAAGTGCTATAGGGAGCATGTGGAACGGCACTTGATCTTAGTTCCATATTTTTGAGAGTTTCCAAAAGTGATTCTCCTTTTTCAAAAACACTCCGGCTGCGTTGTGGGTTCAAACCAATAAGCTCTAAAAATGTATGGTAAAAGATGGAGCCCCTTGTTTTTTGTCTGAAACTCGTGGCATCATTACTAATATCACCCACGACCACAATCCCCGAACGCCACATGGCCGCATCCGCCTCCTCCATGTGTTCTGCAATTTCTTCTTTTCTAAATTGGTCACGAAGTTGGATCACGCTTTTTCCGAATTCAGGAAGACCGCTATGTTTTGAAATTTTGTTATGAAGATGGCTCAGTTCTAAATGGCAATGCGCGTTCACAAAACCCGGACTGAGGATGCCTTCAAAACGCTCAATAATTCCCTTTTCCAGGTCCTTTTCCGGCACCAGGTCCTTAAATTCGTTGCCGCGATCAAGCACCAGCACCAAATCATCTGCCAAAAAATGTTTACCGTCAAAAAGTCTGTCTGCCTTCAAAAATCGCATGTCCGAAGGTAACGATTATCACACTATTATTGGTACCTTAGCAGTCCTAAAAAATGGCAAAAAAAGACATCCGAATCCTCTCCCTGCAACAACTCACCGAATTGTTCGAGGAGATTCATGAACCCGCTTTCCGCGCCAAACAGGTATACGATTGGCTTTGGGCGAAAGGCGTCGTAAATTTTGCTCAGATGTCAAACCTTTCTAAGAAACTACGCGACTATCTGGAAGAAAACTTTACAATTAATGCTGTTCAACTTCACGACTTGCAGGTAAGCAGCGACCGAACCATAAAATGTGCCATGAAATTGCACGACGATTTTGTGGTAGAAAGTGTGCTCATCCCGCATCAAACCCGCATGACAGCCTGCATTTCCTCACAAGTAGGATGCAGTTTGACCTGTAAATTTTGCGCCACCGGAAAACTCAAACGCATGCGTAATTTAAATGCCGACGAGATTTTTGACCAAGTGGTATTGGTAAAAAATACCGCGCTCGACCGTTACAAAGCACCGCTCACAAATATTGTGTACATGGGCATGGGAGAGCCGCTGTTGAATTATGCGGAAGTGCTTAAATCTGTCGAAAAAATAACCAGTCCCAGTGGATTAGGCATGTCACCCAAACGCATCACGGTGTCAACCGCCGGAGTTTCTAAAATGATCGCCAAACTGGGCGATGATCAGGTTAAATTTCATTTGGCGCTTTCTTTGCATGCCGCCACCGAAGAAAAACGAAATCAAATCATGCCCATCAATGAAACCAATAGTTTAGATAGTCTGGCTGCTTCACTCAATTATTTTACTCAAAAAACAGGCACCCGCCCAACCTTTGAATACATTGCGCTCAAAGACTTCAACGATTCGCTCGACGATGCCCGCGATTTGGTGAAGTTTTGCCGCCGTGTAAAAGCCAAGGTTAATATTATTGAATACAATTCGGTAGATGGCGGAGAATTTGAACAAACCACCAAGGCCCGTTTGCTCGATTTTACCCAATACCTTGAAACCAATGGCATTATTTGCAATGTACGTCATAGTCGGGGTAAGGACATTGACGCGGCTTGCGGCCAATTGGCAAATAAAAACCAACTCATTTCTCCCGAATTAAAATAAAAACTTAATTTAGCCTTCGTGTCAAAAGCCGTTGAGGACATAAAAAAACCGGTTGCCTTCCACATGGAAGTCTTTGAAGAAAAATTCAGGGTCGCCATGAAGAGCTCTGTCCCTTTGCTGGATAAGATCACTTCTTATATTGTAAAACGCAAGGGAAAACAAATCCGGCCCATGTTTGTGTTTTTATCGGCACAGGTGAGTGGAGAAGTAAATGATAGTACTCACCGCGCAGCTGCCCTCATCGAATTATTACATACTGCCACTTTGGTGCATGATGATGTGGTGGACGATAGTAACGAACGTCGCGGATTTTTTAGTGTAAATGCTTTGTGGAAAAATAAAATTGCGGTATTGATCGGCGATTTTCTGCTCTCCAAAGGATTGTTGCTTTCACTGGATAATAACGATTTCCATTTGCTGAAGATTGTAAGTACGGCGGTGCGCGAAATGAGCGAAGGAGAATTATTGCAGATTGAAAAAGCGAGACGCCTCGATATTTCGGAAGAAATTTATTTTGACATCATCACCAAAAAAACGGCCACCTTAATTGCGGCCTGTTGCGCAGCGGGCACCGCTTCTGTAACTGACAATCCTAATACCATTCGCCTGGCCCGTGATTTTGGAACTTTAACCGGCATTGCGTTTCAGATCAAAGACGATTTGTTTGATTTTGGAACAGATGAAGATATTGGAAAGCCAACCGGCATCGATATCAAAGAAAAGAAGATGACACTCCCCCTCATCTATGCCTTAAATAATTCGACCTGGCTTGAGAAAAGAAAGATCATTACAATTATTAAAAATCATAACGAAGAAAGCGAAGAGGTGAAGAAAGTGATTGACTTTGTGATTGCAAAAGGCGGAATTACTTATGCCAATAAGGTGATGCATGAATACAAAGAAAAAGCCATTGCGGTGTTAAAACAATTGCCCGACAACAGTGCCCGTCAGAGCTTGGAGCGCTTATTAATTTATGCCATTGAACGCAAAAAATAGAACCATGTCAAAATTGTACTTTCTGTTACCTGTTCTTGTTTTGTTTTTAGGAAATTGCCGAAATGGTGACCAAGCAGAGAGCGCTCCGCTTAACGATTCACTTTCAAAAGCACAACAACGGATGCATGCCGATTCGTTGAAACAAAAAAATCCCTTGCTCATCCTTCCACCCGACAGCGACTATACCGGCGACTACACTGATAAATATGATAATGGCATTATTAAGTTCCGTGGGCAATTCCGCTTTGGTAAACGGCACGGCCAATGGATGTCGTTTTACCCCAATGGACTCGCCTGGAGTGAAATGCATTACGATAAAGGCTTACGCGAAGGCCCAAACTTCACCTATTTTGAAAACGGAAAGATGCGGTATCAGGGATTTTATAAGCAGGATAAGCAGGATAGCATCTGGTGTTATTTTGATAGTGTGGGAAAATTGGCGGAAAAAATCTTGTATAAGGAAGATAGGATTGTGAAGAAATTACCGCATAATTAATTTCTCGAGAAATTATTTCCTTTTGAAACAGGAGACTGGACTGAATTACTTCATGGAAATTCCGAAAAAAAACGTCATTCAGAGCGCTTTGCACTGTGACTCTGCAGCGCGATGAATCTCTTATATAGCAATATTATGTTTGTTTATATTCAAATCGAAGTGACAGATTCTTCGGCCGCCTCCTTTATTTTTCTTTAAGCGGCCTCTGAATGACGGTGTAAAGTAAACGTCATTCAGAGCGCTTTGCACTATGAATCTCCAGCGCGAAGAATCTCTTATAGAGCAGCGCTACTATTGTTTATTTTTAAGTACTGTGACAGATTCTTCGTCCGCCTCCTTTATTTTTCTTTAAGCGGCCTCCGAATGTCGGTGTAAAAAAACGTCATTCAGAGCGCTTTGCACTGTGAAACTGCAGCGCGATGAATCTGTTATCTAGCAATGCCAAATTGTATATTTTCAAATCCCTGTGACAGATTCTTCGGCCGCTTCTCCTATTTTTCTTAAGCGGCCTCTGAATGACGACGAAAACAAAACGTCATTCAGAGCGCTTTGCAC